>CP158568.1:2536666-3805000 GCA_040269895.1 Ancalomicrobiaceae bacterium S20 | reverse complement strand
GGGGCTCAAGCCACGTGCCGAAGCTGTGGGCTCGAAAGAGCGGTAGCGGAGCGTTCCCTAAGCTGATGAAGCGGTAGTCGCGAGACGCCGTGGAGGTATGGGAAGTGCGAATGCTGACATGAGTAACGATAAAGAGTGTGAGAGACACTCTCGCCGAAAGTCCAAGGGTTCCTGCGTAAAGTTAATCTGCGCAGGGTTAGCCGGCCCCTAAGGCGAGGCCGAAAGGCGTAGTCGATGGGAACCTCGTGAACAATCGAGGGCCTGGGAGTAGTGACGAATTCCGTGTGTTGTTCGATCTTATCGGATTGATCGGGCAGCGAAGGAGTTCCAGGAAACAGCCTCCCGTATAGACCGTACCCGAAACCGACACAGGTGGACTGGTAGAGCATACCAAGGCGCTTGAGAGAACTCTGCTGAAGGAACTCGGCAAATTGCCTCCGTAACTTCGGGATAAGGAGGCCCTGGGCTTGCGCAAGCAGGTTCAGGGGGCACAAGCCAGGGGGTGGCGACTGTTTACCTAAAACACAGGGCTCTGCGAAGCCGCAAGGCGACGTATAGGGTCTGACGCCTGCCCGGTGCCGGAAGGTTAAGAGGAGAGGTGCAAGCTTTGAATCGAAGCCCCGGTAAACGGCGGCCGTAACTATAACGGTCCTAAGGTAGCGAAATTCCTTGTCGGGTAAGTTCCGACCTGCACGAATGGCGTAACGACTTCCCCGCTGTCTCCAGCAGAGACTCAGTGAAATTGAATTCCCCGTGAAGATGCGGGGTTCCTGCGGTTAGACGGAAAGACCCCGTGCACCTTTACTGCAACTTTGCGCTGGCATTCGTGTCGGCATGTGTAGGATAGGTGGTAGGCATTGAAGCATGGGCGCCAGCTCGTGTGGAGCCATCCTTGAAATACCACCCTTATCGTCATGACTGTCTAACTGCGGCCCCACAGGGTCCAGGACAGCGCATGGTGGGCAGTTTGACTGGGGCGGTCGCCTCCCAAAGAGTAACGGAGGCGCGCGATGGTGGGCTCAGAGCGGTCGGAAATCGCTCGTTGAGTGCAATGGCATAAGCCTGCCTGACTGCGAGACTGACAAGTCGAGCAGAGACGAAAGTCGGCCATAGTGATCCGGTGGTCCCACGTGGACGGGCCATCGCTCAACGGATAAAAGGTACGCCGGGGATAACAGGCTGATCTTCCCCAAGAGTCCATATCGACGGGAAGGTTTGGCACCTCGATGTCGACTCATCACATCCTGGGGCTGGAGCAGGTCCCAAGGGTTCGGCTGTTCGCCGATTAAAGTGGTACGTGAGTTGGGTTCAGAACGTCGTGAGACAGTTCGGTCCCTATCTGCCGTGGGTGTTCGAGACTTGAGACGATCTGTCCTTAGTACGAGAGGACCGGGATGGACGCACCACTGGTGGACCTGTTGTCGTGCCAACGGCAGTGCAGGGTAGCTATGTGCGGACGGGATAACCGCTGAAGGCATCTAAGCGGGAAACCCACGTCAAAACAAGGTCTCGCAAAACAGAGCCGTGGAAGACGACCACGTCGATAGGCCAGATGTGTAAGCGCAGTAATGCGTTGAGCTGACTGGTACTAATAGCTCGATCGGCTTGATCGCTCTCATTTATCGATATCCATCGAATGATCCTTCCCGAGCGAAGGATCGACATTCATCCCTGCACGCGGCGGTGACAAAACACCGCCGAAGACCTCTTCACCCTTGCGTTCCGCCGGCCTGGTGGTTCTAGCGGGGGGCCTGTACCCGATCCCATTCCGAACTCGGCCGTAAAACCCCCCAGCGCCAATGGTACTTCGTCTCAAGACGCGGGAGAGTAGGTCGCTGCCAGGCCTGCAGAGCGCAAGTCAATCACACACGAACCCGCAAGGCGCGGCCCCCGGTCCTCCGGACGGCGCCCGCCGCGCGAAACCTTCTCGATCCGACGGACGATCCTCTCCAACGCCCTCGCACTTCTTCCCGAAGTCCGAGGGCGTCGTTGCTTGGTCGACCCGATCCCGTGGCCCCCACGTCCCGACCGGACAAGGACCCATATAATCGGACACAAGCACGAAAAACACCTCACGCGGGGTGGAGCAGCCCGGTAGCTCGTCAGGCTCATAACCTGAAGGTCGTCAGTTCAAATCTGGCCCCCGCAACCAAACAAAACACACACCAAAGCCCGCCAGGTCAAAAAACCGGCGGGCTTTCGTGTGTCGAGACACGGACTCGCGTCCGACGACACGACAAATCCGCGACAATTGTGACGTTACCCCTCAGCCCTGATCCAGCTTGAAGTTCGCTCTGGCCCAACTCGAGGACCAGATGACGTTGCCGCCAAGACAATCTGCCCGTTCTGACGGGCCTTCAGGTATTTGGCGTCGATCCGCGGATAGGGCCAATCGCGTTCGATCGGGCCATCTCGCCCCGTTCGGCACCGGTGTGGGCGCCGATTTCAGCTCCAGCAGGCGCTCGGCGGCGAAGCCGATCATCTCTCCGAGACATCGGCGTCGGCGCTCTTCTCCACGAGCGTCCGCGGGCTCATCATCGGGTCGGTCATCGGTGGTCCCTCGTCGGGTTGGCTCTCGCAACTCCGACCATACCGGCGCTCCGGCACTGACCACCGTTCTCGTCAGCGACGCCACCTGACGGGACACGATCCTCGGGTCCGATCGCGATCGTCAGGCGAGGCCTAGTTCGTGCTGGATCCAGTCGGTGAAGGCGCGGACGACGCGGCGCTGGCGATTGCCTTTCGGGAAGGCCAGATAGTGGCCGATGTAGCGGACGTCCTCCGATCGCCCCCGTAGGGGAGCGACGAGCCGGCCGTCGGCGAGTTCGCGCTCGGCGAGCAGGGTCGATTCCATCGCTACACCGACGCCGTCCGCCGCGGCCGCGAGGGCGAGAAAGCTGCGGTCGAACCGCATGCCGTGCGCGGCCGGCGGCTCCAGGCCATTGGCCGTGAACCAGTGGTGCCACTGCACGCGCTTCACCTCGGAGCGGATCAGGACCTCGCCGTAGAGATCGCGCGGCGTCCGGATCCGCGATGCGAGTTCCGGCGCGCAGAGCGGGGTCATCGTCTCCTCGACCAGCGGCACATACTCCGCCCCGTCGGCGCGCGGCACGCCGTAGACGATATCGACGTCGAAGTCGTCGTTGACGAAGCGGGCATAGTCGGTGCCGGCGGCCAGCCGCACCTCGATCCCGGGTTCGAGCGCGAGGAACCGGGCCAGCCGCGGCGACAGCCACTTCGCCGCGAAGCTCGGCGCGGCGTGCAGGCGCAGGATCTGCGGCCCGCGCTTGGTCACCAGTGCCACGCCGCGCCGCAACTCCTCGAAGGCCGCCGAGACATGGGTCATCAGCGCCTCGCCGGCCGGCGTCAGGGTCACAGTACGGGCATCGCGCCGGAACAGCGTCGCGCCGAGCAGGGACTCCAGTTTGCGGATCGCGTGGCTGACGGCGCTCGGGGTCAGATGAAGCTCATTCGCTGCACTGCGAAAGGATCCGGTTCGCGCGGCGGCCTCGAAGGCCCTGATGGTGGATAGGGGGATCGTGTCGAGCATGATTTGAGTGAATCAGATTCACCGCAACATGACAAATATGCGTTTGTAGGAGGCGGCCCGCGATGCGATCCCTTGGGCAACAAGAGAAACCCGAGGGAGGTTCGGAATGCTTTTGCGGGACAAGACGGCGGTGATTTCCGGCGCGGCGTCGAAACGCGGCATCGGGCGCGCGACGGCGCAGCGCTTCGTGGCCGAGGGGGCCCGTGTCGCGATCCTCGACATTGACGCCGCGGCGGCGCGCGAGGCGGCGGCCGAACTCGGCGCCGGCCATATCGGCGTCAGCTGCAACGTCGCCGACAAGGCCTCGTGCCAGGCCGCCATCGATGAGGTACTCGCCGCTTTCGGCCAGATCGACATCCTGATCAACAATGCCGGCATCACCCAGCCCGTGAAGTTCATGGAGATCTCGCCCGCCGACTGGGATCGCATCCAGGCGGTCAATCTCGACGGCGTGTTGTTCCTGTCCCAGGCCGTGGTGCCCCACATGCGTTCGCGCAAGGCCGGCTCGATCGCCTGCATGTCGTCGGTCTCCGCCCAGCGTGGCGGCGGCATTTTCGGTGGTCCGCATTATTCGGCCGCCAAGGCCGGCGTGCTCGGCCTCGCCAAGGCGATGGCGCGCGAACTCGGACCGGACGGCATCCGCGTCAACTGCGTGACGCCCGGCTTGATCGCGACCGACATCACCGGCGGCAAGCTCACCGACGAGCTCAAGGCGAAGATCCTCGAGGGCATCCCGCTCGGCCGCCTCGGCGCGGCGGAGGACGTCGCCGGGATCTACGCGTTCCTCGCCTCCGATCTTTCGGCCTACGTGACCGGCGCCGTGATCGACGTGAACGGCGGCATGCTCATTCATTGATCGCGAACTGGCCGGCGCTCCCTGAGGCGTCGGCCTCTTTTTCCCAATGTCGCCGATCGCCTCCGTCGCAGGGGGCGTGACGACGGAGATCCGTCATGACCGCACCCGCGCCATCGCCGCGCACCAACGTCAGTCTTGCCGAGCGGGCCTACCGCATCCGGCGCAACGCCCTCGTCATGGGAGAAGTGCAGGGCCAGGGCTACATCGGCCAGGCGCTCGGCGTCGCCGACGTGCTCGCCGTGTCCTACTTCCACGCCATGACCTACCGGCCCGAGGATCCTTATTGGGAGGGCCGCGACCGCTTCTGCCTGTCGATCGGTCACTACGCGATCGCGCTCTACGCGGCGCTGGTCGAGGCCGGCATCATTCCGGAAGACGAGATGATGACCTATGGCGGCGACGACAGCCGGCTGCCGATGTCGGGCATGGCGGCCTATACGCCGGGCATGGAGATCACCGGCGGCTCGCTCGGCCAGGGTCTCGGCATATCGGTTGGCATGGCGCTCGGTCTCAAGCGCAAGCAGGCGAAGAACTGGGTGATCAACCTGCTGTCCGACGGCGAACTCGACGAGGGTTCGACCTGGGAGGCGGCCATGAGCGCGGCCCACTGGAAGCTCGACAACCTGATCGCGCTCGTCGACGTCAACAATCAGCAGGCCGACGGTCCGTCGACCAAGATGCTCGGATTCGAGCCGCTGGCGCCGAAATGGGAAGCGTTTGGCTGGTTCACCCAGCGCGTGAACGGCAACGACATCGATGCGGTTCGTGCCGCCTTCGACGCCGCCAAGGCGCACCCGGTTGCGCAGCCGCGCGTGATCATCTTCGACACCAAGATGTGCAAGGGCGTGCCCTTCCTCGAAGAGCGCGAGATCACGCATTTCGTCCGCGTCGACGCGTCCGAATGGTCGCGCGCCATCGACATCCTCGACGCCGGGAGGCCGTCATGAACCACCACACCCGTTGGCGCCATCAGGCCTTGAAGCCGAAGCCGCTCGCGCCCGGCGAAGAGAAGGTCCGGCTCAAGACCTCGGCGATGATCGCCTCGATCGCCGCCGAGGGGCAGGCGACCCGGCCGGCGCCGTTCGGCCACGCGCTGGTCGCGCTCGCCAAGGAGCGGCCCGAGATCGTCGGCATGACCGCGGATCTCTCGAAGTACACCGACCTGCATGTGTTCGCGAACGCGTTCCCGGATCGGTTCTACCAGATGGGCATGGCCGAGCAGCTCTTGATGAGCGCCGCCGCCGGGATCGCGCGCGAAGGCTTCACGCCCTTCGTGACGACTTACGCGGTGTTCGCCTCGCGGCGGGCCTATGACTTCATCTGCATGGCGATCGCGGAGGAAGCGCTCGACGTCAAGATCGTCTGTGCGCTGCCGGGCCTCACCACCGGCTACGGCCCGTCGCATCAGGCGACCGAGGATCTGGCGATCTTCCGTGCGCTGCCGAACATGACGGTGATCGACCCTTGCGATGCGCTCGACATCGAGCAGGCGGTGCCGCAGATCGCCGATCACAAGGGACCCGTCTACATGCGGCTCCTGCGCGGCAACGTGCCGGCCGTGCTCGACCGCTACGACTACAAGTTCGAGCTCGGCAAGGCCAAGCTCGTCCGTGACGGCGCCGACGTGTTGTTCGTGTCGACCGGCCTGATGACCATGCGCACGCTCGAAGCGGCCGAAGAGCTGGCCAAGGACAATATCTCCGCCGGCGTCCTGCATGTCCCGACGCTGAAGCCGCTCGACGTGGAGACGATCCTGCGCGAGGCCGGCAAGCCCGGCCGACTGGTCGTCACCGCGGAGAACCACACGATCGTCGGCGGTCTCGGCGAGGCGGTCGCGGGCATTCTGATGCGGGCGCGTGCGATGCCCTCCGGCTTCCACCAGATCGCACTGCCCGATGCCTTCCTGGACGCCGGCGCGCTGCCGACGCTGCACGACCGCTACGGCCTGTCGACCCGCGCGGTCGTCGAGGCCGTCAAGGCCCGGCTCTGACGGCACGCCGTCAGAGCCACCGCCCACCGGCAGAAAACAAGGCCGGGGGCTCGAGGAAACGAACCTAAGGAGATATCCATGACCATCCGCGTCACCCGCCGGGCGCTCGTCGCCACGGCGGCAAGCCTGCCGCTCGTCTCTATCCTGTCGCGCCCGGCCAAGGCGGCCGAATTCACCTTCAAGCTCGCGACCGGCCAGGATCCGAGCCATCCGGTCAACAAGCGCGCCAAGGAGGCCGCCGACCGTGTCAAGGAAAAGAGCGGTGGCCGGCTCGAGATCAACGTGTTCCCGGCCAATCAGCTCGGTTCCGACACCGACATGATCGGCCAGGTGCGCAACGGCGCGGTCGAGATGATCAACATCGCGAGCTCGGTGCTGGCGACACTCGTCTCGACGGCAGGCATCGTCAACACGGGCTTCGCCTTCGCCTCCTATGACAAGGTCTGGGCGGCGATGGATGGCTCGCTCGGCGAGGTCGTGCGCAAGGAGATCGAGAAGGCCGGCATCTTCGCGGTCTCCAAGCCTTGGGACAATGGCTTCCGCCAGCTGACCTCCTCGACCCGCGAGATCCGTACGCCCGACGATCTCAAGGGCTTCAAGATGCGCGTGCCGGCGGCACCGATCCTGACCAGCCTGTTCCAGGCACTCGGCGCCGGCCCGACGCCGATCAATTTCAACGAGGTCTATTCGGCACTGCAGACCAAGGTCGTCGAGGGGCAGGAAAACCCGCTGCCGATCATCGCGACGGCGAAGCTCTACGAGGTGCAGAAGTTCTGCAGCCTGACCAGCCACGTCTGGGACGCCTACTGGATCCTCGGCAACCGCCGCGCCTTCTCGCGCCTGCCGCAGGATGTCCAGGAGATCGTCGCGCGTGAGTTCGGCATCGCCGCCGACGCCGAGCGCGCCGATATCGCGGCGCTGAGCCAGAGCCTGAAGGCCGATCTCGCGGCCAAGGGCCTGACCTTCGTCGATGTCGACAAGGAAGCGTTCCGCGCGGTGCTGGCCAAGACCTCGTTCTACAAGGACTGGCGCGCCAAGTTCGGCGAAGCAGCCTGGGGCGTCCTGCAGCAGAACGTCGGGGAGCTCGGGTGATGATGGCCGGTGTCATGACTTCCGCCGCCGGACCGCCGCGGCTCGTCGACACGCTCGAGCGTCTGTTGACGCGGATTGTCGAGATCCCTGCCGCGTTTGCGGTGGTTGCGGAGATCGTGATCCTGCTGACCGGTGTGATCGCGCGTTTCGTGTTCAATCGGCCGCTCACCTGGTCGGACGAACTCGCCTCGATCACGTTTCTCTGGCTCGCCATGCTCGGGGCGGTTCTCGCCCTGAGCCACGGCCAGCACATGCGCATGACGGCGCTGGTGGAGCGAGTCTCGGCCGTCAACCGCGCGCGTCTCGAGGCCTTTGCGATCGCCGTGCCGGCCCTGTTCCTGGCCGTCATGCTGCAGCCCGCGCTGAACTTCGCCGAGGACCAGGACTTCGTGCAAACGCCGGCGCTCGGCCTGCACGACAGCCTGCGGGCCGCCGCGGTGCCGGTCGGCATCGGCCTGATGCTGGCGGTCTCGGTGCTGCGCCTGCTGCGCGCCCGTCTGGCCGATCTGCTGGTCGTCGCCGCCGTGCTCCTGGTGATCGGCGCGGGATTGCACTTCGCAACGCCGGCCCTGAAAGCGATCGGCAACTGGAACCTGTTCGTGTTCTTCGCGGTTCTGATGGGCCTCGGCGTGCTCGCCGGCGTACCGATCGCCTTCTGCTTCGGCATGTCGACGGTCGCCTACCTCCTGACCATGACGACGACGCCGCTCGAGGTGGTCACCGGCCGCATCGACGAGGGCGTCAGCTCGCTCGTGCTGCTCGCCGTGCCGCTGTTCATCCTGCTCGGCCATCTGATCGTGATGACCCGCATGGCCGAGGCGATGGTCGGGTTCCTGATCACGCTGGTCGGCCATGTCCGCGGCGGTCTCGCCTATGTGCTGCTCGGCGCCATGCTGCTCGTCTCGGGCATCTCCGGCGCCAAGACCGCCGACATGGCGGCCGTGGCACCGGTCCTGTTCCCGGGCATGCGCAAGCGCGGCATTCATGACGGCGAGCTGGTGTCGCTGCTCGCGGCCTCCGGCGCCATGGCGGAGACGATCCCGCCATCGATCGTGCTGATCATCATAGGCTCGGTCGCCGGCGTCTCGATCTCTGCCCTGTTCACGGGCGGTATCGTACCGGGCGTGGTGCTGGCGATCGCGCTCGCCATCGTCGCCAAGCGGCGGATGGTCGAGCCGGAGACGGTCAAGCGCTCGCGCGCCTCGGGGGCAGAGATCGGCGCGACCTTCGTCTACGCCATCCCGGCGCTGCTGCTGCCGGTTCTGATCCGGCTCGCGGTGTCGGAAGGCGTCGCGACGGCGACCGAGGTGTCGACGATCGGCATCGTCTATACGGTCGTCGTCGGGCTCCTGGTCTACCGGCGCTTCGACTGGGCGGCGCTCTATCCCGCGTTGGTGAAGACCGCGGCGCTCGCCGGCGCGATCCTGTTCATCATCGGCGCGGCGACCTCGATGGCCTGGGCGCTGACGCAGTCGAACTTTTCGCATGCGCTCGCCGCGGCGATGACCAGCGTGCCCGGTGGGCGCTGGGGCTTCCTGGCCGTGTCGATCGTGGTGTTCATCGTGCTCGGCAGCATCCTGGAGGGCATCCCGGCCATGGTCCTGTTCGGCCCGCTCCTGTTCCCGGCGGCCAAGGCGCTCGGGGTGCACGAGGTCCACTATGCGATGGTGATCATCCTGGCGATGGGCATCGGCCTGTTCACGCCGCCGTTCGGCCTCGGCTACTACGCCGCCTGTTCGATCGGCAACGTCGACCCGAATGCGGGACTGACCCGGATCTGGCCCTACATGGCCGCTCTGGTGATCGGCCTGCTGCTGGTAGCAGCCTTCCCGGTGTTCTCGATCGGGTTCCTCTGATCGGGGCTCAGGAAGACGTCGTCGGTGATGGCCGATTGGTCGCCGGCATCGGCGCGGAGGAGCAGGCGATCACCTGCGCCGTGCCGAAGGCGGACGAATTGCTTCTAGCCGCCCCGTGACCGCGGCAATATGAGATCGAATGTCGCTCCGCCGCGTGCCGAGCGTCGGTACGACACCGTCCCGCCATGCGCCTCGGCGATCGCCCGCACGACCGAGAGCCCGAGACCTGAGCCGCCGGAGCGGCGCGAGCGGGAGGCCTCGCCGCGGCTGAAAGTCTCGAACGCCCGCTTTGCGAAGTCGGGTTCCAGGCCGGGGCCATCATCCTCGACCCGGATCACGACCGTGTCGTCGATGACCAGCGTGGCGATCAGCAGGCGTCCGGGCGTCGCATAGCGACGGGCGTTCTCGATCAGCGCCAGCAGCGCCTGCCGGATCCGCATGCCGTCCGCTTCGATGGCGATGTCGAATGTCGCGAGCTCGACCGAGAGCCCTGCGTCCGAGAGAGCCGGACCGGTCAGATCGAGTATGTGCTGGATCTCGGTCGCGACCGCGACGGTCTCGATCTGCAGGTCCAGGCGCCTGGTTTCGGCCAGCGTCACGACGCGCAGGTCGTCGACCAGCCGCGACAGGCCTTCCGTCTGCAGGAGCAGCGTCCGGATCCGCTGCTCGTCGGGCGTGAAGACGCCGTCGGCGATGCCCTGCAGCATGCCGCGCAGGATCGTCAGCGGCGTGCGCAGCTCATGTGCGATGGCCGCGTTCCAGGCCGCCATCTCGTCGGCCATGTCCTGAAGCCGCTGCGCCATGGCGTTGAAGTCGCTGACCAGATGGGCCGTCTCCCCGAGCGTCCGGTCGCCCGGCAGGGCGCGCGCGGTCAGATCACCGCCGGCGATGCGGCGCGCGCTCTCGGCGATCGAGTTGAGCGGCGCCAGGATGCGGTTCGCCAGCTTCAGCGCCACCACCGAGGCGACGATCAGGGACGGGATGATCAGGAGCAGGAAGATCAGCAGTTCCGTGCTCGATGGCAGCCATTCCTCGTAGTCGATCAGCGTCGGAAAGAACGTGAAGATGACGGCGAAGGCGATATAGAGGCCGACGAACACGACCACCGCCGCCACGACCGTGACGATCGCCATCGACAGGAAGATCTGGCGGCTCAGGCCGCGACGTCCGATCATTCGAGCATCGTCAATCGGTAGCCGACACCGCGCACGCCGGCGAGCATGCCCGCCGCGCCGGCTTGCTCCAGCTTGCGGCGCAGATTGCTGACATGACTGTCGACGGTGCGGTCGAGCGCATCGCCGCCGGGCAGGCAGGCATCGACCAGCTCGCTGCGCGTGAACACCTTCATCGGTGCCCGCGCCATGTGGGCAAGGATCCGAAACTCGGTCAAGGTCAGTTGCAGCGGCGTCGTGCGACCGTCCGCGCCGACCTTCGCCATGTAGCCGTCGAGATCGATGCTGAGCGCGCCGGCGCGCAGCAGGCCGCCCGCCTGGGCGAGCCCGGCGCGCCGCAGCACCGCCTTCGCGCGCGCCACCACCTCGATCGGGTTGAATGGCTTGACGACGTAATCGTCGGCGCCGACGCGCAGGCCCTGCAGGCGGTCGATGTCCTTGTCGAGCGCGGTCACCATGATGACCGGCGTATCGCCGCGGCGCCGGACCTCGGCCAGCACCTCCCAGCCGTCCAGTCGCGGCATGGTCACGTCGAGCAGGATGAGATCCGGCTTCAGCGTCAGATGCAGGTCGACCGCGGTCCTGCCGTCGGCGGCACGTACGGTTCGAAATCCCTCGCGCGTCAAATAGGCATCGAGGATTTCGGCGATCTCGGTCTCGTCTTCGGCAATCAGGACAAGGGCGTTCATGGCAACAGGCTTCATTGTGGTGGCCATGGGGATGGCATGCCGACGCGGCCGCGTCGAGGCGGCGACGGGCGCCTCGACGGAACCTCCACAATACCTCCACGCATCTCCGACCAGGGCGACCGACAAGCACGACCCCGCAGCCCTTCTCCTTTCCGCGCCCGGGGACGCGAGACAACGAGCATGACCGTGACCGAAATCGGTTCTCAGCCCGGAGCCGGATCGCACTCCATCGATCCTGTCGGTCCCGGACAACGCTGGCGTCTGCGCTACTGGTCGATCTTCCTCGGCCAGGCCCTGTCGCTGGTCGGCTCGGCCCTGACCCAGTTCGTGCTGATGTGGTGGATCACCGAGGCGACCGGCAGCGTCGCGGAGCTCGCCACGGCGGGGCTCGCCGCGCTGCTGCCGCAGGCGCTGCTCGGCCCGATCGGCGGTCTGTTCGCGGACCGCTACAGCCGCCGTCTCCTGATGATCGGCGCCGATGCCGTCAGCGCGCTATGCATGGCCGTGCTCATCGTGCTGTTCCTGAGCGATCGGATCGAGCTGTGGCACATCTATGCGATGCTGTTCATCCGCAGCGCGATGCAGGCCTTTCAGGCGCCGGCCGCGCTCGCGAGCACATCGCTGCTCGTGCCGCGCCGCTTCCTGGCGCGCGCGGCCGGTCTCGGTCAGACGCTGGAAGGCGTCATGTTCGTCGCCGCCGCGCCGCTCGGCGCGCTCGCACTCAGCGCGATGCCGATCGGCTGGGCGCTGGCGATCGACGTGGTCACGGCCGTGCTCGGGATCGTGCCCCTGCTCGTCTTCACGATTCCCCAGCCGGGCGAGCCAAGGCAGGCGGCATCGAACCTCTGGACGGAATTCCGCGACGGTGTCCGCGCGGTCGCGGGCAATGCGGGCCTGCGCGACCTGTTCCTGCTCCAGGCGGCGGTCGTGCTGGTGCTGATGCCGTCGGCGACGCTGGTGCCACTGCTGGTCACGCAGCATTTCGGCGGCGGCGCCGCGCAGGTCGCCGTGATGGAGGCGCTTTGGGGAATCGGCATGCTGGTCGGAGGGCTCGCCGTGACGGCATGGGCGCCGCGGCGGCACATCCGCTGGATCCTCGGTGGCTTTGCGGTGTCTTGCTTCGCCTTCGCGGCCTCGGCCGCCATGCCCCGCGAGTTCTTCACGCTCGCCTTGGCCTGGTGGGTGCTGAGCGGGGCGACCTTCGTGCTCGGCGAGGCGCCCTTGACGGCCTTGCTCCAGACCACCGTCCCGCATCATCTGCAGGGGCGCGTCCTGTCGCTGATGAATACCGTCATCGCCCTGGCGGCGCCGGTCGGATTGGCCTTCGCGACGCCGCTCGGCGAGTGGATGGGGATCCGCGGCCTGTTCGTCGCGACCGGCATCGCCGGCGGTCTGGTCTCGCTCGCCGGCTTCGCCTCGGGGGCGCTCAGGCGCCTCGATCGGCACTGACGCCGACCCGGATCGCTCCGCAGCCGTGGGCGCCACCGGCGCGCGTGTTACCAAACCGATTGAAATCCCGCGACGTTTGCAGGAATGTGCCGCGATCCCGATCGGAGTTTCGGTGGTGATCCTGTGATGATGCTCGACCGGCGCGCCTGGTGCCGCCTCGCGATCGGCGGCTTCGCGAATGCCTGGGCGGCTCGGGCCTCGATGGGGAGCGCCCGCGCCGGATCGCCGCCCGCGGATGCTCTCGCGCTGGCCTCCGACGATGGTTCGCCGATCCGGAACCGCGCCTTGCCGGCCGAGGCCTTCGCGGGGCTCGCCGGGCTCCAGCGGATCGGCGGCACCGCGCCGGACATCGTGATCGGCGAGGTCTTCGACTACAATTGCGGCTACTGCCGGAGTGCGGCGGTGCCGCTCGACGCGCTGGTCGAGCGCGACGGCCGTGTCGCGCTCACGCTCGTGCACCATCCGATCCTCTCGCCGGCCTCGCGCGCCGTAGCGATCCTGCAGCAGGCCGTGTTTCACCTGTTCGGCCCGGCATCGGCGCGCGCGTTGCACCTCGCCCTGCTCGGCCACCGCGGTTTTCTCGACGAACCGCGTGCCCGCGCGATTGCGCGGGCCGAGGGGATCGATCTCGATGCGATCGACGCGCCGGCCGTCGCAGGGGCGGCCGCTCTGGAGGTCGACGCGCAGACGAGCCGCGCGCACGCGCTCGGCATCCGTGTGACACCGACCTTCGCGATTGCCGGCCGGGCCTTCATCGGCTGGCCGGGCCCCTCGACCATCGCCGGCATGATCGCCGAGGCGCGACGGTGCGGACGTCTGCGATGCGACTGATCTCGGGGGCGCCTACATCCGCGGGGTGGTGATCGCCGCCGTGCTGGCCGGATCGGGCTTCGTCGCGCCGGCGCCCGCCGACGACCGTCCGGTGGTCCGCATCGGCGTGCTCGCCTATCGCGGCACCGAGGAGGCCGCGAGTCGCTGGGCCGCGACCGTCGCCGAGCTCGGCCGCGCGCTGCCCGATCGCCGGTTCGAATTGGTGCCCGGCAGCGCCGCGTTCCTGACCGGCGCCGTGGCGTCGAACCGGCTCGATTTCGTGATCACCAATCCCGGCCATTACCTCGAACTGGAGATCGACTATTCCGCTAAGGCGATCGCGACCGAGCAGGACATGGACGGCACCTCGGCCTCCGAGGCAGTCGCCGCCGCCGTGATCGTGCCGGCCCGCGCCGAAGACCTCTGGCAGCTCACGGACCTGAAGGGAAAGCGGGTCGCGGCGGTCGCGCCCGATGCCTTCGGCTTCCGGGCGGTCGAGCGCGAGGCGTCGGAGCGCGGGCTTGATCTCCGAGCCGACGCGAACATGCTGTTCGTCGGCTACCCGGTCGACGGCGTGGTGGCGGCATTGCGGTCTGGGCAGGCCGATGCCGGCGTCGTGCGTTCCTGCGTCCTGGAGGCCCTGATCGCGGAGGGGCGGGCGCGCGCCGACGAGTTCCGCGTCGTCGGCCGCCGCCCCTCGGGGACCCAGCGCTGCCACGTCTCGACCCGGCTCTATCCGGGTTGGCCGTTCGTGCAGGTGGTCCAGACCTCGCCGGGCCTCGGCCGGGACGTCGCCCGCGTGCTCCTCGCCATGCAGCCGCGCGAAGGCGATGTGGTCTGGACGGCGCCCGAGGACTATCAGCCCGTGCAGGATCTCTATCGCACGCTCAAGATCGGCCCCTACGCGCCGTTCTCCAGGCTCGGCATGCTCGATTTCGCCTGGGCGAACCGCTATTGGGCCATGCTGGCGGCGACCGCGGCGCTGTGGTGGATCATCCACGTCATGCGCGTCGCCCATCTCCTGCGCAAGCGCACCGCCGAGCTGCAGCGGGCCCATGAACTGGCGCGGCTGAAGGGCGAGCAGATGGAGCACACCGTCCGCCTGTCGCTGATGGGCGAGATGGCGAGCTCGCTCGCCCATGAGATCAACCAGCCGCTGGCCGCCATCGTCAGCTACGCGCGCGGCTGCGAGCGCCGGCTGGCGAGCGGCACCGATCTCGAGGGCGTCCGCGCCGGCGTCGAGCGCATCGCCGTGCAGGCGGAGCGCGCCGGCGCCATCGTCAAGCGCATGCGCGAGTTCGTCCGCAAGAACCCCTCGCGCCAAGTGCCGGTCGATCCGGCCGCCGTGCTCGCCGATGCGCTCGCCCTGTTCGAACCGACCGCCGCCGGCCGTGCCGTGACGATCGAGACCGACATCCCGGCCGCGCTGCCGACGATCCGCGCGGACCGGCTCCAGATCGAGGAGGTCGTGCTGAACCTGCTCCAGAACGCGCTCGACGCCGTGTCGAAACAGCCGGACGGCCGCATCCTGGTCTGGTCCCGGGTCCGCGATCACGTGCTCGACGTCGGCGTGACCGACAATGGCGCCGGCGTCGCGCCGGGCGCGGTGCCGCTGCTGTTCGAAGCCTTCTTCACCACCAAGTCGGAGGGTCTCGGCCTCGGCCTGTCGCTGAGCCGGACGATCGTCGAGGCCCATGGCGGCCACCTCGCGGTCGATATCGACACGCCCGGCCGGACCACCTTCCGCTTCCAACTGCCGCTGATCGAGGAGCATGCCGGTGTCTGAGATCGAGCCGATCGTCCACATCGTCGACGATGATCCGGATGTGCGCGATTCCGTGAACTTCCTGGTCTCGTCGCTCGGCTATCGCTGCGTGACCTCGGCCTCGGCGCAGGATTTCCTGCGCGCGCTCGACGATCAGCGCCCGTGTTGCGCCGTGCTCGACGTGCGGCTGCCGGGCCTGAGCGGACTGGAACTGCAGAACGAGCTGCAGCGGCGCGGCTCGGCCGTCCGGGTCATCTTCATCACCGGCCATGGCGACGTGCCGAAGGCCGTGCGCGCCATGCGGCACGGCGCGATAGACTTTCTCGAAAAGCCCTTCGACGATCAGGTTCTGCTCGATCGGATCGGCGAGGCGCTGGCGGAGAGTCGCGAGGCGATCGAACGGCGGCGCCGGCAGGGCGATCTCGAGCGGCGGCTGTCGTCGCTGACCGATCGCGAGCGCGAAGTGCTCGCCCATATCGTCGCCGGCCGCACCAACAAGGCGATCGCCGCGGCGCTCGATATCTCGGTCAAGACGGTCGAGAACCACCGGCACAACCTGATGTCCAAGGCCGGCGTCACCTCGGTCGCGCAACTGATCGCCTGGGCCTCGGAGCCGGGCCAGATCTCCGCCTGAGAGCGCCATCGATCGGCCGTCTAGGGGAAAACCCCCAGATCCCCCCGGCACCGACCCCGATTGGAAAATTCGCGCCGGTCCGCTTCCATGCGGCCATCGGAGTTCCGGACGGCGAAACCAGTCCGGACACGGGGAGAGAAAACGGCTGAGCGAGCGGACGCGCCCGAATCCGGCGCGGCGCGAGCATTTGCACCCCCGTCCGAGCCGCCGGATCGTCTCCGGCGACGACACGAGGCATTCGGGGGATGCATGATCAGACGCGATCGTGACAGGACGGGCGGCGGCCCGAGGATCAGGCCGGCGCCGGAGAGCTTCCTGTCGGCCGAGGAGATCGCCGCGGTATCGGCCGGGCGCCGCGACTTTCTGCGGGGCTCCTTCCTCGCCGCCGCTGCGGCCCTGACCGCCGGTCCGGCCGCGGCTGCGGAGAACGCCGGCGACGATGCGATCCTGAAGCTGCCGCCGTGGTCGACCAGTCTCGGCCAGCCGGTCGCCGCGACGCCCTATGGTCTGCCGTCGAAATACGAGACCGCGATGGTCCGGCGCCAGAGCCCCGGCCTGACGCAGGTGGCCGGCTCGAGCGTCTCCTTCATGCCGCTCCAGGGCATGTTCGGCATCATCACGCCGTCGGGCCTGCATTTTGAGCGCCATCACCAGGGTTGGCACGACATCGATCCGTCGCGCCATCGCCTGATGGTTCACGGCATGAGCGAGGACTTCGTCAGGAAGCCGAAGGTCTACACGCTCGACGACCTGATGCGCCTGCCCTCGGTCTCGCGCCTGCATTTCATCGAATGCGGCGCCAACACCGGCATGGAATGGGGCAATGTCGCCGTGCCGACCGTGCAGTACACCCACGGCATGGTCTCGTGCAGCGAGTTCACCGGCGTGCCGCTGCGCACCCTGCTCGAGGATTGCGGCGCGGATCTCTCCAAGGCCAGGTTCGTGCTGGCCGAGGGCGCCGACGGCTCGTCGATGACGCGCACGATCCCGATCGAGCTGGTGCTCTCCGGCGAGGTCATGGTCGCCTACGGCCAGAACGGCGAGATGCTCAGGCCGGAAAACGGCTATCCGCTCCGCCTCGTGGTGCCGGGCGTCCAGGGCGTCTCCTGGGTGAAGTGGCTGCGGCGGATCAAGGTCGGCGACCAGCCCTGGGCGACCAAGGACGAGGCGGTCCACTACATCGACCTGATGCCCGACGGCCAGCACCGCCAGTACACCTCGATCCAGGAGGCGAAGTCGGTGATCACGAGCCCGTCCGGCGGCCAGATCCTGCTCGACAAGGGCCACTACAACGTGAGCGGCCTGGCCTGGTCCGGACGCGGCAAGATCAAGCGCGTCGACGTCTCCTTCGACGGCGGCATCAACTGGGTCGAGGCGACGCTCCAGACCCCGGTGCTCTCGAAGTGCCTGACCCGCTTCAATGTCGGCTGGGACTGGGACGGACGTCCGGCGATCCTGCAATCGCGCGCGCAGGATGAGACCGGCTACGTGCAGCCGGGCTACCGCATGCTCCGCGCCGTCCGCGGCACGCGGTCGATCTACCACAACAACGCGATCCAGTCCTGGAAGGTCGCCATGAACGGGGACGTGAGCAATGTCCAGGTTCTCTGAGCGCGCGCGGATCTTCGCAGCCGCCTTCGCCCTCTCGGCGGCCGCCGGCGTCACGGCCGGGTTCGCGCTCGACACCTATACCGGCGTCGGCCGCCCGGCGACGCCGGCCGAGCTGAAGGCCTGGGATATCGACGTCCGCCCGGATTTCGCCGGCCTGCCGAAGGGCTCCGGCAGCGTCGCGCAGGGCGAGGCCGTGTGGGAGCAGAAATGCGCCTCCTGCCACGGCACCTTCGCCGAGAGCAACAAGGTGTTCACGCCGCTGGTCGGCGGCACCACCAAGGAGGACGTCGCCTCGGGTCATGCGGCGGCGCTGAAGCGCCCCGACTATCCGGCGCGGACGACCTTCATGAAGGTCGCGACCGTCTCGACGCTCTTCGACTACATCCGGCGCGCCATGCCCTGGAACGCGCCGAAGTCGCTGTCGAACGACGAGGTCTACGCGGTCCTCGCCTATCTCCTGAACCTCGCGGAGATCGTGCCCGACGATTTCGTGCTCGATGACAGGACCATCCGCGACGTGCAGGGCCTGATGCCGAACCGCAACGGCATGACCTGGAGCCACGCGCTGTGGCCGGGCACCGAATTCTCCGGCAAACCGGTCGCGCCCGATGTGCAAGCGGCGCCCTGCATGAAGGATTGCAAGAAGGAGGTGGAGATCGGCTCGGCCTTGCCCGACTATGCTCTCGCCTCGCACGGCAATCTGGCCGACCAGAACCGCCTGGTCGGCCCGGTGCGCGGACAGGTGACGGCGGCCTCGGTCAAGGCCGAGGCGGGCCCGGCCTCGCCGGCCGCGATCGCCGAGACCGCCGGCTGCCTCGGCTGCCACGCCGCGACGACGCGGCTGGTCGGTCCGAGCTACGTCGAGGTTGCGGACAAGTACAAAGGCCAGGACGTTACGGCTAAACTCATCGCCAAGGTCCGCGCCGGCGGTGAAGGCGTCTGGGGTTCGGTCGCCATGCCGCCCCAGGAGGAGATCAAGGACGAGGACCTGAAGAAGCTTCTGGCGTGGATCCTGGCAGGCGCGCCGAACAAGTGATCCGCCGATCAAAGCGCGGGCGCCCAATCGAGGGAGGAAGGAACGACATGATGAAATCGACACTGAACCGGCGGGCACTGCTCGCCCGCGGCGGCCTCCTCGGCCTGCTGACCGCGATCGTCTCGACGGTCGGGCCCAAGCTCGCCTTCGCGGCCTGGAACAAGGCCGCCTTCGACGGCAAGACGCTCGCCGACACCTACAAGGAACTCGGCGCGACCGGCGTCGCCGAGAGCGCCGACATCCAGATCCTCGCCTCCGACATCGCCGAGAACGGCGCGGTGGTGCCGGTTCAGGCGGTCAGCAAGCTGCCCGAGACGACGCAGATCTCGTTCCTGGTCGAAAAGAACCCGAACATGCTCGCCGCGCTGTTCGACCTCGGCCCCGACATGCTTCCCGACGTGACCACGCGCATCAAGATGGGCCAGACCTCCAACGTGGTCGTCCTGGTCAAGGCCGGCGGCAAGTACTACTCCGCCGCCAAGGAAATCAAGGTCACGCTCGGCGGCTGCGGCGGCTGACAAGGACGCGCGAAGGAGAACGACATGGGCAATCCGATGAAGATCCGCGCCGCGTCCAAGGACGGCGTGACCGAGATCAAGGTTCTGATGAACCACGAGATGGAAACGGGCTTTCGCAAGGACGCCTCCGGCAACGTCGTGCCGGCCTGGTTCATCGCCGAGGTGACCACCAAGCTCGCCGACAAGGTCGTGATGCAGGCGCAGTGGGGACCGTCGGTCTCCAAGAACCCGTTCCTGTCCTTCAAGGTCAAGGGCGGCAAGGCCGGCGATAAGGTCGTGGTGTCCTGGGTCGACAACAAGGGCGACACCCGCACCGACGAGGCGACCGTGACCTGACCGGTCCGGCCGTCCGAACAACGAGAAAAGACCAAGGGGAGGCGCATATGGGACGCTGGCATGGTGCCGGCCTGGCGATGCTCGTCGCCATGGCCGCGGGAACGGCAAGCACGGCCCTGGCCGAGGGTGACGCTTCGATCCAGAGCATCGAGCAGTATCGCGAGGCCTTGAAGGACGGCAATCCGGCCGAACTCTTCGAGGCCCAGGGCGAAGAGATCTGGAAGAAGCCCGCCGGCCCGAAGAACGCCTCGCTCGAGACCTGCGATCTCGGCATGGGACCGGGCGTCGTTCACGGCGCCTATGCCCATCTCCCCCGCTATTTCAAGGACACCGACAAGGTCCAGGATGCCGAGTCGCGCATCCTGACCTGCATGGCGACCATCCAGGGCATCGACGTCGCCAAGTTCATCGCCGCGCCGTTCGGCAGCCCGGAGAAGGACCAGCTCAACGCGGTCGTGACCTATATCTCGGGCGAGTCCAAGGGTGAGAAGGTCGCCGTCTCGCTGTCGCATCCGAAGGAGCGGCAGATGTTCGAGCTCGGCAAGCGGATGTTCTACTTCGAGGGCGGCCCGCACGACTTCTCCTGCGCGACCTGCCACGGCCAGGAGAACACCCGAATCCGCCTGCAGGAACTGCCCTATCTACCGGCCCAGAAGGGCGCGGGCGCGGCCTGGTCCAGTTGGCCGGCCTACCGCGTCAGCGCCGGCCAGATGTGGGGCATGCAGTGGCGCATCAACGACTGCTTCCGTCAGCAGCGCTTCCCCGAGCCGGTCTATGCGTCCGACGTGACGATCGCGCTCTCGACCTTCCTCGCCGCGACCGCCAACGGCGCGACGATGGACACGCCCGGCATCAAGCGGTGAGGAGGACGGTCATGACGAAGCGATCGATGTATGCGGCCTTGACCGGTGTGGCTCTCACCGGTGTGGCTCTCGCCGTGTTCGCCGCGGGGGCGGCCCGGGCCGGCGATGCGACGAGCTGGGGCGAAGGCGCCGACGACGCGGCCTTTCAGGCGATGCTGAAGAGCGGCTTCCGCGACAAGGGCATCGCCACCGTAAAGCGCCTCGAGCAGGACCCGACGCAGGCGTTCTGTTCGGATCCCGCCATGGCGGCCAGCGCGGCGGGCGCGAAGCGCAAGGCCGAGATCGAGGCGGCGAACGAGGCCACGATCAAGTATCCGGCCGACGGCAAGTGGCTCGGCGATTTCAAGGCCGGCGAGGCCATCGCCCAGAGCGGCCGCGGCCTGACCTGGACCGACAAGGCCGACGCACCGAACGGCGGCAATTGCTACAACTGCCATCAGATCTCCAAGACCGAGATCTCCTACGGCACGATCGGCCCGAGCCTCTACAACTACGGCAAATTGCGCGGCAGCTCCGAGGACGTGTTGCGCTACACCTGGGGCAAGATCTTCAACGCCAAGGCCACGAACGCCTGTTCGAACATGCCGCGCGCCGGCCACATGGGCATCGTCACGGACCAGCAGATCCGGGATCTGATGGCGCTGCTGCTCGATCCCAAGTCTCCCGTGAACCAGTGACCGAGCGGAGCTTCGAACGATGAACCGCCGTCATTTCCTGCAGCTCCTCGCTGCGGCCGGCGCTGCCGGCATGAGCCTGCCCGACGACATCGCGCGCGCCGAGCAGGCCGCCGACCGGCTCTACGAGGTGCCGGCGTTCGGCAACGTGTCGGTGATCCACATCACCGACACCCATGCCCAGCTGAAGCCGCTGCTGTTCCGCGAGCCGAGCGTCAATCTCGGCGTCGGGTCGATGCGGGGTCAGGTGCCGCATCTGGTCGGCGGGGCGTTCCTCGAGCGGTTCGGCATCGCCGCCGACACGCCCGAGGCCCACGCCTTCACCTACCTCGATTTCGAGCGCAAGGCCGGCATCTACGGCCGGGCCGGCGGCTATGCTCATATCGCCACGCTGGTGAAGCGGCTCCGCGCGAGCCGGCCGGGTGCCCTGCTGCTCGACGGTGGCGATTCCTGGCAGGGCTCCGGCACGGCGCTGTGGACCAAGGCGCAGGACATGGTCGACGCTTCCAAGCTCCTCGGCATCGACTTCATGACGCTGCACTGGGAGGCGACCTACGGGCAGGAGCGGGTCAAGGCGGTCGCCGACGGCGACTTCGCCGGCAAGATCGAGATCCTCGCGCAGAACCTCAAGACCGCCGATTTCGGCGATCCCGTCTTCGCGTCCTATGCGATGCGCGAGATGGGCGGGGTCAAGGTCGCGATCATCGGCCAGGCCTTCCCCTATCTGCCGATCGCCAACCCGCGCTACATGATCCCCGACTGGACCCTCGGGATCCAGGAAGAGGCCATGCAGAAGACCGTCGACGAGGCGCGCGCGGCCGGCGCCAGGGCCGTGATCGTGCTGTCGCACAACGGCATGGACGTCGACCTGAAGCTCGCCTCGCGCGTGACCGGCATCGATGCGATCCTCGGCGGCCATACCCACGACGCGACGCCGAAGCCGGTGATCGTCGCCAGTGGTGCGGGCAAGACGCTGGTGGTCAGCGGCGGCTCGAACGGCAAATTCGTCGGCGTGCTCGATCTCGACGTCCGCGACGGCAAGGTCGCGGATTTCCGCTACAAGCTGCTGCCGGTCTTCGCCAATCTGCTGCCCGCCGATCCGGAGATGGCGGCGCTGATCGCCAAGGTCCGCGCGCCGTACGAGGCGAAGCTCGCCGAAAAGCTCGCTGTCTCCGAGGGTCTGCTCTATCGGCGCGGCAACTTCACCGGCAGCTTCGACAAGGTGATCCTCGACGCGCTGATTGCCGAGAAGGACGCCGAGATCGCCTTCTCGCCGGGCTTCCGGTGGGGAACGACCGTGCTGCCGGGCGAGGCGATCACGATGGAGAACCTGCTCGACCAGACCGCGATCACCTATCCGGCGGTCACGGTCAATCCGATGACCGGCGAGCAGATCAAGGGCGTGCTCGAGGACGTCTGCGACAACCTGTTCAATGTCGACCCCTATCACCAGCAGGGCGGCGACATGGTCCGCGTCGGCGGCATGACCTACAGCTGCGATCCGTCGGCGGCGATGGGGTCGCGGATTTCCGACATGCGCATCGGCGACAAGCCGGTCGAGGCATCGAAGACCTACAAGGTCGCCGGCTGGGCCTCGGTCTCCGAGGCCGCGCGCGACGCCGGCGGCGAGCCGGTGTTCGACCTCGTCGCCCGCTGGCTCAAGAACCAGAAGGTCGTGAAGACGCCCATCCCCGCAGTGCCCAGACTGCGCAATGTGGACGGCAATCCCGGTGCCGTGCTCTGATCGGCCAAAGGCCGGGGGCTCAACCCCGGCCGGACCGCCCGCGCGTGGGCGGTCCCGTATGTAAACCCGGCGGCAGCCCCCGGCCGGGGGCGAGGAGGGAACCCCCATGTTCGGTATCGCGAACTGGCTTCGGAATATACTGGTCGCGGCGCTCCTGTGCGTCGCCGGCCCGGCCTTCGCCCAGGACAAGGTCATCTATCATATCGACGATTCGGCCGCGCAGGCGCTGAAGGGATTGCGTAACATCCGCAATCATCTGGACGTCGCGCCGAAGACGACCATCGTCGTCGTGACCCATGCCGACGGCGTCGACTTCCTGATGGAAGGCGCGAAGGACCCGAAGAGCAGCACCGAATACGCGCCGCTGGTCGCCGATCTCAAGGCGCGGGGCGTGACCTTCGAGGTCTGCGAGATCACGCTGAAGCGGCGCAATCTCAAGAAGGACCAGTTCATCCTCGATGCCGATTTCGTGCCTTCGGGCGTGGTCCGGCTCGGCGAGCTGCAGTTCCGCGACCACTACGCCTACATCAAGCCCTGAGCGGATCGGCGCGCTGCCCGCAATGCCTTGGTGATGCCGGGCCGATCGGGCCCTGCCGCCGGCGGCGCGCCGTTCGGCCGAGGGCCCGCAATGGTGCCCCGCCATGTTCGATTGGTTCATAGACCGGATCGGCGACCAGTGGACGCTCGCGCTCGGCGGCGCCGTGATCGGCATGCTGTTCGGCGCGCTGGCGCAACGCTCGCGTTTCTGCCTGCGCGCGGCGACGCTCGAAGTCGCGCACGGGCGGCTCGGCGACCGGCTGGCGATCTGGCTGTTCGCCTTCGCGACCGCGCTGATCGCCACGCAGTTGCTGATCGTCTTCGGTCTGTTCGATACCGGCACGGTCCGGCAGCTCAACAACACCGGCTCGCTGTCCGGCGCGATCCTCGGTGGGCTGATGTTCGGCAGCGGCATGGTGCTGACCAAGGCCTGCGCGAGCCGGATGCTGGTGCTGTCGGCGACCGGCAATCTGCGCGCGCTGCTCTCCGGCCTCGTCTTCGCCGTCGCCGCGCAGGCCGCCCGCGACGGCGCGCTGTCGCCGGTCCGCGCCGCGGTCAACGCGCTCTGGACCATCGACGGCCCGTCCCGCGACCTGCTCGTCTTGTTCCGCGTCGATCATGCCGGCGCGGCACTGTTCGGCGCGCTCTGGCTCGTCGCCGGGCTGGTGCTCGCCTTGCGCAACAAGGTCGGGATCTGGCCGGCGGTCGGCGCCGCCGGCGTCGGCCTGATGGTCGCGGTCGCCTGGTGGTTCAACTTCTCCATGGCCGCCACCTCGTTCGAGATGGTGCCGGTGCATGCGCTGAGCTTCACGTCGCCCTCGGCGGATTCGCTGATGTATGTGCTGATGCCGCCCGGCGGGAAACTGACCTTCGATCTCGGCCTGATCCCCGGTGTGTTCGTCGGCGCCTTCCTGGCCGCGGCGCTCAGCGGCGAGCTGAAGCTCGAGGGCTTCGACAGCGGCGCAACCATGCGCCGCTATATCGCAGGCGGCTGCATGATGGGCTTCGGCGGTGTGCTGGCCGGCGGCTGTGCGATCGGCGCGGGCGTCTCGGGCGCGTCGGTCTTCGCGCTGACCGCCTGGATCGTGCTGTGGTCGATGTGGTTCGGCGCGGTTGCGACCGATCGGCTCGTCGACCGCGCCAAGACGGCTTGAGGGGGCTTGCGATGCGCGGCCGTCCTCGCCCCGGACTGTTCGCCGCCGCGCTGGTCCTCGCCGCGATGCCGATCGCGACGGCCGGAGCCGGCAGCGAGGGCGCGAGCGTGCCCGAAGCCGCGCGTCCGGTGTCGGGCGAGGCCCCATCGCTTGGAGGCTCGTCCGTCGGGAGCCCGTCGATCGAGCTTGGCCGGCGCCTGCTCGCCGAGAACGGCTGCAACGGTGCCTGTCACCTCGCGCGCGTAACGGACGGCAATCCGATGTCGCTCTACACCCGCTCGACCCGCCGCGTGAACGCGCGCGAGGAGCTGCGGCGGCAGGTCGAAGTCTGCGTGTCGCGGCTGAACGTGATGGTCTTCCCCGAGGATATCGAGAGCGTCGTCGGGGCGCTGGACGACGATTTCTACCATTTCGACTGACGGCCTGCCTTTCCATTGGCGGCCGGCCTGGGAGGCCAGACATGACCCTGTCCAGACGGCGCATTCTGAAGAACGGCGCGCTCGCAATCTCTGCGACGAGCGCCGGCATGACCGAGCTGATGGCGATGCTGGCGACCGCGGCTGCGGCGGAACGGGGACCGCCGGTCCCGGACCATCCGCTGCAGCGGCTCTCGCCGCACGTGCACATGGTCTGGTCGCCCGACGGCTTTCCGACGCCGCAGAACCAGGGAATGATGTCGAACATCGTCTTCGTGGTCGGCTCGGCCGGCGTGATGGTGATCGACAGCGGCGCGTCGGTGCAGATCGCGGAAATGACCGTCCGGCAATTGCGCCGCCTGACCGACAAGGCGGTCATCGGCGTCGTCAACACGCACTACCACGGCGATCATTGGCTCGGAAATCAGGCCTTCCGGGCCGCCTATGGCGCGGATCTGCCGATCTACGCGCTCGCCCCGACCCGCATGGCGATCGAGGGCGCGGTCGGCCGGTTCTGGCACGAGGCCATGAACCGCTGGACCAACGACGCGACGGTCGGCACCGACATCGTGCCGCCGAACAGGGACATCGCCCACGGCGATACGCTCTCGCTCGGCGATGTCACGCTGCGCCTGCATCACTATGGACGGGCCCATACCGACGCCGATGTGGCGGTGGAAGTGATCGAGGACGGCGTGATGTGCGTCGGCGACATCCTGATGGATCGCCGGATCGCCAACATGGAGGACGGCTCCTATCAGGGCACCTTCGAGGCGATCGACAAGCTGATCGCGGCGAGCCGCACGACCATCTGGGTGCCGGCCCACGGTGAGGCCGGCACCGCGGTGCTGACCTGGCAGCGGGAACTCTTCGCCGGCATCTGGGAGTCCTGCGTCGAGGCGGTGAAGCAGGGCATTCCGCTCGAGGGCGCGCTCGCCTTCACCCTGAAGGACCCGCGCGTCGCCTCGCGCGCCGCCGAGACCAAGGGCTGGGCCAACAACATCGGCAAATATGTGAGCCTCGCCTATCTGGAGGCCGAGCAGGCGCAGTTCTGATCCGCACGGCCTCCTCGGCACCGTGCGTGACCGGTCGGGTCGTTGCGGCCGCCGCCTCTTGACCCGGCCGTCGATAGTCCGGCATATAGTTGTATCGTACAACGATATGCCGGATTCATGACTGCCCCAGCTGCAACGATCGATCGTATTCGCGCCGCCTCGCGCCGGCTGGTGCGCGAGTTCGGCTTCATGGGCGGCGCCTTTGCCGGCACCGACCTGCCACCCTCGGCCGTCCATGCGCTGATCGAGATCGAGGCGGCGCAGGCGATGACGGCGCGCGACCTGGCGATCCTGCTGCGCCTCGAGAAGTCGAGCGTCAGCCGGCTGCTGCGCAAGCTCGTGCTGTCCGGCGACATCCGGGAGGAGCCCGGCGCTGCCGATGCCCGCACCAAGGCGCTGAGCCTGACCCCGGCCGGCCGGGCGCGGGTCGCGGCCATTCACGGCTTCGCGCGCGCCCAGGTCGCCGGCGCGCTCGATCGGCTGCCGGCGTCAACGCATGCGACCGTTCTCGACGGTCTCGACCTCTATGCCACGGCGCTCGCCGGCGATCCGGCCCCGCCGGCACCCGCACCCGCGATCGACGTCGTTGAAGGCTATCGCCCCGGCGTCGTCGGCCGGATCGTCGAGATGCATGCCGTCCACTACGCCGCGACCGCCGGTTTCGGACGACGCTTCGAGGCCGTGGTCGCCGGCGGTCTCGCGGCGTTCTGCGACCGGCTCGATCGCCCGAGCAACGGCCTCTGGACGGCTGTGAGGGACGGTCGCGTGGTCGGCGCGGTCGCGGTCGATGGCGAGGACATCGGCCCCGGCGTTTCCCATTTGCGCTGGTTCATCGTCGCCCCGGAGGCGCGTGGCGGCGGCGTCGGCCGACGCCTGCTCGACCGCGCGCTCGCCTTCTCCGACGCGCGGGGCTTTGCCGAGATGCAGCTGTGGACCTTTGCCGGGCTCGATGCGGCCCGCCACCTCTACGAGGCCCACGGCTTCGTTCTCGTCGAGGAGCGTCCCGGCCGGCAATGGGGCGAAGAGGTACTCGAGCAGCGCTTCGCGCGCACCCGCTCGTAAGCGATCGGGTCGCCGGCCTCAGGCCTCGTCGAGGCCGATATCGACAGCCGGGGCCGACTGGAACGGCCGGCTCGTCGAAATATAGTCGACGCCGGTCGCGGCCACCGCGGCGATCGTGTCGAGACGGATGCCGCCGGACGCTTCCAGCAGCGCGCGGCCGTCCACGAGGGCGACCGCCTGGCGCATGGTTTCGAGCGACATGTTGTCGAGCATGATCACATCGGCACCGGCCGCGAGGGCCTCCTCGACCTGATCGAGCCGGTCGCATTCGACCTCGATCTTGGTCAGCGCCGGCACGCGCAGGCGTGCGCGCTTGACCGCTTCCATGATGCTGCCGCAGACCGCGATATGGTTGTCCTTGAGCATGACGCCACTGTCGAGGCCGAGCCGATGGTTGAGCGCGCCGCCGCAGCTCGCGGCGTGCTTCTCGAGCATGCGCAGGCCCGGCGTGGTCTTGCGCGTGTCGAGCAGCCGCGCCTTGGTGCCGGCGATCGCGCGCACATACTTCGCCGTCTCGGTGGCGATGCCGGACAGGCGCTGCACGACGTTGAGCGCGGTGCGCTCCGCCGTCAGCAGCGCCTGCGCCGGTCCGCTGACCGTCATCAGAAGTGCGCCCCTCTCGACGGTCGCGCCGTCGTGCGCATGGATTTCGATCCGGCAGGCCGGCTCGTAGCGCGTGAACACGAGGCCCGCGACCTCGACGCCGGCGAGCGTCATCGGCTCGCGCGCATTCATGGCGAATGTCGCGGTCGCGCGCGGATCGATCATCAGCTGCGCGGTCAGATCGCCGCCGCCGATGTCCTCGGCGAGCCACTGGTCGATCTGCTTCGAAACGAGAAAACGATCGTACATCCGCCGCCTCCGTCGCCGCACGGCCGCCGTCCTCGCGGATGGCCTCCCGTGGGTGGCCGGCAGAGGAGGCGATCGGCCGTCCCCTGTCAATGACGGGGACGCGGATCTCCTGTCCCCGAAACGGCACCTCGCAAACGCAAATCCCCGCTGCACCGTCGCGCGGAGCAGCGGGGATCGGGATCCGGTGACGCGAAGGGGGCGTTGAGCCGCCTCAAATGTCGAGCGTGGTCTCGCGCTCCCACTGCGTGAAATGGCTGCAATAGGCCGTCCATTCCTCGTGCTTGAGCTTGAGGTAGCCGGCCGAGAATTCCTCGCCGAGCGCCGCGCGCAGCGTGGTGTCGGCCTCGAAGGCACGCAGCGCGTCGAGCAGGTTCAAGGGCAGGCGCGGCGCGTCGGCGGCCTTGAAGCCCTCGTTGAACATGTCGAGGTCGGAATGCGGACCCGGATCGGCCTTGGTTGCGAGCCCGTCGAGGCCGGTCGCGATGATCGCGGCCTGCAGCAGGTATGGATTGACCGCGCCGTCGGGCAACCGCAGCTCGAACCGGCCCGGACCCGGCACGCGCACCATGTGGGTGCGGTTGTTGCCGGTCCAGGTGATCGTGTTCGGCGACCACGTCGCGCCCGAGATCGTGCGGGGCGCGTTGATGCGCTTGTAGGAATTGACGGTCGGGTTGGTGATTGCGGCGAGCGCGGTCGCGTGTTTCATGATGCCGCCGAGGAACGTCTTGCCGGCGGCCGAGAGCCCGAACGGCGCGGCCGGATCGGCGAAGGCATTGGTGGTGCCGGCGAGATCCCAGACCGAGATATGGCAGTGGCAGCCGTTGCCGGTCAGGCCCTTGAACGGCTTCGGCATGAAGGTCGCGCGCAGCCCGTGCTTCTCGGCGACCGACTTCACCATGAACTTGAAGAACGAGTGCTTGTCGGCGGTCGCTAGCGCGTCGTCGTATTCCCAGTTCATCTCGAACTGGCCGTTCGCGTCCTCGTGGTCGTTCTGGTACGGCTTCCAGCCGAGCGCCAGCATGTGGTCGCAGATTTCGGCGATCACATCATAGCGGCGCAGCAGCGCCTGCTGGTCGTAGCAGGGCTTGTCGCCGCCGTCGTAGACGTCCGAGATCGCCGACCCGTCGCGGGTCAGCAGGAAGAACTCCGCCTCGACGCCGGTCTTGACGCGCAGCCCTTGTGCGGCGGCCTCATCGACCAGCCGCTTCAGGAGCACGCGCGGCGCCTGCGCGACCGGCTTCTCCTCCATCACGCAATCGGCCGCGACCCAGGCAACCTCGGGCTTCCAGGGCAGCTGGATCGCCGCGCTCGCATCCGGCACGGCGAACAGGTCCGGATGCGCCGGCGTCATGTCGAGCCAGGTCGCGAAGCCCGCGAAGCCGGCGCCGTCCTTCTGCATCTCGGCGATCGCCTGTGCCGGCACCAGCTTGGCGCGCTGGGCTCCGAACAGGTCGGTGTAGGAAATCATGAAGTACTTCACGCCGCGGTCGGCGGCGAAGGCGGCGAGATCGGTCGTCATGATGCCCCTTCCTGTCCTCGTCCGGAGCCCGTCGAGCCGGCGGCGCGACGGGCGTTGATGCGATCCCATGCAGATTTCATGCGCGGCGACCTGGTCCCCGTCCGGCCGCCGCGCCGGCTTCAGAAGCTGCCCTTGCCCGGATACCAGTCGGTGCCGGCGAGCGGAACCTTCGCCATCGCCGCGGCCTCCAGCGTCAGCGCGCAGAGGTCTTCCGGCTCCAGGTTGTGGACGTGATTGTGGCCGCAGGCCCGCGCGATGGTCTGTGCCTCGAGCGTCATCACCTTCAGATAGTTGGCGAGCCGCCGGCCGGCCGCGATCGGATCGAGCCGCGCCATCAGCGCCGGATCCTGGGTGGTGATGCCGGCCGGGTCCTTGCCCTCGTGCCAGTCGTCGTAGGCGCCGGCGGTCGAGCCGAGCTTGCGGTATTCGTCTTCCCACTTCGGGTCGTTGTCGCCGATGGCGACCAGCGCCGCGGTACCGATCGAGACCGCATCGGCGCCGAGCGCCAGCGCCTTGGCGACGTCGGCGCCCGAACGGATGCCACCCGAGACGATCAGCTGCACCTTGCGATGCATGCCGAGATCCTGCAGCGCCTGCACGGCCGGGCGGATGCAGGCGAGGGTGGGCTGGCCGACGTGTTCGATGAACACGTCCTGCGTCGCCGCCGTGCCGCCCTGCATGCCGTCGAGCACGACCACGTCGGCGCCGGCCTTCACCGCCAGCGCGGTGTCGTAATAGGGCCGCGCGCCGCCGACCTTCAGGTAGATCGGCTTCTGCCAGTCGGTGATCTCGCGCAGCTCGAGGATCTTGATCTCGAGGTCGTCCGGGCCGGTCCAGTCCGGATGCCGGCAGGCCGAGCGCTGGTCGATGCCCTTCGGCAGCGTGCGCATCTCGGCGACGCGGTCGGAGATCTTCTGGCCGAGCAGCATGCCGCCGCCGCCGGGCTTGGCGCCCTGGCCGACCACGACCTCGATCGCGTCGGCGCGGCGCAGGTCGCGCGGGTTCATGCCGTAGCGCGACGGCAGGTACTGATAGACCAGGATCGAGGAGTGGCCGCGCTCCTCCTCGGTCATGCCGCCGTCGCCGGTGGTGGTCGAGGTGCCGGCGAGCGTCGCGCCGCGGCCGAGCGCCTCCTTGGCGTTGGCGGAGAGTGAGCCGAAGCTCATGCCGGCGATGGTGATCGGAATCTTCAGGTGGATCGGCTTCTTGGCGAAGCGCGTGCCGAGCGTGACCGAGGTGTCGCAGCGCTCGCGATAGCCCTCGAGCGGGTAGCGCGACATCGAGGCACCGAGGAACAGCAGATCATCGAAATGCGGCACCTTGCGCTTGGTGCCGCCGCCGCGGATGTCGTAGATGCCGGTCGCAGCGGCGCGCCGGATCTCGGCGAGCGTATAATCGTCGAAGGTCGCGGACTTGCGCGGCGGGGTCGGCGGGTTCTGGTAGCTCATCGCGGCCCCCTTCAGTACGCGTCGGCGTTGTCGATGTTGAAATTGTAGAGTTTCCGCGCCGAGCCGTAGCGCTTGAACGCGGCCGGATCGACACCCTCGACGCCGGCCTTCGCCAGGAGATCGCTGAGGATCGCGATGTGCTCGGGCCGCATCTCCTTTTCGATGCAGTCGGCGCCGAGGCTCTTGACCGAGCCGCGCACGAACAGGCGCGCCTCGTAGAGACTGTCGCCGAGCGCCTCGCCGGCGTCGCCGAGCACGACGAGGTTGCCGGACTGCGCCATGAAGGCCGACATGTGGCCGATCGAGCCGTGCACGACGATGTCGATGCCCTTCATCGAGATGCCGCAGCGCGAGGCCGCATTGCCCTTGATCACGAGCAGGCCGCCGCGCCCGGTGGCGCCGGCATACTGCGAGGCGTCGCCCTCGATGACCACGGTGCCGGACATCATGTTCTCGGCGACGCCGGGGCCGGCGGAGCCGGCGACCGTGACGCTGCCGCCGTCGTTCATGCCGGCGCAGTAGTAGCCGACCGAACCCTTCACCGCGACGGTGAGCGGCTGGTCGATGCCGACGGCGACCGCATGGGCGCCGCGCGGGTTCAGAATGTCGAAATGGGTGTCGTTGCTGCCGGCGCCGACGGTGTGCAGGGCCTCATTCAGCGCGCGCAGCGGCGTGACGGCGAGATCGAAGACGGGCATCGGATGCTCCTCGCTCCCCAGGGTGGGGCGGGCGGATGGTGCGGAGATCGGCGTGCGAGGAACGGCGACGGTTCGTCGTCTGTGTCCTGGCCGCCGACCAGGCCACGCCGCCTTGGCGTGGCCCCGGACATTGCCGATCACGCCGCCTTGGCGTGATCCCAGAAGTAGACCGTGGCCGGTTCCGGCTCCCAGACCCGCGCGGTCTCGATGCCGGGCAGGCCGGCGAGCGCGCGGTATTCCGAGCCGAACGCGACATAGGCGTCGGTTTCGGCCATCACCGCCGGCTTGCACGCGATCGGATCGCGCAGCACGCCGAAGCCGGACTTGGTGCCGACGACGAAGGTGAAGAAGCCGTCGAGATCGTCGAGTGCACCGGTCAGTGCCGCGCCGAGATCCTTGCCGTCCTTCATGGCGGCGGTCAGATAGGCGGCGGCGACTTCCGAGTCGTTCTCGGTCTCGAAGCTGACGCCGAGCCGCTTCAGTTCGCGGCGCAGGTTGTTGTGGTTCGACAGCGAGCCGTTGTGGACCAGGCACTGGTCCGGCCCGGTCGAGAACGGATGTGCGCCGAGCGTGGTGACCGCGGATTCGGTCGCCATGCGCGTATGGCCGATGCCGTGGCTGCCCGCCATCGCCGCAACGCCGAAGCGCTCGACCACGTCCCGCGGCAGCCCGACCTCCTTGAAGATCTCGACATTGGTGCCGACGCCCATGACGCGGATCGACGGCGCGATGGCGCCGAGCGCGGCGCGCACCGCCTCGACCGCGTCCGAAGCGACCGTCAGCACCGCATGGGTCGCCTTGGCCGCGATCTTGACGGTCGTTCCGGTCGCCGCCTTGATCCGGTCGTCGAGCCCGGCGAAGTCACGCGCCGGCTCCGGCGATTGCACCGTGATCTTGGTGAAGCCGGGCGTCTCGGCGCCGTAGATCGCGATGCCGGCCGAATCCGGGCCGCGATCGGTCATGGTGATCAGCATGTCGGACAGGAGCCGGCCGAGCTCGGGCTCGAGCGCCTTGTCCTTCAGGAACAGCCCGACGATTCCGCACATGGGCGTTGGTCCTCCGGTGATGATGGCCGGAGGATAGGACCGTCAGAGGAGGGAAGGCAACTTAAAAGAATAAAAGTTTCTTCTGAATGCGTGTGCAATCTGCCAGATTTTTGGGCAGAACCACCTGCTCCTTCCCATCTTCATGAACGACGAAGTTCGCGCGCCCCGTGATCCCGCCCCGTGCTACGGCCACCGCCACGGCGCGGGCGGCCTCGATCGACGAGGCGCGCCCGTATGCCGCCGTCGCTCTCAGTAGACGACCTCCTCGACACCGAAGATCGCGTCGAGAAGACGGCCTTCGAGCCGGGCGAGCTCGGCCGAGCCGCGTTCGCGCGGACGCGGCAGGTCGATTCGGAGATCGAGCGTGATGCGGCCCTCGTCGATCACGATGACGCGGTCGCCGAGCGCCACCGCCTCGGCGACGTCGTGGGTCACCAGGACGGCGGTGAAGCCCTGTGCGCTCCAGACCCGCTCGATCAGGTTCTGCATGGTGATCCGCGTCAGGGCGTCGAGCGCGCCGAGCGGCTCGTCGAGCACGAGCAGGTCCGGCCGGCTGACCAGCGCCCGGGCGAGCGCCACGCGTTGCCGCTGGCCACCCGACAGGACCGAGGGCCACTCGTCGGCACGCGCCTGCAGATGGACGTCGGCGAGCGCATCGAGCGCGGCGCGCCGCGCCGCCGCCTTCGATCGGCCCGGCGGCAGGCCGACCGCGACATTGTCGACCACGCTCGCCCACGGCAGCAGCCGGGGCTCCTGGAATACGATCCGCGCGTTCGGCGCGGCGCCCGACGCATCGTCGAGCGTGATCGTGCCGGCGGTCGGCTGATCGAGGCCGACCAGCAGGCGCAACAGCGTGCTCTTGCCGCAGCCGCTCTTGCCGACGATGACCAGGAACTCACCGCTTGCCAGATCGAGATCGATGCCGTGCAGTACGGTCTTGTCGCCGAAGCGTTTTTCCACGCCCGCGAGCGACAACGTCGCGCCCGGACCGTGGGCCGCCGTCTCGCGCTCCGCATCGACGGCGGAGACCTCGATCTCGTCGGCCGGCGTCTCGGCCCGCACGAACGGGCGCAGCGAACTCCAGACGACATCGGCCAGGCCGGCACGATCATCCGCCGCCTGCGACGTTGCAGCGGTCGGCGGCGCGGTGGTCGACGCAGGGTGAGAAGCGGACGAGCGAGGGCCGACAGCGGCGACGGTCTCGTCCGAGCGAAGGCTCAGTGCGACTGGAAAGCCGGGTGCCATGCGAGGCTCCTGCGTTCGAGGAAACGGGCGAGACTGTCGGCGAGCTTGCCGAGCGCGGCGTAGATCAGGATCGACAGCACGACGACGTCGACCAGCATGAATTCGCGCGCCTGCATGGCCATGTAGCCGAGGCCGGACGAGGCGGAGATCGTCTCGGCGACGATCAGCGTCAGCCACATGATGCCGAGCGCATAGCGCAGGCCGACGAAGATCGACGGCAGCGCTCCCGGCAGGATCACGCGCCGGAACAGCGCCCAGGAATTCATGCCGTAGGCGCGGCCCATTTCGACCAGTTGGGCGTCGACGTGGCGCACGCCGTGCACCGTGTTGGCATAGACGGGGAAGAACACGCCGAGCGCGACGAGAAACAGCTTCGCCTCCTCGCCGATGCCGAACCACAGGATGACCAGCGGGATCAGGGCGAGGTGCGGGATGTTGCGGATCATCTGCACGGTCGTGTCGGTGGCGCGATCGGCGGCGCGCGACAGGCCGTTGGCGAGCCCGAGGCCGAAGCCGATGCCGCCGCCGACCAGCAGGCCGGCGAGCGCGCGCAACGTGCTGATCTCGGCATTGGCGAGGAGTTCGCCGGAAAGCGTCAGCCGCCAGGCGGCCGCGACGACATCGGTTGGCGCCGGCAGGACGCGGTTCGAGATCACGCCGAGCGAGCTACCGATCTGCCAGAGCGCGATCACCGCGGCGGGCAGGGCATAGGGCACGAGCCCGGACAGGCGGAACGCCTTGATCGACATGGGGGCACCATCCTCCAGGGTTGGTCGGGCACGCCGCCGGGCAATCGGCGGCGCGCAGTCTCAAAGCGGGAAGGTCGCGGTCACACCGCGGCGGCCAGGCCGGCGATGCGGCGCGGCCGGGCGCCGAGCCCGGCGCCGGTGCCGAAATCGCCCGAGATCACCTCGCCCGAGCGACGGCCGAGACCGAGCACCGGGAACAGCAGTTCGGCGACCTTGTAGGCCTCCTCGAGGTGCGGATAGCCGGAGCCGATCACCGTATCGATGCCGAGCGCCTGATATTCGCGCAGGCGTGCGGCGATCGTCTCCGGGCTGCCGACCAGCGCCGTGCCGGCACCGCCGCGCACCAGGCCGACGCCGGCCCAGAGGTTCGGCGCGACATAGAGATTGTCGCGCCGGCCGCCGTGCAGCGCCGCCATGCGATGCTGGCCGACGGAATCGCTCTCGTTGCGGAATTTCTCCTGCGCGGCGGCGATGGTCTCGTCGGAAAGGCGCGAGATCAGCTTGTCGGCTGCGGCGAAGGCCTCCTCGTCGGTCTCGCGGACGATGAAGTGCAGGCGGATGCCGAAGGTCACCTCGCGGCCCTTGGCCGCTGCGGCGGCGCGAACGGTCGCGATCTTCTCGGCGACCTGCGCCGGCGGTTCGCCCCAGGTCAGATACTTGTCGGTCCGACCGGCGGAGAATTCGATCGCCGCGTCGGAAGAGCCGCCGAAATAGAGCGGCGGCCGGGGCTTCTGGACGAAGGGGAAGTTCAGCTTGGCGCCTTCGGCCTTGATGTACTTCCCGTCGAGCGTCGCGGTGCCGCCCTTGGCGATCGTCTCGAACACCTCGAAGAACTCCTCCGCGTGGTCGTAGCGCGCGTCATGGGGCAGGAAGATGCCGTCCCCGGCGAGCTCCTTCGGCGCGCCGCCGACGACGATGTTGATCAGGAGCCGGCCGTTCGAGACCCGGTCGACCGCCGAGGCGAGCCGGGCGTAGAACGCCGGCGTCGCGGTGCCGGGCCGGATCGCGACCAGGAACTTCAGCCGCTCTGTCGCGGTGGCGAGCGCGGTCGCGGTGATCCAGCTGTCCTCGCAATTGGCCCCGGTCGGGATCAGCACGCCGCCGAAGCCGAGCCGGTCGACCGCGGTCGCGATCTCGCGCAGGTAGGCGTGATCGGGCGCGCGATAGAAGTCGTCCGTGCCTAGATACGGCCCGTCGCCGCTCGTCGGAATGAACCAGAAGAAATTCAGCGGATCGGAGCCGGTCGGCTTCAGCGTCTCAACGGACATGGGACGTCCTCCTCGGGAGTGGATTGGGAGAGGGGCGGGAAACGGATGTGCGGGTTCAGATGCTCGGCGCGGTCCAGACGATCGACGCGATGTCGAGCTTCGCCGGGATCAGGCCTTCGGCCGCGAAGGTGTCGGCGATCGCCTGCTGCGTCTTCACGATCTCGGGCGTGACCGGCAGCACTGCGAACCGCGTGTTCGTGCGTTTGACCGAGCGCAGCGTTACATCGTAGGGGACGCCGGTGATCTCGGAGAGCGCCTTGGCAGTCTCCTCCAGATGATCCTGCGACCACGCCGCCTGGACCGCGAGCTCGGCCAGCACCTCGCGGACCAGCGTCGGGTTCGCCTTGGTGTAGGCGCCGTTGGCGAGGTAGTAGCCGTAGCTGTCGACGATGCCTTCGGCCGTGGTCAGCACGCGGACGTCGGGGTTCTGCTCGGCGATCGCGTAGAACGGATCCCAGATCGACCAGGCCTCGACCCGGCCGCCGGCGAAGGCGGCACCGGCGTCGGCGGGCGACAGATAGGCCGGCGTCACGTCCTTCAGCGTCAGGCCGGCCTTGCGCAGCGCCGAGACGGCGACGTTGTGCGCGCTCGAGCCCTTGGTGAAGGCGAGCGTGCGGCCTTTCAGGTCGGCGAGCGACCGGATCGGGCCGTCCTTCTTGACCAGGATCGCCGAGGACGAGCCCGGCGCCGGCGCCGCGCCGACATAAACGAGGTCGAGCTTGCCGGCCTGGGCGAAGATCGGCGGAATGTCGCCGGTGTAGCCGAAATCGATCGCACCGGCGCCGAGCGCCTCGAGCAGCGGCGGCCCGGACGGGAACTCGTGCCAGGTGACCGCGACGCCGCGCGCGGCGAGCCGCGTCTCCAGCGTGCCGCGGCGCTTGGTCAGCGCCGGCACGCCGTTCTTCTGCCAGCCGAACCGGAAGGTCTTCGCGGGCTCCTTGGCAGGCTCGGGGGCGGCGGCGAGGATCGGCGTCGCGAGCGCGCTTGCGGTGCCGGCGGCGGCGAACGTGAGGATCTGACGGCGTGTAAGCATGGGGGCCTCCAGAGGTTCGGCCGGATGGGGGCAGGTCGGGAAAGTTAAAGGCGACGCTTGGTCAGCACTGCTTGTCGACCCTCGCGTCAGGCGGATTTGGCGAGCGCGCGGGCGGCCCGTCGGGAGCCGAGCACCTCCGCGAGCTCTTCCGCCGCAGCACCGATCCGCGCCACGAGGGCGGTGTGGCTCGGCTGGTAGTCGAGGAAGTCGCGCTCGGTCGCGTAGACGCCGGTCGGGACGACGGCGGCGCCGAAGAACCCGAACAGCGGCCGCAGGCCGTGATCGATCGCCAGCGAGTGCCGCTCGCTGCCGCCGGTCGCGGCGATCAGCACAGGCTTGCCCTGCAGCACCTTGGGATCGACCAGATCGAACAGATGCTTGAACAGACCGGAGAAGGTGCCCTTGTAGACCGGGCTCGCCACCACGAGCGCATCGGCCGCTACGATCGCGTCGAGCACGGCCGCGAGCCGGGGCGGCGCCAGCCGCGGGTCGAGCGTGGCGCCGAGCTCGGGGCCGAGACCATCGAGATCGTGGATCTCGACGTCGATCGGCCGCCGCAGCGACACGTCTGAAATCAGGGTCTCGACCAGCGCGCGGGTCCGAGAGGGCCGATGGGTGTTGCCGGCGATGCCGACGACGAAGGAGCGGGACATGGGAAGGCCTCGATGGGGGAGCCGCCGGCGGTGTCCGGCCGGCCACGATCGAAGCGTGCAATATCCGACTTATCAGGTCGACATTCTGGTTTCCGTTGTTCGGCGTGTCGCGAGAAAATTTTGCCGCCGAATTGCAGGAGAGGTTCGGGATCGCCGGCCGCGACCTGCGTTGGCGATCTTCGTCGCAGGCGTGCTGCCCTGTTGGCAGCGCCCGATCCTGTCGCTATTGCTCCGGGCTCGAAGTTCACTGACGAGGAAGCATCGATCATGGCCGATACCCCGCCCGACCGTCTGTCCGTCGACCCGGCGAGCCCGTTCTACGACGAGGCCCTGCTCGCCCGCGGCATCGGCATCCGCTTCAAGGGCGTCGAGCGCACCAACGTCGAGGAATATTGCATCAGCGAGAACTGGGTGCGCATGCCGGTGCCGACCGCCAAGGATCGGCGCGGCAACCCAATGGTGCTGAAGCTGACCGGCCCGGTCGAGGCCTGGTTCAAGGACGACGCGTGAGCGATCCGGACCGGCCGGCGCGCGAAGAGACCGTGCCCGAGGTGCCGGCGCCCGAGGTGCCGGCGCCTGAAGTGCCGGTGCCCAGCGTGCCGGCGCCCGGCGTGTCGGTGCTCGATCAGGCGGCACCGGCGCGCCCTACCTCCGCGGACCCGACCTCCGCGCGCCCTGCCTTCAAGCGGTTGCCGCCGCGTTTCGGCGGGCGAGGTCCCGTCGGAGGCGGGGCGCGCGAACGGATCGAGATCCTCGTTGACGGCGACGCCTGCCCGGTCAAGGACGAGATCTACAAGGTTGCCGGCCGCCACGGCATCGCCGTCGCGGTGGTCGCCCATGGGCACATCCGCGTGCCCGCCGAGCCGCTGATCCGCTTCGTGCGCGTCGCGGAGGGCTTCAACGCCGCCGACGACTGGATCGCCGAGCGTGCCCGGCCGGGCCTGATCGTCATCACCACCGACGTCCCGCTCGCCCATCGTGCGCTCGGCGCCGGTGCGGCCGTCGTGCAGCCGACCGGCCGCATCCTCGACGAGGCCTCGATCGGCATGGCGCTGGCGACCCGCGATCTGATGGAGGATCTGCGCTCCGGCGGCGAGCAGACCGGCGGCCCGCGCCCGTTCTCGACCCGCGACCGCTCGACCTTCCTGTCCGCGCTCGACACGGTGATCATGCGGCTGAAACGGGCAGGGCATCCGGCCGCTTGAACCGCCGATGTCGACGCATGGCCGACATGACAGCGCGACACCGAACTGTCACGTTGATTTCATCGGCCGGGTCTAGAGCAGGATGCGTTCAGGTGACGCCACCGGAACGCTGAATCACTGCTCTAATTCATTGATGGAGCACGATGCCTTCAGACGGACGTGCGAGACGCGTCCGTCTGAAGGCATCGTGCTCTGGTCAGGCGGTCGTCAGACCCAAGGAAACCGTCATGCTCGATCGGCGCGCCGTCCTCGCCCTTCTCTTCCTCATCGCAGCGTCGCTTCCGGCCGAGGCCGCGGGCGGCAAGCTCGTCGTCTACACGAGCCAGCCGAACACCGACGCCCAACAGACGGTCGATGCCTTCAAGGCCAAGCACCCTGATGTCGACATCAGCTTCGTGCGCGACGGCACGCCGCGCGTGCTCGCCAAGCTGCGCGCCGAGATCGCCGCCGGCCAGCCGCAGGCCGACGTGCTGCTGATCGCCGACAGCGTCACCATGGAAGGCCTGAAGAAGGAAGGCCTGCTCCTGCCCTACAAGACCGAGGCGACCGCGCCCTATCCGGCCGGTACGCACGATCCGGACGGCGCCTGGTTCGGCACCAAGCTGATCACGACCGGCATCGTCTACAACACCAAGGCGCCTATGAAGCCGGCGTCCTGGTCGGATCTCCTGAAGCCGGAGGCCAAGGGCCAGGTGCAGATCCCCACGCCGGTCACCTCCGGCGCCGCGATGATCCATACCGTGACGCTGACCGCCAACCTGCCGGCCGGCTGGGGTTACTACAAGGATCTCAAGGCCAACGGCGCGGTCGCGACCGGCGCCAACGGCGATGTGCTGCGCGCGGTCTCGGGCGGCGAGAAGCTCTACGGCTTCATCGTCGACTTCATGCCGATCCGCGAAAAGGCCAAGGGCGCGCCGATCGAGTTCGTGTTTCCGGCCGAGGGCGTCTCTGCCGTGACCGAGCCGGTCGCGATCCTGAAGTCGAGCAAGAATCCCGAGGCGGCCAAGGCCTTTGTCGATTTCCTGCTGTCGGCCGAAGGTCAGGCGCTGACCGCGAAGCAGGGCTATGTCCCGGCGCTGCCGAGTGCGCCGCTGCCGGCCGGCTATCCGGCCCGCTCGGCGATCAAGGTGATGCCCTTCGATCCGGCCAAGGCGCTCGCCGAGGAAGCCGCCAACAAGAAGAAGTTCCAGGACATCTTCGCCGAATGAGTGGCGGCGCGGCGGCCACGGGGACCGCGCTGCCGGCGTCGTCCACGACCCCGGCACGCCGCGGGCCGACGAGCGAGCGCGTCGTGCTGGCCGTCACCGTCGCGCTCTTCGCGGCGGTCGGGCTCGTGCCGGTGCTGCGGCTCGCCGATGCCGCGCTGCGGCCCGCCGGCGTGTTCGACGCCGCGCCCTTCCTTGCCGAAATCGCGACCCGGCGCGCCGCCCTCGCGCTCAGGCACAGTCTGGAGACCTGCCTTCTCGGCGGCTTCGGCGCGCTGGTGATCGGCGGGCTGGTCGCGCTCGCCGCCGCGCTGACCGACGTGCGCGCGGTCCGGCCGATCGCGTTCCTCTATGTCCTGTCGATGCTGATGGCGCCGCAGGTGACGGCGCTCGCCTTCCTGACCGCGACCGGCCCGTCGAGCCCGCTGCTCAACAGTCTCGGCCTCGCGCCGGCACCGGGCAGCGCCAATCCGCTCACCGGCCCGGCCGGGATCATCGCGCTGCTGGCGCTGCATCATTCGCCGCTCGTGTTCATCCTGCTCCGGACCGGGCTCGCCAGCATCCCCGGCGACGTGATCGAGGCGGCGCGGATCTCTGGCGCGCGGCCGACGCGGATCGCGCGCACGATCGTGCTGCCGCTGATGAGACCCTATCTCGCCGCTGCCGCGGCGCTCGCCTTCGTCGCCTGTGTCGGCAATTTCGGCATTCCGGCGCTGCTCGGCATCTCGGTCAACTATCTGACGCTGCCGACGCTGATCTATGTCGAGATCAGCTCGGGCGGCCCGGCCGTGCTCGCCGACATGGCGGCGCTGTCGGTGGTGATGGCGGTGATGACGCTCGCCGGGCTGGCGGTCGCGGGCCTGGTCGCGCCGGGCCGGGCGACGCGCATCGCGCCGGGGGCGGGGCTCGGGCGGCCGTTCCGGCTCGGGTCCTGGCGCCTCCCTGTCGAGGCCGCGCTCTGGCTCCTCGTCGCGATCGTGTTCGTGCTGCCGGTCGCCTCGCTGGTGACCACCGCCCTCGTGCCGGCCTATGGCGTGGCGCTGACCTCGACGACGTTGACGCTCGACAATTTCGTCGAGGTGCTGGCTCGTCAGAAGGTGACCGTCCGCGCGCTCGTGAACTCCGGCCTCTATGCCGGGCTCGCGGCGGCGCTGCTGGCGCTCGCGGCGATCCCGGCCGCCCATGTGCTGGAGCGGCGCGGTGGCCGGCTGAAGGCGATCGCCGAGACGCTGATCGAGCTCCCTTACGCGCTGCCGGGCATCGTGCTCGCGGTCGCGACGATCCTCCTGTTCCTGAAGCCGCTGCCGCTCGTCGGCGTCAGTCTCTACGCGACGCCCGCAATCATCGTGGTCGCCTATCTGATCCGCTTCGCGACCGTCGCGCTCAAGGCCCCCGCCGCCGCCATGGCGCAACTGCCGACCGACATCGAGGAGGCCGCGCGCATCGCCGGGGCCGGCTACGCCCGCCGGCTCTGGACCATCGTCGCGCCGCTGATCGCGCCGGCAGCGGTGGCCGGCGCCTTGGCTGTGTTCCTGACCGCGTTCAACGAGCTGACCGTCTCGGCGCTCCTGTGGTCGGCCGGCACCGAGACGCTGGGCGTGGTGATGTTCAATCTCGAGGATGGCGGCTACGCGACGCTCGCGGCCGCCGTCGCGGTGGTCTCGATCGGCGTGATCGCGGTGGCGATGATCGGGCTCGATCTCTGCGCCAGCCGGCTGCCGCGCCGCGTCGTCCCTTGGCGGTGAGCGGGCGGCCCGTGGCTCACGCCTCGGGCAACACCCAGGCATCGCGGACCGCAAGCGCGACCTCCGTGCCCGACGCGGTCGGCTCGGGCCGGTCGAACAGCAGCCGTTGGCCATCGGCGAGCACCGCTGCGGTCTCGAACGCCGCACCGCGATAGATCTGCCCAGTCACCGTCGCCCGGAGAGCGTCGGCCCCTCCGGCCGCGATGGCGGTCACCGCCTCCGGTCGGACCAGCATCGTGACGCGTTCTTCCGCGGGGAGCGCATCGGCGCGGGCAGACAAGGTGCAGCCGGCGACCGTCACCGGCACGCGGCCGTCGGCGAGCGGACCGGCGACACGCGCCTCGATCAGGCTGCCGCGGCCGATGAAGCCGGCCAGCGCGCGGTTCGCCGGCTTGGCGTAGATCTCGACCGGCGCCGCCGCCTGCACGATGCGGCCTTTGTCCATCACGGCGACGGTCGTTGCGAGCGCCAGCGCCTCGGCCTGATCATGGGTCACGTAGACGAAGGTGCGGCCGAGCGAGCGATGCAGATCGGCGAAGGTCGCGAGCATCGTGTCGCGCAGATGGACGTCGAGATTGGCGAGCGGCTCGTCGCAGAGCACGATCGAGGCGTCCTGCACCAGCGCCCGGGCGAGCGCGACGCGCTGGCGCTGGCCGCCGGACAGCGTCTCGGGCAGGCGGTCGTCGAAGCCGACGAGGCCGACGCGCTCCAACATGGCGCTCGTGGCGCGCGCGATCTCGGCGCGCGGCCGGCCGGCGATCTCCAGCGAATAGGATACGTTGCGCGCCACCGTCTTGTGTGGCCACAGCGCATAAGACTGGAACACCATGCCGACGCCGCGCCGCTCCGGATCGAGCGCGCGGTGGCCCTCGGCGACCACGCGGTCGCCGAGCCGGATCGTGCCGGTGTCGGGGTGTTCGAGGCCGGCGATCAGGCGGAGCAGCGTGGTCTTGCCGCAGCCCGAGGGTCCGAGCAGCGCGAGGAAGGCGCCGGCCGGCACCTCGAGACTGACGTCATCGACCGCGGCGCTCGGCGCGGACGCGAAGCGCTTGGTGATGTTCTTCAAGGTGATCGCCGCCATCGGATCCTCCGCCGGGCTTCTGTCGACGGTTTCCATGACGGTTCTTTGACGCCGGCGCTAAAGCAAGGCCCGATCGGAGCGAACCGCTCCGATCGGAAAAGGCTCGCCTCGCCGAGGGCAGGCGAGCGGTATCCGATCCAGTCTGATCGGCTGCCGCTCTACAGTGCCTTGCCGGGATGCCTCACGCGCCGAGTTCGTGCCAGAGGTCGGCCGCGAAGCTGCGCGGCACGACGAGTTCGAAGGCATCCGCACCCGTGCGGGTCAGATGCACCGAGACATGCCGGAACAGCGCATTGGCCGACGCTCCGACCGGGAAGGCCGCGCGCGTGAGATCGACGCCGATGCCGGTCGCGAGCAGATCCTCCGCGCCCGGTCCGTCGAGACCGATGCGCAGGCGGCCGTGGCTCTGGTCGAACACATGGGCGAGGTCGGTGATCGCCGCCGCGCGGGCGCGGCCTTCGTCGAACGACAGCGCGGCATCGCCGACCAACAGCCATTGCCCCGGCCCGTTGGGGCGCACGGCATGGCTGCCGCCGTCGCCGAGCGCGGCCAGCCGTTCGGCCGGCACCGTTGCGCCATGGCGGGCGACGACCTGCAGTACGTGGCCCTCCGCGAGCGGCGTCAGGCGGACCCGCCGGCTCGGGAGATCGACCGGTGCGTGAGCGAGCGCCGTGGCGGGCGCGAGAACCGTCTCAACCATGGAGCCTCTCCCCGGTCGGGTCGACGAAGACCGGTGCGACCAGCCGCGCCGGCGTGCGGGTGGCGGCGAGGCCGTTCCAGACCACGACCTCCTCGCCATGGCGGGCGCTGCCGCCCCGGACCAAGGCGAGCCCGATGGTCGAGCCGACGTGCGGCGAATAGAGCGCGGAGGTGACGTAGCCCTGGTCGTTCTCCAGCGTCTCTGTGTCGCCGACGCGGAGGATGTGGGCGCCGGCCTTGAACCCGTCGGCCGGGTCGAGCGGCACCACGCCGACGAGCTGCGGCCGGTCGGCCGCGTTGAGGCCCTCGCGATCGAGCATGTGCTTGCCGATGAAGTCGGGCTTGGTCGCCGACACCATGCGGCCCATGCCGAGGTCGGCCGCCGTGACCGTGCCGTTGATCTCGGCGTGGGTGACGTGGCCCTTCTCGACGCGCAGCACCCCGAGCGCTTCGGTGCCGTAGGCGGTGATGCCGTCACCCGCGCCCGCCGCCATGATCGCGTCCGCAACCGCCTCGCCCCATCCGGCAGGCACCGCGAGTTCGTAGGCGAGCTCGCCCGAGAATGAGATCCGGAACAGCCGTGCGGGCACTTTGCCGCCGAGAAGCGTCACCTCGCGGGCGGCCATGAACGGGAAGGCGGCGTTCGAGAGATCGGCATCGACGAGGCGCGCGAGGATGTCGCGCGACTTCGGCCCCGCGATCGCCATCTGCGCCCATTGGTCGGTGACCGAGACGAAGGCGACGTCGAGCTCCGGCCATATCACCTGCGCGCAATATTCGAGATGCGCGAGCACCGGCCCGGCCATGGCCGTGGTGGTGGTCATGATGTAGCGGTCCTCGGCGAGCCGGCTGGTGGTGCCGTCGTCGTAGACGAAGCCGTCCTCGCGCAGCATCAGACCGTAGCGCGCGCGGCCGACCGGCAGCTTGGCGAAGCCGTTGCAATAGACGCGGTCGATGAGCGTCGCGGCGTCCGGCCCGGCGATCTCGATCTTGCCGAGGGTCGAGACGTCGCAGAGGCCGGCGCCGGCGCGGACGGCGAGCGCTTCGCGATCGACCGTCTCGCGCCAATGCGTCTCGCCGGCGCGCGGGAAATGCGACGAGCGCATCCAGAGCCCGGCCTCGACGAACACCGCGCCGCACTTTTCCGCCCAGCCATGCAGCGGCGAGCGGCGGATCGGCTGGAACGCCATGCCTTTCGAGGGGCCGGCGAGCGCGCCGAACGACACCGGCGTGTAGAACGGCCGGAAGGTCGTGGTGCCGATCTCGGCCGGGCTGACGCCGCGATCCTCGGCGAGGAGGCCGATCGCGTTGATGTTGGAGAGCTTGCCCTGGTCGGTCGCCATGCCGCTCGTGGTGTAGCGTTTGGCGAGTTCGACATGGTCGTAGCCCTCGCGGACCGCGAGGCCGAGATCCGCGACATGGACGTCGTTCTGGAAGTCGACGAAAGCTTTGCCTTTCGCGCCCTTCACCCGCCACAGCGGCCTCACCGGCGCCGCGTCCCAATCGCCTTCGACCGCGCCGAAGACGGCGGTCCGGGCGGAGAGACCGAGGTCGGCGAGCGCGGCTTTCGCCATGGCCGCGCCGCCCTCGAGACAGCCGGCGAGCGTCATGGCGCCCGCAGCCGCGCCGGTGACCGGCAGCGTGTTCGCCGGTGCGAGGAAGGCGCCGAGCCGGTCGTCCCAGACCGGCCGCGCGCCACGCTGGCAGGCGAGATGGATGCGCGGGCTGAAGCCGCCCGACATGGCGAGCGCGTCGGCCTCGATCGTCTCGATCCGGCCGCCGGCCGCGATCCGGATCGCGGAGAGCCGCTTGCCGCCGATCGCGTCGAGCACCGCGGCGCCGGCGAAGCTGCGATGTGCCGCATTGTTTGCCGGCGCAGTATCGCGGGAATCGGCCAGGGCGACGACCTCGACGCCGGCGGCGCGCAGGGCCGTCGCGGTCCGGGCACCGGCCGCGGAATTGGCGAAAACAGCGACCTTCGAACCGATCGCGACCCCGAAGCGCCGCGCATAGGCGACCGCCGCCTCGGCCGTGACGACACCCGGTCGATCGTTGCCGCCGAAGACGAGCGGGCGCTCCTCCGCTCCGGTCGCCAGGATCGCCCGGCGCGGCGCAATGCGCCACAGCCGCTCGACCGGTGCGCCGGGAAGAGGCACGGCGCCATGCGGCGTCACGCGCTCGACCGCGCCAAACACCATGTCGTCGTACCAGCCGAATACGGTGGTGCGCGTGAGCACGCGGACATTCGGCAGGCTCGCCAGCTCCGCGACCGTCGCGGCCAGGAACGCGGAGGCCTCGACGCCGTCGATCCGCGCCGTCTCGTAGAGCAGCGTGCCGCCGGGCTCGTTGCCTTCGTCGGCAAGGATCACCTGTGCGCCGGCGCGCCCGGCGGTCAGCGCGGCGGCGAGGCCGGCCGGGCCGGCACCGATGACGAGCAGGTCGCAATGCGCCCAGCGCTTCTCATGGGGGTCGGGATCGCTGCCGTAACCCGCCCGCCCGAGGCCGGCCGCGCGGCGGATGAACGGCTCGTAGAGCTTCTCCCAGGTGACCTTCGGCCACATGAAGGTCTTGTAGTAGAAGCCGGCCGACAGGAACGGCGACAGGAGACCGTTCAGCGCGCCGATGTCGAAGTCGAGTGACGGCCAGCGGTTCTGGCTCTCGGCGACGAGGCCGTCATAGAGCGAGACCATGGTCGCGCGGCTGTTCGGCTCGCGCCGGCCGCCGGTGCCGATGGTCAGGAGCGCATTGGGCTCGGCCGAATTCGCCGTCACGACCCCGCGCGGCCGATGGTACTTGAACGAGCGGCCCATCAGGAACCGGCCGTTGGCGAGGAGCGCCGAGGCGACGGTGTCGCCGGGGTGGCCGACATAGGTCTCGCCGTCGAAGCTGAAGCCGAGGCGCTGCGTGCGGTCGATGCGGCCGCCGGAGGCGAGGCGATGGGCGGTCATGCGCTCGCTCCCTCATGGGCGCTCGCATCGACGACCGAGAGGACCTCGTGCGTGGCCGTGTCGCGCGTCGCCACCAGCCAGCGCCGGCAGCCGGCGATGTGGTGCCAGTGTTCGGCGTAAGGGCCCTTCGGATTGTCGCGCAGGTAGACGTGGGCGAACCACGCCCCGGCCCCTGCATCGGGCGCCGGGCGCGCGAGCGCGGCGCCGCGGACGGAAAACTCTTCCCTCGGACGGGCGCCGCAGTGCGGGCAGCGGATCAGGCTCGCCATGGTCTGGCCCTCAATGCAGGTTCGGCTGGGCGCCGACGCCCTTTTCGTCGATCAGGTAGCCGCGCGCGAAGCGGTCGAGCCGCATTTGCGCGGCGGTCGGATGCGGCGCGTCGCGCGCGATCAGATGGGCGAAGCAGTAGCCGGAGGCCGGCGTCGCCTTGAAGCCGCCGTAGCACCAGCCGGCGTTCAGGTAGAGGTTGTCGATCGGCGTGCGATCGATGATCGGCGAGCCGTCCATCGACATGTCCATGATGCCGCCCCAGGAGCGCAGCATCCGGAGCCGCGACAGGCTCGGGATCATCGCGACCCCGGCCTCGGCGACATGCTCGACCGTCGCGAGATTGCCGCGCTGGGCATAGGAATTGTAGCCGTCGATGTCGCCGCCGAAGACGAGCCCGCCCTTGTCCGACTGCGAGACATAGAAGTGACCGGCGCCGAAGGTCACGACCGTGTCGATGAACGGCTTGATGCCTTCCGAGACGAAGGCCTGCAGCACATGGCTCTCGAGCGGCAGGGTCAGGCCGGCCATCTTGGCCGTCACCGACGAATGGCCGGCGGTCGCCAACGCGAGTTTCGTCGCGCCGATGAAGCCGCGGTTCGTTTCGACGCCCGCGATGCGGCCGTCGGCGCCGCGGCGGATCGCCGTCACCTCGCAGTGCTGGATGATGTCGACGCCGTGCGCATCCGCGCCGCGCGCATAGCCCCAGGCGACCGCATCATGGCGCACGGTGCCGCCGCGCGGCTGGAACAGGCCGCCCTTGATCGGGAACCGCGCATTGTCGAAGTCGAGGAACGGCACCATCGCCCGAACCTCGTCGCGGTCGAGCAACTCGGCGTCGACCCCGTGCAGTCGCATGGCGTTGCCGCGCCGCGTATAGGCGTCGCGCTGGCCGTCGGTGTGGTAGAGGTTCAGCACACCGCGCTGCGACACCATCGCATTGAAGTTGAAGTCCTGCTCCAGCCCCTCCCAGAGCTTCATCGACAGCTCGTAGAACGGGTTGTTGCCCGGCAGCAGGTAGTTCGAGCGGATGATCGTCGTGTTGCGGCCGATGTTGCCGGAACCGAGATAGCCCTTCTCCAGCACCGCGACATTGCGGACGCCGAACACCTTCGAGAGATAGTAGGCCGTCGACAGGCCATGCCCGCCGCCGCCGACGATGACGACGTCATAGGCCGGCTTCGGCGCCGGCGCGCGCCAGGCGCGCGACCAGTGCTTGTTGCCGCGGAGGCCGTTCAGGAACACCGAAAGGGCGGAATAGCGCATGGGCGAAGGGCCGCTCGGGCGAGGGACGATGGTCGCAGTGTGGGACGGGATCGGGCGAGCGGCTTGCTCCTATGGGACATGAGCTTGTAGATTTGAGCCATGCAGGCCTCCCGCTTCCCTGACGACCGCTCGATCGCCACGATCGGCTTCGTGCTCCTGCCCGGCTTCGCGCTGATGTCCTATGCGGCGGCGACCGAGCCGTTCCGGGCCGCCAATGTCATCGCGGGGCGGCCGCTGTTCCGGGTCCGGAATTTCGGCGAAACGCGCGAGGTCGCCGCCTCGTCCGGCGCCACGGTCGTGACCGAGGCACTGCCGGGGCGGGGCGACGGGCTCGCGGCCGTGTTCGTCTGCGCCGGCGGCGGACCGGCGGACTGGCATCGACCCGCGGTCCATCAGGCGCTGCGCCGGCTCGCCGGCGAGGGTGTCCGGATCGGCGGCATTTCGGGCGGGCCCTACCTGCTCGCCGCCGCCGGCCTGCTCGCGGGGAAGCGCTTCACCATCCACTGGGAACATGCGCCGGCCTTGAAGGAGGCGTTTCCGGACCTCGATCCGGTGCAGGCGCGCTTCGTCATCGATCGCGACCGGCTGACCTGCGGCGGCGGCATCGCGCCGCTCGACATGATGCATGCGCTGATCGCCGAGCGGATGGGCGCGGATTTCGCGCGACGCGTCTCCGACTGGTTCCTGCACACGGAGGTCGGCGCCGGCGAGGGCCCGCAGCGCGCCTCGCTCGCCGAGCGTCACGGCGTGCATCATCCCGCATTGATCGCGGTCATCGAGAAGATGGAGGCGACGATCGAGGCGCCGCTGTCGCGCGCGGCGATGGCGCGTTTCGCCGGCGTCTCCGAGCGCCATCTCGACCGGCTGTTCGCCGTGCACCGCGGCACGACCTTCCTCGCGGACTACCGGCGCATCCGGCTCGACCATGCCGACAAGCTGCTGCGCCAGAGCACGCTGTCGGTGGCCGAGATCGCCTTCGCGACCGGCTTTTCCAGCGCCAGCCATTTCGCCCGTGCCTACGCCGCCGTCTTCGGGCGCAGCCCGCGCGCCGCGCGGCGGTAATTTTTCCTGGCGATTATCGAAATATTCCTGGTGATGCTAATCTCCGCGGTGAACCCGCGCCCCGGAGACCGTCGTCTTGAGCCAGAATCCGCACGCCGTCCGCGAGCCGAAGGAAAACAACCTCGAAATGGCGATCGGCCACGAGGTCCGCGCCGCGCGCAAGAAGCTCGGCATCACAGTCGCCGACCTCGCCGCCGCGACCGGCCTGTCGGTCGGCATGCTGTCGAAGATCGAGAATGGCAACATCTCGGCGTCGCTGACCACGCTGCAGGCGCTGTCGCGCGCGCTCGGCGTGCCGATCACGGCCTTCTTCCGCCGCTACGAGGAGCCGCGCAACGCGGTGTTCGTGAAGGCCGGCGAGGGCGTCGAGCTGGAGCGCCGCGGCACGCGTGCCGGTCACCAATACCGGCTGCTCGGCCACATCGACAACAACACCAGCGGCGTCACCGTCGAGCCCTATCTGATCCACCTGACCGGCGATTCCGACGTCTTCCCGACCTTCCAGCACGCCGGGCTCGAACTGCTCTACATGCTGGAGGGCGAGGTCGTGTACCGCCACGGCGACCAGCTGTTCCACATGCAGCCCGGCGACAGCCTGTTCTTCGATGCCGATGCCCCGCATGGGCCGGAACAACTCGTGAAGCTGCCGGCGGTCTATCTGTCGATCATCTCCTATCCGCAGAGCGGCGGTTGATCGGGCGGGAACGTCGCCCGGCTGGCTGAGGCCCCGTCTGCAACGTCCAGCCCTTGAAAGACGAATGCCGGCCGGGCGCGACAGGCGCCCGACCGGCATCCGGAAGGGTAGCGGCTTGGCTTCAAGCGCTCTTGCGCAGGGCCGGCGCCGCGAAGGTGGCGATGGCCCGCGCGGCGCGCGGATCGAGCTTCGCCACCGCCTCGCCGCTGGCCGCGGTGATGCGCTGGCGCATGCCGCGCGTCCAGAACTGAGCGATATGTTCGCGGATCGCCTCGATCGCCGTCGCCTCGTCCTTGTGGGCGAAGGCGGCCGCGATCTGGTTCGCCATGCGGACCAGCATCGGCAGGTCGTCGTGGGCGTGGCTCTGCGTGTTGTCGTTGCTCATTCGGCGGCCTCCGCGGGTGCGATGCGGCGATAGTCGACGTCGGTCCGGGCATTTTCTTCCTGCCAGCCCGAATGCCGGTTGGTGCGGCGGATCTCGACGGCGGTGACCTTGTATTCCGGACAGTTCGTCGCCCAGTCCGAATAGTCGGTCGTGATGACGTTGGCGCCCGAGAACGGATGATGGAACGTCGTGTAGACGACGCCCGGCTGCATCCGCTCGCTGACCCGCGCCTTCAAGACCGTCTCGCCGGCGCGGCTCTGGATCGCGACCAGATCGCCGTCGCGCACGCCGCGCTGCTCGGCGTCGTGCGGATGGATCTCCAGCACGTCCTCCGGATGCCAGGCCGAGTTCTCCGTGCGGCGCGTCTGGGCGCCCACGTTGTACTGCGACAGGATGCGGCCGGTGGTCAGGATCAGCGGGAAGCGCGGCGTGACCTTTTCGTCGGTGGGCACGTATTCCGTGACGACGAACTGGCCCTTGCCGCGCACGAAGCCGCCGATGTGCATGGTCGGCGTGCCTTCCGGCGCCTTGTCGTTGCACGGCCACTGCACCGAGCCCAGTTCGTCGAGCTTGGCGTAGGAGACGCCGGCGAAGGTCGGCGTCAGCCGTGCGATCTCGTCCATGATCTCGGACGGATGCGCGTAGGCCATGTCGTAGCCGAGCGCCTTGGCGAGGTCGATCGTGACCTGCCACTCCGACTTGCCCGACAGTTCCGGCATCACCTTGCGCACGCGGCTGATGCGCCGCTCGGCGTTGGTGAAGGTGCCGTCCTTCTCCAGGAACGACGAGCCGGGCAGGAACACATGGGCGAACTTGGCCGTCTCGTTCAGGAACAGGTCCTGCACGATGATGCATTCCATCGCGCCGAGCGCGGCCTGGACGTGTTGCGTGTTCGGGTCAGACTGCGCGATGTCCTCACCCTGCACATAGAGCGCCTTGAAGCCGCCGCCGATCGCCTCGTCGAACATGTTGGGGATGCGCAGGCCCTGCTCGGGCGACAGCGCCACGCCCCACATGTGCTCGAACATCTCGCGCGTGGCGTCGTCCGAGACATGGCGATAGCCGGAGAACTCGTGCGGGAACGAGCCCATGTCGCACGAGCCCTGCACGTTGTTCTGGCCGCGCAGCGGGTTCACGCCGACGCCCTCGCGACCGATGTTGCCGGTCGCCATGGCGAGGTTGGCGAGGCCCATGACCGTGGTCGAGCCCTGGCTGTGCTCGGTCACGCCGAGGCCATAGTAGATCGCGCCGTTGCCACCGGTCGCATAGAGCCGGGCGGCCGCGCGGATGTCGGCCGCCGGCACGCCGGTGATCGCCTCGGCCGCCTCCGGTGCGTTGCTCGGATCGGCGATGAACTGCGCCCAGGCCAGGAAGTCGACCATGTCGCAGCGCTCGCGTACGAAGCTCTCGTCGACGAGGCCTTCGGTCACGATCACATGGGCGATGGCATTGACCATCGCGACGTTGGTCCCCGGCTTCAGCGGCAGATGGACCTGCGCCTCGATATGCGGCGACTTCACGAGATCGATCCGGCGCGGATCGATCACGATCAGCTTGGCGCCGGCGCGCAGCCGCTTCTTCATGCGGCTGGCGAACACCGGATGGCCGTCGGTCGGGTTGGCGCCCATCACCAGGATCACGTCGGCCTCTTCGACCGACTTGAAGTCCTGCGTGCCGGCCGAGGTGCCGAAGGTGGTCTTCAGGCCGTAGCCGGTCGGCGAGTGGCAGACGCGGGCGCAGGTGTCGACGTTGTTGTTCTTGAACGCCGCGCGCACCAGCTTCTGGACGACGAACACTTCCTCGTTGGTGCAGCGCGACGAAGTGATCGCGCCGACCGATTCCGTGCCGTACTTGGCCTGGATCCGCTTGATCTCGGACGCCGCGTGACCGATCGCCTCCTCCCAGGAGACCTCGCGCCACGGGTCGGAGATCTTGGCGCGGATCATCGGCCTGGTCATGCGGTCCTTGTGGGTCGCATAGCCGAAGGCGAAGCGGCCCTTGACGCAGGAATGGCCCTCGTTCGCCTTGCCGTCCTTGAACGGCACCATGCGCACGACGTCCGAACCCTGCATCTCGGCCTTGAACGAGCAGCCGACGCCGCAATAGGCGCAGGTCGTCACGACCGAATGCTCCGGCTGGCCCTTCTCGATCACCGACTTCTCGATCAGCGTCGCGGTCGGGCAGGCCTGCACGCAGGCGCCGCAGGAGACGCATTCGCTGTCGAGGAAGTCCGTGCCGCCCGGCGACACGAAGCTCGCGAAGCCGCGGCCGTCGATGGTCAGCGCGAAGGTGCCCTGCGTCTCCTCGCAGGCGCGGACGCAGCGCGAGCAGACGATGCACTTGGCCGGATCGAGCGTGAAATAGGGGTTGGTCTCATCCTTCGGACGCGCGACCGCCTTCTCGAAATGGTTCTCGCCCGCCTCGTAGCGGACCTCGCGCAGGCCGACCGCGCCGGCCATGTCCTGCAGCTCGCAGTCGCCGTTGGCGGCGCAGGTCAGGCAGTCGAGCGGGTGGTCGGAGATGTAGAGCTCCATGACGCCCTTGCGCAGCGAGGCGAGCCGCGGCGACTGCGTCTTGACCTTCATGCCGTTCTCGGCCGGCGTCGTGCACGAGGCCGGCGTGCCGCGGCGGCCCTCGATCTCGACCAGGCAGAGCCGGCACGAGCCGAACGGCTCGAGGCTGTCGGTCGCGCAGAGCTTCGGGATCTTGGTCCCGACATGCATGGCCGCCGCCATCACCGAGGTGCCCTCGGGCACGGTGACGGAGACGCCGTCGATCTCGAGCGTCACGGTCTTCTCGGCGACCTTGATCGGCGTGCCGTAGTCGATTTCCTTGATGAGAGCCATCGGGTCGCCCTCCCTCATTCCGCCGCTGCGCGATGCGCGCGCGGCCGGTCGAAGTCCTCGGGGAAATGTTCGATCGCGCTGGTGACCGGATAGGGCGTCAGCCCGCCGAGCGCGCAGAGCGAAGCGTCGGTCATGGTCCGGCACAGATCCTCGATCAGCGTCAGGTTGTCCGCGATGTGCTCGCCGCGGATCACCCGCTCCATCGTCTCGCGGCCGCGCGTCGAACCGATCCGGCACGGCGTGCACTTGCCGCAGCTCTCCTTGGCGCAGAACTCGAACGCGAAACGCGCCTGTTCGGCCATGTCGACGGTGTCGTCGAACACGACGATGCCGCCGTGGCCGAGCATGCCGCGCCGCTGCGCGAAGGCCTCGTAGTCGAGCGGCGTGTCGAGATAGTCCGCCGGAAAATAGGCGCCGAGAGGGCCGCCGACCTGCACCGCGCGCAGCGGCCGGCCCGAAAGCGTGCCGCCTCCGAAATCGTGAACGGCCTCGCCCAGCGTCAGGCCGAACGCCTTCTCGACCAGACCGCCGTACTTGATGTTGCCGGCGAGCTGGAACGGCAGCGTGCCGCGCGACCGGCCCATGCCGAAGTCGGCATAGGTCTTGGCGCCGTCGGCGAGGATTGTCGGCACGGCGGCGAGCGACAGCACGTTGTTGATGACCGTCGGCTTGCCGAACAGACCCTTCAGCGCCGGCAGCGGCGGCTTGAACCGCACCAGCCCGCGCTTGCCCTCGAGGCTTTCGAGCAGCGAGGTCTCCTCGCCGCAGACATAGGCGCCGGCGCCGAGCCGGACCGTGATGTCGAAATCGCGGTCCGAACCGGCGATCCGGGTGCCGAGCAGGCCTGCCTTTCGGCAGGCCTCGACGGCCCGTCCGAAGGTCCGGAATGCGTGCGGATATTCCGAGCGGATGTAGATGTAGCCCTGCGTCGCCCCGACCGCGAGGCCGGCGATCGTCATGCCCTCGATGAGGATCATGGGATCGCCTTCCATCAGCATGCGGTCGGCGAAGGTGCCGCTGTCGCCCTCGTCGGCGTTGCAGACGATGTACTTCTGGTCGGCCTGCGCGCCGAGCACGGTGCGCCACTTGATGCCGGTCGGGAAGCCCGCGCCGCCGCGGCCGCGCAGGCCCGAGGCGACGACCTCCTCGACGATCTCGGCCGGCTTCATCGCCAGCGCCTTTTCCAGGCCCTTGAAGCCGCCGTGCGCCCGATAGTCGTCGACCGAGACCGGATCGATCACGCCGACGCGGCCGAAGGTCAGCCGCTCCTGGCGGGCGAGGTACGGGATCGCGTCCGGATTGCCGAGCTTGAGCTTGTGCGGCGCGCCTTCGAGCAGCGCCGGGATCAGCTGCGGCACGTCGGCGACGTCGACCGGACCATAGGCGATGCGGCCGGTCAGCGTCGCGACCTCGACCATCGGCTCGAGCCAGAACAGGCCGCGCGAGCCGGTGCGGATCACCTGCGCTTCGATGCGGCGGGCGGCGAGTTCGGCCGCGATCGCGTCGGCGACCAGATCGGCGCCGACCGAGAGGGCGGATGCGTCGGCCGGAACGTAGATGCGCAGGGTCATCACTGCCTCCCGGTCCGCGCGGCGGCGATCAGATGGTCGAGCTTTTCGCGGGTCATGCGGCCGAGCGGCTTGCCGTCGACCATGGCCGAGGGCCCGAGCGCGCAGTTGCCGAGGCAGAACACCTCCTCGACCGTGACCGCGCCGTCCGCCGTCGTCTCGCCGAGCGCGATGCCGTGGCGCGCCTCGACATGATCGACGAGGCCCTGGCAGCCGACCGCCTGGCAGGCTTCCGCCCGGCAGATCTTGATCACGGTGCGGCCGGCCGGCTCCTCGCGGAAGTCGTGGTAGAACGACATCACGCCGTGCACCTCGGCACGCGAGATGTTGAGCGCCTCGGCGATGAGCGGCAGCGCCTCGCGATCGACGTAGCCGAACGTGTCTTGCAGCGCGTGGAAGATCGGCAGCAGCGCGCCCGGCTCGGCGCGGTGGCTGTCGATGATCGTGCGCGCGGTCGCCTGGTCCCAGGCGCGAGCGGGATGCTTGGTCAATGGATCGGTCCTGCGCAGAGGGAGTGGGTTAAGCTCCATTGAACCCAATGATAAAGGGCGTTGCCTAATGGAAATCAAATCGATTGTTTCAATCGAGTGATTGCATTCGCCTATCATCGAGCCGTGAATGATAGTCTAGACCATGTGGTTGCGGTCGGCGCCGCGTGCGGATGCCGCACCGCCGCGGCCCGTTGTCCGGTGCGCCGACCGAGAGGTAGGCGGTGACCTCGTCGGCGCGCCTTCGCTGCGCGTGGGATTCGAAGTGCCCGGCTGCCGCAGATCGCAGCGGAATGTCAGATCTCAGTGACCGAGAACGCAATGCGATGCGGGTATCGCCCTGTTTCCGCAATGCGTAAAAGCCTTCGTTTACCGGCTTCAGCACGCCGACCGGCTGCGGAAACGAATATTAACCTCCGAAGTCGAAGCTCGTGTGAGAAAACGGCCGGATTCCCCGAGGCGACGCGCGATGTCTTTTCTTTCCGATGCAAGAGCGGGTGGCCGCCATGTGAGACGCGCGATGCGCGCCCTGATGAGCTTGTCGACGTTTCTGGGTTTCCTGTTGATCGCCGTGGTTTGGGGCGGCAGCCTGTTCTATCTCCGCCTCGATCGGGAGAAGACCTTCGACGCCGCCGTCGCCGAGACCGGCAATCTGGTTCGCCTGTTCGAGGTGCAGGTCGATCGGTCGATCAAGGAGATCGACAAGACCCTGCTGTTCCTGCGCACCGCCTACGAACAGGATCCGGAGGGCTTCGATCTGCCCGCCTGGACCACGAATGCCTATCATCTGAAGGACCTGACGCTGCAGATCGGCATCATCGGCGCCGACGGCATGCTGAAGTCGACCAACCTCGCGCGCCATTCGCCGCCGCTCGATCTTTCCGACCGCGAGCACTTCCTGGTCCATCGCGACACGTTCGACGACAAGCTCTTCATCTCCAAGCCGCTACTCGGTCGCGCGAGCGGCAAGTGGTCGGTGCAGCTCACGCGCCGTCTGACCAGGCCGGACGGCAGCTTTGGTGGCGTGATCGTCGCTTCGCTGGATCCTTATCATCTGTCGCGATTCTTCGAGCAGATCGATCTCGGCAACAACGGTTCGGTGACGCTCGTCGGCCTTGATGGCGTGATCCGCGCGCGCGGCAGCCTCAACGCGAAGGCGCTCGGTCTCAATATCATCAATTCGGAGGTGTTCGACCACCTGAAGCGGCAGTCGTTCGGGCACTACATCGGCTCCGGCCGGATCGACGGCACGATCCGGGTGGTGTCCTACCGCGGGCTGCAGGATTTCCCGCTCGTCGTGACCGTCGCGAAATCGATGGATGCGATCTTCTTGGCGCACGAGGACAACCGCCGGACGGTGTTCTGGGTGGCCGGCGTCGCGACCGCCCTGTTGTCGCTCGTCGTGCTCAGCGGCATCGCGCACGAGTGGCGGCTGTTGCGGGCGCGCGAGGCCCAGCGCCTGTCCGAACGCCGGGCGACCGAAAAATCCGAGCAGCTCGAGACCACCTTCCGTCACATGAGCCAGGGCATCGTCATGATGGATGGCCGCGGTCTGGTGAAGGTCGCCAACCCGCGCTCGAACGAGCTCTTGCGGCTCGGCACCCCGATCGTGCCCGGCATGGTCCTGCCGGTCGCGGAGGGCGCCGACCGGATCATCGAGGCGGAGGCGCTCGGCACGAAGGTCGTGCACAGGCCGGATCCGGATACGGTCGTCGAGATCGGCGCCGATCCCATGCCGGACGGCGGTTGCGTGGTGACCGTCACCGACGTGACGCTGCGCCGCCGGCACGAGGCGGCGCTGGCCGAGGCGCGCGACCGGGCCGAGGCGGCAAACCGCGCCCGCGCGGCCTTCCTCGCCATGATGAGCCACGAGATGCGCACGCCGCTGAACGGCGTCGTCGGCATGGCGAGCCTGCTCGAGGGCACCGCGCTCGATACCGATCAGCGCTCCCTGGTCGGCACGTTGAAGCGCTCGGCCGATCATCTGCTCGTGCTGATCGACGACGTGCTCGACTTCTCCAAGCTCGAGGCCGGCCGCCTCGAAATCGAGAACCGGCCGTTCGATCTCGTCGATGTCGTCCGCTCGACCACCGAAATGCTCCGCACCAAGGCCGACGAGAAGGGCCTTGCGCTCGTGGTCCGCACCGCAGGCTCGGTGCCGGCCCGCGTGCTCGGCGATCCGTCCCGGCTGCGCCAGATCGTCATCAATCTCGTCGGCAATGCCGTGAAGTTCACCGAGCGCGGCGAGGTCGAGGTCACGATCGCGGGCGTGCCCGCCGGCGAACACGTCGCGATCGAGATCGCGATCCGCGACACAGGCATCGGGATCGCCTCCGAAGATCTGCCGAACCTGTTCCAGGAGTTCGCCCAGGTCGACGCTTCGATCTCCCGCCGGTTCGGCGGCACCGGCCTCGGGCTTGCGATCTCGCGCAAGCTCGCCCGCCGCATGGGCGGCGACGTCACGGTCGCCAGTATGCCGGACGAAGGCTCGACCTTCACCTTCGCTGCAGAGTTCGCGATCGCCGCGCTCGCGGCCGAGACCGACGTGATCGCGGTCGCGGCACCGGTGCCGGAGGCCGCGCCTTGCCGCGTTCTGGTGGCCGAGGACAACCCGACCAACATGCTGGTCGCGACCCGGATCCTGCAGAGCCTCGGCCACAGCGTGAGGGGCGTCGAAGACGGCCGCGCCGCCTGCGACGCGCTCGCGGCGGAGGCTTTCGACATCGTCCTGATGGACGTCATGATGCCGGGCATGGACGGCTTGGCGGCGACCCGCGAGATCCGCGCTTCGGGCGGCCCCATGGCCAATGTACCGATCGTGGTGCTGACCGCCAATGCGCTCGCGGAGGACTATCGCAACGCCGTCGAGGCGGGCGCCGACGGCTTCGCCACCAAGCCGATCGACCGAATTTCGCTCGGGCGGGTCATTGCCGAGACCTTGGCCGCGCGGGCATCGCGCGGCGGAGGCGAGCCGCCGCCGCCTGCCGGTCGGACCGGGCGCGACCGGGGCGACCGTCCGAGCGGCGCGGGCGCAAATGCCGGGGACCGGATCGCGCTCCACGAAGGTGCCGAGCCCGATGGCCAGGATCATCCCGACCGGACCCAGGCGCTGCTCGACGAGCAGGCCCTCACCCGCCTCTATGATACGGTCGGCGAAGCGATCGGCCGGGAGATCGTTCAGGTGTTCCTGGAGGACACGGCGCGCAAGCTCATCGAGCTGCCGAGCCTGCCGCTCTCGGATCTGATCCGCGAAGTCCATGCGCTGAAGTCGAGCGCCGCCACGCTCGGGCTCTCGGCCCTGTCGACCGCCGCCGCGCGGATCGAGGCCGAGGCGCCGTCGCTCGACCGTGGCCGGCTCGACCGCTCCCTGGTCGGCCTTCGCGACCAGTTCGACGCGGCCTCGACGCTGCTCATGTCCGCGTGATGATGCGATCGGTCGTGCGCGGGCGCCCGCCGGCCAAGGATCGTGGAACAATGCAACGGCGGGCGACGTTACACGTCGAGGCGCCGTCGCCCCGTTTGCGTCGCCGTGAGCCCGGGCCCCTCCGATGATGTTGCAAGGCACGCATCATTTCTTTCTCGTTCTATTGTCCGTCCTGATCGCCATCGCCGCCTCGTACACCGCCATCGATCTGGCCGCGCGCGTGCGGTCGGCCACGGGGGCCGGGCGCTTCGGCTGGTTGACGCTCGCCGCCTTTGCGATGGGCGGCGGCGTCTGGGCCATGCACTTCATCGCCATGCTGGCCTTCGTGCTGCCCGGCGCCGAGATCCGCTATGCCCTAGGCGAGACGGCGATCTCGTTCCTGGTGCCGATCCTCGGCACCGGCGCGGCGCTGGCGCTGATGGTCCGGTTCGGTACCGGCGGCGTGGTGCTCGGCATCGCCGGCGCCATGATCGGCCTTTCGATCGCGGTCATGCACTACCTCGGCATGCACGGGATCCGTGGCGCGGTCGTCATTCATCAGAGCGTCTGGCCGGTGGTGGCCTCGACCGTGGTGGCGATCGTCGCGGCGACCTTCGCGTTGCGGCTGTCGGTCGCCGACACCTCGGTGCGGCGCCGCATCGCCGCCGCGATCGTCATGGGCTTCGCCGTCGCCGGCATGCACTTCACTGCGATGTCCGGCACGCGTTTCGCGTTGGCCGAAGGAGCAGGCATCAGCGGTGCGTTCGATCAGATCGCGGTGGCGCTCGCCGTCGCCTTCGTGGCGGTCCTCGTCCTCACCCTGGCGCTTATCGCGGCCCATGTCGACCGCCGCCGCGCCCATATTGCCGGCAGCGAGGCGGACGCGCTCAAGGAGAGCGAGTTGCGCTTCCGCATGCTGGTCGACGGCGTGACCGACTACGCGATCTTCATGCTCGATCCGCACGGCTACGTGACCAACTGGAACAGCGGGGCGCAGCGTTCGAAGGGTTATCGCGCCGAGGAGATCGTCGGCCGGCATTTCTCGACCTTCTACACCGAGGAGGAAAAGGCGCTCGGCCTGCCGCAGCAAGCGCTCGAGACGGCCGAGACCGAGGGAAAGTACGAGGCCGAGGGCTGGCGCGTGCGCAAGGACGGTTCGCGCTACTGGGCCCATGTCGTGATCGACGCCATCCACGACGAGGCCGGGCGGCTGGTCGGCTTTGCCAAGATCACCCGCGACGTGACCGAACGGCGCGAGGCCCAGCGCAAGCTCGACGAGACGCGCCAGCAGCTGATTCATTCTCAGAAGCTCGAGACCATCGGCCAGCTCACCGGCGGCGTCGCCCATGACTTCAACAATCTGCTCGCGGTGGTGATCGGCAATCTCGAACTCTTGAAGAAGCGCATCCCCGACGATCCCAAGCTCGCCCGTCTGGTCGAGACGGCGCTGAAGGGCGCCCATCGCGGCGCGTCCCTGACCAGCCGCATGCTGTCCTTCGCCCGCAAGCAGGATCTGAAGCCGGAAGCGATCGACGTGCCGAAGCTGGTCGCCGACACGACCGATCTTTTGCAGCGCTCGCTCGGGCCCAAGGTCCGTATCGAGACGCATTTCCCGCTGCATCTCTCCGCCGCGCATGTCGACGGCAACCAGTTCGAGCTCGCGCTGGTCAACCTCGCCGTCAATGCGCGCGACGCCATGCCCGACGGCGGCGTCCTGACCCTTTCGGCCCGCGATGCGACGATCGCCCCGGACGACCCGCGCGCGGCGCCCGAGGTGCTGGCCCACGGCGGCCTCGCGCCGGGCCCCTATGTGGTCGTATCGGTTTCGGACACCGGCGTCGGCATGGACGCGGAAACCCTGTCGCGGGCGGTCGAACCGTTCTTCACCACCAAGGGGATCGGCAAGGGCACCGGGCTCGGCCTGTCGATGGTCCATGGTCTCGCCGCCCAGTCCGGCGGCGGCCTGGTGCTGAAGTCGACGCCCGGCAAGGGCACCACCGTGGAGATCTGGCTGCCGGTCGATAGCTCGCGCGCCGAGGTCGGGCCCGATTCGCAGGCGGGGGCCGGCCGGGATCCGGCCGCGCCGCTCGATATCCTCGTCGTCGACGATGACGCGCTCGTGCTCATGGCCACCGCGGCCCTGATCGAAGACCTCGGCCATCGCGTGACCGAGGCCTATTCGGCCAGCGAGGCCTTGAGCGTGCTGCGCGGCGGCCGACGTTTCGATCTGGTCCTGACCGACGAGGCCATGCCCGGCATGACCGGTTCGGCGCTCGCGCGCCGCATCCGGGAGGAATGGCCGCGCCTGCCGGTGGTGATCGGCACCGGCTATGCCGAGCCGCCCGATACGCTCGACCAGCGTCTGCCGCGGATATCGAAGCCGTTCGACCAGCGCACGCTGGCGCAGACGTTCGAGACGGTGGTCGGTCGCACGATGGGAGCGAGGCCCGCCCCGGCCCCATCCCGAGCCGATCGTCCGGTTTCGGCGCCGATCGGCTCGGGCTGATCGCTCGTTGTCCGCTGCGAGACCTCAGCCCCGGAACGGCGTGCGGCGCGGATCGGTGCTGCCGGCCGCGCCGGTGTCGCGATCGAGCCCGGCACGATCGAGCCCCGAATCGGTCTGCGTGGCGTCGCCGCCGCCGGAGAGCACGCTCGGGTTGGCGCTGGCCGCGCCGCCGGGGTTGGGCTCGCCACGCTTGCGGACGAACTGGCCGGACGCATCGCCGCGGATGTCCTCCGCAGCCCCGCCGGGCGGTCCTTCCGGCCCCATGTCGGCGGTTGCCGCCTCCGTCGCCCGCGACGGCGCCGTCTGCTCGCCTTGATCCGCCATTTCGGGCAGGTCGCCGAGATTGGCCATGGCGAGCGCCGGCTCGACCGGTTCCCCGGCCTCGCCGATCGGCTCCAGCGTGTCGCGGTAGCTGTCCTTGATCGCCACGATCTCGCGCGCCTCGGTCAGAAAGTCTTCCTCGCGGCCGGACGGGCGGCCCTCGGCGATCCAGAGCTCCTTCGCCTTGTCGCGCACGCGCTGCTCGTCGTTGCGCCGGTCCTCGTCATGGGGACGGATTTGGGCTTGCGCCATGTCGCTCTCCTCTGTCGGCCGGAGAGGAAGGCCGCGTCGGCCCCGGCGCTCCGGCGCGGATGATCGGTCCGGGCCAACGAGGGGGCCATGCGATTGTTCCGGCGCGGAACGGCGCGCGATCCGGGACCTCGGCATGGCCGCCGAGGAACCACGGCGGACCTCGGCCGTTCTGCCGGGATCGAACCTACTTTCGGAGGCGCGCCATGCATGTCCAGGCGATGATCAGCTCACACCCCCAGCTCCGCGGCGAAGTGAACCGGACGCTCGTCGCCGCGATCGAGGCGGCCTATGTCTGCGCGCAGACCTGCACGGCCTGCGCCGATGCCTGCCTCGCGGAAGAGGACGTCACCAATCTGAGCCGCTGCATCCGGCTCGATCTCGATTGTGCCGACATCTGCAGCGCGACCGGCTCGGTCGCCTCGCGGCGGACCGGATCGAACGAGGCGGTGATGCGGCACATGCTGGAAGCCTGCGCCGAGATCTGTCGGCTCTGCGCGGAGGAATGCGGCCGCCACGCCCACCATCACGATCATTGCCGCGTCTGCGCCGAGGCGTGCCGGGATTGCGACGAGGCCTGCCGGGCGGCCATCGAGACCCTCGCCCCGATGCAGTGACGGGGCGATCGCGCCCGCTCAGGCGACGGCGAGATCGAAGAGCTCGCCGTCCCAATGCGCAAAGCCGCCCGGCCGCGCGGCGAGAACACGGAGCCCCGCGACCGCGGCGAGCCGAGCGATCGACCAAGCCCGGTCCGCGTGATCGCCGGCATAGGCATAGTTCAGGATCCGGACCCGGCCGCCGCCCGCGAGCAGGCGACGGAACTCGGCCAGCTGTTCGATGACGCGCTCCTCACCTTCGGCAGCGACATAGGGAAAGCTGTCCAGTGCGACGATCAGGTCGAAACCTCCGGTCACAAGGAAGGCGAGGTCGCGGCCGTCGCCTCTGACGACCATGGCGTTGCCGTCTTCGGCGATGGCCCGTCCTGCGGCCTCTGCCATGTGCGCCGACAGCTCGACGCCGACGACACGGCCGACCCGAGGCGCCAGCGCGGCCATGAGCCGGCCGGCGCCGCAGCCGAAATCGAGAACGGTCGAAGCCGGCGAGAGCAGGTCGTCGGCCGCGAGCGACGCGATGATCTCGCCGGTGGCGGCGGCCAGCAGGTCGGCCCGGCCGAGGGCGTAGAGCGCCACCGCCGCGCCTTCGTCGATCTCCGCCGCCCGGTCGAACAGTGTCTTCCACAGTGCCGGAGACGCCGCGCCGCCGCGTGTCGGCTGTTCCAGTGCCCGGATCGCGGCCAGTCGGTCGAACGCGCCGGGGCAGGCGTCGAGCAGTGCCGTCAGCGCGGTCACGCGATCGGAAACGGTCGCACGAGCGAGAGCGGCCCGCGCGGCGGTCTCGCTCGGCGCGGCCAGCAGGATATGCATCAGCGCGACATTGATCGGCTCGGAACTGCCCGCCGCTGTGGCGACGGCCGCGTCGAGCGCGGGGTCAGGCCGGGACGAAGACATCACGGCCGATGCTCGAGGGATGGCCCCGATCGCGCGGCGCGATCACCATCCGCCCGTTGGGGCGGTCCACCGCGCCCCAGGCGAACTTGTAGGCTTCGCCGCCGCGCAGGAACCGGAAGGCGCGCGCACCCTCGGCGATGGCGGCCTCGATCGCAGCGCCCATCAGCAGCGCGCCCGGGCTTATCCGCTCGAAGGCCGGATCGAAGGCGCCGAGATAGGCGGCGTGGTGACCGGGACCGGCGAGACCCAACTGCACGGCGACGACGCCATTGTCGACGCGCAGACGGGTGAGGCGCAACAATCCGGCCTCGGCCAGCGGCACCGCCGCAGCCTCGAGAAAGGTGCGGAACGCCGGGTCGGCGAGAACGGGCGCCTCGTCGCGATCCGCCCAGCGTAATGTCTGGAGCCGGACCAGGTCGCCGATCGCCGCCATGGCATCGCCTCCAATGACGGCCTCGATCTCGATCCCGCCGGCCGCCTCGGCGCGGTGGTGCGCCATGCGCATTTTCCGGCGCCGCCGGGCCGGCACGACGGCCTCGAAATCCGCTCCTTCCGGCAGCGCGAGCACGGGGCAGGGCGAGCCTTGTGCCAGCCGCCCCCGGCCGGCGAGGAGCCTCGCGGCGTGCGAGCCGGCAGCGAGCTCGGGGAGTTCGATCTCCGTCGCGGTCCGGTCTGCCAGGGATTCGACCGCCCTTGCCAGCATCGGGCCCGCCTCCGGCACGGATCGGTCGATCAGCAGGTCGAACTGGTCGCTGATCCCGACACCGAGCGGCTGGATGGGTGCGCCCGGCCGGCGATAGAGGGGCGCGAACCCGACCAGCGCCTCCTCCGACCAGACCGCGATCGCGTAGAGATCGCCTGTACCGAACACCGACCACCAGGGCAGCAGCCAGGCCGGCGACTGAAACGCCGTCGGTTGCTCAGCGGCATGCCAGAGCCGCCACCAGTCTGCGACGAGACCCGCGAGCATGGCGGGGTCGCGGACGACCTCCGCGCAGATGTCCGAGTTCGGCCGCGGGGCGATCATCGGATCGACTCCCACCGCGACTGTGGGCGGGCCTGATCCCGCGGCGTCGCCCATGCCACGTCGCCCTCGACCGGCGCGCCGGTGCCGTCGTCGAAGCACGGCGGGCGGCGGCCCTCTGCGAGATCCCGGTAGAGCGTGATCGTGCGTTCGGCCATCGCAGCGGCCGAGAACCGCAACCGAGCGACCGCCCGGCAGGTCGCCGGATTGATCGTCCCGACGGCTTGGATCGCCGCCGCCAGATCACCGGGTTCGGCGACGATCAGGCCGGTCCGGCCGTGTTCGACCGTCTCGGCCAAAGCGCCGCGATCGAGTGCCACGACCGGCGTGCCCGACGCCGCGGCCTCGCGCGCGACCAGCGAACTGGTCTCGTCGATGGTCGAGGCGACGATCAGACAGCGCGCCGCCGCCAGGAGCCGGCGTTTCTCAGCTGCGCCGACCGCGCCGAGATACCGGACGTCCGGCCCGAGCCGGGGCCGGATCTCGGCATGGAAATAGGAAAGGTGAGCCGGATAAGGAAAGACCTCGCCGCCGATCAGGATCGGCAAGCCCGCTGCCCGTGTCGCGTCGATCGCGAGATGGATTCCCTTCTCGGGGCAGATCCGGGCGAGCACGAGCGCGTGCTCGCGTCGGGCGAGGGGAATGTCGATGGCCGGCGTGAAGGCCTCGACATCGATGCCGTTCTCGATCGGAGTCAGCAGCCCCGGCAGCGCCGCCGCGCCGCGGGCCTGTGTGCGCGAGACCGGCAGGAGCCAGAGATCCGGCCGCTCGATCCTGAGCGCCTCGCCATAGGTCGCCACCGGCAGGTGCAGCGATACCACCACCGGGGGCCAGCGGGCGGCAGCGTGGTCGCGAAGTCGATGCCGTGCATATGGACGACGTCCGGTCGGCAGCCGAGCAGCGCCTCGTCGACCGCTGCCCGGGCCCGTCTTTCCGCTGCCGCCCGCGCGACACCGTCGATCAGGCCGTCCGCGCCGCGATAGGCAACGAGCTCGCCCGCGATCGACGAGCCGGCCTGCGCGACGACCACGGAGCGGTGGCCGCGGGCGACCAGGGCGCGGTCGAGCAGATGCAGGATCTGCTCCGCGCCGCCGGAGACATCCGGCCCGACCGGTGCATGGGTGTAGGCGATGGACAGAATGGTCAGGCCCACGCGTCGGCCTCCGCGATCGTTCCGGGTTGCTTGAGGTCGTCGAGCGCCCGGGCCGCCATCACCGGCCAGAGCCGGGCGTCGAGCCCCAGTCCCGATCGGCGTAGAGGACGGCCCCGCCATTCGGCAGCGCGCGGAAGTTGCGCGGTCGGGCCGGGCGGAAACGCTCGAAGGCAGTCGAGAACGGCGTCAACGTGGCCGCCTGCGTGGCATGGGCGGCGAGCATGCGCGCCTTCAGCGCGCGCTCGGCCTCCCCGAGTGGCAGCGTGACCTCGCAGGGGCCGACGTCGGCGAAATGCTGCAGGACCATGTCGTCGCCGGCGCGGTGATAGAACGGCATCTCGACGACCTCGACGGGTCGCTCCAACCGCTCCACCGCGGCCGCGACGGCGAAGGCGACGGCATCGTGGTCGGGATGCCCGCCTTCGAAGGCGTGGGTGAGAATCGCCGCGAGCCCGAGGGCGTCGATCAGCGATGCGAGCGTCCGTGTCAGGCGGGGCAGCGCATGCGCCGCACCCTGATCGGCAAGGCCGAGCCGTCGGATGTTCGACGACGCCACGCCGGCGAGCGACAGGGCGAGGTCAAGTTCGCGCGCCCGCGCGGCCGCATAGGCATCGATATCGGCGAAGCCGTGCGTGCGCGCATCGATGCCGTTCGCCGGCGCGCCGTCGGTCACCACGATCACCTGCACGCCGTCGAGCCGCGCCAGCAAGGCGCCGCAGCCGATCGTCTCGTCATCGGGGTGGGCGACGATCACCGCGCTCCGCCGTGCGTCGATCCGCCCGCGCTTGGCCTCGGCGATACGTTCGATGAGCCGGGGCATGCGTCTCCTCCTCGTCCACAGGACCGCGCGACGGCGCCGCTACGGCTGGAACGTTGCGCGGGCAACGGCTTCGATCTGCGTGTTGTTCCGGAGGGCTGGAACTGCGAGGCCACGGTTCCGTTGGAGGAAGCCGGACCGACCGTGAAGCCTGCGTCCGGCACAGCGCTCTCGGGAGCGGGGACTGCGCCGGATGCTCGTCTACGGAGACCAGGAAGACATCGTGGCGGTTCTGCCGCAGCTGCGCCGCCTCCGCGACCGGCTGGTGCAGGCAGCGCAGCGGCCGCCATCGGCGGGCGCGGCCTCCGATCTCTTGGATCTGTTCGTCGACGCCGGCGCCCTTGCCCAAGGGCTGGTCGATGCCGACTGCCATGCCGCCGGCGAGGTCGACCGCACGACGCCCGACACGGAAGCGCTGTGCGCCTGGATGCTGGCGCTCGCCCGGTTGATCGAGGCCGAGGCCGCCAGCGATGCCTTCGTCCATCGATGGGCGTTGCGCGCGGCGATGGCGACCACCGATCTCCTGCTGCTGCGCGACTGGCCGACGCGTGTCGCGGTCCGGCATGCGGAGGGTTTCGCGCACTACGGCCTCTATCCGGATCAGTTCCTGGCCGCGGGCCGCCGCCTCGCCGCCGACGCCGCGGGACCGCCCGTGGTGATCGGGCTGCGTTCGATCGGCCTGCCGCTCGCCGCACTCGTCGCGGCGGCGAGCGGTGCGGAGAGCTTTGTCACCCTGCGGCCGGTCGGGGACCCGTTCGCCCGTCACCTGTCGGTCGATCCGGTGCTCGTCGACCGCCTGGCGGCCCCGGACGAGACGCGGATCGCGATCGTCGACGAGGGGCCGGGTCTCTCCGGCAGTTCCTTCGGCGCCACCGCGGATCTCTTGGAGCAGCATGGCGTGCCTCGGTCGCGGCTGGTCTTCTGTCCCGGTCACGCCGGCGATCTCGGATCCGCGGCTCAGCCGGCCCATCGCGCGCGCTGGGCCGAGGTCCAGCGGATCGTCATCGACTTCGACACCGTGTTTCTCGGGGCCGATCGCCGCCTCGAACGGCTGGTCGGCGCGGCGCTCGGTGCGCCGGCGCGGCTGGTCGCGGATCTGTCGGCCGGTCGGTGGCGGGGCGCCCGGCGGTTTCGACGCCCGCCCGCCGTCGACGCGGGCAAGGAGCGGCGCAAGTTCCTGTTCGAAACGCCGGACGGACCGGTGCTGGCGAAGTTCGCCGGCCTCGGTTCGCCGGCGCGCGCGGCGGTCGCCCGCCAGCGGCGGCTCGCCGAGGCCGGCTTCGCCCCTGCGGTGCTCGGCGACGTCTATGGCTTCGTCCTCGACCGCTTCGAGCGCGACGCTGCGATCCTCGATCCCCAGGGTCCGGACCGGGATCGCTTCCTCGACCGGCTCGGCGACTATCTCGGCTTCCGTGCCGCCGCTTTCCCGGCCGACCGGACCGGCGCCTCGCTGGAGACGCTCGCGGAGATGCTGCGGATCAATGTCGCCGAGGAGCTCGGCATCCGTCACGACGGCATGGCCGATCTCGCCGGGCGCCTCTCGGGCCGGCATGGGCATCCGGTCCACATCGACGGCAGGCTCCGCGCCTGCGAATGGCTGATGCTGCCGGATGGCCGCATCCTCAAGACCGACGCCGTCGATCACGACCGCTCGCATGATCTGATCGGCCCGCAAGACATCGCCTGGGACATTGCGGGCGCGACCGTCGAGTTCGATCTCGATCTGGCCGAGCGTGATCGTCTGATCACGCGGATCGAACTGGCCGCCGATCGCGCGGTCGACCGCGCGCTGCTCGATTTTCTGATCCCCTGCTATGCGGCGTTCCAACTCGGCGCCTGGCGCTTCGCCCATGACGCAGCGGCGGACGAGCGTTCGGCGATCGAAACGGAAATCGCAAGGTACGTCAGATGGTTGGGGCGAACGATCATTCCGTCGGGTAATATTTTTCAGTCTGGAACAAGCTTCGAGACATCGGCGTTGCGCCTGCCGTCCTTGCCCTGACCGACCGGGTTGCCGTCGGCGGGGCGCCGTGTTCGGGAGAGCCATCGATGGCGCAGGCCAAGACCACGATCGACCACGACGAGATCCGGCAATGGGTGGAAGGCCACGGCGGCCGACCGTCGCGCGTGAAGGCCACCGGCAAGGGCGACGATCCCGGCATCCTGCGCTTCGATTTCGCCGAGCCGGACGACAGCTTGGAAGAAATCTCCTGGGACGAGTTCTTCGAGAAGTTCGAGGAGAACGAACTGGCGCTGCTCTACCAGGCCGAAGGCGACAGCCGTTTCAACAAGCTGATCAGCCGGTCCTGAGGAGCGCCCCATGGAAAAGGTACTCGTCACCGGCGGCGCCGGGTTCATCGGCCGCCACGTCGTCGACGCGCTGTTGAAGCGCGGTCACCAGGTGCGGGTTTTCGACAGCCTGATCGAACAGGTTCACGGCGGAGCCGATCGCCCCAACGGCCTAGCGCCAGAAGCTGAGTTCGTCGCCGGCGACATGCGCGATGCCGATGCGGTCGCAGCCGCCCTGAAGGGCATCGACAGCGTCGTCCATCTGGCTGCGGAAGTCGGAGTCGGCCAGAGCATGTATGCGATCGATCGCTACGTCTCGGTCAACGACCAGGGCACCGCGATCCTGTTCCAGCAGATGATCGAGCGCCCCGTGCGCCGGGTCGTCGTCGCCTCCTCGATGAGCATCTACGGCGAAGGGCTCTACCGCACGCAAGACGGCGTGGCCGTCGAGGACGCCGCGCGCTCGCGCATGGTTGGGATCGGCTGGGACCCGGTCGACGAACACGGCCGGTCGCTGATCCCGGTGCCGACGCCGGAATGGAAGCGCCCGTCGCTCGCGTCGGTCTATGCGCTGACCAAATACGTCCAGGAGCGCCTGACGCTCTGCGTCGCGCCGGCCTATGGCATGGAGGCGGTGGCGCTCCGGCTCTACAACGTCTACGGCCCCGGCCAGGCGCTCTCCAATCCCTATACCGGCGTGCTGGCGATCTTCGCCTCGAGGCTCGCCAACGGCCAGCCGCCGCTCTTGTTCGAGGACGGCCACCAGCGCCGGGATTTCGTCCATGTCTCCGACGTCGCCGAGGCCTTCGCGGTGTCGCTCGAACACCCGAAAGCCGCCGGCGAGGTGTTCAACATCGCGAGCGGCCAAGATCGCTCGGTGCTCGACATCGCCCGGGCACTCGGCCGGGCGATGGGGCGCACCGACATCGAACCGGAAGTGACGGGCAAGGCCCGCACCGGCGACATCCGCCACTGCTTCGCCGACACGACCAGGGCGGCCGAGACGATCGGCTTCGTTGCCAAGGCCGATTTCGAGCGCGGGCTCGAGGAGCTGGCCGAATGGGTCGCCGGCGAGGAGGCGGTCGACAGGGTCGACGCCGCCCGCCGCGAACTCGAAGCGCGGGGGCTCGTCGCATGAGCGCGGACCGGACCACGCCCGCGGCGCCGAGCGTGATCGGCCTCCGGCCCGTGCTCATCACCGGCGGCGCCGGCTTCATCGGCTCGAATCTGGCCGATCGCCTTGCGACCGATGGCGAGCACGTGCTGATCCTCGATGCGCTCGCCCGCCCCGGCGTCGAGCGTAATCTCGACTGGCTGAAGCAGCGGCACGGCGACCGGATCAGCTTTGCGCGACAGGACATTCGCGATGCCAGCGCGGTCGCTGACGCGGCTCGGGACGCGGGCTCGGTGTTCCACCTTGCCGCCCAGGTCGCGGTGACGACGAGCCTCGTCGACCCGCTCGACGATTTCTCGGTCAACATCGCCGGCACGCTGAACCTGCTCGAGGCGGTGCGCCGCCGTCCGACGCCGGTGCCGGTTGTCTTCGCCTCGACCAACAAGGTCTACGGCGACCTCGCCGACGTGCCTCTCGATTGCGAGCGCGGCGCGTGGCTCCCGGCCGACCCGGCGCTCGCGGTGCGCGGCATCGCCGAGGATCGGCCGCTCGACTTCCACACACCCTACGGCTGCTCGAAAGGCGCGGCAGATCAGTACGTGCTCGACTACGCCCGCAGCTTCGGTATTCCGACCGCGGTCCTGCGCATGAGCTGCATCTACGGCCCGCGTCAGATGGGCACCGAGGATCAGGGCTGGGTCGCCCACTTCCTGATCCGCGCGCTCGAGGGACGGCCGATCTCGATCTATGGCGACGGCCGCCAGGTGCGCGACGTGCTCTACGTCGGCGACTGCGTCGAGGCCTATCGGCGCGCCCGCGAGCGCATCGGCACGATCGCCGGCCGCGCCTTCAACCTCGGCGGCGGACCGGACAACGCGGTGAGCCTCGTCGCCCTGATCGCCGAGATCGAGCGACTGATCGGGCGAAAAGTGGAGACGCGCGTCTCCGGATGGCGGCAGGGCGACCAGAAGTACTTTGTGGCCGATACGTCCGCGATCCGCGCCGCGCTCGGTCTCGGCACGCCTGTCGGCTGGCGCGACGGCTTGCGGCGTCTCGCCGATTGGCTGCGCACCGAAGGCGTCGCCAGCGGAGCGGACGCCGGTCGCCGGCTCAAGGTCGGAGGGTGAGGCCCATGCGTGTCGCGCTCGTCAACCCGACCTGGAGCTTCGAGGGCTCGATCTATTTCGGCTGCCGCGAGCCGCATCTGCCGCTCGAACTCGGCGCGGCCAAGGTTCTGCTCGAACGTGCCGGGCATCGGGTTCTGCTCGTCGACGGCCATATCACCGATACGCCTCTCACCGCGCTCGCCGATCAGGTTGCCGACTTCCGGCCCGACATGACCGTGGTGACGACGGCGCCGACCTATCTGTTCTGGCGCTGCGCCCAGCCCGAGCTGCGCATCCCGCGCGCCTTCCTCGACGCGCTCGCCGGACGCGGCGGCCGGACCGTCGCGGTCGGTCCGCATGGTTCGGTGACGCCGAAGGCGACGGCTGAGAAACTCGGCGTCGACGTCGTGGTGCGCGGCGAATGTGAGGAGGTGATCGCCGATCTCGCCGACGCGGATGATCCGGCGCATGTACCGGGCGTCGCGGTCCGTCGGGACGGCGAGATCCTGGTCACCGGTGCCCCGCGCGCGGCCGCCTTCGTCGATCTGCCCGCGATCGACTGGCCGGCGGACTGGGTCGCCCGTCACCACCATCACCATCACCGTTTCGAGGCGGCGCCGGTCGGCCCTGGTGCCGAGGTCGAGGCCTCGCGCGGCTGTCCCTACACCTGTTCGTTCTGCGCCAAGATCGACTACCGCGACAAATACCGCCGCCGCGCGCTTGAACCGCTGATCGCCGAGATCGACGGCCTGATCGCGCAGGGCGCGCGCTACCTCTATTTCATCGACGAGATCTTCCTGCCGCAGAAGGCCCTGCTCGAAGCGCTCGCCGAGCGGCCGGTCGAATTCGGCATCCAGACCCGCATCGATCTATGGAAACCCGAGATGCTCGACCTGCTCGGCCGCGCCGGCTGCGTGTCGATCGAGGCCGGCGTCGAGAGCCTGACCGTCGAGGGCCGCGCGGAACTCGACAAGAACTGCCGGCTGACCACCGACGAACTGGCCGAACGGCTGATCCACGCCCGCCGCCGCGTGCCTTTCGTGCAGGCGAACCTGATCAAGGTCGCCGGCGACGATCCGGACCTGATCGCCGACTGGCGCAGCCGCATGCACGCCGCCGGTGTCTGGGCCAACGACCCGGTGCCGCTCTATCCCTATCCGTCCTCGCCCGACTACCGGAAGCTGTTCGGCCTGCCCGACGAACGCGCCTGGGAACGGGCGCATGACCACTATCTCGGCCTGTTCGACCGGATGAGCGACATCCAGGACGACCGGCCCTTGCCCCTCGAAGAGCTGGAGGCCCCGTGCCGGATGGCGTGACCGCGGGGCCGCCGCTCCGCATCCTGATCACCACGGATACCGTCGGCGGCGTCTGGCGCTGGAGCCTCGATCTCGCCGGCGCGCTGGCGCCGCGCGGCGTCGAGACCGTGCTCGCGGTGATCGGTCCGAGCCCGTTCGGCCCTCGCCGCCGCGAGGCCGAGGCGATCCCGGGTCTGCGGCTGGTCGAGATCGGCGGCGCGCTCGATTGGCTGGCGCCGTCGGCCGCGCCGGTGCGCGAGACTGCGGCGCGGGTCGCCGCACTGGCGGTCGCCGAGCGGGTCGATGTCGTGTTGCTGTCGACGCCGGCTCTGGCCGCGCTGGCGCGCTTCGCCGTGCCGGTGATCGCGATCAACCACTCCTGCCTCGCCACCTGGTGGCAGGCGGTGAAGGGCGACGAACCCGTGCCGGATGACTTTCGCTGGCGTATCGCGATGAACCACGCCGGGCTCGTGAGCGCCGAGGCCGTGCTGACGCCGAGCCGGGCTTTCGCGGTGGCGACCAAGCGCGCTTACGACCTGCCGAAACTGCCCCTCGCGGTGCTGAACGGGCGGGTCGCGCCGGCTGTCGCGGAAGAGCGGCGCGGCCGTTTCGTCTTCGCCGCCGGCCGGTTCTGGGACGAGGCCAAGGGACTTGCCGTGCTCGATGCCGCCGCCGCCGACATGGATGCCCCCGTGATCGCTGCTGGACCGATGCTCGGGCCGGACGGTACGCGCGCGGAGGCGCGGCACCTCCGGTCGATCGGCGTCCAGGCCGAGCCCGCGATGCGTCGCTGGCTCGGCCGCGCGCCGGTCTTCGTCTCGCCGGCGACCTATGAACCGTTCGGCCTCGGCGTGCTCGAGGCGGCGCAAGCCGGCGCCGCGCTGGTGCTCTCGGACATCGCGACCTTTCGCGAACTCTGGGACGAGACGGCGCTGTTCGTGCCGACCGGGGATTCCGCGGCGATTGCCGTGGCGGTGAACGCATTGCTCGACGATCCGGTTCGCGCCACCCGGCTCGGCGCGGTCGCGCGCCGTCGCGCGGGCCGTTACACCGCCGAGGTCATGGCCGACCGCATGCTGGCGGTTCTGACCGCAGCGGTGCGCTCGCGCCGGGATTTCGTCGCCGCGCGTGCCGGCCTGACGGAGGCGCGGGCCCGGTCCGGTGCTCCGGCCCCGACCGTGCCTCCCGCGCCCGAGCCGATCGAGGAGCCGGCATGAAGATCGTCTACTTCACTCACTCGCTTGCCTCGTGCTGGAACCATGGCAACGCGCATTTCCTGCGCGGCATCGCGAGCGAACTGGTCCATCGCTGCCACCGCGTCGACGTCTACGAGCCGCGCGGCGCCTGGAGCCTCGCCAACCTGCTCGACGATCACGGCCGCAACGGGCTGGAACCCTGGCGCCGGGCCTATCCCGAGCTGTCGAGCCGCACGCACGACCGCGACTTCGACATCGAAGCGGCTCTCGCGGACGCGGATCTCGTGCTCGTGCACGAGTGGAACGAGCCGGGCCTGGTCGCCCGGGTCGGCCGGCATCGGCGCGACGGCGGCCGCTACCGGCTGCTGTTCCATGACACGCACCATCGTGCGGTCAGCGATCCGGATGCGATGCGCGCCCATGACCTCTCCGGCTATGACGGCGTGCTCGCCTTCGGCGCCACGCTCGCCGCGGTCTACCGGCGCTGGGGCTGGGGCGATCGGGTGTTCGTCTGGCACGAAGCGGCGGACACGCGCCGGTTCCAGCCGCCCCGGATCGAGGGCCAACGCGAGGGCGTCGTCTTCATCGGCAACTGGGGCGACGACGAGCGCTCGGCCGAGCTGGAGACCTTCCTGCTCGGCCCGGCCCAGGACGCCGGGCTCGACCTCGACATCTACGGCGTGCGCTATCCGCAAGCCGCGCTCGACACGCTCGCCCGCTACGGCGCGCGCTATCGCGGCTGGATGCCGAATGCCAGCGTGCCGGACGTCTTCGCCCAGCACATGGCGACCGTCCATGTGCCGCGCCGCTACTACGCGGAGGCGCTGCCCGGCATCCCGACCATTCGCGTCTTCGAGGCGCTCGCCTGCGGCATCCCGCTGGTCTCCGCACCCTGGGACGATACGGAAAATCTGTTCCGGCCGGGGACGGACTACCTGCTCGCCCGATCGCGCGAAGAGGCGGCGGCGCACCTGAGACGGCTCGCCGCCGAGCCCGAATCTCGCCACGCTCTGGCCGAAGCCGGCTTGGAAACGATCCGATCCCGCCACACCTGCGCCCACCGCGTCGATGAGCTTCTCGCGATCCTGGACCGCCTCGATGGTGCCCCCGCGGCCCGCCTCGGGACGGATCCGCTGACCGACGACATCCGCCCAGCGGTGTCCGGAACGGAGATCCCGGCATGAACATCGCCTTCTACGGCTCGAGCCTCCTGTCGTCCTACTGGAACGGCGCCGCCACCTATTATCGCGGCCTGATCGCCGATCTGGCCCGGCGCGGCCATCAGGTGACCTTCTACGAGCCGGACGCCTTCGATCGGCAACTGCACAAGGACATGGAGGCGCCGGACTGGGCCAGGGTCGTCGTCTACCCGGCGACGGAGGAGGGCCTGCGCGCGGTCGTGGCGCAAGCGGCCGCGGCCGATGTGGTGGTCAAGGCGAGTGGCGTCGGCGTCTACGACGACGAACTGCTCGACGGCGTGATGACCGCCGCCCGCGACGACGCGATCCGCATCTTCTGGGATGTCGATGCGCCGGCGACGCTGGCCGAGATTGCGCGGACGCCCGAGCATCCGCTGCGCCGCCGGCTACCGTCGCTCGATCTCGTGCTGACCTATGGCGGCGGCCCGCCGGTCGTCGAGCGCTACACCGCCTTCGGCGCAGAGCGCTGCGTGCCGGTCTACAACGCCCTCGACGCGTCGACCCATCATCCGGTCGATCCCGATCCGCGCTTCTCGGCCGATCTCGCCTTCCTCGGCAATCGCCTGCCCGACCGCGAGGAACGCGTGCGCCGGTTCTTCCTGGAGCCGGCGGCACAGCGGCCGGACCGGAGCTTCCTGCTCGGCGGCAACGGCTGGGTTCCGAACCACGTGCCGGCCAACGTCAATGCCATCGGCCACGTCTATACGCGCGAGCACAACGCCTTCAACGTGACGCCGCTCGCGGTCCTGAACATCGCGCGCGACAGCATGGCCGAGACCGGCTATTCGCCGGCGACGCGCGTGTTCGAGGCGGTCGGCGCCGGCGCCTGCCTGATCACCGACGCATGGGAGGGGATCGAGATGTTCCTGATCCCGGATCTCGAAGTCCTGGTCGCGCGCGACGGGCGCGACGTCGCCGATCATCTCGATGCGCTGACGCCTCAGATCGCGCGCTCGATCGGCCAGGCCGCGCGCATGCGGGTGCTCGCCGAGCACACCTACGAGCGCCGCGGCGCGCAGGTCGATGCGCTGCTGCACCAGACCGCCGCGATGAAGCGCGAGAGGAACGCCGCATGACGGCGGGGCTGCGGATCGTCGTCCTGGGCTTGAGCCTGTCGTCGTCCTGGGGCAACGGCCACGCGACGACCTTCCGCGCGCTCCTGAAGGCACTGGCCGCGCGCGGTCACGATATCCTGTTTCTGGAGCGCGACGTCCCGTGGTACGCCGCGCATCGGGACCTCGCCGAGCCGGACTATTGCCGCTTCGACCTGTACGGCGATCTGCAGACGCTCGAACGTCACGGCCGTGCCGTGGCTGAGGCGGATGCGGTGATCGTCGGCTCCTATGTGCCCGACGGCATCGCCGTCGGCGACTGGGTGCAGGCGACTGCGCGCGGCGTCACCGCCTTCTACGACATCGATACGCCGGTGACGCTCGCCGCGCTCGAGGCCGGTACCTGCGCCTATCTGACCCCGCGCCAGATCCCCGGCTTCGACGTCTATTTCTCCTTCACCGGCGGCCCGACGCTCGACCGGCTCGAACGCCGCTGGGGCGCGCCGGCCGCCCGCGCGCTCTACTGCTCGGTTGATCCCGCGCTCTACAGGCCGGCCGCCGGACCGAAGCGCTGGGATCTCGGCTATCTCGGCACCTACAGCCCGGATCGCCAGCCTGTGCTCGACCGGCTGCTGATCGAGCCGGCGCGGCGTCTGCCCGACCGGCGCTTCGTCGTCGCCGGGCCGCAATACCCGGCCGACATCGACTGGCCGGCCAATGTCGAGCGCATCGACCATGTCGGTCCCGCCGACCACCCGGCCTTCTATGACGCCTGCCGGTTCACGCTCAACGTTACCCGCGCCGACATGGTCCGCGCCGGCTGGAGCCCCAGCGTGCGCCTGTTCGAGGCCGCCGCCTGCGGCACGCCGATCATCTCCGACACCTGGGCCGGCATCGAGACGCTGTTGCGGCCGGAGCGCGAGATCCTGCTCGCCGATACCGCCGAGCGGGTCGTCGAGATCCTGACCGGCGTCGATGCGACCGCGGCGGAACGGATCGGCGCGGCCGGCCGCGTCCGGGTGCTCGGCGCCCACACGGCTGCTCACCGCGCCGAGACGGTCGAGGCGGCGCTCAGGGCAGCGATGGGCGAGCGCCGCCCGGCAGCGGCGCTCGCCTGAGCGTGTGGCGCGCAGGGGGTCCCGGATCGCGTGCAAGGTTTTTCTCCGATCAATTGACTGGAACAACCCAAGAATTTCAGATTTTCACAGAATTTGGCGAAAGCCGAACCTTATCCTTTCTCGCACGTTCTAAGTAGAAGATCGGCAAGGCCCCGATTTTTTACCAAGGAGTGTGGGGATGCAATCGAAGAAGAGCAAAGTTGCGATCGTTGCGGGCGGCGCGGGATTTATCGGATCCCATATGTGCGACGCGCTGATTGCAGCCGGACATCATGTGATCTGCATCGATAATTTCCAAACGGGACGATGGGAGAACCTGCGTCACCTCGAGCGCGAGTCCCGTTTCGACGCTGTCGATGCCGACGTCATCGAGGGCTTGCCGGCGCGTCTGTCGCGCGGCGGGCTCGACATCGCGTTCGTGCTCAATCTCGCCTGCGCGGCCTCGCCGCCGCATTACCAGGCCGACCCCGAGCACACGTTGCTGACCAACGTGCTCGGCACGCGCCACCTGCTGCAACTGGCCGAGCGCAGCGGCGCCCGGTTCCTGCTGTCCTCGACCAGCGAGATCTACGGCGACCCGGAGGTCCATCCGCAGCGCGAGAGCTACTGGGGCAACGTCAACCCGACGGGCCCGCGCGCCTGCTACGACGAGGGCAAGCGCGCCGCCGAGACGCTGAGCTTCGACTACCTGCGCGCCGGTCGCGCCGACGTGCGCGTGGCGCGGATCTTCAACACCTACGGCCCGCGCATGCGCGCCGATGACGGTCGCGTGGTGTCGAACGTCGTCACGCAGGCGCTGTCTGGCGACGACATCACCGTCTACGGCACCGGCGAGCAGACGCGCTCGTTCTGCTACGTCGACGATCTCGTCGATGGCCTGATGCGGCTCATCGTCTACGACGGCGACTACCGCGGGGCGATCAACCTCGGCAATCCCAACGAACTGACGGTCGGCGATCTGGTCGACAAGGTCCTGGCGATGACCTGCTCGCGCTCGGCCGTCACCTACCGCGCCCTGCCGGTCGACGATCCGCGCCGCCGCCGTCCGGACATCGACCTCGCCGCCCGCGTCCTCGGCTGGCAGCCGAAGGTGCCGCTCGAGAAGGGCATCGCCAAGACGATTGCCTATTTCCTCACAGAGGCGAAGGCGGCCGCCGGGCGATCCTCGAAGGTCGCAATGCTATCGGCCGGGGCGTGAGCGACTTGACCGGGGATGCATATGCCCACCGTCATCGGCATCCCGGGCTGCTGTCGATCGATGGCACCTCGCCCGATCAACGAAATGACCGCCTGGGCGTCCCGTTCACTCCGCCGCCCGAACCGCCGCGCCGGGCGCATAGCGCCGGATCATGTCCGCGCAGAAGGCGGCGAATTCGTCCGGTTCGATCGGCGGGCTGGTGTGGTGCGGGGCGAGGCCCCTGTGCTCCGGCGTGAAGCAGAAGGTGACGGTCACGTCGAAATCGGCGAGCGCGGCCATCTGCCGGTCGAACCAGGCGAGCGCGTCGGGGCGGAAGCTGTCGGCCCAGGACAGGCCCGTGCGCAGATGACGGACGCCGAGCCGCTTCATCCAGGCGACGGCGTCGTCGAGCCGGTGATCCTGATAATGGAACCACTGGCAGAGCCCGAAGACCCCCGGGTGCCGCGCGAAGACGTCGAGCGCCGGCTTCGGGCTGCCGTCCTCGCGCAGGAGGCCCATGGCGAAATGCCGGTAGTAGGACGATCCCTCCGCCTCACGGTGCCGGGTCGTCGCCTCCCAGGCGCGCGGCAGGTCGTAGAGACTGTACCAGTGGATGCGCGGCGCCCGCCCCGCCAACAGCTCGAATGTCCGTTCGAGCCCCCAGGCCTGCACTTCCTCCGCGCCGAAGCTCGACACGCCGACTTCCGAAACCCAGATCGGCAGATCGGTGACCGCGCGGATCTCGTCGATTTTCGCGGGCCATTCGCCGATCTGCCAGAGGTTCCAGTCGAGCGGGAAGCCATGCACCGCGACGGCGTCGACATGGTCGAGCACGCCGCGTTCGCGCATGTTGATCATGAACAGCGGATCGATCGGCGAAATGCCGCCGAGCACTTTCGGCAGGCCGGGATTGGCGCCCGCGATCGCTTGCGCAGCGCGGATCGCCATGTCGCCGAAGCGCGCCCAGTCCGGGTCGAGCTCGGGGTCCCAGTGCGACTTGTTGTTCGGCTCGTTCCAGATCATCGCCGCTTCGATCATGCGTCGCTCCCAGTCTGGCTGTTGCCGCCTGTCGCTCTGCCCCAACCGCGCGCCGGATGCACCGCGCCTTCGCCGGCGGCCGGACCGGTCTTGCGGCAGACATAGACCTCGCGCTCCGGCCGCTCGACGATCGAGAAGCCGGCCGAACGCAGCATCGCCTCGACGCAGGCGGCGTTCGGGATCCACCAGTTGGTCGGATCGCCGGCGTAGCGGTTCTCGACGAAATGCAGCTTCGGATAGTCGGCGTCGTCGAACAGCGCCGTCGTCCAGAACGGCACGTCCTCGGGCACCTGCGCCGCCCTGGCGCTGCCGCGCTGCATCGACTGGAACACCATGAGGCCGCCGACGACATGCTCGCCGACCAGGTCGAGCGCCAGAAGCGGGTGGCGCAGGTGGTAGAGCACGCCCATGAACAGCACGACGTCGAAGCGTTCGCCGAGGCTGGCGACGTCGTAGACCGACATCTGCCGGAACTCGATCTCGAGCCCGCTCGCTTCCGCCGCGAAGCGGGCCTGCGCGAGATAGCCCTCGTCGAAATCGATGCCGAGCACCCGTTCGGCGCCGCGACGCTTCATCTCGATCGAGTAGAATCCGCCGTTGCAGCCGATATCGAGCACGGTGCGGCCGGTCAGATCCTGCGGGATCGCATCGGCGAAGGACTTCCACTTGGTGCGCGGATAGTCGCCGAGGAAATGATCGGGCGCGGTCGGCACGCCGTCGATCTCCATATTGTGGAACCAGGGTCCGAGCGCGGCCACGCGCGCCCGGATCTCCTCGCGGGTCAGGTTGATCATCGGCTGAGGCCTCCGAGCGGTTCGTGACGAGGGTCCGGCGGGTCGCCGCCGGCGACGGGCCGACGACCGATCGCGCCGATGTGGCCTGCCTCCGCCATGCGGCGGTTCAGGAGTCCGATCGCGGCGCGGTAGCCGTTGAACGTGCCGACATCGACATAGGCTTCGCCGGCTGCCACGCCGACAGCCTCGCCGCCGGTCGCGAGCCAGGCGTTGACCAGCGTGCCGACGTATTCGTCGCCGCGCTCGGGCCGCTGCCAGAGCGCTTCGAGCTCATGGAACACCCGACCGGGCATGCGGATCGCGCCCCAGATCCACCGGCTCGTTGCGTCCGGTCGCTTGACCTGGATCTCGCGCACGCGGCCCTCCGCATCGGTGACGACGGCATCGAACTGCGACGGGTCGTCGACCGGAAACAGCAGGAACCCGAGCCGGTCCGCCGGCAGGGCGGCAAAGCCCTCGATCGGGAACCAGACGGTATCGGGCAGGCCGATCAGCACCGTCTCGTCCGCGGCGACGAAGGGCGCGGCGCGGAACAGCGCGTCGCAGAGCCCGGCCGCGGTCGGCTGCACGACATAGGAGACCGCGGTCCCGCCGATGCCGGCGCCGTAATATTCGAGAATGTCGGATTTACCGGGCGAGATCACGAAACAGATCTTGTCCGCCCCCGCAGCGATCATGCGCTCCACGAGGTATTCGCTGACCGCGCAGGGCCGCTCGACGCCCTCGACGACCCGGCTGCCGACCGGCAGCAATTCCTTTGAGAAGGCGAGCGGCTGGATGCGGGAGCCGCGACCGGCGGCGGGCACGATGCCGAGCATGGCGGTCAGCCCCCTGCGCCGCGAGCGTGGCGCCCGGAACGGGCCCGGGCCGGGCCTGAGGTGCGGCGGCCATCGATCGCGCCGGACGCATGCTGCCGAGGATCTGTTCGAACTCGGCCGCGCGGGCCGCCGATGTGTGCTCGGCGAGCACGCGTTCGCGCGCTCGGGCGCTGATCGCCGCGAGTTCCGCGTCGGACCGGTCGAGTGCGGCGAGCGTGTCCTCGGTGTCGCGCGCGACCAGGATCTCGTCTCCCGGCTCGAAGAAGGCGTCGAGCCCGTCCCAGGTGTCGGTCAGGATCGCCGTGCCGCAGGCGGCGGCCTCGAACAGCCGGCCGGACGGACACCAGCCCATCGCGGCCATGGCCTGACGCGTCACATTGAGGGTCAGCCGCGACGACGAGAAGAACGCCGGATGCTCGTCGGGCGGCAGGTGCCGGACGAACCAGACGTTCGGCCCCCAGGGAAACTCTTGCGGATATTGCGCCCCGCCGATCACGAACCGCGCCGCCGGCCGCAACCGCGCCGGCTCGATCATCAGCCGTTCGAGCGCGGTCTGCCGGTCCGCGGTATAGGTGCCGAGGTAGGACAGCGCGCCGGCATAGGCCTCGCGCGGTTCGCATGGCCGGTGCACGGTGGGATCGACGTGGCCATAGAGCGGCACGGCCCGCCGGGCGCCGAGCCGGGTTTCCAGCCCGTCGAGCGCCGCCCCGCCGGTGTAGCTCAGCGCAAGGTCGAAGTCGGCGAGCCCGCGCGCGCCGACATAGGCCGGGCGCGCGCCGCGTTCGAGTTCGGCGAGCGTGACCGGCGTGTCGAGGTCGTAGAACACCTTCGTGCCCGCCTTCGACCCGAGCACCAGTTCGGTCGCGGCGATCCCGTCCGGGCAATAGGACGTCACCATCGCGACGTCGGCCTCGTCGAGATGGGCCCTGGCCGTGCGGGCCGCGCTGTCCCAGTCGTCGTAGAGGATCAGCGCGCCGCCCTCGATCGCGTCGAGGTCGCGCGCGCCGGCATACCAGGGCACATCGCGTTCGAAGAACACCACGCTCCAGCCGCGAGCGGTGAGAGCCCGGATCAGGCCCCGCCAGAGCGTGGCGTGGCCGTTGCCCCAGGACGACGAGACGGTGAGACCGAACACGACGAGTTTCATGTGGCCGGCCCCCCCGTGTCCGAGAAACTGGTCGTCGGAAAGCGGCCCTCCGGCGGATCCACCCGCTCGTTCATCAGGATGACCTGAGCGCCCCACGGATCGAACGCGATCTTCGAGATCGACGCCGGTGCGATGTCGATCCGGGGCCAGGCATCGACGGGCAGGCCGAGCACGTGCAGAAGCGCGGCGCGGATCACGTCGGCATGACTGACCAGTACGACCGCGCCGTTCGGATGGGCCGAGGCGAGTCCTTCGATCAAGCCCATCACGCGCTCGGTCACGTCGCGCATGCCTTCGCCCGCCGGGGTGCGGGCGAGGCTGCGCGCGGCGTTCCAACGCCGCCATTCCGGATCCTGATCCAACGCGTCGAACGGGCGCCCGGACCAGGCGCCGAAATCGATCTCGTCGAGCGCCGCGCTGATCGTGACCGGCATTCCGTTGCGACGCGCGGCGACGGCGGCGGCCGTCTCCTGCGTGCGCTCGCGTGGGCTGGCGTGGATCGCGTCGAAAGGCTCGTGCGCCAGCCGGTCGGCCAGCCGTTCCGCCTGCGCGCGGCCAGCCTCGCCCAGCCGGATACCGGGCAGACGGCCGGCGAGGAACGCGCCGACGTCGCCGTGGGCGGCATGCCGGACCAGGATCATCGTCGCGGTCACGAGGCGCGCCCGCGCGGAGCGGGTGTCGGGGTGGGCGCCGATCCGCCGTCGGCGTCGGGCGCCTCGTCCCCGGCGATGAAGCGCGCGGTCCTTTCGCGTGCTTCCGCGTCGGTGAACTGCTCGGGCGGCGACTTCATGAACCAGCTCGATGGCCCGATCAGCGCGCCGCCGATGCCGCGATCCATGGCGAGCTTGGCACAGCGGACCGCATCGATGACGATCCCGGCGGAATTGGGCGAGTCCCAGACTTCGAGCTTCACTTCGGCGTTGAGCGGCACGCCGCCGAAGGTTGTTCCCTCGAGCCGGATGTAGCACCACTTCCGATCTGTCAGCCACGGCACGTGATCGCTCGGGCCGACATGGATGTTCTCGGGCGCGAGCGGCACGTCGAACTGGCTGGTGACGGCCTGGGTCTTGGAGATCTTCTTCGATTCCAGCCGCTCGCGTTCGAGCATGTTCTGGAAGTCGGTGTTGCCGCCGAAATTGAGCTGGTAGGTGCGATCGAGCCTGACGCCGCGCTCGCGGAACAGGTTCGCGAGCACCCGGTGGACGATGGTGGCACCGACCTGGCTCTTGATGTCGTCGCCGATGATCGGCAGCCCGCGCTCCTCGAAGCGCTTGCGCCACTCCGGTCGCGACGCGATGAAAACCGGCATGCAGTTGACGAAGCCGCAGCCGGCTTCGAGCGCCTGCTCGGCATAGAACTGGGCCGCACGCTCCGAGCCGACCGGCAGATAGGAGACGAGTACGTCGGTGCGGGTCTCCTTCAGCACGCGTGCCACATCGACCGGTGCCTCGTCGGCCTCCTCGACCACCTCGCGCACGTATTTGCCGAGCCCGTCGAGCGTCGGTCCGCGCGCGACGCGGACGCCGGTCGGCGGCGCCGCGGCGAAGATCTGCGTGTTGTTCGGATGCGCGAGGATCGCCTCGGCGACGTCGCGGCCGACCTTGCCGCGCGTGACGTCGAAGGCCGAGGCGATGCGGATGTCGCGGATGTGATAGCCGCCGAGGCGCGTGTGCATGAGACCCGGGACGGGCTCGTTCCCGTCGGCATCTGCGTAGTATTGCAGACCCTGCACGAAAGACGATGCGCAATTCCCGACGCCGACGATTCCGACGCGCAGAGTCTTGTTTCTGTCGAGCGCATTCACGGGGCGGTTTCTCCAAGAGGCGAGAATGCGACGTCACGGCACGGAACAGTGCGGTGACATGAACTGGCGCTTGCCGATACGGAAATCGACTTTTCCAGCCAGCAACTTACCTCGCATAATGCAGGGGTCGCATTTCTGTTCCCCCCGGATCCGGATGTGCTCGGCGCGCCGTTGGCATGGAACCGGGCTGCACCGCCGCCGTTCGGCTCTTCGGCAGCGCCAGCGGCGTTCCCACATGCGAGGAAGGGTGGCGACGAGGCGATCGGGAGGGGATTGGCGCATTCACACTTCTTGAATTGAATCGATTCAAAAATCATTCGGACCGAGCAATGGGAGACGACCGATGTTCGTCGAGGTCGCGCGTCGCATCTGGGGTGGGTCGGTGGTGGAGGGCGGCGAGCCGCCGGTCCTGGAAGCGCCCCGCCGACGGCCGAAGATCGGGCTCGCCCTCGGCGCCGGTGTGGCGCGCGGCTGGGCCGGCATCGGCGTCGTGCGCGCGTTGAAGGCGGCCGGCATCGAGCCGGACGTGGTGTCTGGCACCTCGATGGGCGCGGTGGTCGGCGGCTGCATGCTCGCCGGCAAACTCGACGAACTGGAGGCCTTCGCCCGCGATCTGACCCCGCGCAAGGTGCTTTCGCTGATCGATATTCGCTTCGGCGGCTCGGGCCTGGTCGGCGGCGACCGCCTCGGCAAGCTGCTCGGCCATCACCTCGGCGAGACGGCCATCGAGACGCTGGAAAAGCCCTTCGTCGCGGTTGCGACCGAACTGTCGACCGGCCACGAGATCTGGCTGTCGCGCGGCGGCCTCGTCGAGGCCCTGCGCGCCTCCTATGCGCTGCCCGGCGTGTTCGAGCCCTGCCGCCTCGGCCGGCGGTTGCTGGTCGACGGCGCCCTGGTCAATCCGGTGCCGGTCTCGGTCTGCCAGGCGCTCGGCGCCGATCTGATCATCGCGGCCAATTTCGCCCATGACGGTCATCGGCACGCCACGGTGGTGCAGGCCTCGCATCTGCACGACCTCGAGGCCGACGAGCCGGCCGGATCGCCGGTCGAACGTGCCGGTCGCCGCTTCGTCGGCCGCCTGTTCGGCTCGACCCCGGAGCGCCCCGGCATCACCGGCGTGATGATGGAATCCTTCAACATCATCCAGGAGCGGATCATGCGCTCCCGGCTCGCCGGCGACCCGCCGGACGTGATGATCGCCCCGAAACTCGGCAGCATCGGCCTCGTTGATTTCCACCGCGCCGCCGAGGCGATTGAGATCGGCCGCGAGGCGGCCGAACGGGCCGTCCCCGAGATCGCCCACATGATGTCGGCCCTCGCGAGGTGACGCTCGGCCCGACCCGCGATCACCGCGGCCGGCGCTCGCGATCATGTGATCGGCGCCGTGCTTGCGCTACGGCCAAGCCGAAGTTCTGATCCGATACAGAACGGTCGCGCCTGCGATCATGTTCGGCGCCAACGCGTTACCGGCCGCATGCCTGCCGCTGCGCTACCGAGCGCGCCAGCCCACACCGACATCGCGACGACCAATCCACACCCGTTCGCCGCGGCTGCCGTCCAAGTTTCATTGTTCCGGATCGTTGAACCGATCGCTGCCCGAACCTATGTCGCGGCGGTGATCCGGATCGTGGTGGCCATTGGGCCCTGCCGCGTCCGCGAGAAAGAGGTTTCGTCATGACCGACAAGACGCTGTTTTCGCCCCTTCGCCTCGGCGCGCTGACCCTGCCCAACCGTATCGTGATGGCGCCGCTGACGCGCAATCGCGCCGCGGCGGGCAATGTCGCGACCGAACTGACCGCGCAGTATTATGCCCAGCGTGCCTCCGCCGGCCTGATCATTTCGGAGGCGAGCCAGGTGGTACCCGAGGGCCAGGGCTATCAGGACACGCCCGGCATCCATTCCGATGCGCAGATCGCGGCGTGGCGCAAGGTGACGGACGCGGTTCATGCGGCCGGCGGCCGCATCTTCCTGCAGGCCTGGCACGTGGGTCGCGTCTCGCACACCTCGCTGCAGCCGGGCGGCGGCGCCCCCGTCGCGCCATCCGCGATCCGCGCCAACACCAAGACCTTCGTGAACAACGCCTTCACCGAGACCTCCGAGCCGCGCGCGCTCGAACTCTCCGAGCTTCCGGGCGTCGTCGCGAGCTATCGCCGCGGCGCCGCCAATGCGATTGCCGCCGGCTTCGACGGCATCGAGATCCATGCCGCGAACGGCTACCTGCTCGACCAGTTCCTGCGCGACGGCGCCAACAAGCGCACCGACGCCTACGGCGGCTCGATCGAGAACCGCGCGCGCCTGCCGCTCGAGGTCATGGCCGCGGTCATCGACGAGATCGGCGCCGAACGCGTCGGCATCCGCATCTCGCCGGTCACCCCCGCCAACGACCTGATCGACAGCAACCCGCAGGCGCTGTTCGAGTACTTCGTCGGCGAACTCGAGGCGCTGAAGCCGGTCTATATTCATGTGATCGAAGGCGCGACCGGCGGCCCTCGCGACGTCGCGCCGTTCGACTACGCCGCGCTGCGCCGCCGCTACAGCGGCACCTGGATGGTCAACAACGGCTATGACAAGGCCATGGCCGAGGCCGCCGTCGCCAACGGCACGGCCGATCTCGTCGCCTTCGGCAAGCCGTTCATCGCCAACCCCGACCTCGTCGAACGCCTGCGTCTCGGCGCGCCCCTGAACGAGCTCGATCGCAACACGCTCTACGGCGGCGGCGCGCGCGGCTACGTCGACTACCCGACGCTCGGCGCCGCGGCCTGATTCTCCCGCACGACGAAGACCCGAACATCGAACGCCGCGGCGAGCCTCGCCGCGGCGTTTGCGTTGGCGCTTGTGCCCCATACGGCGTCACCTTGACGTATGCGGCAGATTGCGGGACGTTTCGTTTCAGCCGGGGACGAGGCGCGCGGATGCCCGGGTTCTGCAAACGAGACGCGCCGCCGAGGGAGCATCCATGTCGGACCTTGCCGCGAGCCTCACCCGTGGGCTCGATCTTCCGCTGATCGTCGCGCCGATGTTCCTGGTCTCCGGGCCGGCGCTGGTGATCGAGGCCTGCCGCGCGGGCGTGATCGGCACGTTCCCGGCGCTGAACCAGCGGACCAGCGAGGGTTTTGAGGCCTGGCTCGACGAGATCGAGACGGCGCTCGCCGCCGGCAAGCCGGACGGCGGCCCGGCGGCGCCTTTCGGCGTCAATCTGATCGTCCATCCGACCAATCCGCGCCTGAAGGCGGATCTCGAACTCGTGGTGAAGCACAAGGTGCCGCTGGTCATCACCTCGCTCGGCGCCGTCGGCGAGGTCGTCGACGCGGTGCATTCCTATGGCGGCGTCGTCTTTCATGACGTGATCACCGCGCGTCACGGCGCCAAGGCCGCCGCCGCCGGTGTCGATGGCCTGATCGCGGTCGCGGCTGGCGCCGGCGGCCACGCCGGCACGCTCAGTCCCTTCGCGCTGCTGAAGGAGCTGCGGCGCGTCTTCGCCGGCCCGATCGTGCTCTCGGGCGCCATGAGCTCCGGCGGCGATATAGCGGCGGCGCGCGCGATGGGTGCCGAACTCGCCTATATGGGCACCCGCTTCGTGGCGACCGAGGAGAGCCTCGCGCCCGACGCCTACAAGGCCATGATCGTCGCGGCCCAGGCCGGCGACATCGTCTACACGCCGAAGGTCTCCGGCGTGAACGCCAATTTCATGCGCCAGAGCCTGGAGGCCAACGGCATCGATCCGAACGCCGCCGGCACCCCGAAACTGGACATGGACAAGGAGGCCAAGGCCTGGCGCGACGTGTGGTCGGCCGGCCATGGTGTCGGGGGCATCGCCGACGTGCCGAAGGTCGCCGCGCTCGTCGCCCGCCTGCGCCGCGAGTACGCTCAGGCGCGCGATCGGCTGGTCGGCTGATTCGCCCGATGCGTGTGGCGCCGCGCGTGAACGGACACACGCGGACACATGGCGAAATGTCTAGTACGGAATCGTATTGACGTATACGGGAGCCCGTGAAAAAGTCGGGTCGTTCCCAAGCTCGGAGATCGATCGATGGACGACGTGGAAGACCGCCTGCGCGATGTGCTGCCGAAGCTCGACCGGCTCGGCTATGCGGTTTGCTTCGATCTCGGCGATGAGGGGAAATGGACCATCGACGGCCGTGTGGCGCCCGCGCGGCTCGCGGAAGACCTCGAAGACGACGTCTCCTGTACGATTCGCACCACCGCAAAGCATTTGTTCGACCTGATCGACGGTCGTCTCGATCCGATGCTCGGTTACGCGATGGGCAAGATCAAGGTGAAGGGTTCGACCGGCGTTGCGATGAAGCTCGTGGGTGCGCTGAATTGAATATGTTGTGCCGGGACAACACCGGCGTTGCGCCGTCTGGACGGTAATCGTCGGACGGTTGACGTATTCGGCACGTGTCCGTAATCTGTCAAAATAATGTCTAAGGCGCGGTATCGCGCGCCATAACCTGGGGTGGAAAACGATGAATCGCCAAGGGCGTGCGCGTATCGTCGGTCTCATGTGTGCGGCGGCTGCTTCGGTGGTCGCGATTGCGCAGGCCGAAGCGGGTGGCTTCCAGCTGAAGGAACTGAGCGCCGATTCGCTGGCGACGTCCTTGGCCGGCCAGTCCGCCAAGGCCTCCGACGCCTCGACCGTGTTCTCCAACCCGGCCGGCATGACGCGTCTGCAGGGCCATCACCTCTCGGCGACCACGTCGGGCGTGATGCCCTACGCGAGCTTCTCCGGCGGCGCGACCCGCAACGGCGCGCCGATCGCCGGCTCGATCGGTGGCGACGCGATCGGCGACGGCCTCGTCGGCGGCGGCTACGGCGTCTACAGCTTCTCGAACGACCTGAAGTTCGGTGTCGCGGTGGTGTCGCCGTTCGGCCTGCGCTCCAAGTACGCGTCCGACTTCGTCGGTCGCTATCAGGCGCTCGACAGCTCGCTGATGAACTTCCAGGTCCAGCCGACCATCGCCTACCGGATCAACTCGGCCCTGTCGGTCGGTCTCGGCATCGACATCTCCTACACGACCGCCAAGCTCGGCACCGCGATCGATCTGCCGGCCCTGACCGGCGGTCTGATCCGCTCGGACGCTTACGGCCAGCTGAGCGGCGACTCGACCAACGTCGGCTTCAATGTCGGCGTGCTCTACGAGTTCAGCCCGACCACCCGCATCGGCCTCGACTATCGTTCGCGCATCAGCACGAACCTCAAGGGCGATGCCAACTTCGTGTCGCCGGTGCCGCTGGCCGCCCTGCCGGCCGCCCTGCGCGCCGCGCTCACCAACACCAGCGGTTCGGCCAAGCTGACGCTGCCGGATGTCGCGAGCCTCGGCTTCTATCACGAGGTGACGCCGGACTTCGCGCTGATGGCCGAAGTGCAGTGGACCAACTGGTCGCTGTTCAAGGAGCTGCGCATCAAGTACGGCGACGGCCGCCCGGACTCGGTGACGGCCGAGAACTGGCGTGACGGCTGGTTCTTCTCGGTGGGTGGCAACTACAAGTTCACCCAGCAGTTCGCCGGTCAGCTCGGCATCGGCTACGAGATCGCCCCGGTCACCGACACGGTCCGGACCGCGCGCATCCCGGATGCCGATCGCCTCTGGACTTCGGCCGGCATCTCCTACGAGTTCACGCCGAACTCGAAGATCAATCTGTCCTATGCGCACTTGTTCGGCGTCGGTTCGAACAACATCTCTCATGTGACGCCGGCGACGCCGTCGCTGCCGATCACCTATCGGACGACCGGCAGCTACAACGCCGACGCCGACATCATCAGCCTGGGTTATTCGGTCAAGTTCTGACCGTTTCGGGCCGAGCGACGACGGGCGAGGACCGCGATCCCCGCCCGCCCGCAGCCGACAAGTCGACGGTCCAGGGCGCGCTCGAGTGGGGCGGCGCGCCGACCGGCGAGTCTTGCCGGTACATTGAGTACTCGTGACGGAGTTCGAGCTCATGGGAGCCCCCATGGTTCAGGTTGTTCCTGCGAGTTTTGCCGCTCCGGTCGAGACCCGGCCGCTGGGCGACGTGCTCGATCGGGCCGTGGCACAGTTCGGCCCGCGTCCCGCGATCGACTTTCTCGGTCGCCGGTGGACCTATGCCGAGCTCGGCGGTCTCGTCGATCGCTGCGCGCGCGGGCTCGAGGATCTCGGAGTCGGCCCGGGTGTCCGGGTCGGGCTCTGCCTGCCGAACACGCCCTATTCGGTGATCTGCTTCTTTGCCGTGCTGAAGCTCGGCGGCATCGTGGTCAACTACAATCCGCTCTATGTGCCGCGCGAGCTGGAGCACCAGATCGCCGACAGCGGCACGCGGATCATGATCACGCTCGACGTGGCGCAGATCCTGCCGAAGGTCGCCGACCTGCTGAAGACCACGCGGCTCGAGGCCGTCGTGGTCTGCTCGATGGCCGCGATCCTGCCGCCGATCAAATCGTTGCTGTTCCGGATCCTGAAGCGCAAGGATCTCGCGACCCCGCCGGCCGGCGATCGCCGTTTCGTCGGGTTCGAGCGCCTGCTCGCCAATGACGGTCGCTACACACCGGCGCGCATCGATCCGCTCACCGACATCGCGGTGCTGCAATACACCGGCGGGACCACCGGCGTGCCGAAGGGCGCCATGCTCACGCACGCCAACCTGACCGCGAACATGGAGCAGATCGTCCGCTATCTGCCCGATCCGCATCCCGGCCAGGAGCGCATGCTCGGCGTGCTGCCGCTGTTCCATGTCTTTGCCATGGGCGTTGTCATGAACGTCGGCGTGGCGCTCGGCGCGGAGCTGATCCTGCTGCCGCGCTTCGAGCTGAAGCAGGTGGTCAAGACCATCGCCAAGCGCCGGCCGACGCTGTTCCCGGGCGTGCCGACGATCTTCACCGCGATCAACAATCTCGCATCCAAGCAGAAGCTCGACCTGTCGTCGCTGCGGTTCTGCATCTCCGGCGGCGCGCCGCTGCCGGTCGAGGTCAGGCATCGCTTCGAGGAGCTGACCGGCTGCGCCCTGGTCGAGGGCTATGGCCTGACCGAGGCTTCGCCGGTGGTGACCTGCAATCCGGTGACCGGTGGGGCCCGTGACGGCTCGATCGGCGTGCCGGCCGCCGGCACGACCATCGAACTGCGCTCGCTCGAGGACGGCCATATCGTGACCGAGATCGGCGAAAAGGGCGAACTCTGCGTGCGCGGACCGCAGGTCATGACCGGTTACTGGAGCCGTCCGGAGGAGACCGCGAAGACCTTCGTCGACGGCGCGCTGCGCACCGGCGACGTCGGCTATCGCGACGCCGACGGCTACTATTACATCGTCGATCGCCTCAAGGACCTGATCATCTGCTCGGGCTTCAACGTCTACCCGCGGGTGATCGAAGAGGCGCTCTACCAGCATCCGGCGGTCGCCGAGGTGACCGTCATCGGTGTGCCGGATGCCTATCGCGGCCAGGCACCGAAGGCCTTCGTCCGCTGCCTCGCCGACAAGACCGTGACGCCCGAGGAGCTGATGACGTTCCTTACCGGCTACATCTCGAAGATCGAGATGCCGAAGGCGATCGAAATCCGTGACGAGTTGCCGAAGACCATGATCGGCAAGTTGTCCAAGAAGGAACTGGTCGCCGACGAACTGGCCAAGGCCGCGTCCGGCGCTCCGAACCATCCAACGCAAGCCTGAAACGGAGGAACGACGAGCCGCGGCACTGGATCGCGTGGTATTTCTATGGCATTGATGTGACGTATTGGGCAACCTACGGCCCGTACAGTTAGAATCAAGACCAAGAGGAATCCGCGGTTCATGGAGAAGCTCTATTCGGTGACGGAACTCGCGCGCGAACTCGGCGTGACCGCGCGGACGATCCGCTTCTATGAAGACCGCGGCCTCATCTCCCCGCAACGGGCCGGCAACACCCGGGTCTACACCCATCGCGACCGCGCCCGGATGATCCTCATCCTGCGCGGCAAGCGGCTGGGCTTCAGCCTTCGGGACATCAAGGAGTTTCTCGACCTCTACGTCGTCGACACGACGCAGGTCGAGCAGCTTCAGCATCTGGTCAAGAAGGTCAGGTCGCGGATCGACCAGCTGGAGGACCAGGCTGAAGCGGTGAGAGTGAGCCTCGGCGAACTGAAGGATATCGAGCGTCTGAGCCTCGATACCCTCAAGGGCCGCGGCATCGAGATCGACTGAACCACCGGCGCGGACGGGTCCCCCCCGTGATGTCGTCGGGAGGCGCATCATTGGAGACGGATGTCATGAGCAAGGTGGTCATCGCCGGATACGCGCGTTCGCCGTTCACGCCGGCCAAGAAGGGCGATCTCGCCTCGGTCCGGCCGGACGACCTGGCCGCTGCCGTCATTCGCACGCTCGTCGAGCGCCTGGGCGTCCCCGGCGACGAGCTCGAGGACCTGATCCTCGGCTGCGCCTTCCCGGAAGGCGAGCAGGGTCTCAACGTCGCGCGCCTGATCGGCCTGATGGCCGGCCTGCCCAAGTCGGTCGGCGGCGCCACGATCAACCGCTTCTGCGGCTCGTCGATGCAGTCGGTCCACATGGCCGCGGGCGCCATCGCGCTCGGCGCGGGCGACGCCTTCGTCTGCGCCGGTGTCGAGAGCATGTCGCGCGTGCCGATGATGGGCTTCAACCCGATGCCCAATCCGAAGTTCGCCGCCGAGATGCCCGGTGCCTATCTCGGCATGGGCGACACGGCCGAGAACGTCGCCCGCCGCTGGCAGATCACCCGCGGCGAGCAGGAGGCCTTCGCGGCCGAGAGCCATCGCAAGGCTGCGGCTGCCCGCGAGGCCGGCAAGCTCAAGGACGAGATCGTGCCGATCCAGTCCAAGGCCGGTCTGGTTTCGGAGGACGGCTGCATCCGTCCGGAGACGACCGCCGAGGGCCTGTCGACCCTGAAGCCGGCCTTCTCGGCCGACGGCGTCGTCACCGCCGGCACCTCGTCGCCGCTGACCGACGGCGCCTCGGCCGTGATCGTCTGCACGGAAGCTTTCGCGGCCAAGCACGGCCTGGAGCCGCTCGCGGCGGTGAAGTCGGTCGCGATCTCGGGCTGCGATCCGGAGATCATGGGCATCGGTCCGGTCGGCGCGACGCGCAAGGCGCTCGCCCGTGCCGGCATCGACGTGAAGGATCTCGACGTCGTCGAGCTCAACGAGGCCTTCGCCTCGCAGTCGCTCGCCTGCATCCGCGACCTCGGCCTCGATCAGGCCAAGGTCAACCTCGACGGCGGCGCCATCGCGCTCGGTCACCCGCTCGGCGCCACCGGCGCGCGCATCGTCGGCAAGGCGGCGCAGCTCCTGAAGCGCGAGGGCGGCAAGTATGCGCTGGCGACCCAGTGCATCGGCGGCGGCCAGGGTATCGCGACGGTGCTGGAGGCGATCTGATGACTGCGGAGATCAAGAAGGTCGCCGTGATCGGCGCCGGCGTCATGGGCGCCGGCATCGCGGCGCACGCGGCGAATGCCGGCCTGCCGGTGGTGCTCCTCGACATCGTGCCGAAGCCGGGCCCGGACGGCACGGTCGCCGACCGCAGCGCGATCGCCAAGGGCGCGGTCGAGAAGCTGCTGAAGACCGATCCGGCGCCGTTCATGTCGAAGGCGGCCGCCCGGCTGGTCACGCCCGGCAACATCGAGGACGACCTCGGTCTCCTCGCCGACTGCGACCTGATCATCGAGGCGGTCATCGAGCGCCTCGATATCAAGCAGGCGCTCTATGCCAAGCTCGAAGGCGTGCGCAAGCCGGGATCGGTGGTGTCGTCCAACACCTCGACCATCCCGCTGGCGAAGCTCGTCGAGGGGCTGCCGGAGAGCTTTGCGCGTGATTTCATGATCACGCATTTCTTCAACCCGCCGCGTTACATGCGCCTGCTCGAGATCGTCGCCGGCGCGCAGACCCGCAGCGACGCGGTCGCGGCGGTCGCGCGCTTCGCCGATGTGTCGCTCGGCAAGTCGGTGGTCCTCTGCAAGGACCGCCCGGGCTTCATAGCCAACCGGCTCGGCGTCTACTGGCTGCAGGCCGCTGCGGTCTATGCCGGCGACATGGGTCTGACCGTCGAAGAGGCCGATGCGATCATCGGCAAGCCGATGGGCATCCCGAAGACCGGCGTCTTCGGCCTGATGGACCTCGTCGGTCTCGATCTGATGCCGCATGTGCTCGGCTCGATGGTCGGATCTTTGCCGGCAAATGACCCGTTCCAGGCGATCGCGCGGCCGATGCCGCTGGTCGAGAAGATGATCGCCGACGGCTATACCGGCCGGAAGGGTAAGGGCGGCTTCTACCGGCTCAATCGCGAGAAGGTCAAGCTCAAGGAGGCGATCGACCTTTCGACCGGCGAATACCGGCCGCAGGCGAAGCCGCGCATCGAGGCGATCGACGCGGCGGGGCGGTCGCTGGCGAAGCTGTTCACGCATGACAGCGTGCACGGCCGCTATGCCCGCGCCGTCATGGGCCGCACGCTCGCCTATGCCGCCGCCCTGATCGGCGACGCCACCGACGACGTCGAGGCGATCGATGAGGCCATGCGCCTCGGCTACAATTGGAAGGAAGGCCCGTTCGAGCTGATCGACAAGATCGGCATCGATGCCTTCGTCACCATGCTCGAGGCCGACGGCGTCGCCGTCGCGCCGATCCTGAAGACGGCGGCGGGCAAGAGCTTCTACCGGATCGAGGCCGGCACCCGTCAGGTGCTGACGGCGGCCGGCAGCTATCGCGACATCGTCCGCCCGGACGGCGTGATCATGCTCGCCGACATCAAGCTGAAGACGCAGCCGCTCCTGAAGAACGGCTCGGCCGCGCTCTGGGACATCGGCGACGGCGTCGCCTGCTTCGAATTCACCTCCAAGATGAATTCGCTCGATCCCGACACGATGGACCTCCTTCGGAAGTCCCTGCGTCTGGTCGAGAAGCAGATGAAGGCCATGGTCGTCTACAACGAGGGCTCAAACTTCTCGGTCGGTGCCAATCTCGGCCTCGCGCTGTTCGCCTGCAACATTGCGGCTTGGCCGGAGATCGAGAACCTCGTCGCGGCCGGCCAGGACACCTACAAGGCACTCAAATACGCCAAGGTGCCGGTGGTCGGCGCTCCGGCCGGCATGGCGCTCGGCGGCGGCTGCGAGATCCTGCTCCACTGTGCCGCGGTGCAGGCCCATGCCGAGACCTACACGGGTCTCGTCGAGGTCGGCGTCGGCCTCGTGCCGGGCTGGGGCGGCTGCAAGGAGATGCTGAACCGCTGGGCGACCCTCGGCCGCATGCCGAAGGGCCCGATGCCGCCGGTCGCCAAGGCCTTCGAGATCATCTCGACCGCCCAGGTCTCGAAGTCGGCGGCCGAGGCGAAGGAACTCTTGTTCCTGCGCCCGACCGACGGCATCACCATGAACCGCTACCGGCTGCTCGCCGACGCCAAGGCCCGTGCGCTCGCCTTGGTCGCCGATTACGCGCCGCCGAAGCCGCCGGAGTATGTGCTGCCGGGCCCGACCGGCCTGACCGCCATGCAGATGGCGGTCGACAGCTTCGCCAAGCTCGGCAAGGCGACGCCGCATGACATCGTCGTCTCCGGCGCGCTCGCCCGCGTGCTGTCGGGCGGCGATACCGACTTCATCAAGCCGATCGACGAGAATGCCGTGCTCGAACTCGAGCGCGAGGCGTTCATGTCGCTCGTCCGCCATCCCGGCACGCTGGCCCGCGTCGAGCACATGCTCGAGACCGGCAAGCCGCTCCGCAACTGAACTCGGGAGGATTCTCATGCCGCTCTACAAGGCGCCCCTCCGGGACATGCGCTTCGTGATGTTCGAACTGATGCAGGGCGACGAGATCGCCGCCCTGCCGGGCTACGAGGAATTCACCCGCGACCTGATCGACCCCGTGCTCGAAGAGGCGGCGAAGATCTGCGAGGAGGTGCTGTTCCCGCTCAATCGCTCCGGCGACGAGGAGGGCTGCACGCTCGAAAACGGCGTGGTGCGCACGCCGAAAGGCTTCAAGCAAGCCTACGACCTGTTCCGCGAAGGCGGCTGGACCTCGCTCGCCTGCGACCCGGCCTATGGCGGGCAGGGCGCGCCGAGCGTCGTGAACACCTTCGTCTCGGAGATGATCTGCGCGGCGAACCTGTCGTTCGGCATGTATCCGGGGCTGAGCCACGGCTTCTACAAGGCCCTTCACGCCCACGGCAACGAGGCGCTCAAGGCCGAGTATCTGCCGAAGATCGTCGACGGCACCTGGTCCGGCACAATGTGCCTGACCGAACCGCACTGTGGCACCGACCTCGGTCTCCTGAAGACGAGCGCCACGCCGCAGGACGACGGCAGCTATTCGATCACCGGAACAAAAATCTTCATCTCGGCCGGCGAGCATGACCTGACCGAGAACATCATCCATCTGGTGTTGGCACGCCTGCCCGGCGCGCCGAAGGGGACGGCGGGTATCTCGCTGTTCCTCGTGCCGAAGTTCCTGCCGACCGAGGATGGCCGGCCGGGGCAGCGCAACGGCGCGGCGGTCGGTTCGATCGAGCACAAGATGGGCATCAAGGCCTCCTCAACGTGCGTGATGAACTTCGACGGCGCCAAGGGCTGGTTGGTCGGTGAGGCCAACAAGGGCATGCGCGCCATGTTCACGATGATGAACGAGGCCCGTCTCGGCGTCGGCATGCAGGGTCTCGGCATCGCCGAGGTCGCCTACCAGAACGCCGTCGCCTACGCCAGGGACCGCCTGCAGGGCCGCGCGCTCTCGGGCGCCAAGCAGCCCGAGAAGCCGGCCGACCCGATTGTCGTGCACCCGGACGTCCGCCGCATGCTCCTGACCGCCCGTGCCTACACGCAGGGCTGCCGGGCGCTCGCCGGTTGGGCCGCGCAGGCGATCGACGTCTCCAAGCACCACCCCGACCCGGTCAAGCGTGTCGAGGCCGACGACTTCGTCGCGCTGGTGACGCCGATCGTGAAGGCGCTGATGACCGACCTCGGCTTCGAGGTCGCCAACATCGGCGTGCAGGTCTATGGCGGCCACGGCTTCATCCGCGAGCATGGCCAGGAGCAGTACGTCCGCGACTGCCGCATCGCCCAGCTCTACGAGGGCACCAACGGCATCCAGGCGCTCGATCTGGTCGGCCGCAAGATGGGCGCCCACGCCGGCCGCTATCTGCGCACCTTCTTCCATCCGGTCTCGGACTTCATCCAGACCAAGATGGAGGACGAGGCGCTCGGCGAGTTCGTGCAGCCGCTGGCCAAGGCCTTCGTCCGCCTGCAGCAGGCGACCGCCGAAGTCGCCCGCCGCGGCCTCGCCCGGCCCGACGAGGCCGGCGCAGCGGCGACCGAGTACCTGCGCCTGTTCGGCCTCGTCGCGCTCGCCTATCTCTGGGCCCGCTCGGCCGAGATCAGCCTGCCCAAGGTCGGGACGGACCAGGATCCGGACGGCTTCTACCGCGCCAAGGTCGCGACCGCACGCTTCTACATGGAACGCCTGCTGCCGCAGACCTCGGGCCTGTTCGCCGCGATCATGGCCGGCGGCAAGTCGATCATGGCCTTCGAGGAAGCGGACTTCTGAGACACTGCCCTTCCTGAAACGTCGTGAAAGCCGCCCGCGACCCCGCGGGCGGCTTTCGCTTTTCATCGCTCCGCCATTCGAGGGATTGCAGACGCCATGCGAAGGGCCGATCTGACTAGCTGATCGGGAGCGCATTCCATGGCCGATGCAGACGATACCTGGCTATCCACGGGGCGCAGAGCGGTCGATGTCTGGAAGCTCGAGGATGCGAAGGCCCGCTTCAGCTAGGCCGTGAGACTCGCGCGGGCCGACGGCCCCCGGCGCTTGACCGGGACATGCGCTTGCGCGGCGTGTCGCCGTTCGACCCGCGGACCGACGATCCGGCTGACTTCCCGGTCATGGCCCGCCGCTGATCCCCACCTCAATATTCCTTCTCGAAGAACACCCCGAGGCTCGACCCTTCGGTGCCGGCTTCGCCGCGCGCCTTGAGGTTCTTGGTGATGTCGAGGTTGATCGTCGCGTTGGTCTGGCCGGCGCCGCCGGTGGTCACGCCGAAATAGATGTTGTCACTCAGGTAGCGGCCGACCTTCACCGCGGTGCCTCCGGACGAATCCGTCACGATGTCGAGGTCGTCGAGGCCGGTCGACTTGCGGATCTTGCCGACCAGGTCGGCCGACTGCCCGCCGCCGGCGAGCTGGGCGACCGCGACGGTCAGCCGGACCACCTGGAACGGCGACAGCTGCGTGATCGACTGGCCGAACAGGAAGCGCGCCAGGATCTCGTCCTGCGGCAGGTCTTCCGAGGAGGTCAGCGCGATCTGCGGATCGCTCGCCTTGCCGGTGACGCGGGCGGTGATGGTGATCGAGCCGCGCACCGCCTCGGCCGCGAAGTCGATGTCCGGATCGAGCGATCCGGTCAGCGTGACGACGCCGCGGGTGAAGTCGATGCGCTGGCCGATCACGTCGAGCCGGCCGCGGATCATCTGGAACGCTCCGACCGGCCGCACGGCTTCGACCGGGCCGGCGAGCGTGATCCGGCCGCCGAGCTCGGTATCGAGGCCGCGGCCGCGCACGAACACCCGCGCCGGCGCGTCGATGGTGAGCGCCAGCACCACGCCGGTCGCCGACTTGGCCGTGGACCGCGGGGTGATCGCCGCGCGCGCCTTGGCAAGCGTGCGTGCGACCTTCGGCGGCGGCGCGATCTGGCGCACGTCGAGCATGGTGACGCGGCCGGAAAAGCGCTCCGGAATGGTGATCTCGGCGCGGTCGACCGTGATGGTGCCGCCGATGGTCGGCGCGCCGGCGAGCGGACCGCGAACCGTCACGGTGCCGCTGACGTCGGCGGTCAGCAGGTCGCCGTTGGTGATGTGGAGCGCGCGAGCCGGATCGTGAGATCGGCCGGAAAACCATCGGCGGGCGGCAGGCCGACCGTGCCGGAAACGGCGATCGTGCCGGTACGGCCGGTCGTCGCCGAGAAGCTCTCGACCGTCGCCCGCCCGTCGCCGAGCCGGATCCGGCCCTGACCGTTCGCCAGCCGGAACCCGGTCTCGGGATCGGCGAGCGTGAAGCCGCCGATCGTGACGGTCCCGGCCGGGCGCGGCTCGGCCGCGCTGCCGGTCACGCGCAGGTCGAGCGTCGCGGTGCCCGCGAGCCGCGTCGCCCGGTCGCGCAGGAAGCCGTTTGCGGCGGCGAGCGGCAGATTGCCCTTCACCGCGACATCGAGGCTCGCGCCGTCGATCGCGGCGGCGCCGCCCGCCGTCAGGCGGATGCCGCCGCCGGCGGTCGCCTCCGCATCGAAGCGCAACAGCCGCTCGGCCAACGTGCCACGGGCACGGGCCGTGAGCGCGCCGATGCCGGCATTGCGCAATGCCGTCGGTGCGATGCCGTCGGCGGTAACGTCGAAGCGCGTGGCGCCGTTCGGGTCCGGGGTCGCGCGCGCATCGACCTTGGCGACGGTCGCGGCCGGGGTCGCGATGGTCCGGGCCGTCGCCGTGCCGGTGATCGCCGGGCGGCCGCGAAGATCCTGGGCGGAGAGATCGAAATCGGCGCTGGCAATCGAGATCGCCTCGATTTTCACACCCTTAGCGGTGCCCTTGGCCTTGACGTCCTGGCGCCCGTTCGCGCGGGACAGGCCGATCTTGGCGTCGACCGATCCGGCCGCGGTCATCAGCACCAGCGGCGCCACCTCGCCGAGATCGGGCGAGGTGATCGCGAGCGCCCCGTCGGCGAGACCGGCCTCGTCGATCGTCACGTCGCCGCTGATCGTACTGCGGCCGACGCGGAAGATCAGCGCCTCGATCGCCTGTCCGCCATCAGCGAGCGAGGTGAGGCGCGCCTGCCCCGTGACCGGCCGGCCGCCGAGATCGCCGCCGAGCGCGACGATGCCGTCGACCTCGCCCTGCGCCACGGTGCCGTCGAAACGCAGGGCCGCGTCGCGGAACGGCCGGCCCTGCAGGACGAGATTCGATCCGGCGATCCGCGCCGCGACGGTCGGCTTCTCGCTGGCGCCGGTCACGCGTGCGTCGAGCGCCACGCGGCCCTTGGCCCGGTCGGTCGCGACGCCGACATCGGCGATCGCGGCATTGATCGCGAGGTCCGAGGTCCAGCGGCCGAAAAGGCCCGCGACGGATGCCTGGATCCGGCCGTTACCGAGCCGCACGGCATCGAAATGCAGGCCGTCGGTCGCACGCGCGACCCGGCCCTTGAGCGCGAGCCGGCCGCCGAGCAGGGCGTCGGCGCGACCGAGACCGGCGGCGAGATCGGTGGTCATGCCGTCGAGCGCCAGATCGAAAGCGCCGCCGATCGGCTCATAGCGGCCGGTCGCGGTCAGCGCGGTTGCCCCGTGCAACGGCCGATCCGCGAGCGCGGCGAACGGCGCCAGGTCCTTGACGCCGATCCGCGCCGCGCCGGTCACGGCCGAAAGTCCGAGCGTGCCGTCGAAGGCGATGCTGGCATTGCCGTCCGAGATCGAGAAGCCCTCGACCAGCGTCGCTGCGCCGGCCCGCCAGTTGCCGCGGCCGGCGATCCGGATCGGATCGCGGAACGCCTTAGCCGCATCGCCGGCCTGCAGGCCGGCGATTGCGCCGGAGAGCGTGAAGGAGAGGCTGCGCGCGGCCGGATCGGCGAGATTGCGCGCGACGCCTGACGCCTCCAGGGCGGCCGAGCCGAGCTTGGCGTCGGCGCTCTCGAAGCCGTCGGCGCGGACGGTCGCCTTCCAGGCGGCCGCCTCGCCGTAGTCGATCGCGAGCCGGACGCCGTCGACCGTTCCATCGGTGAACGGCAGCGGCACGCGCGCGCCGCGCCCCCGAGCCGCGCATCGACCGTGAGCGCGGTCGGAAAGCCGTCCGCGGCGAGCGCGCCGTTGCCTTCGAAGGTCGCGGCACCCGAGGCGATCGAGGCCCGCGAGATCTTCCAGCCGCTCTCTGCTGCTTCCGCGACGAGCGCGATCGAGGACGGTCCGGCGAAATAGGCGCCCCAGCGCTCCGAAACGAGCCGTTCGAGCGAGCCGTTCGCCTCGAGTGCGAAGCGATAGCCGAAGGCGTTGCGGCCGATGGCTGCACGCCCGGAGACGAGCCGCGCCTTGTCGGCGTCGAGCGCGATGTCGGCCGCGAAGCTGTCGATCGGCGCCGATCCTCGCACCGAGAGGTCGAGCGCCGGCCGGCCGCGAATGTCGAGCAGCGTGCCGAGGAAGCCGCCGGCGCCCTCCGAAAGCGTCAGATCGAGGTCGAGCTTGCGGGTCTGGTCGGCGTAACCGAGCTTGAAGGCGAGCCGGCCCGACCCGTCGAGCCGCTGGATCGCCAGTTGCGCATCGAGGACGTCCTTGGCGAGCGAGGCGCGGCCGTCGACCGAGAACCGCGCCGGAATGCCCGCGATCCCCTCGCCGAGATCGACGCTCGGCACGGCGAGCTTGCCGATCCGGACCGCCACGGGCAGGTCCGGCAGCGCGAAGGTCGGTGTCGCGGCGACCTCGGGCCCGGTCGCTGCCGGCCGGTGGATGACGCGGATCGCCTTCGCTTCCAGACTGTCGATCTCCAGCCGCTTCTGCAGGAGCGCCAGCCGGCTCCAGACCAGATGCACGTCGGTCACTTCGAGCCAGACGCCCTGGCGGTCGGCGATGGTGATCGAGCCGATCCGGACATCCGACGACAGCGCGCCGTCGATGCGGCCGAGCGAGATCTTCTGGTCCGGCGTCGAGATCTGCTCCTCGACGAAGCGCACGAAGCTCGACTTCTCGGCCTCGTCGGCGCTCTGCGCCAGGGTGGGCGATGCAGCGCCGAACGTGACGCCCATGGCGAGGAGGCCGAGCGCGGCGGCGCGATGCAGGCGAGCGGCAAGGCAGGCAAAGCGGGTTCGGGCGGTCGTCAGCATGTCAGAACGCCTCCCCGATGCCGATATAGATCGCGAAGCGCGGATCACGCCGGTCGCGCACCAGCGGCGCGGCGACGTCGAGCCGGATCGCGCCGATGCCGGTGTAGTAGCGCAGCCCGAGGCCGGCGCCGATCCGGAGCTTCTCCGAGAAGTCCGGCACGCTGCCCTCGTAGGCCGATCCGACATCGACGAAGGGCACGACGCCGATGGAATCGGTGACGCGCGCCCGGACTTCGGCCGAAGCTTCGAACAGCGATCGACCGCCGACGATGCGGCCGTCGTCGAGCCGCGGCCCGAGGCTGCGGTAGGCATAGCCCCGCACCGAGCCGCCGCCGCCGGCGAAGAACAGTCGGCTGTCCGGCAAGCCGGTCAGCGGCGCGCCGGTGATCGAGCCGAGCGCGATCCGGCCGGCGAGCACATAGCGCCCGGCCGCGTCGAGCGCCCAATAGGTCGAGGCGTCGATGCGCGCGATCAGGCCGCCGTTGCCGAAGCGCGTCTCGTAGAACGGCTCGGCCTGCCCCTTGAGCCGGAAGCCGCTGGTCGGCTCCAGCTTGTCGTTGCTGGTGTCCCAGGTCAGCGTCGTCGGCAGGCTGGCGAGCACGAAGGAGCGCTTGCCCCAGGCGTCATTGACGCGCGACGTCTCGCCGTTGAGCGTCACCGTGCCGTCGAAGCCGGGGAAGAACTCGTGCGCCAACCCGATGCGGGCGCGGACGCGCTCTTCCGTATAGGGATCGTAGACCTCGCGCGCGCCCTGGATCTGCGCGGTCAGGTCTGTATAGGGATCGAAGATGCCCGGCTTCACGAAGGTGAGGCCGCCGAGATAGGTGAACTTGCGCGGATCGACGCCGTCGATGCCGGAGACGCGGGCGTCGAGCCGCAGCCGCTCGGCCTCGCCGAACAGGTTGCGATGCTGCCAGTAGCCCTCGAGCCCGGCGCCATCGACAGTCGAATAGCTGGCGCCGGCGCCGAACACATGCATCGGCCGCTCGGTGACCGTCACGGTCATCGGCTGGCCGGCCGGGTCCGTGCGCCGGTCGAGCGCCGCGTCGTCGGTGACGCGCGCCGAGCCGAACACTTCCAGCCGCTGCAGCCGTCGTTCCGCGCGCTTCACCTCGTCGGACGAATAGGGTTCGCCCGCGGGCAGGGCGGTCTGCCGCGCGACGAAGGCCGGGTCGACCTGCTTGGTGCCCTTGACCGTGGTCTCGCCATAGACCGCCCGCGGCGCCGGATCGATGACCAGCGTGACGTCGATCCGCCGATGCGGATGATCGGCGGCCACGTCGCGCCGGACCACCCGCGCCTTGGGATGACCGATGCGCCGCCAGGCGGCGACCAGCGCCTCCTCCGCGCTAATCACAGCGCCCGAGCGCGCCACCGCGCCGGGCGTGAGGCCGAGATCCTCGGGCGACTTCGGCGGCTTGATCTCGGGCGAGATCTGCGGCGGGATCGCGGTCGGCCGCCCCTCGATCGTGATGCGGCCGAAGGCATAGGCAGGGCCCGGATCGACGGCGATGGCCACCGGCACCGGATTGGGCAGCCGGGCATCGGCCGGGATCTGCTCGATCGGCCGGCCGGCTGCAGTGATGGTGATCGCGCCGCCATAGCGGCCCTCGGCATAGAGCCCGGCGAGGATGCGGCCATATTCGGCCCGTGCGCGGGAAAGGAACGCCGCGGTGCTCGGCGGCGGCGTACCGTCGGCTTCCTCGGCGAGCAGCGAGGCGCCGCGCAGCCGCTTCTCCAGATCGGCATCGCCGCCGGCGACGGAGAAGGTCAGGGTATAGCGCTGGGCATCGGGGGAGACGGCCTTGTCCTCGGTCTTCTCGCCCCAGAGGTGATAGCCGAACAGATCGAAGGCGCGCGCGGGGTACGCACCGGCACAGACCACGAAGACCCCGGCCGCGAGCACGACCGGAAGTCTCCGGCCGGACCGGAACGACGCAGGACCATGGAGCCGCGGAACACGGCCCCGTCGCGGTATGAACGCCCGCGGCATGAACGCCATCGACACCTCTCGCTGCCGGCGCCGATCGTCGATCGCCACCCCCTCGCGAGCCCACCCATGTGCCTCATCCTAAAGCGAGCGACCGGCTAGCGAAACCCTGTCGGCCGATCCGCGGCGTCGCAAGGGCTGACGGGCGCCTCCATCGCGGCTCGACCGTTGCCGATCGGCATTGGCCGAGATGCAGCTCGATCCGCGCGAGATCTGCCCCATTGTCGGTCCCGGTGCCGTTGCCGAGGGCAGGTTGTCGGAGGCGGGACGGTTCCGCCGGACAGGCGATCCGGAAAAAGCACGCGGGGATTATCGCTGACGGCTTGGCTTCAGCCATGCACGAAAACGGCTTCTGCCTGGGTCGCGCTGCATCACGGGCGGTCAGCGCCACATTTTTGACATGGCGGAACCGGGCGATCATCTCGGCGGTGACGTCGAAATTTATCTGCACCGTCAGGGAACTACACTTCCGGGCGTACGTTTTTAACGCGGTTCCGGAGGTGGAGTGGGGCGTTACGCCCATCAAAGCCAACAAGAGCCAGAAAGAAAATCTCGATTGTGTCGGGATTGTGGAGAGATAAAACTGAATTGTGGCGCGGAAAACCGAATTTCATCTAGGTAAATGGAGGCTATTTAGGTTCGGTAAATAAGTCGTGAATGGCCTGTTAATGCCATGTTCAGCTCCGATATGCCGAAGTTTCGCCACGAATAGCCTCGATCGCCATCTGAATACGAAAATTCGTTGTGGTTTTTTGGTTACATACTTTTCAGCATCTCGAGCGTAGATAAGAGCCACGCACAAGGGAGACACTTGTCATGAAGCGTTCCATTCTCCTCGCCTCGGTCTTCGTCCTCGGCGCCGCCGGCGCCGCCTCCGCGGCGGATCTCGGTGTTGCCCCGGCCATCGCTCCGGCTTCGGCCGTCGTCGCCGCTGCTCCGATGTTCTGGACCGGTCCGTATGTCGGCGGCAGCCTCGGCTGGGTCGGCGGCACCGCCCGCACGACCGACATCAATGGCTACAACACGGCTGGTGAGCGTTGGGGCCGCGCCCCGAGCGGCTTCATCGGCGGTCTGCAGCTCGGCTACAACTATCAGGTCAGCCCGAACTTCGTCGTCGGTATCGAGGGCGAAGTCGGCTACATGGATCTGAAGAAGACCACGATCCAGCCGTCGAGCCCGAACGGCGACACCCGCGCCTGGACCAATGACGGTGCCTTCGGCGCCATCACGGGCAAGCTCGGCTTCGCGGCCGACGCGTTCCTGCTGTACGGCAAGGGCGGTGTGGCGTTCTACGGCGGCTCCAGCCGCGTGCAGGACACCTCGACCGTGGCGCCGGGCGGCAACACGATCAACGCGACCGCCGACGACACCCGCGTCGGCTGGACCCTCGGTGCCGGCGTCGAGTACGCCTTCACCCGCAACTGGTCGGCCAAGGTCGAGTACGATCACTACGACTTCGGCAGCAAGACCTTCAGCGCGGTGGCCGGCAACGGCGCGACCTACAGCTTCCGCAACAACCTGACGGCCGATGCCGTCCGCGTTGGCGTGAACTATCGCTTCTGATCGAAGCCGACTTTTCGAACTGTGACGGGCGGCGGTCGCGACCGCCGCCCGTTGCTTTTCCGATCTGTCGGACCACGGTTCTGGCTCTCCGGCTTTTTGCTTTCTCCTCCCGGCCGGTGGATCGGGATGAAAAAAGGCCGGTCGTCCCCACGGGGATGACCGGCCTTTTTCACGAGTCCTCGCCCCTTCGCGGGGGGATGGGGAGGGCCGAGGGACGTGGACCCATGAAGCGAGAGGCGATCCCTGAAATGCTGGCGATCGTCAGCGCAGCACGGTCGACTGATGCTCCTTGATCAGCCAGACGCCGTTCTGGACCTCGTAGACCTTCTTGAATTCGGCCTTCACGGTCTTGCCGCCGTGCGTGTACTCGACCACGCCGCGATCGGTGGCGACGTTGCAGGCGACCTCGAGCGGCTTGCGCTCCTTCACATCGGCCTTGAGGCCCTTGAGCATCGCGCCCTCGTAGAACTGGCGCAGCGCGCGCTGGTCGTTGATCGGCTTGTCGGCGATCGCGAGCTGCAGCTTGGCGTCGGGCGCGTACCAGAGCGCGACCGCGTCCGCGGTGCCGCTGGCGAGCGACGCATTCCAGCGGTCGAAGCGGTCGCGCGCGTCGGCGGCGCTGAACGGCTTGCAGTCCTTGGTGGTCGTGGTGGCGAGCGCCGGCGTCGCGGTGCCGGCGAGGATCGTGGCGAGGACGGCGAGGGCGAGTTTTCGGTTCGTCATTGCGTTTCCTCCTGAGCGGTCGAGTCCGTCGACCTGAGGAGAGAGATTTGGCGCCCCGCCCGAGCTTGCAAGAACCTGACATCAACCTTACGAAAAATTAACGTGGCGTCGGCGATCGGAAGCCCCGCTCGGTCCGGCCGGCTCGAAACGACTGGACCCGAAACGACGACGACCCGAAACGACGACGGCGGGCCGATCTTGCGATCGGGCCCGCCGTCGTGGTGGTCTCGTCGGGCGGGCCAGTCGGTCGATCTGGTCCGCCGTCATCACGAATGGTCTGCGGTCGAGCCGCGGGGGGGCAGCCAGACGGCCGCCGTAAGGGATCAGCGGATCGCTTCGCGAGCGAGCTGCTGGATGCCGTTGCGGCCGATGCCCAGATCGGCGAGTTCGCGGTCGTCGAGGCGGGACAGCTCGCGAACGGTCTGGTTGTAGAGCTTGTAGCGGCTCCAGGACTGGGCGACGGTGTTGGCGAAGCGCGACAGCGACATGATGGATCTCCTTTTTCGTTGTGCAGCCGATCGATTACCGCTTTGCGAAAGATCTTGCTGCACTGCAAAATCACGCTGTCTAGATACGCCTGTGCGGTTGCGTCGGTAAGGGGGAAGTCCCCAACTCGGACATGCAATTTTGCATGGCTCCGCTTAAAACGATTAACTAGCTATTCATATCTGCCGTGGTGGCTGCCATTTCAGGGCGACGTATCGCCCCGCGGGTGGCGCCGAGGTCCGTGGCCGTATATGAAGGCGCTCGAAAACGCCGTGCCGCCGCCCCTCGAGGCGTCAGGCGCATGCCCGCCGATCCGGAACCGTCCCGATGCTCAAAGCCCGTGTGATCCCCTGTCTGGACGTCAAGGACGGCCGGGTCGTGAAGGGGGTGAACTTCGTCGATCTCATCGACGCTGGCGATCCGGTCGCCGCGGCGGAGGCCTATGACGCTGCCGGCGCCGACGAACTCTGCTTCCTGGACATCACGGCGAGCCACGAGAACCGCGGCATCATCCTCGATGTCGTGCGCCGCGCCGCCGAGGTCTGCTTCATGCCGGTGACGGTCGGCGGCGGCATCCGCACGCTCGACGACATCCGCAACCTGATGCACGCCGGGGCCGACAAGGTGTCGATCAACTCCGCCGCCGTGCGCGACCGCGCCTTCGTGGCCGAGGCGGTGCGTCAGGTCGGCGGCCAATCGGTCGTGATCGCGATCGATGCGAAGCGCGTGTCCGAACCGGGCGCGCCGGCCAAGTGGGAGATCTTCACCCACGGCGGCCGCACGCCGACCGGCATCGACGTGATCGACTACGCGCGCGAGGTCGTCGCGCTCGGCGCCGGCGAGCTGCTGCTCACCTCGATGGACCGCGACGGCACCAAGGCCGGCTTCGACCTCGAACTGACCCGCGCGGTCGCCGATGCGGTATCGGTGCCGGTGATCGCCTCCGGCGGCGTCGGCACGCTCGACCATCTGGTCGACGGCATCCGCGAGGGCCATGCCAGCGCCGTGCTCGCCGCCTCGATCTTCCACTTCGGCACCTATTCGATCCGCGAGGCCAAAGAGCACATGGCCGCCGCCGGTATCCCGATGCGGCTCGACGCCTGATCGGCGGCTCCGCACCGACCGGTCCGGATCCGGCGATCCGGAGACCGGCATTCCCCTTCCGACCGCCGTCCCGTGGCAAGAATTCCCCGCCGACGGGCTGCTCGAGGAGATCATCCCAATGTCCGACTTCACCTTGAGCGACTTGGAAGCCATCATCGCCACGCGTGCGACGTCCGACGACGAGAAGTCCTACACCCGCAAGCTGAAGGCCAAGGGCATCGCCTATTGCGCCAAGAAGCTCGGCGAGGAAGGGGTCGAGACGGCGCTCGCCGCGGTCGTCGGGGGGCGCAAGGAGCTCGTCGGCGAAAGCGCCGACCTCATCTATCACCTGATGGTTGTGCTCAATGTGGCCGGCATTCCGCTCGACGAGGTGATGGCCGAACTGAAATCGCGCACCGTCCGCACCGGGCTCGAGGAAAAGGCCTCGCGTCCGGCCGACTGACGGGCAATACGAAATCCGGTCCCGGACCGACCGCTCCCCGCGGTCGCCGGCGCCGGCCGATGAACCGGACGCCGCGGCTTCGCGCTTCACGTCCGACCACGAGGTCCCCGGGTGGACACCGTCGAACCCGCCATCGCCCCATTCCCGCCGTTCGATCCGGATGCGGCCGAGACCGTCTCGGCCGGCTCGCAGAGGACAGTGTCCGTGCCGCAGTTTCGCCCGGCCGAGATTTCGCCCTTCCACGACTTCGCCCGCGTCGAGTGGGCGAACCTGCGTGCCGACACGCCGCTGACCCTCGATGAGGCCGATCTCGTCCGGCTGCGCAGCTTGAACGATCCGGTATCGCTCGAGGAGGTCGTCGACATCTACCTGCCGCTGTCGCGGCTCCTGTCGCTCTATGTCGAAGCGACGCAGCGCCTGTTCCACGCGACCCGGCGCTTCCTCGGCGTGAACGATGCGAAGGTACCCTTCGTGATCGGCATCGCCGGTTCGGTCGCGGTCGGCAAGTCGACGACGGCGCGTATCCTGAAAGCCATGCTGTCGCGCTGGTCGTCGAGCCCGAAGGTCGACCTCGTCACCACCGACGGCTTCCTCTATCCGAACGCCGTGCTCGATCGTGAAGGCCTGATGCGGCGCAAGGGCTTTCCCGAAAGCTACGACATCGCCGCGCTGCTCGAGTTCCTCGCCACGATCAAGGCCGGCCGCGGCGGCGCGCGCGCGCCGGTCTATTCGCATCTGGTCTATGACGTCATGCCGGGCGCCCATGTCACCATCGACCGCCCCGACATCCTGATCCTCGAAGGCCTCAACGTGCTGCAGACCTCGAAGATGCCGAAGGAGGGCAATGCCGTGCCCTTCGTCTCGGACTTCTTCGATTTCTCGATCTATCTCGATGCCGAGGAAGAGCTGCTGCACCAGTGGTACGTCGAGCGCTTCATGAGCCTGCGCAACACGGCGTTCCGCGATCCGAAGAGCTACTTCCATCGCTACGCGACCATCTCGGCCGAGGAGAGCCTGGCGATCGCCAACGATCTCTGGGAGAACATCAACCTCGCAAACCTGCGCGAGAACATCTCCCCGACCCGACCGCGCGCCGACCTGATCCTGAAGAAGGGCGCGAGCCACCGCATCGAGACGGTCAAGCTCAGGAAACTCTGATCCGGAGGCGCCATGGACTGGGACGCGTTCAAGGCCCTTCGTGGCGGCGTCCTGGCAGAGCCGGCCGCGCCCGGCGTCGTCCGGCTCTCGGAGTCGGGATTGCGTCCGGCCTGCCGCAGCTTCTTCTACCGGATCGACACGCCCGACTGCGCGGTGCTGATCGACGGCGGCTGGGGGCTGGCCCGCGGCCGCGCCGATCTCGGCCTCTCGCCGGGAAAACCGGTGGTCGCCATAGCGACGCACAGCCACTCCGACCATGTCGGCGCGCTGCACCTCGCCGAGACGCGTCTCGGCCATGCCGCCGAGGCGACCGTCTACGACCGGCTCGATCCCAATGAGACTCAGGCGCGGCCCTGGATCGACGATCTCGACTTCGCGGCCGACGGCACGGCGGTCGCGCCCGAGACCTACCAGCAGATCCCCTGTCGGCTGACCGGCACGCTCGCCGACGGCGCCCGGCTCGACTTCGGCCCGGCGCTGCGGCTGACGGTCCTGCACCTGCCCGGCCATTCGCCGGGCTCGATCGGGCTTCTCGATGAGGCGCGCGGCCTCTTCTACACCGCCGACACCGTCCACGACGGCGAGATTTACGATGCGATCCCGGGCGCGGACCGCATTGCGCTCCGCCTTTCGCACGATCGCGTCCTCGAGGTCGAATTCGCGCAAGCGCTGCCGGGCCACGGCGCGCTAATGTCCCGTTCCGCCGTGGTCGAGCGCATTGAGCGTCACCGGCGCGAGAGGGACCGGTGATGATGGCAGACGCGACGCTGGTGCTCGTCCATGAAACCGAAGCCGCCTGTGTCGACCGCCTGCTCCGACAAGGTTTCCGCCCCGAACCGGCCGCCGAGATCGCGTCCTATCTGGCGCAGTCGACCGACCTCGCGCCCGCGCTGCCGCGTCTGGAAGCGGCTTGCGCCGCGCACGGCTTGCGTTTTCAGGCGGTGACGCTCGACGACTTCGCCTTTCACCCGCCGCGGCTCGATCCGGCCCGGACCGTGGTCTGGACGCTGACCGACGGCATCGCCTATTTCGCCGGCAGCCTCGCGCCGGCGCTCGCTCGCTTCGCCGGTCACGCCACGATCGGCGCCGAGGCCTCGGTCTTCGCGCTCTGCCAGGACAAGTTCCGCTCCGGCGCGGTGTTGTCGGCGCTCGGCCTGCCCTTGCCGGCGACGGCACTCGCCCGCAACGGCGAATGGCTGTCGCCGCCGGAGGCGCTCGCCGGCGCCTCGGGCTATTTCGTCAAGCCGAACCGCCTCGGCGCCAAGATCGGCATCTGGTCGGACTCGCGCACCGACGATCTCGGCCACGCGCTCGAACTCTCCCGGCGCATCCATGCGGCTTATCGCGACGATGCCGTGGTGCAGGCCTATGTGCCGGGCTCGAACCTGCGTGCCAGCTTTCTCGACGTCGATGGACGGGCGGATCTCGCCCGCATGGGGATCTGGACCGTCGAGACCGGGGCGGATTTCCAGACCATGGCCGACAGCCTCGCTCTCTATGGCGAGACCGGCGCGGCGGCGCGCGCGGAAGGCCGCTACGTCGAGCCGACCGTCACGGACCTGCGCGTGACGGCGCCCGCGGCTGCAGGCGAGGTCGCGGCGATCGCCCGGCGCCTGATGCGCGGGCTCGACATCCGCGATGTCTTCTCGATGGACCTGCGGCTGTCGGAGGAGGGCCGGCCGACACTGATCGAGTTCGAGATCTGCCCGGGCCTGCCGTGCTTCGACTTCCGCAGCTACGTCGAGGCCGAATGGCGCATGGATCTCGCCGAGGCGATGGCCCGGACGGCGGCGCGCCGTCTGGCCGACATCAGCGTCCGAGCTTGACCCGTTCGATCACCCGGAACCGGCTCTTGCGGTCCGGCTGCATGAAGACGGCGATTTCGCCGACCGTCACCGGCCGGTCGATTGCGGCATAGCGCGTCGCATGAGCCGCGGCGAGCCGGTCGCGGGTCGCGTCGTCGAGCTTGCCCGACAGCGTCATGTGGAACTTGAAGTCGTCGAGGACGTAAGGATAGCCCCAGCGATCGAGCTGCTCGATCTGACGCTCGGTGAGCGGGCTCTTCAGCCGCCGCTCGCGATCGGCGGGGTCGAGCGCGGCCCGGAACGCATCGAGGATCGTCACGGTGTGCTTGGCGAGCGCCTGCAGCGGCTCGCAGGGCTCGGCCGGCGTCAGCGCGATGAAGGCGCCGATCGCGTTGACGGCGAGGCGCGGGATCTCGAACGGCGCGACATTGGCGGCGAAGGCCCGCACGGCCGACAGAAATCCGGCCTCGTCGGCCCCTTCGATCAGATGAAACGGCGCCTTCAGCGTGGCGTGGAAGCCGTAGGTGCGCGGCTCGGCGGTGGCGGCGATCAGGGCATCGGCCGAGAAGCCGTCGACCGGCGGGATCGCGACCTCGGCGCCGGTCTCGGCATCGTAGCCGATGGCGGCCGAACCGAAGGACCAGAGCGGATCGACCGCGGGCGGCGCGAAATAGAGGGCGTAACGGGCGTCGGTCATGACCTTCGGATGCGTCGAAGTCGAAGCGGCGACGGCCTTCGCGGCGTTGCCGGCACGGGTACCGATCGCAACGACCGGCTCGGAGGGAAGGGCGGAATTGAAGGTCACGCGGCCTCGGCAATGCGAGCGAGCGCCAGCTTCGGGTCGAGCCGGCCGTCATAGATGGCGCGCCCCGAGATCGCGCCTTCGAGAATACGGCATTCGGGGCCCGCCAGCCGTTCGATGTCGTCCATGCCGGCGAGACCGCCCGAGGCGATCACCGGAATGGACACGGCTTGTGCGAGCCCGAGCGTCGCGTCGAAATTGATACCCTTGAGCACCCCGTCCCGGTCGATGTCGGTATAGACGATCGCGGCCACCCCGGCATCCTCGAATTTCTTCGCCAGCGTCACCGCGTCGAGTTCGGAGGCTTCCGCCCAGCCCTCGACCGCGACCTTGCCGCCGCGCGCGTCGATGCCGACCACGATCTTGCCGGGGAAGGCGCGGCACGCCTCGCGCACCAGCGCCGGGTCGCGCACGGCCACCGTGCCGAGGATCACGCGGGCGATGCCGCGCTCGAGCCAGCCCGCGATGCCGGCCATGTCCCGAATGCCGCCGCCGAGCTGCACCTTCATGTCGACCGCGGTCAGGATCCGCTCCACTGCGCTACCGTTGACCGAGCGCCCTTCGAAGGCGCCGTTCAGGTCGACCACGTGCAGCCACGGAAAGCCGAGCGCCTCGAAGGCGCGCGCCTGCGCGGCCGGATCGTCGTTGTAGACGGTCGCCTGGCCCATGTCGCCGAGCTTGAGGCGCACACACTGCCCGTCTTTGAGGTCGATGGCCGGGAACAGGATCATGGCGCCCACTTCAGGAAGTTTCCGATCAGCTTCAGACCGAGGGTCTGGCTCTTCTCGGGATGGAACTGCGTTCCGACGACATTGTCACGCGCCACGATCGCGGTGCGCGGTCCGCCATAGTCGGCGGTCGCGACCAGATCGGCGCGGTGGGCGGTCTCGAAGGCGTAGGAGTGCAGGAAATAGGCGTGCAGGCCGTCGTCGCCGAGCGCGATGCCGTCGAGCACCGGATGCGGGTTCACGAGTTCCATCGTGTTCCAGCCCATGTGCGGCACCTTGAGTGCCGGATCGGACGGCTGGATCGGCCGCACCTCGCCCTCGATCCAGCCGAAGCCGTCGATCGGCTCGTGCTCGATGCCGCGCGAGGCGATGAGCTGCATGCCGACGCAGATGCCGAGGAAGGGACGGCCGCGGTGCTCGACGAAGTCGCGCAGCGCCTCGTCCATGCCGGGGATGGCGGCGAGACCCTTGCGGCAGAACGGAAACGCGCCGTCGCCGGGCAGCACGACGCGGTCGGCCTTGGCCACCACGTCCGGATCGGTCGTGAGCACGATCGGCTGGTCGCGCCCGATCTCGCGGGCGACCCGCTCGAATCCCTTGATGGCCGACCTCAGATTGCCGGCGCCGTAATCGATCAGGGCGACGGTCACGGCCGGCCTCCACGGCCGGCGTCGAACCCGACGACCGGCGGCAGCGCGCCGCCGGGCGGCACGATCCGACGGGTCGCACCGGTCTCGGTCTCGGCGGAGGCGGCCACGGCGCGCGGCGTCTCGACCCGACCGGCGCGCGTCGAGAGCGCGACCTTGTCGAAATGACGCTTCTCGGCCTCGTCGCGGCCCGACGCCTCAACGAGATCGACGAGCCGCCAGCCGCGCCGCTCCAGCGTCCAGCGCTTGAGATCGGCGGCGGACAAGGCGAACCAGACGGCGAAGACGAAGCTCGCCACCGTCGCCGCCGGCTCCCCGACGACGCGGGCCAGGATCTCGATTACCAGGATAGCCACGAGCCAGCCGAGGAACACCAGCCAGAGCCGGTTCCACAGCGCCCAGAGCGGACCGAACACGAGCGCCGCCCAGGCGAAGCCCTCGCGGGTGAACCTCAGCGCGTCATGAGCCGGCAGGCCGGCGTCGGCCCCGGGCGGGGCATGCACGGTCCAGGTCGCCATGTCAGCCTCCGAGCGTGCCCTTGGTTGACGGGATGCGATCGGCCTGCCGCGGATCGACCGCGACCGCGACCTTCAGCGCGCGGGCGAGCGCCTTGAACAGCGACTCGGCGATATGATGGTTGTTCGAGCCATAGAGATTGGCCATGTGCAGCGTGATACCGGCGTTCATGGCGAAGGCGCGGAACCATTCCTCGAACAGTTCGGTGTCGAAGTCGCCGACCTTGTCGCGCGTGAATTCGGCCTGGAACACCAGGAACGGCCGACCGGACACGTCGACGGCGGCGCGCGACAGCGTCTCGTCCATCGGCAGGTGGCAGTCGGCGTAGCGATTGATGCCCTTGCAGTCGCCGAGTGCCGACCGCACCGCTTGGCCGAGCGCGATACCGGCGTCCTCGGTGGTGTGGTGCATGTCGATGTGCAGGTCGCCCTCGGCCTTGAGGGTGATGTCGATCAGCGAATGGCGCGCGAGCTGCTCGAGCATATGGTCGAGGAAGCCGATCCCGGTCGCGATGTCGAAGGCCCCGGTGCCGTCGAGGTTCACCTCGACCGCGATCGCGGTTTCCTTGGTCTTGCGCGTGATCGAAGCTCGCCGCATCGAAACCTCTCTGACGATCACCTGACCGTGATCATTTCCGGGCAGGCAAAATCCGCGCCGCTTGTAGCAGGGGGGCGGCGGGGAAGCAAAGCCGGAGAATCATTCCAGACTATTGCGCCGGCGCAGGGCGGTCCGCGGAAAAAGGCGATCCGGTCGGTCCTCTACCCGTAGGCGTGGAGTGCGACGCCCTGCGTCTTCAACCAGTGCCGCCCCTCGCGCCACGCCGGGCAGGTCGCGGCGACATGGGCCCAGAACCGGTGCGAGTGGTTCATCTCGCGCAGGTGCGCGACCTCGTGGGCGGCGAGATAGTCGAGCACGTGCGGCGGCGCCAGGACGACGCGCCAGGAGAACGACAGCTCGCCCTCCGCCGTGCACGACCCCCAACGCGTCTTGGTGTCCTTGAGTCGGATCGCGGCAGCCTTGACGCCGAGCCGGCGCGTGTGGATCTCGACCGCGCGGGTCAGATCGGCGCGCGCCTCGCGCTTGAGAAAGTCGGCAACCCGCCGCGACACGTGCTCGACGCCGCCGGCGACGCAGATCTTCGGCAACAAATCCTGGTCCGGCGTCGGCGGGGTCGCCTCGGCAGAGCCGTCGAGCCAGACCGTGCCGCGCCGCTCGGCGTGATGCTCGACCAGGTGCGGCCGGCCGCGCAGGGGCAGGATCGCGCCCGGCGCGAACGGCACCTTGGCCGGCCGGCGCGAAAGCCGGTCGTCGAGCCAGCCGCGATGGCGCTCGAGAAAGCTCACCGCCTCGGCGAACGAACCGCCGCGGCCGGGCAGCGTCAGCACCGGCTCGCCGTCGGCCGAGAGGCGGAGCGAATAGCGCACCGCCCGCTCCGACCGGCGCACCGCGACCGCGACTTCGCGATCGCCGAGGTCGAGGCGAACCTCGCTCGGGAGCGGGCGCTGGCGCGGACGGGGCGAGGACGGAAATCCGAACATGGACCGTGAGCGGCATGAGGTGGTGCGAAACGGGGAGCGGGCCGGCGCGTCAGGCCCGAATCGCGCCGGACCTGTTCCGATGATGCGGAACGCGGGGCGCTGGATAAAGCCGCAAAGGGGCGAGCCCATGGCAGCGCCTCGCCCGATCGCCGTTATCCACGATCGGGTTGGGGGAGCACACAGTCGGGGCGATACCCCCGCGGTCGTCAGGTACGGCTGCCAGACGCGGCCGCACGAGGGCGGCACCGCGACGGCGGCTCACAGGAGGTCAGTGCGGCGCCGCGTCGGACGAACGCCCGACATCGGTCTGACGGCGACGACCGGCCATGAACCGGTCGAACTCGGCCCTGTCGTCCACCCGCCGCTGATCGGCGGCGCGGGCTTCGAAGGCGCGGCGCTCTTCGTCGAGCCGCCGGCGCTCGGCCGCCAGCCGCTCGATCTCCGCCGCGCGATAGGCTTCGAAAGCCGCATTGTCCCGCGCGGAAGCGCCGTCGGCATGGCCGAAGCCGGCATAGGCATAGGCGCCTTCGCGGCGCCGGGCGTACGGACCGTGGGCGGCGAACCCATCGCGGAAGCCGCGGGCGAAGCCCTGCAGGCGCCGGCCCCAGATCATGTAGGCGAGCATCGCGAGCCCGAGCGGCCAGAACACGATGAAGCCGAGCACCATCAGCACGATCGAGAGCGGGCGGAAGCCCGGTCGAATGATGGGATGGCAGTTCATGGCGGCGCGCCTCCGGAACGAGCCCGCGACGGACCGGCCGCGGCTGCCCGAAAAGGTGGCCCCGAAACGGCTCGATTTCAATGCGGCCGGCGGCGCTGCCCGGGTTAAATTTCCTTCATGCCGCGAGCGCGCCGCACAAGGTGATCGCCGCTCGGCATCCGGTCCGGGGGCGGACGAGCCGGCCAAAAACGACGACGGCGGACCCATCGGCCCGCCGTCATGCTCTGATCCGAAAGGGTCGCTTCACTGCGGCAGCGAGGTCTCCGAGGAACCGGCCCGCGAGACCTTGCCCTTCTTCGGCAGCACCGGAGCGGCGGGCTTCGCCGCGCGGGCCCGGCTCGACGCGGCCGGCGCGGGCGTTGCGACGTGGGCGGGCGCCGCTTCCGGCTCGGCCACGGCTTTCACCACGGTCGGCGCGGCCGCCGCGGCCGGCTCGCGCCACGCGCCCGGGGCAGGGGCGCGACGGGCGTTGGAGTTGATGAAGTCGGAGATGCGCGGCGCGATCTCGGCCCGGAAGCGCGAGCCGTTGAAGACGCCGTAGTGGCCGACGCTCTGCTGGACGTAGTCGGCACGGCGGTCGGCCGGGATCGACGAGCACAGCGTATGCGCGGCCTGGGTCTGGCCCATGCCGGTGATGTCGTCGAGTTCGCCCTCGACCGTTAGCAGCGCGACGTTCTTGATCGCCTCCGGCCGCACCGGCCGGTCGCGATGCAGCATCTCGCCCTTCGGCAGCGAGTGCTTCACGAACACGTTGTCGACGGTCTGCAGGTAGAACTCGGCCGTCAGATCCATGACGGCCAGATACTCGTCATAGAAGTCGCGATGCTTCTCGGCCGAGTCGCCGTCACCCTTGATCAGGTGCATGTAGAAGTCTTTGTGCGCCGTCATGTGGCGGTCGAGGTTCATCGACATGAAGCCGCCGAGCTGCAGGAAGCCCGGATAGACGTCGCGCATGAAGCCGGCGTGCGGGAACGGCACCTTCATGATGACGTTCCGCTCGAACCACTCGATGCCCTTCTCCTTGGCGAGCTTGTTGACCGCCGTCGGCGAGCAGCGCGTGTCGATCGGTCCGCCCATCAGGATCATCGACGGCGGCGCGTAGGGATCCTCGTTCTCCTCCATGACGGAGACCGCCGCGAGCACCGGCACCGAGGGCTGGCAGACCGCGATCACATGGGTGTCGCCGCCGAGCGCGTGCAGCATCGAGATGATGTAGTCGACATAGTCGTCGAGATCGAAGCGACCGGCCGCCATCGGCACCATGCGCGCATCGACCCAGTCGGTGATGTACACCTCGTGGCGCTGCATCAGCGCCTCGACGGTGCCGCGCAGCAGCGTGGAATAATGCCCCGACATCGGCGCGACCAGCAGCACCTTCTGATCGCGGTGCCGGCGGGTTTCCGGCAGCGCGCGCTCGAAGTGGACCAGCCGGCAGAACGGCCGCTCCCACACGACGCGCTCGGTGACCGGTACGCGCATGCCGCCGACCAGCGTGGTCTTGAGGCCGAATTCCGGCTTGCCATAGCGCCGGGTCGAGCGCTCGAACACCTCGCAGGCCGCCGCCATCGATCGCCCGTAGGACGTGTGCGACAGCGGATTGAGCGGGTTCTGGAAATAGAGCTTGGTGACGTCGGCTGCGGCGCGGAAGGGTCCGAGCGCGGCGTGGTTCATCTCGTAGAGCTGGTAGAACATGGCGGCCACGTCCTTCGCGCAAGGGCCCGGAGGGCGCCCCTCGACGCCTCTACCGTGGACCAAAGAGATTAAGCTGTGCTTCACGGCGGCCAAGGGCCCCGGCCATCGACAATTCGTCGCATGAACGTCGTGAAGACGTGCTCTTCTGAGGGATCGGATCAGCGTTGGCTGTCACTGTCCAGTCCGGATCGCGCCCGATCTGCACATCTTTTCGCTGCGGCACGGAAAAGTGTTCCGCAGTGCTTTCATTGCGACAGAGCCGGGTCGGCCGGCCGACAACCGGTCTTCGTCAACACGAACTCTGAACATCGACACGCGGTTCCGCGATGCAGCGATCCGCCGCAGAACGCCTCGCCCCGCTCATTCGCCCTGCTGGAGCAGGCTGCCGGCGCGGCGCGCCGATCGGAGCAGGCGGAAGAACGCCCAGACGCTGACCGCCATCGCCACCGTATTGAGGCCGAGCGCGCCCGCCATCAGATCGGCGCGGAACACGCCGTCGATGATGATCGCCCGCATGCCCTCGAACACGAAGGTGGTCGGCAGGGCCCAGGCGAACGGTTGCACGAAGCCGGGCAGGGTCGCGACCGGGTAATAGACGCAAGTCAACGGCATGATCAGGAACATCAGCGACCAGGCGATGTTCTCCGCGCCCATGCCCTGTCGCAGCAGCACGCCCGCGACCATGATGCCGATCGCCCAGCCGAACAGCAGCAGGTTCAGGAAGAACAGCGCCAGCGGCAGGCCGAGGCCCCAGATGTTGAAGCCGAACAGCGGGATCGCGATGAAGGTAACCGGGATCATGCCGATCGACAGCCGGACCACGCTCATGATCATGAGCGAAACCAGGAACTCCGATGGCCTCAAGGGGCTCATCAGCAGATTGCCGAGGTTCCGCGACCACATCTCCTCCATGAAGGAAAAGGCGAAGCCCTGCTGGCTGCGCAGCAGCACATCCCAGAGCAGGATGCCGCCGACAAAGGTGCCGGCGGCATGGGAAAAGAAACTCGAATGGCTCTGGACGTAGAGCTGGACGAAGCCCCAGGTCAGCAGCTGCACCGTCGGCCAGTAGATCAGCTCGACGGTGCGCGGCCAGGACGACGACAGAAGGTACCAGTGCCGCAGCATCATCGCCCCGACACGGCCGAACGAGAACCCGCGCCAGTTCGGGCGCGTGCCTCCGCGCGTACCGGGGTTGGCGCCTCCCGTCGGAAGGCGACCGGCCCCGGCCTCATCGGATGCGGAAGTACTCGTCAGCGGCAGACCCTCCGGACATGGACGTCACCCCACCGATCGTACCAGCGTTCGCGCCAGCACGAACGATAATAGGGACCGTCGTAATAGCGCGGGCCCCAATAGTGATGTCGCCACGGCCGATACCCGTAGCCGCCGTAATAGTAGCGCGGGCCGTTGTAGTAGGCATAGTGCGGCCCGGCGATGGCGGTGCCGATGATCGCGCCGCCGAGAATGCCGGCGGCGACGCCGCAGCCGACGCCGCAATGGGCCTCGGCGGTGTTCTGGTTGGCGAAAACGCCGGTCAGAGCGGCGGCAGCGAGGCCGACCGCTGCAAGACGCTTGAACGTCTGGGTCATGGCTATCTCCTGGATCCCCCCGCCCGCTCACGCGAGCCAGACGACGTTAACCGAACGAGGCTCGACGGGGCGTGACGGGGCCGTTCATCCGGCGTTCATCGGCGCGGGATCGGTCCGCCTCGGAAGGGGGATAGGCACGGCGCCACCGGAACGCTCTGCCCCGTCAACGGGAAGAGCCCGGACGCCGTTCCGCGTCCGGGCTCTTCTGATCGATCGTGAGGGGGCGTGAGGGTCGCGACGGCAGCCGGACGAGACCCCGGGAGGGCCGTCGCCGCGGTTCAGCGCGTGCTGCGGCCGAGCGAGCGGTCGAGTTCGGCGAGCCGCTTCACAGCGTCGCCGGCCGCACCGTCCATTGCCATGTAGGCTTCGATGGCCTTGCCCATGTCGCCGCGCGCAACGTTCTCCACCACCTTGCGGCCTTCGCGCTGCATGGTCTCGCGCAGCGGTCCGAGCGCCCGGAAGGCGGCATGATCGCGCACCGCGGGGTCGACGACCGCGCTGTAGCCGGGGCCCATCGGGTCGACATTGGCGAAGCCGGACGCCTCGATCGGGGTGATCCCGACCAGGCATTCGGCGAGACGCTTCTTGTAGGTCGTGACGTCGGCGCGGATTCGGCGCTCGGCATGGCCGGGCACGTCCTCGCGTTCGCCCTGGTTGATCTGCTCGCCGACCAGCCGGTCGGCGTCGCGCAGCAGATCGATCGCCGACTTCGAATCGGTTTCGTTCTGTCCGGCGAGCCGCGCGATCTCGCTGAGGTTCTTGGCGGCCGATTCGGTGGCGATGTACTGGTCGCCGAGCATGTGGGTGATCGAGTCGATCCCCTGGTTCACGTCGTTGATGCAGCCGCGGATGTTCTCCATGTCGGAGACGACGGCGGCAAAGATCTCGGTTCCGTCGCGCACCTTGGCGCCGCCGACCTGCATGGCGCCGAACATGTCCTGCATGACGCTGGCGAGCTCGGTGAGCTGGCCGCGGATCAGGTCGGTGGTCTTCGACGTTTCCTCGGAGAGCGCCTTCACCTCGGCCGCGACGACCGCGAAGCCGCGACCGGCCTCGCCGGCGCGCGCGGCTTCGATGGTGGCGTTGAGCGCGAGCAGCTTGGTCTGGCTGGAGATGCTCTCGATCTCCTTGGCGAAGCCGCCGATCTGCTCGATCGCCTTGCCGAGCAGCAGCATGCGCTGATCGAGGCCGGTGAAAGCCTCCGAGATCTCCGACATGGCGCGACCGGCGGTCTGGGCGCGGCCGACACCCGAGCCGACGAGCTGATGCGCTTCGCCCGAGCGGCGCTGCGCGGCGGCGCTGTGGTCGGCGATGTTCTGGACGGTGCGCGCCATCTCCTCGACGGCCGAGGAGATCGCGACCGTCTCGCCGGTGAGCTTGCGCACGTTGCCGTTCGACCATGCCATCAGGCAGGCCAGTTCGCCGAGGTTGACCGCCTGTTCGACCGCGTGTCCGTACCAGCGTGAAAGTCCTTCCCGGACGCGACCGACGGTCCGCTGGGCGAGGTCGAGCGCTGCAGCGCTCTCCCGTGCCGCGGCGCCATGGTCCGTCGCGACCGGCGCGACGGCACGGCTGTCGACAGACGATCCGGATTTCCTCAGGAGATTCAACATGGGGCGTGTCTTCCCTCGACGTGCTTTTAGGCACAATGCGCCGGGGAACTTAATAGGCGTTTAAAGGCGAATAACGCCGAAGTCCTTCGTGGTATAAGGCCCTCGCTGTCAGTTGGCTGAATCTGCCGCTTCCCGCGGACAGATGCGGGAGTATGTATATAACTGATCCAATGATGCGATATACTTCGGTATGCTAGGAATAAAATCGATTATATCAAATGCTGCTTTCTTAGAAATTTCACGTCGGTGCTGAGCTGGAATTTTGCGGTCGAAGCGATGCGGTCGTTTCGGCTCCGACACTTCCGTACCACCGGGTTATGACTCACCGGGGCGGGTGTTTGTCCGCCCCGGCGCGATATTATCTGCTGTAATTCTAGGCGCCGGCATGGATACTTGGCGAGCGCTACGGAGATACACGTAGTCACATGGTCGCGCCGACCTGCCATGGCACGAACTCGTTGTCGCCATAACCGAGCGCTTCCGACCGCGAACGCTCGCCGGAGGCGACCGCGAGCACCTTGTCGAAGATCTCCCGGCCCTTTTCCTCGATCGACACCCCGTCGAGCACATCGCCGCAGTTGATGTCCATGTCGTCGGTCATGCGACGATAGATCTCGGAATTGGTGGCGAGCTTGATCGACGGGGTCGGCTTGCAGCCATAGGCCGAGCCTCGCCCGGTGGTGAAGGCGAGCACATTGGCGCCGCCGGCGACCTGGCCGGTCGCCGAGACCGGGTCGTAGCCGGGCGTATCCATGAACACGAAGCCCTTGGCGTCGACCAGCTCGGCATATTCGTAGACGCCGCGCAGCGTCGTCGTGCCGCCCTTGGCGGCCGCGCCGAGCGACTTCTCCAGAATGGTGGTCAGGCCGCCGGCCTTGTTGCCGGGCGAGGGATTGTTGTCCATCGAGCCGCCGTTGCGGCCGGTATAATCCTCCCACCAGCGGATCCGGTCGACCAGTTTCTCGCCGATCTCGCGCGTTGCGGCGCGGCGGGTCAGCAGGTGCTCTGCGCCGTAGATCTCCGGCGTCTCCGACAGGATCGCGGTACCGCCATGGCGGACCAGCAGGTCGGCCGCCGCGCCGAGCGCCGGATTGGCCGTGATGCCGGAATAGCCGTCCGAGCCGCCGCATTGCAGCGCCAGCATCAGCTCCGAGGCCGGAATCGTCTCGCGCCGCGCCTTGGCCGCGAGCGGCAGCATGGCGCGGATGCGCTCGACGCCCTGTTCGATGGTCTTGCGCGTGCCGCCGACGTCCTGGATCGTCATGGTCTGGAAGTGATCGCCGTCGACGATGCCGTACTCTTCCTTCATGCGGCCGATCTGGAACACCTCGCAGCCGAGCCCGACCAGCAGCACCGCCGCGATGTTCGGGTTCGAGGCATAGCCCCATTGCGTGCGCTTCAGCATCTCGAAGCCTTCGCCGCTCGATGCCATGCCGCAACCGGTGCCGTGCACGAAGGGGATGACGCCGTCGATGCTCGGATGGTCGGCGAGCACGCCGGAGCGGTTGATCGCCTCGGCCATGAACCGCGCGACCGAGGCCGAACAGTTCACGCTCGACAGGATCGCGACATAGTTGCGCGTGCCGGCCTTGCCGTTCGGGCGCCGGAAGCCCTGGAACGTCGCCTGTAGCTCGACCGGCAGAATCGTGTCGTCGCGGGCGTCCTCGGTGAAGGCATAGTCGCGTTCGAAGGACTGGAACGCGAGATTATGGCTGTGGACATGGTCGCCCGGCGCGATCGGCTGCGTCGCGAAGCCGATGATCTGGCCGAACTTCACGATCGGGGCGCCTTCCGCAATGCCGACGGTCGCGATCTTGTGGCCGCGCGGCACGCGCGCCTTCGCCGCGACGCCGGCATCCGAGACCTGTCCGGCCTCGATCGGATCCACCGCCACCACGACATTGTCGGCCGCACTCAGGCGCACGGTGCGCGGCGTCGCGGGGCGGGCGGGGCTCAGATCGTTCATGGTGGCTCCTCGTCGATGGCGGTTTCCCTCGGTCGGCCGATTGCCGATTGCCCGGCCGCGTCCTATCCGAAGGGGAGCGGCCGGTTCGGGAGAGCGGCCGCAGACGTTCGATGGATTGACGTCTTAGCACGACAGGCTAACATGCTACAATGCAAATGACCGCCGAGCCCGACTACACCTTCCTGCAACGTCTCAATCTGCCGTCGCGCGGCGGCACGACCGATCACGTGCAGGGCCTCATCCGCGATGCGATCGTCTCCGGCGACCTGCCGCCGGGGACGGCGATCAACAAGCATCTGATCTGCGATCGGCTCGGCGTTTCGCGCTTTCCGGTCTCCGAGGCGCTGACCCGCCTGCAGGCCGAAGGGCTGGTCGAGATCCTGCCCCAGCGCGGCACGCGGGTGACGCGCATCCGCATCCTCGATGTCGAGGAGGCGATGTTCATCCGCCGCGCGCTCGAAGCCGAGGCGGTGCGCCGGCTCGCCGGCGAGATCCGCCCGGACACGATCGCCGCGCTCGATCGCAATCTGCGCTATCAGCGCGCCGCGGTCGAAGCCGGCGACCGCTCCGGCTTCCATGCGCTCGACCTCGACTTCCATCAGACGCTGGTCGACGCGCTCGGCTTCGCCCGGGTCCGCGCCATGCTGGAGACCGCGCGCGGCAATCTCGATCGGGTGCGTCGCATCCTGTCGAGCCCACGCCGGCACGCGGTCACGCTGGAGGAACATGTGGCGATCTTCGAGGCGCTCGCGCGCGGCGACGGCGAGGCGGCGGGGCGCGCCATGGCTCGGCACCTCGATCAGGTGATCGCCGAGATGGTCGCCTTCGCGGCCGACAACAAGGACGTCTTCGACGACGCCGGCTGAAACAGGCGACCGGTCGGGGCGAGAAGCGGGATGGCCCGCCCGCCGGCCGGTCGAGAGGGGCGAAACGCTCCGGAGGGAGGATGGAAATGACGGCTGGCCAGCAGCAGGGCGTGCAAGCGCCCGGGAGTCCGGTGCCCGGCACGCCCGCGCCCGGCACCCAGGCGTTCGGCAGCAGGGCGTTCGGCACGCGCACCTTCCGGGCAGGGAGCGGGCGCGACCTCGTCTTCCCCGAACTCGGCTTCGGCACCGCGCCGCTCGGCAACATCTATCGGCCGCTGGACGAGCGCTCCGCGCGCGCGACGCTCGACGCGGCCTGGGCCGTCGGGGCCCGCTACTTCGACACCGCGCCGCAATACGGCCTCGGCCTCGCCGAGACGCGGCTGAACGGTTTTCTGCGCGAGCATCGCGCAGACCCGCCGCTCCTGTCGACCAAGGTCGGCCGCCTGCTCCGAGCCTGCCGCGCCGGCGAGCCGAGCGACGCCGGTGCCTTCGTCGACGTACCGGCGCGCAAGATCGTCTACGATTATTCCTACGACGGCGTGATGCGCAGCTTCGAGGCGTCGCTGGAACGGCTCGGCGTCGACCGGGTCGACATCCTGTTCTGCCACGATGTCGACGTCTTCACCCACGGCTCGCGCGAGGCCTCCGACCGGCGCATCGAGGAATTCATGGCCGGCGGCTATCACGCGCTGGTCAAGCTGCGCGACGAGGGCGTCGTCGCCGCGATCGGTGCCGGCGTCAACGAGTGGGAGGTCTGCGAGACGCTCGCCCGGCGCGGCGACTTCGACCTGTTCCTGCTCGCCGGCCGCTACACGCTGCTCGAGCAGGAGGCGCTCGAGACCTTCCTGCCGCTGTGCGTCGCGCGCGGCATCGGCATCGTGCTCGGCGGCCCGTACAACTCCGGCATCCTGGCAACCGGCCCGATCCCCGGCGCCCGCTACAACTATGCCCCGGCGCCGCAGCCGATCCTCGACCGTGTCGGTCGGATCGCGCGGGTCTGCGAGACCCACGGCGTGCGCCTGATCGAGGCGGCGTTGCGCTTCCCGCTCTGCCACCCGGCGGTCGTGTCGGTGATCCCCGGCGGCCAGGCGCCCGAGGAGGTCGAGACCAACGCGAAGATCATGGCGGCCACGATCCCGCCCGCGCTCTGGGCGGACCTGAAGGCCGAGGGCCTTCTACGCGAGGACGCACCCATCCCCGCCTGATCACCTCGCTCGCGACCCGATCGCGCGCTGCTCGCCGAGCGACGCGCCCGGTCGAGCTTCGCCCGTCGTCCTTCCAAAGCGGCCCGCGCTCGCGGCCGTTTCCTACGGAGCTCCCATGCTGAAGAACCTCAATCCGCTGCTGTCGCCCGACCTCCTGCAGGTGCTACGCGCCATGGGCCACGGCGACGAGATCGCCATCGTCGACGGCAATTACCCGGCCGACGCCCACGCCCAGCGTCTGATCCGCCTCGACGGCGTCTCGGCGACCGCCGCGCTCGACGCGATCCTGTCCGTCATGCCGCTCGATCTGCCGGAATTCGTGCCCGAGCCGGCGTTCCGCATGCAGGTGGTCGGCAATCCGCAGGCGGAAGTGCCGATCTTCCAGGAGTTCCGCGACCTGATCGGGAAGCACGAGGGTGCCGGCTATACGCTCGGCTCGATCGAACGCTTCGCCTTCTATGAACGGGTCAAGCAGGCCTATGCGGTCGTGTCGACCGGCGAGGCGCGGCTCTACGGCAATATCATCCTGGTCAAGGGTATCATCAAGCCGGCGTGACGCCCGCCGTGCGCGCGGGATCGTGCCGCACCGGCGCCAGATAGGACTTGCGCGGGCGGACTGATGAGTTCACTCTTTGTACTCATGAGCGAACCCGCCTATCCCCTGTCGCCGGTGAACGACGCTCCGGATGCGCCAGCGCCGGAGATTGTCCCGCCCGAACATGCGCCCCCCTCCCGCCCCGAGGAGACGCGCGCGGTGCTGCGCGGCGTGAAGCGGCACATGCGCCGGCTCGGCTTCGCGGTGATCGAGGAACTGCCGCTCGCGTCGGGTCGGCGGGCGGACGTGGTCTGCCTCGCCGAGGGCGGCGACATCCACATCATCGAGGTAAAGTCGTCGGTTGAAGATTTCCGCGTCGATCAGAAATGGCCGTTCTATCGGCTGCACTCCGATCGGCTCTACTTCGCCACCAGCCCGCGCGTGCCGCTGGAGATCTTTCCCGAGGACTGCGGTCTGATCGTCGCCGATGCCTTCGGCGCCGAGATCCTGCGCGAGGCGCCGGAGCATCGGCTGGCTGCGGCGACGCGCAAGGCCATGACCCTGCGCTTCGCCCGCGCCGCCGCGCACCGCCTGCACGGGATCGTCGATCCGGGTGTCGCCGAGCCCTGGTGAGGCGCACCCGTAAGGCGGCTTCGGCCTCGATGTGCTTCGGTCGCCTGGTCTTCGCGCCGGTGTTTCGATCGAGCCGGCAATGCCGATCGAGCTACGCGCGGCAAAAAAGAACCCCGCGCCGGGGGAAGCGCGGGGTGTCAGGCCACGAGGGGGTCTCCTCGGGTTCATTCTCCGGCCAGGGGCTCCTGATCGCGGGGGCCCTGGTCGCGGGGTTCCTGATCGCGGGGCTCGGCCGGGGCACGCTCCGATCACCGCATCCGGCCGTCGGGGCGGCCGAAGAGGACGATCGGAGGTCGTCGGCGTTGCGTGCTCCAGACGGTCCCGAGCGGAACGCTGCGCCCTCAGCGCGGCGCGCGCTTGGCCAGGATGCGCTGCAGCGTGCGGCGATGCATGTTGAGGCGGCGCGCGGTCTCCGAGACGTTGCGCTCGCAGAGTTCGTAGACGCGCTGGATATGCTCCCACCGCACGCGGTCGGCCGACATCGGGTTTTCCGGCGGGGTCGCGCGGTCGGTCGGATCCTGACGCAGCGCGCGGATGATGTCGTCGGCATCGGCCGGCTTCGACAGGTAGTCGATCGCGCCGAGCTTCACGGCCGTGACGGCGGTGGCGATATTGCCGTAGCCGGTCAGGATGACGGCCTTGGCGTCCGGGCGCTTCTCGCGCAGCATGCCGATGACGTCGAGACCGTTACCGTCGCCGAGACGCATGTCGACGACCGCATAGGCCGGCGGCCGGGCCTGCACGCGGGTCAGGCCGTCCGAGATCGACTCCGCGACTTCGACCGCGAAGCCGCGCGTCTCCATCGCCCGGGCGATCCGCTGCAGAAACGGCTTGTCATCGTCGACGATGAGCAGGGTCTGATCCGGCTCGGCGACAAAATCCATCGAGAGATCGTTCATCACAGGACACTCGCGCAGAGTATAGACACGCTCCCGCCCTAGGCGTCGGCTCGAGAGACTTTATAGCCCGTCTAAACTTCCGTGAAAAGCAAAATGATCACGATTTGTTCTTTCTATGGAACGAGAGGTTATTTCTATCGAAATTCAAGGATCGAGTAGTAATTTCCGAATAGGTCTATGGTGCACCGCAATGGATTCTATTGCAATGCGGAATTAGTCGTACCCGGCAGTGACGGAAAGCCGTGGCGGCGGGGCGCGAGCTTGCGGTCACGATCGCGCCAGAGCCGTCGTCCGGCGACCCGATCGAGGTCGCCGGGATCGTGCGTCTACATAGTTTTACGGTTGTGGAACAAGCGCTTGGCCCTGATGGCCTGCACCGGTCTCGCTCAGGCCGTCTCGCCGGTGATCGGGTCGACCGGGGCCTCGATCAGCGCGCGCGGCCAGGTGATCCGGATGCGCGCGCCGGTCTCGGGGAAGCGGCGGTTCGAGCACAGAACTTTCGCGCCGGAGCGCTTCAAGAGCGTCTTGGCGATGAAATAGCCGAGCCCGAGCCCGCCGCCGACGTCGTCGCCCTCGCGTGCTTCGAGCCGCTCGCGGGTCGTCACATAGGGCTCGCCGAGCCGATCGATGATCTCCGGCGAGAAGCCCGGCCCGTCGTCGGAGATGGTCAGCGTCACCTCCCGGCTGTCCCAGTCGGCGGCGATCTCGACCTCGGACTTGGCGAAGTCGACGGCGTTCTCGATGATGTTGCCGAGGCCGTAGAGGATCGCCGGGTTGCGCGCGGCGACCGGCTCGGCACCGCGGCCGAGCTTGCGCACGGTGAGCTTCACGCCGAACTCGCGATAGGGCTCGGTCACCTCCTGCAGCATGCTGGCGAGCGGCATGCGCACGAAATACTTGTCGATGTCGGTGCCGAGCGTGGTCAGCTTGCGCAGGATCTCGCGGCAGCGTTCCGACTGGCTGCGCAACAGGCCGATGTCGTCGGCGATCGGGCTGCCGGCCGGCAGCTCGCGCTCGAGCTCCTTGGTCACGACCGCGATCGTGCCGAGCGGCGTGCCGAGCTCGTGGGCGGCCGCGGCGGCGAGGCCGTCGAGCGCGGTCAGGTGCTGCTCGCGCTGCAGCACCAGCTCGGCCGCCGCCAGCGCCTCGGCGAGCTGGCGTGCCTCGTGGGCGACCCGGAAGGCATAGAGCGCCGAGAACACCAGCGTCGCCACGATCGAGAACCAGATCGCCACGACATAGAGCTCCGGCAGCACCGGCGCCGCGGTCGAGCCCCAGGGCAGCGGCCAATGCACCATCCCGAGCACGGTCGCGACGGTGGCGACCAGCGCCCCGAGCGCCGCCGTCGACTGCGGCGGCAGCGAGGCCGAAGAGACCATGACCGGCGCGAGCAGGAGATACGAGAACGGGTTCTCGAGCCCGCCCGTCAGGAACAAGAGCGTCCCGAGCTGCAGCACGTCATAGGCGAGCAGCACGGTCGCCGCCGGGCTGTCGAGCCGGTAGGTCGCGGCGAATTTCCGGCGCAGGAACAGATTGAGGCCGATCGAGACGACGATCGGCAGCAGGCACCAGCCGACCGGCACCGCGAAACGCAGCCCGAAGGCCGTCACCAGCACGGTCGCGATCTGCCCGCCGACCGCGAGCCAGCGCAGCTTCACCAGCGTGTCGAGCTTGAGGCTCTTGGTCGAGAATTCCCGGAATTCGGCGAGCGCGGTCACGGTGGCGGGGCCCCTTGGCGAACGACGGCTCGTGACGGAGGCCGGTCCGGGGCGGTGCCCGGCTCTGCGGATCTCCATCGCGCGGAGCGAGCCTCCCGCGTTGCGCGACGCCCCTATATAACGTGGAACCTCCGTAACGCCGAAGGCCGACCGCACCACGGCAAAGCGTCGCGGCCCAATCGCCGGGAAATGCGCCATGTCGACCGTGCCGCCCGCCCTCGTCGTCCGCGATCTCGTCAAACGCTTCGGCGCGGTGACCGCGGTCGACCGGATCTCCTTCACCATTCCGGCCGGCGCGACCGTCGGGTTGCTCGGCGGCAATGGTGCCGGCAAGACCACCACGATCGGCATGATCATGGGCCTGATCGAGCCCGACGGCGGCGAGATCGCGGTGCTCGGGCATCCGATCCCGCGCGAGCGCGACGCCGTGCTCGGACGGATGAACTTCGAGAGCCCCTATGTCGACATGCCCCACCGTCTGACGGTCCGGCAGAACCTGACCGTGTTCGGGCGGCTCTATGCCGTGCCGGACCTGAAGGCGCGCATCGCCCGGCTCGCGGCGGATTTCGCGCTCGGCGATTTTCTCGATCGCCGCGCCGGCCAGCTCTCGGCCGGCCAGAAGACGCGCGTCGCGCTCGCCAAGGCACTGATCAACGAGCCGGATCTGCTGCTGCTCGACGAACCGACCGCCTCGCTCGATCCCGATACCGCCGATTGGGTGCGTGGCCGGCTCGAGGACTATCGCGCCCGCCGCGGCGCCAGCATTCTGCTCGCCTCCCACAACATGCCCGAGGTCGAGCGTCTCTGCGACGAAGTGGTCGTGCTCGCGCGCGGTCGCGTCGAGGATCGCGGCACGCCGGCCGATCTCAAGGCGCGTTACGGTCGCGATACGATGGAGGCGGTGTTCCTCGACATCGCGCGCCGCCCGCGTGCTGCCGCCGCGATCTGAGGCGGCGGCGAAGCCGCCCGTCGGACTCGAAAGCACCTCCCGATCCCGCCGAGGCGCGCCCGATCTCGTGCAAGCGCCTCGTGCGACTGGACAACCGGCGCGCGGCCGGCAGTATAGGCGCGCCGCGAGAGCCGACGAGGCCCGGCGCCGACTCTGAGGGAGAGAGCCACATGTTCCATCGTATCGACCAGGCCGCGATCGGGCGCGCCGGGGTTGCCGCGCTGGTGGTCTTCGTGGCCGTCACGCCGGCCGCGGCGGCTGGCGATGCCGAGATCGCCGGCCGGTCGCTCGGCGTCGTCTGGGCGCTGCCTTTCGTCGGCATTCTCCTTTCGATCGCGCTGATGCCGCTCATCGCGCCGCATTTCTGGCATCACCATTACGGCAAGGTGGCGCTCGGCTGGGCGCTCGCCTTCGCCGTCCCCTTTGCCGTGGTCCAGGGCGGCACCCCGGCCGCCCATGCGCTCGCGCACACGGCGCTGCTCGAATACATCCCCTTCGTCGCTCTGCTCGGCTCACTGTTCACGATCGCCGGCGGCATCCTGATCAAGGGCAACCTGCACGGCTCGCCGAAGACCAATCTCGCGATCCTCGGCGGCGGCACCCTGCTCGCCAGCGTGATCGGCACCACCGGCGCCTCGATGGTGCTGATCCGCCCGCTGATCCGCGCCAACGACGAGCGCATCCACAACGTCCATGTCGTGGTGTTCTTCATCTTCCTGGTCTCGAACGTGGGCGGCTCGCTGACCCCGCTCGGCGATCCGCCGCTGTTCCTCGGTTATCTGAAGGGCGTCGGTTTCTTCTGGACCACGGTCCACATGCTCGCGGAGACGATCTTTGTCGCCGTGATCCTGCTCGCCGTGTTTCACGTGCTCGATCGCCGCTACTACGCGATGGACCATCGCTTCCGCGGCTTCTACGACCCGACCCCGGACAGCCGCCGCATCCGTCTGGAAGGCAAGATCAACATCCTGTTGCTCGCCGTCGTGGTCGCCGCGGTGCTGATGTCCGGCTCGTGGAAGCCGGGCATCGAATATGTCGTCTACGGCACGCCGCTCCAGCTCCAGGATCTGCTCCGCGATGTGATCCTGATCGTCGCGGCCGGCCTGTCGCTGGTCCTGACCCCGCGCGACACCCGCGCCGCCAACGGCTTCACCTGGGGCCCGATCGTCGAGGTCGCCAAACTGTTCGCCGGTATCTTCGTGACCATCATCCCGGTGATCGCGATGCTGAAGGCCGGCCGAGACGGCCCGTTCGGCGGCCTCGTCGCGTTGGTCTCGCACGCCGACGGCACGCCGAACAACGCCATGTATTTCTGGCTGACCGGCATCCTGTCGTCGTTCCTCGACAATGCGCCGACCTATCTGGTGTTCTTCAACCTCGCCGGCGGCGATCCGGTCGAGCTGATGGGCCCGCTCGCCAGCACGCTGCTGGCGATCTCCTGCGGCGCCGTGTTCATGGGCGCCAACACCTATATCGGCAATGCGCCGAACTTCATGGTCAAGGCGATCGCCGAGGAGCGCGGCGTGCACATGCCGAGCTTCTTCGGCTACATGGTCTGGTCGGGGGCGGTCCTGATCCCGACCTTCGTGCTGGTCACCGCGGTGTTCTTCCGGCCGTAGCCGGCCGCGTACACCGCGGTGCGGCAGAAATGAAGCATTTCAGTAACCGGATACTGCGATATTCCAGCGCTGGATGAGCGCTGGAGTTCCGTGATGAAATCGCTGTCGGTCGCCTCGGTATTGCGCTTCGCGCTGATCGGGCTTGCCTTGGCTCTTGCCATCGACCTCGGTCGCGGTGCGCAAAGCTCGTGGTCGCGGCTGGTGATGGCCCGCGAAACCATGGAGATCACGACGGTCTCCACGCAATTGTTCAATGCGTTCCAGAACGTTCGTCTCGACCGCGGCAACACCTACCGCGAACTGATGTCGGACAAGACCGGCATCACGCCGCTGACCGAGCGACTGCGCACCGCCGGAAATGCCGGATACGTTGGTGCGATTGTGGCGCTGAAGGCGGCCTCGATCCCTGAGCGCGACACTCTCGTCGCCGAGCTCGAGGCCAATCACACCCGGCTCCTGGCCTTGCAGGCCGAGACGAACACCGCGATGGCCGGAGCGAAGACCCAGGCGCGCATCGACCTGGCCGCCCGTTGGCAGGCCGAGATGACGAGCCAGATCGAGAGTCTCACCAAACTCTCCGAGTCCCTCGGACTGCGGATCAAGCTGCGCGATCCGGTGGTCGATACGCTGCTGGCGGTGAAGGACGCCGCGCTCGACGCCCGCAACAATGCCGGTGACGCTACCCTGCTCATCTCGAATGCGACGTCCGGCGTGAAGTTGCCCGCCGATGCGGCCTCGAAGTTCTATCTGAGCCTCGGCGCTGCCCGCGCCGCGCTGAAGGACGTCCGCGGCGTGCTGCGCGGCCTGCCGATCTCGACCGGGCTCGAGGCGGCACTCGCCGATCTCGATCGGCACTACAGCGGCAAGGACTTCCAGGACAAGCAGCTGCGGCAGTTCCAGGCGCTCAGTGCCAGCGAGAAGCCGCCGCTCGATACCGCGCAATGGGGCGAGGCCTATCTCGCCGCACTCGGCTCGATCGCCAAGGTCGCGACCGAGGCGCTCGCCCAGGCCGAGTTCCATGCGGCGACCGAGGCCAGTGCGGCGCGGCGCGACTTTTTCGTGCAGTCGGGATTGCTAGCGCTCGGGATCCTGTTTGCCGGCGCCATGCTGTTCGTGGTGGGACGCCGTGTGATCACGCCGCTCGCCGTGCTGCGCGAGCGGATGGAGCAACTGGCCATCGGACGGCTCGACATCGAGGCGCCCTACACGGAGCGCTCCGACGAGATCGGCGCGCTCGGCCAGACCATGGCGCTGTTCCGCGCCAACATGGAAGAAGCCGAGCGCCTGCGTGGCGCTCGCGCCGACCAGGAGCGCGACGCGGCCGCGGCGCGTCGCCGCGAGATGCTGGCGCTTGCCGATCAGTTCGATCACGCGGTCGGTCAGACCGTAGCGGTCGTCTCCGACGCGGCCCACCAACTGCAGACCGCCGCGCAGGTCCTGTCGAGCACCGCCGAGCGGACGTCGCAGCAGTCCATGGCGGTGGCCGCCGCCTCAGAACAGGCTTCGGCGAATGTCGCCTCGGTCGCCGGCGCCACCGAGGAACTGGCCTCGTCCGTGACCGAGATCGCGCGGCGCGTCGAAGTGTCGTCCACGATCGCCCGCGCGGCGGTCCGGGAGATCGACGAGACCAACAGCCGCGTCGCCGGCCTCGGCCAGGCGGCCGACCGTGTCGGCTCGATCGTGACGCTGATCGAGGACATCGCCTCCAAGACCAATCTGCTGGCGCTCAACGCCACGATCGAGGCGGCGCGTGCGGGGGCTGCCGGCAAGGGCTTCGCGGTGGTCGCGGCGGAAGTGAAGCAGCTGGCCGACCAGACCACCAAGGCGACCGGCGATATCGGCGCTCAGATCCAGGCGATGCAGAGCGCGTCCCTCGGAGCCGCGGAGGCGATCACCGGCATCGGCGAAACGATCCAGCGCATGAACGACATCGCCGGCGATGTTGCTGCGGCGGTCGACGGCCAGGGGCAGGCCACCGCCGAGATTGCCCGTAACGTTTCTGAAGCGGCGCAGGGGACGTCGGACGTGTCCGGGAACATCGCCGGCGTCACCGAGGCGGCGGCACACGCCAGCAAGGCCTCCGCCGACGTGCTCGCCTCGGCCTCGCACTTGTCGAGACAGGCCTCGGCCTTGTCCGCGCAGGTCGCCGACTTCCTCGCCCGGGTGCGCGCGGCCTGACCGGAGCCGCGCGACCGGAGGCCGACGTCATCCGGACCAGCCCTCGGCGAGATAGGTGGTCGGAAACCGCAGCACCCAGGTGAGCCCGTCCGGGTCGAAGCCGAGATCCGAGGTGCCCTCGATCGCCCGCGGCACCAGCTTCTCGATCATGAGCCGGCCGAAGCCGCGCCGTTGCGGCTCGCGCACGGCCGGTCCGCCGCGCTCTTCCCAGACGATCTCGAACAGTGGCGGCCCGCTCTCGGCGTCGACTACCCCCCAGCGCACCGAGACGCTGCCGGTCTCGTTGGACAGCGCGCCGTATTTGGCCGCGTTGGTGGCGAGTTCGTGCAGCGCGAGCGCGACGTTCTGCGCCGCCTCGGGCCGGAGCATGGCCCGCGGGCCCGAGACGGTCATGCGCTCGCCGCTGTCGGTCGAGACGATGTGACCGAGCTGGCTCGTCACCAGCTCCTGGATCGAGCCGCCGCGCCAGCTCTCGTCGACCAGCACGTCATGGGCCCGCCCGACCGCGTAGAGCCGGGCGCCGAACCGGTCGATGAAGGCCGGCAGGCTGTCGACGGTCTGTGCGGTCTGGCGCGCGATGCCCTGGACGACCGCAAGCAGGTTCTTCGACCGATGCGTCAGCTCGCGCATCACCATCCGAAGCTGCTGCTGGATCTCTTTCTGATGCGTGATATCGACCATGACGGTCGTCACGCCGACGAGCCCGCCCTCGTCGACCAGCGGCTCGACGCGCACGTCGAACCAGAGTGTCGTCTCGGGCGCCTTCAGCGACACTTCGAGCTTCTCGGGACGGCCGGTTTCGACCACACGCTGCTTGGCGGCGGTCAGCAGCCGAGCCGCGACTTCCGGCAGCACATCGGCATCGGTGAGGCCGACCAGATCCTGATCGGCGAGCCCGACCGGCGGATTGTAGGCCCAGGTGTAGGCGAGATCGGTGTTCTGGCGGAACAGCGAGATGCTGGAGTCGCGCAAGGCGACGTCGATACGCGCGTTCGCTTCCAGCAGCAGCCGCGTCAGCGTCGCCATCTCCTCGGTGCGCCGATGCTCGTCGGTGACGTCGACCCCGACCGAGATCAGGCCGGTGATCGCCCCGTCCGGCGCGATCTCGGGCGCCAGATGCAGCCGGACCCAACGCCGGCCGGAGGGGCCGGGCAGCACGATCTCGGTATCTGCAACGTCGCCGGTCGCGAGCACCGAACGTTTCAAGGCGGTGAGATGATCGGCCACGGCGGCGGGATAGAGGCTTTCATCGCTGCGCCCGATCGGATCGGGTCCGATCGGGCTCGCGGGATTGAACGCCTGCCGGTAGAAGAGATCGAGATCCTGCACGGCGACGCCGATGCCGGAGACGCCGAGCGCGAGCTCGAAGCGCCGCAGCGTCTCGACCATGTCCTGCCAATGTTCGGGGGTGCGGGATTCGGGCGCCCGGGATTCGGTGGGACGGGGCTCGGACGCGCGGCGTTCGGCGCCACGCGGCACCCGGCCCGCCGGATCATGCTCCGGCTTCGACAAGCCGGCCGCCGCCGACCACGCGGCGTCGTCCAGAACATGCCGACCCTGAGAGTGCGGTTGGCGCATCGTGGATCGTTCCCTCTCCCGACTCGTCACCCACACGGGGCTTTGGCGCGCGAAAGCTCGCGCGCCGCTTGTTCAGAGCGTCGGAATGCGGACGGCTCTACCGCCACTCCCCGACCGGGACAAAACGCGCCCGTCAAGATCCGGCCGACCGTCAGCCCGCCGCCCGGATCGGCGTCTCGGCCGCGCTGTCGAAGAACAGCGCCTGACTGATCACGGCCTTGACCGCGTCGTCCCGGAACGGCTTCGTCACCAGGAAGGTCGGTTCGGGCCGTTCGCCGGTCAGAAGCCGCTCGGGATAGGCGGTGATGAAGATCACCGGCACGCTCATCTCGCGCAGGATGTCGTTGACCGCGTCGAGGCCCGACGAGCCGTCGGCCAGTTGAATGTCGGCGAGCACCAGCCCCGGCTTGCGCGCTTTCACCATGGCGACGGCCTCGCGATGGGTTCGCGCGTTGCCGATCACGCGATGGCCGAGGCTCTCGACGAGCGACTCGATATCCATCGCGATGAACGGCTCGTCCTCGATCACGAGCACGTCGGTCACGACCTGCTCGCTGATCTGCCGGCCTGCTTCGTCGACGAGGTCGCCGACGTCGCTCCGGCCGACGTTCAGGATCTCGGCCGCGTCGTCGAGATCGAAACCCTCGACGGCGGTGAGCAGGAACGCTTGCCGCGGCAGCGGCGTGATCGCTTCGATCCGCCGATCCGCCGGATCGAAGATGTCGCGCGGCTCGGCGCGGCCGTTGAGCGGCAGCGAGTTCCAGATCCGGGAGAACACCTTGTAGATCGCGACGCGCGCGGACAGCGACGCATCGTAGACGCCGGGGTCCGCCACGATCGCTTCGAGCGCGGCGGCGACATATTTGTCTCCGACGCCCTGGGTTCCGGTCAGAGCGCGGGCGTAACGGCGCAGGTAGGGCAGGTGGGGCGCGATCGCGTGGGCGAGCGACATGTTCCCTCTCTCCATGGAAACTCGATACCGGACGCAACGTCCTAAGAGGCTTAACGCACGCACCGGGCACTTGTTCCGCGCGGCGGATCGATTCACCGAAAGGAACCCTGGCCCGGAACATCGGAACGGCGCCGCACGTTGGGACACCCGAACAGGCATTCATCGGCCTCGTCGATCCGCTGAGCCGCGGTCGGCGTCGCCCTTCAAGCCCGAGAACGACCATGGTGTTCCCGCGTCGTGATCGAGTACCCGAGTTCCAGAGTCGTGACCGCTATGAGCCATCGTGATCGAAACCCCAAGGTCCCGTCGTCCGACGGGCTGAAGGCCCGCCCGAGTGACACGCCCCAGGCGAGGCCGGCCAACGCCCCCAAGGCGCCGCCGGTCGACGGCAAGGTGCAGGTCCAGATCGGTCGACGCCTGCGCTCGTCCTACGAGGTCGTGCTCCAGGACGGGCTCACCGACCGGATGAAGTCCCTGCTGGACGCGCTGGACCGGATCGAGGAGCCGGAGCCTGCCGACATGCCGCCGCCGGCGGCGCTGAAAGCGGGCGGTGAAAATCGCGCGTGACCCGCGGGCGCGCTCCCGGCGCTGATCAGAAGGAGATGATGATGCGATTTTCCTTTGTCTTTCTCGTCCTCGCCGGTCTGATCGCCTATGACGCGATCGAGTACGATGGCGCCAACACCAAGGCGGCCTGGTCGACCGTGACGCAGGAATTCAACCGGCTGCGGGCCGGCGTGGCATCGGATGCGCCGCTCCGGACCTCGGACCGCCCGGGCTGAGACGATCGCACGATGAAGGGGTTCGCGCATGCCGGCGCCCCTTCGGCTGTCGAAACGACCTGCCCCTGATCGCGGGTTGGGGGGCGATCGGCAGCTGATCGGAAAATCCTATTGGCCCATCGCGCGGCACTGGTGTCCGGCTTCGCCGGCGCCAAGCGCCCTCGACATGCGGCTGAAGCGCGACAGTGCCGCGCCAATCGATACTCGCACTCGGGAAAACACGTGTTAAGTCGGGCGCATCGCATTAGACTGAAAGCCTGATGCAAGCTTCCGTGCCGGCAAGTGTCGGCGCTTTTCCGTCCCCGAGGTCTCCATGATTTTCCGACGCTTCACCGCGACGGTCGCCATTGCCGCGATCGGGATCGCGGCGGCCGTGCCGGCGGCTTTCGCCCAAGGGGCGCCGGCGGGCGGTCCGCCGGTGACCGTCGCCAAGCCCATCGTCAAGGACGTGCAGGAGTGGGCCTATTTCACCGGCCGCTTCGACGCCACCGCCTCGGTCGACGTCCGCGCACGCGTCGGCGGCTATCTTGAGAAGGTGCATTTCGTCGACGGTAGCCTGGTGAAGAAGGGCGACCTGCTGTTCACCATCGACCCGCGCCCCTATCGCGCCTCCGCCGATCAGTCCGAGGCGGCGGTCAAGGTGTCGGAGACCGCGGTCGAGTTCGCCAAGAACGATCTCGACCGGGCGATGCAGCTGCAGAAGTCCGGCAACATCACCGATCAGACCGCCGATCAGCGCCGGCAGGCCTACCTGCAGGCCCAGGCGCAGCTCGCCGGCAATCGCGCCGCGCTGGTCAATGCCAAGCTGAACCTCGAGTTCACCGAGGTGCGCGCGCCGATGGACGGCCGCATCTCGCGGCGTCTGGTCGCCGAGGGCAACATCGTCGCCGCCAACGACACGCTGCTCACCACCATCGTGACGATCGACCCGATCGACTTCTACTTCGATGTCGACGAGCAGAATTTCCTCGCCTACACGCGCAACATGCACGGCGCGAGCGGCAGCATCGTGGGCGACAATGCCTTCGTCGGCACCTCCGACGAGGCCGAACCCGCGCGCAAGGCGACCATCGACTTCGCCGACAACCGCGTCGATGCGCTGACCGGCACCCTGCGCGTCCGCGCCAAGGTGCCGAACCCCGACGGTTTCCTGACCCCGGGCCTGTTCGGCCGCATCAAGGTGCCGGCGAGCAAGATGCATCCGGGCGTTTTGGTTCCCGACGAGGCGATCGCCAGCGACCAGACCCGCCGGATCGTCTATCAGGTCGCCGACGACGGCTCGGTCACGCCGAAGCCGGTCGTGCCGGGACCGAAGATCGACGGCTACCGGCTTATCCGCTCCGGCATCGACGGTTCAGAGCAGATCGTCGTCAATGGCATCGTGCGCATCCGGCCGGGCGTGAAGGTCACGCCGCAGCCGACCACGCTGCCGCCGGTCCGCAACGCCCCCTGATCCCTCGAGGCGATCGCCGCGCGGCGATCGCTTCACCGTGATCCGGCAGCGCGTGCAAGGCGCGCGCCGCACAGTTCAGAGCGACGATTCATCCGGGATCGCCGCTCCGCTCCAGTCATGAGCCCGCGCACGCGGAGATCTGCCCCATGCGGTTCGCCCACTTCTTCGTCGATCGGCCGATCTTCGCCTCGGTGGTTTCCATCCTGATGGTGCTGATCGGCTCGATCGCCTATCTGGCACTGCCGGTCGCCCAGTATCCCGAGATCGCGCCGCCGACCATCGTCGTCCGCGCGACCTATCCGGGCGCCGATTCCGAGACGGTCGCGGCGACGGTCGCCGCGCCGCTCGAGGAACAGATCAACGGCGTCGAGGACATGCTCTACATGTCCTCCTACTCGTCGAACGACGGGTCGATGCAGCTGACGATCACTTTCAAGCTCGGCACCGACCTCAACAAGGCGCAGGTTCTGGTGCAGAACCGCGTCGCCATCGCGCAGCCGCGCCTGCCGGCGACGGTCCAGTCGCTCGGCGTGACCACGGCCAAGTCGTCGCCCGACATCATGATGGTCGCGGTGATGTACTCGCCGGACGGCTCCTACGATCCGCTCTACGTCTCGAACTACGCGCGCAACAACGTCCGCGACGTGCTCCTGCGCCTCGACGGCGTCGGCGACGTCACGATCTTCGGCGAACGCCTCTATGCGCTGCGCGTCTGGCTCGATCCGGACAAGCTGTCGGCCTATTCGCTGACCTCGGGCGACGTGCTCGACGCTGTGCGCGGGCAGAACGTGCAGGTCTCGGGCGGCGCGCTCGGCAGCCAGCCGTCGCCGGCCGACACCGCCTTCCAGTTCGTGGTCAAGACGCAGGGCCGCTTCGAGGACGCCAACCAGTTCCGCGACATCATCGTCCGCTCGACCGCCGACGGCCGCGTGATCCGGCTGAAGGACGTCGCGCGCATCGAGATCGCCGCGCAGGACTACACCAACGCCTCGTCGCTGAACGGGAAGCCCTCGGTCGCGCTCGGCATCTTCCAGCGTCCGGGCACCAACGCGCTGGCCAGCGCCAACCAGATCAAGGCCAAGATGGAGGAGCTCGCCAAGAGCTTCCCGGCGGGCATCACCTATTCGATTCCGTTCAACCCGACCGAATATATCCAGGCGTCGGTCGACGAGGTCTACAAGACCCTCGGCGAGGCGGTGTTCCTGGTCGTGATCGTCGTCCTGGTGTTCCTGCAGTCCTGGCGCACCGCGATCATCCCGATCCTGGCGATCCCGGTCTCGCTGATCGGCACCTTCGCCGCGCTCGCCGCACTCGGCTTCTCGCTCAACAACCTGACGCTGTTCGGCCTCGTGCTGGCGATCGGCATCGTCGTCGACGACGCGATCGTCGTGGTCGAGAACGTCGAGCGCAACATCGCGCTCGGCATGAAGCCGCGCGATGCCGCACATGAGACCATGGACGAGGTCGGCACCGCCGTCGTCGCCATCGCGCTCGTGCTGTCGGCGGTGTTCATCCCGACCGCCTTCATCCCCGGCATCACCGGCCAGTTCTATCGCCAGTTCGCCGTGACCATCGCGGTCTCGACGATCATCTCGGCGATCAACTCGCTGACCCTGTCGCCGGCCATGGCCGCGATCCTGCTGAAGCCGCACGAGGAGCACAACAAGCCGACGCGCAATCCGCTGACGCGGCTCGGGCGCTGGGCGGCTTCGAAGTTCAACAACGGCTTCGACAAGTCGGCGAACGGCTACGCGCGCGTCGTCGCCTTCGTGGTGCACCATCGGTTCCTGATGCTGCTCGTCTACGGCGGCCTGCTGTTCGGTACCGGCTATATCGCCAAGATCCTGCCGACCGGCTTCATTCCGGCCCAGGACCAGGGCTATGCGATCGTGGTCGTGCAGTTGCCCGACGGCGCCTCGCTCGGCCGCACGCAGGAGGTGATCCTCCGGGCCGGCGAGCGCGTGCGCAATGTCGAGGGCGTGCTGGCGACCGTCGAGGTCGCCGGCCTCAACGCCGCGACCTTCACGCCGGCCTCGAACGGCGCCGTGCTGTTCGTGCCGTTCAAGTCGTTCGACGAGCGCCTGCCGCGCGGCCGCACGGCGCAGGTGATCGTCGCCGACATCATGAAGACGCTGGCGCCGATCCAGGAGGCCTTCACCGTGGCTGTGCCGCCGCCGCCGGTGCGCGGCCTCGGCAACCAGGGCGGCTTCAAGATCCAGATCCAGAACCGCGAGGGCGCCGACCCGCGCGGCATCCTCGGCCTGACCTATCAGATGATGGGCATGGCGGCGAAGGACCCGCGCCTGACCGGCGTGTTCACCACCTTCACCGCCACGACGCCGCAGATCTACCTCGAGGTCGATCGCACCAAGGCGCAGATGCTGAACGTGCCGATCAACGCCATCTTCGAGGCGTTGCAGAACAATCTCGGCACGGCCTACATCAACGACTTCAACGCCTTCGGCCGCGTCTACCAGGTGCGCGCCCAGGCGGACGCCCGCTTCCGCCAGACCAAGGAGGACATCCTCCAGCTCAAGGTCCGCTCGGCGCGCGGTGCGCTGGTGCCGCTCGGCACCATGGTCTCGATCAAGGACGTCTCGGGTCCTGGCATCGTGCAGCGCTACAACATGTACACCTCGGTGCCGCTGCAGGGGAATTCGGCGCCCGGCGTCTCGTCGAGCGAGGGCCTGAAGGCAATGGAGGAGATCGCCCAGAAGGTCCTGCCGCCGGGTACCGGCTACGAGTGGACCGAGATCGCCTACCAGGAACGGCTCGCCGGCAACTCGGCCGCCTACATCTTCGCGCTCGCGGTGGTGTTCGTGTTCCTGCTCCTGGCGGCGCAGTACGAAAGCTGGGCTCTGCCGCTGGCGATCGTTCTCATCGTGCCCATGTCGGTCGGCAGCGCGCTCGTGGGTGTGATGTTCCGCGGCATGGACAACAATGTGCTGACCCAGATCGGTCTCGTGGTGCTGGTCGGCCTCGCAGCCAAGAACGCGATCCTGATCGTCGAGTTCGCCAACCAGTTCGAGGTTCAGGACCGCCGTGGCCCGGTCGCCGCCGTGGTGGAAGCCTGCCGCCTGCGCTTGCGCCCGATCCTGATGACGGCCTTCGCCTTCATCCTCGGCGTCGTGCCGCTGGCGATCGCGGTCGGCCCGGGCGCGGAGATGCGTCAGGCGCTCGGTACGGCGGTGTCGTTCGGCATGTTCGGCGTCACCTTCTTCGGCCTGTTCCTGACGCCGGTGTTCTACGTCGCCATCCGCGCCGTCGTCATGCGCATGCGCCGCAAGCACTGGCACGCCAAGCACGGTGACGACGGTCACGGCCCCGAGGGCCACGCCGGCGGCGGCGATGCGCGGCATCGGCCGGAGGGTGGCGGCGCTCCGGCGGGTGGGGACCCGGTTCCGAACCCGGCCGGTTGACCCGGGCAGGACCGGGGCGAGTCGGTCCAAACGCAATGACCTTGGACGATACATGCGATGGCCCCGGATCGGACCGATCCGGGGCCATTTCCTTGCGGAAGCTCGCATTTTGTCGTCCGTCGTTCGAGATGAGCGAACACTCTATTCGCCGTGCCGGTCCTATCGCAGACGCCGGTTCGGCTTTAGCTCAAGGGCGAAGTGCGCGGATCGGGCGAGGCACCGAACGCCCTCGCCCGGTCCGCGCCCAAGACATTCCGCCTCGGGTTCCCCCCGAGGCTCCCCGCCCAAGGCTTCGCACGAGGCCCACCAGGAGGTTTCCATGACCAAGGTTCTCGTTCTCTATTACTCGTCCTACGGCCACATCGAGACCATGGCCTATGCCGTGGCCGAGGGCGTGCGCTCGGCCGGCGCCGAGGCGGTCGTGAAGCGCGTGCCGGAACTGGTTCCGGAGGCGGTCGCCAAGGCGTCGCATTTCAAGCTCGACCAGGCAGCGCCGATCGCGACCGTCGAGGAGCTGCCGCAGTATGACGCGATCATCTTCGGCGCCGGCACCCGCTTCGGCTCGGTCGCCTCGCAGATGCGCAACTTCATCGACCAGACCGGCGGCCTTTGGTTCTCCGGCGCGCTGGTCGGCAAGGTCGGCTCGATCTTCACGTCGTCGGCGACGCAGCACGGCGGTCAGGAATCGACCATCCTCGGCCTGATCCCGACCCTGCTGCATCACGGCATGGTCGTCGTCGGCCTGCCCTACGCCTTCCAGGGCCAGATGGGCGTTGACGAAGTCAAGGGCGGCTCGCCCTATGGCGCCACCACCATCACCGACGGCGACGGCTCGCGTCAGCCGAGCGCGGTCGAGCTCGATGCCGCCCGCTTCCAGGGCAAGCACGTCGCCTCGATCGCGGCGAAGCTCAAGGGCTGAGCCCCGCACGATCTCCTCTGGTACCGACTTTCGGGCGCGTCCTCCGCGGAGGGCGCGCCCGTTTTTTGTCGCGACCACGGCCGCCTGCCTTCTCTCGGGCGCAGCCTGTCTTGCGGTCGGTCTCGCTCCCCGTTACGCAGGTCGATGACTTTACGGGAGGGCTCCATGGCCGAATTGCCGACCGAACATTTTGAACATGCCGAACATGCCAAGCACGCCGCCGCCCATGGCGATCGGCTGACTGCCTATGTCTCGTTGACGATCGCTGTCCTCGCCGTGGTCGCCGCGACCGTCGGCAGCCTGGAGACCCTGTCGAGCGGCAAGGCGATTTCGGCCAAGAACGAGGCGGTGCTGTTCCAGAACAAGGCGACCGACCAGTGGGCGTTCTTCCAGGCCAAGAGCATCAAGAAGAACATGTACGAGATCGCCGGTGCCGGTGATGGTCCGAAGAAGGACGACTTCCTCCGCCAGGCCAAGAAGAACGAGGACGAGAGCAACGAGATCATGAAGGAGGCGCGTCGCCTCGAGCACGAGGCGGAGGCGCGGCTGCACGAGAGCGAAACCTTCGAGCACCGCCATCACATCCTGACCATCGCGGTCACCATGCTGCATGTCTCGATCGCGGTGGCGACCATCTCGATCATCTCGGGCGGCAAGCGCTGGCCCTGGTATGCCTCGATCCTGCTCGGCCTGGTCGGCTCGGCGGTGGCCGGCAGCGCCTACGCGCATTGAGGTTCGCTCGGACGAGCCGGGGGGCTCTCGTCCCCCGGTCCGGCCGATGGCAGGACTATTGCGCGGCCTGCGCGGCCGCGCGCTCCCGCACCAACTGCGCCACCGCGAGGTGGTCGATCTTGCCGGAGCCGAGCACCGGCAGCTTGTCGACCACGGCGACCTCGGCCGGGACCATCAGGTCGGAGGCGCCGCGCGCCTTGGCGTAGGCCTGGAAGCTGGCGCGGTCGGCGCCGGCCTTTGTCGTCAGCATGATCAGCCTTTCGCCCTTGCGCGGGTCCGGCTCGGTGGCGACGGCGGTCGCCGCTTCCGGCCACAGGTCGCCGGCCAGCGCCTCGACCGCCGCGAGACTCACCATCTCGCCGCCGACCTTGGCGAAGCGCTTGGCGCGACCCTTGATGGCGACGAAGCCCTCCGCATCGATCGAGACGATGTCGCCGGTGTCGTGCCAGCCTTCGGCCGGTGGCTCGATCACGCCGGGATTGTCGGCCTTCATGTAGCCGAGCATCACGTTCGGCCCCTTGAGCCACAGCCGGCCGCCGGCCTCGACGCCGGCCACCGGCTCGAGCCGCGCCGTCAGGCCCGGCAGCAGCCGGCCGACCGTGCCGAAACGGTTGTACATCGGCGTATTGAGCGCCACGACCGGCGACAGCTCGGTCACGCCGTAACCCTCCAGGATCCGGATGCCGAACTTCTCCATCCAGACCTGCCGGGTCGTCGTCTTGACCGGTTCGGCGCCGGCGATCGCGTAGCGGATCGAGCGGAAATCGTAAGGGTGCCCCGATCGCGCGTAGCCGGCTAAGAAAGTGTCGGTGCCGAACAGGATCGTCGCGTTGACCTGGTAGACCAGCTCCGGGACGATCCGGTAGTGCAGCGGCGAGGGATAGAGATAGATCGGCACGCCGGAGACGAGCGGCAATATGAGGCCGCCCGTCAGCCCGAAGGAGTGGAACACCGGCAGCACGTTGAAGAGCTTGTCGGCGCGGCCGAAATCGATGCGGGCCGCGGCTTGCGCGCAGTTGGCGAGCATGTTCTTCGACGACAGCACGACGCCCTTGGGCGCCCCCTCGGAGCCGGAGGTGAACAGGATCACCGCCGGATCGTCGGGCGAGCGGCGCACGAGCGCGCGCCGGCCGAACACGAGGCCGTCGAGTCGGTCCTTGAAGCCGACGGTCGCGCGCACGTCCTCGAGCCAGACGATGCGGAGATCCTGCGGCAGCCCCTCGATCAGCGCCTGCAGCCGACCCTTCTCGACGAAGGCGCGCGAGGTGACGAAGGTCTTCGCGCGCACGGTCCGGCAGGCGCTGGCGATGTTGGTCGGCCCGGCGGTGAAGTTGATCATGGCCGGGACGCGACCGGCCGACATCAGGCCGAGGATGGTCGCCGCGGCCGCATTGGCGTTCGGCAGCATCACGGCGACCGCCTCGCCCGGCTCGGTGCCGTGCGACAGCTTGCGGCCGAGTACCCGCGCGCCGGCGAGCAGGCGGCGATAGGTGAGGGCACCGGTCAGCGGATCCTCGACGGCGACGCGGTCGAGCCCGTGGATCTCGGCCGCCTCGACCACCGACGCGAACACGGTGCGGTCGATCCGCGTCGTCTCGAACACCAGATCCGACATGACGCCATAGAGCGCCGTACCCGCCGCCTGTCGGCGCTTGCGGCCCTTGAGCGTCGGATCGACGTCGAGCCGGGTCGGCGGCAGGATCGTGACGCGCACCTTCGGGAACCAGGCCCTGCGCGTCTGCTCCGTCTTGAGGTGGCTGAACGGCGTGCGCTCGAGTCCTTCGATGCGGATCGGCACGACGACGGCGTTCGCCTTGTCGGCGATCAGGCCGGCGCCGTCATAGACCTTCATCAGCGCGCCGGTGACCGTGATGCGGCCTTCGGGGAAGATCACCAGCGGATCACCGGCCTCGACGGCGCGGATCAGCGTGCGCGTCGCCATCGGTCGCGTCGGATCGAGCGGCAGGGCGCGGGCGATGCGCAGGAACGGTTTGACCCACCAGCGGGTCGCGATGACGCTGTCGATCGCGAACACCGGTTCGCGCTCCATCAGCGACAGGGCGAGCCCGGCATCGAGAAAGCTCGCATGATTGAGCGCGATCACGGTGCGGCCGTCGAGATGGGCGAGATGTTCCTGACCGGTGACTTCGACGCGGAATAGCACGCGGTAGAGGAGCGCGATGAAGTCGCGCATCGGATGGGTCGGCAGCGTCTTGAAGATGAAGAGCCCGACCGCGAGGCCGGCGATGCCGAGCGTGATGAAGGCGCCGGCGACCGTGAGGCCCTTGGCCTGCGCGGCGCCCATGCCGAGCGCGCCGAGGGTCATGAAGGCGGCGTTGAGCACGTTGGTGGCGGCGACCACGCGCGCGCGGCGCTCCGGCCCGGCCCAGGCCTGCAAGGCCGCGAAGGCGGGCACGACATAGAGGCCGCCGGCGATGGCGAGGCCGGCGAGGTCGAGCGAGAGCCGCAGGCCCGGTCCGGTGGCGACGAATTCGAAGAAGCCGACCGCGGCCGCGCCGTGCTCGATCGAGCGCGTCGCGAGCCCGACGTCGAGCGCGAAGATGCCCATCAGCACGCCGGCGATGGCGGTCGGCACCAGCACGATGCGATGCGCCGAGAGCCAGCTCGCCAGGCCGGAGCCGACGGCGATCGCAATCGAGAAGATCGCCAGGAACGCGGTCACCAGACCTTCCGAGCCGCCGATCACCGTCTTCACCAGCGTCGGGAGCAGCGACAGCGTCACCGCGCCGATGAGCCAGAACCAGGAGACCGCGAGCCCGAGCCACCAGAGCTTCGGCTCGCGCTTGAGGTCGATGAGCAGGCGGACGGTCGAGGCGAGAATATTGGCCTCGATCTCGAGGCCCGGCGCGCCTTCGCCGGTGCGCGGGATCATGCGTGCGGTCAGCCAGCAGATCAGCGCGAACACCACCATGATGCCCGAGAGCGCCGCCGGATCGCCGCCGCCGGCCGCCGCGAAGCCGCCGATGATCGTGCCGAGCAGGATGGCGAGGAAGGTCGCGCTTTCGATCAGCGCGTTGCCGGCCGGCAGCTCGCCCTGTTCGAGATGGTCCGGCAGGATGCCGTATTTGATCGGGCCGAACAGCGCGGCGATGACGCCGAAGCCGGCGAGCGCGGTGAACAGGATCGGGATCGAATGCAGCGAGAAGCCGGCGACCGCGACGCCGGCGACGAAGATCTCGGCGAACTTCAGCCGCCGCGCGATCAGCGCCTTGTCGTAGCGGTCGGCCAGTTGGCCGCCGAGCGCGGAGAGAAAGAAGAACGGCGCGACGAGCGCCGCGCCGGCGAAGGTGACCAGGGCGCCGGCATTGCCGTCGACCACGTGGAACAGAATGAGGAACACGAGCGCGTTCTTGAGGAAATTGTCGTTGAGCGCCGAGAAGAACTGGCACCAGAACAACGGTGCGAACCGGCGGGTCTTCAAAAGGGAGGCGGACATCCTGGATCCTCGTCTGGTCTGCGGGGCGAGCCTCGCACGGCTCGCCCGTCTCGCCTACGGGAAATGCCGGAGCCGGTCTCGTCAGCTCCGATGCAGGCGACCATAGCGATTTAATGAACAATGTTCAATATAGAAAATGAACGCCGCTCAAAACGGCGTGCGGACTGAAGCCGTGCCCGTTCGCTCCGTCGCGCGACTGGCGTTGGGGAACGTCGGCGCATCCCGCGCGTTCTCCGATCAGAGAAAGTCGAACAGGAGAGCGACATGATCGACCCGCTCGCCCACGCGCGGCCGCCGCAGAGCCTCCGATCCGCCGTTCGGAAGACGGTCGGCGTCGCGCTCGCGCTCGTCGTCGCGACCTCTCTGATCGGGGTTGTTTCACAGCCCGGCCCCGCCGCCGACGAGCCGGCCCCGGCAGCGAAATCCGATCGGCTTCCGGTCCGCGCCGCCGTCACCACGCCGCCGTCCGAGCCGACGCGACCGGCTTGGAGCCGGGCGACGGTCGCCTGCGCGCCGGATTGCATCACCATTGTCGAGAAGGTCGGCGGCGGCATGCCGTCCTCAACGGCGCCCGCCCCCGATGCCGCCCCGGCGCCGGGCAACCGCCTGGTCGGCGCCCCGGTGCTCGACGCCGACGGCCGGGTCGTCGGTCGCGTCGCCAACGCGGCGGCCGGCGATGCGGGCGAACTCGCCGGCGTGCTGGTCGCCTTCGATGATGGCAGCCAAGGCGCGGTGCCCGCGCGCGGCCTCTGGCTCTCCGACCTCGCGCAGGGTCCCGTCGTGCGCCTGCTCGCCTCGCCGCATCGGGACGCGGCGATGTCCATGGGCGAACTCCGGTCGGCGGTCGACTGACGCTTCAGAACCGGAGCCTCGGCGTTTCAGCGGCGTGTGCCGGTCAGGCCCAGGCCGAACCCGACGCCGAGGGTACGGGGCACGGAGCCGGCCGGTCTTTGACTGGGGATCGGGTCGCAATGGCGTTCGTCGGTGGTCGGTAGTGCCCCGACGACCCGATCGAGGTCCTTCATGAGCCCCCGAAGCAGTTCTTCCTGGTCCGGGCGTGGTTCAACGCGCCTGGATTTCATATCGGCTTCTCCCCGGGTTTTCTCGGACGAATGACCGGCCGGGCCGATTGACCCGGCGGCATCGTCTCGCAACGCCGATCGCGCCGGCTTGTTCCACTCCCGTCGAGGAAAAAATCGACGGCCATCATGAGCGGCCGGATGCTCAAGGCGCGAAACCAAACGGCCGCGCCGACGTTTGTCTTCCATCAACGGAGGAGAGACCTTCATGCTCTATTGGACGCTCGTATTCCTCGTCATCGCGCTGATCGCCGGCGCTCTCGGTTTCGGCGGCGTTGCGAGCGCCTCGGCAGGCATCGCGAAGATCCTGTTCACCATCTTTCTGGTGCTGTTCGTGCTCTCGCTCGCCGCGACCGTGTTCCGGAGCGCTTGAACGACCACCGCGCAATTTTTGTCGCTCGCCGAAAAGCCCCGCCCGCGAACCCGCTGGCGGGTCTTTTCATTGGACGCGCAAAGCATCGTTGACGCTGTCCTTTGATGAACGACGAGGGAAATCTGAACAATCTGTCAGGATTTCGGATCTTTGGAGGCGAATACTGGCGGAACCACATCCCGTCCCCGCCGTTGTCTGTGCATCCATTTCCAAGACGGAGGAAAAGAGATGCGTAAGATGTTGATGGCCGCGGCCGGTGCTGCCGCTCTCATCGCCCTTCCCTCGGTCGCCGTCTCTACGGCGGCTCTGGCTCAGGACGGCGCGGCCGGCGGTGCCGCTGCGGGTATTGCGACCGGCGCCGTGACCGGCGCCGTGGTCGGCGGCCCGGTCGGCGCAGCCGTGGGTGCTGCCGCGGGCGGTGTGGTCGGGGCCGGCGCCGGTGCCGCCGCCGACTCGGCCAATACCCGTGAGCGGGTCTATGTCGTTCCGGCCGAGCCGGCGCCGGAAGTCACCCAGCGGACCTGTGTCCACGATTCGGCGGGAACCCGCTGCACCGAAACGGTCCGCTGACCGAACTCCCTCGTGTGTGGGATGCCTTGCGCCCGGAGCCCAGTGCTCCGGGCGCTCTTTTTTTGGAAAGCGTCGGCCGGCGAGGGCTGCCGGCCGAAAGGGCGGTCCCGACCAGGCGGTCCCGATAGCGCGTCAGCCGATCGAGGGCCGCGTCATCTCGATCGGCACGACCCACCGGTCGTAGTCCTCGGCGGTCAGAAAGCCCGAGGCGATCGCCGCCTCGCGCAGGGTGCTGCCGCTCTTGTGCGCGCTCTTGGCGATGGCCGCGGCCTTGTCGTAGCCGATGTGACGGTTCAGCGCCGTGACCAGCATCAGGTTCTGCCCGAGGTTCGCATCGATCCGCGCCCGGTTCGGCTCGATGCCGCGTGCGCAGTGCTCCTCGAAGGCCAGACACGCGTCGGCGATCAGCTCGATGCTCTCGAGCACATTGTGCAGCATCACCGGCTTGTAGACGTTGAGCTGGAAATTGCCCTGGCTTGCCGCAAAGGCGACCGCGGCGTCGTTGCCGTAGACCTGCGCGACCACCATGGTCATCGCCTCGGCCTGGGTCGGGTTGACCTTGCCCGGCATGATCGACGAGCCCGGCTCGTTCTCCGGGATCAGGATCTCGCCGATGCCCGTGCGCGGCCCGCTGGCGAGCCAGCGCACGTCGTTTGCCATCTTCATCAGTGCGCCGGAAAGCGTCCTGAGGCTCGCGGAGGTGGCCGCCAGCGCATCATGGGAGGCGAGCGCGACGAAGCGGTTCGGCGCCGAGCGGAACGGATGGCCGGTGAGCGCGGCGATCCGCTCCGCCGCCCGCTCGCCGAACGCCGGATGGGCGTTGAGGCCCGTACCCACGGCGGTCGCGCCGATGGCCAGGTCGTAGAGCCCCGGCAGGGTCTGCTCGACGCCGGCGAGGGCCGCCGCGATCTGGTCCGCCCAGGCGCCGATCTCCTGACCGAGCGTCAGCGGCGTCGCGTCCTGCAGATGGGTCCGCCCGGTCTTGACGATGTCCGCATTGGCGATCGCCTTTTCGGCCAGCGTCGACACCAGCGCCTCGACCGCCGGAAACAGCCGGCCGGCGAGTTCCTCGACGATGGCGATATGCATCGCGGTCGGGAACGTGTCGTTCGAGGACTGGCCCCGGTTGACGTGATCGTTGGGATGGATCGGCTTCTTCGATCCGAGCGTGCCGCCGAGCATCTCGATCGCACGGTTCGAGATCACCTCGTTGGCATTCATGTTCGATTGCGTGCCCGAGCCGGTCTGGAACACGACCAGCGGGAAATGCGCGTCGAGCCGTCCGTCGATGACCTCGTCGGCGGCCGCCACGACCGCCGAGCCGACGTCGGCCGGCAGCTCGCCGAGCGCCACGTTGGCCTCGGCGGCGGCGCGCTTCAGGATGCCGAGCGCGCGGATCACCGGCCGCTGCCAGACGAAGCGCGAGCGGCCGATCGGGAAATTGTGGATCGAGCGCTCGGTCTGCGCGCCCCAGTATCGGTCCGCGGCGACTTCGATGGCGCCCATGGAATCGGTTTCGGTGCGGGTCGGGGTCATCGCGGCGTGCTCCTCGAGGGGCCGATCGAACGGTCTCGGCTAACATGGGACGGCGGCGCCGCCGGGCCAATGCGGCCGGCGATGCCCTGACCGGCGAAAACGCACACGGCTGTCATGTCGGGCCATGCGGCGCCGGCCGGGCGCTGCCATTCGTCTCGGGCATGAAAAAAGCGGCGGCACCGTCGGGTGCCGCCGCTCTTCGGATACCCGTGAGCCGGTCGGGATCAGTTGCAGGGAACGCGAACGCGCTCGCCGTATTCGTTCCGCGCGTAGCAGCGGCCGTGATAACGCGGCGTGGTGGCCGCACCGATCATGGCGCCACCGGCACCGCCGATCACGCCGCCGGCGACGGCCGCGCCGACGCCACCACCCGTGGCGGCACCGATCGCCGCGCCCGTGCCGGCACCGATAGCTCCGCCGACGATCGCACGGTCGGTCTGGTTGTAGGCGCTGCAGGCGCCGAGCGAGAGCGCCGCGATCACCGGGAGAAGGACTTTGGTACGCATCGGGATGCCTCCGACGAATTTGGTATTGTTGAATGACACTTGCGAAAACAGGAACGGCGGAGCCGGCGCTTTGTTCCCTTGACGAAATCGTGAGATCGCGGAAACCGGCAGCGTCGCCTTGGCATGTGATCAGGAGATTGTGGCACGAGCGGGAACTTTGCCGAGATTATGCAGTTCGTACCGGGTGAAGGCGCTATGCAGGCAAGAATAACTCGAAATTCATGCCGCAATCGCCGGAGGAGGCACGTCGGAAACCGGGGAAGCCGGGGTCCGGGAGTGGTCATCGTGCCCGGAGACGAGGGAGAAAAGACATGAGCCTCGGTACGATATTGTTGATTATCTTGATCCTGCTGCTGGTCGGCGCCTTCCCTGCTTGGCCCTACAGCACGGGCTGGGGATATGGTCCGAGCGGCATTCTCGGTCTCGTCGTGATCGTCCTGATCGTCATGCTGTTGACCGGGCGACTATAGCCTCGGCCGAAACGGCTCGACGGGCCACCCGGACGAGCCGCATGGCCGATCCCTGCGCTCACCCGGGCGCAGGGATCGCGGCGCCGCCGATCCGAAACGCGGATCAGCGGTCGGAAAACGTTTTGAAATCGACCGCGTCGCGGATGTTGCGCAGCAGACGGCGCAACTCGTCCTCGCTGGCCTGCTCGACCGCGAAGGCGGCGTCCGGCTCCGAGCCCGGATCCTCGTGATGATCGCGGTAGCCGACCCGCCGCTCGATATCCTGGACGAGCGCGAGCGCATCGCCCCGCAGTTCGCCGAGCAGCGTCACGATCAGCTCGATCATGCGTCGGTGCGCATTGAGCGCACCCTCGATTTCCGCTGGCAGGGCGAGGCCGGAATTCTCAGTCGGAGCCATGAAGCGCCATCCGCATGTGCTGGGCGCCCGCGACGAAGCGCCTTCTCGAAGTGGTAGAAGCGGTGCCGGCACGGCCCCGTGGCTCGAGCGGGCCGGCGGGGACGAGCCCCTGACCGACCGCGATCCGAACGGGGCCGCGCCAGCCTTCGTCCAATGTCTGTATGCTCGATCCGGTTCCCGTCACGGCGCCTTCTCCTCGGAGCCGTCGGTGGCGGGATCGGCGGGCGGCGGTTCCGAGCCCGTCGTCGCCGCAGGATCGACCGGTGTCCCGACGCGCGCGGCGGCGCGGTGGTCCGGGTGGTCGGGCCGCTTCAGCGCGCCGGTCGTATAGTTCTCATGCTCGGTCGTATAGGGCTTCTGGCCTTCGGCGGCCCGGGCATCGGATGCCGCCGAAGGCGTCCGGTCCAGCGCCGCCGGCGCGCGCGGCTGGTCGGCGGCGGCGTCCCGAAACGGCCCCGGCGACGGCTGCCGATCGGCGCCGTCCTTGGGCATGTCCTCGCGTCGATCGCGCGTCAAGGCCGACCTCTCCAGTGGGAAACTCGCAACCCAACGTCATTCATCGGGATTGGTTCCATGCGCTAACGAAAAAATCGCAGGTCGCCTCGCCCAGCCGGGCGGAGCGAATGCGACCCGCGCCCGGGCTCCGGGCGCTCGGTCCTTAAGGCACGTCAGCCCTTGTCGCCCCGGGTTCGGGTCGCCGCCTCCGTGGCCGGATCGGCCGCGACGAAGGCCGTATCGGCGGATGTCTCGCGGGGCGGCTGGCTCAGCACCGGCCGCCGATCGGCCGTGAGCCTGCCGTCGACCTGGCCCTGCTTGTCCCGTCGATCCCCGCCCGGCCGGCCCGTGTCATGGTCGACACCCTCGCCGCGGATCTCGTCGTCCGTGCCTGGCACGACAGATTCACGCCAGATCTCGTCACCCTTGTCGCCGGGCCCGACGTCGGAAGGGATCGACGTCGTTTCCGTGTCACTTGCGGCGCCCTTGTTCGCGTCACCCATGATGGCCTCCTCCTGCGGTGCTGCCCTTCCGCCCGGCGATGGACCGGGATCGGACTGCGCCCAGAACGGCGGACAGGCGGGGTTCGTTCCGCGTGCGGCCGGATCTGCGGATCGGGAACGATGCGCGGCCCGCCCCGTTGACCTCCCGAACGCTCGACGGCGCCGATGGCGCGAGGGCGAGGACAGAAGGAGACGTCCCATGAACATCGGATCGACCACCGGCGCGACCGGCCTCACCGGATCGACGGGGCGCGGCGCCGACCGCCAGCCGGGCAGCTACGACGAGACCGACACGCTGATCTCGGCCGACAAGGTGCAGGGCACCGACGTCTACAACGAGGCCGGCGAGCATCTCGGCCATATCGAGGACGTCATGCTGCACAAGGAGAGCGGCCGCGTCGCCTATGCGATCATGGCCTTCGGCGGCTTTCTCGGCATCGGCGAGCGCTATCATCCGATCCCGTGGTCGGTGCTGACCTATCGGGTCGACCGGGGCGGCTATGTGGTGCCCTATGCGCGCAACCAGCTCGAGGGCGCCCCGCACTACTCGATCGAGGAACTCGGCGACCGCGACACGCAGTGGCGCGACACCGTCCACACCTATTATGGCGCGACGCCCTACTGGATGTGAGGACGGGCGATCCCGGCCGACGAGAAGCCCCGGCTGTCGCCGGGGCTTTTTCATGCCGCGGGGCCGCGTCCAGTGGCCGTCGATTGCCGATCCCGCCCCTTGCCAATTCCCCCGCCCTGGCCCATCCATCGCCCCGACTGCGGGCGGCATGCGTCGCCCGCCGAGGAAGGGCATGCGATGAGCGGCGACGTGCGGGATGTGATCGTGGTCGGGGGTGGCCCGGCCGGGCTGATGGCGGCCGAGGCGGCCGCCGCGGCCGGGGCTTCCGTGACCGTGATCGAACGGATGCCGACCGTCGGGCGCAAGTTCCTGATGGCGGGTCGCGGCGGGCTCAATCTCACCCATTCCGAGGCGCGCGAGCGCTTCGTCGCGCGCTATCGCGGCCGTGCCGACCGGCTCGCGCCGGTGATCGAGCGCTTCCCGCCCGAAGAACTGCGCAACTGGGCGGCAGGGCTCGGCGAGGAGACCTTCGTCGGTTCCAGCGGCCGTGTTTTTCCGAAAGCTTTCAAGGCCTCGCCGCTGTTGCGCGCGTGGTTGAAGCGGCTCGACGGCCTCGGGGTCGAGATCCTGACCCGCACGCGCTGGCTCGGCTGGACGGCCGATGGCGCGCTCCGGCTCGCCCGCGCGGAGCCGCGTGAACCGGGAAGCCGCGACGCCGAGCCGGAATTCACCCGTCGGGCCGAGGCCATGGTGCTGGCGCTCGGCGGCGGCAGCTGGCCGCGCCTCGGCTCCGATGGCGCCTGGGTCGATATTCTGGAAGCCTCGCGCGTGCCCGTCGCCTCGTTGCAGCCGATGAATTGCGGCTTCGAGGTGCCGTGGTCGGAGGTGTTCCGTACCCGCTTCGAAGGCGAGCCGCTGAAGCGGCTGACGATCTCCTTCGGCGGCGAGACCGCGCGCGGCGAGGCGGTGGTCACCGCCGAGGGCCTCGAGGGCGGCGGCGTCTATGCGCTGTCCGGCCCGATCCGCGACGCGATCCGCCGCGACGGCCGCGCCACGGTGATGCTCGACCTGAAGCCGGGCATGACCCGCGATGAACTGATCGCCGCGCTCTCTGCCACGCGGCCGGGCGATAGCCTCGCGAACCGTCTGCGCAAGGGCGCGAGCATGCCGCCGGTTGCGGTCGGCCTGCTCCGCGAAGGGCACGGCAAGGACCTGCCGGCCGACCCGAAGGCGCTGGCCATCGCGATCAAGGCGACGCCGATCGTCGTCACCGGCGCGCGGCCGATCGAAAAGGCGATCTCCTCGGCCGGCGGCGTGCTGTTCGAGGCGCTCGACGACGATCTGATGGTGCGGGATATGCCGGGCCTGTTCGTGGCCGGCGAGATGATCGATTGGGAGGCGCCGACCGGCGGCTACCTGTTGCAGGCCTGTTTCGCGACCGGGTCGGTCGCGGGAGCGGCGGCCGCACGCTTCGCGGCGAAGAGCAAGGACCGCGGCGGCTGATCGCCCGGGGCGGCCTTGGCCGTTCGAACTCCGGTTCGGCGGCTCAGCCGCACTTCAGCGTGACGCCGCCGTCGACCACCAGTTCGATGCCGGTGACGAAGCGCGCCTCCGACGAGGCGAGGTAGAGCGCCGCATAGGCGACGTCCCAGGCATCGCCGACGTCGCCGAGCGGCACGGCGCCCGGCTTTGCGGCGCCGCAGGGCGAAGACCCCGTCTTCAGAAAGCCCGGAACGACGGTGTTGACGCGGATCTTCGAGCCGGCATGTTCGATCGCGGCGGCTCGGCCGACCTGATTGAGCGCGGCTTTGGAAGCGGCGAAGGCGGCCAGCGCCGGGCCGGTCGCCACATGCGAGGCGATCGACGAGACATTGACGATCGAGCCGCCGCCGTTCGCCGCCATCACGGGGATGACCGCCTTCATCGCAGTGACCGCGGCGGAGAGATTGACCGCGAAGGCCTTCTGCCAATCTTCGGCGCTGACGTCGACGACGCGGCCTTCCACCGGCAGCGACAGCGTGTCGATCAGGATATCGATGCGTTTGAAGGCCGAGACGGTCTCGGCTGCGAGCCGCTCGACCTGCACGGCGTCGGTCGCATCGCAGGGCACCGCCAGGACGCGGCCGCCTTCCAGGCGAATGATCTCGGCGGTTTCCTCGGCCGCGCGCGGATCGACATCGGCCACCACGACCTGCGCGCCCTCGCGGGCACAGAGCACGGCGCTTGCCTTGCCGGTGGTCCAGCCCGGGCCGCTCGATCCCGCGCCGACGACGATGGCGACACGTCCTTCGAGCCTGCGATTGGACGCCATGGTTCCTCCGGCCTGATCATCTGGCGGACGCGACACGGCGGCCGCACGACGGGTGCCGACCGGGGATCGCGTCTCTGCCGAAGACTCTGCGCTGTCCGGGGGCAAAGGTTAACAGTGCGCCGGGCATGGCTGTCCCGGCGTCGACGCCGCTTCGAAGGACGAGCTCCGCGTCCTGTGCATGGATCGCCTCATGCGACCGCAAGCTGTGACAGAGCCGTGACGGTCACGGGCGGCGCGCCACCGCTTCGCCGACGAGACGCTGCAGCCGTTCCGGCAGAAGCGGGGCCAGCTGCAACGCGGCCGCGTGTCCCGCATCCGACATCTTGACCCAGGTCTTGGCGACGATGTCGACGATCTTCTCGTCCGAGTGCTCAGCGGCGAAGGGCACGAACTCGTGTTCGAGGAAGACGAGACAGGCGCAATCCTCGAGCGCCTGCGCCTCCGGATCGCGCTTCAGCCGCTCCTTGCGGATGATCGAGCGCATGCGCGCGATCGTGTCCTCGTCATAGCCGACCTCGGCCATGATATCCGCCGCGAGCCGCGCGTGATGGTCCTTCAGTCCGTTGCGCCAGGCGTGATAGCCGGGCTTGTCCATCGGATAGGTCGCACGCGGCACGTCGAAGCGTCGGATGTGCTGGGCGCGGCAGGCGATCCTCAGCGCATCCGAGGCATCGGACACCAGCTCGGCCAGGCGCCGCGTCATCTCCTCGCCGTAGCGCACTGCGTAGGGCCGCTCGACGCCGTCGACCATGACCCGCACAGGGTCGTCGGCGTTGGCCTTGTCGATCAGCGCATAGGCGCGGGCGAGGCGGTCGGCGGCGGTCAAGCGGGACTCCTCGGATGGGTCGGGTCGGGGTTCATGCAGCAGGCGCACTGTCCGCGAGGTGCGGCGCCCGCGTCAACCGCCGCGCCTCGCGCCCGTTCAGCGCGACTTGAACTCCGCCTTGCGCTTCTCGACGAAGGCGCCCATGCCCTCCTTCTGGTCCGGCGTGCCGAACAGCGCCTGGAAGGTGCGGCGTTCAAACCGGAGCCCTTCGGCGAGCGAGGTCTCGAAGGCGCGATTGACCGCCTCCTTGGCGAGCAGCACCGCCGGCGCCGAGAAGGAGGCGATCTCCTCGGCGGCCTTGATCGCCGTGTCGACGAGCTCCGCCGCTGGCACGACGCGGGCGACGAGCCCAGCGCGCTCGGCCTCGGTCGCGTCCATCAGCCGGCCGGTCAGGCACAGGTCCATGGCCTTGGCCTTGCCGATCGCGCGGGTCAGCCGCTGCGTGCCGCCGGCGCCCGGGATGACGCCGAGCTTGATCTCGGGCTGGCCGAACTTCGCCGTATCGGCGGCGATGATGAAGTCGCACATCATGGCGACCTCGCAGCCGCCGCCGAGCGCGAAGCCCCCGACTGCGGCAATGATCGGCTTGCGCGCCTGCGCGACGCGGTCCCAGCGGGTGATGAAGTCGTCGAGATAGGTGTCGGGATAGCTGAGCCCGGCCATCTCCTTGATGTCGGCGCCTGCCGCGAAGGCCTTCTCAGAGCCGGTGATCACGACGGCGCCGACGCCCTTGTCGGCCTGGAACGCCTCGAGCGCGTTGCCGACCTCTTCCATCAAGGCGCCGTTCAGCGCGTTGAGCGCCTTCGGCCGGTTGAGCGTGATCAACCCGACCCGCCCGCGCGTCTCGACGATGATGTTCTCGAAAACCATGTCCGTGCTCATCCCGGCCTCCGACCGCTCGCTCGGGCGCTTATTCGGCCGCCCGTTCGATTGATCGCTAGCCGAGCCGCAGGGTCGGCGCAATCCGGACGAGGGGAGGGGGCTCACCCCTGACACACGGGGCAGAAGAACGTCGAACGGTTCGACTGCACGATGCGGGTGACGATGCCGTCGCAATCCTCGCGCGGGCAGGGCTGGTCCTCCCTGTCGTAGACGGCGAAGGAGTGCTGGAAGTAGCCGAGCTCGCCGTCGGTCTTGACGTAGTCGCGCAAGGACGAGCCGCCGGCCTCGATCGCCTCGCCGAGCACGTCGCGGATCGCGCCCGCCAGCGTCTCGACCCGTGCGGTGGCGATCGGGTCACCCGTGGCGATCGAGCCGGCCTCGCGCGTCGGCGACAGGCGCGAGCGCCACAGCGCCTCGCAGACGTAGATGTTGCCGAGCCCGGCAATCAGGCTCTGGTCGAGCAGCGCGGCCTTGAGCGGCGCGCGCTTGGCCGCGAACATCCGCGCGATCGCCTCGCCCGAGAGTGCGTTGCCGAGCGGCTCGATCCCGACATGGGCCATGAGCGGATGCGCGTCGAAGCCGTCGCGGGTGGTGAGCGTCATGAAGCCGAAGCGGCGCGGGTCGTTGTAGGTGATGCGCGCCGGCCCGCCGGGCCCGCCCGCGACCTCGAACACGACATGATCATGCGCGGCCGCCTTGGAGCGGGCGTAGTGGAACTCGCCCGGCGTGGCTTCCGCGCCGCCGGCCGCCCCGTCCTCCTCGATCCGGAATGATCCGGACATGCCGAGATGCATGATCAGCACGGCGCCGTCGTCGAGATCGGCGACGAGGTATTTCGCCCGCCGGCCGAGCGCGACGACGCGTCGTCCGGCCAGTCTTTCCGCGAAATTGTCGGGGAACGGAAAGCGCAGATCCGGACGCCGGCATTCGACGCGGGCGAGCGTCGCGCCTTCGAGGAAGGGCGCGAGACCGCGCTTGACGGTTTCGACTTCTGGCAATTCGGGCATGGCGGGACGGGCCGATTGAGATTAGGAACGGGCGGCTGGGATCGTATATGGGGCGCGGACGATAGCGTCTGACCTCCTGCTTCGCTATGGTCCCGCGCCGCAATGGAGACGATCCCCCATGTCCGAGCCCGCCACCGAGCACGCGACCGGTCTCGCCGGAACCGGTCCCGCCGTTCCCGAGACGGCTTCCTTCGGCTTCACGGATGTGCCGCTCGCCGAGAAGCAGGGTCTGGTCGACGACGTCTTCCACAAGGTCGCCGAGCGCTATGACGTCATGAACGACGTGATGTCCGGCGGTCTGCACCGCGTCTGGAAGGACGCGATGATCGCGCGCCTGGCGCCGCCGCGGACCTCGCGCAAGCCGTTCCGCGTGCTCGACATGGCCGGCGGCACCGGCGACATCGCGTTCCGGATCGTCGAGCGCTCCGAGGGCAATGCCCGCGTCACGGTCTCCGACATCAACGGCTCGATGCTCGGCGTCGGCCGCACGCGCGCCGAGAAGCGCGGCCTTCTCGCCAATCTCGAATTCGTCGAGGCCAATGCCGAGGAACTGCCGTTCGAGAGCGGCTCCTTCGATGCTTATACGATCGCCTTCGGCATCCGCAACGTGCCGCGCATCGAGAAGGCGCTGGCCGAGGCCTACCGCGTGCTCCGGCCCGGCGGCCGGTTCCTGTGCCTGGAATTCTCGGCCGTCGACGTGCCGGTGCTCGACCGGATCTATGATGCCTGGTCGTTCCGCGTCATCCCGCCGATGGGGCGGCTGATCGCCGGCGACGCCGAGCCGTACCAGTATCTGGTCGAGTCGATCCGAAAATTCCCGACCCAGGAGCGCTTCGCCGACATGATCCGGCGCGCCGGATTCTCCAAGGTCGACTACACCAACATGACCGGCGGCATCGCGGCGCTGCATTCGGGCTGGAAGATCTGATCGCATGCCCGGGATTCGCGCCAGCCTCCGTCTCGCCCGTGCCGGGTGGGTTCTCGCCCGCGAGGGCGTGCTCCGCGCCATGGCCCCACCGGACCCGCCGCCGATCGGCCGCCTGGTGCTGGCGGTCTCGCGCCTGATCGAGCGCCGCGGCGTCGCCGGCGTCGACCGCGGCACGCGCGTTTCCGAGGCGCTGAACCGGCTCGGGCCGTCCTACGTCAAGCTCGGCCAGTTCCTGGCCACGCGGCCCGACGTCGTCGGCGCCGCGATGGCCAAGGATCTGGAGGCGCTGCAGGACCGCGTCACCTCCTTCCCGCTCGCCGACGCCAAGATCCAGATCGCCCGCGCGCTGCAACGGCCGATCGAGGACGTCTTCGTCGAGTTGAGCGAGCCGGTCGCCGCCGCCTCGATCGCGCAGGTGCACAAGGCGCTCGTGCGCGACGAGGACGGCGAGACGCGCGCGCTGGCCGTCAAGGTGCTGCGCCCCGGCGTCGAGGCGCGGTTCCGGCGCGATCTCGAGCTATTACATCGCCGCCCGGCTGATCGAGCGATTCATGCCGTCGTCGCGCCGGCTGCGGCCGGTCGCGGTGGTCGACACGCTCGCCCGCTCGGTGCGACTGGAAATGGACCTGCGCCTGGAAGCGGCCGCGCTGTCGGAGCTCGGCGAGAACACGCGCGGCGATCCGGGCTTCCGCGTCCCCGCGGTCGATTGGGAGCGCACGGCCAAGACGGTGCTGACGCTCGAGTGGATCGACGGCACCAAGGTCTCCAACGTCGCCGGGCTCGAGGCGGCCGGTCACGACCTCGTCGCGCTCGCCCGCATCGTGATCCAGTCGTTCCTGCGCCATGCGATGCGCGACGGCTTCTTCCATGCCGACATGCACCAGGGCAACCTGTTCGTCGATCCGGAAGGCACGCTGGTCGCGGTCGATTTCGGCATCATGGGCCGGCTCAACAAGGCCGAGCGGCGCTTCCTCGCCGAGATCCTGTTCGGTTTCATCCGCCGCGACTACCTGCGCACCTCGGAGGTCCACTTCGAGGCCGGCTACGTGCCCGCGCATCAGGAAGTGGAGGTCTTCGCGCAGGCGCTGCGCGCGATCGGCGAGCCGTTGCGCGACCGGCCGGCGCGCGAGATCTCGATGGCGCATCTGCTCAATCAGCTGTTCGAGTACACGGAGGTCTTCGACATGAAGACCCAGCCGCGGCTGATCCTTCTGCAGAAGACCATGGTCGTCGTCGAAGGCGTCGCGCGCACGCTCGATCCGGATCTCGACATCTGGACCACGTCGGAGCCGGTGGTGCGCGAGTGGATCGAGCGCAATCTCGGCCCCGCCGCCAAGCTCGGCACCGCGGCCGAGAGCGTCGGCGCGCTCGGCCGCGTGTTCGAGACCCTGCCCCGCCTGGTCGATCGTGCCGAGCACATCTCGGCCGGCTTTTCGGCCATGGCCGACAAGGGGCTCCGGCTCGACGACGACACCGTCGAGGCGATCGCCGCCGCTGAGCGCCGCCGCCGCCGCTGGGACGGCGCCGCGCTCTGGATCGGCGCGCTCGCGCTCGTCTACATCGCGGTGCGCGTGTCGGTCGGGTAGACACGTCGTCGGAGCCGATACGCCTCCTTGCGGCGAGCACCTCCCGGGCTGACGTCCTGTGGCTGACCCCATCGCCTGTTTACCGTCATCGGGCCGAGATTGCCGTCTCGCGCCCCGCAACGGCGGAATTCGCACGCCCGTAGCGCGTCGCCACTTGACGCCGATCTGACGATCGAGCATGAGAATGAACGTTCATTCTCATTTTGGTCGGCGGCCGAGGGGCGGCCGGCGAGGGACGGCATCGATCATGAGGAACGACACCGCGCCCGCGGGCGAGGCGCCCGCGCCGTCGTCCGGCTCGGCGTCAAGACGGTCCGCGTCAGCACCGTTTGCGCCAGCGCCCTCTGCGTCGGGACCATCCGCGTCGGGGCCTTCTTCGGCACCGGCGACGGTGTTGGCGGACGGCCACGTCGGGGAGCGCCAGCGGCGCATTCTCGATGCGGCCGAGCGCTGCTTCATCCGCACCGGCTTCCATCGCTGCACGATGCAGGACGTCGCGGCCGAGGCCGGCATGAGCCCGGGCAATCTCTACCGCTACTTTCCCTCGAAGGACGCGATCGTGATCGGCCTCGCCGAGCGCGACCGCGCCGAGATGAGTTCCGACTTCCGCGAGCTCGCCGAGACGACCACCTTCCTGGAGGCGTTCGGGATGGCGATGCGCAAGCACATGATCGATGAGCCGGCCGGCAATGCCGTGCTCTGCATGGAGATCTGGTCGGAATCGGCCCGCAACGACGTTTTCCGCCAGATCCACCTCGCTTTCGAGACCGAGGTCCATACCTGGATCGTGCATCTCGCCGAGGGCGCCAAGACCAAGGGCGAGATGCGCCCCGACATCGACACCGACGCTTTCGCGGTCCTGCTCGTGACGCTCGCCAACGGCCTGTTCGTGCGCCGGGCGCTGGCGAGCGATTTCGATGCCGAGCGCGAGATCGAGGTCGCGGTCGCCATCGCCGCCGCCGCCATGAGCGGCCTCGTGCCGCTTCCTCCGGCCCGGCGCGCTTCTGCCGCGGGCCGCACCGTTTCCGTTTCTTCCGAGGTTTGACCATGTCCGCTTTTCGATCGTCCCCGGCGCGTCTTCGCACGCTTCCGCTCTCCGCCGCGCTGCTCGCCGCAGGCAGCCTCGCTCTGCCGGCTCTCGCCTGGTCGGCGACCTCCGCCACCCCGGTCGAGCGCTCCGACAACGCTCCGCCGGCGGTGACCGTGGCCGCCGCCGATACCCGTGAACTGGTCGAGACCGCGCCGGTCACCGGCACGCTGGTGCCGCGTGACGAGGTGCTGGTCTTCGCCGAGACCGAAGGCCTGCGCGTGACGGAAGTGCTGGTCGAGGAGGGCGACAAGGTCCAGCGCGGCCAGGTGCTCGCCCGGCTGTCGCGGGACGTGCTCGAAGTCCAACTGCAGCAGAACATCGCCTCGGTCGCCCGCGCCGAAGCCGCGGTCGCCCAGGCGAAGAACCAGATCACCCAGGCCGAAGCCGCCGAGGTCGAGGCCGCCGACGCGCTGAAGCGCACCGAGAGCCTGGTGAAGTCTGGCAACGCGACGCAGGCGACGCTCGATCAGCGAGTCTCGGCGGCCCGTTCGACCGCCGGCGCGCTGGCTGCCGCCCGCAACGGCCTCGGCATCGCCGAGGCGGCGTTGAAGGCGGCGGAGGCACAGAAGCGCGAGATCGAGGTTCGCCTGGAGCGCACCGAGGTCAAGGCCCCCGCCAACGGCATCATCAGCCGCAAGACCGTGCGCCTCGGCCAGACCGCGGCCGCCGGCGCCGGCGAGCCGCTGTTCCGCATCATCCGCGACGGCGCGATCGAACTTCGAGGCCGACGTGGTCGAGACCCGGCTGATCCGCATGAGGGAAGGCGCCCGCGCGACCGTGTCGCTCGACGCCAAGACCACGCTCGACGGCACGGTCCGGCAGGTGCTGCCGGAGGTCGATCGCACCACGAGGCTCGGCAAGGTGCGCATCGCGCTGCCGGCCGATCCGAGGCTGCGCATCGGCGCCTTTGCGCGCGGTTCGGTCGAACTCGCGCGCCGGTCGGGCGTTGCGGTGCCGTTGGCGGCCGTGCAGTTCACCGCCAACGGCCCGGTCGTGCAGGTGATCGTCGACGGCAAGGTCCAGGCGCGCAGCGTCGAGACCGGCCTGACGTCCCAGGGGCTGGTCGAAATCGTCAAGGGCGTCACGGCCGGCGAGAAGGTCGTCGCCCGCGCCGGTGGCTTCCTGCGCGACGGCGACGCCGTCACCGCGATCGAAGCCAAGGCCACCGAAGGGCAGACGAAGAGCGAAGGGGCCGTCCGATGAACTGGAACTTCTCCGCCTGGGCGATCCGCAATCCGGTTCCGCCGATCCTGCTCTTCGTCGTGCTGTGCGTGCTCGGCTGGGTCTCGTTCGAGTCCATGCCGATCACCAAGTTCCCGAACATCGACGTGCCGGTGGTCGCCGTGACGATCACCGAGCGCGGTTCGGCGCCGGCCGAGCTGGAAAAGCAGGTGACCAAGAAGGTCGAGGACGCCGTCTCCGGCGTCACCGGCGTCAAGCACATGAAGTCGGACATCACCGACGGCCAGTCGGTGACCGGCATCGAGTTCCGGCTCGAGGTCAACTCCGACCGGGCGCTGAACGACGTCAAGGACGCGATCGCCAAGATCCGCGCCGACCTGCCGCGCACGATCGATGAGCCGATCGTCCAGCGCATCGAGGTCGAGAACCAGTCGATCATGACCTATGGCGCCAGCGCGCCCGGCATGACGCCCGAGGAACTGTCCTGGTTCATCGACGACGTCGTCGTGCGCCAGCTCCAGGGCCTGAAGGGCGTCGGCCGTGTCGAGCGCATCGGCGGCGTGGCGCGCGAGATCCGCGTCTCGCTCGATCCCGACCGGCTGATGGCGCTCGGCGTGACCGCGACCGAGGTGAACCGCCAGCTGCGCGCCACCTCGACCGACCTCTCCGGCGGCAAGGTCGAGATCGCCGGCGACCAGCAGGCGATCCGCACGCTCGCGTCCTCGGACCGCATCGCCGATCTGGAGAACACCCGCATCGCGCTCTCGGGCGGCCGGCAGGTGCGCCTCGGCGATCTCGGCAAGGTCGAGGACCTCTGGGAGGAGCCCAAGAGCTTCGCCCGCCTCGACGGCAACCCGGTCGTCTCCTTCTCGATCTACCGTGCCAAGGGCGCCTCGGACACCGTGGTCCAGAAGGTGACCGCGGACCGGGTCAAGCAGATCGCCGAGAAGTACCCGGACGTGAAGTTCTCGGTCATCGACGACGGCGTCTATTCGACCTACGGCAACTATCTGTCGGCGATGCATTCGCTGATCGAAGGTGCCGCGCTGGCGGTGCTCGTCGTCTTCATCTTCCTGCGCGACTTCCGCGCCACGCTCGTCGCCGCGATCGCGATGCCGCTCGCCGCGATCCCGACCTTCTGGGCGATGAGCGTGATGGGCTTCTCGCTCAATCTGGTCAGCCTGCTCGCGATCACGCTGGTGACCGGCATCCTGGTCGACGATGCGATCGTCGAGATCGAGAACATCGTCCGGCATATGCGCATGGGCAAGTCGCCCTACCGGGCGGCCATGGAGGCGGCCGACGAGATCGGTCTCGCGGTCATCGCCATCACGCTGACGATCATCGCGGTCTTCGCGCCGGTCAGCTTCATGGGCGGCGTGGCCGGTCAGTACTTCAAGCAGTTCGGCCTGACGGTCGCGGTCGCGGTGTTCTTCTCGCTGCTGGTCGCCCGTCTGATCACACCGATGATGGCGGCCTACCTGTTCCGCAGTCACGGCCACGAAGACGAGCGCGACGGCTTCGTCATGCGCGCCTACACGTGGCTCCTGCAGAAGACGCTGCGCTGGCGCTGGATCACGCTCGTGCTCGGCCTCGCCTTCGCGGTCGGCTCGATCATGAGCGCCTCGACGTTGCCGCAGGGCTTCATGCCGCCGGACGACCAGTCGCGCCTCGTCGCCTCGATCGAGCTGCCGGCCGGCGTCTCGCTCGACGAGACCGCGCGCGTCACCGACCGCGCGATGCGCGAACTGAAGCAGATCCCGGAGGTGAAGGACGTGTTCGTGCTCGGCGGCACCTCGCCGACCGGCACGCTCGAACTGCGCCGCGCCAAGATGACGGTGCATCTCGTCCGCAAGACCGAGCGCAACCGCAGCCAGAAGCAGCTCGAGACCGTGGTCGCGGGCGTGCTCTCGAAGATCCCGGACATCCGGTACTACTTCGTCAACGACCGCGGCGAGCGCGAGCTCGCGGTCGGCATCCAGGGCAACGACGGCGACGCCGTGAACCGGGTGGCGATGGAGCTGGTCAGCGGCATGCGCAAGGATCCGATCTATTCGAATCCGACCGCCGCCACGGCCATGGACCGGCCGGAGATCCGCATCACGCCGAAGCTCGACGTCGCCGCCGATCTCGGCGTCACGCCCGAGACCATCTCGGAGGCGGTGCGGGTCGCGACGATCGGCGACAACGCCGGCAATCTCGCCAAGTTCAAGGACGGCCTGCGCCAGATCCCGATCCGCGTCCAGCTCGACATCACGAGCCGCGCCGATCCGGCGACGCTCGCCGACATGCGCGTGCCGACCGCCTCGGGCAAGACCGTGCCGCTCTCCGCGGTCGCGGACATCGCCTTCGGCCAGGGCCCGTCGGCGGTCGAGCGCTACGACCGCGAACGCCGGGTCACGGTCGGCAGCGCCATGGCGCCGGGCCACGCCACCGGCGAGGGCCTGAACCACCTGATGGCGCTGGTCGCCCAGAAGCAGCTGCCGGCCGGCGTCCATCTCCAGTCGACCGGCGATACCGAGATCCAGGCCGAGGTTTTTGCCGGCTTCGCCCAGGCGATGGGCGCGGGCATCATGATGGTGTTCGTCGTTCTGATCCTGCTGCTCGGCAACATCTTCCGACCGATCACGATCCTCGCGACGCTGCCTCTCTCGATCGCCGGCGTGGTGCTCGCGCTGCAGGCTTCGCAGAACTCGGTCTCGATGCCGGTCGTCATCGGCATCCTGATGCTGATGGGCATCGTGACCAAGAACGCGATCATGCTGGTCGATTTCGCGGTCGAGCGCGAGAAGCACGGCGTACCTCAGTACGAGGCGGTGATCGATGCGGGCCGCAAGCGCGCGCGGCCGATCGTGATGACGACGATCGCGATGGTCGCCGGCATGATCCCGGCCGCGATGGCGACCGGCGAGGGCGGCGAGTTCCGCGCGCCGATGGCGATCGCGGTGATCGGCGGCCTGATCGTGTCGACCCTGCTGTCGCTGATCTTCATCCCGTCGTTCTACACGATCATGGACGACACCGGCCACGTGGTCGGCAAGATCCTCGGCTGGCTGCTCCGGCCCAATCGGCCGGACGAGCCGATCGGGGAGGGAGCGGCCGCGGCCGGGCACGGGGGCGCTCATGGCGAGGCGCATCCGGCCCCGGCCGGGCACGGCGCCGTCGAGGCGCCGACACCCGCGCGCGCGGTGGTCGTGCCGATGCCGCACAAGCCGGCGCGTGGCGGTCATCCGCCGCTCGATCAGGCGGCGGAGTAGTCGACAGGTTCGTCGCACCGAGCAGCCTTGCAAGGCCAGAGATCAGGCCGGCACCGGATATCCGGTGCCGGCCTTTTTCGTCACGCCTGCGCGTCGACCGTCGTCGCGCGGGCGACCGTTTCCCAGGTCTTCAGGTCCGCGAGCAGCCCCTCGGCATGGGCGCGCACCATGTCGACAGCGTCGGCGCCGAGCTGGAGACGGAGCGGCGTTGAGGCCGCGTGCAAGGCTTCGTCGATGGCGCGGGCCGCCTTGGCCGGATCGCCCTGCTGCGTGCCGTGCATGGCGCGGGCGAAGTCGCGCGTGCCGCCGACGATGTCGCGATAGGCAGCGAGCTCGGGCATCTGCCTGAGCGCACCGCCGGCGAAGTCGGTCCGGAACGCGCCGGGCTCGACGATCAGCACCTTGAGACCGAACGGCGCGACCTCCTGAGCCAGCGCCTCCGACAGGCCCTCCAGCGCGAACTTCGAGGCCGAGTAGGCGCCGAATCCGCCGAACGAGAGCTGACCGCCGAGGCTCGACATGTTGACGATCGCGCCGGCGCGGCGGCCGCGCATGCCGGGCAGCACGGCGCGGATCATCGCGACCGCGCCGAAGAAGTTGGTCTCCATCTGCGCGCGGAGTTCGGCCTCCGGCGTCTCCTCGACCGCGCCGACCGTGCCGTAGCCGGCATTGTTGAGGAGCACGTCGATGGCCCCGAACCGCGCGACCGCGGCGGCGACCGCGGCTTCGCCGGCCGCCGGATCGGTGACGTCGAGCGGCAGGTTCAGCACCTGATCGGGTGCGCGCGCAGCGAGATCGGCAAGGCGCTCGGTCCGGCGCGCCGTCGCGACGACGTTGTAGCCCTGCGCGAGCGCATAGTCGGCGAAAGCGCGGCCGAAGCCGGTCGCCGCGCCGGTGATGAACCACGTGGTCGCGGTCCGGGTCACGGTGTCGGTCATGTCGATCTCCATCCTCGTCGTCCGGGCGGCGTCGGCCGCTCGCTCTGGTGAGGAGGATGATGCGATGCGCGTTATTCCGCGATAAGATGGGTCAATCGGCATATCGAATGCGATCGGATGCATGAATGGATCGGGATCTGCTGCCGCATCTGCCGGTCGTGCTCGCGGTCGCGCGCCATCGCGGTTTCGCCGCCGCCGCGGCCGCGCTCGGGATGAGCGCCTCGGCGGTCAGTCATGCGGTGCGCACGGTCGAGGATCGGCTGGGACAGCCGCTGTTCGCGCGCACAACCCGCAGCGTCGCCGTGACCGAGGCGGGGCACCGGTTTCTGGCGGCGGTCGGCCCGGCCTTCGACGATGTCGCGCGTGCCTTCGAGAGTTTCGAGGCGGATCGCGGGGCAGTGACCGGCCTGCTCCGGATCAGCGCCTCGCGGGTCGCGGCCGTGCTCGGCCTGACGCCGATCCTGGCGCGGCTCGCCGCCGCGCATCCGGGGCTGACCGTCGAGGTGCAGATGGAGGATGCCTTCGTCGATATCGTCGCCCGCGGGCTCGATGCCGGCATCCGACTCGGCGAGGCGGTGCATCAGGATATGACCATCGCGCGGCTGACGCCGCCGTTCCGCGCCATCATGGTCGCCGCGCCGGCCTATGTCGCCGCCCACGGCGCGCCGGGGCGGGTCGACGACCTGTCGGCGCACAACTGCATCGGCTTCCGCATGCTCGGCTCGGGCGGGCTCTACGAATGGGATCTGCGCGCCGACGGCCGCGACGTGCGCGTGCCGGTACGCGGTTCGGCGGTCGTCACCGACGCGACCTATGCATCGCACCTCGCCCGTGCCGGCGTCGGCATCGCCTATGTGTTCGAGCCGCTGGTCGCCGACGACCTGGCGGCCGGACGCCTCGTCGAGATCCTGCCCGAGGCGTCGATCACCGAGGACGGCCTGTTCCTCTACTACCCGCGCCGGGCCGCGCTCGCCCCCAAACTGCGCGCCTTCGTCGCCGCCGCCCGCGAGGCGATCAAGGCGCGCGGTTGATCGCTCCGTTCCCCGGCGCGGTCACGGGAACCGCGCCCGGCAGTTCCGCAGGACCGGCAGCGCCTTGTCGATTTCGGAGAGGAACAGCCGGTAGGTCCGGTCCTTGATCGGAATGTCGGCGTCCGCCGGCCTGGCGAAGGCGCCGATCGTCTGGGTGACGTCGAAATGGGTCCGGGTCGCGTCGATCTGGGCGACGGCCGAGAAGTACTGGCCACCGGCGCTGTAGCGGATCGGCAGCTTGGTGCCGATCGGCGCGCTCGGGTGGGTCGGGATGCTCAGAACGATCCGGCGGTTGTCCAGAAGCGAGAAGCGCCACATGTTGGTCGGGTAGCGCAGGAAGCTGATCGAACAGCGTTCGAACGAGCCGTCCGGCCGGATGTGCTCGCGCAGCTCCCAGAGCGGGCCGATCTTCTGGATCACCCGCTCGCCCGGCCGATAGAGGCCGACGGTCGAGACCGGCCCGCCACCTGTGCCGCTGCCCGTCCCACCGACAGCGCCGCTGCCCGTGCCGCCGGCGGTCGTGCCCTTCTTGAAGCAGGCATCGACCTGTCCCTGGATCGCCTTGCGCCGGCTCTGTACGGTTGCGGTCGGCGAGGCCATGCACCAGTCGTATTCGGCCTGCCAGCTCGGCCCGGCGCCGGCCGGCGAGCAGCCGGCCCGCTGGGTGCGCTGGTCGGCATCGATCGAGAAGCCGGCATAGTCCCGGCAGGTCTTGTCGCGCGCGGGATCGACCGGCTTGGTCCCCGACGTGCCGCCGCCCGGATTGCCCGGCGCTTTCGAGGCGAGCCCGGCCCTCTGCACCACGCATTGCACGGTGATCGGCGCCCCGCCGCAACCGCCGGCGCGGTAGGCCGTCGTCTCGCCGGCGTTGAACGGCCCGGCCTTGTCGCCCGAACAGACCGCGCCCGGCGCGTTGCAGGCCTGGACGCCGGTCGGCGTGATGCCGGACTTCCAGTTGCCGCCGATCTGGCGCCAGTAATATTCGAAATTGCCGGTCGGAAGGCCGGCGCCGCCCGCGGTGGTCGTCGTCGGATTGGCGGTCGTCGCGTTCGATGTGTTCGACGAGCCCGCGCCATAGGAGATCGGCCGGCGCTTACAGCTGATCGGATCACACGAGCCGTCGGCGCAGCGCGCCTTGAGCCGGCTCTCGGCCTTGACGTAATTGTCGTCGACCTCGTAGCGGAACTCGCCGGTCCAGACGGTGCGGCCGTCGACCGTCGCCCGCACCATGGCGATGCAGGACGTCTGCTCGGGCTTCAGCGTCACCGGGATCTGCACCACGGCCGGCATTCCGGCCGCGGCAGCGGTGGTCATCTGCCGGCACATCGGGAAGGCCGGCGTCCCCTGGCCGAAATTGCACTTCGCCGCCGCGCCCTCGCCGGCCGTGCAGGCGTCGCGGGCGGCGAGTGACGGCGGCTGATAGTCGACCGAACCGGCCGGCCCCTTCGCATTGTAGAACTTGCCGTTCGGAATGAAGGTGTTGGGCGAATGCGTCGGTTCCATCGTGCCGCCGACGTAGAAGCAGACCGGCACCATGTCCGGATGCGCCTGCGCCGATGCCGGCTGCGCGCCCATCGCCGCGAGGCCTGCCGCGAGAGCGGCGGCCGCCAACACCCGCGCCGTCGGCCATTGCGCCAGCCGCCGCCGGATTGCCGCGACTGCGCGGTGCGTGCCTTCCTGTCCCCGACCCGTCCCGACCGTCATTCCGGAGCCCCCGTGATTGTCTCAGGGGCAGAGCCTGACAGGTTTACGTTGCGGCGGTAAGTCGTCCCATGAAGGTCGAGCCATCGGCGTGCGACCGGGCCGTGGCCGGCGTGGGATCGAACCGGTCAGGCGAGCGCGGGAAGCGGGACCGGCACGTCGTTCGTCTTGCCCTCGAACTTGCACAGGTCGGCGATCGGGCAGCGCTCGCACTCGGGCCGACGCGCCTTGCAGATGTAGCGGCCATGCAGGATCAGCCAATGATGCGCATGGCGCTTCAAATCGGCCGGGATGATCGCCTCGAGCTTGGCTTCGACCGCGTCCGGCGTCTTGCCCTCGGCGAGATGCAGCCGGTTGCCGATCCGGAAGATGTGGGTGTCGACCGCGATGGTCGGCTCGCCGAAGGCGATGTTGAGCACGACATTGGCGGTCTTGCGCCCGACGCCGGGCAGGGCTTCGAGGCTGGCTCGGTCGCGCGGCACCGCGCCGCCGTGCTCGGCGACGAGCCGTTCCGACAGCGCGATCGTGTTCTTGGCCTTGTTGCGATAGAGCCCGATCGTCTTGATCAGGTCGCGCACGCGCTCCTCGCCGAGCGCGACCATCTTCTCCGGCGTGTCGGCGAGCTGGAACAGCTCGCGCGTCGCCTTGTTGACCCCGACGTCGGTCGCCTGCGCCGACAGCACGACCGCGACCAGCAGCGTGAACGGATTGACGTGATCGAGCTCGCCCTTGGGCTCGGGATCGATCGCCTGGAAGCGCTCGAAGATCGCCCGCACCTCGGCCGGCGTATAGGCCGTCTTGCGTCGCGGTGCAGCTTTGGCCCGCGGCCGCGCCGGCGCCTTCACACCGCTCTGCGGCGCGGCCTTCGCCCCGGCCTCGGCCGCGGCAGCAGATTTCGGCGATTTGATCGCGGCCTTCATCTTCAACTCCGTCTCTACGCATCTATACTGAGACGCCATGACGACAGGCAACGCCGAACCCGCCGATCCACCGTTCTTCTCCGCGGTCCTGACCCCGCATCGGTCGCTCGGGCCGCGTGGCCTCGCGCTGTTGCTCGGCGGCGTCGGGGTGGTCTCCGGCGTGACCGCCCTGGCCTTCTCGCTGCTCGGTGCCTGGCCGGTCGTCGGTTTCGCCGGCGCCGACGTCGCGCTGATCGCGCTCGCCTTCGCCGCCAACTACCGTTCGGCGCGGGCGCGCGAGGAGATCGCGGTCGGGCCGCTCGAGATCCTCTTCACCAAGGTCGGCCCGCGCGGCGACCGGATCGACTATCGCTTCAACCCGGTCTGGGTCCGGCTCGAGATCGAGCGGGTGCCGGACGAGGGCGTCACCCACATCTATCTCTACTCGCGCGGCCGCGGCGTCGAGATCGGGGCGTTCCTGAACCCGGACGATCGAACGAGCTTCGCCGATGCGCTCGGCGCGGCCCTGCGCGCGGCGCGGGCCGGCACGGTCCGGTCCGGCATGGCGTTCGCCGCACAATAAGGGCAGGGCGGCCGAAGCGACGTTCGCGGACGGCGCCCCCCTGTCCGAAATCGGGTGTCGGCGCGCGGGCGCCGCTCCTATCATCGCTGAAAATTCGGGACCCGTAAGAGAGGCCGCAGCGCCTCGCGCCGTTCCCGCGCCGTCGATCCGGAGATCCGCGATGCTCGAAACCGCCTCGCCCCTGTTGTCCCTGTCACCGTCGTCCTCGTCCGGTGCCGAGCCGGCGGCCGCCGCCTGCGATCAAGCCGCGGACTATGCGCTGGTCCGCGACGCCATCGCCTTCATCACCGAGGACTCGCATCGCCAGCCCTCGGTCGACGACATCGCCCGCGCGGTCGGCCTCAGCCCCGTGCAGCTGAACCGCCTGTTCGCGCGCTGGGCCGGCCTGACGCCGAAGCAGTTCCTGCAGGCCGTCACGCTCGATGCCGCGCGGCGGCTGCTCGACCAGTCGGCGAGCGTGCTCGACACCGCCTACGAGGTCGGGCTCTCCGGCCCGGGCCGGCTGCACGACCTGTTCGTGACCCATGATGCCATGACGCCGGGTGCCTACAAGGCACGCGGCGCCGGGCTCGTCATGCGCCACGGTTTTCATCCCTCGCCCTTCGGCATCGCCGTGCTGGTGACGACCGAACACGGCCTCGCCGGCCTCGCCTTCGCCGATCCCGGCGGCGAACAGGCGGCGCTGCACGACCTGATCGATCGCTGGCCGGCCGCGATCCACGTCGCCGATCAGGCCGCGACCGCGCCTTGCGCCGCCCGCATCTTCGAGCCCGGCCAGTGGTCGCCGGACCGGCCGCTCAATGTCGTGATGATCGGCACCGATTTCGAGATCCGCGTCTGGCGCACGCTGCTCGGCGTGCCGTTCGGCCGGGCCACGACCTATTCCGACATTGCCGCGCGGGTCGGCAGCCCGAAGGCCTCGCGCGCCGTCGGGGCCGCGGTCGGCCGCAATCCGATCAGCTTCGTCGTGCCGTGCCACCGCGTGATCGGTCGTTCCGGCGACTTGACCGGCTACCATTGGGGCCTCACCCGCAAGCGCGCGATCCTTGGTTGGGAGGCCGGCAGGGTCGATGCCGCCGGTTGATGCGATCAAGCGGAAAGGCTGGTCGATCGCTTGATGCCCATTAACGAAACATTCGGGAACGACAAACGGGATAACCTGACGTCATCGGCCGAACGCCGATTGAGGAGGGATCCCGTGAACTGCACCATCCGCGTCGCGCTCGCGACGCTCGCCGCCGTTTCGGCCGCGACGGCTTCGGCCTGGGCGCAAGGCGCCGGTCCGGCCAGACCCTACGGATCCGCCGGCGGTTGGACGATCAACATCTACGCTCCCAACGGGCGGCCCGTATCCTGCTATGCGAAGCCGCCCACCGGCGGCGGCATCAACGATCTGATCCGCTATATGGACGGCCGGACGGCCGTGCAGATCCCCAACCTCGGCCTGACGCCGGGCGTGACGCAGTCGGGCGTGCTCGAGGTGGGGCGTGCGTCCGAACGCTTCACCCTGAAACCGTCCGTCCCGGGCGTGCAGGACCGGATCTACCTCTCGCGCGCCGCCGAGGCGATGTTGCGCCAGGGCGGGACCGCTACGTTGGTGATCGCCGGCCGCCGTTTCAATATCCCGACCGCCGACATGGGACAGGTGCTCGGCGCCACGGCCGACTGCGTGAACGCCGTGCGCAAGGGGCGCGCCTGACGGAGGATCGAACATGGGTAGCCGTATCCGCGTCGCGCTCGCGACGCTCGTCCTCACCGCTTCGGCCGGATCGGCGCTGGCACAGGTCAAGAACCAGGATGTCGTGTCCGACTATGGCGTCACGGTCGGCTGGAAGATCCGCGCGACCGTCCGGAACGGCGAGCCCTACGCATGCAACGCGCTGCCGCCCGGCGGCGCCGGGCGCATCTCCGACTTCGTCCGCTATGTCAAGGACGACAAGACGGCCGTGCTGGTGGCCAACATGGGTTTGCCCGTCGGTGTGCAGCAGCAGGGCTCGATCGAAGCGGGCCGTGCCTCCGAACTCGTCACGGTTTCGCCCGCGCCGAAAGGTGTGAAGGACCGGATCTGGCTGTCGGCGGCAGCCGAAGCCATGCTGCGGCAGGGTGGCACGGCAACGCTGCAGATCGGCGGCCGGCGCTTCGACATTCCGACGGCGGGCATGGGCCAGGTGATGGGCGCGACTGCCGACTGCGTCAACGCCATGCGCAAGAGCGGCGGCGCGCCGGGGCCGGCGGTCGACGCCATGCCGGCGACGGGCGGCAACACGGTCGCCTATTGCGACGCCTATGCGAAGTACATGGCTTCGACCGCAACCCGCGGCGCGCAGATGAAATGCGAGAGTATCGCCAAGGCTTCGACGTCGCCGACCGGCTATTACGACTGGTGCATGCGGACGCCCAAGGCCAGGGTCGACGAGGAGCGCGGCATGCGACAGGTGGTCTACGACGGCTGCGCGGCGAGCGCGGGCGGCGTGACCGGCGACCAGACGCCGAAGGCCGGCGTGATGCCGAACCCGTCGGCTCCGCAGTTGCCGAAGCCGGGCGAGGCCAGCTTCGCTCTGCAGACGCCGGGTTATCCCGCGACGGTGCGGATCACGATCTTCAAGGACATGAAGTTTTTCGGGGGTGCCGCCAACGCCTCCGGCACCCGCAACGACACTGTCGAAGGCCGGATCTATCCGGACGGCCGTATCGTGTTCACGCGCAGGGATCCCGAGCACGGGGACTGCCTGGAGCCTTACGAGGGCCGCTTCGTCGGCCGCATCGCCTCGGGAACCCATCAGGGTTGCACCGCGCGCGAGGGCGCGATCGGACGCAAGTACGACTGGACCATGACGCCGAAATGAGCCGGATGCGCGGCACGCATCGGCAGTGAAGCGCCGGCTTCGATCGAGCACAGGCAAACGAGAAGGGCCGCAGCGGGGCGACCGCTGCGGCCCTTCTCAACGATAGCGAGATGATGTTTGCCGACTTATCGTCGGCCGGGCGGTGCTCAGGCCGCCAGATCGGTGCGCTCGACGATCGCGCCGGTCTCATCGAACCGGTAGACGATCGGCACGCCGGTCGCGAGTTCGCGGGCGATGATCTGCTCGCCGGTCAGGCCCTCGAGCTTCATGATCAGCGCGCGCAGCGAATTGCCGTGCGCGGCGACGATGATCCGCTTGCCGGCCATCACGTCAGGCATGATGTGCGTATCGAAATAGGGCAGCACGCGCTGCGCGGTGTCCTTGAGGCTCTCGCCGCCGGGCGGCGGGATGTCGTAGGACCGGCGCCAGATCTTGACCTGCTCGTCGCCCCACTTCGCGCGGGCATCATCCTTGTTGAGACCGGCGAGGTCGCCGTAGTCACGCTCGTTCAGCGCCTGATCCTTGACCGTCTCGAGATCGCTCTGACCGAGCTCGCCGAGGATCAGCTTCAGCGTATGCTGCGCGCGGGTGAGCGCCGAGGTGTAGGCCTTGTCGAACCCGAGCCCGAGCGCCTTCAGCCGGCGCCCTGCGGCCTGAGCCTCGGCGACGCCCTTGTCGGTCAGGTCGGGATCCTTCCAGCCGGTGAACAGGTTCAGCTTGTTCCATTCGCTCTGGCCGTGGCGGCAGAGCACGAGCAGGCGGTCCATTGGTCTCTCCGATCTCGCGTCGAGCGTGTTGTCTTTACGTCATATAGCGTCGAATGTGGCGGACATTCAGAGCCCCAGCACATCGACCATTGAATAGAGGCCCGGCTTCTGATCGCGCGCCCAAAGCGCGGCCTTCAGCGCGCCGCGCGCGAAGATCGAGCGGTCTTCGGCCCGATGGCCGAGCTCGATGCGCTCGTAAGGCCCCGCCATGATCACCGAGTGGTCGCCGACGACGGTGCCGCCGCGCAGCGCCGCGAAGCCGATCGCGCCGGGCTCGCGCGGGCCCGTCAGCCCGTCGCGGCCGCGCTCGGCATGGTTCGACAGATTGATGCCGCGCCCGGCCGCCGCCGCCTCGCCGAGCAGCAGCGCGGTGCCGGACGGCGCGTCGACCTTGCGGTTGTGGTGCATCTCGACGATCTCGATGTCGAACTCCGGCCCGAGCGCCCGCGCGGCCTGCTTGACGAGTTGCGCCAGCAGGTTGACGCCGAGGCTCATGTTGCCGGACTTGACGATCCGGGCATGGCGCGCCGCGGCGGCGATCGCCGCCTCGTCGGCCTCCGAGAGACCGGTGGTGCCGATCACGTGCACGATGCGCGCCTGCGCGGCGAGTTCGGCGAAGACGGTGGTGGCGCCCGGGACGGTGAAGTCGACCACGCCATCGGCGGCGGCGAACAGGGGCAGCGGATCGTCGGAGATCTTGACGCCGTTCGGCCCGAGGCCGGCGAGCTCGCCGACGTCGCGGCCGAGCAGCGGCGAGCCCTCGCGCTCGACAGCGCCGGCGAGCGTCACGCCCTCGGTCGCGGCGATGATGCGCGCCAGCGTCAGCCCCATGCGCCCGGAGGCGCCCACCACGACGAGCCGCATGTCCGACATCGGTTTCCTCTCGCATCGTGCCGCGCGGCACGACCTCTGCGGCAAGACGCCGCCACGGGTCCAGAGATGCGTGGCCTAACGCAGGTCCGACGCCCGCGCAAGCGTCGCGGCCCGCGGATCGCCTCGCCTTCGGGCGCATGCGCCGGCGCCGTTCCTCTCGGCCTTGAAAGAAGTTGCGACGCGATCCGAAAAAGAAAGAGGCCCGACGCGATCGAGATCGCGCCGGGCCTTGCAAGGTCGCTCGGGAGGGAGCCCGTGTGCCGCTCAGCCGTCGAGCATCCGCTTCAGGAGATCGACCTCATCGGCGAGCACGCGATCGGCACCCACCAGTTCCTCGATCTTGCGCACGGCGTGCAGCACGGTGGTGTGATCGCGATTGCCGAAGCGACGGCCGATCTCGGGCAGCGAGCGCGGCGTCAGCGTCTTGGCGAGATACATCGCGATCTGGCGCGGCCGCACGACCGTGCGGGTGCGCCGGGCCGACAGCAGGTCGGCCTTGGAGACGTTGTAGTGCTTCGAGACGATCCGCTGGATGTCCTCGATCTTGACCTTCTTCGGCTCGCGGACCCGCAGCAGGTCGCGCAGCGCCACCTCGGCCATCTCGACCGAGATCGGCTCGCCGGTCAGCTGATTGTGCGCGACGAGCCGGTTGACCGCGCCATCGAGGTCGCGGCCCGAAGAGACCACGTTCTCGGCGACATAGTCGACCACGGCCGGGGTCACGGTCAGCGCCGGATAGGTCTTCACCGCGGCGGTGACGCGCGCGCCGACGATGCGGCGGCGCAGGTCGAGATCAGGCTGCTGCACTTCGACGAGCAGGCCGCCGGCCAGCCGCGAGCGGACGCGTTCGTCGAGCGTCTCGAGCTCGACCGGGGGCCGGTCGGCCGCGACCACGACCTGGCGGGCGCCGTCGATCAGCGAATTCAGCGTGTGGCAGAACTCCTGCTGGATCTGCTTGCCCTGCAGGAACTGCATGTCGTCGATCAACAGGAGATCGATGCCGCGCAGCGCGTCCTTGAACTGGATCGCCGACTGCGACTTCAGCGCCGCCACGAAGCGGTACATGAAATGCTCGGCGGTGAGATAGAGCACCTTGCGGCCGGCCGCCTTGGCGGCATGCGCGATCGCCTGCAGGAGATGGGTCTTGCCGAGGCCGACCGCGGCGTGGAGGTAGAGCGGATTGAACGCCACCGGCTCGCCGGGCTTGGTATCGGCGACGCGGCGCGCGGCGGCGAAGGCGAGGCTGTTCGAACGGCCCTCGACGAAGGTCGCGAACGAATAGCGCGGATCGAGCGGGCTGCCGGCGAGCACGTCCTCGCGGCTGTCGGACCGCGGCTCCGAGAGCACCACGGTCGGCGACGGCCGGGTCGGCGGCACGGTGATCGGACGCAGGTCGACGCTGCGCTCGCCCGCGCCCTGCGGCGCCTCCGCTCCATTGGACGGCCGGATCGCGCTGCGGACCGAGAACTCGATCTGCTGCACCATGCCGAACTCGTCCTGGCACAGGCCGAGCAGCCGGTCGCGATACTTGCTCTGGATCCAGTTCTTCAGGAACCGCGTCGGGACCGACAGGTGGACAATGCCGTCGTTATGCGCCTCGAGATCGACGCGCGCGAACCAGCTCGAGAACACGTCCTCTCCGAGCTCGGCGCGCAGCCGCTTCTTGATGCGGTCCCATTCCTCGTGACCGCGAAGTCCCAAGGTCATCGTATGCCTCCGTTCCGTACCTCGGTGCCGCGGTCCGCCTGACCGCGCGCCGGGGTGCCCCCAATCTGCTGTGCCGGCGGCCGGGGGGACCCGACCGCATCGGTTGCGCGATACCGCCCTGCACGGTCGCGCGTTGGTTCCTTGCCGGTGATCGGGCCCGGGGATCTTGTCGCGGTTGCCCGCCGATCCCTCTCTTCATTGCCCGATCCCCGAGATCATCCCCTGGATCGTCTCGCCACCCGTCCACCCGGTGACGATGACTGGCGCTCGCGCTGTCCTCGGTGTCTTGCGCACCGTCGGGACTGGGGCGACCGCCGTTCGAGACTTGCTGTTCCGTCTTCCGCATCGGGCGGCCCCGCCCGATCCGGTCGACCGCCTTTGACGTCTTCTTGTTGGTCTTGCGTGGCTTCTTGCTGCTTCTGCGATTTGTCAGGACTGCGCCCAGGGCAGGCCCGAGGCTTTCCAGCCCGTGATCCTGCCGCGGTGGCCCTCGTGGTCGAGCGGGCCTTCGAAGCCGCCCTCGACATTGAGACACCGCGTGTACCCGGTCGCCGTCATGGCGATCGCCGCCGCCTTGCTCCGGACCCCGGAGCGGCAGAGGAAATAGATCGGCGCATCCGTCGCCACGCCCGCCTCGACCAGAGCTGTTTCGAGCTTGGCGACGAAGTCCTGATCGACCGCCATCGACGGAAACATCTGCCACTCCACCAGCAACGGACGCTTGTCGAGCGAGCCGAGGGCAGGAATGCCCACGTAGTTCCACTCGGCCATCGTCCGCACGTCGACCAGTACAGCGGCGGGATTGGACTGCAGGTCTTTCCAGACCTCGGTCGCGGCCACGTCGCCGGCATAGCCTCTGGTTTCGGTTGCAGACATCAAAACTCTCCTGCAGCGGCTCTTTGCAAAGCCACATGCATAGATACCCACGTTTTGGTGATGAAACGGACTATCAGGCGATCACGCCGCCGTATTTCCGTAGCTGCCCGGATCCGAGTGTTCACTGAGGCTGTTCATGGATGCCGCATCAGTATGCCAAATATTTGAGCATGACATGACGAGTGCTCTCCGCGAGGCCTGGAACGCTCGAGATTTCTGGCTGGCAGGAGGTGCAGCACCTCCATGACCCGGACTGTACACAGGCTCTTCGGCCCCTGCAACAGCGCTCAGACGTCGCTCCGAGGCGGTGTGGCGGTTCCGCCATAGCCTGCCGGGAGCGGCTCCGAGCGGTCGCTCGGCGAAGTCCTTCCGACTCAAGGAATTCACAGATCGGACCGTCGGCGGGCTGCCGTCGACCTTCGCCGACGAAAAAAAAACGCGATGCCCTCTTGACTGCCCGTTCCGCTGCCCGATTCCCGGGGCTGGGCGAGCACTATCAGCTAACAGCATGACATTGCTGATTTTTTCGTGACAGGGGCGAACCCCTGTGTGCTGCTCGTGACAGTCCGGATCGGAACATTACGATGGCATTCCATTTTGCCGGGCAAATAAAAAAGCCCGGCTGTAGAGCCGGGCTCTTCGGGGTGCAGGGCACCTCCGTAAAATCGCTCAGGCGCCGAGAGACTTCACGCGATGAGCGAGGCGCGAGATCTTCCGGGAGACCGTATTGCGGTGCATCACGCCCTTGGTCGCGGCACGCGCCAGCTCCGGCTCGGCAGCCCGGAGGGCGGCGACGGCGGCGGTCTGATCGCCCGAAGCGATCGCTTCCTCGACCTTGCGGACGAAGCCGCGGACACGGCTGCGGCGGGACTTGTTGACGGCGGTCCGGCGCGCGATCTTGCGGGCCGCCTTCTTGGCGGACGGCGTATTGGCCATGAAGGGCCTCTCCTGGGTGTCGGTCTCGGCGACGGACCAACCGGGGTTCGACCCCCATGGCGCATCGCACAGAAATGAAAGCGGCGGCAATCGTGCCGCCACCGGTCGGGGGTGCTTATAGCTTCGAGCACTTCGGGCGTCAACGGCTCATGACGATCCGGCGACGCTTCGATCGGCGGAATTGCGCGAGGCCGGGCGGCTCGGTCCACGCCGATCCTCAGCCGCGGGGCGCGACATTCGAGGGCAGCCGCGGGTGCGGCCGCGCCCCGAGCGCCGCCTTGGCGAGATGGACCATCAGCGCGGTCGCGAACAGTGGCGTGATCAGGTTGAGCACGGGCACGGCGAGCACGCCCGCGATCAGCAGCCCGCCGAGGAACACCCGGCCCCATGCGCGATGCGCAGGCGCCGGGCCTCGCCCGCGCCGATGTAGCGGGCAGCGGCGAACTCGAAATACTCCCGGCCGAGCAGGTAGCCGTTGCCGGCGAAGAAGGCGATCAGGTTGACGCCGGGAATGAGCAAGAGCAGCAGGGCGAGCAGGTTGACCAGCACGACGAGGCCGGTGAACCGGATCGCCTGGACGATGCCCTCCCACACGCCCATGGCGATGCCGGGCCGATCGTCGGGATAGGTCACACGTTCGATCGCCTCGGCGGCGCTGTCGAGGAACAGGCCGGCGACGATCGAGGTGATCGGCGCGATCAGGAACGACAGGCCGACGACCAGCGCGGCGCCCGACAGGATGCCGGCGGCCGAGGCGACCAACGTGTCGTACCAGGGCACGCCGACCGGATGGCTGGCGGCGTAGTCGCCGGCGAGCCAGGCGAGCGAGCGGGTGCCGAGTACCCAGATCGCCGCTAGCAGCGCAAAGGTGATGGCGAGCGACCGGAGCAGCACCGACCGGAACGGCGGGGTGAAGACATCGCCCATACTGCGGACGGCGGCCTCGATGACCATGCGCGCTCTCCTGCTCGATCCCTTCCGGCCCCATACCACCGCCCACGGACCGATCGCGCGGTGCGGCTCGATCCCCCTCACATGGCGGCGTTCGCGACCGCGGGCAACCCTAAATCCGCCGGACCCGACGGCCGGCGCGGCGCCATGCCGGAACCCCGGGCCGGCGCCGACGTTCGCCCCTCGATACACAGCAGAAGGAGCTCGTCATGACCCGCCTGTCCGGATTGACCCCGCCCGACGTGCGCGAGGCGTCCGATCCCTCGCCCGGCCCGGCGCCGGCCAACCCTGGGCCGACCCCGGTCCCACGCCGGAGAGCCCGCCCGGCTGGCAGCCGCCGAGCGTGCCGAATCCGAACCCGACCGGCCCGATCGAGGAGCCGGACCCGACGCGGGGTCCGGACATCCCCGACATCGGCAATCCTTCGCCGCCGGAGCCCGGCCCGGACCTGCCCGACCTGCCGAACCCGATGGGCGATCCGATGCCGCTACCGGTGCGCTGAGCGGCACCGCGAGAGGGTGATACCCCGAAGCCCTCCGAACACGCTTCCGAAAGACAAGGCCCCCGCGGCGAACGCCGCGGGGGCCTTGTCCTATGCGTGTCGTCGTCCTAGCGCGATGTCGTCAGCGTCAGCGCGGATTCTCGCCGCCGACCGTCGGCGGCTCCAATGCCTCGGTCAGCCCCTTGCCCGCACCCGGCTGCGAGGTGACGCTCGGGTCGCTGGCCGGAAAGCTCTGTTCGGAGCCTTCGTCGACCCGCTTGTCGAGGATTTCCTTGGTGGTGCGCGCCGCGCAGATCTCGCCCGGCGTCTTGCCGTCGCCCCGGATCGGGGCCATCGACTGATTGGGCATCTCGCATCTCCTCCGTATCTGACGGGAAGAGAACGGTGCGCTGCCGATAAGGTTCACCGCGACGGCGTCACTCCGCCGGCGCGCCGAGCGCCGCAGGCGGCTTCTCGCCCGGTTCGCGATCCTCGCGGCGGCCGATGCGTTGCAGCTTGCCGATCATCAGATAGATGACCGGCGTCGTGTAGAGCGTCAGGATCTGGCTCAGCACGAGGCCGCCGACGATGGTGACGCCGAGCGGCCGGCGCAGCTCCGAGCCCGGTCCGCTGGCGAGCACCAGCGGCACGGCGCCGAGCAGCGCCGCGAGCGTCGTCATCAGGATCGGCCGGAACCGTTCGAGCGCCGCCGAGCGGATCGCCTCCAGCGGGGGCAGTCCGCGCCGTTCGGCCTCGATCGCGAAGTCGACCAGCATGATACCGTTCTTCTTGACGATACCGATCAGGAGGATGATGCCGATCAGCGCGACGATCGACAGTGGCATATTGGCGGCTTGCAGCGACAGCAGCGCGCCGAGCCCGGCGGAGGGCAGCGTCGACAGGATCGTCAGCGGGTGGGCGAGGTTCTCGTAGAGCACCCCGAGCACGATGTAGACGGCGATCAGCGCGGTGACGATCAGGATCGTCTGCCGCGCGGCGTCCTCCTTCAGGCTCTGCGCTTCGCCGGAAAAGGTGGTGCGCACGCTGTCCGGCATATGCAGCGACTGCACCGCCAGCTCGATCTTGCTGATCGAGGCGTCGAGCTCCATGCCCGGTTCGAGATTGTAGGTGATCGTAACGGACGGATATTGGCCCTGGTGATTGACCACCAGCGGCGCCACCGAACGGCTGAAGCGCGCCACGCTGGTCAGCGGCACCGGCTTGCCGCTCGTCGAGGCGACATAGATCCGGTCGAGATCCGAGGGTCCGCGCTCGCGCGGCCGGTCGATCTGCAACACGACGCGATACTGGTTGCGGTCGCCGTAGAGCAGCGACACCTGCCGTTCCGAGAAGGCGTTGTTGAGCGCGTTGTCGATGTCCTGGATACGCACGCCGAGCCGCGAGGCGGCCTCGCGGTCGATGGTCACGTCGGCCTGAAGCCCGTTCGGCTGTCGGTCGGTGGCGACGTCGGTGAGGCCCGGGATGGCTTTCACCTTGTCGAGCACGATCGGCGCCCAGCGCACGAGCTCCTCGAAATTCGTGTCCCAGAGCGTGAACTGATACTGCGACCGGCCCTGGCGCGCGCCGGGCCGGAAATCGGAGGCCGGTACCAGATAGACGCGCAGGCCCGCGAGCGGCGCGAGCTTCTGGCGCAGCCGATCGATCACCAGCGCCGTCGACAGGCCGCCGCGCTCCTCGAGGCCCTTCAGCGTGACGAACAGACGGCCCGAGTTCGACGAATTGGTGCCGCCCCCGACCGACGAGGCGACCGCCTGCACGGCCGGATCGGCCTGCACCACCGCCGCGGCCTTGGTCTGGAGGTCCGCCATGGCCGTGAACGAGACGTCGGTCGCGGCCTCCGTCCAGGCGAACAGGAGCCCGGTGTCGTCGGCCGGCATCGCGCCCTTGCTGATCGTGGCGTACATGTGGATCGTCGCCCAGATCGTGCCGATGAACACCAGGATCATCAGGAAGCGCAGCTTCAGCGCGATCGTCAGTGTGCGCTCATAGCCCTTGAGCATCGCCGAGAGCGCGGCCTCGACCACCCGGTCGAGCACGCGGGTGAACCGTCCCGCCTCGCCATGCGGCAGATGCGCGGCGATCGCCGGCGTGACCGTCAGCGACACGACCATCGAGATCAGGATCGCGAAGGTCAGCGTCATCGAGAATTCGCGAAACAGCCGGCCGTTGATGCCGCCCATCATCAGGATCGGGATGAAGGCCGCGATCAGCGAGATCGAGATCGCCATCACGGTGAAGCCGATCTGTCGGGCCCCGTCGATCGCCGCCGCATAGGGCCCGAGCCCGGCGCGGCGGTTGCGGTCGATGTTCTCGATCATCACGATCGCATCGTCGACGACGAAGCCGACGCTGACCGCGAGCGCCATCAGCGACAGATTGTCGATCGAATAGCCGGAGACCCACATCGCGACGAAGGTGCCGCACAGGCTGAGCGGCACGGTGACGCCGGCCGCGAAGGTCGGCGTCGCGCGTCGCAGGAACAGGAACACCACGGTCATCACGAGCGCGATGGTGAGGGCGAGCGTGAACTTCATGTCGTTCACGCTCGCCCGGATCGTCACCGTGCGGTCGTTGGAGACGTTGATGTCGATGCCGGCCGGGATCAGGCGCCGGAGCTCCGGGATCAGTGCCCGGACCCGGTCGACGGTCTCCACGACATTGGCGTCGCCCTGCTTGGTGATGTTGATCAGCACCGCCGGCCGGCCGTTGAACCAGGCGGCCGAGCGGCTGGATCGCACGCCGAGCTCGACCTTGGCGACGCTCGACATCAGGACCGGCACGCCGTTGACGGTCTTCACGACCAGGTTCTCGTAGTCGAGCGGCTGCTTGAGCTGCTTCGGCCCCTGGATCGCCATGGCCCGGCCGTCGGCCGAGACCTCGCCGAGCGGGCCGACGACATTGGCATTGACGATCGCCTGCCGGATGTCCTCGAACGAGATGCCGGTGCCGTTGATCCGCTCCGGATCGACACGCACGCGGATCGCCGGCTGGTCGGCGCCCGAGACCGACACGTCGGCGACGCCCTCGACCTGGCTGAGCCGCTGCAACAGCACCGAGTCGGCCGCGTCGTAGACGGCGCTGGTCGGCATCGTGTCGGAAGTCAGCGCCAGGATCATCACCGGCGCGGCGGCCGGGTTCATCTTGCGGAACGTCGGCATCGCCGGCAGGTCGCTCGGCAGATCGGTCGCGGCGGCGTTGATCGCCGCCTGCACGTCGCGCGCCGCCTTGTCGACCTGGCGGGACAGGTCGAACTGGATCGCGATGCTGGCCGAGCCGAGCGCCGAGGTCGAGGTCAGCTCGGTGACGCCCGGGATCGTGCCGAGCCGGCGTTCGAGCGGCGCGGCGACGGTCGCCGCCATGGTTTCCGGATCCGCCCCCGGCTGGCTGACCGAGATGCGGATCGTCGGCAGGTCGACGGTCGGCAGGCTCGCGACCGGCAGGCGTGAATAGGCGAGGAGCCCGGCGAGCACGAGGCCGATCGCGATGAGCGTCGTGCCGATCGGCCGCTTGATGAAGGGCTCCGAGGGGCTCATTCGCCGGCCCTCCCGTCCGAGAGCGCGGCGGCGACCGTCGGCTCGTGCGGCCGGCCCGGCGTCAGCGCGATGCGGATGCGCTCCATCATCAGATAGATGACCGGCGTCGTGAACAGGGTCAGCAGCTGGCTGACGATCAGGCCCCCGATGATCGTGATGCCGAGCGGCACGCGCAGCTCCGAGCCCGCGCCGGTCGAGAGTGCCAGGGGGACGGCGCCGAACAGCGCGGCAAGCGTCGTCATCATGATCGGCCGGAAGCGCAGCATCGCCGCCTCCAGGATCGCGTCGCGGGGCGACAGGCCCCGCTCGCGCTCCGCCTCGATCGCGAAGTCGATCATCATGATCGCGTTCTTCTTGACGATGCCCATCAGGAGCACGATGCCGATGATGCCGATGATCGACAGGTCGTGGCCGGTCAGGTCGAGCGCCAGGAGCGCGCCGACGCCGGCCGAGGGCAGGGTCGACAGGATCGTGACCGGGTGGATGGCGCTCTCGTAGAGCACGCCGAGCACGATATAGATCGCGACCACGGCGGCGAGGATCAGCCAGGGTTCGTTCTCGAGGCTCTTGGCGAATTCCGCCGCCTCGCCCGAGAAGGTGCCGACGATCTGCCCGCCCGATCCTGTCCGGCCGAGTTCCGCCTCGGCGATCCGGATCGCCGCGACCGCATCGCCGAGCGAGGTGCCGGGCGCGAGATTGAACGAGATCGTCGCGGCCGGGAACTGGTCCTGGTTTTCCAGCACCAGCGGCGCGGTGGTGTGCTCGATGCGCGCGACCGACCCGATCGGCACCTGCGTGCCGCCGCTGCCGGGCAGGTAGAGCCGCCCGAGCGAGCTCGGATCGGTCTGGAACCGCGACATGGCTTCAAGGATCACGCGATACTGGTTGGCCTGACCGTAGATGGTCGAGATCTGCCGCTGGCCGAAGGCGTCGTAGAGCGTGTCGTTGATCGACTGCTGGCTGACGCCGAGCCGGCCCATCGCCATGCGGTCGACGTCGACCATCAGCGCCAGCCCGTTCGCCGCTGCCGGGCTGCCGACATCGGTCAGGGCCTTGTCGCGCGCCAGACGGTCGGCGACCAGCCGGGCCTCCTGCAGCACCTTCGTGCGGTCGGATCCGGTCAGCGTGTACTGGTACTGCGCACGGGCGGCGCGCGTGGTGATCTGGATGTCCTGGCTCGCCAGGAACACGGCCGAAATGCCCGGCACCGTGGTCGCGGCCTGCTTCAGCCGGTCGATCACCGCCTCGATGCTCGAAGCGCGGTCGTCCTTGGGGCGCAAGACGATGGTCAGGCGACCGACGTTCGGCGCCGAATTGACCGTGCCGACGCCGGCGACCGAGACGACGCCGGTGACGTCCGGATCCTTCTCGACGGCTTGCGCGAGAGCTGTTTGCCGGCGCACCATCTCGGCGAAGGACACGGTCGGCTCGGCTTCGAGCGTCGCGGTGACGAGGCCGGTGTCCTGAAGCGGCAGGAAGCCCTTCGGGCTGACGACATAGAGCCAGACAGTCGCGGCGAGCGTCGCTGCGGTCATGAGCAGCGTCAGCGCCGAATGGCGCACGACCGCCTCCAGGCTCCAGCGATAGCCGCGCACCAGCGCCCCGACCAGACCGCGCGCCTCGCGCTCGTCCTTGGACGCGTCGCCGCCGTGCGGACCCTTGCCAGGCTTCAGCAGGAACGCGCACATCATCGGCGTCAGCGTCAGCGAGATCACCGCCGAGACGACGACGGTCAGCGTCAGCGTCATCGCGAACTCGCGGAACATGCGGCCCACGATGCCGGACATGAACAGCAGCGGGATGAACACCGCCACCAGCGAGGCGGTCAGCGAGATGACCGTGAATCCGATCTCAGCCGAGCCCTTCAGTGCGGCGTTGTAAGGCGTCTCGCCCTTCTCGATGTGGCGGACGACGTTCTCGATCATGACGATCGCGTCGTCGACGACGAAGCCGGTCGCGATGGTCAGCGCCATCAGCGACAGGTTGTCGATCGAGAAGCCGGCGAAATACATGGTTGCGAAGGTCGCGACGATCGAGAGCGGCAGGCCGACGCCGGCAATGACGGTCGCCCGCCATGTGCCGAGGAAGAACAGGACCACCAGCGTGACGAGACCGATCGCGATGACGAGCGTCATCTCGACGTCGTGGATCGAGGCCTGGATCATGTCGGTGCGGTCGGACACGATCGAGAGCTTCGCGCCGGCCGGCAGCGCCTGCGACAGGCGCGGCAGCTCGGCGCGGATGCGCTTGACCGTCTCGACGACATTGGCGCCCGGCTGGCGCTGCACGTCGAACACCACCGCCGGAACGCCCTTGTACCAGGCGCCGACCTTGGCGTTTTCGAGCCCCTCGGAGATCTCGGCGACGTCCTTGAGCCGGATCGGCGCGCCGTTCCGGTAGGCGACGACGATGTCGCGATAGGTCTCCGCCGCGGTGATCTGGTCGTTGGCGGCGATGGTGTAGCTCTGCTTCGGACCGTCGAAGAACCCCTTCGGCCCGTTGACGTTGGCGCCCGAGATCGCGCTGCGCAGATCTTCGAGGCCGATCTTGTAGGAGGCCAGCCGTTCGAGATCGGCGGAAATCCGCACCGCCGGCTTGGCGCCGCCCTGCACCGTGACATGGCCGACGCCGGAGATCTGCGACAGGCGCTGACCGAGCAGCGTGTCGGCGAGATCGGAAAGTTCCCGGATCGTGGTGGTCGAGGACGTGATCGCGATCGTCATGATCGGCACGTCGGCCGGGTTCACCTTGGCGTAGACCGGCGGGTAGGGCAGGGTCTTCGGCAGCGTCGAGGCGGCGGCGTTGATCGCCGACTGCACGTCCTGCGCCGCCGCGTCGATGTCGCGATCGAGATCGAACTGGATGGTGATCTGGCTGAGCCCGAAGGCGCTCGACGAGGTCAGCGCGGTCACCGCGGAGATCTGGCCGAGCTGGCGCTCGAGCGGCGCGGTGACGAGATCGGCGACCGTCTGCGGATTGGCGCCGGGCAGCTGGGTGGTGACCTGGATGGTCGGGAAGTCGACCTGCGGCAGCGACGAGACCGGCAGCGACAGGTAGCCGAGCACGCCGCTGATCGCCACCGCGATCGACAGGAGCACGGTCGCGATCGGGCGGCGGATCGACGGCGCGGAGACGTTCATGGCGTCGGCCTCGGCGCGTTGGCGTCGGACGTGGCGGGAGCCGTGGCGTCCGCCGGCTTGGCGGCGTCCGCCCCCGAGCCCGCGGCGCGGCGATGCGCACGCTCGCCGGAACCCGGCGCCGCCTGACCTTCCGGCGCAGCGCCCTGAGCCGCGCCGCCCGGTTGATGCTCGGCGCCGGCGCCTTGCTGAGCCTGCCCCTGCTGGCCCTGCCCCTGCTGGCCCTGCCCCTGCTGGCCCTGATTGCGGCGGCCGCCGCCCTGCCGGCGCGCGCCGCCGTCCACCGTCGGCTGTCGATCGGGGCTCGCCAGCGCTTCCGGTCCGGAGACCGTCACCTTGGCGCCGTCGGTCAGACGCGCGAAGCCGACCGTCACGACCGGTTCGCCCGGCTTGACGCCGTCCGCGATGACCGCGAGCCGGTCGTCCTGACGGGTCAGCTTGACCTCGCGCTGGACCACATGGTCGCCCTCGACAAGGAACACGTAGGGCCCCTTCGGTCCGCGCTGGATCGCCGCCGCCGGCAGGGTTGTGACCCCGGCCAGCGTCTCGACCCGCAGTCGCACCGTCGCGAACGAGCCCGGCCAGAGCCTGAGATCGGTGTTGGGGAACTCGGCCTTGAGCTTCACCGTGCCGGTGGTCTGGTCGACCTGATTGTCGACGACGGTGAGCTTGCCGGTATCGAGCCGGGCTTGCGTCTCCGGCTCGACCGCCACGACCTGCAAGGGCGCCTTGGCCTGCCCGGCGATGATGCGCGGCAGCTGCTGCTGCGGCACGTTGAAGACGACCGAGATCGGCCGGATCTGCGCGATCACGACGATCCCGGTCGTGTCGCTGGAACTGACGAGATTGCCGGAATCGACCAGCCGCACGCCGGTGCGGCCGTCGATCGGCGCGAGGATTCGGGTGTTGTCGAGCGTCGCCTTGGCGCTGTCGATCGACGCCTGGTCGGCGCGGACCTGCGCCTCGAGCTGGGCGACGGTGGAGCGTTGCGTGTCGGCCTGCTGGCGCGCGATCGAGTTGGTCTCGGCGAGGCGGATATAGCGTTCGAGGTCGCGGCGGGCGTTCTCGAGCAGCGCCTCGTCCTGCGCCTTCTTGGCCACCGTCTGGTCGTAGGCGGCCTGATAGGAGACCGGGTCGACACGGGCGAGCAGGTCGCCCTTCTTGACGTCCTGGCCTTCCTTGAACAGCACGTCGAGGAGCTGGCCGCTGACCTGCGAGCGCACGGTCACTTGCGCGAGCGGCGTCGCGGTGCCGATCGCGTCGAGTTCGACCGGCACGTCCTGGCTCTTCGCCGGCTCGGCGACGACCGCGACCGGCACGTTCGGGTCCGCGCCGCCGCGCCGTCCGCCGCCGCCCGCTCCTCCGCCTTGACCGCCCTGCCGCCGCGAGGGCGCGCCGCCGGCCTGCTGCCCGGATTGCTGTCCGGCCGCCGGCTGGGCGCCGTTGCCGGCCTCGGGCGTGCCGGACGTTCCCGCCAGTTCGCCGGGCTTGGTCCCGGTCGGCGTGCGATAGCGCTGCCAGAGGAGGTCCCCCGTCACCATCACGGCCAGGGCGAGAACGGCGAGAAGGATGACGCGCTTCATGGACGGTCCGAACTGAACAAATAAAAGTGAGCCATGCCGCGTCGACGACGCGCGAGGGCGAGCCGGGATTGCGATTTATCGCGCGACCCCGAGCGGATCGGCCGCCGCGCTCACTTTCGGATCGCGCACCCAGCCCCCGCCAAGGGCCTGATAAAGTGCGATTGTGGCCTGAAGGCGCTGAAGCCGCACTTGCGTCACCGTGTCCTGAGCATTGAACAGGGTCTGCTGGGTGTTGATGACGGTGACCAGATCGACGGTGCCCTCGTTGAGGCGCTGTTCGGCAATCTGGAACGCGCGCTGGGCGGCATCGAGCGATTCCCGCTGCAGCCGTTCCTGTCGCGCCAGCTGCCGGATCGCCACCAGCGCCTTTTCGACATCGGACAGCGCGGTCAGCACGGTCTTGCGGTAGGTCTGCACGAGCTCGCGCTCGCGCGCCTCCGAGTAGTCCTTCTGCCCGGTCAGCCGGCCGCCCTCGAAGACCGGCTGGGTGAGACCCGCCGCCAGCGAATAAAACGCACTGTCCGGCCGGATCAGTGTCGTCAGCGCCGTCGATGCATAGCCACCCTGGGCGGTCAGCGTCAGGGTCGGGAAGAAGGCGGCGCGCGCCGCCAGCACGTCCTGGTGCGCGGCGGCGAACTGTGCTTCGGCCGAGGCGACGTCAGGCCGGCGCACCAGCAGTTCCGCCGGCAGGCCGGGTTCGATCGAGGGCAGGCGCACCGCCGCCATCGAGCCGCCGCGGATCAGGCTGCGCTCCGGCGCCCGGCCGATCAGCACGGCGAGCGAGGCGCGGGTCTGTTCGATGGTCTGGTCGAGCGGCGGCACGGTCGCACGCTGGGTCGCGAGCACGCTCTCCTGCTGCGCCACGTCGAGTGCCGTCGCGGTGCCGGCGTCGAGCCGCTGGCGGATCACGGTGAGCACGCGCGTGGCTGCGGCGACGTTGCGCTCGGCGATCGCGCGGCGGTCCTGCGCGGCGAGCAGCTGGAAATAGGCGCTGGCGACGGAGGTCAGCGTCGACAGCCGCACGGTCTCGGCGTCGAACCGGCTCGCCCGGGCGCTCTCGACCGCGGCGAGCGTGGTCGCGCGGTTACGGCCCCAGAAGTCCAGCGTGTAGCTCGCCGACAGCGCGGTCTGGAAGCTGCCGCGCTCGATGCCGTTCGAGCGGGCGCGCGAGGCGTCGCCGGAGAAGTCGAGCGTCGGCAGCAGCGAGGCGCCGGCGATCCGCGCCTGCGCCTCGGCCTCGTAGATCCGCTCGACCGCGGCCTTGATGTCGAGGTTCTGCGCATCGGCCGCACGGACGAGCCGCGACAGCTCGCTCGAGCGATAGCTGTCCCACCAGTCGGGCTTGGTCGGCAGCGTGCCGCCCGCACCGCGCCACTGATAGGCCTTCGGAACATCGGGCGCGAGATCGGGCAGCGGCGCGTCGCTGCAGGCCGACAGGAGCCCGGCCGAGACCATGATCGCCGCGAGGCGCCGCGGCTGACGGCGGCGGTTTCGGCTCGACGCGACGGGACCGATCATGAACGCGACACCGGCTGACAACGGGATGACGAGACCACGGCCGAGGTCGTGGACGAGGCTATCTGCCCTCAAGCCTCCCGCCCCGGCAAGCCGACCGCAGGTTAATTCTTGTTAATCCATGGAGATGCGGCCAATCGGATCGGCGGCCGTGTCCGTTTGGGCACGCCGCGGCCCGTCATTGTTGCGGCGAGCAAAAAAAGATCCGACGAACGGGGGGCGTTCGTCGGATCGAGTGGTCAGGCGGTCTGAGATCGGGAGGTCAGGCGCCGGTACTGCGGATGGTCTCGGTGACGATCGCCGCGACCGTGTCGCGCGCCTCGAGCTGCGGCAGGTGGCCGGCACCAGGGATGAGGTGCAGGCCGACCCGACCCGGCAGGCCGAGCGCGTGCTTCCAGGGGATGATCGCATCGGCGACGCCCCAGACGACCCGGACCGGCACGGCGATGCGTTCGAAGACGCCGCGCAGATCGGTCGTCTGCGTGCCGGCCGGAAACACGGTCCGAGCGATCCGCGCCTGCGCGTCCCGGCGCTCGGCGTCGGCCCGGCCCTTGGCCGTGACGGCGACGAAGCCCGGCGACAGGTGCTTGCGATCGGCCACCAGACGGCCGAGCCACGGCTCGACGGTCTCCTTCGAGGTCGCCCGCGAGAACCCGTCGAGGAAGGCGCCGTCGATGTCGGCGCCGAGCCCGGCCGGTGCGATCAGCACCAGCGAACGGACGAGCGCGGGGGCGAGATCGGCGAGGGCGAGCGCGGTCGCGCCGCCGAGCGAATGGGCGACGACATGGGCCTCGTCGACACCTTCGGCCCGCAGCGCATCGGCGATCCGTTCGGCGAGTGCGGCGATCGAGGGCACATCCTCGACCGGCGAGCGGCCGTGGCTCGGCAGGTCGAAGGCGAGGATCGGCCGGCCCGGCTCGACCGCGGCGAAGAGCCCGGCCCACGAGCCGCTCTCCGAACCGAAGCCGTGGAGGAACACGACCGGCGTGCCGGTGCCTTCGCGGCGATGCACGGAGAGGCCGTGCTGTGCGGCCGGGCGCGGAGCGACCGGGGGTGCGGCGATCACCGCCGGTGCGGCCGGGGCTGATGCCGGCACCGGAGCGGGGGCCGAAGCTGCCCCGACCTTCGGAAGGGCGGAGGCGGCCGCGCGGACGTCGTCGCTGACGATCCGGCCGCGCGGACCGGTGCCGGCGATGGCCGAGAGGTCGAGCCCGGCGCCGGACGCCAGCTTGCGGGCGAGCGGCGTCGCGCGGATCTTGCCGGCGATATCGACCGGAGCCGCTGGGATCGGCGCCTCGGTCTTGGTCGCCGTGGTAGCGGTGGTCTCCAGGACCGGCGCCGCGACGGCTGCCGCCGCAGGGGCGGGCGCCGCAGCCGGCGACCACGCCTCGTCGGCCGCATAGATGAAGGCGACGGTCGAGCCGACGGCGACGTCGATGCCGGGCTCGGCCTTGATGTCGCGCAGGATGCCCGAGGCGGGGGCCTCGATCTCCATGGCGGCCTTGTCGGTCTCGATCTCGAACAGCGGTTCGCCCTGGGCGACCTGCTGGCCGGCCTCGGCGTACCACCGGGCGATCTTGCCGGTGGCCATGTCCATGTCGACGCGGGGGAGGATCACTTCGACCGGCATGGCGTCACACCCGCTTCGAGAGCATGTCGCGCGCGGCGGCGACGATGTCGGGGACCTGCGGCACCGCGGCGCGCTCCAGATCCGGGTTGTACGGCAGCGGGCATTCCGCACCGCCGAGCCGCCGGATCGGCGCATCGAGATAGTCGAACGCCTCGCTCTCGGCGATCATCGCGGCGATCTCCGCGCCGATGCCGAGCGTCTTGGCGCCCTCGTAGACGCACATGAGCCGCGAGGTCTTCTTGACCGAGGCGATGATGGTCTCGGTGTCCAGCGGGCGCAGCGTGCGCAGGTCGACCACCTCGACGTCGTAGCCGTCCTTGGCGAGCTCTTCGGCCGCCTCGAGTGCCTTCAGCACCATGATCGCCGAGGCGACGATGGTGAGCTGGCTACCTTTCCGCTTGATCTCGGCCTTGCCGAGCGGAATCCGGTAGGCTTCGGTCGGCACGTGGCCCTTGGTCTTGTAGAGCAGCTTGTGCTCGAAGAACATGACCGGGTCCGGATCGTCGAGCGCGGCGAGGAACAGGCCCTTCGCATCGGCCGGGGTCGACGGCTCGACCACCTTGAGGCCGGGCACATGGGCGAACCACGCTTCCATGCTCTGGCTGTGCTGCGCGGCCGCGCCCGTACCGGAGCCACAGGGCATGCGCATCACGACCGGCACGGAGCACTTGCCGCCGTACATGAAGCGGATCTTGGCCGCCTGGTTGGCGATCTGCTCCATCGCGAGCGCCGCGAAGTCGGAGAACTGGAACTCGAGCACCGGCCGCTGGCCGGCGAGCGCGGCGCCGACGGCGACGCCGGCCTGACCCAGTTCGGCGATCGGCGCATCGATGACGCGCGCCTCGCCGAAGCGATGGACGAGGTCGCCCGTCACCTGGAAGGCGCCGCCGTAGACGCCGATGTCCTCACCCATGAGGAACACGCGCGGGTCGGTCTCGAGCGCGTGGCCCATGGCCTCGCGCAGGGCTTCGGCGAAGCTCAGTTCGCGGATCATCGCATCCATGGGGGCGGCCTCAGACGGTGTAGACATCGCGGACGAGGTCCGCGGCGTTCGGGGCGGGCGAGGCGATCGCGAATTCGACCGCAGCGGCGATCTCGGCCTCGGCGGCGGCGCGGATCGCGGCGATCTCCTCGGCGGTGATCAGCCCGTGCTCGGTCAGTTCGGCCTCGAACTGCTGGATCGGATCCTTGGCCTTCCAGGCCTCGATCTCCTCCTTGGTGCGGTAGCGGTTGCGGTCCGAGCGCGAGTGGCCGCGGGTGCGGTAGGTCTTGCACTCGATCAGCGTCGGACCGAGGCCGGCGCGGGCGCGCTCGATCGCGTCGAGCGCGGCGGAGGCGACCTCCGAGAAGCGGTTGCCGTCGACGATCACGCCCGGAATATTGTAGGCGACCGCGCGGTCGGCGACGTTCGGCACCGCCATCGACCGCTCGGTCGAGGTCGACATGCCGTACTTGTTGTTCTCGCAGACGAACACGACCGGCAGCTTCCAGATCGCCGCCATGTTGAGCGACTCGTGGAACGAGCCCTCGTTGGAGGCGCCGTCGCCGAAGAACGAGATCGCGACGTCCTTGCGGCCCTGCTGCTTGATGGCGAGCGCCGCGCCGACCGCGATCGGCAGGCCGCCGCCGACGATGCCGTTGGCGCCGAGGTTGCCCTTCTCGACGTCGGCGATGTGCATCGAGCCGCCGCGGCCGCGGCAATAGCCGGTTTCCTTGCCGAAGAACTCGGCGAACATGTTCTTCGGATCGGCGCCCTTGGCGATGCAATGGCCGTGGCCGCGATGCGTCGAGGTAATGTAGTCGGCGTCACCGAGCGGCATGCAGATGCCGACCGCGCTCGCCTCCTGGCCGATCGACAGATGCATGGTGCCGTGGATCAGGCCACGCATGTACTGCTCTTCCGCGCCCTCTTCGAAGCGGCGGATCAGATGCATCTTCTTCAGCGCGGTCTTCAGCGCTTCCGGCCCGTAGACCTGGAAGGCCTTGGGCAGGTTGGCGAGACCGGTGGCGCTGGTCGCGACGGCGGCATCGGGCATGAGGCGTCCTCTTGGCACTGGACCTGGCCGGTCGGGCCTGAACCGGCGAGCTCGGAACCGGCCACCTGACGGCGAGGCCGGAAACGCACGAGAGCTTCATCGAGGAGACGCGCAGAGCCGGCCGGCGGAGCGCTCGGCGGTCTCGGTGTTCCTCCCCGTGGGGCGCCGTTCGCTGCGGCGACCCGTTCTCGATCGTTGCGGTGCAGAGTAATGGAACATCTGTTCATCTGTCAAACAGAATGTTCACTTTGGGCCATGTCGTCGCTGTGAGGTCGAGCGCGCACGCGCCGCTCCACCTCCACTCCCGGCGAAGCGGCCGGCAGGCGACCCGCCGCGGGGTTCTGGGTCGGGCGACGAACTCGGTTCGGCGCCGCGTCGGTCCTGCGCAATCCGGTCCGCGGATGCCGCCGGATTCCGCAATCGACGCCCAATTTTCGACCATGGCGCGGAATTGACACCTCATCCGAGTTTTGATCAGATGGTCAAAAGTTGGAACCGGAATAGTTCCAGAGTGCCGGGTCCGACTGCTACGCTGCCGCATCCGGCCGCGCCTTTGACGCCCCTTGACGGGGCGGAGGCGGTGCCGGGCAGGCGGATCGGGTGGATGGAGGCCTGCTCGATCGACGGACATCAGGGGGAGGACGACCCATGGCCGAATGGACCGATATCGCGAGCGGACGGCTCGCCCCGGACGTGCTCGCGGAGAATTTCTCCGACATCCATCCGCCGCTCGACCGCTTCGAGGCGCGCGTGGCGGCCGAGCGCTGCCTGTTCTGCTACGACGCGCCCTGCGTGAAGGCCTGCCCGACCTCGATCGACATCCCGCTGTTCGTCCGGCAGGTCGCCACCGGCAACCCGATCGGCGCGGCCAAGACGATTCTGTCGTCGAACATCATGGGCGGCATGTGCGCCCGCGTCTGCCCGACCGAGACGCTGTGCGAAGAAGTCTGCGTCCGCGAGGTCTCCGAGGGCAAGCCGATCGAGATCGGCCTCCTGCAGCGCTACGCGACCGACACGCTGTTCGCCGCGGGCAAGCAGGTGTTCCGGCGCGGCGCGCCGACGGGCAAGCGCATCGCCGTCGTCGGCGCCGGCCCGGCCGGCCTCGCCTGCGCGCATCGGCTCGCGGTGCTCGGCCACGAGGTCGTGATCTTCGAGGGCCGCGAGAAGGCCGGCGGCCTCAATGAATATGGTATCGCCGCCTACAAGGCGACCGACGACTTCGCCGCGCGCGAGGTCGCCTACATCCTCGATGTCGGCGGCATCACGATCGAATACGGCAAGCGCCTTGGCCGCGACGTCCATCTGACCGCGCTGAAGGACAGCTTCGATGCGGTGTTCCTCGGCATGGGCCTCGGCGGCGTCAATGCGCTCGGCCTCGGCGACGATCTCGCCGGCGTCGAGGACGCAGTCGACTACATCGCGCGGCTGCGCCAGGCGAAGGACCTCTCCACGCTGCCGGTCGGTCGCCGTATCGTCGTGATCGGCGGCGGCATGACCGCGATTGACATCGCGAGCCAGACCAAGCGCCTCGGCGCCGAGGAGGTCACCATCGCCTATCGCCGCGGCCGGGCGCAGATGAACGCCTCCGAATACGAGCAGGAGGTCGCGCAGACCGACGGCGTGCTGATCCGCACCGACCTGCGGCCGGTCCGCCTGATCGCGGAAGCCGGCAAGCTCACCGGCGTCGAACTCGAATATACGAAGACCGTCGACGGCAAGCTGGTCGGCACCGGCGAGACGCTGACGCTCGCCTGCGACCAGCTGTTCAAGGCGATCGGCCAGAGCTTCATGGCGCATGAGGTCGAAGCCGATCTGCTGACCATGCGCGGTGGCCGCATCGAGGTCGACGCCGAGCGGCGCACCTCGATGCCGGGCGTCTGGGCGGGCGGCGACTGCGTCTACGGCGGCGAGGATCTGACCGTCGCGGCGGTCGAGGACGGCAAGCAGGCGGCCATTTCGATCGACCGGGCGCTCGGCGCGTCCGCGGTCGTCGCGGCTTGATCGGGGGAGGGTGACATGGCCGATCTCAGCGTGAACTTCTGCGGCATCAAGGCGCCGAACCCGTTCTGGCTCGCCTCCGCGCCGCCGACCGACAAGGCCTACAACGTCGTGCGCGCCTTCAAGGCCGGCTGGGGCGGCGTGGTCTGGAAGACGCTCGGCGAGGAAGGGCTTCCCGTCGTCAACGTCTCCGGCCCGCGCTACGGCGCGATCCATTCGCAAGATCGCCGCGTGTTCGGCTTCAACAACATCGAGCTGATCACCGACCGGCCGCTGCAGGTCAATCTCGACGAGATCAAGCAGGTGAAGCGCGACTGGCCCGACCGGGCGCTGGTCGTCTCGCTGATGGTCCCGTGCGAGGAGGAGAGCTGGAAGAAGATCCTGCGCCGCGTCGAGGAGACGGAGGCCGACGGCATCGAGCTCAACTTCGGCTGCCCGCACGGCATGAGCGAACGCGGCATGGGCTCGGCGGTCGGTCAGGTGCCGGAATATGTCGAGATGGTCACGCGCTGGTGCAAGCAGCACAGCCGCATGCCGGTGATCGTCAAGCTGACGCCGAACATCTCCGACATTCGCCGCCCGGCCGAGGCGGCCAAGCGCGGCGGCGCCGACGCGGTCAGCCTGATCAACACGATCAACTCGGTGATGGGCGTCAATCTCGACACGCTCGAGCCATGGCCGGCGACGGACGGCCACACCACCCACGGCGGCATGTGCGGCCCGGCGGTGAAGCCGATCGCGCTCAACATGGTGAGCGAGATCGCCCGCTCGCCGGCGACCGCCGGCATCCCGATCTCGGGCATCGGCGGCATCGAGACCTGGAAGGACGCGGTCGAGTATTTCGCGCTCGGCGCCTCGACCGTGCAGGTCTGCACCGCGGCGATGGTCTACGGCTTCAAGATCGTCGAGGACATGATCACCGGCCTCTCCGACTACATGGACGAGAAGGGCATCCGCTCGCTCGACGAGATCGTCGGCCGCGCCGTGCCGCGCATGACCGACTGGCAGCACCTGAACCTCGACTACGTGGTCAAGGCCGAGATCGATCAGGATCTGTGCATCCAGTGCGGCCGCTGCCACATTGCCTGCGAGGACACCTCGCATCAGGCGATCATGACCGAGAAGGACGGTGCGCGTCACTTCGAGGTCATGGAAGAGGAATGCGTCGGCTGCAATCTCTGCGCCGTCGTCTGCCCGGTCGACAGCTGCATCACCATGCGGCCGCTCGCGCCCGGCGAGGTCGACAAGCGCACCGGCCGCGTGGTCGGCGGCCACCGGACCTGGATGGAACATCCGAACAACCCGATGGCCAAGAACCCGCGCGGCCCGGTCGAATATCCGGAAGCCGCGGTCGCGCGCGAACCGGCGGAGTGATCCGGCCTTTCGGTCGATGTCATGGACGAGGGCGACCCGCGAGGGGCGCCCTCACCGCTTCGGCTGAATGAGATCCCAGCGGTTGCCGAAGGCGTCTTCGAAGACCGCGACCCGCCCATAGGGCTCGTCGCGCGGCGCCTCGCGAAAGTGGACGCCGGCGGCGAGATAGATCGCGTGGTCGCGGTCGAAATCGTCGGTTTCGAGAATGAGGAACACCCGGCCGCCGGCCTGATGGCCGATCGCGGCCTCCTGGCCGAGGGTGGCGGCGCGCGCGATCAGCAGGTGTGAGCCGCCGTCGCCGGGCGCGACCACGACCCAGCGCTTGCCCCCACCCATGTCGATATCCTCGACGAGCCGGAAGCCGAGCGTGCCGACGTAATAGGCGATGGCGCGGTCGTAGTCGGGCACCACGACCGTGACGAGAGCGAGACGACGTTGCATGCCCGCGATCACCGCTGCGACGGCATGAGGTCGTAGGGCGCCTGCCAGCCGGGCAGGGCGGCGATGCGATCGGCCCAGGCGGCGATGTTGGGGAACTCCGCCCGAAGATCGAAGCCGGTCTCGGCCTCGGGATAGAATACGTATCCGGCCATCGAGAGATCGGCGATCGTCGGCCGCCCGCCGACCGTCCAGGCCCGCGTCGCGAGATGCTGGTCGAGCACCTTGAACGCGGCCGTCGTCCGCGCCCTCAGGAATGCGATCACATCCGGATTGCCGCGCGGCTCGGCGAGCGCGTTGAGGAAGCGGTGGGTGGCGAAATAGCTGGTGAACTTGTGATTGTCGAACAGGACCCAGCGCCAGATCTCGCGCTTCTCGTCCGCGTCGCGGCCACCGAACTGGCCGAGCACCTCGGCGAGATAGTCGAGGATCACGCCCGACTGGCTGAGCGTTCTGCCGTCGTGTTCGAGCACCGGGCATTCGCCCATCTCGTTGAGGCCGTCCCGCCAGCCGGCCTGCCGGGTCTCGCCACCGAAGTAGTCGACCAGCACGGGTTCCCAATCGGCGCCGCACAGGGCCAGCATGAGCGCGGGCTTGTAGCTGTTGCCCGACTGACCAAAGCAATGAAGCCTGAACGCCGCCATGTCGGATCTCCCCCGCGCCGGTGATGTGCATGCAAAACTCGCCCTTCGCACCGGCGAGAACCAACGCATCCTGCTGATCGATCCGATCAATCGTGTTGATCGGGACCGGAACGGAACGGGATCTCGCGGTTTCTCGGCCGTCCGGCCCGTGCTCCGACGTGATGGATGGCCGCCATGCGTCGGCGTTGCTCGCCTTTGCTTGCGTCACCGCGCCGACACGTGTTTCCCCTAAGCGGACGCCTCCGCCCTTTCCCTCATGGCACGCGTGTCCGCCCGTGCGCGTGGGGGACCGCGTCCGAGACTGTTGCGATGTTCACCCGGTTCCTCTCCTACTACCGGCCCTATCGCGGCCTGTTCCTGCTCGATTTCTCGGCCGCGGTCGTGTCGGGCCTGCTCGAGCTCGGCTTTCCCGTCGCGGTGAAGGCCTTCGTCGACCTGCTGCTGCCGACGGCCGACTGGCCGCTGATCATCGCCGCCGTCGCCGGGCTGCTCGGGATCTACGCGCTCAATACCGGTCTGATGGTGGTGGTCACCTATTGGGGCCACATGCTCGGCATCAACATCGAGACCGAGATGCGCCGGCAGGCGTTCGAGCATGTGCAGAAACTGTCGTTCCGCTACTTCGACAACATGAAGACCGGCCACATCGTCGGCCGGCTGACCAAGGATCTCGAGGAGATCGGCGAGGTCGCGCACCATGGGCCGGAGGATCTGTTCATCGCGGTGATGACCTTCCTCGGCGCGCTCCTGATCATGCTGTCGATCAACGTCGAACTCGCCGTGCTGACCGCGGTGATCGTGCCGGCGACCGGCTGGATCACCAATCACTTCGGCCAGCGCATGACGCAGAATTTCCGCCAGCTTTTCACGCGCGTCGGCGACTTCAACACCCGCATCGAGGAGACCGTCGGCGGCATCCGCGTCGTGCAGGCTTTCGGCAACGAGGGCCACGAGAGCGGCCTGTTCGAGCAGGACAACAGCGCCTACCGCCGCACCAAGCTGGAGGCCTACAAGCTGATGGCCGCGTCGAGCTCGCTCAACTACATGAGCATGCGGCTGGTGCAGATGATCGTGATGATCGCCGGCGCCTGGTTCGTGTTGACGAACCAGCTGAGCCCCGGCGGCTTCGTGAGCTTCCTGATCCTGGTCACGGTATTCTTCCGGCCGGTCGAGAAGATCTCGGCCGTGATCGAGACCTATCCGAAGGGCATGGCCGGGTTCCGGCGCTTCGTCGAACTGATGGAGACCGCGCCCGATGTCGCCGACGCCCCCGGTGCGATCGAGGCGCCGCGCTTTTCGGGCGAGATCCGCTTTGCAGGCGTGCGCTTCGCCTATGCGCCCGGCGGTGACGTGCTCGACGGCGTCGATCTCACCGTGCCGGCCGGCAAGACGCTGGCGATCGTCGGCCCCTCGGGCTCGGGCAAGACGACGCTCTGCTCGCTCCTGCCGCGCTTCTACGACGTGACCGGCGGCGCGATCTCGATCGACGGCATCGACATCCGCCGCATGACGCTCGCCTCGCTGCGCCGGCAAATCGGCATCGTCCAGCAGGACGTGTTCCTGTTCGGCGGCACGATGCGCGAGAACATCGCCTATGGCCGGCTCGGCGCTTCCGATGCCGAGATATGGGAGGCCGCGCGCAAGGCCCGGCTCGACGACGTCATCGCCGCCATGCCCGATGGCCTCGACACGATCGTCGGCGAGCGCGGCGTGAAACTCTCGGGCGGTCAGAAGCAGCGTGTGGCGATCGCGCGGATGTTCCTGAAGGATCCGCCGATCCTGATCCTCGACGAGGCGACCTCGGCACTCGACACCGAGACCGAACGAGCGATCCAGCAGTCGCTGAACGATCTGACCCGCGGCCGCACCACGCTCGTCATCGCGCACCGGCTCGCGACCATTCGCGACGCGGACCTGATCGCGGTGGTCGACGACGGCCGCGTCGTCGAACTCGGCTCGCATCAGGATCTGATCGCCCGCGCCGGAAAATACGCCGCGCTGCATCAGGCGCAGTTCGCGGTGATCTGATCGGCGCCGCGCGACCGCCTCAGCGCGGCAGCACGCCGTCGAGGATCACCTTGAGGATGGTCGCCCGCGTGGTCTCGTGGAAGACCGGGTCGTCGAGCGTCTTGCCGGTCAGGAGCGCGACCTGGGCGGCGAAGTCGGCGTAGTGCTGGGTGGTCGCCCACATCATGAAGACGAGCGTCACCGGATCGACCGGCGCGAGCTTGCCCTCGGCGATCCAGCGCTTCAGCGTGCCGGTCTTGGCTTCGACCAGCGGCACGAGATCACGTTCCAGCACCGGGCGCAGCATCGGCGCCCCCTGGATGATCTCGGTCGCGAACAGTTTCGAACAATCCGGATGCGAGCGCGAATAGGCGAGCTTGCGCTCGATATAGTCGGTCAACGCCGCGCGCGGATCCATGTCGGGGTCGATGCGCGCGAGCGGATCGAGCCACATGGCGAGCGTCCGCTCCAGGACGGCGGTGTAGAGCGCCTCCTTGGAGCGGAAGTAATAGAGCAGGTTCGGCTTCGACATGCCGGCCGCTTCGGCGATCTGGTCCGTGCGTGCGCCGCGCAGGCCGAAGCGGGCGAAGACGCCGAGCGCCGCGTCCAGGATCTTCTCGACATTGGCCTCGCCGATGCGCGATTTCGCGCGCGGCTCGGCCGGTACGGGCGCGGCCGCCTTGCGGGGCTTGGCCGACCGGTTCGCGGCCGATCGTGTCTTCGCTCCGGAACCGGGGACGAGGAGGTGGGCACACGCGCCATGACGATCTCCTCGGTCGCGGGCGCCGGCCGGGCGAGGGGCCCGCGCGAAGTCGCCCGCCGATGCGGGATCAGAGGGTGAAGCCGGCCTGCTCGGCAAAGCCGCGCAGCGCGACCTGCGGCCGGGCGCCGAGGTGCGAGATGATTTCGGCCGCCGCCAGTCCGCCGAACTGCGCCGCCATGGCGAGTTCGAAGCCCTGCGAATAGCCGAAAAGGAAGCCGGCCGCATAGAGGTCGCCGGCGCCGGTGGTGTCGAACACGGTCTCGACCGGCTGCGCCGGCACCGCGACCGCCTGGTCGGCGGTGACGACCATCGAGCCCTTCTCGCTCATGGTGACGGCGGCGAGCTTGGCGTCCTGCCGCAGCGCCGCGATCGCCGTGTCGAAGTCGGCGGTCTCGTAGAGCGCCTTCACCTCGGCGACGTTGGCGAACACGATGTCGACGGTCTTCGAGCGGATCAGCTCGAGGAATTCGGCGCGATAGCGATCGACGCAGAAACTGTCGGAGAGCGTGATCGCGACCTCGCGGCCGTTGGCATGGGCGATCTCGGCGGCGCGGCGGAACGCCTTCTTGGCCTCCGGCGGATCCCACAGATAGCCCTCGAGATAGGTGATCGCGGTCGCCGCGACCACCGTGGCATCGATGTCGGCCTCGGTCAGGTGCTGGCAGGCGCCGAGATAGGTGTTCATCGTGCGCTCGCCGTCCGGCGTCACGAGGATCATCGAACGGGCGGTCGGAGCGACGCCGGCACCGAGCGGCGCGGTCGCGAAGTGGATGCCCATGGCGCGGATGTCGTGGGCGTAGACCCCGCCCAGGTGATCGTCGGCGACCTTGCCGATGAAGGCGGCGCGGCCGCCGAACGATGCGACACCGGCGGCGGTGTTGCCGGCGCAACCGCCCGACATCTCGATCGCCTGCGGCATGTGCCCGTAGAGACGCTCCGCCTCCTCCGAATCGATCAGCCGCATCGAGCCCTTGGCCAACCCTTCCCGCAGGATGAAGTCGTCTTCGGTGCGGGCGATGATATCGACGATCGCATTGCCGATGCCGAGAACATCGAAGCGGGGTGCGGACATGCGGCCTCTCAAAGGCGAGGGAAGAGAGTGACGGATTTCCGTTGCGGGTAGCGGAATTCCGGGCGCGGCGCAATCGCCAAGCGCATTGCCGGGGCCCCCGACTGCGCCGAGCCATGCGGGACGTGCGGCGATCGCCCTCTCGACGACACGCGCCGCGGCTGCAATGCTGATGTGGGACGGGCTGAACGGGGGGATGTCGTTGGCGAGCGAACGGGATGGTGGCGGGCGGTCGGAGACGGCCGGCGGACGTGGCGCGGCGGGCAAGGACGCCTCGACCCGGCGCACCGCGCGTGTGCGGCTGCGCGTCGCCTGGATGTATTATGTCGAGGGCCTGACCCAGAACGAGATCGCCGAGAAGCTCGGCATCGGGCGCGTCACCGTGGTGCGCTACATCGCCGACGCCAAGCGCCAGCGCGAGGTCAAGATCTGGATCGAGGGCTCGGTCTCCGAATGCGTCGCGCTCGAGCGCCAGCTCGAGCAGGTGTTCGGGCTCGACGAGGCGATCGTCGTGCCGGAGCCGTCGTCGCCGGACAAGATCGCGGTGTCGATCGGCGCGGCAACAGGCGAATACATCTCCGAGATCATCCACGACGACATGTCGATCGGCGTCGGCTGGGGCGCGACGCTGATGGAATCGCTCGCGACCCTGTCCCGGCGCGAGCTCTCCAATGTCCAGATCGTCTCGCTGCTCGGCGGCATCACCAAGGCCAAGCGCTACAATCCCTCGGAATTCGCCTGGCTGTTCGCCTCGGCCTATGACGCCGACTGCTATCTGATGGCGGCGCCCGCGCTGGTCGACAGCGTCGAGACCAAGCGCGCGCTGATCGAGCGCTGCGGGCTCGACGACACGTTCCGCCGTGCCGAGCGCCTCGATATGGCGCTGTTGTCGGTCGGCGTGATGATGCCGGACTCGACCTCCATGCGTTTCGGCTTCGTCAGCCCGGAGGACCGTGCCTCGCTGATCCGCGCCGGCGCGATCGGCGACATCTGCTACAATTTCTTCGACGCGGAAGGCAATCTGGTCGACCATCCGATCAACCACCGGGTCATGTCGATCCCGATGGCGGCGATCAAGCGGCTGCCCCGCCGCGTGCTCGCCTCCGGCGGCATGGACAAGGTCGATGCCCTGCTCGCCGGCATGAAACTGATCGACTGCAATGTGCTGATCACCAACGAGGCGACCGCCGCCGAACTGCTGGTGCGCCGCGACCTGCGCGCGCCGAACGAGACCGCCGCCTGAGCGGCGGCCCGCGAGGATCGCCTTCGAGGCACGGTCCGGGCTCTGCTGCGGCGAGCCTGGCCCGGATCGCGGCGACAGTCGATGACGGTGCCGTGTCGGACCGGTCTCTGTCCGGTCGAACACTGAGGTCGCGCAGCGGACGTCGAGACCTCGCCCCAAATCGACCTTGGGTATGCCGCAGCGCAGCACGTTATACATATTGACAAGCAAAAAGACAAAAGTACACACTCCCCGGAACAGCGACGGAGTGCCGTCGCGCCCGCGTCCGCACATCGCGATCCCGGCAAGGGACCTTGCGGCCGGCATCGGGAGAGATCCCGCGGGAGGGAGGCTTCCTTGGAAAACTGGGTGTGGCTGATCGCGGCCTTCGCGGCCCTCTGGGGGCTTCAGAGCATCGGCACGTTCCGGCAGGTGCAGCACTACCGCGCCATGCTGGGCGAGATCACCAAGACCTATGCGGACGGGTTCGTCGGTGCCGGCAACGCGCAGGGCCGGCTCCGCAAGGGCGTCATCATGCTGCTGGTTGCCTCGCCCGACGGCATCGTGCGCAAGGCGATGATGATGGAGGGGCGCAGCGTCTTCGCGCGCTTCGAGGATTGCGCCGAGCTGGTCGGTCGCCCGGTCGCGGAACTGGTCGAAGGCGCGCCTTTCGGCGCCGATGCCAAGGGCCGCAACGAGGCGACCGCCAAGGCGGCCCAGCAGATCGAGACGATGCGCGCGGACCGCCGCGCGAAGGGACTGGAGGGGCTCGCGGTCGCCGGCGCCTGACGGCGCGGTCGGCCGAGCCTTGCACGCATACCACGCGCCGCCTCGACGGCCGCGCGTGGGGACCGGACCGGCGCCCCGAGAGGCGTCGACCCGGAAAAAGGGGGAAGGGAGGAATTCCATGTCGATCACAAGTCTCATCACGCAGAACGCGGACGTCGTTCTGCACGGCTTGAGCCATGGCCATGCGGCCCTGGACGCCGTGCTGAACGGCGCGGCCGCGGTCGGCGACCATGCCTCGGGCAACAACCACGTCGTGCTCGTCGCCGATACGGCCGCGGACTACGCGGCGAAGGTCAAGGACGTCGCCAAGAACCAGGAAGAACAGCTCGGCTGGCTCACCACCGCCGGCAAGCACTTCATCGGCGTGTTCCAGAAGGGCGGTGAGGTGTTCACCGGCTTCGTCACCGGCATCATTCCGACGCTAGTCGTGCTGATGACCGCCTTCTACGCCGTTACCGAGATGGTCGGCGAAGCGCGCGTCCACGGTGTCGCTCGCGCCGCCGGCCGCTACGCGCTGACCCGCTACACCGTCCTGCCGGTGCTGTCGGTGTTCTTCCTCACCAATCCGATGGCCTACACCTTCGGCACCTTCCTCGAAGAGAAGCACAAGCCGGCGTTCTACGACTCGGCCGTCTCCTTCGTGCACCCGGTGCTCGGCCTGTTCCCGCATGCGAACCCGGGCGAGTACTTCGTGTGGGGCGGCGTGCTCGTCGCGCTGCTCGAGCTGGAGAAGGCGGGCACCGTCCCGGCCGGCTACCACGTCAAGGTCGCGATCTACTACTTCATCGTCGGCGTCATCGTGATCCTGCTCAAGGGCATCGTCACGGAATGGATCACCGGCATCATGGCGCGCCGCGAAGGCGTGAAGCTCTGAGCCGAGACGGGAGGATCCATTCATGTCGAAGAGCTACAAGTCCGTTCGCGTGTCCAAGGGCCCCGGTGGCTGGGGTGGACCGCTGGTGATCGCCCCGACCGCCCAGCGCGACAAGATCGTCGCGATCACCGGCGGCGGCATTCCCCCGGTCGCGGCGCGCCTCGCCGAGATGACCGGCGCGACCGTGGTCGACGGCTTCCGTGCGCCGCCGGTCGAGGGCGAGATCGCCGCCGTGGTGGTCGATTGCGGCGGCACCGCCCGCTGCGGCGTCTATCCGCGCAAGCGCATCCCGACCATCAACCTGACCCCGGTCGGTCAGTCGGGCCCGCTCGCCCAGTTCATCACCGAGGACATCTACGTCTCGGGCGTCAAGCCGGAAAACATGGCCTATGCGGACGGCTCGGAAGCCGCGACGCAGGCCGGCGCGGGAGCGTCCAGCATGGCATCGTCGTCGTCGAGCGCCTCCGCGGCGCCGGTCGCTCAGGGCTCCGAAGGCGGTCTGATCGGCATCATCTCCTCGGTCGGCCGAGTCATGGGCCGGGCCGTCGGCATCTTCTTCAATGCCGGTCGCCGCACGATCGATCAGGTGGTCCGCAACGTCCTGCCGTTCATGGCCTTCGTGACCATGCTGATCGGCCTGATCCTCTACACCGGCATCGGCAACATGCTCGCCGCGCCGATGGGCCCGCTCGCCAACAACATCGTCGGCCTGATCGTGATCTCCGCGATCTGCGGCCTGCCGTTCCTGTCGCCGATCCTCGGCCCGGGCGCGGTCATCGCCCAGGTCATCGGCGTGGCGATCATCGGTCCGCAGATCGCCAACGGCACGATCGCGCCTGCCATGGCCCTGCCGGCGCTGTTCGCCTACAACACGCAGGTCGGCTGCGACTTCGTGCCCGTCGGCCTCGCGCTCGGTGAAGCCAAGCCCGAGACGATCCGCATCGGCGTGCCCGCCGTGCTGATCAGTCGCCAGATCATGGGTCCGGTCTCCGTGCTCATCGCCTGGGTGGCGAGCTTCTTCCTGTGATCTCGTCCGGGCGGCGGGATCACTCCCCGCCGCCCGGACTCCCGCATCTGATCGGAGTTCTCGCGTGAGCCTCAATTATTCGACCATCGTCAGCGCCATCGGTCCGGAAGTCGGCGACCTCTTGGAAGGCGGCGTCCTGATCCTGTTCGGTGCCGGCGCCCCGCCGGAGCTCGCCGAGATCGCCGTCACCCATGAGCCGCAGGCCGTGTCTCCCGAAGCGCCCAAGCCCGGCGACAAGGTCACCATTGGCGATCTCGCGATCACCATCACCGCGGTTGGCGCCAGCGCGTGGAACAAGATGGTCGAGATCGGCCACGTGTCGCTGAGCTTCACGGGCGCGGCCTCCGCCGATCGCCCCGGTGAGATCAGCGTCGAGGTCGTGCCGGCCGAGACCGTGCTGGCCAAGCTCGCTCCCGGCGCGCGCATCACCTTCGCCGCCGCCTGAGGCCTTGCGCGAATTCGCCGCCCGAGAGCGGGCGGTGACTGAGACCGGTGAGCCGGACGCCCCACTTGAAGCGCAAGCGGGGTCCGGCCCCCGGCGACCCGAATTTCGTCGCAACCGTGCGACAAGCGGGATCTGCCGTCGCGCTTGACGCGCGACGTCCCGTGTCCGGTCGCGCGTCAAGCGCGACACACCGCGTCCCGAGTGAGAGGCATCCATGTACGAGCGCAGGGCCGTCGTCCGCATCGAGGAAGGGCTGCATGCCCGCCCGGCGGCGAAGTTCGTCCAGATCGCCAAGGCCTATGCCGCCGACATCGAGGTGGTGTCGGGCGAGAAGGCCGTGAACGGCAAGAGCGCCGTGAAGCTGATGCTGCTCGGCGTCAAAGAAGGCACCGAGATCGTCATCCGCGGCAACGGCGACGACGCGACCCGCGCGGTCGACGAACTCGCCGCGCTGGTCGCCGGTGAGTCGGAAGCGTCCAAGGGGCTCAATGCCGGCGCCCATGGCGGCGCCACCGCCCCGGTGGTCGCCCCTGCGCTGGTGGAGACGCCCGCGCCCGTTGCGGCGCCCGGCGACGGCATCGTCGGCGTGCCGGCCTCCGATGGCCATGTGATCGGCCCGGTGTTCGTGATCGAGAAGGCGCCGCTGGTGCCGGATCGCCGGCGCCTGTCGCCGCGCGAGATCGACGACGAGAAGGCGGCGTTCCGCGCCGCGCTCGCCGACCTCGCCGCACGTTTCGCCGCCGACGCGGCCAAGGCCGAGGGCACCGGCGAGATCCTGCTCGCGCTCGCCGATCTCGCCCGCGACGACAGCGTCGTCGAAGCTGTCGAAGGCCGCATCGCCGGTGGCTCGACCGCCGCCGCCGCCGTGCTCGACGCCACGACCGCGCTCGGCCACGAATTCGCGCGCATGCCAGATCCCTACTTCGCCGCGCGCGCCGAGGACGTCCGCCATCTCGGCCGGCACGTCGCGGCGCGCCTGCTCGGCGTGCCGGACACCGATCCCTCGCAGATCGCCGCGCCTTGCGTGGTGGTCGCCGCCGCCATTGACGCCTTCGACCTTTCGCGCCTGCCGCTCGACAAGGTCATGGCGCTCGTCACCCAGGAAGGCACGGCGACCTCGCACATCGCGATCGTCGCCCGCGCGCTCGGCATCCCGGCCGTGCTCGGCGTCCGCGATGGCTTCGAGACGCTGAAGGCCGCCGCGGCCCTCGCGGTCTCCGGCACCGAAGGCCGCGTCCATGCCGATCCGGACGGCGAGACCAGAGCCTCGTTCGAGACCAAGATCGCCGCCGCGGAAGAGCAGCGCCGGCTCGACGCCGAATGGCGCGACGTGGCACCGAAGACGCGGGATGGGCGAGCGATCGAGATCGCCGCCAACATCGGTTCGCCGGCCGAGCTCGACAAGGCGATCGCCAGCGGCGCCATGGGCGTCGGCCTGTTCCGCACCGAGTTCCTGTTCATGGAGCGCCGCTCGCTGCCGACCGAGGACGAGCAGTACGCCGCCTATGCCAAGGTCGCCGCCGCGTTCGGCGACCGACCGGTGGTGATCCGCACCCTCGACGTCGGCGGCGACAAGCCGCTGCCGGGCATCGCGGCGCCGCACGAGGAGAACCCGTTCCTCGGCTGGCGCGGCATCCGGATGTGCCTGGACTTGCCCGCGGTGTTCAAACCGCAGCTCCGCGCGTTGCTGCGCGCCGCCGTCCACGGCAACATCCAGGTCATGTTCCCGATGATCGCCGTGGTCGAGGAACTGCGCGAGGCCCGGGCGATGATGGAGGCCTGCCGCGTCGAACTCGAGGCCGAGGGCGTGCCGTGCAAGATGCCGGCGATCGGCGTCATGGTCGAGACGCCGGCGGCGGCCTTCACCGCCGATCTCCTGGCGGCCGAAGTGGACTTCTTCTCGATCGGCACCAACGATCTGACCCAGTACACGATGGCGGCCGATCGGATGAACCCGCATCCGCGACTGGCGCGGCTCTGCCGGGCCGACAACACCGCGGTGCTGCGCGCGGTCAAGATGATCGCCGATGCGGCGCATGCGCGTGGCATCTGGGTCGGCGTCTGCGGCGAGGCCGCCGGCGATCCGGCGCTGATCCCCGAACTGGTCAAGGCGGGCGTCACCGAACTGTCGATGAGCCCGTCGCGCGTCGCCCGCGCCAAGCGGATCGTCAGCGAACTCGATCTTTCGCAAGCCTGACGCCGGCACCGCCCTGCGCGATCGGCGTTGATTGCGCTATAGTCGACGGAACCACCGCCCGGCGCGACCGGGCGGGACCGTCGGCCGAACGGCCGCGCGGGCAGGCAAAGGGAGAGGATCATGGCCGATACCGAGCACGAAGCGGGCAGCCGCGCCGCGGCCCCGGATCTCGTCACCTTCCTGCGTGATGGCGTGCGCTCGGTCCGGCATCTGATCCGCGCGGGCTCCGAGATCGGCGGTCGGGTCGGTCGCGGCGAGGGGCGGCTGCCGCTGCCCTTGCCCGGACCGGTCTCGCGCTTCGGCGGCCGCACCGTCTCGCGGGTCGGCCGCCTCGCCGACATGGTGCTGACCGACATCGAGGAAATCGCCAAGCGCGGCCTGCTCGGCGAGGACGACGGTGCGCCGTCGCCGACCACGCCGGCGCTCTACGGCCGCTTCTTCGACACGCGCCGGCAGGGCGCGGCGGAGGCGCGGGCGCTGTTCTCGAATTTCGTCTATCGCCATGCGCGCCGGCTGCTCGGCGCTGCCGGCTACGCCGATGCGCTGGTGTTCGAACACGCGATCGACCGCGCCTACACGCGCATCTTCGACAGCTACGGTCATCTGTGGTCGCGTGCCGTCGAGGAGAGCGGCGGCCGCATGAGCGTCGCGCTCGGCATCGATTATCATTGGGACGTCTTCGATCTCGCCGCCGAGATGATCGTCGCGCTCGGCGCCGAACATCCGATCCGCGATCTCGGCGACGGGCCGTTCCGGCCGAGCGCGCCGTCGGCCTTCGTCGCCGCAGTCGAGGCCGATGGCGAACTGGCCGCGACCTGTGCCGTTGCGCTTGCGACGGCGCTCGGTCAGGCCGAGCGCCGGCCGGATGCGATCGAGACCGCCATGCGCCTCGTCGGCACGCGCTTCGAGGCGATCCAGCTGGCCACAGCGAGCGAGCAGCCGGCCCAGGCGCTGGCCGCGACCCTGCGCGCGATCGCGCGCGGCTGAGCTCTCCGGACGGGGCGACCCTCGAACGGCGTCGCCCGCAAACAGAAACAGCACCGCCGGCCCGAGGGCCGGCGGCACCGTATCGCGCAAAGGGTCGCCGCAGACCGTCAGGCCGCGAAGTCGCGCACGAACGTCTCGACCGTCTTGCGCAGGTCGACCGCCTGGTCGGACAGCCCCTTCGACAGGTTCATCAGCTGGGTCGAGGCCGCGCCGGTCATCTCGGCCGCCTGGCCGACCCCCGAGATGTTCTGCGTCACCTGGTTGGTGCCCGTCGCCGCCTGTTGGCAGTTGCGCGCGATCTCGCCGGTCGCCGCGCCCTGTTCCTCGACCGCGCTGGCGATCGAGGCGGCGATCTCCTTGATGTTGCCGATCACCTGTACGATGGCGCCCATCGACCGGACCGAATCCTCGGTCGCCTGCTGGATTTCGCCGACCTTGGCGCCGATTTCCTCGGTGGCGCGGCTCGTCTGCGAGGCGAGCTGCTTCACTTCGGCTGCGACCACGGCGAAGCCCTTGCCGGCCTCGCCGGCACGCGCCGCCTCGATCGTGGCATTGAGCGCGAGCAGGTTGGTCTGGTCGGCGATGCCCTTGATCAGGTTGATCACGTCGCCAATCGCGGCCGCCGCGGTGGCGAGCGTCGAGATGCGGATGTTGGACGCCTCGGCCTCGGCGAAGGCGGTGTCGGCGACCTTCGAGGAATGTCCGACCTGCGAGGTGATCTCGCGGACCGAGGCCGCCATCTCTTCCGACGAACTGGCGACGGTCTGCACGTTGGTCGCCGCCTCTTCCGCCGCCGCGGCGACGGCCTGCGCCTGTCGGGAGGTCTCCTCCGCCGTCGCCGACAGGTTCTTGGCCGAATCCGCGACCTCGCCCGAGGACTGCGCGAAGCCGGTGGCGAGGCTCTGCATGCGGCTGATGAAGTCGGAGGCGAGCCGCTCGCGCCGGGCCAGCGCCTGCCGGTCGGCCTCCTCGCGTGCGGCCCGTTCGGCGCGCGCCTGCTCGGCGTCGCGGAGCTGGTCGCGCAGGAGCTCCAGCGTCTTCGCCATGGCGCCGATCTCGTCGCGGCGCTCGGTGCCGGCGACCGCGACCGCGAGCTCGCCACGGCCGAGCCCGGTCATGGTGCCCATCGATGCGCGGATCGGCGCGACCACGCCTCTACGCACGACCAGCACAGCGAGCCCGACCACGGCCAGGATGGATGCCGCAAGACCGATCAGCGTGTTGCGGGCCGTGGTGAGCGAATCGGTCGTGGCATCGTCGCTCTTGCTGTCGAGCATTTCGACGAGCCGTTGATTGAACGCCGTCACGGCGTCCGAGCCGCGCTTGAGCTGCGGCATGCAGCTCTGTTCCATCTGCGCGAAGCCCTGCGCCATCGCCTCGTCGGTATTTTTCGCGGCGAGCCGCAGCACCGACGCGCAGGGACCGTCGATGGCTGCCTTGAACGCGTCGCGGAACCCATCGAGCGTCGCCCGCTCGGCCGGCAGCCGCTTGTAGGCTTCGGCGAAGTTGCTCTCGAAGCCCTTCAGCGCCGCCTCGCGAATCCCGGCGGCGGCCGCATTGGCCTCCTCGCTCTTGGCCAAGAGCGCATTGGCCATTCCCAGCTGATACTGGGTGATGAAGCGCGAGGAGCGGACCATGCGGACCAGCGCCTTGGCGTCTTCCTCGAGAAGCCGCGAATAGCGATCGTCGATCGAGATCAGCTTCTGCGTGGCGTAGAACACACCCGCAAGGCTGGTCACGCCCAGCAGCAGCAGAAGGCTGACCACTTTCCATGTCATCGACCAATGTTTGAACGACATTCGTGCCTGCTCCCGATGGCCCTGTTGTCTCGGCTCGCATCATTCGACAGCGTAGACCTGCGCGACGAATGGCGGAGCGTTCTTCAGGGGAAGGCTGGAATATTGTCGCTAACAAAACGTTAAGCTAAGCATTTCGGCCTATAATTTCACTCAAGTAATGGAAAAATCATCATCTGAATTTCATGATTTTACAAAATTACGCAGCGTAATAATCTTTTGTTTCGAAGGTGGCTTGCTATATTGTCCGCGCGATTGGTGATCCAAGAACGAGCTTCCATCGTATCCGCGCTCTCTCGTCAGAACGTCGGCGGCGTACAGGCCGAAACCAGAATCAGTTCCGTCTCGCCGATGTTGCGGAATGAATGCGGCCGGCGGCTCTCGAAGGCGTAGGCATCGCCGGGCCCGAGTTCGTAACGCCGACCGTCGACCTCGAGCGCCATGCGGCCCTTGATGACGATGCCGGCCTCTTCGCCCTGGTGCGAGATCAGATGCTTGCCGGAATCGGCGCCGGGCTGGTAGCGCTCGTGCATGACCTGCAGCGCGCGGCCGCGCAGGTTGGAGCCGACCTGCCGGTAGGAGACCGCGCCACCGGCGATCTCGGTCAGTTCGCCGGCGCGGAACACCACCTTCTCCGGCTCGCCTTCCTCCGCCGCGAAGAAGTCGGCGATGCCGACCGGGATGCCCGACAGGATCTGCTTCAGCGCCGAGACCGAAGGGCTGACCCGGTTCGCCTCGATCATTGAGACGGTCGCGTTGGAGACTCCGGCACGGCGCGCCAGTTCGCGCTGGGAGAGCCCGTGGCGGATGCGCAAGTCGCGCAGCCGCGCGCCGACGTCGATATCGTGTTTCTCGTTCATGTGTTCAGAATAAAGAACGGACTTAACGGCGTCGAGGTCCGTTTCGTGGTCGACCGGCTCGAACGGCTCCGATATCGTTCAGAATATCGAGCGTCGGGGGAGCGCGCGGCCGAACCGCCGCGCCGCCCCGTGCCGCGCTTTCAAGACCTGCGCCGTCCGCCCTCGGATGCGCGATCCGAATTCGGGAGAAGCCCCATGAACGTGCCGGTCAAGACCAACGATCTCGAAGCCTTCTGGATGCCGTTCTCGGCCAACCGCCAGTTCAAGAAGGCGCCGCGCATGTTCGTCGCGGCCGACCGCATGCATTACACGACCGACGACGGCCGCAAGGTGCTCGACGGCACGGCCGGCCTGTGGTGCTGCAACGCCGGCCATAACCGGCCGAAGATCGTCGAGGCGATCCGCCAGCAGGCCGGCGAGCTCGACTACGCGCCGGCGTTCCAGATGGGTCACCCCAAGGTGTTCGAGTTCGCCTCGAAGCTCGTCAATGTCGCCCCGCCCGGCTTCAACCACGTGTTCTTCACCAACTCGGGCTCCGAGTCGGTCGAGACCGCGCTGAAGATGGCGCTCGCCTATCACCGCGTGAAGGGCAACGGCTCGAAGTTCCGCCTGATCGGCCGCGAGCGCGGCTACCACGGCGTGAACTTCGGCGGCATCTCGGTCGGCGGCATCGTGTCGAACCGCAAGATGTTCGGCACGCTGCTGACCGGCGTCGATCACATGCGCCACACCCATGATCCGGCGCGCAACGCCTTCACCAAGGGCCAGCCCGAATACGGGGCGGAGTTCGCCGACGATCTGGAGCGCATCGTCGCGCTGCATGACGCCTCGACCATCGCCGCCGTGATCATCGAGCCGATGGCCGGCTCGACCGGCGTGCTGATGCCGCCGAAGGGCTATCTCGAGAAGATCCGCGCCATCTGCGACAAGCACGATATTCTCTTGATCTTCGACGAGGTCATCACCGGCTACGGCCGCCTCGGCGCGCCCTTCGCGACCGACTACTTCGGCGTCTCGCCGGATATCATCGTCACCGCCAAGGGCGTCACCAACGGCGTGATCCCGATGGGCGCGGTGTTCGCGAAGTCGAAGATCCACGACGTCTTCATGACCGGTCCGGAACACCTGATCGAGTTCTTCCACGGCTACACCTATTCGGGCAACCCGATCGCCTGCGCCGCCGGCATCGGCACGCTGGAGACCTACAAGGAAGAGGGGCTCCTGACCCGCGGCGCCGAGCTCGCGCCCTATTGGGAGGAGCAGCTCCATTCGCTGAAGGGCCTGCCGCACGTCATCGACATCCGCAACATGGGCCTGATCGGCGCCATCGAGCTGGAGCCGATCGCCGGCGAACCGACCAAGCGCGCCTTCTCCTGCTTCCTCGACGCCTTCGAGCACAACCTCCTGATCCGCACCACCGGCGACATCATCGCGCTGTCGCCGCCGCTGATCATCTCCAAGTCCGAGATCGATCAGCTGTTCGAGATCCTGCGCGGCGTGCTGACGCGCGCGGCCTGAGCCGGAGGCGAACGCCCATGACGCGCTTTTCGGCGCATGCCCCGGCCGTCGCGACGACGCTCGTCGACGACGACCGGGTCCGGGTGATGCGCTGGGATTTCGAACCCGGCGCCGAAACCGGCTGGCACACGCACGGCATGGCCTATGTCGTGGTGCCGATCACCGACCTCACCATGGTGGTGGTCGACGCCAACGGCGAGCGGCGGATTGATACGCCGCTCGGCGCGGCCTACCGGCGCGAGGCGGGGGTGGAGCACAACGTGATCAACGGTGGCGACAAGCCGATGAGCTTCGTCGAGATCGAGATCAAGCGTTGAGGCTCCCCACGATCCGGGGTCAGGTGGTGATCGCCGAGGTCTCGATCGTAACGGAAAGTTGTCGAATCCTTGATCGGACCCCGGAAGTGCCGGCCTTGCCCGTAACCGCTTCTTCTCGATCCTCGATGCATCCTGCCCCGGCAACGGGCGTCTCCTTGACGAGGGCAGGACGATGACGATCGGCGAACAGATGCGACGGGCGGGTGGTTTCACGTCCGGCTTCGACTACATGCGGCTCGTTCTGGCGACCATGGTCGTGTTCAACCACAGCTTCGGCATGGGCGGCGGCTCGATGGCGGACCTCGGTCTGCCCTTCGAGTTCCACCGCATCTTCGGCCATGCGATCCTGCCGATGTTCTTCGCGCTGAGCGGCTTCCTGGTCACCGCGAGCCTCCTGCGCACGCCGAACCTCGGCGTGTTCATGGGGCTCCGCGCCCTGCGCATCCTGCCGGCGCTGATGGTCGAGATCGCGCTCTCCGCGCTGATCCTCGGGCCGCTGCTGACCACCGTGGCCTGGCGGGACTATTTCACCGATCCGGACTTCTTCAGGTATTTCCTGAACATGCTCGGCTGGATCCACTACCACCTGCCCGGCGTCTTCGTGGACAATCCGGTGCCGCGCATCGTCAATGGGTCGCTCTGGACGGTGCCCTACGAGGCCGAATGCTACATCGTGCTGGCGCTGATCGCGCTGCTCGGCCTGGTTCGGCGGCCGGCACTGTTCCTCGGCCTGCTCGCGCTCGCCTGCCTGGCCCTGATCGTTTGGAGCGCCGCCCATGGCGACCCGGATCCGAGCCGCGGCACCTTGACCGGTCGGCAGCTGATCCTGTTCTTCCTCGCCGGCGTGCTGCTGCATCTCGGGCGCGATCGCGTGCCGTCGTCCGGATGGCTGGCGCTCGCCGCCGCCGGACTGTCGCTCGCGCTGGTCGCCTCGCACGTCTGGGTCTACCTGCTGCCGCTGCCGGTCGCCTATGTGACGGCCTGGCTCGGCCTGCAGCAGCCGAGGAAACTGCCGCTGCTCTTCACCGGCGACTATTCCTACGGCATCTATCTCTATGCCTATCCGATCCAGCAGGCCGTGGTGCAGATGCTGCCCGATGGCCGGGTCTGGTACGTCAATTTCGCGGTCTCGATGGTCGTGGTCGGCTGTTTTGCCGCCTTCTCGTGGCACTGCATCGAGAAGCCGACGCTGAAGTTGAAGCGGCTTCTGGCGCGACGGGCCGGGGCGCAAGCGCCGGATACCGGCGCGGCGAGCGAGGCTGCGCCGATCGCGGGACAGCCGGCGCAGGCGTGACGCGCCGTGCCGGTGCATGTGTTTTCGCCTGTCGCCTCGGGTGACGGGCGTCGAAATCCGTCCCGAGCGGGGCGTCGCCGGACCGGCGGCTCCGTTTCGGACCTGTGTTCAACGAGGTGAGACCGGCGCGGGGCCGGCTCCAGAGGGGACCCCATGGAAACGATCCAGAACGCTTACGGCGGCCGCAAGGTGACATCCGTCTCCACGCGCACGCAGCCCGTCTACAATCCCGCGACCGGCGAGCCGATCGCGACGCTGCCGCTGTCGACGCTCGAGGAGATCGACGCCGCCGTCGCCGCCGCCAAGGCGGCGAGCGTCGAGTGGGGCGCCACGCCGCCGCTGAAGCGCATGAAGCACATGTTCAAGTTCAAGGAGCTGCTCGACCGCCACGCGGCCGATCTCGCCCGCGCGATTTCCAAGGAGCATGGCAAGACGCATGCGGACGCGCTCGGCGAGGTCGCCCGCGGCATCGAGGTCGTCGACTTCGCCTGCGGCATCCCGCATCTGCTCAAGGGCGATTACAGCCGCAATGTCGGCCCGGAGATCGACAGCTGGTCGGATCGCCAGCCGCTCGGCGTCGTGGCCGGCATCACGCCGTTCAACTTCCCGGCCATGGTGCCGATGTGGATGTATCCGGTTGCGATCGCCTGCGGCAACACCTTCGTGCTGAAGCCGTCCGAGCGCGATCCGTCCGCGCCGATGCTGGCCTGGGAGCTGTTCCAGGAAGCCGGCTTCCCGGACGGTGTGCTGAACGTCGTGCACGGCGACAAGACCGCCGTCGACGCGCTGCTCGACCATCCGGACGTCAAGGCTGTGAGCTTCGTCGGGTCGACGCCGATCGCCGAATATGTCTACGCGCGCGGCACCGCCAAGGGTAAGCGCGTCCAGGCGCTCGGCGGCGCCAAGAACCACATGATCGTCATGCCCGACGCCGACATGGACAAGGCCGTCGATGCGCTGATGGGCGCGGGCTACGGCTCGGCCGGCGAGCGCTGCATGGCGATCTCGGTCGCGGTGCCGATCGGCGAGAAGACCGCCGACGCGCTGGTCGAGGCGCTCGCCCCGAAGGTGCGCGCGCTGAAGATCGGCCCGGCGACCGATCCGGACGCCGAGATGGGCCCGGTCATCACTGCCGACGCCAAGCGCAAGATCTCCGGCCTGATCGATCAGGGCGTCAAGGAAGGCGCCGAACTGGTCGTCGACGGCCGCGGCTTCGCGCTGCAGGGCTACGAGAACGGCTACTTCCTCGGCGGCACGCTGTTCGACCGCGTCACCAAGGACATGACCATCTACAAGACCGAGATCTTCGGCCCGGTCCTGTCGGTGCTGCGCGCTGGCTCGTATGACGAGGCGGTCAAGCTGATCAACGACCACGAATACGGCAACGGCACCGCGATCTTCACCCGCGACGGCGACGCGGCGCGCGCCTTCGCCGACAAGATCGAGGTCGGCATGGTCGGCATCAACGTGCCGATCCCGGTGCCGGTCGCCTACCACTCCTTCGGCGGCTGGAAGCGGTCGCTGTTCGGCGATCACTCGATCTACGGACCGGAAGGCGTGCGCTTCTATACCCGCCTGAAGACCGTGACCTCGCGCTGGCCGACCGGCATCCGCGCGGGCGCGGAGTTCAACTTCCCGAGCCTGAAGTAAGCCGGCTTAGCGCTTGATCGGACGGTCATCACGAAGGGTGGCGAGCAGCGGCGCTCGCCACCCTTTTTCGCGTGCCGGCGCCGGCGTGCCGTCATCGATCGCATGGCTTGGGTCCGGGACCGGGCAGGCGAGCCACGCACTCCCATGCTGAATGACGTCTAGGCACACGATGCCTCAATTTTCTCCACGAACCGGCTTGCGCAAAATTTGTCCATTTGATCAAATCCTCGCGAGATGATTGGATGAAAATCCCGAGCACCGAAGTGCGCCGTCTGCGGGGACGGACACCAACGGGGCCCAAGGGATCGGAACGGTGATCGAGCGCCCGGCCAGATCCGAGGCGTCCACCGGCGGGGCGGAGCGGAGGAATGGGCGTGGCGACGGTTCAGGGTCGATCCGAGGCGGGCCAGGTCGCCGGAGGCGCCATGGCGGCCGGCCAGCCGGTCATCGAGGCCAAGGGCCTGTCGCTGACCTTCCAGACCGCCGACGGCCCGGTCTATGCGCTGTCCAATGTCGATCTGACGGTCGCCGAGGGCGAGTTCGTCTCCCTCATCGGTCCGTCCGGCTGCGGCAAGACCACGCTGCTGCGCGTCATTGCCGATCTCGAACAGGCGACCGCCGGCTCAATCACGGTCAACGGCCTCGATCCCGAGACCGCGCGCATGAAACGGCAGTATGGCTATGTGTTCCAGGCGCCGGCGCTGCTGCCCTGGCGCACGGTCGAGAAGAACGTCGCGCTGCCGCTCGAGATCTTCGGTCTGTCGAAGGCCGAGCGCGTCACGCGCGCCCGCCGCAATCTCGAACTGGTCAACCTGAAGGGCTTCGAGAAGAAGTTCCCCTGGCAGCTCTCGGGCGGCATGCAGCAGCGCGCCTCGATCGCCCGCGCGCTGTCGTTCGATCCAAAGTTGTTGCTGATGGACGAGCCGTTCGGCGCGCTCGACGAGATCGTCCGCGACAAGCTCAACGAGCAGCTCCTGAAGCTCTGGGCCGAGACGCGCAAGACGGTGGTCTTCGTCACGCACTCGATCCCGGAGGCGGTGTTCCTGTCGACCAAGATCGTCGTGATGAGCCCGCGCCCCGGCCGGATCATCGACATCATCGACTGCGACATGCCCGCCGATCGCACGCTCGACATCCGCGAGACCCCGGAGTTCCTGAAAGTGGCCCATCGCGTCCGCGAGGGCCTGCGCGCGGGGCACTCCTATGACGACTGACGCCGCCGCGCTCGGAACCTTGCCGAAGCCCGGCCGCAGCCTCGCCGGGCTGGTGTTTGCCGGTCAGACCGGTCCGGTCGTCGTGATCGTGCTGGCGATCGTCGCGCTCTGGTACGCCGCCTGCCTGCCGATGAACGGCGGACTGCCGTCGATGCCGGCCGGCGGCACGCTCGCCGAGCGCTATGCCGCGGCCTGGTCGCTGGAGCGCCCGGTGTTGCCGTCGCCGCACCAGATCCTGATGGAGCTTCGCGTCTCCACCTGCGGCCGTCTGCCGGAAGGCGAGGGGTGGCTCACGGCGTTCTTCTCCTGCGAGATCCGCTGGAGCCCGCGCAACCTCTTGTTCCACGGCTGGGTGACGCTCTCCTCGACGCTGGTCGGCTTCGGCTTCGGCGCCGCGCTCGGCATCCTGCTCGCGGTCGCGATCGTGCACGTCCGCTCGCTCGAGAAGAGCCTGATGCCGTGGATCATCTCCTCGCAGACGATCCCGATCCTGGCGGTCGCGCCGATCATCATCGTCGTGCTCGGCAGCCAGGGCATCACCGGCCTGATCCCGAAGGCGATCATCTCGGCCTATCTGTGCTTCTTTCCCGTCACGATCGGCATGGTGAAAGGGCTGAATTCCCCCGACGTGCTGCAGCTCGACCTGATGCGCACCTATCATGCCTCGCAAATGCAGACGCTCCTGAAGCTGCGTTGGCCGGCCTCGGTGCCGTTCCTGTTCGCGAGCCTGAAGGTCGCGATCGCGATCAGCCTGGTCGGCGCGATCGTCGGCGAGCTGCCGACCGGCGCGCAGGCCGGCCTCGGCGCGCGCATGCTGTCCGGCTCCTACTACGGTCAGACCGTGCAGATCTGGGCCGCGCTCTTCGCCGCCGCCGCGCTTGCCGCCGTCATGGTCGTCGTGGTCGGTCTCGTCGAGCGCGTCACGCTCCGGCTGATGGGGGCGCGGCGATGAGCGCCTTCGCACCCGCCCCCGACGCCAATCGCAGCCGGCTTGCGCTCTGGCTCGGTGCGCTCGTCGTGCTCGTCGCGGTAGCGCTCGCGGCGCTGCGCTATGTTCACGCCGCGGGCGTCGCGGGTGCGGCACCGGCGGTGTTCTGGCTCGGCGTGGTCATGATCTGGCTCGCCGCCTGGGGCATCGTCGATCGCCTGTCGCGCATTTCCGGCCGCGGCGCCGCCGCCCGGGTCGCCGGGCTCACGGTGCCGCTCGTGTTCGGCGCCTGCCTGCTGTTCCTGTGGGAGGCGATCACGGTCGGCGCCGGCGTGCCGATGGTGCTGATGCCCTCGCCCTCGGCGATCTTCGCCAGGCTCGCGACCTCGGTTCCGCTGCTGGCTCAGGATTTTGTCCAGACCTACGTCCGCGCGGTGATTCCGGGCTGGGCAATGGGCTGTGGCCTCGGTTTCGCGACCGCGCTCATCTGTGATCGCGTGCCGTTCCTCAAGCGTGGGCTCCTGCCGATCGGCAACTTCGTCTCGGCCCTGCCGATCATCGGCATCGCGCCGATCATGGTCATGTGGTTCGGCTTCGACTGGCAGTCGAAGGCGGCGGTGGTGGTCGTGATGACTTTCTTCCCGATGCTGGTGAATACGGTCGCCGGCCTGGAAGCTGCCGGTCGGCTCGAGCTCGACCTGATGCGCTCCTACGGCGCCACCCATGGGCAGACGCTTCTGAAGCTGCGCCTGCCGGCGGCGCTGCCGTTCATCTTCAATGCGCTGAAGATCAACTCGACGCTGGCGCTGATCGGCGCGATCGTGGCCGAGTTCTTCGGCACGCCGATCGTCGGCATGGGCTTCCGGATCTCGACCGAGGTCGGCCGCATGAGCCTGGACATGGTCTGGGCGGTGATCGCGGTCGCGGCCATCGCCGGCTCGCTCTCCTACGGTCTGCTCGCGCTCGCCGAGCGCCGGGCGACCTTCTGGCATCCGTCGTTCCGCAAACGCTGACCCGGGGGGAACCGGTCGCGTCCATTCTGAGAGGAGAAACGCATGAAACGGTTCGGTCTCGCCATCGCGGCGCTCGCCCTCGGCCTCGGCGGCCAGGCGGCGCAAGCGCAGGACAAGCTGACGCTGCAGCTGAAGTGGGTCACGCAATCCCAGTTCGCCGGCTACTACGTCGCCAAGGACAAGGGCTTCTACAAGGAAGCCGGCCTCGACGTGACGATCAAGCCGGGCGGTCCGGACATCGCGCCGCCGCAGGTGATCGCCGGCGGCGGCGCCGACGTGATCGTCGAATGGATGCCGGCCGCGCTCGCCGCGCGTGAGAAGGGCGTGGCCCTGGTCAACATCGCCCAGCCGTTCAAGCGCTCGGGCATGATGCTGACCTGCCGCAAGGAGACCGGCATTTCCAAGCCGGACGACTTCAAGGGCAAGACCCTCGGCGTCTGGTTCTTCGGCAACGAATATCCGTTCATGGCCTGGATGAGCCGCCTCGGCATCAAGACCGACGGTTCGGCCGGCGGCGTCAAGGTGATCAAGCAGGGCTTCAACGTCGACCCGCTGATCCAGAAGCAGGCCGACTGCATCTCGACCATGACCTACAACGAGTATTGGCAGGTCATCGACGCCGGCATCAAGGCCGAGGATCTCGTCACTTTCAAGTACGCCGACCAGGGCGTCGCGACGATGGAGGACGGCCTCTACACGACCGACGAGAAGCTCAAGGACCCGAAGATGGTCGAGAAGCTCGCCAAGTTCGTGAAGGCGTCGATGAAGGGCTGGGAGTGGGCGCGCGCCAACCCGACCGAAGCCGCCAAGATCGTGCTCGACAACGACGCGACCGGTGCCCAGACCGAGAAGCATCAGGTCCGCATGATGGGCGAGATCAACAAGCTGACCGAAGGTTCGACCGGCGCGCTCGCCGACGCCGACTACCAGCAGACCGTCAAGACCCTGCTGACCGCCGGCGGCGAGGCCCCGGTGATCACCAAGGAACCGGTCGGCGCCACGACCAAGGCCGTGACCGACGCGGCCGGCATCAAGTAATCGCAGATCCTTCGCCCGCCGGCGCACTTCGTGCATCGGCGGGCGAACGGACCGCGCCTCTGCCGTGACCGAGACCATTCTCGGATACGACACGGGTGCGGTCGGGCGCCCTCGATACGCCCGGTCCCTCCGACCGGCACAGGGCGACGCGACCCCGAGACCCCAATTGTGCGGCCGCCAGCGGCACGACCCCAGTGGAGAGATCCCCATGACCATCCTGATCCGCGGTGGAACCGTGGTGAACCACGACTTCGAGACCCGCGCCGACGTGCTAATCGACGGCGGCAAGATCGTCGCGGTCGGTCCGAAGCTCGAGGCGCCGGCCGGCGCCGAGATCATCGACGCGGGCGGCGCCTATGTCATGCCGGGCGGCATCGATCCGCACACCCACCTCGACATGCCGTTCATGGGCACGTCGTCATCGGACGACTTCGAGACCGGCACGCGCGCCGCGCTCGCCGGCGGCACGACCATGGTGGTCGACTTCTGCCTGCCCGGCCCCGGCCAGTCGCTGCTCGCCGCCTATCAGGAATGGCGCCACAAGGGCGAGAAGGCGGCTTGTGACTACGGCCTGCACATGGCGATCACCTGGTGGGACAAGCAGGTCTTCGACGAGATGGAAGCCGTGGTGAAGACCTACGGCATCAATACCTTCAAGCACTTCCTGGCCTACAAGGGAGCGCTGATGGTCAATGACGACGAGCTGTTCCACTCGTTCCAGCGCTGCGCCGGCCTCGGCGCGCTGCCGCTGGTGCATGCCGAGAACGGCGACATCGTCTTCCGCCTGCAGCAGCATTACATCGACCTCGGCGTGACCGGGCCGGAAGGCCATTCCTATTCGCGGCCGCCGGAGGTCGAGGGCGAGGCGACCAATCGCGCGATCATGATCGCCGACATGGCGGGCAGCCCGCTCTATGTCGTGCACACGTCCTGCAAGGAGAGCCACGAGGCAATCGCCCGCGCCCGCGCGGCGGGGAAACGCGTCTATGGCGAGCCGCTGATCCAGCACCTCGTGCTCGACGACAGCGAATACCAGTCGAAGGACTGGGACTATGCCGCCCGCCGCGTCATGAGCCCGCCGTTCCGCGACAAGTCGCACCAGGCGAGCCTGTGGGCCGGCCTGCAGTCCGGCTCGCTGCAGGTGGTCGCGACCGACCACTGCGCCTTTACCACCGAGCAGAAGCGCTACGGTCTCGGCGACTTCCGCAAGATCCCGAACGGCACGGGCGGTCTCGAGGATCGCCTGCCGGTCCTGTGGGCGGCCGGCGTCAACACCGGCCGGCTGACCCGCGAGGAGTTCGTCGCGGTCACCTCGACCAACATCGCGCGGATCCTGAACGTCTATCCGCGCAAGGGCCGCATCGCGCCGGGCTCGGATGCCGATGTCATCGTCTGGGATCCCTCGGCCGAGAAGACCGTCAGCGCCGCCAAGCAGTTCTCGGCGATCGACTACAACGTCTTCGAGGGCTACGCCTGCAAGGGCTTGCCGGCGGTCACCATCTCCGGCGGGAAGATCGCCTTCAAGGCCGGCGAGATGCGCGCCGAGAAGGGCGACGGCCAGTACGTCGCGCGCGATCCCTTCCCCGCCGCGCATGTGGCGAACGCGACCTGGAAGGACCTGACGCGTCCGCGTGGCGTCGAGCGCATCGAAGTCACGCCGTGACGGCGAGGGCGGGCGGCGGCAGACCGCCGACGCTCGCCCGTCCGCGTGTGGCATGATAAAGTAGTGAAATTCACTACGGACATTGATCGATGAAGACCGTATCTGCGGCCGAGGCCAACCGGCACTTTTCGAAGCTGCTCCGCGAGGTAGCCGGCGGCGAGACCGTGCTGGTGACCTCTCACGGCAGGACCGTCGCCAAGCTCGTCCCTGCGGGCGACGACGACGTGGAGCGCGAGCGGCGGCGCGAGGCGGCGCTGCGCGAGTTCATGGAGCTCGGTCGCCGCAATCGGATCGGACCGATCCCGAAATGGACGCGCGAGGAGCTCTACGAAGACGAGCCGTATCCGGACACGTTCAAATGACGGCCGTTGCCTTCGATACCAACATCCTCGTCTATGCCGCCGGAGTCGGCGACGCGGCCAAGTGCGAAGCGGCGGCGAGCCTGCTGGCCCGCGTCGGGACGCGGGCGGTGGTTCCGGTTCAGGTGATCGGGGAGTTCTTCAATGTGCTGGTCAGGAAGGTCGGCATGACGCCGCGCGACGTGCAAACGCGGATCGACCTTCTCACAGCCGGCACGCACCTCGTCGACACGACGGCGGCCGTTCTCGACGGAGCGGTCGGGCTGGCCACGGCCCATCGGCTGCAGATCTGGGACGCCGTCGTCGTTGCCGCCGCCGAACAGGCCGATTGCACGGTGCTGCTGAGCGAGGACATGCAGCACGGCTTTACATGGCGGCGGATCACCGTCGTCGATCCGCTCGCCCATGCCGATCATCCTCTTCTCGTCCGCGCCGCCGGTCCCTGAAGCCGAGCGGACACGCCAGCAGGAGTCCCCCATGCAGAACCTCACCATCGACCCCCAGCGCCTCTGGGACAGCCTCATGGAAACCGCCAAGTTCGGCGGCACGCCGAAGGGCGGCATCAAGCGGCTGACCCTGACCGACGAGGACAAGCTGGTCCGCGACTGGTTCAAGCGCGAGACCGAGAAGCTCGGCTGCACGGTGACGGTCGACGAGGTCGGCAACATGTTTGCGGTGCGTCCGGGCAAGCGCTCCGACCTGCTGCCGATCGCCATGGGCAGCCACCTCGACACCCAGCCGACCGGGGGCAAGTTCGACGGCGTGCTCGGCGTGCTCGGCGCACTCGAGGCGATGCGCACGCTGCACGCCTCCGGCTATGAGACCAACGCGCCGGTCGAGATCGTCAACTGGGCCAACGAAGAGGGCTCCCGCTTCGCCCCCGCCATGCTCGCCTCCGGCGTCTACGCCGGCGTGTTCACGCCCGAATACGCCTATTCCCGCGAGGATCGGCAGGGCCTGAAATACGGCGAGGAACTGGAGCGCATCGGCTATCGCGGCACCGAGAAGGCCGGCGCCCACAAGTTCGGCGCCATGTTCGAACTGCATATCGAGCAGGGCCCGATCCTCGAGGACGAGGGCAAGATGATCGGCGTCGTGCAGGGCGTGCAGGGCATGCGCTGGTACGAGGTGTCGGTTGTCGGCCAGGACGCCCATACCGGCGCGACGCCGATGTATCTGCGCAAGAACGCGCTGCTCGGCGCGGCGCGCGCGATCGACGCCATCGATGCGATTGCGCATGAGCACGCGCCGAATGCGGTCGGCACGGTCGGACTGATCGAGAACAAGCCGAACAGCCGCAACGTCATTCCGGGCGAGGTGTTCTTCACCGTCGACCTGCGTCATCCGGACGAGGACGTGCTCGACGTCATGGAAAAGAAGTTCCGCGACGCACTGGAGCGGATCATGACGCCGCTGAAGCTCACCTACGAGGAGAAGCGGATCTGGATCTCGCCGGCGGTGAAGTTCGCGCCCGATCTGATCGATTGCGTCCGCGTCGGGACGAGCAAGGCCGGCTTCGCCAACCGCGACATGGTCTCCGGCGCCGGCCACGACGCGGCCTATATCGCGCGGGTCGCGCCGACGACGATGATCTTCGTGCCCTGCGCCGGCGGCATCAGCCACAACGAGGCGGAATCGACCAGCCTCGAGGAATGCGCCGCCGGCGCGCAGGTGCTGCTCAACGCGGTGCTCGAATACGATCGGCGCCTCGGTTGAGGTTGCCGCGATACGCGCGACAGGCGAGGGAGGGTGCCGCCCTCCGTCGCCAACGACGTGTGCATCGTCAGGGCGCGCGCCGGCCGGCCGGCAGTTACGGCCGCTGCGAGCGCGGTTCGGGCGATGACCCGCCGATGAGGCGCGCGAACAAGAGCATCAGGCCGATGATCAGCAGGCTGATGCCGGCCCAGACGATGCCGATCATCGCGAAGCCGAGCCCGTGCAGCAGTTCGACCAGCGCAGGGAACGACAGCGGCTCGTTCTGGAACCCGTCGACGCTGCCGGTGCCGACGGTGTTCAGCAGCCCGGTGACCGCGCTGAAAGCGGCGTAGGAGCCCCAGGCGATCAGCGACCACAGGCCGATCAGCCCCCATCCGACGAACCAGATCACCCCGCGCATGGCCATCCCTCGCGACCGGGCGCGACTGTCCTTGCGGCGGCCGTGGTTCGGTCGATCGTCGAACCCGCGGCGGCCGCATCGCTCCCGTAAGGAGAAGATCGACATCGATCGCGACAGCTTCAAGGCGTCGGCGGGTCGTCAGGCCCGCGTGACCGATCATCGACGCCGGTCAGAGCCTTGTCTGGAACTCCGGCGTCCAGCCGCCGAGCCGGGCGGCGAGCGAGCGGATCGGCTCGACGCCGACATTGGCGAAGGCGATGCGCAGGTAGTCGTCCTGCCCGGGTCCGAAGAATGCGCCGGGCAGCGCGAGCACGCCGCGCTCTCGCGCCAGCCGCTCGGCGACGGTCCGGCCGGAAACGCCGCGGAACGGGTGGCGCAGATAGGCGAAATAGGCGCCGATCGACTGGATGGTCCAGTGAGATAAGCCGGCAAAGGTCTCCGTGAAGGCGGCGGCGCGCCGGCCGATCTCGGCCTGGTTCTCGGCCCGCCAGGCGATCGTGTCCTCGAGCGCTGGGGCAAGGGCGATCTGCCCGGCGCGGCTCGCGCAGATCTGCATGCAGTCGAGCACCTTCTCGGCTTCGGTCAGGAAGGCCGGACCCGCGATCATGGCGCCGAGCCGGTGACCCGGGATCGCATAGGCCTTGGAGAAGCTGTAGAGCTGGATCACGCGCTCGCGCCAGTCCGCGCGGTCGAACAGCCGATGCGGCGGCAGCGCCTCGGGCGCGAGATAGTCGCGATAGGTCTCGTCGATGACAAGCGCGATGCCGTGGCGGGTGGCGAGATCGGCGAAGCGGCCGATCGTCTCGGCCGGGATCACGGCACCGGTCGGATTGTTCGGCGTCACCAGCACGATCGCCCGCACCTTGGCATCAATCAGCCGTTCGGCGGCGTCCGGATCGGGCACGAAGCCGGTATCCGACCCGGTCGGCAGCGGCCGGGCCTCGATACCCAGCATGTCGAGCGTCATCGCGTGGTTGAAGTACCAGGGGGTCGGCACGAGCACCGCGTCGCCGGCGCGCGCGAGCGCGATCATGGCGACGAAGAAGGCCTGATTGCAGCCGGCGGTGACCGCGACGTCGGCGGCCGTGATCGGCGCGCCGTAGAGGCCGCTCACATGCGCCGCATAGGCCGCGCGCAGGCCGTCGTCGCCGAGGATCGCGCCATAGCGCGCCGCCTCGGCGGTGGTCGCCGCGATGCCGAGACGGGCGGCGAGGCTCGCCGGCGGCGCATGGCCCGGCACGGCCTGCGCCAGATCGATGATCGGACCATGGCTGCCGTCATAGGCCCCGAGCCAGGCGCGGGCTTCCGGGATCGGCGGGCTCAGAACGGCGGCGAGCAGGGGATTCATGTCGAAGGAGGCATCCGGTGTCGGTTGGGCGGGAGCGGCACCTTAGAGCAAGGCCCCATCGGCGTGAACACGCCGATGGGAAAAGGCTTGCGCGCGGGAAGACCGGCAAGGCCCATCGGCGTGAACACGCCGATGGGAAAAGGCTTGCGCGCGAGAAGACCGGCAAGGCCCCATCGGCGTGAACACGCCGATGGGAAAAGGCTTGCGCGCGAGAAGACCAGCAAGGCCCCGTCGGCGTGAACACGCCGATGGGAAAAGGCTTGCGCGCGAAAAGACCGGCAAGGCCGATCGCTCCGGACGGGCCGATGGGAGGGTGCCCGTTCAAAGCCGCCGGGCGCGTGCCACTTCCTCGGCGAGCAGGCGCGCCGCCGCGGCCGGATCGTCGGCTGCCATGACTGCCGAAACGACCGCGACGCCGCTTGCACCGGCCTCGACGGCGGCGGCGGTGTTGGTCCGGTCGACGCCGCCGATCGCGACCACCGGGAGGGTGGTCGCCTCGATCACGGTCGCGAGCCCCGCGATGCCGATCGCGGCACCCGCATCGGTCTTGGTCGCGGTCCGGCGAACCGGGCCGGTGCCTAGATAGTCGATCAGGTCGAGCGCCGCGGCCGAGGCGTCGAGCTCGGCGAGCGAGCCGACGCTGAGGCCGAGGATCCGGTCCGGCCCGATCAGCCGGCGCACGTCGGCCGGATGCATGTCCTTCTGCCCGACGTGCACGCCATCGGCCTCGGCGGCGAGCGCGACGTCGACGCGGTCGTTGACGATCAGCGGAATGCCGCGCGGCCTGAGCAGCGCCACGAGCGCGCGCGCCTCCTCGACCAGTGCGCGGCCCTCGGCGTCCGGATCGCGGAGCTGGACGAGCGTGACGCCGCCGTCGATCGCGCGGCGGACGGTCTCGACCACGCCGCGATGGCCGGCGAGGCGGCGGTCGGTGACCAGATAGACCGAGAGGTCGAAGCGCGGCTTTTCCTGGTGGGGCATGGCTCAGAGCTCCCGAATCGCGGCATGGGCGCCGAGACTAGCGCGATCGAGGCTCGCGAGCGCGTTGATCAGCCGGGCCGGCAGGTCGCCGGGCCCCTCGGCCCGCGCGCCCGCGACGGCGCCCGCCGCGCCATAGACGGCGAGGGCCGCGATGGCGGCCTCGAGCGGCGCGGCGACGGCGGCGAAGGCGGCGGTCGTGGCCGAGAGCGCGCAGCCGAGCGCGGTCGAGCGGGGCATCAGCGCGTGTCCGCCCTCGATCGCGATGGTGCGCCGGCCATCGGTGGCGTAGTCCGTCGCCCCGGTGATCGCGACCACGCAGCCGAACCGCATCGCGAGCCGCTGTCCGGCCGCGACGGCGTCGTCGGCCGCGGCGGTCGAGTCGACCCCTTGGTGCCGCCGGCCGCGCCCGCGAGGCTCAGGATCTCGCTGGCGTTGCCGCGCAGGATCGCCGGGCCGAGGTCGAGAATGCGCGCCGCCGTCTCGATCCTGAGCCGCGTCGCGCCGGCGCCGACCGGATCGAGCACGAAGGGCTTGGCGAGCCGCTTGTAGACGGCCGGGGCCGCCAGCATCGAACGGATCCAGGCGGCATCGAGCGTGCCGATATTGACCACGAGACTGTCGGCGATCGCCGCGAAGTCCTCCAGCTCCTCCTCGGCATGCACCATCGCCGGCGAGGCGCCGAGGGCGAGCAGGACGTTGGCCGAGAGCGTCATCGCGACGTGGTTGGTGATGTTCTGGACGAGCGGCCGGCGCGCGCGCAGACGCTCTAGCGCGGCGTGAGCTGCATCGATCGAAGGCACGAATTCGGAAGCGGTCATCGGAACTCTCGCGTCGGCCGGCGACGGGACGCGAGCGCCGGATCGGATCAGGAGATCCGAGCCCCGAGGGGCGCACCGGCAATCTCAATCCCTCCGCCGGCATGATCCGGATCAGGTTCGAGGAGTTGGCTGTCGCCTCTCAGCCCGATCGCGTCGGGCACCCCCTTGAGATGCGCCGAGTGTGGACCGTCCGGTCGATCGCATCAAGCCGCGTTCGGGAGGATCCGGCCATGCGGCCCCGCCATGTGGCGTCGCGCCATAAGGGGCTCTCAGCAGCAGCCGAGGCGATCGCGGTAGTGCCGGGCGATCTCGGTCTGGAACGCCGGCCAGATCCGGTCGTAGTCCGCCCGTCCGCCGATCGCCGCGCGATAGGCGGCTCGGACTTGCGTCTCGATGGCGGCGAGGTCGATGCCGGTCAGTCGCCCGTCGGCGACCACCTGTCGCCCGGCGACATGGAGATCGGCGACATGCGCCTTGGCGCCGCGCGCGAACAGCAGATCGAGCGGCGCGACGTCCATGATCGCGTCGGGATCGAGCCGGCGCGTGTCGAGCACGAGCACGTCGGCCGGTGCGTCGACCGCGAGCGTCCCGCCGGCCGGTGCACCGATGGCGGCACGGCCGTTGACGGCCGCCGCGGCAAGCACCTCGCGCGGCGAGACCTCGGTGTCGAAGCCCCAGCCGCCCTGCAGCGCGCGCAGGAGCCGCATCTCGCGCAGCATGTCGTCGTCCTCGTCGAAGGCGGCGCCGTCGAGCCCGACCGCGACCTTGACGCCGCGCTGGATCAGCGCGGCGACCCGCGCGATGCCGGATTTCAGGTGCAGGTTCGAGCTGGTGTTGATCGACACGGTCACGCCGGCCTCGGCGAGCAGGTCCATCTCGTCGTCGCGCAGATGGACCCCGTGCGCGAGCGTCAGCCGCGGCGACAGGAGCCCGATCGCCTTCAGGCGCCGCACGACGCCCTCCGGATAGGTCCGGTCGGCGAAGGTGCGCTGGTACCTGGTCTCGAGCAGATGCATGTGCACGCGCCGGCCGGTCGCGGCCGAGCGCTCGGCGATCGCTTCGAGAAAGGCGTCGCTGCACCATTGCACGCCGTTCGGGCCGTACTGGACGTCGAAGTGCGGCACGCCGGTCGCCGCCACTGCCTCGGCGACGGCGTCGACGAGATCGAGCTGCGCCGCGATCGGCGCGAACGGCTTGCCGAACAGGCCCTCCACGATCTGCCGTGCCGGTGCGTCGAGGCCGTCGAGCACCGGGGCGGCATCGCCGTAGACGATCGGGTTGCGGTCGCGCATCGCGATGGCGAAGCCGACGCGCAGGCCGACGTCGCCGGCCGCTCGCGCGATCTCGGCCGCCTCCTGCGGCAGCGTCGTGAAGCCCTGCGGCTTGGTGTAGTGCATCATCGCGCCGGCGACGCCGCCGAGCGCGAGCCGGCCGAGGTTCATCGCCGCCGCGAGATAGGGATCGATGCCGGGGATCACCGCGAGCCTGAGCAGCCACGCCTCGAGCGGATCGCCCCAGGCGCCGAAGGCGGTGGTCGGCAGCGGCCGGCCATGGTCATGGGCGTTGATCGGGGCGGGGATCGCCAGCCGGTCGGCCGCCGCGGCTTCGGGCGCCGACGCGATCGACGCGATCCGCCCCTCGGCGAAGCCGAGCCGCACCGGACCGGCACGGCCGAGCTCGTTGCCGACGAGGGCGTCCGAGACAGCGATCGAGGTCACGGTCCCTGATGTCATGGCGCCTGATGTCATGGCTGCGGCTCTCCTGCGCTTGGGCGTTGCCGGCCACCTTAAGCGAGCGCGGGGGCTAGAGCGCAAGATGCGCCGTCAGCGGGTCAGGTAGATCGACGAGCCATAGGGACCGACGCCTTGCGGCACCGGGATGTCGGTCTTGTCGTAGCCGGTGTTCAGATAGAGGTTCGGCCCGTCGTCGAGCTTCATGCGCCGCGCGACGATGATCGTGTAGGCCGACTTGTCGGAGACCGGCTTGTTCGCATCGACGAGCAGCGTGCCTTGGGGCAGGTAGATGGTGCCGAGCAGGGTCCGGGCATTGTCGCTGAGGATCTTGTGCTCGCGCTGGGCCTGGGCGGCGCGGTCCTCGAAGAACAGGATGCCGGAGAGTAGACCGTCCTTGGGGGCGGTCAGGGAAATGGTCGAGTCGGTCGAGAAATCGATGACCGACGCATTGCCCTTCAGATAGAAGCCGACGTTGTTGCCCTGCAGCGTGCCGCCGCCCGAAACCTTTAGGGGCCCGTCCTTGATCACATAAACGCCGGGCGACAAGGACGCCGTGGTGTTCTTGGTGATCGTGAGCCCGCCGCAGTAGACGCCGGGCGACAACGGCAGGACGCCGCCGGTGTCGAGTGTCTTGGTGTTGAAGGTGCAGGGCGCGTCGGCCGGGGCCTGCCGCGCGGCGAGCGGGTCGTTGATCGGCGGGCAGTCGGTCACCGGGGTCGGGTTGAAGTTGCCCGAGCCGGAATATCCGCCGGCCGAGCAGATCAGCGCCGCGGTGAGCTTGGAGGCATCCTGACCCTTGATGCCGGTCGGGCTGCGGCTGTCCGAATAGATCGCACAGCCCTCGCCGGTCATGCGCGCATACTTCTGCATGTAGAGCGCATTGCCGGCCTTGTCTTCCAGCACGACCACGCAGATCGGGGCACTGCCGGTGACACGCGCGGTGGCGGTGGCGCCGATGTCCGCGGTCTGGCCGTTGATCGGCACCGGCAGGGGCGCCTGGTAGCTGATCTGCACCGTGACCGCGGTGTTGTTGTCGATCACCTGCGCGGTCGGCACCGCGGTCGGCGCCTTGTCCTGCAGGAGCTTCCTGGCATAGTCGACCGCGAGTGCCGCGACGCGGTTGGGGTCCGGCCGGGCGAAGGTCAGCTCGCGCGCGGCATTGGTCGAGGCATTGTCGGCGATGCTCTGCAGCGAACCGCGTTGGGCCGTCAGCCAGGCATAATTGACCGCGACCCCGGTCGCTCCGGCCAGCAACGGCACGGCGAGCGCGAACCAGACGGCCGTCGAGCCCGCGCGTGCCGCAAAGAAGGACCGGAGTTTGACCAATGGCATCATGGCTCTGTCAGAGCGGGCGGGCGTTCGCCTGCAGCTTGGGCTGATCCGAGAAGGGATGGACCCGGGACGCGGGCACGTTGAACGTGACCGTGGTGCCGAACCCAGGGCGGCTGTTGACGTCGAGGCGCCCGCCATGGAGCGCGGCGGCGGTGCGGGCGATCGACAGGCCGAGGCCGAGGCCGCCGATGTTGCGGGTGATCGACATGTCGGCCTGTTCGAACGGCTCCAGGCAGGCGGCGAGCCGGCTCGGGTCCATGCCCGGGCCGCGATCGGCGACCGTGATCGACAGGTCGCCCGAGGCCGACAGCGTCGCGGAGACGCCGAGGCCGACGCCGCCGCCATGGCGCAGCGCGTTGGAGACGAGATGGCAGAGCGCGGTGACCATGACGGCGCGGTCGCAGGAGACCGAGACCGGCCATTGCGGCAGCAGCACGGGGACCGGATCGGAGGCGCCGTCGCGGGCTTCGGCGATCGCGCCCTCGATCATCTCGCCGAGGTCGCACTCGTCCTCGCGCTGCGGCGCGGTCGCGGCAATCAGGTCGGAGTAGAGCAGGAGGTCCGAGACGGTGCGCGACAGGTTGCGGCCGGCCTTCTCGATCTCCGAGACATAGGCGTCGAGTTCCGGATCGCGGCCGCCGGCGCGCATGCGCACCAGGCTCGCGAAGCCGAGCACCGCGTTGAGCGGCGTCTTCAGTTCGTGCCGGAGGGCGGACAGCACGGAGCTCTTGGTTGAGGACAGGATCTCGGCGCGGTCGCGTTCCTTCCGCGCCTCGTTCGCCACCTGCATGTTGCGCAGCACGTAGCGGATCTCGTAGCTGAGCTGGCGCCAGTTCACCGGCTTGGCGGCGAAGGAGGTCGCGCCCGATGCGAAGGCCCGGTCGATCGAGATGATGTCCTCGCGGCCCGTCACCATGATCACGGGCAGATGCGACAGACGCGCGTCGGAGCGGATGCGCTCGACCAGCGTGTAGCCGTCGATGCCGGGCATCTCGATGTCGATCAGCGCGATGTCGTAATCGCCCGTGGTGAGCTTCGCCCAGGCTTCCTGTCCGTCGGCGGCCAGTTCCACCAGGGCGGTCGGCGTCGACAGATGAACGATCGCGAATTCGCGTAAGATCGGGTCGTCGTCGACGAACAGGATCTTCGTGTCGTCGTCCAGGATGTAGGACCAGCCGGAGCGTGCGTTCTGGGAAACCATCTGATCCTCGTCGTTTGTTCGCTCACTATCGAGGCCACGAGATAAAATTCCGTTTCGGGCCATCCTTAATGAATTGGACAGGAACACCCCCCAAAATGGGGCTCTATCCGAAGTAGTTCGTGGTCCGGAACGTGACGGTCAAAGCGAAACGCCGATCCATTGCCCGTAAACTGGCGGGCCTCGTCTTCGGCTCGGTCTCCGCCGCGGTGGTCACGCTGACGGCGCTGACCTCGACGCTGATGGCGGAGCGATACATTGACGCGGAGGTGCGCTCGCTGCACGCCACCGCGCAGATCTTCGCGTCCGCCACTGCCGGTGCCGCCGAAGCGGGCAATGCATCCGAGGCGTTCCTGGCACTCCGCTCGATCGGCCGCATTCCCAATATCGTGCATGCCCGGCTGGAGAAGGACGGCCGCACGCTGGCCGCGCTCGGCACGGTGGCGACGCTCGACGGCGACGCGCAGACGGGCGGTTCGCTGCTTTCCGACCTCATGCGGATCGTCCGCAGCCACACGATGGAGGTCGCCGTCCCGGTGATCGCCTCCGGGGCCGAGATCGGTCGCTTCGTGGTGGTCGGCGACGTCTCGGAACTGGCCGACAGCATCGTCCGCGTCTTGCGCGGTATCGCGCTGGGTGCCGCGGTCGCCGCCGGTATCGGCTTCGTCATCGCGTCGGGCCTGCAGCGCCACATCACCGGGCCGATCAAGAGCCTGACTGCCGCGGTCGAACGCGCCGGTCGCGAACACCGTTACGACGCCGTGGTGCAGGTGGAGAGCAACGACGAGATCGGCAGTCTCGTCGAGGGCTTCAACCGAATGCTCTCCGAGATCCGCGAGCGCGAGGAACGGCTCGAAGCCGCCAGACGGAACCTCGAACGTCAGGTCGCCGAGCGCACGGCCGATCTCGCCGTGGCCAAGGAGGTCGCCGAGCAGGCTAACCAGGCCAAGTCGAGCTTCCTCGCCACCATGAGCCATGAAATCCGCACGCCGATGAACGGCATCATGGTCATGGCGGACCTGCTCGCCAGCGGCGAGCTGCCGGACCGGCAGCGCCGCTACGCGCAGGTGATCGCCAAGTCGGGCCGCAGCCTCGTCGCGATCATCAACGATATTCTCGACTTCTCGAAGATCGAGTCCGGCAAGCTCGAACTCGAGGAAGTCGTCGTCGATCTCGCACCGCTGGCCGACGACGTCGTGGGCCTCTTCGCCGAACGGGCGCGGCAGGCCGGGGTCGATCTCGCGGCGGTGGTCGATCCGGCCTTGCCGGCGCAGATTCTCGCCGATCCGACCCGCCTCGGCCAGGTGCTGTCGAACCTGGTCGGCAACGCGCTGAAGTTCACCGAGACGGGCCATGTCCTGGTCCGTCTCGAACGGTTCTCGCCCCCGGTGAGGTGGTTGCGCAGTCGATCCGCATGTCGGTGCGCGACACCGGTATCGGCATCGCGGCCGACAAACTCGGGACGATCTTCGAGGCCTTCTCGCAGGCCGAGCAGTCGACGGTGCGCCGGTTCGGCGGCACCGGCCTCGGTCTGGCGATCTGTCGCCGCCTCGTGGCCGCGATGGGCGGATCGCTCGAGGTCGAGAGCACGGTCGGCGAAGGCTCGACCTTCCATTTCACGCTGCCCCTGCACACGCCGCCCGAAGCCGCGACGCATTGGCCGGCACTGCCCGCCCGCGCCGGCGCCAAGCCGCGCGCCGCGCTGGTGGTCGAGGGCGAGGCGACCCGCTTCACGCTGGGGCTCTACCTGGCACGGGCAGGCTTCTCGGTCGTGATCGCCGAGGCGGCGGGCGACGCGCCGATCCCGGCCGATACGCTGGTCGTGGTCGATGCCGCGGTGGCCGAGGTGGTGCGCAAGCGGCTCGGCGACAGCGCCAAGGCGGCCCTGTTCGCGCTCGCGCCCTTCGGCGACAGCTCGGCTGATGCGCTGGTCGGCGCCGGCACGGTGACGGGCGTGATCGCCCGGCCGACCGCGCGCGTGGAGGTCGAGGCGATGCTGGCGGCGGTCGCCAGCGGCGATCCGGCCGCCTTCTCCCGCGACCGCAACCATGCGCGCTCCGAGGACGAGGCGCTGCCCCGTTTCGCCGAGGTCAAGGTGCTCGCGGCCGACGACAGTCCGGTCAATCTCGAGGTGCTCAAGGAGGCGCTGTCGCAGTTCGGCCTGGTCGCCGACATGGTCGAGAACGGCCAGGAGGCGGTCGAGGCCGCCGCGCACGGCGACTACGACCTGATCCTCATGGACGGCAGCATGCCGGTCATGGACGGTTTCGACGCCGCGCGCCGGATCCGCGCCGACGAGGCCGAGACCGGCCGCAAGCGCACCGCGATCGTCGCCCTGACCGCCCATGTGGTCGGCGAGGCGGCGAACGCCTGGAGAGGCGCCGGCATGGACGGCTTCCTCGCCAAGCCCTTCACGATCCGCGATCTCGCCGCCTGCCTGCAGACGCATCTGGCCGACTTCATGACGGAAGCGACCGCCGATGCGTCCTCCCGATCCGAAGCGGAAGCCGAAGCACCGGCGGCCGAGGCGGCCCAGGCGCCCGCGGCGGCGGCCGCCTCCGACGACGGCGAACTGCCGGTTCTCGATCCGGTCACGTTGGCCGAGCTCGATCGCATGGCCGCGAGCGGTCGCGCCGACTTCGTCAGCCGCGTCTTCACGCTCTATGTCGAACACGCACCGAAGGCCCGCCACGAGCTGCAGCTCGCGGTCGAGGCCGGCGATGCCGAGCGCGTGAGCCGCGCCGCGCATGCGCTGAAATCGATGAGCTACAATATCGGCGCCAAGCGTGTGGCGGCCGGCGCCTCGGGCATCGAGGGCGCGGCCCGCGAGGGGCGCTTCCCGTCGCCGGACGAGATCGCCGCCCTCGGTCATGCCCTGTCGCTGACGCTCGGCGCCGCCCAGGCCCGCGTGACCGGCGTTCCGATGCCGGTTGCCGCGCCCGTCCCTGCTCCCGCCCCCGCGCCCGTTCAGACGAGCGCTCCCGCCGCCGCCGCCGAGCCGCCCCAGCCCGGTCGCCCCGCTGGCACGCGCGCTCGCCAGCTCACGGTCGCCAAGGCGCCGCCGCTGCTGACCGCGCGTCCCGACGTGTCGTTCGAAGGCCTGGACGAAGGCGCGCTGACCCTCGCCCGCGCGATCGCCGCCGGCCTCGCGGCCAACGAATTCAAGATGTACTACCAGCCGCAGTATGACCGGACCGGTCAGACCATGATCGGCGTCGAGGCGCTGATCCGCTGGCCGCGGCCGGGCATGGCGCCGATCTCGCCGGCGGTGTTCATCCCGCTCGCCGAGCGCACCGGCCTCATCCATCCGCTCAGCGACTGGATCTTCAAGACCACGATGCACGAAGGCAAGCGCTGGCCGCTGAAGCTCGCCGTCAATGCCTCGACGTTGCAGCTCGCGGTGCCCGGCTTCGCCGATCGGACCTTGGCAATGCTCGCCGAGGCCGAGTGCGATCCGCGCAAGTTCGAGGTCGAGATCACTGAGACCGCGATCCTGCGCCACGACGAGAACACGCTGAAGGCGATCCACGACCTGCGCGCCGCCGGGGTCCGCATCGGCCTCGACGATTTCGGCACCGGCTATTCGAGCCTCGCCTATCTGCGCAACTTCCCCGTCGATGAGATCAAGATCGATCGCAGCTTCGTCGCCTCGGTCGACTCGGCCGTCGATGCGGCGACCATCGTGCACGCGATCGTGTCGATCGGCCGTGCGCTCGGCATGAAAGTGGTCGCCGAGGGCGTGGAGACCGAGGAGCACCGCCGCTTCCTCGCCGCCGCCGGCGTGCACTCCCTTCAGGGCTTCCTGTTCTCGACCGCCGTCCCGGCCCACGAGATCGACGCCATGCTGCTGGCACAGCAGCGCCGCAGCGCGACAGCCGGCTGAGGACGCCCTATCTTCGCAAGACCAGGGAGCGCCGCCGTCGGCGGCGCGCGGGAGCGGCGAAGACCTATGGACTATGCCAGCATCGCCGCCGGGGCGGAGGCCGTCGGCCTCGTCGCCCGCGGCGGCTTCTCCGTTTCCGAGGCCGACGGTCTGCCGATGCTCGCCGATGGCCGTCCGGCCGCGACGCTGATCCTGCTCGGCACGGTCGGCGGTCGCGGCTTCGATCGGTTCCTGGTCGCGCCGGAAGCCTCGGACGGCAAGCCCGATCCGCTCGATCGCTGGTCGGCCCGCGTGATCGACGCGCTCGCGGCGGACCTCGGCGCGCGGGCGCTCTATCCGTTCGGCGGCCCGCCCTGGTGGCCGTTCCAGCGCTGGGCCGCGCGAGCCGAGCCGGTCGCGCCGTCGCCGCTCGGGCTTCTGATCCACCCGGATCATGGCCTTTGGCACAGCTGGCGCGGCGCGCTCGCCTTCGCCGAGACGATCGATGTGCCGGTGCGCGCCGATCGTCCCTCGCCCTGCTCGGGCTGCATCGATCGACCCTGTCTCCACGCCTGCCCGGTCGGGGCCTACCAGCCCGGCGGCTTCGATGTCGCCGCCTGCGCCCGCCACCTCGCCGTCCCGGCCGGCCGGGATTGCATGGAGGCGGGATGCCGCGCGCGCCGGGCCTGCCCGGTCCGCCCCGCACAAGAGCAGAGCCCCGAACAGATCCGCTTCCACATGCAGGCGTTCCGGGCCGTTCATCCCGCCTGACCAGCTCGCATGCAGCGCGCGCATCCGAATGACGGCATTTCGTGCAAGGTCGAGGCTTCCGTACGGCCGCCTGGGCCTCTACCTTCGGCGCCTCGCGAGATGCCAGCAGAAGGGAAGCGGTCGATGGGCGGACGGACGAGCGTGACGGATCGGGTCGAGGCGGCGCTGGCCGCGATCGAAGCCGCCGGTCCCGAGGCCCAGCGCACTTTCACCAAGCTCTACCCGGACGAAGCCCGTGCCGCCGCTGCGGCCGCCGATCAGCGCCGTGCCTTCGGCCATACGCTCGGACCGCTCGACGGCGTCATCGTCTCGATCAAGGATCTGCTCGACGTGCGCGGCGAGCCGACCGCCGCCGGCTCCATCATCAGCCGTGCCGCTCCGCCGGCCGCCGAGGACGCGCCGGTCGTGCAGCGGCTGCGCGCCGCCGGCGCGGTGATCATCGGGCGCACGACCATGTCGGAATACGCCTATTCCGGCCTCGGCCTCAATCCGCACACCGGCACGCCCGGCTGCGTCGCCGACCCCACCCGCGCCCCGGGCGGCTCCTCGTCGGGCGCCGGCGTCTCGGCCGGGCATGGCTGGGTCGATGTCGCGATCGGCTCCGATACTGGCGGCTCGATCCGCATTCCCTCGGCCTTCAACGGCCTGGTCGGCTACAAGCCGAGCCAGGGTCGCGTGCCGACCGAGGGCGCGTTTCCGCTCTCCTTCTCGCTCGACACCATCGGTCCGCTGACCCGTTCGGTGGCGCTGGCGCACGCGACCGATGCGGTGCTCGCCGGCCTCGCGCCGAGCCGGCTCGAGGCGCTGCCCGTGGCCGGGCTCCGGATCGGCGTGATGCGCGGCTTCCTGTTCGCCGAGCTCGACGACGTCGTCGGTCCCGCGATCGAAGCCGGCCTCGCGCGTCTCGCGGCGGCGGGAGCGCGTGTCGTCGATGTTGATCTCGAGGCGGTGACGACGCTGCCGGGGCAGATCCAGTCGAACGGCACGATCGCCGCCGCCGAGGCGGCCTATATCCACCGCGACACGCTTGACACGCGCGCGTCCGACTTCGATGCCCGCGTGCTCGCCCGCATCCGGCGCGGCACCGAAATCCCGGCCTCGGTCTACGTCGGCATGCAGCGCCGCCGCGAGGAGGCCAAGCGCCTCGCCGACGCCGCGGTGGCGGATTTCGATGCGGTCGTCGCCCCGACGGTGCCGATGGTGGCGCCGCCGATCGCGCCGCTCGAGGCCGACGTCGACCTGTTCAATCGCGTCAATCTGCTGGCGCTGCGCAATCCCTCGACCTTCAACTTCCTCGATCTGCCCGCGGCGTCGTTGCCGATCGAGCTCGGCCAGCCGTTGCCGGTCGGGCTCATGGTCGTCGGCCGGCGCGGCCGCGACGCCGACCTGTTCCGCGTCCTCGCGGCGCTCGAGCCGCTTCTGGCGCCGGCGCCGCGCACGAAGGTGGTCTGAACCTCTGGTGCGAGAGCGCGGCGCGGTGCACTTATTCTGTGCGTCAGGCGTGTCCGCGACATGGCGCATGACCGTACGTTAGGCTGTGCGGCCCGAATCGGATGTCCTGTCGCACCGCGGCGCGGCTGCGGTGGGGCGAAGCGGTCCGATCAGCCGGGGGCCGTTTCGCTGCGCGCTGCCGCCGTCCGCGCATGGCATGCCGTTTGCGTTAGTCCCGAGCCGAAAGCGAGAGGAAGACATGGCGCATCCCGAGGTACCGGCGCAGATCCCGCCCTCGATCCCGGCGCAGCTCGCGGCGGCCGGCGGTGCCTATTGGCTCCGTGGGGTCACGGTCGCGGCGGCCCTGGTCGAAGCCGGCGGCATCGCGGGGCCACTGGCGCCCGATCCGAACGGGCTCGTCCGGCTCGACATCCTGGTCGAAGCCGGCGTGATCCGGCGCATCACGCCGGCGGGCGCGGCCGTGGAGGACGGCTTGCCGACGGTCGACCTCGACGGCGGCATGGTCTGGCCCTGCTTCGTCGACCTGCACACGCATATCGACAAGGGCCATATCTGGCCGCGCAGGCCGAACCCGGACGGCACCTTCATGGGCGCGCTGCTGGCGGTCCGCGCCGATCGCGAGGCGAACTGGTCGGCGACGGACATCCGCCGCCGCATGGACTTCGCCCTGCGCTCGGCCTTCGCCCACGGCACCAAGGCGTTGCGCACCCATATCGACGCGCTGCCGCCGCAGCACCGGATCACCTTCCCGGTGTTCGAGGATCTGCGCGAGGCCTGGGCCGGGCGCATCGAGCTGCAGGCCTCCTCGCTGATCCCGATCGACATGGCGGCCGACGCGATCGCCTTCGAGGACGTAGCCGGCGAGGTCCGCCGCACCGGTTCGGTGCTCGGCGCCGTCACCTACATGGTGCCCGAACTCGAAGCCGGCCTCGATCGCATGTTCGGCCACGCGATCGAGCATGGGCTCGATCTCGATTTCCATGTCGACGAGACCGCCGATCCGACCGCGCGTTCGCTCCACGCCATCGCCGAGGCCGCGATCCGGCACGGCTTCGAAGGTCGGATCGTGGTCGGCCACTGCTGTTCGCTGGCGCGGCAGCCGGAGGAAGAGGCCGACCGGACGCTCGATCTGGTGGCCGAGGCCGGGATCGGCGTCGTCTCGCTGCCGATGTGCAACATGTACCTGCAGGATCGCCTCGCCGGCCGCACCCCGCGCTGGCGCGGCGTGACGCTGCTGCACGAGATGCGCGCCCGCGGCATTCCGGTCTCGGTCGCCTCCGACAACACCCGCGACCCGTTCTACGCCTATGGCGACCTCGACATGGTCGAAGTGTTCCGCGAGGCGGTGCGCATCGCCCATCTGGATCACCCGTTCGGCGACTGGCCGGAGGCGGTGACGGCGACGCCGGCCGCGATGATGCATTTGCACGCGTGCGGCCGCATCCGCGTCGGCGGCCCCGCCGACCTCGTGCTGTTCCGCGCGCGCACCTATTCGGAATTCCTGTCGCGGCCGCAGGCCGACCGCGTCGTCCTGCGCGCCGGTGCCGCGATCGACCGGACCCTGCCCGACTACCGGGAACTCGACGACCTCATGTGAATGCCGCGCCCGAACGGGGCCGGTTCAAGGGAGAGCCTGTGCAATGCCCGACGTCGAAGGTCTGAAGCGGTCGCTCGCCGGGATCAGGATCGAAGACAATCCCGCCATCGTGAAGCAGAAGAGCCGGGATTTCTTCTGGTATTCGCCGGTTCTGAAGCGGCAGCTCGAACATGTCACCGGCGATCTGGTCGTCAGCCCGACCTCCGAGGACGAGGTGGTCCGGGTGCTCGCCGAAGCCTATGCCCACGAGGTGCCGGTGACGGTGCGCGGCGCCGGCACCGGCAATTACGGCCAGGCAATGCCGCTCTCCGGCGGTCTGATCCTGAGCCTCGCCGAACTGCGCGGCGTCGGCGCGATCGGCAACGGCACCGTGACGGCCGATGCCGGCGCGATCATGTCGGAGATCGATCAGGTCACCATCGCCGACAGCCGGCAGGAACTCAGGCTGCATCCCTCGACCTATCGCAGCGCCACGATCGGCGGCTTCATCGCCGGCGGCTCGGGTGGCGTCGGCTCGATCCGCTGGGGCGGCCTGCGCGACCTCGGAAACATCGTCTCCGCGCGGGTCGTCACGCTGGAGAGTACCCCGCGCGTGCTCGATCTGACCGGCGACGACCTCGCCAAGGTCGCTCATGCCTACGGCACCAACGGCGTCATCACCCGCGTCGAGGTGCCGCTCGCGCCGGCCTACGACTGGGTCGACGTCCTACTCGGCTTCGACCGGTTCATGGACGCCGCGCGTTTCGCCAACGCGCTCGGCGCCGAGGACGGCATCCTGCTCAAGGAGCTCGGCGTGATCGCCGCGCCGGTGCCGCACGACTATTTCCTGCGCCATCAGCGCTACGTCCGCCGCGACCAGTCGATGGTCGTGATCATGGTCGCCCGGCAGGCGCTGTCGGCGCTGATGACGCTCGTCGGGCGCGACAGCCGGGCGAGCGTGCTGTTCCGATCCGATCGTGCCGGCGAGGACGAGCGGCGCGGCCTGCCGCCGGCCTACGAACTGGCCTGGAACCACACCACGTTGCGCGGGCTTCGCGTCGATCCGAGCATCACCTATCTGCAGACGCTCTATCCCTATCCGCATCAGCTCGAACGGCTGGAGAAGGTCACCGCCATCCTCGGCGACGAAGTGCCGGGTCACCTCGAATTCGTGCGTTTCGACGGGAACGTAACCTGCTTCGGCCTGCCGATCGTGCGCTACACCACCGAAGAGCGGCTGGAGGAGATCATCAGGATCCACGAGGACAACGGCTGTCCGGTGTTCAATCCACACCGCTATACGCTCGAGGAGGGCGGCATGAAGCAGTCGGACCCGGTCCAGCTCGCCTTCAAGCGCGAGGCCGATCCGAAGGGGTTGCTCAACCCCGGCAAGATGATCGCCTGGGAGGAGCCGGACTACGATTTCGGCGCCGACAAGGTCTATCTATTCCGTGGCCTTCAGGCTTTGGAGGCGTGATGACGCATTCCCATGATCTCGCCGAGATCGAGGCGACCGTCGCGCGGATGGAAGCCTCGCTGATCGCCCCCGGCGGCCCGGCCGCCGCCTATGCCGCGGCCTATGCGGCGCAGGCGCGCCGTTTCGATGCCGATCTCGCCGATCCGCGCGACCGGGCGCTCGCCCGCAGCGCGGCGCTGATGATGATCAAGGCGATCGTGATCCGCCCGGCCGCGGCCCCGGTCGTCGCGCCCGAAGATCCCGACGAGGAGGCGTAGCATGCGGGTGCTGGTGCTCTACTGCCATCCGGTCGAAACGAGCTTCAATGCCGCGGTGCACGCCACTGTGGTCTCGGCGCTGAAGCGTGCCGGCCACGAGGTCGACGATTGCGATCTCTATGCGGAAGGCTTCTCGCCCGTGCTGACCCGCGAGGAGCGCATCGGCTATCACGACGTGCCCGAGAACCGGGCGCCGGTCGCGGCTTACGTCGAGCGGGTGCTCCGTGCCGACGCGCTGGTGATCTGCTCGCCGGTCTGGAACTTCGGCTTCCCGGCCATGCTGAAGGGCTTCTTCGACCGCGTGTTCCTGCCGGGCGTTTCGTTCGAGATGGTCGACGGCAAGGTCGCGCCGAAGCTCGCCAACATCAAGAAGCTGACCGCGGTCATGACCTATGGCGGCAGCCGCCTGCGTGCGCTTCTGGTCGGCGATCCGCCGCGCAAGGTGGTCACCCGCGTGCTGCGCGCCGTCATCGCGCCGCTGGCGCCCGTCCGTCACACCGCGCTCTACGACCTGAACCGCGCGACCGACGCCGATCGCAAAGCTTTCCTGGCCAAGGTCGAGGCCGAGATGCTGCGGTTCTGACGTCGGCCCGAGACGTCGGATCAGGCCCGGAGCGCCCGGCCCTGCGCATCGAACAGGTGCGCATCGCTCGCCGAGGCGGTGAGCACCACCTGCGCGCCGGCCTCGACGCCGATATCGCCCTTGATCTCGGCGACAGCCGTCGCGCCGCTCGCGAGCCGCACATAGGCATAGCCGGTCTCGCCGAGACGTTCGATCAGATCGAGCGTGCCGTCGAGCCGGATCGCGCTTTCGGTTTGAGGGGCTGAACCGAGCTTCAGGTGCTCCGGCCGGATTCCGACCGAAACGGCGTCGCCCACGGCCACACCCGGCGCCGCCGCGAGCCGCAGCGACGCGCCCGCACCCGCTCCTCTGCCGATATCGATCATCACCCCGCCCGCATCGATCCCTGCGACGGTCCCGGGCAGGATGTTCATGGCGGGGGAACCGATGAACCCGGCGACGAACAAGTTTGCCGGCTTATAATAGAGATCGAGCGGCTTGCCGACCTGCTCGATGCGGCCCTTGTTCATGACCACGATCTTGTCGGCGAGCGTCATCGCCTCGACCTGGTCGTGGGTGACGTAGACGATGGTCGCCTTGAGGAGCTTGTGCAGCTTGGCGATCTCGATGCGGGTCGCGACCCGGAGTGCGGCGTCGAGGTTCGACAGCGGCTCGTCGAACAGGAACACCTCCGGATGGCGCACGATCGCCCTGCCGATCGCGACGCGCTGGCGCTGGCCGCCGGAGAGGTCGCGCGGCCGGCGCTTCAGGAGCGGCTTGAGCTGCAGGATGCGCGCGGCCTCGGCGACACGGGCCTCGATCTCGGCCTTGGGCGTGCCGGCGAACTTCAGGCCGAAGGCCATGTTGCCGTAGACGTCCATATGCGGATAGAGCGCGTAGGATTGGAACACCATGGCGATGCCGCGCTTGGCCGGCGGCAGGTCGTTGACCCGCCGTCCGCCGATGGTCAGCGCGCCGGACGAGATCGTCTCCAGCCCGGCGATCATCCTGAGCAGCGTCGACTTCCCGCACCCCGAGGGGCCGACCAGCACGACGAACTCGCCGTCGGCGATCGATAGGTCGATGTCCTTCAGGATCTCGGCCGATCCGTAGGACTTGTTGAGCTTGGCGATGTCGAGGCCGGCCATGGATCGCGTTCCGTCGGTCGCCGTCACTTCACCGCGCCGGCTGTGAGGCCGCGGATGAGCTGGCGGGAGAAGAGGATGTAGAGCGTGAGCACGGGCAGGATCGCCACCGACAGCGCGGCGAGAACCGCATTCCAGTCGGTGACGTATTGCCCGATGAACTGCTGGATGCCGAGCGTGATCGTCTGCGTGCCGTCGCTCGGCGCGAGCAGCAGCGGGAACCACAGGTCGTTCCAGATCGGAATCATCGTGAACACGGCGACGGTGGCGAGCGCCGGCCGGATCAGCGGCAGCACGATGTGGAAGAAGATCCGGATCTCGCCGAGCCCGTCGCAGCGCGCCGCCTCGCGCAGGTCGCGCGGGATCTGGGCGATGAACTCCGACAGGATGAAGATCGACAGCGGCAGCCCCTGCGCCGTGTAGACCAGCACGAGCGCGGTGCGCGTGTTGATCAGCCCCGACGCGACCATGATCTGCAGGATCGCGACGCTGCCGAGCCGGATCGGCAGCATGATGCCGATCGAGAGGTAGAGCTTGAGCGCCGTCGAGCCTCGGAACCGGTATTCGGTCAGGGCCCAGCCGGCCATGGCGCCGAGCAGCAGCACGAGGCCGATCGTGACGACGGTGACCGTGACGCTGTTCAGGAAGTAGAGCGGCACCGCACCGTCGGCGAGCACCTTGTCGTAGCCGATCAGCGAGAAGCTCTTGGCGTCCGGCAGCGCGAGCGGCGATCCGAAGATCGCGCGCCGCGCCTTGAACGAGTTCACGATGACCAGCACGATCGGAAACAGCGCCAGCGCCGTGTAGGCGATCAGCACCGCGTGGACGGCGGTTGCGGAGAGCGGCTTGCGGAGCGCGTTCGGCACCATCTCGCGCCCCTTTAGAAGCTGTGCCGCTGCAGCCGGCGCTGCACGACGAAGAGATAGACCATCAGGCCGGCGAGGATGACCAGGAACGTCATGGTCGCGACGGTCGCGCCCATGGCGGGATCGCCGACCTGGAGCTGGTTGCCGAAGAAGGTCCGGTAGAACAGCGTGCCCATGATGTCGGTCGAGAAGTTCGGCCCGGCGAGCGCGCCCTTGACCGCGTAGATCAGGTCGAACGCGTTGAAGTTGTTGACGAACGTCAGGACCGAGACGAGCCCGATCGTTGGCGCGACCAAGGGCAGCTTCACCCAGAGGAAGATCTGGAACTGGTTCAGCCCGTCGGCGGTCGCAGCGTCGGTCAGATCCTGCGGGATCGCCAGCAGCGCGGCATAGACCAGGATCATCGGGATGCCGACGAACTGCCAGACCGAGATCAGCGACAGCGTGACGAGCGCCGTGCCCTCCTGGCCGAGCCAGGGCTGGAACCAGCTCTTCAGCCCGAAGAAGGCGAGGAACCCCTCGCCGATGCCCCAGAGCGGCGACAGGATCAGCTGCCAGACGAAGCCGATGATCACGACCGACAGCATGGTCGGCATGAAGATCAGCGTCCGGTAGGCGGCGCGGCCGGTCAGCTTCGGCAGGCTGAGCAGCGCGGCGAGCGCGATGCCGATCGGGTTCTGCACCGCCATGTGGATGGCGAAGAAGATGATGTTGTTGCCGAGCGCGTTCCAGAACGGCCTGGACCAGCCGGGATCGCCGAGCAGCGTCGCGAAGTTGGCGAGGCCGACGAAGGCCGTCCCGTTCGGACCGGCATGGTAGAACGAATAGAGAATAGTCGAGATCAGCGGCCAGACCGAGAAGGCCGTGTAGATCACGACCGCCGGGCCGAGGAAGAAGGTGAGCAGCGCGAAAAAGCCGAGCCGGGACGTGCCGACCACGTCCGCCGCCCCCGCCTGTCTGTCCTCTGCCATGCCGCCCCCGTTTATTGCCTGCCGCCGTGGTTGCGGCAGTTGTGCTTGTTGGCGAACGGGCGGCCGTCGGGCCGCCCGTCCCATCATGGTGACGTCACTTCGCCGGCTTGTACCACTTGTCGAGACCGTCCTGGGCCTTCTTGGCGGCATCCTCCGGCGTGATCGTGCCGTTGATGACCTGTGCCGACAGGTTCCAGAGGTCGTTCTCGAGGTTCGGCGTGCCGCGCGACAGGATCTGGTAGGAGTTCCGGATCGTCGACTTGCACTCCGACCGCCACGACACGAAGGTCTGGGCGAGATCGTCCTTCAGCGTGACCTTGGCGTTGGACAGCGGATAAAAGCCCGGGATCTCGTTGGCGAAGATCTGGGCGAATTCGTCGGTCGTGGTCCAGGCCAGGAACGTCTTGGCCTCGTCCTTGTTCTTCGACGCGGCATTGATGCCCATGCCGATGTCGGTATGGTCGGAGATGTAGCAGGTCGACTGGCCCTTCGGCAGCGGCGGCTTGAAGGCGCCGATGTCGAAGTTCGCCTGCGCGCGGAAGGTCGCGATGTCCCAGGAGCCGGCCGGGTAGATCGCCGCCTTGCCGAGCGAGAACAGGTTCTGGCTGTCCGGATAGGGCTGCGCCTTGTAGCCGGCGCCCATGTAGGGCGCCCAGCGCGCCAGCGTCTTGAACACCGCGACATACTGCGGATCGGTGAACTTCTGCGTGCCGGCGATCAGCGCCTTGCGGCCTTCCTCGCCGTTCCAGTAGTTCGGGCCGATGTTCTGGAAGCCCATGGTCGCGGCTTCCCACTGGTCGTTCGTGCCCATGTCGAGCGGCGTGACCGAGCCGTCGGCCTTGATCTTGTCGAGCGCGGCGAAGAACTCGTCTTCGGTCTTCGGCTCGGAAAGGCCGAGCTTCTTGAACACGTCCTTGTTGTACATGAAGCCGTGGATGACCGAGGCCATCGGTACGCAGAAGGTGGTCTTGCCGTCGTCGGTGGTCCAGGCGGACTTGGCGACGTCGGAGAAGGCGTCGAGGCCCTTGACGTCGTTGACCGAAATCAGCTGGCCCTTGTTGAACAGCTCGAGCGAGGCGTCGAACGGCCGGCAGGTGATCAGGTCGCCGGCGGTGCCGCCCTGCAGCCGCGCGTTCAGCGTCGCGTTGTATTCCTTCGGCGGCGTCGAGGTGAACTCGATCTTGATGTCCGGATACTTCTTGTTGAAGGCCGGGATGATCTTGGTCTTCCAGATATCGGCGTCGTCGTTGCGCCAGCTCTCGATCTTGAGCGAACCGGCGTTCGCCGCGCCGGCAAACCCGGCGAGCATGGTCGCCGCCAGGAGAATGGTGATCCGCGACTGCGTCTTCATGTGGTTTCTCCTCTCCGGAACCGGGGCTGTTACCCTCGATCCTTGCATGACCCCGTCCTTGCGACCCGTCCTATCGATCGGCGATCGTCGCCAGCGCCCGGCGCAGGTTGCCCTCCGCGCCCGCGAGCACGCGGGCGGCCGTTTCCGCATCGGCGCCGGCGCAGATCAGCACCGCCGTCTTCACGTCGCCGCCGCTCGCCTCGATCGCGCGGGCGGCGGCCTCCTCGCGTGCGCCGGTGATCGTGCCGACGATCCGGCGCGCCCGCTCGCGGAGCTTGGCGTTGTCGGCCCGGACGCCCACCATCATGCCGCCGTGCACATGGCCGAGCCGGACCGCCACCAGGGTCGAGAGCAGCCCGAGCGCCGATTTCTGCGCCGTGCCGGCGGCCATGCGCGTCGAGCCGGCGACGACCTCCGGGCCGCTGTCGAGAAAGATCGGCCGGTCGGCGAGCGTGAGCAGGGGCGTATCGGCATTGTTGGCGATACCGATCAGCGCCGCCCCGGCCGCCTTGGTGGCTTCGGCGGCGGCGAGCGTGAAGGGCGTCGAGCCGCTGGCCGAAACCGCCACGACCACGTCGCGGTCGAGCGGTCCGAGCGTCGCGATTTCCTGCCGGGCCGAAGCGATATCGTCCTCCGCGGCACCGTCGATGTCGGTCAGCGCGGCGAGGCCGCCGGCGATCAGGAACACAATCCGATCGCGCGCGATCCCGAACGTGCCGGGCAGTTCCGAACCGTCCTGCACCGCGACCCCGGCCGACGATCCGGCGCCGACATAGATGAGCCGGCCGCCGCCGGCGAGGCGATCGGTCATCAGCCCGGCCGCTGCCGCGATCGCGGGGATTGCCGCGCGGGCCGCCGCGACCGCGCGCTCCTGCCCCTCCGCGAGGGCCGCGAGCACGGTCTCGTCGTCCTGGACGTCGAGATCGGCGTAGCGAACCGAAATCGCTTCAGTGATCGCTGCAGTCGTGCTCACGAGGCGCGCCCGTATCGGAGGAAAGTGAGCGTCACAATACCGAAATAGAACCAGTTGTCCAGCGCCGCTGTTAACGATTGAAATGCCGAAATCCGCGGCATTTGGTTTGTTCGAAGGCAAGAGCTTAAAATGTCAAACAGATTGAGCCCGTGCCGTAGCGGCCGGCCGGCACAACGGTAAATCCGCTCGGATCGCTTCCCATTCGGTATTAATTTGGTATCATGCCGTCAAACGGGTGAGCCAGGCGTGATGGACGATCTCTTCCTCGGTGTGGATGGTGGCGGCACACGCTGCCGGGCGCGGCTGCGCGATCGTGCCGGACGCCGGCTCGGCGAGGCCGAGGGCGGGCTCGCCAATATCTATCAGGACTTCGATCGGGCGCTTGACAGCATCGCCACGACCGCCGCGGCGGCGATCGCGGCGGCGGGTCTTCCGCCCGAGGCGATCGGCCGGTGCCGCGCGGGCCTCGGCCTCGCGGGCGTCACCGATGCATTCCGGGCCCGGGCCGTGGTCGAGGCGGGCTGCCCTTCGCCTCCGTCGTGGTCGACAGCGACGCCGCCATCGCCTGCATCGGCGCGCATGGCGGCCGTGACGGCGGCATCGTCATCGCCGGCACCGGATCGGCCGCCTTCGCCTTGAGGGACGGGCGCCGGCACGCGATCGGCGGTCGCGGCTTCGCGCTCGGCGACGACGGCTCGGGCGCCGTGATCGGCCGCGCCGCGCTGCATCACGCCGTGCTGGTCGGCGATCGGCTCGCGCCGACGTCATCCCTCGCCGAACGGCTGCTCGCCCGTTTCGACGACCTGCCCGCGATCGTCGAATGGTCGCGCACCGCGCTGAGCCGCGACTACGGCGCCTTCGCCCCGGCCGTATTCGAGGCCGCGCGCGAGGGCGATGCGGTCGCCGGCCGGATCCTCGACGAGGCGGCCGCCGCGCTGTCGGCGATGGCCGAGAACCTGCTCGGCTTCGGCGTCGATCGTATCGCGTTGATCGGTAGCGTCGCGGCGGAACTCGCCGGTCGCCTGTCTCCGACCACCCGCGCGGCGCTCGCGGCGCCGATCTCCGATCCGCTCGATGGTGCGATCCGCATGGCCGGCGGTCCCGTTGAAGGTTTCGCCGTGACCGGCCCGATCGGAGGGCTCGCGTCATGACCGTCGCGTCTGCCCAGGCCGTCGCGGCCGCTGTCGGTGTGCCGGGCGACGTCTTCGACAAGGCCCGATTCGAGGCCGAGACCGCGACGCCGCTTTACCTGAGATTGCGCAAGATCGTGCGCGATGCGGTCCGTGCCGGCCGTCTCGGCGAGACCGAGGCCCTGCCGAGCGAGCGCGACCTCGCCGAGCGGCTCGGCGTGTCGCGCGTCACGGTGCGCAAGGCCATCGAAGGACTGGTGAAGGAAGGGGTGCTGGTGCAGCGGGCCGGCTCCGGCACCTATGTCGCGCCGCGCCGCTCGCGCATCGAGCAGCCGCTGTCGCACCTGACCAGCTTCACGCAGGACATGGCCTCGCGCGGCCTCGCTGCCGATCAGATCTGGCTCGACCGCTCGGTCGGCATGCCGTCGCCCGAGGAGGCGATGGTGCTCGGCCTTTCGCCGGGCGATGCGGTCGCGCGGTTCCATCGCTTGCGCCGCGCCGGCGGCGAGCCGCTGGCGATCGAACTCGCCGTCGTGCCGCTGCGCTATTTGCCGGACCCGACCGAGGTCGAGACCTCGCTCTATGCGGTGCTCGGCCGGCACGGGCACCGACCCGTGCGTGCGCTGCAGCGGCTGCAGGCGACCGCACTGATGCCCGAAGACGCCCAGCGCCTCGGGCTCGCCGCCGGCAGCCCGGCGCTGTTCATCCAGCGCGTCTCGTACCTGCCGGACGGCCGGGTGGTCGAGTTCGTGCGCTCCCACTATCGCGGCGACGCCTATGACTTCGTCGCCGAACTGACGGTCGCTCCGGCCGAACAGGAAACGCCATGACAGCAGTCGAGCAAGGCGCCGGATCGAACCCGGGGACGGCGCACGAAACCGCCATGGCACGCGAGACGGCCGAAGCGCCGGCCGCCGTCGCGCGCCAGTTCGAGCGCAACGCCGTCGCGCTGAGGGATCTCGGCGCGCGCTTGCGCGCGGCGCCGCCGCCGGTGGTCGTCACCTGCGCGCGGCAGCTCCGATCATGCGGCCTGGTATCTGAAGTACCTCGTCGAGATCGTGCTCGGCGTGCCGTGCTGCTCGATGGGCGCTTCGGTGGCGTCGATCTACGACGCGCCTCTGAAACTGCGCGGCGCGCTGTTCGTGACCGTCAGCCAGTCCGGGCGCAGTCCCGATATCCTGGCGCTTCAGGCGGCCGCGAAGGCGGCGGGCGCCTTCACGGTCGCCTTCGTCAACGACGAGACCTCACCGGCGGCCGCCGAGGCCGACCTCTGCCTGCCGCTCTGCGCCGGCCCGGAGCGGAGCGTCGCCGCCACGAAGTCCTTCATCGCGAGCCTCGCCGCGCGGCGCGGCTGGTCGCGGAATGGGCCGAGGACGAGGCGCTGCTGCGCGGCCTCGAGAACCTCTCCTGTGCGCTCGCCAAGGCGCCGGATGCGACCGCCGGCCCCTGGGCGGCGGCGGTCGAGACGCTGGCGAATGCCGGATCGCTCTATGTCCTCGGGCGCGGCCCGTCGCTGCCGATCGCGGCCGAGGCGGCGCTGAAGCTCAAGGAGACCTCGGCGCTGCACGCCGAGGCCTTTTCCGCGGCCGAGGTCATGCACGGGCCGTTCGAGCTGGTCGGCGAGGGCTTCCCGGTGCTGTGCTTTTCGCCCCGCGATGCATCGCGGCCGGGCATGCTCGACACGCTCGCGCGGCTGCGCACCACGGGGGCGCCCGTGCTCGCGGTCGAAGCGGGACCGGGTGCGCCGGGCCGGCTGCCGTTCGCCGATCCGGGTCACAAGTTCCTGGAGCCGATCACGATGATCCAGTCGTTCTATCATTGCGTCGAGCGGGTCGCGCGCCTGCGCGGCCGCGATCCGGATCGGCCGCAGCGGCTGCGCAAGGTGACGGAGACGATCTGATGGTGTTCGCCCTCAGCGGTGCGCGCGTGCTGGTCGACGGGGCTCTGCTCGACGGTCTGGCCGTCGTGGTCGATGGCGAGCGGATCGCGTCGGCCGTCCCTGTCGAGCATGTACCGGCGAACACCGAGCGTGTCCCGCTCGCCGGCGGCATCCTGGTCCCCGGCTTCATCGATCTTCAGGTCAACGGCGGCGGCGGCGTGCTCCTGAACGAGGATCCGACGCCGGAAGCCGTCGCCGCCATCGCCGCCGCCCATCGCGGTTACGGCACCACCGGCCTGCTGCCGACCGTGATCACCGATCGGCCCGACGTGACCTGGGCCGCGGTCGAGGCGGTGCGCCGGGCCCGCGCCGCCGGCGCCCGCGAGGTGCTGGGCATCCATGTCGAAGGGCCGTTCCTCGACCCCGCACGGCGCGGCGCGCATCCGGCCGATCGGATCAGGCCGATCGGCGCCGACGACATGGCGCGTCTCGCCGCCGCCGCGCGTGGCCCGGAGAGCTGCGGCACGGTGCTGGTGACGCTGTCGCCGGCCCACGTGCCACCCGAGACCATCGCGACGATGGTCGCGGCGGGCGTCGTCGTGAGCCTCGGCCATTCCGATGCGAGCGCCGAACAGGCGCTCGCGGCGCTCGCCGCCGGCGCATCGGGCTTCACCCATCTCTTCAATGCAATGAGCCAGCTCGGCCACCGCGCCCCCGGCATGGTCGGCGCCGCGCTCGCCACGCCCGGCGCCTACTGCGGCCTGATTGCTGACGGCTTCCATGTCGATCCGCTCGCGCTGAAGGTTGCCATCGCCGCAAAGCCGGCCGGTCGGGTCGTCCTGGTCAGCGACGCGATGCCGCCCGCTGCCGGCGGGCCGGACCATTTCGCCTTGCAGGGCCGCGAGGTCAGGCGTGTCGGCGAGCGGCTCGAACTCGCCGACGGTACGCTCGCCGGCTCCAACATCACCATGGCCGACGCCGTCCGTTTCCTGGTCGAGCGCCTCGGCGTCGACCGCGCGACCGCGCTCGGCATGGCGACGGCGAACCCGGCCGCCTGGATCGGCCGCGGCGAGGAGATCGGCCGCATCGCGCCGGGCCTGCGCGCCGACCTCGTCCATCTCTGCGAGGACCTGCGGGTCCGCGCGACCTGGGTCGCGGGCGAGCGGCGCGCGGCGGCGGAAGCGTGACAGACGAGGGGAGGGCGCTGCGATGACGAGACCCATTCGTGTCCTGGTCGTCGGCACCGGCAACATGGGCCTGAGCCATGCGCGCGCCTATGTCCGGGTCGAGGGCTTCGAGCTCGTCGGCCTCTGCAGCCGCGGCATCGACGGCCGGCCGGAAATCGCGGCCGAATTCCCCGGCGTTCCGACCTTCGGCGACTACGCCACCGCACTCGCCAGCCTGCGCCCCGACGCGGTCTGCATCGCGACCTGGCCGGACACCCACGCCGCCTATGCCGAAATGGCCTTTGCCGCCGGCGCCCATGTCTTCGTCGAGAAGCCGATCGCCGAGACGGTCGCGGAGGCCGAACGGATTGCCGCGCTCGCGCAGGCGGCGGGCCGAGCGCTGGTCGTCGGCTACATCCTGCGCGTCCATCCGTCCTGGACGCGTTTCGTCGAGATCGGCCGCACGCTCGGCAAGCCGCTGGTCATGCGCATGAACCTGAACCAGCAGTCGGCCGGCGCCAACTGGGCGGTGCATCGCCAGCTGATGAATTCGCTGTCGCCGATCGTCGACTGCGGCGTCCACTATGTCGACGTCATGTGCCAGGTGACCGGCGCCAAGCCGGTTCGCGTCCACGCGATCGGCGCCCGGCTGACCGACGAGATCCGCGACGGCATGTACAACTACGGCCACCTGCATGTCGCTTTCGACGACGGCTCGGTCGGCTGGTACGAGGCCGGCTGGGGCCCGATGATGAGCGAGGTCGCCTTCTTCGTGAAGGACATGGTCGGCCCGAAGGGCGCGGTGTCGATCGTGGCCTTCGATCAGGGCGAAGCGACCGAGGCGGGCGCGGCGGCGACCGCCTCCGCCGATATCGACGCCCATACCAAGACCAGCGCCATCCGTCTCCATCACGCCGCGCTCGGTCCCGACGGCCGGTTCCTGAAGGCCGACGAAATCCTGCGCATGGACGACGAGCCCGGCCATCAGGAGCTCTGCGACCGCGAACAGATGCTGTTCCGCGATGCGATCGGCTTGGGCGCCGACACGAGCCGCCATGTGCGCGAGGCGATCGACAGCCTGCGCATCGTGCTCGCCGCCGACGAGAGTGTGCGGACCGGCGAGGTGGTACGGCTCTGAGCGACGGAGCCGCGCCCCCTTTCGCCCCGCCTCTTCGCCCCCCTTCGATGCCGCCGACGTCCCGGCCGGCGCGCATGTCCCTGTCGCATGGCAGCCGCGAGCCGATGTGGGCCGGCGTCGCCATTGACAGCGCTCCGCCCGCGCCGCGACAGTCATCATGGCGCGCATCGTCGGTTTTCGCGAGGCGCATTCCCGCTCGCGAACCCGAAAGACCGCCGTGACCGCCGTTCCGGACGAGACCCCTGTCGCCCCCGCGATCGATCGCAAGGGCCTCGCCGCGCTGCTGGTCGGCACGGGCATCATCGCCTGGTCGGTCGTGTTCGTCCGCTTCGCCGACGTCGGGCCGATGTCGAGCGCGGCCTGGCGATTGATCTTCGCGCTGCCGGTCCTGTGGGTCTGGACCGGCCATCTCGCCGCCAAGCGCCGCAACGAGGCCGGCCCGGCCGCGCCTGCTCCGCGCGTGCCGCTCACGCCGTCGATGCTGATCTTCATCGCGCTCGGCGGCCTCGCCTTCGCGCTCGATGTCGCGGCGTTTCATCTGGCGCTCAGGGCGACCGACGTCGCCAATGCCTCGTTCATCGCCAACATCGCGCCGATCCTGGTCGTGATCGGCGGGGCGGTCTTCTATGCCGAGCATCCGCCGGCCAAGATCTGGGGCGCCTTCGGTCTCGCGCTGTTCGGCAGCTGGATCATGGCCGGCCTCCTGGCGCCGACCAGGCTCGGCGCCGGCGACCTGTTCGCGGTCGGCGCCGCGATCTTCTACGCGAGCTACCTTCTGATCATGAAGCGCGTGCGCGGCGCCTTCGATGGCCCGTCGGCGACGCTCTGGACCGGCGTCGTCTCGGGCGTGGCGCTGGTGATCATGGCGCTCGCCGCCGGTGAGACCTTCGTGCCGCAGTCGGTGAAGGGTTGGGCCGCCGTGATCGCGCTCGGCGTGTTGTCGCATGCCGGGGGGCAGGGCCTGACCTCGGTCGCGGTCGGCCGCGTGCCGGTCGGCATCGTCGCGCTGGTGCTGCTCGCCTGGGCGCCGGCCTCGACCTTCATCGGCTGGGCCGTGCTCGGCGAGACCATGAGCCTGCAACAGGCGATCGGCGCGGCCGTGATCATGGCCGCGCTCGTCATCGCCCGCCCGAAGTAGGCGGCGCTGGCAACCGAACTGCCGGCCCTCAGACCGGCAGTCCCTCCATCTGCGCGACCGCGGTCATCACGCCGCGGATCTCGGCGAGCCCCTTGAGCCGGCCGATGGTCGAATAGCCGGGGAACGAGCCCTTGCCGACGTCGTCGAGCAGCTCGTGGCCGTGGTCCGGGCGGAACGGCAGCCGCCAGCGCGGATCGCCGGCGTCCTTCCGGCGCTTCTGCTCGCCGAGCAGCACGCGCACCAGCGCCACCATGTCGGTGTCGCCGCCGAGGTGATCGGCCTCCATGAACGAGCCGTCCGGCTCCTTGGCGACATTGCGCAGGTGCACGAAGTGAATGCGGTCGGCGAATTCGCGCGCGATCGCCGGCACGTCGTTCGCCGGGCCCGCGCCGAGCGAGCCCGAGCACAGCGTCAGGCCGTTGGCGACCGACGGCACCGCCCGCATCAGAAATCGGATGTCCTCGGCGGTCGAGACGATGCGCGGCAGGCCCATGAGCGGCCGCGGCGGGTCGTCCGGATGCACGGCCATGCGGATGCCGAGCTCTTCCGCCGTCGGGATGATCTCCTTCAGGAACCGGACGAAATTCTCGCGCAGGCGGTCGACCGAGATGTCGTCGTAGCGCGCGAGGATCTTGCGCAGGCCCGGAATGTCGTAGCGGTCGAAGGCGCCGGGCAGGCCGGCCATGATGCTCGACAGGAGCACGTCCTTCTCGGCCTCCGACGCGCCGTCGAACCATGCCCTGGCGCGCGCGACCAGTGCCGGCCCGTGCTCGGCCTCGGCCCCCGGCCGTTCGAGCATGAAACAGTCGAAGGCCGCGAACTCATGCGCGTTGAAGCGCAGCGCGCTGCCGCCGCCGGGCAGGCGATGGCGCAGCTCGGTGCGCGTCCAGTCGAGTACCGGCATGAAATTGTAGCAGATCGTCTTGATGCCGGAGGCCGCGAGGTTGCGCATCGACTGACGGTAGTTGTCGAAGATCTCGGTCAGGTCGCCCTCGCCGATCTTGACCCGCTCGTGGATCGGCAGGCTCTCGACCACGTTCCAGTGAAGCCCGAGCGAGGCATCGGCGGCGATCTCGGCCTTGCGCTTCTCGATCTCCTCGACGCTCCAAATGACACCGTAGGGAATGTGATGCAGCGCGGTGACGACGCCGCGCGCGCCGGCCTGACGGATTGCGTGGAGCGGCACGACGTCGCCGGGTCCGAACCAGCGCCAGCTCTGTTCCATGGAAGGGATCTCCTCGAGCTTTCTGAATGGGTCTTGTTGGGGGCTCGGCTCAGAAGCCGACGTGCGCCGGGCGTGTCGGGTCGCCGGTTACGATCAGGTCGGGGCGGGCGGTCGCGAGCGAGGGCAGGACGGCGAGCACCTGGGACAGGTGCCGCCGCATGGCCGCCTCGGCCGCGTCCGGATCGCGCGCCTCGATGGCGTCGAGGATGTCCTCGTGCTGCTCGATGATCGGGGAATGGCGCGGCGCCTCGGGCAGCGACAGGAAACGCACGCGATCGAGCTGCGCCTTCTCGCGCTCGATCGCCGCCCACAGACCCGCGATGCCGCTTGCCTCCGCGAGCAGGCGGTGGAACGATCCGTCGGCGGCGATGAAGCCGCGCGCGTCGTCCGCGAGGCGCCGCTGCTCGACGATCAGCGCTCGCGCCCGGTTGAGCAGCGCCGTCGAGGCCCCGATCTCCGCCGCCCTCCGCGCCGCTGCCGCCTCGATCGCCTCGCGCACGAACCGGGCGCGCGCCACCGCCGTGAGCGAGATGCGGCTGACGAAGCTGCCGCGCTGCGGCCGGACGTCGATGAACCCTTCCTCGCCGAGCCGGATCAGCGCCTCGCGCACCGGCGCGCGGCTGGTGCCGTAATGGTCGGCGAGTTCGTTTTCCGACAGGCGCGAACCCGGCATGAGGTCGAGCACGATGATCCGCCGGCGCAGGTCGCCGTGGATCGTGCGGACACTCGGAGGATGATCGTGCTCGGGTCGATGCATGCCGGCGAGCTTAGTCATATGCAGACTAGTCGACAAGTTGAGCCTGCAATGCGCGGATGGCGGATGGTGGCATGCGAGCGGGAGGGATGGCAGGCGGCCACCACTCGGCGCCGATCGGGCCCGGCGCGGCAGCCAGCGTCGCAACGCGGACAGTGCCGGCCAGGGAGCCACCTAGTCTCGGGAGCGCCACGATCCCGAGCGGGCTCGACCGCGCGTGTCGGACGCGGCACTCTCGGCGCCCGCGATGCCCCCAGCCGACCCGCGTTCTCCCCGTTTTCGAAGAGGCGATCGATGAACATCCTGCTCGTGATGGCCGACCAGATGGCTCCGGCATCGCTGCCGTTCCACGGCCACAGGCTGACGCAGGCGCCGAACATGATGGCGCTCGCGGATCGCGGCGTCGTCTTCGACAGCGCCTATTGCAACAGCCCGCTCTGCTCGCCGTCGCGGGCGGTGTTCATGTCGGGCCGGCTGCCGTCGAAGACCGGCGCCTACGACAATGCGGCCGAGTTCCGCTCCGACATCCCGACCTTCGCGCATTACCTGCGCCGCGCCGGCTATCGGACGGTGCTCTCCGGCAAGATGCACTTCTGCGGCCCGGATCAACTCCATGGCTTCGAGGAGCGGCTCACCACCGACATCTATCCGGCCGACTTCGGCTGGACGCCCGACTGGGACCATCCGCACGACCGGCCGAGCTGGTATCACAACATGAGCTCGGTCACCGACGCCGGGCTCTGCGTGCGTACCAACCAGATCGACTTCGACGACGAGGTGATCTTCGCCGCCGAGCGGCAGATCTACGACCACGCCCGTGGCGATCGCGCCCGGCCGTTCTGCATGGTGGTGTCGCTGACCCACCCGCACGACCCTTTCGCGATCCCCGAGAAGTGGTGGAACCTCTACCGTCACGACGACATCGACCTGCCGAGCCACGGCCTCGATCGGGAGGCGATGACTCCGCATGAGCGGCGCCTCTACCATGTCTGTGATATGGCCGGCGCCGAAATCACCGAGGACCATATCCGCAACGCCCGCCGCGCCTATTACGGCGCGATCTCCTATGTCGACCACAACATCGGCCGGCTCCTGACCGCGCTCGACGAGACGGCGCTCCGCGACGACACGATCGTGATCGTGACCTCGGACCATGGCGAGATGCTCGGCGAGCGCGGCTTCTGGTACAAGATGAGCTGGTTCGAGGGCGCGAGCCGCGTGCCGCTGCTGGTCTCGGCGCCGGGCCGGTTCAAGGCCGGTCGCGTGGCGCAGTCGGTCTCGCTGGTCGACATGCTGCCGACGCTGGTCGAGCTGGCGCAGGACGGCCGGCCGGGGCGGTACGCGAGCGAGATCGAGGGCCGCAGCCTGCTGCCACACCTCGCCGGCACCGGCGGCCACGACGAGGTGATCGGCGAATACCTCGCCGAGGGCGCGGTCGCGCCGCTGATGATGATCCGCCGCGGCACGCAGAAATTCGTCACGAGCCCCGCCGACCCCGATCAGCTCTACGATCTGGCGGTCGATCCCGACGAGCGCGTGAACCTCGCGGACGACCCGACCTTCGCGACCGATCTCGCCGCCTTTCGGGCCGAGGCCGCCGCGCGCTGGGACTTCACGGCCCTCGACAAGGCCGTGCGCGAGAGCCAGCGCCGCCGCCATACGGTGGTCTCGGCCCTTTCGATCGGCACGCCGGCGCCCTGGGATTTCCAGCCGCACACCGATGCGAGCCGCTCTTATATCCGCAATCACATGGACCTCGACGATCTGGAGGCCCGGGCGCGTTACCCGCGCGTGAAGGGATAAGGAGCGGGGATGGGCCGACCGATCGGGACGTCGCGTGGCGTCCTGCCGATCGATGGCACAGCTTGCGCCGGCGCAAGAAATTTCGAGACGACGCGCCGTCTGCCCATACTTTATGCATGACCTGATATGCGTTTGACGGATATCTGCCCTGTTTATGTAATTTTGCTGACGGAACCGTCATCCCCCTACCTTCCGCCCCGTTGCGCTCGGCCGGGACGCGTGTAATTTCCGGAACATAGAACAAGCCGCCGGAAAGGCGGCGGTCTAAACGGGTAGGAGCGCACATGAAACTCGGGCTTTCCATGGCCATGGCGGCCATGCTCTACGCCGGTTCGGCTCTCGCGGCTGAACCGATTAAAATCGGCCTCAGCGGGCCGTTCACCGGCGGCTCCTCGTCGATGGGCGTCAGCATGCGCGACGGCGTCAAGCTGGCGGTCGGCGAGATCAACAAGGCGGGCGGCGTGCTCGGCCGGCAGATCCAGCTCGTCGAGCGCGACGACGAGGCCAAGAACGAGCTCGGCGTCCAGATCGCCCAGGAGCTGATCAACAAGGAAGGCGTCGTCGCCACCGTCGGCTTCATCAACACCGGCGTGGCGCTGGCCGCCCAGCGCTTCTACCAGGAAGCCGAGATCCCGGTCATGAACAACGTCGCGACCGGCTCGGTCGTGGCCAAGCAGTTCCTGCCGCCGGAGCACAAGGCGAACTTCATCTTCCGCAACGCCGCCAACGACACCATCCAGTCGTCGATGATCGCGGAAGAGGCGGTGAAGCGTCAGGGCTTCAAGAAGCCGGCGATCCTGGCGGACTCGACCAACTACGGCCAGCTCGGCAAGACCGACCTCACCAATGCTCTCGCCAAGATGAGCATCACGCCAGTCGCCACCGAGAAGTTCAACATCGGCGACACCGACATGACCGCGCAGCTCCTGCGCGCCAAGGAGGCCGGCGCCGACGTGATCCTGACCTATGCGATCGGTCCGGAACTGGCGCAGATCGCCAACGGCATGGCCAAGCTCGGCTGGAAGGTGCCGATGATCGGCTCCTGGACGCTGTCGATGGCGAGCTTCATCGATACCGCCGGCGCCAACGGCGACGGCGCGATGATGCCGCAGACCTTCATCCAGCTGCCGACCACCGCCAAGCGCAAGGCCTTCATCGAAGGCTACCAGAAGGCCTATGGCGTCGATCGCATCCCCTCGCCGGTCTCCGCCGCGCAGGGCTACGACTCGGTCTATCTGCTCGCCGCCGCGATCAAGCAGGCCGGCTCGACCGACGGCCGCAAGATCAAGGACGCGCTCGAGAACCTGAACGAGAAGGTCGAGGGCGTCGTCACGATCTACGACAAGCCGTTCTCGGCGACCGATCACGAGGCGATCTCCTCGAACATCCCGGTCTTCGGTCTGGTCAAGGGCGGCCGCGTCGTGCCGGCCCACCCGGAAGACATCGAGGGCGACAAGGCCGTCCGCATCAAGCCGAAGGCCTGATCCACCTCTCGCCAAGGCATGAATGCCCGGGCCGGCCATTGCCGGCCCGGAGCGTCACGGCGGAGCCGCGTGTCGGCACCGGCGCGCCCTTCACGACGATCGCCTGCGGCCGGCACTTGTCCCGCCGCGCTTGTCTGCCCGCCGCCCCTTGGAAGCTGGCCCCCTGGAAAGCTGACCAATGTCCATTCTTCTGCAGCTCATCGTCAGCGGCATCGCCGTCGGCATGATCTACGGCGTCATCGCCTTCGGCTACCAGATCACCTTCGCGACATCGAAGACGCTGAACTTCGGCCAGGGTGAAGCCCTGATGCTCGGCGCACTGGTCGGTCTGACCACGGTCAATTTCCTGATCGGCGCCGGCCTCGGCAATTTCGGCGCCTATGTGCTGATGATCCCGATCCTGCTCGCCTTCGGCGCCCTGCAGGGCACGGTGGTCGAATGGCTCGGCGTGCGCCAGGCGATCAAGACCAAGTCCGAAGCCGGCTGGATCATGGCGACCATCGCGCTCGGCATCATCTTCAAGAACCTCGCCGAGAACATCTGGGGCCGCGACGCGCTGCGCTTCCCCTCGCCGCTGCCCGAGGCGTCGCTGAACATCGGCGGCATCCGCATCCAGCCGATGGAGATCGCCATCGTCGTCGGCGCGATCGCGATGATGCTGGCGGTCGAGTTCTTCAACCGCAAGACCGTCTACGGCAAGGCCGTGGTCGCGACCGCCGCCGACCGCGACGCCGCCGGCCTGATGGGCATCGACACGAGCCGGGTGATCACCTTCTCCTATGCGCTGTCCTCGATGACCGCCGGCCTCGCCGGCGTGCTGGTCGCGCCCGTGACGCTGACCGGCGCCACCATGGGCGCCGTGCTCGGATTGAAAGCCTTCGCGGTCGCGATCATCGGCGGCCTGTCCTCGGGCCTCGGCGTGGTCGTCGGCGGCCTGATCCTCGGCATCACCGAGACGCTGACCGGCTTCTACATCTCGACCGGCTACAAGGACGTGCCCGGCCTCGTCCTGCTCCTCCTCGTCCTTTCCGTGAAGCCGTCCGGCCTGTTCGGCAAGGCCACGATCAAGAAGGTCTGATGCCGATGCGGTCTCTCCTCTGGCTTCTCGGCATCGCCGTCGTCGCGATCCTGCCGCTCCAGGTCTCCAGCCCCTATTACCTGCACTTGCTGGTCACGATCGCGATCTTCTCGATCCTGACGCTCGGCCTCGACGTGGTGTTCGGCTACACCGGCGAGGTCTCGATCGGCCACGCCTCGCTGCTCGGCGTCGGCGCCTATGTCGCCGGCACGCTGTCGATGCATTTCGGCATCGGCTTCTGGCCGGCGCTGCCGCTGGCGATCGTCGTGACGGCGGCCTTCGGCGCGCTGCTGGCGCTGCCGGCGCTGCGCGTCACCGGCCCCTATCTCGCCATGGTGACGCTCGCCTTCGGCACCATCGTGCAGATCCTGATCAACGAGATGGTCGACGTCACCAACGGCCCCCTGGGCATCAAGCTGAGCACGCCGCTCTTCGTCGACCTGCGCGCGTGGTCCGACACGTTCCCGATCTTCGATATGTCGCTGAAGCGGCTGAAGGAGGTCGAATATTTCTGGATCGCCGGCTCGGCGCTGCTCCTGACCATCCTGGTCATCAACCGCGTGCTCGCCTCGCATTACGGCCGCGCCTTCGAGGCCCTGCGCGACAGCCCGATCGCCTCGGACTGCATGGGCGTCAGCGTCTACAAGCACAAGGTCATCGCCTTCGTGCTCTCCGCCGGCCTCGCCGGTCTGGCCGGCAGCCTGTTCGCCTATTCGGAGCAGTATATCGCGCCGAACAACTTCTCCTTCGATCTCTCGGTGCAGTTTCTGCTCGCGGTGACGATGGGCGGAAGAAAATCGCGGCTCGGGCCGATCCTGGGCGCGGCGATCATCGTCTATCTGCCGAACCTGCTCGCCGACATCGAGCTGTTCCGGCTGGTCGCGGCCGGTATCGCCGTGATCGCGGTCGTCGTCGGCGGCGTCTCGATGTGGCGGCATCCGGAGACCCGGCTGCGGACCGCGATCGCGGTCGGCCTCTGCCTCGGCTTCTTCGTCTTTGCCCGCCTGCTGCAGAACGTCACCGACTACAAGTTGACCGTCTACGGCCTGATGATCCTCTTCGTGGTCTACTACCTGCCCGAAGGCATCGTCGGCTTCCTCAAGCGCTCGCTCGCCGCGCTGCCTTTCGTCCGCGCCGGCCGGCGCAATCTGGCGGCCGGCGCGCGTGCCGACGAGAAGGCCGCCTGGGCCGCGGAAGCGCCCAAGGTTGCGGCCGGCGAGGCGCTTCTGAAGGTCGATCGCGTCGTGATGCGCTTCGGCGGCCTGAAGGCGCTCGACGGCGTCGACCTCGCGGTCATGCCCGGTACGATCCACGGCCTGATCGGGCCGAACGGCTCGGGCAAATCGACGATGATGAACGTGCTGACCGGCATCTACGTGCCGACCGATGGCGGCATCGCCTTCGAAGGCCGCTCGATCGTCGGCCTGAAGTCACCCGAGATCGCGCTCGGCGGCGTCGCGCGCACGTTCCAGAACGTCCAGCTGTTCGGCGAGCTGACGCTGATCGAGAACGTGCTGGTCGGCCTGCACCACACCTATCGCAGCGGCTTCTTCGGCGTCGCCGGCGGCATGCCGCTCGCCCGTCGCGAGGAGAAGGCGGCGCGAGCGCGCGCTCGGCCTGCTCGCTTTCGTCGGCCTCGCCGATCTCGCCGACGAGGAGGCGCGCAACCTGCCCTACGGCAAGCAGCGCCTGCTCGAGATCGCCCGCGCGCTGGCGCTCGAACCGAAGCTCCTGCTGCTCGACGAGCCGGCCGCGGGCCTGACCGCGCCGGACATCGTCGAACTGGTGCAGATCATCCGCAAGATCCGCGACCACGGCATCACCGTGATCCTGATCGAGCATCACATGGACGTCGTCATGAGCATCTGCGACACGGTCACCGTGCTCGACTTCGGTCAGAAGATCGCCGAGGGCAAGCCGGCGGCCGTGCAGTCCAACCCGCGTGTCGTCGAGGCTTATCTCGGCGGCGCAGCGGCCGCGTGACGGGGAGGGCACCATGCTCGAAGTCGAAAACCTCGTCGCCGCCTATGGCAAGGTCCGCGTGCTGCACGGCCTGTCCTTGAAGGTCGAGAAGGGCACCTGCGTGGCGCTGATCGGCTCCAACGGCGCCGGCAAGACCACGACGCTGCGCGCCATCTCCGGCATGATCCAGCCCGAGAGCGGCCGGATCTCGCTCGGCGGCGAGAACATCGCCGGCCTGCCGAGCCACCGCATCACCACGCGCGGCCTCGCGCATTCGCCCGAGGGCCGGCGCGTGTTCCCGACCCTGTCGGTCGCCGACAACCTGCTGCTCGGCGCCTATCCGCGCCTGACCGGCAAGCGGCCGAAGGGTGACATGCAGGCCGACTACGACCGCATGTACGACCTGTTCCCGCGCCTGTCCGAACGCCGCAACCAGCTCGCCGGCACGCTCTCCGGCGGCGAGCAGCAGATGCTCGCCATGGCGCGCGCGCTGATGCTCCGGCCCGAGGTGCTGCTGCTCGACGAGCCGTCGATGGGCCTCGCGCCGAAGCTGGTCGAGGAGGTGTTTCACACCGTCGCCCGGCTGAAGCAGGCCTCGATCACGATGCTCCTCGTCGAGCAGTTCGCGGCCGCCGCGCTGGAAGTCGCCGACTACGGCTATGTGCTCGAGAACGGCAAGCTCGCGACCTCCGGCCCCGCGGCAGTGCTGCGCAACGACCCGGCCGTGAAGGCCGCCTATCTCGGCGGCGCGCATTGAGCGGCGAGAGGTCTAAACTGGTCGGCACGATGCGGGATCGTCCCCAGGATGTGCGCGAGCCGCGGCCTCTCACCCTCTCGGCGTCATCCCCGGCGGCCCGTAGGGCCGGAAAGGGGACCCAATCCACCGTGCCGGTGGCGTGGCGGATGGGATGGATACCTGAGGGCGAGGTGTAGCGGCGCCGTCTTCCCCCTGGGGGTCGGAGCGCGTCGAGAGGTGGATTTGGTCCCCTTTCCCTCGCTTCGCTCGGCCGGGGATGACGCCGAGAGGTGGGCGGTTTTTCGCCATGCTCGCGCTCGCCGCCCATGACGCCCGCCTCTAAGGCGGCCGTCGTGCCCGTGGCCGTCCGTCAGCCCGCGACCACCCGCGCCCGATCGCCGCGCGCCAGCCGCATCGCGACGATGAGGCCGGCGAACAGCAGCACGCCGATCAGCGTCGCGACTCCCGCCCAGCCGTCGAGCGACCAGAACACGCCGCCGAGCGTGCCGAGCGCGCCGGATCCGAGGTAATACGAGAACAGATAGAGCGACGAGGCCTGCGCCTTGGCGGTCGTGGCATTGGCGCCGACCCAGCTGCTGGCGATCGAATGGGCGCCGAAGAAGCCGAAGGTCAGCACCGCCATGCCGGCGATGATCGCGAGCAGCGACGGCACGAGCGTGAGCAGGAGACCGCCGAGCATGAGCAGCAGCCCGACCGACAGCAGCGGCCCGCGCCCGTAGCGGGAGGTGAGACTGCCCATCCAGGCCGAGGAAAAAATGCCGATCAGATAGACGGCATAGATCAGGCTGACCGAGCCCTGGCCGAGCGAATAGGGCGGCTCGATCAGTCGATAGCCGGCATAATTGTAGACGCAGACGAACGAGCCGAGCAGCAGGAAGCCGATCAGGAACAGGCCGCGCTGGCGCGCATCGGCGAGATGGAGCCGGAAGCTGCCGGCGAGCGCGGCGAGCGACGGCTGCGAGCGACGGAAATGGCGCGAGGCCGGCAGGATCTTCGCCAGCAGCAGCCCGCAGGCGAGCCCGATCGCGCCGACGGCGAACAGGCCGGCCTGCCAGGACACCAGTTCGGTGACGAGCCCCGCGACCGCGCGGCCACCGAGCCCGCCGACCGCGCTGCCGCCGATATAGAGCCCCATCGCCAGCCCGACCGCGCCGCGATCCATCTCCTCGCTCAGGTAGGCCATGGCGACCGCCGGCAGCCCGCTGATCGCAAGCCCGATCAGTGCGCGGAGCAGCACCAGATCGTGCCAGTCGCGCGCGAACATCGTGGCGATGGCGAGCAGGGACGACAGCACGATTGAGCCGACCATCATCGGCTTGCGGCCGGCGATCTCGGAAACGGCGCTGGCGATGAGCATGGCGAAGGCGAGCACGCCGGTGGTCGCCGACAAGACGAGGCTGCTCGTCGCCGGCGTGACGCCGAAATGCGCCGAGAACGACGGCATCAACGGCTGCACGCAGTAGATCACCGAGAAGGTCGCGTAGCCGGCCGCGAACATCGCGAGATTGGTGTCGCGGAACCGCCGCGTGCCGCGCCGGATCGGGCCGTCGTCGAGACGGTCGGCCGTGACAGACGGGGCGGTGTCAGCGCGTGCGAAAGCGGCCTCGGCAGCGGCCGGGGAGGCGGTGGAGGACATGGGACGACGATCTCGGGGAGCTGGAAAAGGCCGGCGAAGGGCCGCGCCGTTGCTCCAGATATGGATTTCACGATCGATATTGTCCAATATCAATTCGGACCCGATCGATAGGCTGGCCGTATGGATATCCGGCATCTCCGCTCTTTCGTCGTGCTGGCGGAGGAGCTGCATTTCGGCCGCGCCGCCGATCGGCTCGGCCTGTCGCAGCCGCCGCTGAGCCAGCAGATCCAGGCACTCGAGGCCGATCTCGGCGCGGCGCTGTTCGCGCGCACCAGCCGCCGGGTCGATCTGACCGACGTCGGCCGCATCTTCCTCGCGGAGGCGCGCGCCGCCATCGACCGCTTCGATCGTGCGGTCGCCGCCGGCCGACGCGCGGCCAAGGGCGAGCTCGGCGAGATCCGCATCAGCTTTACCTCGTCGGCGCCGCTCTCCGACGCGATGCCGGGCCTGATCCGCGCGTTCCGCCACGCGCGGCCCGACGTGCATCTGACCCTGCAGGAGATGCTGAGCCAGCACCAGCTCGCGGCCTTGCGGGAAGGCACGATGGACGTCGCCTTCCTGCGCGGACCCGGCGACTTCGTTGCCGGCGACACGTCGATCGAGACCATCGAGCTCGGCCGCGAGGAGGTGCTGCTGTTCATGGCCAAGGGCCATCCGCTGGCACAGACGCCAGCCGATCGGCGGATCGACATGCGCGAGCTCGCCGGCGAGACTTTCGTGCATTTCGCACGCGAATCCGGCGCGACGACCTATGCGCAGCTCTATGAACTCTGTCGTGCGGCGGGCTTCGAGCCGGTGATCGCGCAGGAGGCCCGCGAAGCGGCGACGCTGATCAGCCTCGTCGCCGCCGGCCTCGGCCTGACCCTGCTCGCCACCTCGTTCCGCGCGATCGATCTGCCCAACGTCGTGACGCGCCGGCTGGCCGAGCCCGCCCCGACGCTGTCGACCTGGATCGCCCACCGCCGCGGCGACACCGCGCCTGCGGTTCGCGCCTTCGTCGAGACGGCGCGGAGACTGGCCTGATCAGGCCGAAAACGAAAAGGCCCGCATTCCGGAGAACGCGAGCCTCATGCAGTAGTTATCCGGCTAATCGATCGCGGGGCCTCGCGCAAGCGGCGCCTCAGCGCCGCTTCGGCTCCGGAATGCCCTTGGTCAGGAACGGCCTGCCGCCCGTGCCGGCGCGCGCGGGCTTGCCCTTGGCGCCGACGCGCCGGCCCTCGCCGTTCTGGCCCGTGCCGGCCGGTTGCCAGGACGGAATCAGATGATGCTTGCCCGGCCCGATCAGGTCGGCGCGGCCCATGGCCTTCAGCGCCTCGCGCAGCAGCGGCCAGTTTTCCGGATCGTGATAGCGCAGGAACGCCTTGTGAAGCCGGCGCTGGCGCAGGCCCTTGACCGTCTCGACCGCCTCGGAGGCGCCGCGCCGGACCGGGCGCAGCGGATTGAGGCCGGTGTGGTACATCGCCGTCGCCGACGCCATCGGCGAGGGCAGGAAGGTCTGCACCTGATCGGCGCGAAAACCGTTGGTCTTCAGCCAGATCGCGAGGTTCAGCATGTCCTCGTCGGTCGTGCCCGGATGGGCGGCGATGAAGTAGGGAATGAGAAAATACTTCTTGCCCGCCGCCTGCGCCGCCCGATCGAACAGGTCCTTGAACCGGTCGTAGGCGCCCATGCCGGGCTTCATCATCTTCGAGAGCGGCCCTTCTTCGGTATGCTCGGGCGCGATCTTCAGATAGCCGCCGACATGGTGGGCGACGAGTTCCTTCACATAGGCCGGGCTCTTGATCGCCAGATCGTAGCGCACGCCCGAGGCGACCATGACCTTCTTGACGCCCGGCACCGCGCGCGCCTTGCGATAGAGCTCGATCAGCGGATCGTGGCTCGTGTCGAGGCACTTGCAGATGTCGGGGTAGACGCAGCTCGGCCGCCGGCACAGTTCTTCCGCGCGCGGGTCCGTGCAGCGCATGCGGTACATGTTGGCGGTCGGGCCGCCGATGTCCGAGATGATGCCGGTGAAGCCTTCCGTCTTGTCGCGGATGTGGCCGATCTCCTTGATGATCGAGTCCTGCGACCGGCTCTGCATCACACGGCCTTCGTGCTCGGTGATCGAGCAGAACGAGCAGCCGCCGAAGCAGCCGCGCATGATCGTCACCGAGAAGCGGATCATCTCCCAGGCCGGGATCTTCTGGCCGTCGTAGATCGGATGCGGTGCGCGGGCGTAAGGCAGGTCGTAGACCGCATCCATCTCCGGCGTCTCGAGCGGGATCGGCGGCGGGGTCAGCCAGACCTCCTTGTCGCCGTGCCGCTGCACGAGCGCGCGCGCATTGCCCGGATTGGCCTCGCGGTGCAGCACGCGCGAGGCGCGGGCATAGGCCTGTGGATCGTTCTCGACCTGCGCGAAGCTCGGCAGGCGCACGACCACCTTCTCGCCCTTGACGCGCAGACCCTCGTTGGCGTCGTCGAGATCGTCGGCCGGCGCCTCGGTCCAGCCCTCCGGCACGGCGGGCTTCAGCAGCGCGACGCCGCGCACGTCGTCGCAATCGGCCGCCGCGGTGCCCTTGGCGATGCGATGCGTGACCTCGACGAGCGCGCGCTCGGCGTTGCCGTAGAGCAGGATGTCGGCCTTGGCGTCGATCAGGATCGAGCGGCGCACCTTGTCCGACCAGTAGTCGTAATGCGCGATGCGCCGGAGCGAGGCCTCGATGCCGCCGATCACGATCGGCACGTCGCGATAGGCCTCGCGGCAGCGCTGCGAATAGACGATGACGGCGCGGTCCGGCCGCTTGCCGCCCTCGCCGCCGGGCGTGTAGCTGTCGTTGTGGCGAATGCGACGGTCCGACGTGTAGCGGTTGACCATCGAATCCATGTTGCCGGCGGTCACGCCGAAATAGAGGTTCGGCTTGCCGAGCGCCTTGAACGGATCGGCGCTCTGCCAGTCCGGCTGCGCGATGATGCCGACGCGAAAGCCCTGCGCCTCGAGCAGGCGGCCGATGATCGCCATGCCGAAGCTCGGATGGTCGACATAGGCGTCGCCGGTCACCAGGATGACGTCGCACGAGTCCCAGCCGAGCAGATCCATCTCGGCGCGCGACATCGGCAGGAACGGCGCGGTGCCGAACCGATGGGCCCAGTGCTTGCGATACGAGAAGAGCGGCTTTGCTTGTTGCATAGGTCTTTCTACTGAGATCGGGCCGGCGCGTCCAGCGCGGGCAGCGGCATCAATCGCGTTGCACCGCTGCACGCGGTGCGCTGGCCGACGATGATGCCTGGATCTCGGTAAAAGGACCGACAAGTGCGCCGGAATTCGGGCCGACTGCGCAAGGCGGCACCAAATTCCGGCGCAGAGCGCCTCAGCGCGGCGCGAGCCGCTGCATCAGCCGGGTGGCGATCTCCGGCGTGCGCGGGCCGAAGGCGAGCAGGTCGCCGCCGTCCATGCTGACGAGCCGCTTGTCGCGCGCGGCCGGCGTCGCGGCGAAGGCGGCGAGGCCGAACACGCGATCGGCATCGAGCGGCTCGGCCCCGTTCGCCATGGTGACCACCACATCCGGCGCCGCTTCGATGACGGCCTCGTCGGTGAGTGGCTTGTAGCCGTCGAACGAGGTGGTTGCGTTGACGCCGCCGGCGAGCCCGATCATCGCGTCGGCGGCCGTGCCGCGCCCGGCCGCCATCGGCCGGCCGTTGACGAGCCCGATCAGGAACAACACGCGCGGATGGCGCGGCAGCGCGGCGCGCGTGGTCGCGAGCGCGTCGAAGCCCTGGCGCGTGCGCGCGGCCAGCGCCGCTGCCTGATCTTTCCGACCGACGGCCGCCCCGATCGCCTCGATGCGCGTGGCGACGCCCTCGGGCGTGTACGATTCCTCGACCGCCACGATGCGGACGCCGGTCTGCCCGACCAGATCCAGCACCTCGCGCGGACCGGCGCCGGCGACAGCGACGATCATGGTGGGCTTGAGCGACAGCAGTCCCTCGGCCGACAGCTTTCGGAAATAGCCGACGTTCGGCTTGGTCTTCAGCGCTTCGGGCGGAAAGCTGCTGGTCGTATCGACGCCGACGATCGCATCGGCCATGCCGAGATCCCACAGGATCTCGGTCGCGGCCGCGCCGGCCGCCACGATCCGCCCGGCTTCGGCGGGCTTTGCACCGGGCGCCTCGGCGGCGATGGCATCGATTGGAGGGACGAGAGCGAGCGCGACGAGAAGCGCGCGGGCGCGCTGGAGGATGGGGCTCATGGGGGGGCCTTTCGGGGAGGGGCAGCCGGCCGCCTCTGCGAGGTCCGGGTGGGGGAGATGACTTTGGGTTAGGAGGACGGGTCGGGTTCAAGATCGAAGCGCCGGCACTTCCCAGAACTGCGGCGCGACCACCGGCACGGCGCGTGCGCCGACCGTCGCGGTCCGGCGCACGATGCCGAACACGCGAGCGAGCATCGCCTCGGTCACGGTCGCCTCGGGCGGCCCGTCGGCGGCGATGCGGCCGTCGTGGACGACGACGATCCGGTCGGCGAAGGCCGCGGCGAGATTGAGGTCGTGCAGCACGGCGACGACCGCGACGCCGTCGTCGGCGACGCGCCGCACCGCCTGCATCAAGGTGATCTGATGCGACAGGTCGAGGCTCGCGATCGGCTCGTCGAGCAGCAGCGCGCGGCGTTGCTCCTCGGCGCTGCCGGCCTCGAGCTGCGCCAGCGCCTTGGCGAACAGCACGCGCTGGCGCTCGCCGCCCGACAGGGTCGAGACGTCGCGCGCGGCGAGATGGAACACGTCTGCGGCCTCGAGCGCCCGCGCGATCGCCCGCCGGCGCAGGTCCGGGGAAGCACGCCGCCCGACGCCGTCGAAGCCGAGGCCGACCACATCCGCGACGGGAAACGAGAAGCCGATGGCGGTCGACTGGCTCATGACCGCACGCATGGCTGCGAGCCGCCAGTCCGGCAGCCGCCAGGCCTCGGTGCCGTTCCAGAGCACGCGGCCGCGGCTCGGATGCACCTCGCCGGCCGCGATCCTGAGGAGGCTCGTCTTGCCCGCGCCGTTCGGCCCGGTGACGGCGACGCATTCGCCGGACCGGACTGTGAGCGAGAGATCCGCGACGATGGTGCGCCCCGCGACCTCGTGATGCACATGTTCGAGCGCCAGGACAGGGGTTTCAGTCATGGTTCAGGCTCCGGTGCCGCTGCGGCGGCGCAGGACGAGATGGAGGAACACCGGCGCCCCGACGATGGCGGTCAGGATGCCGATCGGCAGTTCGGCCGGCGCGACGAGCGTACGGGCGGCGAGATCCGCGGCGGTGGTGAGCCCCGCGCCGGCGAGCGCGGAGGCGATGAGCAGCGCCCGATGCGACGGCCCGATCACGAGCCGCATCGCGTGCGGGACCACGACGCCGACGAAGCCGACGACGCCGCAGAGCGCGACCGCCGCGCCGACGCCGACCGCGATGGCGGCGATCGCGCCGCGCTTCAGCCGTTCGACGGGCACGCCCATGTGCCGGGCCTCGGCCTCGCCGAAGGCCAGCGCATCGAAGCCGCGCGCGAACCAGGGCGCAAGCAGGATCGGCGCGACCAGAAACGGCGCGGCGGCGAGGATGCGGCGCCAGCCGATGCCGCCGAACGAGCCCAGCGTCCAGAACGTGATGTCGCGGAGCTGCCCATCATCGGCGACGAAGATCAGCAGTCCGAGCGCGGCATTGGCGAGCGCGGCGAAGGCGAGGCCGGCGAGCAGGATGACCGCGATGTCGGTGCGTCCGCCGCGCCGTCCGGCGCCGGCGAGCAGCAGCGTCGCCGCCCCCGCGCCGGCGAAGGCGGCGAGCGGCAGCACTTCCGCCGGCAGCGCGGTCGCGAACAGCCGGTCGCCGAGGACGATGACGACCGCCGCGGCGAGCGCCGCGCCCGAGGAGACGCCGAGCAGGCCCGGATCGGCGAGCGGATTGCGAAACAGCCCCTGCATCAGCACGCCCGCGACCGCCAGCGTCGCCCCGACCAGGAGCGTCGCGACCGTGCGCGGCAGCCGGATCGCCTGGACGATCGCCGCATCGCGCTCGAGCGGCGCGGCGCCCGGTGAGAGCAGGATCTCGACGACGCGCCCGACCGGGATCGTGTGCGCGCCGACCGCGATCGACAGCACGCCGGCGGCGAGGACGAGCGCGCCGAGCGTGGCGAACACCAGGCGCAGCCGCCGACGACGCTCGGCCTCGAGCCGCCCGAGCGTCGCGATGCCGCTGGCGACCCGGGTCGCCTGGTCGCCGGAGGTGGACAGCCGCTGCGCGAGGCTGCCGGCGGGGGCCGAAGTCGAAGTGCGAGCGTCCATATCCATCCGGGCTTCCGTTTTCACCTTTAGTCGAGATGTTGAATTCATCAAATTATAAAACTTAAAAACAAGAAAACGTCGGAGAAATTGGAGTGATGTATTGGATTTTAGAAATTCTAATCGACATAAATACTGATCTATTCTGTTGACATGCATTAGTCTCGCTCATAGGGTCCGTCAAGTTCGCGAACGATCGCGACGGAGCCAGCCAGGAACATTCGCGTCCCAGCCAGCCAATACCGATGCCTTCGATGGGGTTGCTGGAAATGGGGCGGGAATTGCGTGGTCGCGCGTCGATCGAGTCGTTGCTGACGAGGCCCTTGCTGATGAGGCCGTGGCTGACGAGGTCGTTGCTGACGGGAGCGTCGCTTCTGGCGCTGGTGCTCGCTGCCGGTGAGGCCCGGGCCCAGAGTGCCGGGGCGGGACGGGAGGCGGCGGCCGGCGCCGTGACCGATCTCGACGAGATCACCGTGACGGCGGAGCGCCGGCCGACCACGGTCAAGGACGTGTCGGCGACGGTCTCGGTGAAGACGGCGGACGAGTTGCAGCGCAAGCTGGTGACGCGGCCGGCCGATCTGGTCGCCGACGAGCCGGGCGTCTCGGTCGGCAACGCGCCGACCCGCGCCGGCGCCGGCAGCTACACGATCCGCGGCATCGGCGACAATCGCGTGCTGGTCGAGGAAGACGGCATCCGCGTGCAGGACTATCCGGAGAGCCAGAAGGGGCCCGGCCTCTACACCCGCGATTTCGTCGACTTCGACAATCTGAAGCAGGTCGAGATCGTGCGCGGCCCGGCCTCGGCGCTGCGCGGCTCGGAAGCGATCGGCGGCGTCGTGTCCTTCGTGACGAAGGACCCGGAAGACTTCCTCAAGCTGATGGGCAAGGACTGGTATCTCGGCCTGAAAGCGGCATACGACAGTTCCGACCGCACGCTGTCGGAGACGGCGACCGTCGCCGGGCGCTCCGGGGCCTGGTCGGCCTTCGTCACCTACGGCCGCCGCGACGGCGAGGAACTGCGCCCGAACACCTCGGCCGTCTACAACGACCAGATTCACCAGCGCAACGATATCTTCGGCAAGATCGTCTGGGACGCGCCGGAAGCCGGCCGGTTCCGGCTCACCTTCGAACGCTTCGACCGCCGCGACTGGACCAACCTCAAGACCGATCTCGGCCCGAGCGTGCTCGCCTCGACCGCCGACGACACCACCCGCCGGTCACGTGTCAGCCTCGACTGGACGCGGCCGCTCGACACGAGCTTCGCCGATCTGGTCGAGGCCAAGGTCTACTGGTCCGGTCTCGATCGCGCGGAGACGAATCCGCAGACCCGGCTGCAGACCGGCGTAATCCGCTACCGGACCACCACCGCCGACTACAAGCAGGACCTGTTCGGCGGCGATGTGCAGTTCTCGCTCAATCGCGACTTCTTGGGCGCCTCGCACGCGATCGTCTACGGCGTCTCGGCGAGCCTCACCGAGACGAGCCGTCTGCGCGACCGCTGGGAAATCAACGCGGCGACCCGCGCGATCACGCGCACCTTCAGCGGCGACACCTATCCGAACAAGCTGTTCCCGGACACCGATACGACCCAGGCGGCCGTCTTCGCCCAGGACACGATCGGCTTCGGCGCGCTGCGCCTGATCCCGGCGCTCAGGCTCGACTACTGGAACCTGAGCCCGAAGGCGGACACCGCCCTGCGCGCCAGTTCGAGCGCCACGGTCTATGAGCAGACCAAGGTGGCGCTGTCCCCGAAGTTCGGCGCGACCTACGACCTCAACGAGACGTTCCGGGCGGTCGCGCAATATTCGCACGGGTTCCGGGCGCCGCCCTATGACAGCGCCAACTTCGCCTACACGAACGCCGCCTTCGGCTACCAGATCCTGCCCAACGGCAACCTGAAGCCCGAGACCAGCGACGGTTTCGAGGCCGGCCTGCGCGCCGGCTTCGCGGACGGCTCGAGCGCGCGGCTGACCGGCTTCTACAATCGCTATCGCGACTTCATCGACACCGCGATCGTCGGCCGATCGTCGAGCGGCCTCATTCAGTACCAGTATGTCAACGTCGCCAATGCCGCGATCTGGGGCGCGGAGGCGCGCGGCGAGTGGAAGATCAACCCGGCCTGGTCGGTGAACGGCAGCATCGCCTATGCGATCGGCGAGAACCTCGATACCAAGAAGGCGCTCGACAGCGTCGATCCGGTGACGGGCGTGCTCGGCGTCGCCTGGCGCCCGGACGAGGCCTGGACGCTCGAGGGCCGCATGCGCGCGGCGGGCGGCAAAACCCGCGTCTCCGACCCGACCATCTACCAGCCGGCCGGCTGGACGACGTTCGACGCCTTCGCCACCTACGAGATGAAGCCGCAGTTCACGCTGTCGACCGGCGTCTTCAACATCTTGGACAAGAAGTACTTCAGCGCCCAGGACGTCTCCGGACAGCTCGCCTCGAACACGCTGCTCGAGACCTACCGCGCCCCCGGCCGCAGTTTCGCGGTCAGCGCCACGCTGAGGTTCTGACCATGCCGGTGCGGCCGACGGAACGTCGCGAGGTCGGCGACGCGGGACTGTCCCCCCGGGCCCGTGGCCGCCAGCCGATCGTCTCCCGTCGGCACGCCGACGGCCGTCCCCGCGCCGGAGGCTGCTTCGCCCCGGTCTCCGGCGCGGGAGCCGGCTCCATCCTTTGATGCTTCGCCTGACTACCATCCCGAACCCGACAGGAGCCCCCCGATGTTCATCGCCATGAACCGCTTCAAGGTCATCGCCGGCCGCGAGAAGGAATTCGAGGAGATGTGGCTGAGCCGCGAGAGCCACCTGCACAAGCGGCCCGGCTTCGTCGCCTTCCATCTGCTGCGCGGCCCGAACCGCGGCGATCACACGCTCTATTCGTCCCATACGACCTGGGCGAGCCGCACCCGCTTCGAGGAATGGACCCATTCCGAGGAGTTCGCTGCCGCCCACCGCAACGCGCACCGCTCGGCCGGCTTCATGGCGGGTCCGGCCGAATTCGAAGGCTTCGACGTCGCGATGAGCATCTTCGCGCCGAGCTCGGCGCCGGCCGAAGGCGAGGCGGCATGAGCGCGGTCGCGATCGAGAAGATCGCCCCCGCGACGGCGCTTCGAGGCGGCGGCCGCAGATCTCGCCGCCGCGCCGGACGGCGTGCTGGAAGCGGTCGCCGAGCGCCACGGCCTGCCGCTCGCCGCCGTGCTCGGCCTGCTCCCGTCCGAACAGGCCTCGGCCATTCCGGGCGAGGCTTTCGAGGCGATCTGGACCGACCTGACCGGCTGGGGCCAGGTGCTGTTCCTGATCCACGACCGCAACGGCGTGTTCGAGATCAAGACCGCGCTGCCGCCGGGCAGCCACGGCCGCGGCTTCTTCAACATCCACGGCGACACGCCGCTCGGCGGTCACCTGAAGGCGGATCGCTGCGCCGCGATCTGGTTCGTCGACCGGCCGTTCTTCGGCCGGCGGTCCTGCTCGGTGCAATTCTTCGATGCCGAGGGGCACTCGATGTTCAAGGTCTTCGTCGCCCGCGATGCGGCGCGAACGCTGGACGCCGCGCAGCTCGACCGCTTCGAGCGTCTGCGCGCGGCCTACGGATCAGCCGGCCGGCCGAGCCCGGACGCCGTCGCGCCCTGAACGCGGCGCGAAAGAAATTCGCCGGCGCGCCGACAAGGGCGGTGCACCGGCTCAAGAGCTGAAGCGGGAGTCGGGTTCCCCGCTTCACGTCCGGCGCGTTGGCTCGGCATGGGCCCCGCGCGTTGGACCGGGTCAGGACCGGCATCGTGCGGCGGCTCGCGCCGATGCCGGTCCGCCCTCCCGAAGGAGGGCGGACAGTCGTCCTGCAGATCGCCGCCCTCCCGAAGGAGGGCGGACGGTCGTTCCGATGAACCTCGATCAGCCTGTCGGTCAGACCGACGACGACGCCTCGTAGAAGGGCTTGCGCGGCTCGTCGCGGATATAGCCCTCGTAGAACGCCTTCACATGCGGGAACACGGCGTGGCCGAGCTCCCGCCGTTCGATCTCCTCGGGCGTGCGCGGCTTGGCGAGCAGGTCGTGGATTTCGGCGAGCACCGCGTCGCGGTCGATCTTGGTAAACTTGCCGTCGGCATAGACCACCTCGCCGTCGACATAGACCGCGTCGACATGCCGGGCATGGGCGCGCTGCACGAGCGCGTCGAGCATCGGGATGTCCGGATCCTGATAGGGGTAGAACGCCTTGTCGATGTCGATCAGCACGGCGTCGAAGAAGCGGCCCGGATCGAGCCGGCCGATCGACGACCCGAATGCGGTGGTCTTGGCGCCTCCCTCCGAGGCCATGCGGAAGATCTGCGTCGGCGTCGGCACGTCGTCGTCGAGACCGGGCGTGCGGTGGACGCGCAGCGCGAGCTTCAGCTCCTGCAGCATGTCGCGGTCTTCGTTGATGCCGGCCTCGTCGAGGCCCATGCCGACATTGATGCCCTTCTTCTCCCAGACGTTGAGCGGCGCCAGCCCTGAGCGCAGGCGGAAGTTGGACGAGCAGTTGTGGCAGATGCAGGTGCCGGTATCGGCGGCGATGTCGATGTCCTCGGCATTGAGCCAGACGCCATGGCCGAGCGTCATGTGCGGCCCGAGCAGGCCGAGGTCGTAGAGGTGGCGGACGGCGGTCTTGCCGGTGCGGCGGTAGGCGTATTCCTTCTGGAACGCCGTCTCGAGCAGATGCATGTGCATCGGCACCTTGGCCGCCGCCGACTTCTCCTGCATGGCGAGCAGGCCGTCGTCGGAGACCCAGTGCAGGTTCGCCGGCGCGAGCTGGATCTTGGTCAGCTTCTGGCCGTCGTTCTCCGCGACGAGCTGATCGAACAGCGTCATGAACTCCGAGAACGGCATCGCCTGCGACTTCAGATAGGCGCCGAGCTTGGCGCCGAGTTCCGACGGCAGCCGGGCGCAAAAATCCTCGTCGGCCTCGTAGACGAGCCGGTTCTGCTCGCGCACGGCGTAGCAATAGGAGGCGCGCATGCCGATCGAGCGATAGCCGGTCAGCACCTTGGTCGCCGCGCCGTGGATCGCGGCATAGCCACCGGGCATCCAGCCGTGGATGTGCTGCACGGTGGTGATGCCGGAGGCGATCATCTCGAAGGCGGAATAGAGCGTGTCGAGATAGAGATCGATCCGGCGCGCCGGGATGCGGCTGGCGAACCAGAGCTCGAGCGGATGATCCGGCGAGCCGTGCTGCAGCGGCGTGATGCCGACATGGTGATGGGCGTTGACGAAGCCCGGCAGCATGGCGTGCCTCGGGTACTTCTTCACGGTCGCCGCCGGCGACAGCTTCAGCATCTCGTCGAGCGTGCCGGTCGCGACGACCACGCCGTCGCGGGACAGAACCGCGCCGTCGTCGATCACGATCGGGGTGTGACGGTCGGCGACGCCGGTGACGAGCTGGCGGGCCTGGACGATCAGATCTCCCATGAGTGTCTCCTTGTTCTCAGGTCGTTGGTTCGATGATCACGGGTTGAAGGATCAGCTGGCCGCCGCGGCACGGATCGGCGCGGCCAGGGTGATCGAGGCGTTTGCGTTCGAGGCGTTTGCGCTCGAGGGCGGGGCGTTCCTGGGCAAGGCAGGCACGTCGAGCGTGACAAGGCCCGGCCCGGCATCGGGAACGGCGGCGATGACCCGACCGTCGGCCGCGATCGCGAGCGTCGTCCCGTCGTGCCGGACCGGCCGGCCGGTGATCGTCTCGACGCCATAGCGCGCCGCTGCGATCGTCGGCAGACCGTGCTCGCGGGCGTGCCGCGCCAGTTCCTCCGCATAGAAGCCGGCCGGATCGCCGGGCGCCGGACCGGCGACCAGCACGGCCACGACGTCCGCCCCGGCTTCGCGCGCAAGCTCCCACGACGAGGCCAGCCGCCGGTCGAAGCAGACCAGTGTCGCGACCCGGATCGCGCCGACGTCGAAACTCTCGATGTGGGCCGGACCGGCTGTGAAATGGTCGGCCTCGCCGAAGCGATCACCCGGCGCTTTCGGCGGCAGGTTCATCTTGCGGGCGACGATCCGCGGCGCAGCGCCCGGCGCGGCGAGCACCGCGGCGTTGGTCGGCCGCGAAGCTCCGTCCGGCACGGCCATGCCGAACAGGACCGCCGTTCCGGTCGCGGTCGCGATCGCGGCGATGTGCGTCGCGGTCGGGCCGTCGAGCGGCTCGGCGAGATGCGCCCACGCCGTCGGCGCCTCGCCGGCCACATACGGCGCGGCGAACAGCTCCGGCAGCGCCACGAGCCGCGCGCCGGCCGCCGCGGCGGACCGGATGCCCGCCTCGGCCTCGTCGAGGAGGGGCGCGTCGTCCCGCCCGGCGGGGCCGATGGCGACCGCGCCGATCCTGATCGTGTCGGACATGGGGTGACCTTTCAGCCGCGCGACCGGCGCCGGCCGGTCACGCCGCCTCCTGTTCGGCGAAGGCCCGATCGACCTCGTCGGCGAGCAGTTCGGTGAACAGGTCGCGGTACTCGTGATAGCGCGGGTCGCGCGACTGCCGCGGCCGCGGCAGGTCGATCGGCACGATCGTCTTCACGCGGCCCGGCCGGGCGGTGAACACGACCACCCGGTCGGCGAGCGAGATCGCCTCGTCGATCGAATGGGTCACGAGCAGGATCGAGGCGCCGCTGTCCTTCCAGATCTGCAAGAGGAAGTCCTGCATGCGCGACCGGGTCTGGACGTCGAGCGCCGCGAAGGGCTCGTCCATCATCAGCACCTTCGGCTTCATGGCCAGCGCCCGCGCGCAAGCCGCGCGCTGACGCATGCCGCCGGAGAGCTCGTCGGGCTTCTTGTCGAGCATGTCGCCGAGCCCAACGCGCTTCAGCATCTCGATCGCGATCTCGCGCCGGCGCACCGGCGAGACACCCTGGACCGAGAGGCCGAAGGCGACGTTGTCGGCGATGGTCAGCCAGGGAAACAGCGAGGCCTCCTGGAAGATCAGGCCGCGTTCGGCCGACGGCTCGGTCACTTTCAGGCCGTCGCATTCGATCAGGCCGGAGGAGGTCTCCTCCAGGCCGGCGATCATGTAGAGCAGCGTCGACTTCCCGCAGCCCGAGGGTCCGAGTAGGACGACGAACTCGCCGGGCGCGACGTCGAAATCGAGGCCGGCGAGCGCGCGGACCGGCGTGCGGCCTTCGGGCGTCCAGACCTTGTCGACGTTGCGGATCGAGACGGCGGGGCGGCTGGTGCGGGCGTTCATCGGGAACCTCCGTCGGGAGCGACCCACCACAGCATCTTCCGCTGCACGGTGCGCAGCGCCCAGTCGGACAGGAAGCCGAGGACGCCGATGATCGCCATGGTGAAGAACACGAGCTTGGCGTTGAAGGTGGCGCGCGCCATCGAGGTGATCTGGCCGAGGCCCGTTCCGACGCCGACCGCCTCGGCGATCAGCACCACCATCCAGGCGCCGAACAGGTTCAGCCGGATCGTCATGAACAGGCTCGGCAGGATCGCCGGCAGGATCACGCGCCAGAAGGTCTGCCGCTCGGTCGCGCCCATGATGCGCGCGACGTGCAGATAATTCTTCGGCACGCTGGCGATCTGCGACCCGGTCGACAGCACGATGGCGAAGAACACCGTGATGAAGACGAGGAAGATCGCCGGCACGTCGCCGATGCCGAACACGAAGATCGCCACCGGCAGCCAGGCGACCGGCGACACCGGCGCCAGGAGCAGGATGGTCGGCAGCAGCAGGTTGCGCGCGATCTTCACATAATGGATCAGCGCGCCGACCGCCGTGCCGAGCACGAAGCCGAGGCCGAGGCCGACCATCACGCGGAACGTCGTCCAGCCCATGGTGATCAGCAGCGCGCCGAGCCCGCCGCCGGTCGCGACCGAACCGACCTTGTTCGACCGGTCGAAGAACTTCAGCGTGCCCGGAATGTCCTGCAGGAACAGGTGCGGCGGCGGCAAGAGCAGCGGATTGGCGAGATCGAGATACCAGAGCAGCTCCCAGATCCCGGCGAACAGGCCGATCGAGGCCATGCCCCAAAAGAGGCCGGCGAGCCGCCGCTTCACGGTCTTGGAGAGGCGGGGCCGCGCCGGTGCGGGGCCGCCGACCGATCCACCGCCGGATCGGTCGAGCGGCCCGGCCGCAGCGCCGCCGGGCGGCGCGATGTCTGCAGTCATGGTCATGACGTCCTCGGAAAGCCCCCGGTTTCGGATGCGTCGGCACGGGGCCGTGCCGGCGGTCTCGATCAGAGCAAGGCCCGATCAGCGTGAAACGCACTGATCGGAAAGGGCTTGCGTTTTCAAAGGGATCTGGAGCGACCGATCGACGGGAAAGGCCGGGTCGGGCGGGCGGGGAGAGGAGAGACGCCGCGCCCGACGCCGGAGCCGATCCGTCGCTCAGGCCGCGGACTTCCACTTGAGGCCGTCGTAGAGCGCCTTGTTCTCGGCGATCACGGACTCCAGCAGCGACCACTCGAACGCGCCCTTGTCCGGCGCCTTCTTGACGTAGCCGAGCTCCTGCATCGACGTGCCGCGGTCGATGATGAACTGGGTCTGGTTGCGCTGGTCGACGCAGAGCGGCTGCTTGTTCGAGGCGTTGATCGCCGCGTCCATCGAGGTCTTGTAGTACTTGCCGACCGTGTCCTTGAGCGCGGCGTCCTTGTCCTTCTCGGCCTGGGACTGCGCGACGAACAGCGCCTTGATGATCGCCTTCACGGCGGCCGGGTTCTTCTCGATCAGCGGGGTGCGGACCGCGAGCACGCAATCCGAGTAGCCCGGGCCGTAGAGATCGGTGCCGTCGGAGAGGATGGTTGCGCCCTTGCGGCCGGTGACGCACTGCGTCGCGTAGGGCTCGATGTGGCAGATCGCGTCGATCGCGCCGGCGAGGAAGGCCTGGGCCAGTTCCGGCGAGGTGTCGAGATACTTGATGTCGACGTCCTTGAACGACAGGCCGGCCTTCTTGAGGTAGTCGTAGGGCAGCACCTCGAGCGTGTCGGCCTGGAAGGTGCCGAAGGTCTTGCCCTTCAGGTCGGCGGCCGACTTGATGCCTTCCTTGGCCACGATGATGCAGCCCTGCACGCCGCCGCCGGCGACGATCTTCACCGGCGCGCCGGCGTCGTAGAGCGTCATGAAGTTCGAATACGGGATCATCGAGATGTCGACGAGACCGGCGCCGAACATGGTGGTGATCTCGGTGTTCGACGGGGTGACGACGAATTCGAGGTCGACGCCGTCGGCCTTCGCGAGCGCGCGCTCCTTGGCCAGGAAGATGCCCATGTTGCAGAAGCCCGAGCCGTGCGTCGCCTTGACGGTGGTCGCGGCGAAGGCCGGCGTCGGCATCAGGAGCCCGGCGAGATGGGCGGGCAGCGCCACGGTCGCCGAGGCGGCCGCGGTGGTCTTCAGGAAGCTGCGACGAGAGAAGTTCCGATAAAAAGTCCCATCACGATCGCACATGGTCCCCTCCGGTCCTGTTGGAACCGCATGGGACCCCGCGCCCGACTCGAACCTCACCGTTGAGCCGTCGCGATACCAGCCATGAGCGGTGCCATGGCCGGAACCGCTTGCGGGATCCCGACGATGGGCACGCCAACCCGATAAGAGCTAACCGCTCTGCGCTGCACGCTTCTCCAGCAATGGGCATGCCAAATGGCGCATCGGCGGATTCCCGGCGCGCACGGCCTTTCGGCGTCCGAGCCGCCGTCGCAGCCGCGCTCAAAACGTGGGCAAACGACGCTCAAGCCGGCAATGCATCGCATGCGATGCCGCAGAAGCCGAGGTGTTTTCAGGTCGTTACAGCCTGTGATGAGTCCCCTCGCCACGGGTCGCGACTGACACAAATCTGTGATCCGCCGCTTCTAGGACAAGGCTCGCCTTTGCCCGCCGTGACCACGCGCGGGAGCCTTCTTCCGCATCCTGGGGCCGTCGGTGAGCGAGATCCGCGTCGAGCATCTGAGCAAGGCCTTCGACGCGAAGACGGTCGTCGACGACATTTCCTTCGCGGTCGAGGCGGGCGAGTTCTGCGTGCTGCTCGGCCCGTCCGGCTGCGGCAAGTCCACCATGCTGCGCCTGATCGCCGGCCTCGAGGATCCGAGCGCCGGGCGGATCCTGATCGAGGGCACCGACGTCGCGCCGCTGGCGCCGAAGGACCGGCGCATCGCGATGGTGTTCCAGTCCTACGCGCTGTTCCCGCACCTCGATGTCGCCGAGAACATCATCTTCGGCCTGCGCGTCCGGGGCGTGCCGAAGGCGGTGCGCCGGCAGCGCCTGGCGCAGGTCGCGGGCCTCGTCGGCCTCGGCGACTATCTCGACCGTAAGCCGGCTCAACTTTCCGGCGGCCAGCGCCAGCGCGTTGCGCTTGCCCGCGCGATCGCGGCCGAACAGCCGATCTGCCTGATGGACGAGCCGCTGTCGAACCTCGACGCGCAGCTGCGCGGCGAGATGCGGCTCGAAATCCGCGCGCTGCAGCAGCGGCTCGGCATGACGATGATCTACGTCACCCATGATCAGACCGAGGCCATGACCATGGCCGACCGGGTGATCCTGATGAACGGCGGCCGCATCGAGCAGAACGGTTCGCCGGTCGAGCTCTACGAGCGGCCGGCGAGCCTGTTCGTCGCCCGCTTCATCGGCGCGCCGGCGATGAACATTCTCGCGGCCGAGGGCGACGCTCATCGTCTCGGCGTCCGCGCCGAGCACGTCCGTCTCACCGCCCCGTCGGAGGGGCATCGGACCGGCCGGGTCGCGAGCGTCGAGTATCTCGGCGCCGACACGGTCGTGATGGTCGCGCTCGCCGACGGCACGACTGTCGCGGCGCGTCTCCCCGGCCGCGCCTCCGCGCGTCCAGGCGAGACCGTCGGCCTCGCCTGGGACGCGGCCGACGAACACCGGTTCGACGTCGCGACCGGCCGCCGGATCGACGCGCCCGCGCTCCTTTCCTCACCCCCCGTCCGTCCCGCTCCCCTCGCAAGAGAGACCGTCACGCCATGATCCTGAGCCGCCGCACCTTCTCGCCGCCGCCGCGCTCGCCGCCGGCCTCGTCTCGACCGCCGCCGCGGCCGCGACCAAGATCACCTTCTATTACCCGGTCGCGGTCGGCGGCCCGGTGACGAAGATCGTCGACGGCATGGTCGCCGAGTTCGAGAAGGCTCATCCGGACGTCAAGGTCGAGGCGGTCTATTCCGGCTCGTATCAGGACACGATCGCCAAGATCCTGACCGCGGTGAAGGGCGGCAGCGCCCCGAACGTTGCGGTCGCGCTGTCGACCGACATGTACACGCTGATCGACGAGGACGCCGTCCTGCCGTTCGACGAGGCCGCCGGTGCCGACGCCAAGGCGTGGTTCGCGAGCTTCTATCCGGGCTTCATGGCCAACAGCCAGACCGGCGGCAAGACCTGGGGCATCCCGTTCCAGCGCTCGACCATCGTGCTCTACTGGAACAAGGAGGCCTTCAAGGAGGCCGGCCTCGATCCGGAGAAGGCGCCGGCGACCTGGACCGAGATGCGCGAGATGGCGGCCAAGCTGACCAAGCGCGACGCGAACGGCAACGTCACCCGCTGGGGCGTCGAGATCCCGTCCTCGGGCTTCCCCTATTGGCTGTTCCAGGGCCTGACCACGCCGAACGGCGTCGAGCTGATGAATGCGGCCGGCAACAAGGTCGCCTTCGACAAACCCGAGGTCGTCGAGGCGCTGCAGTACTGGGTCGACCTGTCGGTCAAGGACAAGGTTCACCCGACCGGCATCGTCGAGTGGGGCACCACGCCGAAGGACTTCCTGGAAGGGAAGACCGCGATGATGTGGCAGACCACCGGCAACCTGACCAACGTGCGCACCAACGCCAAATTCCCGTTCGGCGTCGCGATGCTGCCGGCGAACAAGCGCCGCGGCAGCCCGACCGGCGGCGGCAACTTCTACATGTTCAAGGGTTCCAATCCGGATCAGCAGAAGGCCGTGGTCGAGTTCGTCAAGTGGATGACGACCCCGGAGCGCGCGGCGCAGTGGTCGATCGCCACCGGCTATGTCGCGGTCTCGCCGGCCGCCTTCGAGACCCCGGCGATGAAGGCCTATATCGCCGAGTTCCCGGCCGCCGCCGTCGCCCGCGACCAGCTCGCCCACGCGGTCGCCGAGCTCTCGACCCATGAGAACCAGCGGGTCGCCAAGGCGCTCAACGACAATCTCCAGGCCGCGCTGACGCTCGCCAAGACGCCGGCGCAGGCGATGAAGGATGCGCAGGCCGAGGCCGACCGCATCCTGAAGCCCTATCCCTGATCGAGATCGGCCCGCCGGCTCCGTGCCGGCGGGTCCGCCTCCTGCCTGGACGTTCGCCACCCGTGACCGACGCAACAGCAGACGCCGCCGTCTCGCCCACCCGCCGCCCGGCGGCGCGCCGGCGCGCGTGGCTGCAATCGACCGAGGCGTGGCTGCTGCTCCTGCCCTCGGTCGTGATCTTCGCGGCCTTCACCCACATCCCGACCGTCCGAACGCTGATCGACAGCTTCTTCTCGACGCCGAAGGGCGCCCGGCCGGCGCGCTTCGTCGGCCTCGACAATTACGAGGCGCTGGTCGCGGACCCGATCTTCTGGAAGTCGCTCGCCAACAACGCGGTCTACGCCGCCGGCACGATCCCCGCGGCGGTCGGCCTGGCCCTCGCCATGGCGCTCTGGGTCAACGGCCGCGCCCCCGGCCGCGCGCTCCTGCGCATGGCCTATTTCACCCCGACCGTGCTGCCGATGATCGCCGTCGGCAACATCTGGCTGTTCTTCTACACACCCGACTATGGCCTGATCGATCAGATCGGCCGGCTGTTCGGCTTCGCGGCCGGCAACTGGCTCGGCACCCCGTCGACGGCGCTGCCGGCGGTGATGATCGTGGCAATCTGGAAGGAAGCCGGCTTCTTCATGATCTTCTACCTCGCCGCGCTCCAGCAGATCCCGCCGGAGCTGCGCGAGGCCGCGACCATCGAGGGCGCCTCGCGCTTCACCTTCTTCCGGCGCGTGACCTGGCCGCTGTTGATGCCGGTGACGCTGTTCGTGCTGGTCAACGCGGTGATCAATGCGTTCCGCACCATCGACCACATCTTCCTGATGACCGGCGGCGGTCCGGACAACGCCACCAACGTGCTGCTCTTCCACCTCTACGAGACGGGCTTCAAGTTCTGGGACCAGGGCCAGGCGACCGCGCTGACCATGGTGCTGGTCGGCTTGCTTGCGCTGCTCGCGCTGGTGCAGTTCCTGATCGCCGGCCGGGGAGTGCATTATCGGTGAGCGCGGCCTCGAAACGCCTCTCCCTCGGCCATGTGCTGGACACCGCCGCCGCTTGGGCGCTCGGCATCCTTTGGCTGCTGCCGCTCGTCTACGCGGTCTGGACCGCGTTCCACCCGCCGGCCTATGCGACACGCTTCGAGCTCTTCGCGCCGCTGACGCTCGAGAATTTCGAGCGCGCCTGGGCGGCGGCGCCCTTCGCGCGCTACTTTCTCAATACGGTCGCGCTGGTCGCGGTGATCGTCGTCGCGCAGATCGTGCTCGGCACCATGGCGGCCTTCGCTCTGGCACGGCTCGAATTTCGCGGCCGCGACCTGCTGTTCGCGGCGATCCTGCTGCAATTGATGATCGCGCCCGAGATCCTGGCGGTCGCCAACTATCGCACCATGAAGGCGCTCGGCGCGGTCGATACGCTCTGGGGCATCGCGCTGCCCTACCTGACCTCGGCCTTCGGCATCTTCCTGCTCCGGCAGACCTTCAAGACCGTGCCGAAGGAACTGGAGGAAGCGGCCCGCATCGAGGGATGCGGCACCTTCGGTGTGCTCTGGCGCGTCTACGTACCGGCCGCGCGGCCGATCTATCTCGCCTACGGTCTCGTCCAGGTCAGCTACCATTGGAACAACTTCCTGTGGCCGCTGATCATCACCAATTCGGTCGAGACCCGACCGCTGACTGTCGGCCTGTCGGTGTTCTCCTCGGTCGATCAGGGCATCGACTGGTCGGTGATCACCGCGGCGACGCTGCTGACCTCCGCGCCGCTGCTCGCCGCCTTCCTGATCTTCCAGCGCCAGTTCGTGCAATCCTTCCTGCGCGCCGGCATCCGCTGACGTCGGCGCCTCTGCACGGTTCGAGGCTCAGCCGCGCTGATGCGCCCAGAGCACCTCGCGCGCGATCGCGTCGAGCCCGACGATCCGGTCGACGCCGCCGAGCGCGATCGCCTCCTTCGGCATGCCGAACACGACGCAGCTCTCCTCGTCCTGCGCAATGTTGAAGGCGCCGGCCTGCTTCATCTCGAGCATGCCGCGTGCGCCGTCGTCGCCCATGCCGGTCATGATCACGCCGATCGCGTTCGGACCGGCCGCGCGCGCCGCCGAGCGGAACAGCACGTCGACCGAGGGCCGGTGCCGCGACACCAGCGGGCCGTCCTTGACCGCTACGTGATAGCGCGCGCCGCGCCGTTCGAGCAGCATGTGCCGGCCGCCGGGCGCGATCAGCACATGGCCGCGCAGCACCGGATCGCCGTCCTCGGCCTCCTTGACGGACACCTCACAGAGCCCGTCGAGGCGCTGCGAGAAGGCGGCGGTGAATTTTTCCGGCATGTGCTGGACGATGACGATGCCCGGCGCATTGGCCGGCAGCGCGACCAGGAAGTCGCGCAGCGCCTCGGTGCCGCCGGTCGAGGCGCCGACGCAGACGACCACTTCCGTGGTCTTGGCCATCGCGCCGCGTGCCGCGGGCGGCAGCATGGCGTCGGCGGTCAGCTTCGGTGCCGGCGCTCCATAGCCCTTCGCTTCCTCCTGCTGCACGGCGGCGGCGCCACGCGCCACGGTGGCGCGCGGCCGGCCGACGCGCGCCTTGGCAGCGCCCTTGACGGTCTCGCAGATCATCATCGCGCTCTCGGCCAGATGATCGGCCGCGGCGATCTTCGGCTTGACGATCACGTCGACCGCGCCGGCCTCGAGTGCCTGCATCAGCGTCGCGGAACCTTCCACCGTCAGCGACGAACACATCACCACCGGCAACGGATGTTGCGACATCAGCTTGCGCAGGAAGGTGATGCCGTCCATGTGCGGCATCTCGACGTCGAGCGTGATGACGTCGGGGATCTCCTCGCGGATGCGGCGCGCGGCGACATAGGGGTCGGAGGCGACGCCCATCACTTCGATCCCGGGATCCTGGGACAGGACGTTGACGAGCGTCTGACGAACGCTGGCGGAATCGTCGACGATCAGAACTCGGACGGGCTTGGTCATCGGATATCGCTCCCGGTCGGGCGAGGCCTTGTCTCGACCTGTTATGTCAGATTCGTTCAAAAACGGTGTTGGAGACCGTGCGGATCGGCAGGTTGAAGCCGGTCACGCTCTCCGAATGGCCGATGAACAGATAGCCGCCGGGCTTGAGGCAGTCGCACAGGCGGCTGAGCACCTTGGCCTGGGTCGGCTTGTCGAAATAGATCATCACGTTCCGGCAGAAGATCAGGTGCATCGGCTCTCCGACCTGATAGCTGTCGTCCATCAGGTTCATGCGGGCGAAGCCGACCGACGAGCGCAGCTCCGGCGCGATGCGCGCCTGCGCACGCGGCCCCGAGGCGACGCGGACATAGCGCCGTTTCATGTCCTTCGGCACCGGCGCCATCATCTCATACGGGTAGACGCCGTGACGGGCCGTCGACAGCACCTCGGTCGAGAGGTCGGTGGCGAGGATGAAGTAGGACATCGGCCGATGCTCTTCGGCGAAGTCGGCCAGCACCATGGCGAGCGTGTAGGGCTCCGCGCCGATCGAGCAGGCCGAGCTCCAGGCGCGGATGCTGTTCACCCCGTTGCGCCGAAGCGCGGGCAGGGCGGTGCGGGTCAGGAACTCGAAATGGGTCGGTTCGCGGAAGAAGTCGGTCTTGTTGGTCGTGACCGCGTCGATCAGATGGATCGCTTCCCGCGCCAGCCCGTCCTCGTCGAACAGGTATCGGCAGTAGGCGGCCAGCGTATCGTGGCCGGTGGCGCGCAGACGCCGGCGCAGGCGGCCCTCCAGCATGGTCTGCTTGGCGTCCGGCATCTTGATGCCGCTGTAGTCGTTGATGAACTCCGCGAGACGCCGGAAGTCGCGCGAGGAGAGCCGCTCGGTGGCATGGCCCTCATGATGTCGGCTGGCTGCTTCGCTCACTGATGTACTCTCCCGGCGCAGGGACGCCACCGCGGGTTCGCCGCGATCGCTCGCGCGCGTCTGGTCGAGGAGCCGTCGGCGACGGAATCGTCGCCGACCTCCCGTTCAGGTGTCTGCCGGCAAGGGGGGTGCTGGCAGGGATTTGCTGGGACGGACGGGCCGATCAGGCCGCCTGCGCCTTGCCCTGGGTCGCGGCGAGCGCGACGACCTCGGTCTCGGTGAGCAGGCGGGCGAGGCTGATGATCACCGCGAAGCTCGCGTCGCGGCGGACCACGCCTTCGATGTAGTCCGAGTTCCAGGCCACGCCGATGTCCGGCGCGGTCTCGATCTGGTCGGACGTGAAGGCGGCCACCTCGAACACGCGATCGGCGACGAGGCCGAGCGTCAGCACGCGGCCGGCGACCGGAACGTCGACCACCAGCACGCGCGTGTGCGGCGTCGGCTCGGTCTTGGAGAGGCCGAGGCGCAGGCGCAGGTCGATCACGGGCACGCCCTGGCCGCGCACGTTCCTCAAGCCCAGCAGATAGGCCGGCCCGCTCGGGATCCGGAACACCTCCTCATGGTCGAGGATCTCGCGGACGACCGAGACCGGCACCGCGAAGACTTCAGAACCAAGCGCGAAGGTGACGAATTGGGTTTCGCTGCCACCGGTCTTCATCATGCGATCTCCCTGAACTTGGCGTCGTCGGCATCCGGACCGCCCATCGCCATGTCGAGGGCGAACCCGCGGGCGCGCTCCTGCTGGGCGGCGACGGTCGGCTTCTTCATCGGCGCGGCCGGCTTCCTGGCCGGAGACGCAGCCATGTGCGCGACCGGATGGGACAGGCCCGATTTCGCCGCCGGCTTGCGCGCCGGGGCGGACTTCTTGGCGGACGTCTCGATGCCGTCGACCCGGAAGAAGGCGATCGAGCTCTGCAGCTCCTCGGCCTGGGCGGCGAGCTCTTCCGAAGTCGCCGACATCTCTTCCGAGGCACCGGCGTTCTGCTGGGTCACCTTGTCGAGCTGCTGGATCGCCTGGTTGATCTGCGCGGCGCCGATATCCTGCTCGCGGCAGGCGGCCGAGATCTCGGAGACCAGTTCGGCGGTCTTGCGGATGTCCGGCACCAGCCGGCTCAGCATCTCGCCGGCTTCCTGCGCGGACTTCACGGTATCGCCGGACATCTGCGAAATCTCGGCCGCAGCCGCCTGCGAGCGTTCCGCGAGCTTGCGGACTTCCGAGGCGACGACCGCAAAGCCCTTGCCGTGTTCGCCGGCGCGCGCGGCCTCGACCGCGGCGTTGAGGGCGAGCAGGTCGGTCTGACGGGCGATTTCCTGCACGATCGAGATCTTCTCGGCGATGACGCTCATCGCCTTGACCGCGCGATTGACCGCGTCGCCGGAAACCTCGGCGTCCTTGGCCGACTGGCGGGCGATCTTCTCGGTCTGGGCGGCGTTGTCGGCGTTCTGCTTGATGTTGGAGGCCATCTCTTCCATCGAGGCCGAGGCCTCTTCCGCTGCGGCGGCCTGTTCGCTCGCGCCCTGGGCGATCTGCTCGGAAGCCGAGGAGAGCTGCTGGCTGCCGGCCGACACGTTGTCGGAGGCCGAGAGCGCATCGCCGACCACGCCCGAGAGGCGGGCGACCATCTCCTGGACGGCGGCGATCAGGCTGGTCGTGTCGCCGGGGCGCACCTTGACCTCGACGGTCAGATTGCCGTCGGCGATCTCGCGGACCACATGGCGGGTGTAGTCCGGCTCGCCGCCGAGGGTCTTCAAGATGTCGCGGGTGATCATGAAGGCGATGCCGAAGCCGAGCACGACGCAGACGCCGAGGCCGCTCATGACGAACAGCTTGGCGGCCGCGTAGATCGCGGAGCCGTCGTCGGCGGCGGCATTGCCGCCCTTGCTGTTGAACTCGACGAGCTTGTCCAGCGCGTGCGACATCTCCTCATAGACCTTGCTGGCCTCGCCGTCGTAGATCTCCATGGCCTTGTCGGTCTCGTTGCGCGTCGCGAACTCGACCGCCTTGGCGTGGAGCTTCAGGTAGTCCTTCCATTTCTGGACAAAGCCATCGTAGAGCGCCTTTTCTTCCGGCGCAGCGATCAGCTTCTCATACGCCGCCTCTTCCTTGGCGACGTTCTCGGCCAACCGGTTCATCTCGCCGAGCCACTTCTTCTTGCCGGCTTCGTCATGCGCGATGACCTGCTGCAGCTCGGCGGTCCGGAGATCCGAAGTGATGGTGTTCAGCCGATGCGAGGCGTCGAGGCTCGGCATCCAGTTCGTCGCGATTTCGTGCGCCTTGCCGTTCACCGCCCCGATCTGGACGAGCGAGAACGTGCCGAGCGCCGCCATGAGAACGATGAGGACGCCGAAGCCGAGGGCCAGCTTCACCTTCAGAGACAATTTCATGGGTCGATCCTTCCGATCCCGCAGATGACCACCGCCGGCATCGCAATGATGCCGACGGTGCCGCGCGATCACGCGATTTCTTTGAACTGGGCGTCGTCCGCATCCGGACCGCCCATGGCCATGTCGAGGGCGAAGCCGCGGGCACGCGCCTGCTGGGCGGCGACCGTCGGCTTCTTCGGCGCAGGCGTCGCCGGCTTGCGGGCCGGGGCGGCGGCGGGCACGTGGGCGACGGTCGTCCGCGCGGCCGGCTTGCGCGCGGCCGGCTTGGCGGCGGGGGCGTCGTCGACCCGGAAGAAGGCGATCGAGCTCTGCAGCTCCTCGGCCTGCGCGGCGAGCTCTTCCGAGGTCGCCGACATCTCTTCCGAGGCCCCGGCGTTCTGCTGGGTCACCTTGTCGAGCTGCTGGATCGCCTGGTTGATCTGCGCGGCGCCGATGTCCTGCTCGCGGCAGGCGGCGGAGATCTCCGAGACCAGTTCGGCGGTCTTGCGGATGTCCGGCACCAGCCGGTTCAGCATCTCGCCGGCTTCCTGGGCCGACTGCACGGTGTCGCCCGACATCTGAGAGATTTCCGCCGCAGCCGCCTGCGAGCGCTCGGCGAGCTTGCGGACTTCCGAGGCGACGACCGCAAAGCCCTTGCCGTGTTCGCCGGCGCGGGCGGCCTCGACCGCGGCGTTGAGGGCAAGCAGGTCGGTCTGACGGGCGATCTCCTGGACGATCGAGATCTTCTCGGCGATGACGCTCATCGCCTTGACCGCGCGGGTGACCGCTTCGCCGGACACTTCCGCGTCCTTGGCCGACTGACGCGCGATCTTCTCGGTCTGGGCGGCGTTGTCGGCGTTCTGCTTGATGTTGGCGGCCATCTCCTCCATCGAGGACGAGGCCTCTTCGGCGGCCGAAGCCTGCTCGCTCGCGCCCTGGGCGATCTGCTCGGAGGCCGAGGAGAGCTGCTGGCTACCCGACGAAACGTTGTCGGAAGCCGCGAGCGCATCCTTCACGACCGCACGCAGGCGATCGACCATCTGCTCCAGCGCCCGGCCGAGCGTATCCTTGTCCGACAGCGGCTTCGGCTGGACCATCAGGTCGCCATTGGCGATCTCGGAGGCGATGCCGGCGGTGATGCTGAGGTTGCCGACCATGGCGCCGAGATTGCCGACCACCTCGTTGCTGAGGCCGCCGTAGCTGCGCTGCGGCTTCTGCGACAGGTCGCCGATGGCGACCGCGCCGAGCAGCTGCGAGATGTCGCGGAAGGCGCCTTCGACGGCCTGGGCGCTGCCCTGCATCTTGCCGACTTCGTCGCGGCGGCCGGTGTCGAGCGGGTCGGCGAGCTTGGCCAGCGCCTCGCTGACGCGGCCGATCGGCTTGGCGACGGTCTGCGTCATCAGCCAGCCGATGCCGAAGGCGATCAGCACGTTGACGAGCATGCCGCCGATGATCACCTCGGTGATCGTCTCGAAGGCGGCGGCCTGCGCCTGCTGGCGCACGCCGAGCAGCACCTTCTCCGCGCCGATGATCTCGCCGGCGACCTTGCGCAGGCCGTCCATCGAGGCCTTGCCGGCGCCGCCGATCTCGATCTGGCGCGCTTCCTCATGCGACTGCGGGTTCTGCATCAGCTTGATCGCGCGCTCGGCGATCGTGTTGTGCCAGGTGTCGGCGAGCTTGCGCATCTCGTCGAACCGCGCCTGCTGCGCCGGGTTGTCTGAGGTCAGCTGCTTGCCGCGCTCCCAGGCCCGGTGGAACTGGTCCCAGCCCGACTTGTAGGGCTCGAGGAAGTTCTCGTTGCCCGCCAGCAGGAAGCCGCGATAGCCGGTTTCCTGGTTGACCATGCCTGCCACCGAGTCGTTGACCGCGTCGATCACCTGCAGCGTGTGGTCGTTCCACGCCGTGGTGTCCTTGACCTCGCGCGACTTCCAGTAGATCGCGCCGCTGACGACCAGCGACGCCACCAGGATCAGCCCGAGGGCGATCATCAACTTCTTCGGGATCGAGATGTTGTCGAACATCGACATGGGTATGCCCCCTGGAGCAGCGGTCCGGCGGGATCGGCCGGCGGATAGGCGCGACGGGTCTCGTCGATTAGGCGGCCGCGGCGCGACGACTGCGGTGCCGTGATGGTGGAGAGAGGGAGGAAGGAAGCGGCCGGGAGCCCCCCCTCCGGCCGCTCCGTCTTCAGGTCAGGCGATTTCCTTGAACTGGGCGTCTTCCGCATCCGGACCGCCCATCGCCATGTCGAGCGCGAAGCCGCGGGCGCGCGCCTGCTGGGCGGCGACCGTCGGCTTCTTCGCAGCCGGAGCGGCCGGCTTCTTGGCCGGGGCGGCCGGCATGTGGGCGACGGTCGTCTTGGCGGCCGGCTTGCGCACGACCGGCTTCGACCGGCCATCGGCGTTGTCGACCCGGAAGAAGGCGATCGAGCTCTGCAACTCCTCGGCCTGAGCGGCGAGCTCTTCCGAAGTCGCCGACATCTCTTCCGAGGCACCGGCGTTCTGCTGGGTGACCTTGTCGAGCTGCTGGATCGCCTGGTTGATCTGCGAGGCCCCGATGTCCTGCTCGCGGCAGGCGGCGGAGATCTCGGAGACCAGTTCGGCGGTCTTGCGGATATCCGGCACCAGCCGGTTCAGCATCTCGCCGGCTTCCTGGGCCGACTGAACGGTGTCGCCCGACATCTGCGAGATCTCGGCGGCGGCGGCCTGCGAGCGTTCCGCGAGCTTGCGGACTTCCGAGGCGACGACCGCAAAACCCTTGCCGTGTTCGCCGGCACGGGCGGCCTCGACGGCGGCGTTGAGGGCGAGCAGGTCGGTCTGACGGGCGATTTCCTGCACGATCGAGATCTTCTCGGCGATGACGCTCATCGCCTTGACCGCGCGGGTGACCGCTTCGCCGGACACTTCCGCGTCCTTGGCCGACTGACGCGCGATCTTCTCGGTCTGCGCGGCATTGTCGGCGTTCTGCTTGATGTTGGCGGCCATCTCCTCCATCGAGGACGAGGCCTCCTCGGCGGCCGAGGCCTGCTCGCTGGCGCCCTGGGCGATCTGCTCGGACGCGGCCGACAGCTGCTGGCTGCCCGACGACACGTTGTCGGAGGCCGACAGCGCATCCTTCACGACCGCGCGCAGGCGATCGACCATCTGCTCGAGCGCCTGGCCGAGCGTGTCCTTGTCCGACAGCGGCTTCGGCTGGACCATCAGGTTGCCTGCGGCGATCTCGGTCGCCATGGCGGCCGTGTCGCTGAGGTTGGAGGTCATGCGCTCCATCGCCTTGATGAGATCCTTGATCTCGTCATTGGCCTTGTGCTCGACCTGCTTGCCGAGATCGCCGATCGCGACCGCCTCGGCGAGCTCGCCGGCCCGACGCAGACCGCGGGCGATGCCGAGCGCCATCCACAGCGCGGCGCCGACGGCCAGCAGGGCGGCGATGCCGGCGATGGCCGTGAGCTGCATCTTGGTCTCTTCGTAGCTCGCCTGCGCGTTCTCGCCGGCGACCCGCATGATCCTCTTCTGCAGCTCGACCAGCTTGGCAATGGCGGTGCTCATTTCGGTCGCGGCCGTGCGGACCTCGCCGTTCGACGCGTTGATCGCCCCCTCGGCGTTGCCGCTGGCGACCATGTCCGGCAGTTTGCGCGCCGCCACGGCGAAGGTCTCAGCCGACTTCCTCAACCCCTCCCAATAGGGCTTGCCCTCGGCGCTGGCGGTCTCGAAGCCCTTGTTGGCGAGATCGAAGACGACCGCGATCTGGTCCTCCGAAACCTTGAAGTACTTCTTGGCCTCCTGCGGATCCTTGGCGAGCAGGGCGTTCTTCTGGCCGCGGATCGACTCGGACATGGCGGCGGAGGCCGACAGTGCATATTCGAGGCGCTTGGCCGGACCCGTGACGATGTTGTCCAGCATCGAGTTGATCTTGGACAGGTTCATGATGCCCATCACCGCGATGCCGGCGAGCATGAGCACGATGAGGCCGAAGGCGAGGGACAGCTTCAATTTGATCGTGAAGCGCATGGCGGATTCCTTCCTGGAAGGGTCGTGACGGAGCTTCTGTCCGTCGTCGGATCAGGCAGCGGGGTGTCGGATGATTTCGGCTTCCGTGGCGGGCTTCCGGTGGCCGGCCCTGAAGATGGCCTGCAGGTCCGGGAAGATGACCACGGCGTCGCCGTGCTTGTTCAGGCAGTGGATCAGGTTCTCGGGCCAGCGCATGCCGACGCGCGGCGGCGCCTCGTTGTTGGCCTGGCGCAGCGTCGAGACCTCGTTGACCTTGTCGGTCCGGAGCCCGACCAGCGTCGGCGTCCCGTCGAGGTCGATCTCGACCACGACGATGCGGCTGTCGATCGTCGGCGGCTTCGGCTCCATGCCGAAGGCGAGGCGGATGTCCGCGAGCGGGATCACCTTGCCGCGGAAGTTGATCACCGCGCCCACGAAGGGGCGGGCGCCGGGCACCGCGGTCTCGGGCAGGAGATCGAGGATCTCCCGCACGATGGTGGCCTCGAGGGCGAAGGTTTCCCCGGCGATGTCGAAGGTCAGAGCCTCCATTTCGCCTTCGTCGCCCCAGGCGAGGGCAGTGTTTGCGAGAGCAAGGTTCGTGGTCATGCGGTCGCGCGCAGCTGCGCCTCCTGCTTCTGACCCGCAGCCACCAGATTGGCGACGTCGAGGATCAGCGCCACGCTGCCGTCGCCGAGGATCGTCGCCCCGGAGAACGTATCGACGTCGTCGTGCAGCTTGGACATGGACTTGATGACGGTCTGGTGGTCGCCGATGATCTGATCGACGACGAGCCCGACCCGCTCCTGACCGGTCGAAACCACCACCACCTTCTGGTAGGGATCCGGCCGGGTATCGGTCGCGAACACCTCGCGCAGGCGGATGAACGGCACGAGCGCGCCGCGCAGCGACAGGAAGCTGCGGCCCCGCGAGCGCAGGTCCTCCTCGAGCGACAGTTCGAGACATTCCTCGACCGCCGGCAGCGGGATCACGTAGCGGCCCTTGCCGATGCGCACGAGCAGGCCGTCGATGATCGCCAGCGTCAGCGGGATCGCCAGCGTCATCGCCGAGCCGGCACCCGCGCGGGTGCTGATCTCGATGGTGCCGCGCAGCGAGTCGACCGTCTTCTTGACCACGTCCATGCCGACGCCGCGGCCGGAGAGGTTGGTGACGGTCGCCGCGGTCGAGAAGCCCGGCTGCAGGATCATCTGCAGCAGCTCCTGCTCGGACAGCACGGCGCCGGGCGCGATCAGGCCGACCGACTCCGCCTTGGCGCGGACCCGGTCATGGTCGATGCCGCGGCCGTCGTCGGCGATGGTCACGATCACCTCGCCGCCGGCCTGACGGGCCGAGAGCGTGATGCGGCCGGCCGCCGGCTTGCCCGCGGCCACGCGTTCGGTCGGGGTTTCGAGGCCGTGGTCGGCGGCGTTGCGGACCAGATGCACCAGCGGATCGGCGAGACGCTCGATCACGGTCTTGTCCATCTCGGTCGCTTCACCCTCGGTGACGAGCTCGATGGTCTTGCCGGTGTCGCGCTGCAGGTCGTGCACGAGGCGGCGGAAGCGCTCGAACAGCGTGCCGACCGGCACCATGCGCAGCACCATCATGGTGGTGCGCAGCTCGCTGCACAGCCGTTCCATTTCCTCGCTGACCGTGCGCAGCTGCACGTCGGTGCTGGTGCCGGCGATCTGGGTGAGGCGCGACTGCGCGATCACCAGTTCGCCGACGCGGTCCATCAGCTCGTCGAGCCGTTCCGCCGGCACGCGCACGCTCTCGGCCTTGCGGCGGCTCTTCGGATCGTTCGGATCGCTGCGGCCGGCGGGCTGGGCCGCGCTCGGCCGCGCGGCGACTTCGGTCCCGGCCGCCGTCTCGGCCGGCTTGGCCTCGGCGACGGGAGCGGCATCGGCCACCATCGCGGTCGGCAGCCGCGGGGCCGCGGCAGGACCACGATCCTCGATCTCGAGCATCATCTCGTCCATGACGAACAGGAACACGTCCTCGATGTCGCCGCGCGAGCGGTCGGTGACGAGATCGACGGTCCAGGCGAGATGAAGACGGGTCGGGTCGAGGTCTTCGAGCGCCGGCACCTTGCTCGTGTCGACCGTCACCTCGCAGGTGCCCATCTCGCGCAGTTCGTCGAGGAAGGTCAGCGGGTTGGTGCCGTTGACGAGCGTGTCCTCCGGCAGCGCGAAACGGATGCGCCAGCGATGTTCGTCGGAGCTTGCGGCGGCTTCCTCGATCGCGGCGGCGACCGGTTCCGATGCGGCCGCCGGAGCATGGACGGCGCCGCTGCCGTCGACCGCCGCCTGGAGCTGCTGCAGCAAGAAGGCGCCTTCGGCCGCGCGATCGTCGGCCGGATCCTCGACCAGCGAGCGCATGTGGTCGCGGGCGGCGAGAACGGCGAAGACCAGTTCGGCGGTCGCGGGCGCCTGGCCCTTGCGGACGCGGTCGAACGCGGTCTCGCAGTGGTGGGTGAAGGCGGCGAGCGCCTCGAACCCGAACATCGCGCCGGACCCCTTGAGGGTGTGCAGGCCGCGGAAGACGGCGTCGATCAGAGACTGATCGTCGAGCCGGTGCGCCATGTCGAGCAGGCCCTGCTCGATCTGCTCGAGCAGTTCGGCGGCCTCGGCGCGAAAGATTTCGACGGGGTCGATCGTTGTCATCGTCCGAGCACCTTCGTCACCAGCTTGACCAACTGACCGGAATCGAACGGCTTGGTGAGCCAGGCGGTCGCGCCGGCCGCCTTCGCGCGGCTCTTCAGATCCGCATCGGATTCGGTGGTGAGGAAGACGATCGGAACGCCGATCTGGTTGGGCAGACGGCGCATCTCCTCGATCATCTTGAGCCCGTCCATGTTGGGCATGTTGAGATCGGTGACGATCGCGTCAAAACGCTTTGACTTGGCCTTTGCCAGACCGTCGAGACCATCGACCGCCTCGGTGACGTTGAAGCCGGCCGAAGTCAGGGCGATGCGGGTCGTCATTCGGACGGAAGCCGAGTCATCAACTGTCAGAATGTGTGCGCTCATGGGTCAACCCTCCTGGTGCAACCAGAAACGAGCGGCGTCTGGTGCGCCGGTGAGAAAGCCGCCGCGCTCGAGGACACGGCGAATGTTCGCGCCGGCCGGCTTCGCCAGGCTCAGGCTCTTTCCATCGCGTTGCGCAGTCGACCTGGCGGCTTCGACCAACTGGACGAAGCTGAGATCGACCGGGGCATCGTCGGGAAACTGGAGCGTGAGCTTGTCAGTGCCGGCTAGCGCCTGGATGAGCAGGCCGCGTGTGGACTGGATACCGCGGATGGTCATGGCGACCTGATCCGCCGATGCGTCGGGGCGTTCTGTAATTTCGTTCATGGCAGAGCCTTCTGTCTGGCTCTACGATTCTCGCCCTGTTACCTAAATGAAATATTAAAAAGAACTGTTATTTTATAAGCATACTAAAATTATGATGCAATGCAATTGAAATTATAGAAAGCAATCGTCGAAATCTTCCGTTGAGTTAGTCGCAGTCGTGTGGGTAATGGTGATTTCGGATCCGGCGGAAGTGCTTGAAAAGACTCCCTGAAAGACATTGCGATGCAGATCGCGCTCGCTTGCCATGGTGTAACATCCAATTTGATGCTCGGCAAAACGGCGGATAAGGGGGTTTACGTAGTCGACCTTTGTATTGGGGAAGTCGGCGCGCAGCACACGGGTGCAGTCGCCGAGGGTTTCGCCGAGCGAACTGCCGAAGTCGAGGTCGCGGGCGATGTCCGCGATCCGGCTGACCACGCTGCCGCCCTGGCGCTGGATCACCGCGACATGACGGTCGGTCCCGGCATTGACGTTGCGCAGCGTCTCGGCGACGGAGTCGAGCTCCCCCGAAATGTCGGCGCCGCCGGCTTCGTCGAAGATGTGGGCGACCTGGTCGCGGATCTGTTCGAGACTGCCGAGCACACGCTCGGCCGCCTGCCCGAGGCGATCACCGACTGCGTTGATCTCGCCCGCGATGGCGCCGACCGCGCGCCCCTTGGCGCCGAGACGCGCGCAGCGCAGGCTGGCGTTGATCGCCAGGCAGCGGATGTCGTCGCGCACATTGCGCAGATTGCCGATGCTGCCGGCATCGTCGAGCAACTGTCCGGCCAGCCGGGCCGTTTCCTCGCGGGCGAGGCTCGTGCGCCGGTGCGCCTGCTCGATGCCGGCGACGAGCTGGCGCACGGTGGCGACGCCGCTTTCGACCGCCTGCATGGGGCTGCGGTCGCCGTCGTCGCGCGCCAGCGTGCCGTGGAGCGCGAGGATCGATTGCGCGTCGCTGGCGAGCGACTGCAGCGTCACGACGATCTGGCGCGTCTGCACGTTGAAGTCGGCATGCAGAGCCTCGAGCAGGACGGTGAACAGCCGATGCGCGGCGGTCGACAGCGCGTCCGCATCCTCGCCGCCCTCCGACATTTCCGAGACGAGGCGGATGCCGTTCTGGATGTGCTCGATGCGCTGGCGCGTCGCGTCGCCGACCTGCAGGGCCGACAGGATGGTGCCGACCTTGGTCTGCACGTTGCGCATCAACCCGCTCGCGTGCTCGGCGGTCTTCTCGAGCTGGCGGCGGCGCTGGTCGATGGTGTCGACCGCGCCGACCAGGGTCGCCGAAACGGTCGGGAACGCCTCGCCGATCTGCGCGACCGCGCGGCCGCTCTCGCTGCCGAGACCGTTCAGCTGGTCGCCGATCTGGCGCAGCAGCGACACGAACCGGGTGACTTCCTCATCCGACAGGCGGACGAAGTTGCTGATGTCGTCCGCGAAGCTCAGGAATTCGCCGCTGTCGGCGCCGGCGATCTTGGTCTCGATCGCGCAGATGCCGAGATGGCGCAGGATGTCCTTCATCTCCCGGATCACCGGCTCGAGCGTCGCGCCGGTCGAGACGATGCTTTCGAGCTCGCCCTGGCGACGCCGTTCGGCGTCGATGCGGCCGCGCAGTTCGCCGACGGCATGCCGCAGCCGTTCGGTGGCGAATTGCGCGTTGGTGTCACTGAGCGAAGAGACGATGCCGTCGAGTGCTGTAAGCAGCTCTCCAACCAGTTCCCGGACCGCCATCAGCGCGGCGCCGCCGGCCAGAAAGCGCTGCTCGATCTCGAGCCGCGCCTTCTCGAGCCTGGCCGACACGTCGGCAAACAGCGCGCCGCGCTTGTCGGTCGCCCGGACGGCGCGGTCCTCGAGAAGGCCCAGGGTCATCGTCTGTCGATCTCCGCATTTCCCGAACGAAATCGTTCGCGCATGAGTCGTTGTCGCGAACGTGCACGGCATTGGCGTTGCGGCAGTGAGTCGAACGTTTCGACGTCAGAGTCGTGCGCCATCGCAGTGCAATATCTCGCTTCACGCGGTGCGTCGTTAGGGCATCGCAAGCTGGAGATTAACGTGAGCCTCTAAACAATTCATTTATGAAAACACAACTAACAACGGCTAGTTGCAATCAAAGATCTGACTCGAAATCGTTAGTGCTGTGGTCTACTAAAATATCGACATTGAGTGGTAGCGCGTAGCCAGTAGGACCTTCGATTATTCCCTAGAGGAAGGCACGAATCTCGCGTCAGTACGCCCGACCTCGGTGCCCGGAAAGCGCGAAAAACCTCGGAAATGCTGACGTTTGGCTGACGGCCGCCAAGCCGTGGACGGGCCGCTGGCCGGACGGCCGGGGGCCGAAAAAGCGATCGCCCCCGGGCGCCGCGCGGGAGAGGGCAGCGCGGAACCCGAGGGCGATCTTCCCGGTCGAACCGATCAGCCCTTCTTGGGCGGGGTCGCCGGCCAGGACTTGATCAGCGTGTCGTAGTCGATGGTCTCGGGCTTCGGGCGCTCGTTGGCGAGCTTACGCTGCGGCGCGATGTTGCCGTCCTTCTCGGACTTCGAGAACCAGTACTCGGCCGTCTGCTTCTTGTTCAGCTTCGGACCGCAGGCGCCCTGGACGCCGGACTTTTCGAGACGCTCGAGCACGGCGTCCTGCGCGGTCGCGAGCGCGTCCATCGCCTGCTGCGGGGTCTTGGCGCCCGAGGAGGCGTCGCCGATGTTCTGCCACCAGAGCTGCGAGAGCTTGGCGTAGTCCGGCACGTTGACGCCGGTCGGCGTCCACTGCACGCGCGCCGGCGAGCGGTAGAACTCGATCAGGCCGCCGAGCTTCGGCGCGCGCTCGGTGAACGACTTGTCCCAGATGTCGGATTCACGGATGAAGGTCAGGCCGACGTGGCTCTTCTTCAGCGACACCGTCTTCGACACGATGAACTGCTGATAGAGCCAGGCCGCCTTGCGCCGCTCGAGCGGGGTCGACTTGAGCAGGGTCAGCGAGCCGACGTCCTGGTAGCCGAGCTTCATGCCCTCCTTCCAGTAGGCGCCGTGCGGGCTCGGCGCCATGCGCCACTTCGGCGTGCCGTCGGCGTTCACGACCGGCGTGCCGGGCTTCACCATGTCGGCGGTGAAGGCAGTGTACCAGAAGATCTGCTGGGCGACGTTGCCCTGCGCCGGGATCAGCGCCGAGTCGTAGAAGGTCATGCCGGCGGCCTGGGGCGGCGCATACTTCTTCAGCCACTCGAGATACTTGGTCACGGCATAGACCGCGGCCGGGCCGTTGGTGTCGCCGCCGCGCTCGACCGACGATCCGGTCGGGTTGCAGCCCTCCATGCGGATGCCCCATTCGTCGACCGGCCGGCCGTTCGGCAGGCCCTTGTCGCCGTTGCCGGCCATCGACAGCCAGGCGTCGGTGAAGCGCCAGCCGAGCGACGGGTCCTTCTTGCCGTAGTCCATGTGGCCATAGACCTTCTGGCCGTCGATCTCCTTGATGTCGTTGGTGAAGAACTCCGCGATGTCCTCATAGGCCGACCAGTTCAGCGGCACGCCGAGCTCGTAGCCGTACTTGGCCTTGAACTTCTCCTTGATGTCCGGGCGGGTGAACCAGTCGTAGCGGAACCAGTAGAGGTTGGCGAACTGCTGGTCCGGCAGCTGGTAGAGCTTGCCGTCGATCCAGGACGTGAACGACTTGCCGATGAAGTCGTTGAGGTCGAGCATCGGATCGGTGACGGCCTTGCCGTCGCCCGCCATCCACTCCGACAGGTTGACCGTCTGGTTGTAGCGCGGATGCGTGCCGATGAAGTCCGAGTCGTTGATCCAGCCGTCGTAGACCGACTTGCCGGACTGCAACGTGGTCTGCAGCTTCTCGACCAGGTCGCCTTCCTGGATGATGTCGTGCTTGACCTTGATGCCGGTGATCTCCTCGAAGGCCTTGGTCAGCACCTTGGACTCGTAGTCGTGGGTGGTCAGCGACTCCGAGACGATCGAGATCTCCATGCCCTTGAACGGCTTGGCCGCCTCGGCGAACCAGGCCAGCTCCTTCATCTGCTCGTCCTTGGAGAGCGTCGAAGGCTGGAACTCGGTGTCGACCCACTTCTTGGCCGCCGCCTCGTCGGCCCGCGCCGAACCGGCGGCGAGCGCGATCGCCAGCGTGGCCAGCGATATTCCGATTGCACGCTTCATGGTGGTTTCCTCGTGTGGTGCGCCTTTGGTGTCGAGGGCGGCCGGCCGGGCGCTTCTCGTGCCGGTCGCTCGTGTTCCGACGTCAGACCTTGCGGAACACCGCGACGGCCCAGACGAGGGAGAGAGCGCTCGCCCAGAGGAGGTCGACGCTGGTCAGCGCGATCCAGGCGAGGTGAAGGAACGCCGCCCCGAGCAGGGTGACGAACAGGCGGTCGCCGCGCGTGGTCGGGATGCCGAGGGCGCCGACCCGCTCGATCTCGGGATGCCGCACCGCGAGCACGGTCAGCACGGCGAGTGCGGCGGCGATCGCGGCGAAGAACAGGCCGGTCTGCCAGGTCCAGGCCATCCATGCGATGTCCATGGCGAACTCCTCACACGCGGCCGAGGGCGAAGCCCTTGGCGATATGATTGCGGACGAACCAGATCACGAGCGCGCCGGGGATCAGCGTCAGCACGCCGGCGGCGGCGAGCAACCCCCAGTCGATGCCGGAAGCGGAGACCGAGCGGGTCATGATCGAGGAGATGGCGCGGCTGTTGGTCAGCGTGCGGGCGAGCAGCAGCTCGACCCACGAGAACATGAAGCAGAAGAACGCCGCGACCCCGATGCCGTTGGCGATCAGCGGCACGAAGATCTTCACGAAGAACCGCGGGAACGAGTAACCGTCGATGCGCGCGGTCTCGTCGATCTCGCGCGGCACGCCCGAGACGAAGCCTTCCAGGATCCACACCGCCAGCGGCACGTTGAAGATGCAGTGCGCCAGCGCGACGGCCCAGACGCTGTCGAACAGCCCGACCGAGGAATAGAGATTGAAGTAGGGCAGAGCGAACACCGCCGGCGGCGCCATCCGGTTGGTCAGCAGCCAGAAGAACAGGTGCTTGTCGCCGACGAAGCGCCAGCGCGAGAAGGCGTAGGCCGCCGGCAGCGCCACCGCGATCGACAGGATCGTGTTGATCGCGACGTAGCTCAGCGAGAACACGAAGCCGTCGAACCATTCCGGCGACGAGAAGATCACGCCGTAGTTCTTGAGCGTCGGCTGCGTCGGCCACAGCGTCATCGAGGTCGAGACCTCGACGTTGCCCTTGAACGACAGATTGATTAGCCAGTAGATCGGCATCATCAGGCAGACGATGTACGAATAGTAGATGATCCTGCGGAGGGTCATGGCTCAGGCCTCCTTGGCATCGTTGGAGACGATGGCGGTGTAGAAGACCCAGCTCACCGTCAGCACGATCAGCGTGTAGACGATCGACATGGCCGCGGCCTTGCCGAGGTCGAACTGGCCGAGCGCGATCTTCACGAGGTCGATGGAGAGCACGGTGGTCGAGTTGCCCGGGCCGCCGCCGGTGACCACGAAGGGCTCGGTGTAGATCATGAAGCTGTCCATGAAGCGCAGCAGCACGCCGATCAGCAGCACGCGGTTGAGCTTGGGCAGTTCGATCCGGCGGAAGATGTCGAGCCGCGAGGCGCCGTCGATCCGGGCGGCCTGATAGTAGGCGTCCGGGATCGACTTCAGCCCGGCGAAGCACAGCAGCGCCACGAGGCTCGTCCAGTGCCAGACGTCCATGACGACCAGCACGAACCAGGCGTCGGCGACGTGGGTGGTCGGGTTGAAGTCGAGCCCGATCGCGTTGAGGAGCCAGCCGAACAGGCCGATGTCGGCGCGCGTATAGAGCAGCCAGATCATGCCGACCACGTTCCACGGCACGAGCAGCGGCAGCGCCATCAGGACGAGGCCGACGGCGAGCGCGGTGCCGTGGCGCGGCATGGTCAGCGCGATCAGGATACCGAGCGGCACCTCGATCGCGAGGATCACCAGCGAGAAGCCGGTCGAGCGCGCCAGCGCCTCCCAGAACCGGCCCCCGAGTTCGCTCGACGGGTCGAGCAGCTCGGCGTACCAGCCGATGCCGTTCCAGAAGAACTGGTTGTTGCCGAACGTGTCCTGGAACGAATAGTTGACCACCGTCATCAGCGGCAGCACCGCATTGAAGGCGACCAGCACGAACACCGGCAGCACGAAGAACCAGGCGCGGTTGTCGAATGTCTTGATCATGTCTCACCCCACCCGCCGGCTGTCGGCGTAGACGTGGATCTGTGCGGGATCGAAGGCGATGCGGGCCTCGGGGCCGGCCGGGACGTCGCCGGGCACGAGCGCGGCGAGGCGATGGCCTTCGAAGCGGACGCGCGCGTAGCGGACGCGGCCGAGGTCGTCGATGCGCTCGATCGTGACCGGATGGCCGTCGCCGCGGGTCAGGCGCAGGTATTCGGGCCGGATGCCGAGTTCGATGCGCTCGCCCGACGGCGGACCGGCGAGCGGGCGACCGAGCGGGATCACACGGTCGCCGACGCGCGCGACCCCGCCGTCGACCCGCGCGGGCAGGATGTTCATGCCGGGCGAGCCGATGAAGTGGCCGACAAACGTGTGCTCGGGGCGCTCGTAGAGCTCGTCCGGCCGGCCGGTCTGCACGATGGCGCCGTCGTGCATGACCACGACCGTGTCGGCGAAGGTCAGCGCCTCGGTCTGGTCGTGCGTCACGTAGATCATCGTAATGTCGAGCTGGCGGTGCAGCGCCTTGAGCTTGGAGCGCAGCTCCCACTTCAGCGCCGGATCGATCACCGTCAGCGGCTCGTCGAACAGCACGGCCGCGACATCGGCGCGGACGAGGCCACGGCCGAGCGAGATCTTCTGCTTGGCGTCGGCGCCGAGGCCGCGCGCGCGCTTGGTCAGCGCGCCGCCGAGATCGAGCAGGTCGGCGATCTCCCGCACCCGCGCGTCGACCGCCTTGCCCTTGAGGCCGCGATTGCGCAGCGGGAAGGCGAGGTTCTCGTAGACGGTCATCGTGTCGTAGACGACCGGGAACTGGAACACCTGCGCGATGTTGCGGCGCTCGGTCGAGAGCTCGGTCACGTCGCGCCCGTCGAACAGCACCTTGCCGCGGGTCGGCACGACGAGGCCGGAGATGATGTTGAGCAGCGTGGTCTTGCCGCAGCCGGACGGGCCGAGCAGGGCATAGGCGCCGCCCTGGCGCCAGGTCATGGTCATCGGCTTCAGCGCGTAGATGTTCGCGGCCGCGAGCGCGGCGCTGTAGCTGTGGGCGAGATCGGTGAGTTCGATGCGGGCCATGGGACGACCTCTCAGGAGAACCGGGTGGCGTCGGGCGTGACGATCACGCGGCCGTCGGTCGCGAAGACGAACAGGCGGGCCGGGTCGATGTGGACGGCGATCGGCGCCCCCGGCGCGATCTCGTGCACGCCGGCGGTCAGCGCGACCCAGCGGAGCCGCCCGGCGTGGACGTGCACGTAGCTCTCCGAGCCGGTGATCTCGGTCACGTCGACCGTGCCGACGAGCTCGATCGTCTCGGTCTTAGGCGAGGGGGCGAGCAGCAGGTCGTGGGCGCGCAGGCCGATCGCGTAGTCGCCGTCGGCGAGGCTCGCCAGCGCCCCGAGCGCCGAAGCAGATGCGCCGCTCGGCAGCCGGATCGCATCGCCGCGCTTGGTGATGGTCATGACGTTGAGCGGCGGATCGGAGAAGGTCTGTGCCGAGGCGAGGCTCGCCGGCCGGCGATAGACCTGCGCGGTGGGGCCGAACTGGATGAGCCGCCCTTCGCCGAGACAGGCGGTGTTGCCGCCAAGGAACAGCGCCTCCGCCGGCTCGGTGGTCGCATAGACGAAGATCGCGCCGGTCTCGGCGAAGATGCGTGGCAGTTCCTCGCGGAGTTCCTCGCGCAGCTTGTAGTCGAGGTTGGCGAGCGGTTCGTCGAGCAGCACCAGATCGGCGCCGCGCACCACGGCGCGCGCGATGGCGCAGCGCTGCTGCTGGCCGCCGGAGAGCTGCAGTGGCGTCTTTTCGAGATGTGCCTCGAGCCGCAACATGGCGGCGGCCTCACGGACACGCCGGTCGATCTCGCGCGGGTCGACCTTCTGCACGCGCATCGGCGAGGCGATGTTCTCGTAGACGCTGAGGCTCGGGTAGTTGATGAACTGCTGGTAGACCATCGCCACCGAGCGGCGGCCGACCGGCACGCCGGTGACGTCGCGCCCGTCGGCGAGGATGCGGCCGGCGGTCGGGCGATCGAGCCCGGCCATCACGCGCATCAGCGAGGTCTTGCCGGCGCGCGTCGGTCCGAGCAGCACGTTGACCGTGCCGCGCTCGAGCGAAAGGTCGATCGAGCGGAGGTGGTGCTCGCCGCCATACTCGAGTGAAATGCCTTGGAGCGACAACGACATGCGAACCTCGATCTGCTTGGCATCGGGGCATGGGGAAGCGTTGCCGCGGCAGGTCCTTCACCCGCGCGGCGCATGGGATCCCGGTCCGTGACGCGGCGGGCCGCGTCAGCGGTCGGGGCGGGAACGGCTTCCCCGGATGGGGGTGATCAGCAGGCGCCCCAGTCGCGGGCGAGTGCCTTCGACAGCGCCTGGAACCGGGCGAACTTCTTGGCGTGGGCGGCATGCCGCGCCGCCGACGGCTCGCACCGGCGGCGGACGCGGACCATCTTGCCGATGGCCGTCTCGAAATCGGGATGGGCGCCGATCGCGACCGCCGAGGCGATCGCGACGCCGCGGGCGCCGAGCTCGGTGCCGTCGGTGATCTCGATCGGCAGGCCGAGCACGTCGGCGAACATCTGCGCCCAGATCTCCGACCGCGAGGCGCCGCCGGCGAGGCGGATCGCCTCGGGCTTGGCGGCGTCGTAACCGGACAGCAGCCGTTCGATGTCGACCCGGCGCGCGTAGGCGATACCCTCGAAGATCGCGCGCAGCACGTCGCCGAGCCCGTCGGAGCGTTTCAGCCCGAGAAGACCCGCCGGCGCGCCGCCCGGACCGCCGAACAGATAGGGGAAGAAGACGATGTCGTTGTCGCGGTCGAGCGCGTCGCGGACATAGTCGTTGCAGACGTCATAGACCGAGAGCCCGGCCATCGCGGCGCGCGAGGCCTCGCCGTCGAGCACTTCGCGGCAGAACCATTCGAAGTTCGAGGCGGAGGTCGCTGCCCCCTCGGTCGCCAGCACCTGGTTGCCGACCGGATAGGGCATCTGCAGGAACGGCATCACCGACAGGCGCGGCGCGGCATGCACCGTGGAATTGATCGAGAAGGTGCCGGCGATCATCGACAGCCGGTTCGGCCCGACCACGCCGGAGGCGAGCGCGGCGGCGGCGACATCGACGACGCCGCGCACGACCGGCGTGCCTTCCTTGAGCCCGGTCTGCAGCGCCGCCGCGGCCGTGACCCGGCCGACGACCTCCGCCGAGGGCCCGATCTCGGGCATGCGGTCGAGCCAGTCGGGTATGCCGAGATCGCGGAAGACCTCACGGGCATAGGTGCCGCTCTCGACGTCGATCGCCCCGGCGATGCCGGCATCGGTCGGATCGGTCGAGAAGTCGCCGCAGAGCCGGCCGCGCAGGAAATCCTTGCAGAACAACACGCGCTCGGTGCGCGCGACGGTTTCGGGCTCATGCGCCGAGAACCAGGCCATCAGCGCGATCGCCTGGCCCGGCCAGATGCGCTGCTGGATGCGGCGGGCGATCACGCCGGCGCGGCCGTTCGCCTCCCATTCGGCGACGAGACCGGCGGCGCGGCTGTCGGTCGACACGACACCCGGCCGCACCGGATCGCCGTTGCGATCGGTCAGGTAGATGCCGCTGCCGTAGCCCGAACAGGACACTGCCACGACGTCGTCGGGCGAGGTGCCGGTCGCCTCGAGCACCGAGGCGACGGACTCGCAGGCCGCCCGCCACATGCGCTCGGGATCGCGCTCGGTATGGCCCGGCGCGGGAAACAACATCTGGTTCGGACGTCTCTCACAGGCGAGCTCGCGACCGTCGAGGTCGAACAGCGCAGCCTTGGTCATCGTCCCGCCGGCATCGATGCCGATCAGGCGCTCCCTCATGGCGTTCCCTCCTGCCGGACGTTGCCGGCGCGGCCCCTTTTTGGGGCTCAACACGTAATTACATGTTTGATCATATCGGCGACTTTCGACCCGTCAATGCCGAATTTTTGGAAATTTTCCTGCTGCATCGCAACAATAACTCCGAGTTTTCGGCCCTGTTGACACCGGTTCATTCTTGTGCAGGTTTTAACTTGTAATGATGAGATTGTGACCGCCCCGTCATGGTGCGAGCGCGGTCTCGCCGGATCGCGGTCGATCGCCGCACCCAGTCCTGGAGCCATTGATGCTGTCCCGCGATACCATCCTCGACGGTCTGCGAAAGGGGGCCGCCCCCGAAGTCCTGATCATCGGCGCCGGGATCAACGGCATCGGCACGTTTCGCGATCTCGCCCTTCAGGGCGTCCCGTCGCTGCTGGTCGACATGGGCGACGTCTGCTCGGCGACGAGCGCGGCCTCGTCGCGGCTGATCCATGGCGGGCTGCGCTATCTGGAGATCGGCGAATTCGCGCTGGTTCGCGAGTCGGTCGAGGAACGCAACCGGCTGCTCCTCGACGCGCCGCATCTGGTCCGCCCGATCCGCGTCCGCGTGCCGATCCGCGGCCTGTTCGGCGGCGCGGCGGCTTCCGTCGCCCGCTTCCTCGGCCTGTTGCGGTCGCCGGGGCCGAAAGGCGCCTTCGTCGTCGCGCTCGGCCTCAGGGTCTACGACCTGTTCGGCGGCCGTAACCGCACCATGCCGGCGCACCGCATGGTGCCGCGGAACGAATTCCGGCGCACCATGGCGCGGCTGGCGCCCTTCGTGCGCTACATGGGCGAATATTACGATGCGCGGCTGGTTGCACCGGAGCGGCTCGGCCTCGAGCTGCTGGCGCAGGGCGAAGCCGCCTGTCCAGGAGCCGTCGCGGCGACCTATGTCGCGGTGGTCGGGCGCGAGGGTGATGCCGTCATCCTGGCCGACACCGTGACCGGCGAGCGCTTCCGCGTGCGGCCGAAGGTGGTGGTGAATTGCGCCGGTGCGCGCATCGACGAGGTGGACCAGCGCATCGGCATCGAGGATCGGCTGATCGGCGGCACCAAGGGCTCGCATCTGGTGCTGCGCGACCGCGCCTTCGTCGCCGCGCTCGACGATTCGATGCTCTATTTCGAGACGCCCGATCACCGGATCTGTCTCGCCTATCCGCTCGACGACGAACATGTGCTGCTCGGCACCACCGATCTGCGCACCGACGATCCCGACGATGTCGTCTGCTCGGACGCGGAGGTCGAGTACCTGTTCGACGTCATGCGCATGGTGATGCCGGATCTCGATCTCGACCGCTCGCGGATCGTGTTCACCTATGCCGGCATCCGGCCGCTGCCGGCGAGCGACGGCGTCGCCGGCGCGATCAGCCGCGATCACTCGATCCGCACCTTTGCGCCGAGCGACGACCGGCCGTTCCCGGTCCTGTCCCTGGTCGGCGGCAAATGGACGACGTTCCGCGCCTGTGCGGAGGAGATCGCCGACGAGGTGCTGGCGCTCCTCGGCCAGCACCGCCGGCAGTGGACCTCCGGCGTCGCCATCGGCGGCGGCGCGAACTGGCCGGTCGACATCGCCGCCCATGTCGCGGCGCTCGCCCGTCGCTTCGGCCTCGCCGAGACGCGCGCGGCGACGCTGTTCGACCGCTACGGCACGGCGGTGACGGCGATGCTGGAGGGCTTTGCCGGGGCGACGGAACAGCCGCTCGCCGCCGTTCCCGATCACTCCAGGCAGGAGATCGCATTCCTGGCGCGAAACGAGCGCGTCGTGCACCTTGCCGACATCGTACTGCGCCGTACTCTGGTCGCGTTGTACGGTCGGGCAACCGAGGCCGCCGTCGCCGAACTCGCCGATGTCGTCGGCGAGGCACTCGGATGGTCGGCGGAACGCCGCGCCGCCGAGGCGCAGGCGACCCTCGGGCTGCTCGCCAGTCGTCACGCCTGTCCAGGAAAACAACAATGAGCGATGACCGCCGCCGGGCGCCCCATTCCGGCCCCGACCTTCTTGCCAGCCTCAAGGCGCTGGCCGTGCGCGAGACCGACTCGCCCCTGCCGCTCTGGTCGCAGGTGAAGAACGCCGTGCAGACCATGATCGTCACCGAGGGCCTGTCGGAGAACGCGCGTCTGCCGTCCGAAGCGGAGCTCTGCGAGCTGTTCGGCGTGTCGCGCACGGTGGTCCGCGAGGCGCTGAACCAGCTCGTCCACGAGCGCGTCATCTACAAGCTGCACGGCAAGGGCGCCTTCGTCTCCGGCAAGCGCGACGAACAGGGCTTCCTCGGCTCCAACATCGGCTTCTCGGGCGAACTGCACAACACGCACCACGCCGTCAGCCGCACCATCCTGCGCCAGGAACTGGTGAGCCCGCCGGAGCGGGCGCGCGAGATGTTGAAGATCACCGCGCCAGACGAACAGGTCGTGGCGCTCGACCGCGTGCTCTCGGTCGACGGCGTGCCGCGCATCCTCGTCTACACCTACATCGTGTCGCGGCTCGCGCCGGGCTTCGAGCAGGTGCCGATGCACAACCGCTCGCTCTACGACACGCTGGCCCGGCGCTACGGCATCACCATGCGCCGCGCCGAGCGCTGGCTCGAGGCGGCGACCGCCACCGCGGAACAGGCGAAGCTCCTCGACATCCCCAAGGGCTCGCCTGTGATCGCGATCGAATCCATCACTTACATGCAGACGGACGAAACGATTGAATACTACACCGCCGTCTATCGGACGGATCGCACCCGCCTGCATTTCATCGTGAGCTGACGCAGGGTCGGGCAACCGGCGGCTCGGCCGCCGGTCGCCCCCCTCGTCCTCATGTTCACCCCCTGCGCCGACCGGACCGGTTCCGGTCGAGAGGCCGTCCGCCCCCTCGGGTCGGCGAACGGTTCCGCGCGTCCGCATTCCGCCCGCAAGGCTCCGGCGAGCCCTGCGGGTCGTCGATGAAACCACGCAACGAAACCACGCGAGGGAAGGAAACCGACCATGGCCCATATGGGTGATCTCGTCGCCGAGATGCTGGCGCGCTACGGCGTCGAACTGGTGTTCGGCATGCCGGGCGGCCAGACCACGGCGCTGCACGATGGCATTTCGCGCCGGACCGACCGGATCCGCCACGTGCTGATGCGCGACGAGCGCAACGCCGCCTACGCCGCCGATGCCTATGCCCGGCTGACCGGCAAGCCCGGTGTCTGCGACGTCACCGTCGGGCCGGGCGCGAACCTGCTGCCGGCCGGATTCATCGAGGCGCTGAACGCCTCGGTGCCGATGGTCGGCATCGTCGGCGAGCTGCCGCTCGACTGGCTGACCCTGAAGGAGAAGGGCATCGCCAGCCAGGGCTTCGACCAGCTCTCCTTCTTCAAGACCATTACCAAGGACAGCTGGCTCGTGCCCTCGGTGATCGCGCTGCCGGAGATGATCCGCACCGCCTTCCGCGTCGCGACCTCGCCGCGCCCCGGCCCGGTCGCGCTGATCATCCCGCACGACATCTTCGATGCCGAGTGGGACGAGGAGAAGGTCAAGATCGGCATCGACGAGCGTGCGATCCGCGCGCCCTTCGTCCGGTCCGCGCCGGTCGGCCGAGATGTTGCTGCGGCGGTCGCACTGATCCGCAAGGCGAAGCGCCCGGCGATCGTGTTCGGCGGCGGCGTTCACGGCGCCGATGCGACCGCGGTCGCGACCCGCTTCGCCGAGCGCCTCGGTGGCCTGGCCGTCACCAGCCTGACCGGCCGCGGTTCGGTGCCCGAGACGGCGGCCTACGCGGCCGGCACGCTCAATCCGCTCGGCTCCTGGGCCGCGATCGAGCTGGCCAAGGAGGCGGATCTGGTCATCTGGTGCGGCTCGAAGGCGAGCCAGAACACCGCGATGAACTGGACGCTGCCGCTGCCCGAGCAGGCGACCATCACCATCGACTGCGATCCGAACGAGCACGGCCGCACCTTCCGCCCGACCGTTTCACTGTTCGGCGACGTGCGCGAGGCGCTCGACCTGCTCGAGGCGGCGCTGGAGCCGCAGTCGCACCCGGAATGGCAGGCGCGCATCGCCGAGGTGAAGGCCGAGGGCGAGCGGCAGAAGCGCGAGGAGATCGAGAGCGAGCGGCTGCCGATGCATCCGGCCCGCGTCATGGCGGAAGTCGCCGCCCGGCTCGGCGAGGACGACCTCGTCATATCCGACGCGAGCTTCTCGGCCGGCTGGATCGCCAACTACATCCCCGCGCGCAAGGCCGGTCGCGGCTTCCTCTATGCCCGTGGCCAGGGCGGTCTCGGCTACTCGACGCCGGCGGCGATCGGCGCGGCCGAGACCCTGCCCGGCACCCGCATCGTCACGGTCGCCGGCGATGGCGCCTTCTCCTACACGATCGGCGAACTGGCGACCCAGTCGCAGCGGCACCAGAAGGTGGTCAACGTCGTGCTGAACAACGGCCGGCTCGGCTGGATCCAGCTCTGGCAGGAGATCTTCTTCAAGAACGTGCAGTCGGCGCTGCTCGAGAGCCAGAGCTGTCACCCGAACTTCGCCGCCGCCGGCGAGGCGCTCGGGCTCAAGGGCTTCTCCGTCGAGACCCCCGACCAGCTCGGCCCGGCGCTCGACGCGGCCTTCGCCTACGACGGCCCGTCGGTGGTCGAGGTCCGCATCGACGACCTCGCGACGCCGATCCATTCGTTCAAGCGCCGCATGCGCGAAGGCGCCGACGCGCCGCGTCCGCGCCCGGGCACGGTCTACAAGCTCCGCGACTGGAAGGTTTCGCCCGACATCCCATAAGGACGACACCCCGACGCACGGAGGAGGGCGGTCCCGTCGCGGGACGGGGCCGCCTTCGTCGTTCATGGCGCCGTCGGACGCCCTTAGCCGGCTTCGTTCTGCGACAGCGTGATACCGGCGGCCTCGGACGACGGCGCGGCCGAACGCACGCCGCTCTTCAGCTTATGACCGATCTCGACGATCGCCGTCAGCGCCGGGAGCAGCTCCTCGCCGAGCGTGGTCAGGGCGTATTCGACCGAGGGCGGCGTGGTCGGCTGGATGGTGCGGGTCAGGACGCCGCGTGCCTCCAGCTCCTTCAACCGTTGCGACAGGACCTTCGCCGACACCGGCGGGATGTCGAGCCGCAGCTCGCTGAACCGGCGCGGCCCGGCGCGGAGATGCCAGATCACATTGGGCGCCCAGGCGCCGGCGATGATCGCCATGCACTCGGTCAGCGCGCAGGTCTCCGGCGGCGCGGCGCTGCGGTTCTTGCGGATCTTGAGGCCCATCGCACCCTCCCGCGGTGTGGTCGCCGGTTACCGGCGAGAAACTTGAAAACGAAGTAACCAATGGAAATCAAGTTGGCAACGGTAATGTGCGTTTCTACGGTCGCGGCGTCGATCGCGCCATCCCGGCCGATCCAGTCCATCGAGGTTCCGCCATGCGTCTTTATTTCAAGCCCGGCGCCTGCTCGCTGTCGTCCCGCATCACCCTGATCGAACTCGACCTGCCCTTCGAGGCGATCCAGGTCGACACCGAGGCCGGCACCACGGCGACCGGCGCCGACTATCGCGCGATCAACCCGAAGGGCTACGTCCCGGCGCTCGAGATCGAACCGGGCACGGTGATCACCGAGAATCCTGCGATCCTGCAATATCTCGCGGACCGCGCGCCCGCGGCCGGGCTCGCCCCCGCGCCGGGCACGATCGACCGCGTCCGTCTGCAGGAATGGCTCAATTTCACGTCTTCGGAACTGCACAAGGCCTTCGGCCCCTGGTTTTCCGGCCGGGTGCTCGGCGGCGAGGACAAGGCGCGCGCCGAGGCGACGCTTGCGCGGCGGATCGGCGACGTCGAGCGCGGTCTTGCCGATGGCCGCGCCTTCGTCCTCGGCGAGCGCTTCACCGTCGCCGACGCCTACCTGTTCGTCGTCCTGAACTGGACCGGTTTCATCGGCGTCGATCTCACGCGCTGGCCGAGGGTCGCCGATTATGTCGCCCGCGTCGCGGCCCGGCCCGCGGTGCGGCGGGCGATGGCGGCCGAGGGGCTCCTGGCGAGCGAGGCCGCGCAATGACCGCCGCTGATCAGGAGATTCATGCGCTGCTGCGGACCTACTTCGACGCGCTCTACTTCTGCGATGTCGAACGGCTCCAGCGCGTGTTCCACCCGCAGGCGATCTACGCGACCGCCGACGAGACGCCGTTCCTCTACCGCACCATGGCCGACTATGTGCCGGTCGTCGCCGCGCGCCAGTCGCCGGCTTCGCGCGGCGAGGCGAGGCGCGACCATGTCGATGCCATCGAACGCGCCGGCGACAACACCGCGCTCGCCCGCGTCCGCTGCTCGATCGGCGCCCGCGACTTCGTCGACTTCCTGTCGCTCGTCCGCATCGACGGCGAGTGGCGGATCATCGCCAAGGTCTTCCAGATCATCGAGCGGCAGAGCGGCTGATACCGGTCGCCCAGGAGGAGAGAATCCGATGCCCTATGTGAACATCAAGATCACGCGCGAAGGCGCCACACCCGCCCAGAAGGCCGAGTTGATCAGCGGCGTCACCGACCTGCTCGTGCGCGTGCTCGACAAGAACCCGGCGACCACCTTCGTCGTCATCGACGAGGTCGCCATGGAAGATTGGGGCATCGGCGGTCTGCCGGTGGCCGAGTATCGGCAGGCACTCGGACGGCGAACCTGACACAGGCGAGCGTGGCGCATTTCGCTGCGGGCATGTCCTGATTGCAGGATATACCGCTTGCGTCGTCGAATGATCTTCGGTCTTGAACGTCTGCTCAGGATCGAAATCGATTCCGGCCGCGCCACGCCAGGTTCCAAGATCCATGTCGCATCGCCTGATCCCACGTCCCGAACTCCAGGAACGCCTGCTCAAGGCGTTTCTGGACCATGGCTATGACCAGCTGAACATGGTGGGGCTGGCCAAGGCCGTCGAGATGACGCGTCGATCGCTCTATAATTACTTTACCAACAAGGAGGAGGCGTTCCGTTACGTGGTCGAACACGGAAACGCGAAGGCCGTTCGCCTGGGCATCGAGGCTGGCCGGGCCAAGTTTTCCGAAGGCGCGGATGCGATCGAAATCTTCACGACGATCATCAATGTGCGCTATGGCGAACATCGACGTCGACTGATGACATCGCCGCATGCCGTGGAGATCAACGATCAGGCGTTCCGCCGTTGCCGAGATATCATGGTCTATTCGGCGACGTCATTTCAGGCCCAGATGGCGAGCTTCATCGTCGAGTTGCAGGGCGCCGGACGATTGAAGCTCCAGCCGGGCGTCGCCCCGGCCACCTTGGCACAGTTGATCGCCGATGGCGCGCGTGGCACGAATCAATCCCTGCCGCCGATCGAGAGCGGCGACCTCGAAGGGCGCTATCGCCAGATGGTCGCGGCCCTTCTCTATGGGGTGGCGGGTGCCTGATCCATCGCATCGAGACGGGACGAAAGCGGAGCCGGCTGCGCTCAGGATCGGCCGCACGCAATGCGTGGCCGCGTTCCTCGCGTCGCTCGGCCTCTTCGCCGATATCGGTGAGCTGGCGCTCAACATCGTCTTCGCGACCAGCATCCCCGCGATGCTCGGCCAGGCTCCCGCCTGGGCACATTCGGTCCCGCTCGGGTCCGTCTTCGCCGGCGGGTTCGTCGGCGCGCCGCTGTTCGGCGGCCCCTGAGAACGCGAGTGACCTCCATGAGACCGGCGCGAACCCTCGGTCGACCTGGATCGGGCGCGATCAGCTCTTCGCCGCGATCGCGACGCCGGCGCCGGCCAGCGTCACTGCACTCACCCGGTTGGCCATGCGCATGGCGCGCGGGGTCTGCAACAGGCGTCGGGCGGTGTGCGCCATGAAGGTCCAGCTGAGGTCGATCGCGGCCAGGCTGACGAGCGTCACGCCGGCCAGGATCGCCCATTCCCGCAGACCCGCCGCATGCAGATCGATCAGCGACGGCAGCAGAGCGAGGTAGAACACCATGATCTTCGGATTGCCGAGGGTCAGCGCCATGCCGGCCGCGAACATCGAAAGGGGCGACGGCCGCCGGGGCAGGTCTTCGGTCTTCACGGCCGCCGGGCTGCGCCACATCTTGAACGCCAGCCAGAACAGATAGCCGACGCCGAGCCACTTCAGCAGCTGAAAGCCGAACTGGAACGTCTGCGCGAGCGCTGTCAGGCCCGTCATCGCCATGGTGAGCCAGATCACCTCGCCGATCCACATGGCGGCGAGAAACGGGACGATGTCGCGCCAGCCATTGGTGATCACGCGCGACACCAGGGCCGCGACGCTCGGGCCCGGCGTGCCTGCGTTCAGCAGCAGCGCACCGGCGAAGATGGCGACGGATGACAGTTCCATGGGTGTGCCGGGTCCGATCGAAACGGGATGTGACGTTCCGAACGATAGCAGGTCTGCCGCGCGGTGGCCTCCGTCGGCACCGTCGCCGGGCGCAATGCTGGATCGCCGTCCCACCCCCGCGAGCGCCCGTGCCTTCGACGCTCCCCGACGGAATGATGGCATGGAACCTGCTTCATACCGAGGCCGGCGACGGGATTTTCAGCGCCTCCGGAGGTCCGGGCATGCAAGCCGTAAACGGTGCTCTCGACGTCAGATTGCTGCGGACGCTGCTGCTGCTCGTCAACGAGTGCAGCGTCTCCCGAACGGCCGAGATCCTTGGCCAGACCCAACCGACCGTCAGCCTCGCGTTGAAGCGGCTGCGCGAACTGCTCGGCGATCCGATCCTGGTGCGGTCGGGCGGCTCCCTGGTGCCGACCGAACGGGGGCTCGAGCTGCGCGAGACCGTCAAGCGCCTGCTCGCGGAGATGGACAGCCATCTGTCGCCAGTGCCGAGTTTCGATCCCGCCAAGACCGATCGCCGTTTTCGGCTCGTCGCGGCGAACTGCCTCGGCGCCGTCTTCCTGCCGCTCATTTTTCGAGCAATCGCCCGGCAGGCGCCGCGGGCGCGCGTGGACGTCGTGCCGATGCCGGCCCATGCCGATCTCATGGCGCATCTCGCGGACGGCAATATCGATCTGGTGATCGGCAACTGGCCGAATCCGCCGGAGCAATTGCGGATCGCGCCGCTCCTGTCGACCGCGATCCAGTGCGTCGTCGCCGAAGGTCATCCCTTGGCCGATCTCGACGAACCGCTGACGATGCGGCGCTATCTCGAGGAGAGCCACCTCTCGCCGACATCGGACGAGAGCCTGTCGATGAGTCCGATCGACGGACGTCTGCTCGAACTGGGGCTGCGGCGGCGGATCGCCGCGGCGGTGCCCGAATACGCGATCGTGCCGCACGTGCTGGCGGGCTCCGACCTCCTGTTCACCACCGGCGCCCCCTTCGCGGAGCAGATCGCGCGCGGCATGCCGTTCCGCCTGCTCGATGCGCCGCCTGAACTCGGGCGCATGGAGTTCTATCTGCTCTGGCACGACTGCAAGCACCATTCGGCGGCCCATATCTGGCTGCGGCAGCTGCTCAAGAGCATCGCGGCGGATCTCAAGATGCGAGACCGGGCGCTGGAGAACGCCGGACTGACCGGCCTCGCCGCGGCCGAGTGAGCCGCGGGGCCGCTATCGCTGCGCCCAGAACCGCTCATGGATGACGGCCGCCTCGTCTTCGAGCATCGGGCCGATCACCTCGACCACGCGCTGGCCGCTCGCCAGCACCGTCCGGCAGGGCAGGTCGAGGGTGGGATTTTCGGGATGATCGCCGGTGATCTGCTTCAGCCGGTGCTCGGAAAGACCGTAGACGATGCGGCCGATGCCCGCCCAATAGGCCGCCCCCGCGCACATCGCGCAGGGTTCGGCCGAGGTGTAGAGCGTCGCGTCCATGAGTTCCGGCGGCCGGAAGGCCTGGCTCGCCCGGGTCGCGAGAACGCGTTCGGCGTGTCCTGTCATGTCGCGATGCGGCAGGTAGGCGTTGCCCTGTTCCATCACGACCCGTCCCGCTCCATCGACCAGGATGCAGCCGAAGGGATGGCTGCCCTCGGCCGCGGTCTCCTCGGCGACGGTGAAGGCGCGGCGGAGAAAATGCGCGTGGTCGAGATCGGGCGGTGCCAAAGGCGCTCTCCATGGTCGAGGAGCCTCAGGATCGGCCGTGCGGATTGCGAGGTCAAGGCGGCAGTCGCCGCCGCCTTGTTGGAAAACAATCGCGGGATCAAGGGCTTGGATTCCATTCGGCGGACCGAATAGGGGTTATTACGCTCGCTTTATAGGCATGCCGCTTCCTTGCGCGGATGATCCAGCCATCAGGTTTCGAATTGAGGGGTAACGCGCATGACCATCGGCTTCATGAACCGTCGCCAGCTGCTGGGCGGCCTCGCCGCAGGCGCCGGGCTGACGCTGCTCGGCTCCGCCAACCGTCCGGCCCTCGCGGCGGGCAAGGAACTGGTCTGGGCGACCTGGGACTCCAACGGCCATCCCGAATATGTGGCGCCCTTCGAGGCGAAGACCGGGGCGAAGGTCAAGCTCTCCTACCTGTCGAGCGAGGACGCGCAGTTCGCGGCGTTGAAGACCGGCTCGGCCTCGGATTGGGATATCGTCAATCCGTCGCTCAACGGTGCCTGGCGTTACATCAAGGGCGGCGTGCTGAAGCCGCTCGACCTGTCGAAGCTGCCGGGCACGGCGGCGATGTACGACATCTTCAAGGCCACCGACAAGGTCAAGGACGAGAAGGGGACGACCTACGCGATCCCCTATCTGTGGGGGCTGAACCCGATCGTCTACCGCGCCGACAAGTACGATGCGGAGCCGACCTATTCGACGCTGTTCGACCCGAAATACAAGGGCCAGCTCGCGATGCGCGACTATGCGCTCGAGTCGATCGCGATCGCCGCGCTGCATCTCGGCATTCCGCGCGAGAAGGCCTTCACGCTCTCGACCGCCGAGCTCGCCGAATGCAAGAAGGTGCTGGTCGCGCAGAAGCCGCTGCTGCGCACCTATTGGCAGACGATCGGCGACCTGACCAACCTCTTCGCCACCGGCGAAGTGACCGCGGCCTTCTCCTGGCGCGTGCCCTACGATGCGCTCAAGGACAAGATGAAAGTCGCCATGGCCAAGCCGAAGGCCGGCATCATGGGCTGGTGCGACTGTTTCGGCATTCCCGCCTCGCTCGCCGACGACAAGCTCGAGCTCGCCTACAAGTTCGGCGACTACCTGCTCGGCGCGGAATACGCCGCCGCCATCGCCGAAATCGGCAACTATGCGACGTCGTCGAGCGTGGTGCGCGACAAGCTCTCCAAGGAGAAGCAGGAAGCGATCTTCATCGACAATCTCGACGTGATGAAGACCTTCATGTGGCCGGTCGCGCCGCCGAACTACTCCGAGTGGCTGAAGCTCTGGAACGAGGTCAAGGCGGCCTGAGCCGGTCCGTCCCCGTCCGGGCCGACGTGCCCGAATGGCCCCGGCGCCGCTGCCCGCGCCGGGGCGTCCCGCCCCGTGCTTCGGGGCGACGCCGTCACCACCCGTGAGAGCCACCCGTGAGGGATTGATGCCGGCTTCGACCGCCTTCCAGCCCCGAGACCCTGCCGCAACGCCGCTGCTCCTGTCGGCGCGCGGCCTCGTCAAGCGCTACGGGCAGGCGCCGGCCGTTGCCGGCGTCGATCTCGACATTCCCGAACGCGCCTTCACGACGCTGCTCGGCCCGTCTGGTTGCGGCAAGACCACGATCCTGCGGATGATCGCGGGTTTCGAGCGGCCGGATGCCGGCAGCCTCGAACTCGATGGCCAGTCGATCGTGGCGGTGCCGCCGGAGCGGCGGCCGGTCAACACGGTGTTCCAGTCCTATGCGCTGTTCCCGCATCTGACCGTGTTCGAGAACGTCGCCTTCTCGCTGCGTCTCAAGGGGATCATGCCGAACCTCGAGAACCGCGTGATGCGCGCGCTCGAGGCCGTGCACATGGCTGAATTTGGCGCACGCCTGCCGCATCAGCTCTCGGGTGGCCAGCAGCAGCGCGTGGCGGTCGCCCGCGCCATCGTGGCGGAGCCGCGGCTGCTCCTGCTCGACGAGCCGCTGTCCGCGCTCGATCGCAAGATGCGCGGGCACCTGCAGATCGAGCTCAAGGACCTGCAGCGCCGGCTCGGCATCGCCTTCGTCTATGTGACCCACGACCAGGAGGAGGCCTTCGCGCTGTCCGACGTCGTCGTGGTCATGAACAAGGGCCGGATCGTGCAGAAGGCCGATCCGCGCACCGTCTATGCGCGGCCGGCCGACAGTTTCGTCGCCGATTTCATCGGCGGCGCCGCGCTGGTCGAGGGCCGCATCCTCGAGGCCGCGGCGGGCGAGGCCTCGATCGACACGCCGCTCGGGGTGGTCCGTGCCGCCGCGGTCGAAGGCCTCGCGCCCGGCGATCGCGCCATGCTGGTGGTCCGGCCGGAGGGCATCGAGGCCGGAGCGGGCGGCGCCCTCGTCGGCGAGGTCACCCATGTCGTGTTCCAGGGTGACCGGACCCTGGTCGAGGTCGTGGCCGCCGGCGTCCGGCTGAGCTACGCCGGCCACGACGCGCCGGCGCCGGGGACGGCGGTCGGCCTCGCCCTGCGATCCGAGCGTTGTTTCGTCACGAGGGTCGCGGCATGAGCTGGTTGTCCGCGCTCGGCCGCCCCCATCTCGCGATCCCCGTCGCGATCCTTCTGACCCTCGGCTGCGTGGCGCCGCTCCTGGTGCTGTTCGTCTTCTCGGTTTTCGAGGTCGAGGACTTCGTGCTCGTGCCGGCCCTCTCGGCGCGGGCCTGGATCGAGCTGTTCTCGACCGCGATCTTCTGGATCCTGATCGGCAAGGCGATCCTCTCGGGCGCCTTCGCCGCGCTGTCCACGGCCATCCTCGGCTACCCGATCGCGGTCGCGCTCGCGGGCCTGCCGACCGCCTGGAAGAGCGTCGGCGTCGTCGTGCTGCTGACGCCGCTCTACACGGGCGAGATCGTCCGCATCTACGCCTGGCGCATCGTGCTCGGTGCCGAGGGGCTGCTCAATGCGGTGCTGAAGGCGCTCGGGCTCGTCGCCGCGCCGGTGAAATGGTTCCTGTTCACGCCGTTCACGACCGGGCTCGTGCTGACCTACAACAACCTGCCCTTCATGGTGCTGGCGATCTGGGTTTCGGCCGAGATGATCGATCGCCGGCTCATCGAGGCGGCGCGCGATCTCGGCGCCCGCCCGATCGACGCCTTCTTCAAGGTCACGCTGCCGCTGACCATCCCCGGTCTCGCCGCCGGCGTCTTCGCCGTCTTCGCGCTGGCGGCCGGCGAGATGCTGACCCCGAGCCTGCTCGGCGGCACGTCCGGCGGCACGGCCATGGCCATGATCGACAACCTGTTCGGCACCGCCTTCGACTGGCCCATGGCGTCGGCCTTCGCGCTCGGCCTGCTGGCGAGCCTGTTCGTCGCCGCGCTGGCGCTCGCCTTCGGCCTGATGCGGCTCGGACCGGCGCGCGCGGTCCTGTCGCGCGGAGGCGTGGCATGAGCCGCTTCACGGCCACGGTGCTCGGGCTTGCGACGGCGTTCCTCTATCTGCCGATCGTCGTGCTCGCGATCTTCTCGTTCAACGACAGCGACCTCATGGCCTTCCCGCTCTCGGGCTTCACCCTCAAGTGGTACGCCGAGCTCGCCGGCAATGCGGCCTTCCACAGGGGCTTCGTGACGAGCTTTCTGATCGCCCAGCCGGTCGGGCTGATCGCGATGCTGGTCGGGCTCGGTGCGGCGCTGGCGCTGACCGCCCCCGGCCTCCGATGGCGGATCGGGTTCGGCGCCTTGATCCTGCTGCCGTTCCTGGTGCCGAAGTCGGTGCTCTCGATCGCACAGGCCATGATCATGAGCCGCGTCGGGCTCGAGCGCGGTGCCGTCGCGCTGATCCTCGCGCAGTCGCTCGTGGCGATCCCGTTCACGACCGTGATGCTCTCCGCCGTGCTGGTCCGGATCGATCCGCGGCTCGACGAAGCGGCGCGTGATCTCGGTGCGACGCCCTGGCAGAGCTTCCGGCTCGTGCTGCTGCCGCAGATCAAGGGCGCGCTGGCGGGCGCCTTCTCGGTCGGCGTGATCCTGTCGCTCGCCGATCTCACCATCGCGATGTTTCTCGCCGGCCGGACCCAGCCGCTGTCGCTGATCGTCGCCTCCGAGTTCCGCCGCGAACTTCGCCCGGACCTCAATGCGATGCAGGTCTCGGTGCTCGCGCTGACCGCGGTGATCGTCGCCGCCAGTGAGCTCTACCGCCGGCGCCGCATCCGGCGCCGCCCTGTCGTCGCCGCCACCGCTCCTGAAACCGCACCCGTCGGAGCCGCGTCATGACCCGTTTCATCGACGCCGAGGCGCGCGCCGGCGATCCGGTCGCGGCGCCGCCCTCCGACCATCCGACCGCCGAGGTGGACGCATGACCATGGCCCCTGCTCGCGTCCTCTCGCGCCTGGAGGTTCTCGCCGCCGCCGCGCGCGACGATCTCGACGCCCTGTCCTATCCCGACCGGTCCTGGCTGCGCCCGCGCAACGGTCCGGACGGCCGACCGGTCGACGACGTGCTGATCGTGGGCGGCGGCCAGTCGGGCGTCATCATCGCCGCGCATCTGAAGCGCGAAGGGCTCGAACGCGTCGCCGTCCTCGATCGCTGCGAACCGGGCGAGGAGGGGCCATGGCGCACCTTCGCGCGCATGAGCGAGCTCAGGACGCCGAAGACCACGGTCGGCAACGAATTCGGCATCGTCAATCTGTCGGTCCGGCGCTGGTACGAAACCCGCTACGGCGCCGCAGCCTGGGCCGCGCTCGATCGCATTCCGCGCACCGACTGGAAGGACTATCTCGACTGGTATGCGGACGTCACCGGCGTCCGGATCGAGAACCGGACGCTGGTGACCGACATCGCCCAGGCCGGCGATCTCGTGCGCGTCGACACGCTGGTCGGCAACAAGCCGCATGCGCGCTTCGCCCGCACGGTCGTCATCGCCACGGGATTCGACGGGGCGGGCGCCTGGCGGGCGCCGGACTTCATCCGCGCCGCCCTGCCGCGCCGCGCCTACGACCACTCCAACGGCCCGATCGATTTCGCGCGGCTCCAGGGCAAGCGCGTCGGCATTCTCGGCCATGGCGCCTCGGCCTTCGACAATGCGATTACCGCGTTGCGGGCAGGGGCGGCGAGCGCGGAGGTCTCGTTCCGGCGCGCCAGACTGCCGCGGGTCAATCCGCATCGCGCCATCGAGACGGCGGGGCTCATGAGCCACTTTCCCGCCCTGGCCGACGCGACCCGCTGGCGCATCGCGCGGTTCTTTCGCGAGAAGGACCAGCCGCCGCCTATGACCGCCTTCAACAAGGCGCTCGCGCTGCCCGGATTCAGGCTGCGCCCGGCGACGCCCTGGACGTCGGTCGCGCTCGAGGGCGAGGCGATCCGCGTCGAGACGCCCCACGGTCCGCTGACCTACGACCACCTGATCCTCGCGACCGGCGCCGTGATCGATCTCGACGCCCGTCCGGAATTGAAGACCCTGGCGAGCCGGGTCGCGCTGTGGTCGGACCGCTACGCACCCGGACCGGACGAGGAAGACGCGCGGCTCGCGGCGCTGCCATATCTCGACGAGGGCTACGGTTTCGTGCCGAAGGCGACCGACGAGGACTGGGTCGGCCGTGTCTTCGCCTTCAACGGCCTGAGCGTCGTCAGCCACGGGCCGCACTCGACCTCGATCAGCGGCCACCGTCACGCCTTGCCCCGCGTCGTGCGCGGCGTCACCCGGCGGCTGCTCGTCGACCATGAGCGGGACGTTCTGCCGGATCTCGCCGCCTACTGGTCCGACGATCTGCCGATCCCGGACGACTTCGAAGACCGCACCGCCGACTGACGAGAGGAGGACGCGCCCATGGCCGCCACGATCGCAACGACATCCGACTTCGCCCTGCAGGACCTCGCGATCAACGAACTGACCTCCGACGCCTTCGCCCCGTTCGGCACGGTCGTGCCACCGATGGAGGACGGCGTCGAATTCGGGCCGCACGATGCGCAGCTCGACCTGACCCAGGGCACGCCGCGCTTCTATTGCATGCGCATCCCCGGCAGGGGCCTGCTGGTCAAGCAGATCACGCGGCATCGCAGCGTGACGCAGACGCTGGCCTCCTCCGGCGGCCACGACTGGTGGCTCGCGGTCGCGCCGCCCAAGAACCTCGACGTTCCCGATGCCGAGCCGGCGATCGAGGACATCCGCGCGTTCCGGATCCCGGGCGATACGGCCGTCATGCTGTACAAGGGCACCTGGCACGCCGGGCCGCTGTTCGACGGCGGCGAGCGCAGCTTCTTCAACCTCGAACTCGCCGATACCAATGTGGTCGACCACCACACCTGCAAGCTGACCGCGCGCTACGGTCTGGCGCTGAAGCTGGTGTGAGGCTCAGCCGGCGACCTCGAGGATCAGCCGCGACGGCGATCCGGCTCCGTGCCGGATCGCCAGGGTCGTGACCAGGCATGAGGCGAGGCTGGCCTCCTCCGGGCGACGTCCGGTTCCCGGATTGACCATGAAGGCCGGCCAGGCCGCGGCCTGGAGCGACAGACGCAGCCGCGCACCCGCCGGCACGGTCATCACGACGCGGTGCATGCCCACCCCGACCAGGGCGCCGCCGGCCGCCTGCGCGACACGTCGGAAGCCGCCCGCGATGGCGAGGGCGCGACCATCCTCCGACACGATCGAGAGCGTCGCCGCCACGTCGAAGCTCGGCCGGTCGCAGTCGATATGGACCTCGGCGCCGACCCTGCCCGCGAGCGTCAGCGGTTCGGCGAGCGGTGCGCTCGTATAGACCGCGACATCGCCACGTCCGTCCACGTCGGAGCGATCCTGATAGCCCCCGGGGGAGCCGAGCGCGAGACCATGGGCCGGTGCCGGGCGCCAGGGGTCGTGCACCAGGCGATCGACCTCCGGCGCCTGCGGTTCCGGCGCCAGCACGCCGTCCGTGACGGTCGGACAGGCCCGGCCCGTCGAGCCGAGGTGGAGAACCTGCGGACGGATCGGGCCGAGATCCGCCGGCGTCACATAGGTCCGCCGCCCCAGGTCGAACAGCCGGATCGCCTCCGCGACGGGCGGAGCGTCCTTGAGCACATGGTCGAAGAAGCCGAGGATCGCCGCGTCGCCGCCGGTGGCCGCCTCCGGGCCGCAATCGAGCGCGCCGACATGCCGGCTCCACGGGATATGCGGCCATGGCCCGACCATGAGCTCCGCGCGGGCGCCTCCGGCCGCGAAGGCTTCGTGCGCGGCGAAGGTGCCGTCGATCATGATGTCGAGCCATCCGCCGAGGTGCAGGCTCGGCACATCGCAGGCGTGTCCGGCGAGCACGGCATGCGGCGACCGCGCCGCCCAGTAGCCGGGGTCGTCCGCGAGCCAGTCGTGGTAATGGGTGAGGTGCCGGTGGGTGTCGAGCACGTCGAGGCGCGCCGGGACCGGGCCCGAGCAGAGCCGCCCCAGGGCCGAACGGATCGCATGATAGGCCGCCGCGTCGCCCGCGACGCGTGCCTGCTCCGCGGCCATCTGCACGGCCCAGTACTGATTGCCCTCGAGCCGGAAGGCGCCGCCCTCGAAGGCCCAGTGATCGCGTACATTCCAGGGCGCCATCGCGATCGCCATGGCCGAGGGCCGCGCGCCGCCGGACCGCAGCGCGCCGGCGAGTGCCATGAACTGGGTCATGCCCTGATAGCTGAAGCCATAGGTCGCGACCCGGCCGTCGCCGCCCGCGAGGCCGGCGGCCGCGTCCAGGGTCTCGGCTCCGTCGGCGACGTCGCCCGCGAGAATGTCGAAGCGCCCCTCGCTGTCGCCGCGGCCACGCACGTCCTGCACCATCACGACATAACCGTGCGAGGCGTACCAGGCGGGATGCGCGAGCACGACCGTCGAGGCGATCCGCCGCCCGTAGGGCTGGCGCATCAGCAGCACGGGGCAGGCGCCGGCGCCGACCGGCCGGTAGACGTCGGCCACGAGCCGGGCGCCGTCGCGCATGGTGGTCTCGATCGTGACCGGATCGGCGACGGGATATCGCATGAAGGCTCCGTTCAGGGCGAAAAGCGTGTCTCCGCGGTCAGTCTCGCGCAGTCGAAGGCGGCGACGTCGCCGATCAGCCGCACCAGGGTTTCGGCGGCGCGCGCAATCACCGCATCGCCCTTGACCACGGTCGCGGCGGACGCGTCGCCGCACACGCCCGCCGGATGCAGGTCCTGCGCCTGCCAGCCGAAGCCGACCCGCCCCTCGGCCGTGAGCAGGCTCCCCGAAGCGGCGATCTCCACGGTGAGCGGCACGAAATTCTCCGCCCGGTCCATCGCGACGAGATCGCCGTGCAGCGCGAGCATGACGCTGGTTTCGAGATCGCCGCCGTGGATGCCGTGTTCGAGCTCGTCCGCCGGGAAGAGATCATCGACGGGCGTGACGCGGAACCAGGAGCAGGCGACCGCGAGCATGCCGAGCTCGATCCGGATCCGCCGGCAGACGATGTCCATCAACGCCATCTGTCCGCCATGCGAGTTGAAGAACAGGATCTTGCGGGCGCCCGCCCGCGCCACGCTCGCCGCCAGCTCGAACCAGACCGCCGCGAGCGTCTCGGCCGAGAGCGTCAGCGTGCCGGGAAAGGCGAGGTGCTCGTCCGACTTGCCGAATGGCATCATCGGCAGCACGAGCAAGTCCGAGCCGCGCGGCAGGCGTTCCAGGGCGGCGGCAACGATCCCGGCGTTGATCGCGGCGTCGACCCGGACCGGGAGATGCGGTCCATGCTGCTCGACCGCGCCGACCGGCAGCACGACGACGGCGTTCGAGAGATCACGCGCCGCGAAGGCGGCGGTGGTCAGGTCCCACCAGGAGAACCGGCCGGTCATGGTGCCACCGCAGCGTTTGCGGCGAGGGTCGCCTTGGCGATCTTGCCTGTCGGGGTCATCGGCAGCTCCTTCGCGATGCGGATTTCGAGGCGGGTGAGATCGTAGGGCACGCGGCCTGCTATCGCCGCCTTGAGCGCGGTGGGGTCCGGTGCCTCGCCCGGCTTGGCGGTGACGAAGGCGATCGGAACGGTGCCTTCCGGACCCGGAATGCCGATCAGCGCGGCAAGAGATACGCCCGGCTCGGCTGCCAGCGCCTCCTCGATGTCGCGCGGGAACCAGTCGACGCCGTCGACCGTCACCAGCTCGGAGCGCCGTCCGCGCATGGTGACGAAGCCGTCGGCGTCCATCGATCCGAGGTCGCCGGAGCGAAGCCAGCCGTCTCGCGTCGCGGCCGCGGTCTGTTCCGGCCGGCCCCAGTAGCCGGCCATGAAGCCGCCCCTGAGCGAGATCTCGCCGACGCGTCCGAGCGCCGCGACCGTGTCGGCGGAGGTGAGGATCGCCACCTCCTTGTCCGGCAGCGCGGGGCCGACCCGCATGAGCTTGGCGTCGTCCGGCTCGAGTTCGGGGAAGCCGAGCGCGAAGAAGCCGCCGAGTTCGCTCTGGCCGTAACTCTCCACGAGCGGCAGCCCGAGCCGATCCCGGAACGCCTGCTTCAGCGCCGGCGGCACCGGCCCGCCGCCGGACAGTCCGAACCGCAAGGGCGACGGCAGCCGGCCGCGCCGCTCGGATTCTTCGAGGAGTTCGGTGAGCACGACCGGATTGCCGACGAACAGTGTCGCGTCGGCGGCGGCGAGCGCATCCCAGCCGGTTTCGCGCGTCCACTGGCCCATGACATTGATCGTTGCCCCGCTCGCCAGTTGCGGCAACAGGTTGGCGACGAGCTGATAGGAGCTCGACAGCGCGGTCGGCCCGAACGAGCGGTCGTCCTGACGGATGCGCAGACGCTCGCCGATGCAACGGCACGCGGTCACGGTCGGCTCATGCGCGAGGCAGGCCCCCTTGGGCCTGCCGGTGGTGCCCGACGTGTAGGAGAGGTGTGCGATCGCATCCGCCCGGGCCGGATCCGCGGGCGCGGCGAGCTTCGCCGCCATCAGCTCCGGCAGCGACAACGCCCCGTCCTGCGGCCCGTCCATGCAGATCAGATGCGCGACCCCGCCGACCGCGCGCGCCGCGGCCCGGACTGGCTCGGCCATGTCATGCGTGTAGACGATCACCTTCGGCCGGTGATCCTCGACATAATAGGCGAGGTCCTCGGCGTATTTGACATTGACCAGCGCCGAGATCGCGCCGATCCGCCAAGAGCCCAGCATGGTCACGAGATAGTCGAGCCCATTGTGGGCGAACACGAGCACCCGATCGCCCGGACCGACGCCGAGGCTCGCGAGCGCGCCCGCCATGGCCTCCATCGCGGCGACTGCGTCGGCATAGGTCAGCGTGCGCCCGCGATCGACCCATCGAAACGCGATGCGATCGGGCACGCGCATGGCGCTGGTCTCGAGAAGGCGGTGCATCAGCATGAAGCGGCGGCCGTTCGGATCGTTGCTCTGGCGCCAGAGCATCGATTTGCGAAGGCCAAAGGTGAACCGGGTCGGCGCCGATAGCGCCTATTGGCACGGCGAAATATCGAAGTCGCGTCCGGCACGGCGAGGGCCGATCAAGGGTGGTCCGCGCCATGCACGGTGGCGTGTCGCGGTCGCTATCGCTCTTCGCGTTCGACAATGATACCGGTTCCCGCCCCTCGTATCGGGCAGGTTCGTGCAGCGGCGGCACATGCTGGAAGGCGATTGGCGGAATTTGGCGCACCCGACAGGATTCGAACCTGTGACCTTTGCCTTCGGAGGGCAACACTCTATCCAGCTGAGCTACGGGTGCTCGTCGAAGCAGGGCTTCGAACCACGAGGGGTGTCATAGCCGATCGCATCCGCCGGGGCAATCGCCTTGCGCGGTCTCTCCCGGCGGATCTGAACCGCGCTGTGCTTCGCCGCATCACGTCGAGCCACGCCACGTCAAACCAAGCCGTGTCGAACCACACCCCGTCGCGCCACGTCGCGCGGTGGCCGATGCGCCGCCTCACTCGGCTTCGATGAAGGCCTTGGTCAGGTGGTGGGCGATCGCGATCGGCTTCGGCACGGTCAGGCCGTCCGGGTGGCGCTCGGCGTGCATCTGCCGCACTTCCTCGCGCGAAAACCAGCGGCAGTCCTCGAGCTCGGCCTCGTCGCAGACGATCGCCTCGTCGAGCGCCTCGCCGATCATGCCGATCATCAGCGTCGAGGGGAACGGCCATGGCTGGCTGGCGAAATAGCCGACGCGGCCGACCCGGATATGGGCTTCCTCGAAGGTCTCGCGCCGGACCGCGTCCTCGATCGTCTCGCCGGGCTCGAGAAAGCCGGCGAGGCAGGAATACATGCCGGGCGCGAACCGCGCCTGCCGGCCGAGCAGGCAGCGGTCGCCACGCGTGATCAGCATGATGACGACGGGATCGGTGCGCGGGAAATGCTGCGCGCCGCAGGCCGGGCAGTCGCGCCGGTAGCCGGCGGAACTCATCACGGTCGGCGCGCCGCACTTGGCGCAGAAGCCGTGATTCTCGTGCCAGAGCAGCAGCGAGCGCGCCTGCGCCAGCGCGCCGGCCTCCTCGCGGTCGATTGCGCCGGAGAGCACGACCGTGCGCATGTCGAACAGCTTGTGGATGCCGCTCGCCTCGATCGCTTCCGGCGCGGCTGCGACCGCCGCGCCGAACCACGGCGCCGGGCCGGACGGCACTTGGCGTACCGCGCCTTCAGGCTCGAAGCCGAGCAGCACCGGCTCGCCGACGATGCCGAACGCGGCGGCCGCCGTCGGCGACAAGGCCGCCGTGACCCGGCCGCAGCCGCGCATCGAGACGATCGCCTTGTCGCCCGAGAACAACAGGAAGCGCGCATCCGCCCGTGCGCGCTGGTTCGCGGCCCAGGCCGCGTCGCCGCGCGTCTCGCCGCGCCGGTCGAGCCTGTTGCCGGTGTAGCCGATGCGGGTGGAGGGTTCGTCTTCCGGCAGGATCAAGCGCATCCGTCGTTCCTCGCGTCGTGGCCCGCGGCCGCCGCGTCACCGCAGCGGGTCTCGCGTCATTGACGCTCCGTTCGTGGCGAGCGTCAGGCGAGCCGCGCCTTCAGCTTGGCAATAAAGGCCTCGGCCGCATCGTCGGCATAGTCGACCGGCGGCGCCTTGCCCCAGACCGGCCCCGGCCAGGCCGGATCGCTATCGAACCGCGCGATGACATGCACATGAAGCTGGCGGACCTGATTGCCGAGCGCGGCGATGTTGAGCTTGGTCGGCGCGGTCTCGGCCCGGAGTGCCTCGGCGACTTGCGACACTTCGTCGAACAGCCAGGCGCGGTCATGGGCGGAGAGATCGAGGATCTCGGCGAGCCCGCTTTGGCGCGGCACCACGATCGTCCAGGGATAGGTCCGGTCGCGCATCAAGAGCACGCGGCAGAGCGGCAGGTCGGTCACGACCCGCGTATCGGCGGCGAGACGCGGGTCGAGGGCGAAGGTGGGCGCGGCGGTCACGGGAAGGCTCGGTCCGAAATCGGAAGGGGAAAAATGCATCGCGCGGGCGCATGCAGGGCGGGGCAGTGAATGGACACCCTTGCCATTCGGCGGTCAATCCATGATATGAGGGGCCGGGAGGTTGGTCGCGGACGTCGCCGCTCGCCAATCTGGTCAGATCCGGAAGGAAGCAGCCACAACGAATTCGGCACGGGTCGTGTGCCAGCCTCCCACCCGCACCCGCCGATGATCGTTCCGGCGCGGTGATCTCTCCGGCCCGATGATTGTTGTCCGGCCGGTTTGCGCGAGACGACTTCAGGGCGAGAGGGCAAGCGCCGCATGGACGGTCTCTTTCCCAAGGACGGCCCCGAGGGTGCCGGCGCGCCGGAGGCCAAGCCCGGCGTCTATCGGGTTCTCGCCCGCAAATATCGCCCGCAGAGTTTTGACGACCTGATCGGCCAGGAGCCGATGGTCCGCACGCTGTCGAACGCCTTCGACACCGGCCGTATCGCGCAGGGCTACATGCTGACCGGCGTGCGCGGCGTCGGCAAGACGACCACCGCCCGCATCCTGGCGCGCGCGCTCAACTACGAGATCCCCGGCGAGATCGACCGGCCGACGATCCATATGGACCGGCTCGGCAGCCACTGCCGCGCGATCATGGAAGGCCGCCATGTCGACGTGATCGAGATGGACGCCGCCTCGCACACGGGCATCGGCGACATCCGCGAGATCATCGAGGCGGTGCGCTACAAGCCGGTCTCGGCGCGCACCAAGGTCTACATCATCGACGAGGTGCACATGCTGTCGACGGCGGCCTTCAACGGCCTGCTGAAGACGCTCGAGGAGCCGCCCGAGCATGTGAAATTCATCTTCGCGACGACCGAGATCCGCAAGGTTCCGATCACGATCCTGTCGCGCTGCCAGCGCTTCGACCTGCGCCGCATCGAGGCCGACGTGCTGCTGAAGCACCTCGGCCGGATCGCCGAGGCCGAAGGCGTCACGATCGAGGAAGAGGCGCTGAAGCTCGTCGCGCGCGCGGCCGAGGGCTCGGTGCGCGACAGCCTGTCCCTGCTCGATCAGGCGATCGCGCATGGGCAGGGCGCGATCACGGCCGATCAGGTCCGCCAGATGCTCGGCCTCGCCGACCGCGCCCGCGTGATCGATCTGTTCGAGCACGTCATGAAGGGCGATGCGGCCGCGGCACTCGCAGAATTGCGCGCGCAATATGATGTCGGCGCCGATCCGGCGGTGGTGGTCGCGGATCTCGCCGAATTCGTCCATTTCGTCACGCGTCTGAAGGTGGTGCCCGAGGCGGCGTCCGACAGCGCGGCGACCGAGGCCGAGGTCACGCGCGGCGGCGCCTTTGCGGCCGCGCTGTCGATCCGGATTCTCGGGCGCGCCTGGCAGATCCTGCTCAAGGGGCTCGACGAGGTGAAGACGGCCGCGAAGCCCCTGGCCGCGGCCGAGATGCTGCTGATCCGGCTCTGCTACGCCGCCGATCTGCCGACGCCGGACGAGGCGATCCGCCTGCTCCGCGACGGCGCGGGTGCGGGCGGCGCCTCCGGTGGCGCGGCGAGTGGTGGCGGATCGGGCGCTGCAGGGCAGGGTGGATCCGGGTCGTATGGGGCCGGCCCCGGCGGTGCGAGCGGCGCGCTCCGGGCGGCGGTTGGCGCGGCTTCTGTCGCGGCCGGGCCGATCGGCGAGGGCGCGCGCATGGCGCTGCCGCGCGGGGGCGCCGATCCGGTCGCACAGGCCGGCCCGCGGCTCGTCGCCAGCACCATGCCGGCGCCGGCGACCGAGACGCGACCGGCGGCCCAACCGGCAGCGCAGCCGGCGCGCGCGCGCTTCCGGTCGCTCGCCGACGTCGCCGCGCTCGCGGCCGAGAAGCGCGACATCAAGCTCAAGATCGCGATCGAACGCCAGATGCGGCTGGTCCGTCTGGAGCCCGGCCGTATCGAAGTGCAGGTCACGCCCGACGCGGCGAAGGATCTGACCCAGGATCTCGGCCGCAAGCTGCAGGACTGGACCGGCGAGCGTTGGCTGATCGCGGTGTCGCGCGAGGAAGGCGGCGCCACCATCTTCGAGGAACGGCAGGCGGCGCGCGAGCAGCTCTATTCGGATGCGCGTTCCGATCCGCTGGTCGCCGCCGTGCTGCGGCGGTTCCCCGGCGCCTCGATCGTCGACATCCGAGTCAATCGCGACGAGGCCGAGATTGCGGCCGAACGCGCGGCCGAGGCGGGTCTCCCCGTCGAGGGCATGCCGCCCGAGGAGCCGGACGATCCGGGTTGGAACCCCGACGATTGAGCGCTGTCGCACCCGGTCCATCGCGATCGGGCGGAACAAAACTCTCGCCGTTTGCGGCGGACCCGATACCTGTCAGGGAAGGACGAGAGCCCCCATGGACTTCATGAAGATGATGAAACAGGCGAAGGACATGCAGAGCCGCATGGCCGGCCTGCAGGACGACCTCGCCAAGATCGAGGTGAGCGGCGCGGCCGGTGCCGGGCTGGTTACGGTAACGATCACCGGCAAGGGCGAGATGAAAGGCGTCCGCATCGACCCCTCGCTCCTGAAGCCGGAGGAGGGCGAGATCCTCGAGGATCTGATCGTCGCCGCCCATCGCGACGCGCACGCCAAGGCGGAGGCAGCGATCGCGGAGAAGATGGCCGAAGTGACCGGCGGCCTCGGCCTGCCGTCCGGCTTCAAGCTGCCGTTCTGAGCCAACAAACGAAAGCCGCCGCCGGTGGTCGGCGGCGGCTTTCGATGGCGCGGTCTTCTGCGGTCGCAGGCGGCCGCGAACTCAGGCCGTCTTGTCGACGATTTGGCCGAGGCCGGGCGGCGGGGCCGACTGGACCGGCGCGGCCTTCGCGCCCGCATCGTCGCTGTCGCCGTCATTGTCGGGACCGGCTTCCTTGGCCTCCGCGGCCTTCGCGGCATAGGCCGGGGCGTTGCTCGAAACGCTGCTGATGCTCACCGGGGCTCTCCTTCGATCTGCCTCGATGTCAGCATGGATCCCGATCCGTGAATACGACGTAAAATTTTGGAATTGTTCTAAAGAATGACGGGGAGCTGACGGCCGGGCCGTCGGGGGCACCATGGCCAAACGCATCGCCGGACCGGAGATCGAACGCCTGATCCAGCTGCTCGCCAAGCTGCCGGGTCTCGGGCCGCGGTCGGCCCGTCGCGCGGCGCTGCATCTGGTCAAGAAGAAGGAGGCGCTGCTCGTACCGCTCGCCCGCGCCATGGACGAGGCGGTCGAGAAGGTCGGCGTCTGCTCGGTCTGCGGCAATGTCGACACCGTCGACCCTTGCACGGTCTGCCGCGACGAACGCCGCGACCCCCATGTGCTGGTCGTGGTCGAGGACGTGTCGGACCTCTGGGCGCTGGAGCGCGCCTCGGCGATCTCGGCCAAATACCATGTGCTCGGCGGCGTGCTGTCACCGCTCGACGGCGTCGGGCCGTCGGATCTCAATATCGCGAGCCTGGTCGAGCGCTGCCGGACCGAGGACATCCGCGAGGTGATCCTTGCCGTCAACGCGACCGTCGAGGGCCAGACCACGGCCCACTACGTGACCGACCAGCTCGGCCATCTCGCCGACGAGGGCAGGGTCATCACCGTGACGCGCCTTGCCCACGGCGTGCCGGTCGGCGGCGAACTCGACTATCTGGACGACGGCACGCTGTCCGCCGCCATGCGGGCGCGCACCAAGTTCTGAAGGTGGAGGCGACCGGGCACCGGCGAGGCCGGGATCATGCCGCCTCGCCGCCCGCGCGGAGCGGCAGGTCGCGGACGAGCGCGTCGATCGCGGCGCGAACGCGCAGCGGCGGGCGCGGCGTGTCGGGCCAGAGTGCATAGCAGTCGGCGGCGAGCATGGGCCGGTCCGCCATCAGATGGACGAGCGACCCGTCCCGCACACGATCCCGGATCAGCCACCACGGTAGCCATGCCACGCCGAGCCCGGCGATCGCCGCATCGGCAATGGCGCCGAGGTCGTCGAAGCGCAGCCGGCTCGGCGGTTCGATGTCGAGCGGCGGGCCGCCGCCCGGGCGCGGAAACACCCAGCCGCGCCAGGCCCGCTTCGGCGTGCCGTAGACGACGGTCCGGTGAGCTTGCAGGTCGTCGGGCGTCTCCGGCCGTCCGTGGACCGCGATGTAGGACGGCGCGGCACAGACCGCCATCGGCTGGCGCCCGAGCAGCCGCACCTTCAGGCCGCTCGCGTCGTCGAGCGTGCCGATGCGGATCGCGAGATCGAAGCGGTCCTCGATCACGTCGACGACGCGATCCCCGAATTGCAGGTCGAGTTCGAGATCCGGGTGCTGCGCGGCGAGCGCGGTCAGGATCGGCGCGACGCAGACGCGCCCGAACAGCGCGGGCATGGTGACGCGCAGGCGCCCCGCGACATGCCGGCGTCCGGCATCGATCTGCAATCGCCCCTGGCGCAGCGCGTCGAGGGCCTGCCGGCAAGCTTCGTAGAAGGCTTGCCCCTCCTCGGTGAGGTTCTGGCTGCGGGTGGTCCGGTGAAACAGCCGAACGCCGAGCCGCGCTTCCAGCCGCGCCACCGCCTTGCCGACAGCCGAGCGCGACAGGTTCAGCCGCCGTGCCGCAGCGGCGAAGCCGTTCGCCTCGGCCGCCGCGACGAAGGCGGGCACATCGGTCAGATCCTCGATCACGCTCATTGGTGCCTGTTAAGATCCATTGATCGGAAAAAATGTCGCCACTGGCGCCGATACTGCGACGATAGCATGCGCTCCTGTCTTCGAGGAGATGCGACATGACGACGATGATGCAATGGCGAATGGACGAGCACGGCGCCGATGCTCTGAGGCTGGACGCGGTGGCGCTCCCCGAGCCGGGCCCCGGCGAGGTGCTGGTCCGGGTCGGCGCGGTCTCGCTCAACTATCGCGACAAGATGGTCATCGCGAACGGCATGGGCATGCGGCTCGCGTTCCCGTTCACGCCGGGCTCCGATCTCGCCGGCACCGTCGTCGCGACCGGTCCTGGCACGGGGCTCTGGCGGTCGGGCGATCGTGTGATCTCGGCGTTCTTTCCCGACTGGCGCGACGGACCGATCCCCGGTACGGCGGCGACGCCGGGGACGCGGGCACTGGGCGGCACCTATCCGGGCGTATTGGCGCAATACGTTGCGCTACCGGAAGCATGGTTCGTGCGGGCGCCCGCGACGCTGGACGATGTGGCGGCGTCGACCTTGCCCTGCGCCGGCCTGACCGCCTGGTCGGCACTGGCCGACCAGGACCGCCTCCGCCCCGGCGAGACGGTGCTCGTTCACGGCACCGGCGGCGTCTCGCTGTTCGCCGCGGCGATTGCCAAGCGCGCCGGCGCGATCGTGATCGCGGTCTCCGGATCGGCCGAAAAGCTCGACCGGCTCCGCGCCCTCGGCCTCGCCGATCACGGCATCGACCGGTCGGGCGAGGACTGGGGCGCTGCGGTGCTGCGGGTCACCGGCGGGCGCGGCGTCGATCACATCGTCGAGACGGTCGGCGGATCGAACCTCGCCGGTTCGCTCCGCGTCGCCGCGCCGGGCGGACGGGTCTCGCTGATCGGCGTGCTCGACGGCTTCGGCGTGTCGGCCACGGCCGGCGATCTGCTGATGAAGAACACGGTCGTGCGCGGCATTGCGGTCGGGCATCGCCGCGCGCTGGAGGAGTTCGTCAGCGCCGTCGATCAGACCGCGCTGACGCCTGTGATCGACGCCACCTATCCGATGGCGGCGCTGCGGGACGCGCTCGCGCATCTCGACCGCGGTCCGTTCGGCAAGATCGTCGTCACGATCGGCGCGGACGGCTGACGGGGACGAGGGCGGCTGATGCGGCGTGCCCGGCGCTTCACATGCGCCGGATCAGCGCCGCCAGCCGCGCGATGCCGGTCTCGATCTGCGGGATGGTCGGCGAGGAGAAGTTGAGGCGCAGCGTGTTCTTGCGCGTCTCCGTCGCGTAGAAGGCAGCGCCCGGCACGAAGGCGACGCGTTCCTCGGCGATGGCGCGGGCCAGCAGCTCCGCGCCGTCGATATGCTCCGGCAGCGTCACCCAGACGAACAACCCGCCCTCGGGCTTGGTCCACTCGACGCCGGCCGGCATTTCGCGGGCGAGCGCGGCGAGCAGCGCGTCGCGGCGGCCTTTGTAGAGCGCCTTGGCGGCCTCGACCTGCGTGTCATAGGCGGCCTCGGCGATGCCGTGCATGATCATCTGGTTGATGGTCGAGGAATGCAGGTCGCTCGCCTGCTTGACCAGCACCAGCTTCTGGATGATCGGCGCCGCGGCGCAGACCCAGCCGACCCGGTACCCCGGCGCCAGCGTCTTCGAGAACGTGCCGCAATAGATCGTGCGGGTCGCGTCGATATGGCCGTGGCGGGCGATGTCGAGCGACAGGATCGTCGGCAGCGCCTCGCCCTCGAAGCGCAACGCCTCATAGGCGGTGTCCTCGATGATCGCGGCGTCGAGATCCTCGGCGAGGTCGATCAGCTTGTCGCGCGCGGCGACATCCATCGTCTCGCCGCTCGGATTGGCAAAATCCGGCACGACATAGGCGAACTTCACCCGGCCGCCGGCGGCTTTCGCCGCCTCGGCATAGGAGGCCGGCGTCGCGTTGCCGCCGTCGATCTTCAGCGTGTCGTAGCGCGGCTCGTAGCCGTTGAAGGCCTGCAGCGCGCCGAGATAGGTCGGCGCCGTGACGAGCGCGGTGTCGCCCGGCGAGATCATCACCTTGGCGAGGAAGTCGAGCGCCTGCTGGGAGCCGTTGGTGATCAGGATGTTGTCGATGGTGCAGGCCACCCCGAGCCGGCCCATGTGCGCGGCGATCCAGCGCCGGAGTGGCACATAGCCCTCGCTGATCGAATATTGCAGCGCCTGCGCCGCCTTGGCCGGATCGCTGAGCGCGGCATTGGTCGCGGCCTTGGCGGCCTCGACCGGGAACAGGCTCGGGTCCGGGATGCCTCCGGCGAAGGAGATGATGTCCGGCTGGTCGAGCAGCTTCAGGAGCTCGCGGATCTCGGACGCCTTCATCCGACTCGCCCGGCTGGCGAGTACATGGGTCCAGTCGAACGGCGCGGCGGCCAGGGCGGAGGTGGACTGGGGGGCGGCGGATTGGGAGACCATGGGAAACTCGTCCTCGAACAGGGCGCCGATCATGCGCGCATTGCCCGGAAGGTCAATGATGCTGACCTAAAAATCGTCGCTGCATTGCAGCGATGCCCCGGGGCCCGCCGCGCGCGCGATCGGCGCCCGCCGAGCCCATGAAGACCGTGTTTACGCCGTTTCAAAGACCGATCGGCCATAGTCCGGAGATTCATCGCGGCCGGAGGCGGCACGACATGACGCATGCGATCCGGGCGCCGCGCGGTCCCCGTCTGGCCCGGCTGATCGAGGTCGGCCCGGTCGCGCTCGCGATCGTGCTGATCGGCATCTTTCTGCAGGCCTATGTCGCCTGGACGCCGCAAGCGACCTCACCGGACAACAAGGTCATCGTCGGCCAGGACTACCTGAGCTTCTACACAGCCGGCCGCCTCGGCCTGACGTCCGAGCCCTGGCGAACCTACGATCGGTCGAGCCACGAGGCGATGCAGCGGCAGGTCTCGCTGGAGGTGAAGGGCGCTGCGCCCGACGGCGCGCCGCCGAAGCAGGGCGGCTACGTCTGGTTCGGCTATCCGCCGACCTACCTGACCGTGGTGACGCCCTTCGCGGCGCTTCCCTATGTCGTGGCGCTGCATGTCTTTCTCGCCGCTACAGCCTTGGTGTTCGGCCTCGCGGTCTGGACGATCCTGCGCTCGTGGAAGGCGGTGCTGTTCGCCTTCGCCTATCCGGGGGCCATGTGTGCCTTCGTGTTCGGCCAGAACGCCTTCCTGACCGCGGGGTTCATCGGCCTCGCGCTCGCCGTCCTGCCGCGCGCGCCGCTCGTCGCCGGGCTCCTCATCGGCGCGCTCTGCATCAAGCCGCAGCTCGGGCTGGTCTTCCCGGTCATTTTCCTTGCGACCGGCCGCGCCCGCGCCTTCTCCGGCGCGGTGCTCGGCGTCGCGATCTCGATCGGCCTGACGCTCGTCCTGTTCGGGCCGGAGACCTGGAGGGCCTGGGTCGCCTATTCGGAGCTGAGCAGGGCGCAACTGCTCGAGAACAGCGTCGTCGGCTTCGGCAAGATGCAGAGCGTCTTCGCGGTCGCGCGCTATTTCGGCAGCGGCGTCGGCGGCGCCTATGCGCTGCAGGCCGGCGTCGCGCTGGTCGTGGCGGCGCTGGTCGCGCGGCTGTGGCGCTCCGAGGCGGCTTACGAGGTGAAGGCCGCGGCGGCGATCGCGGCGACGCTCATGATGACGCCGTTCTGCCTTGTCTACGACCTGCTCGTGCTGATCCCGGCGATCGCGTTCCTGACGCGCGCGGGCCTGCGCGACGGGTTCGCTCCGGGCGAACCCTGGCTTCTCGGCCTGATCGCGACGACGCCCGTGGTCGCGACGCTCTCCTTCGAGGCGCCGAGCTTCGTCGCCGGCCCGATCGGTGTCGCGGTGCTGTTCGGCTGGTGCCTGTGGCGGGGCAGGGCGCGCGTACCCGCGGGCACGGAGATACCCGCCTCTGCCTGAGCGTGATCCACCAACGAAAACGGCCCCCTCGAGGGAGCCGTTTGCCATTAGGCCGATCGCGCCGCCGGCCGGCGGCGCTTCAGGCGACAAGCCTCACTCGGCGGCGCTCTGCACGGTCGCGGCCTCTTCGCTCTCGCGGCGCTCCTGCACCTTCAGCTCCTCGAGGCGCGGCATCGAGACGATGTTGTAGCCGGAATCGACGAAGTGGATCTCGCCGGTCACGCCCGAGGACAGGTTCGACAGCAGATAAAGCGCGGTGCCGCCGACCTCCTCGATGCCGACGGTGCGGCCGAGCGGCGAGTTGCGCTTCTGATAGTTGAACATCAGCCGCGCGTCGGAGACGCCGGCACCCGCCAGCGTGCGCACCGGTCCGGCCGAGATCGCGTTGACGCGGATGTCGTCGAGGCCGAAGTCCATGGCGAGATAGCGAACCGAGGACTCCAGCGCGGCCTTGGCAACGCCCATCACATTGTAATTCGGCATGACGCGGGTCGCGCCGCCATAGGTCAGCGTGACCATGGCGCCGCCCGGGTTCATGATCGCGGCGGCGCGCTTGGCGATCTCGGTGAACGAGAAGCAGGAGATCACCATGGTGCGGACGAAGTTTTCGCGGGTCGTATCGGCGTAGCGGCCCTTGAGCTCGTTCTTGTCCGAGAAGGCGACGGCGTGAACGAGGAAGTCGATCTTGCCCCACTCCTTCGCCAGCGTCTCGAATACCGCATCGACCGAAGCGACATCCTCGACGTCGCAGGGCAGCAGGAGCTTCGAGCCGACCGAGGCCGCGAGCGGCTTCACGCGCTTGCCGAAGGCATCGCCCTGGTAGGTGAAGGCCAGTTCGGCGCCGTTGTCGAACAGTGTCTTGGCAATGCCCCAGGCGATCGAATGGTCGTTGGCGACACCCATGACGAGGCCGCGTTTGCCATTCATCAGTCCGGACATGCGGTCACTCCTCGATGTTGTCGGCCGCTCCTGTCCAGCGCCGACGAGCCTGAGATGGGGAAAGGCGTAGCGTTCGGTCCACATGGGATGACGAGGAGGCTGTCGGTTGACGATCCCGCCTGTCTCTCACGTTCGTTTGTACGCCCTGTGACAGTCCTTCACACCAAGGCGACATACCATTGGCCCTCGCAACACCGGCGGGTCAAGTCCCGCTGGTGTGCGAAGGCCGTACGAAGGCTGCGATATCGACGAAATTCGGCGGAATTACGCTGCGTAGCGCTGGAAGACCAGCGTCGCATTGGTGCCGCCGAAGCCGAACGAGTTCGACAGAACCGTTTCGAGCTTGGCGCCGTCGACCAGATTCCGCACGATCGGAATATCGGCGAAGTCCGGATCGAGCTCCTGGATGTGCGCCGATTCGCAGATGAAGTCGTTGCCGAGCATCAGCAGCGAATAGATCGCCTCCTGCACGCCGGCTGCGCCGAGCGAATGGCCGGTCAGCGACTTGGTGGCCGAGATCGGCGGAATCTTGTCGCCGAATACGGCACGGATCGCCTCGATCTCCTTGAGATCGCCGATCGGCGTCGCGGTGGCATGCGGATTGATATAGTCGATCGGCGTCTTCACGGTGGCGAGCGCCTGGCGCATGCAGCGCATCGCGCCTTCGCCCGACGGCGCCACCATGTCGTGGCCGTCCGAGGTCGCGCCGTAGCCGACCAGCTCGCCGTAGATGCGCGCGCCGCGCGCCTTGGCGTGCTCGAGCTCCTCCATGACGAGGACGCCCGCGCCGCCGGCGATGACGAAGCCGTCGCGGTTCTTGTCATAGGCGCGCGAGGCGGTCGCCGGCGTGTCGTTGTACTTCGACGACATGGCGCCCATGGCATCGAACAGCGACGACAGCGTCCAGTCGAGATCCTCGCAGCCGCCGGCGAACACGACATCCTGCTTGCCGAGGATGATCTGCTCGGCCGCATTGCCGATGCAATGCGCCGAGGTCGAGCAGGCCGACGAGATCGAGTAGTTGACGCCCTTGATCTTGAACCAGGTCGCGAGCGTCGCCGAGGCGGTCGAGGACATGGCCTTCGGCACCGCGAAGGGACCCACGCGCTTCGGGCTGCCCTTCTCGCGGGTGATGTCGGCCGCCTCGACGATCGCGCGGGTCGACGGGCCGCCGGAGCCCATGATGATACCGGTGCGCTCGTTGGAGATTTCGTTCGCCTCGAGGCCCGAATCGCGGATCGCCTGCTCCATCGCGACGTGGTTCCAGGCGGTGCCGCCGCCGTGGAAACGCATCGCGCGGCGGTCGACGACCTCCTCGGCATTCAGCGTCGGCGCGCCGTGCACCTGACAGCGGAAACCGAGCTCGGCGTACTTGTCGGCGCGGACGATGCCCGACCGCGCTTCCCGGAGCGATGCGACGACTTCCTGGGTATCGTTCCCGATCGAGGAGACGATCCCCATGCCCGTCACGACCACGCGTCTCATTGCGTCTTCCCTTCGACGACCGGCCGCGGCCCGATCCTGCCACCACGGCCTCTGATCATTTAACGCGGATCGCGCCCGTCGCGCGCCGCGCCGAGTGCCACACCCCGCAGGCCGCGGGGCGCGGGGCGTCAGGTCTGGAACAGACCGACCTTCAGGTCGCTCGCGCGATAGATCTCCACGCCGTCGGCCTTCACCCAGCCGTCGGCGATGCCGAGCACCAGCTTCGAGCGCATGACGCGCTTGAAGTCGACGCCGTATTCGACCGTCTTGACCGTGGGCAGCACCTGACCGGTGAACTTCACCTCGCCGACTGCCAGCGCCCGGCCGCGGCCCGGCGAGCCGAGCCAGCCGAGGAAGAAACCGACCATCTGCCACAGCGCATCGAGGCCGAGGCAGCCCGGCATCACGGGGTCGCCCTGGAAGTGGCAGGGGAAGAACCAGAGATCCGGCCGGATCGCGAGTTCGGCGCGCACACAGCCCTTGCCGTGCTCTCCGCCCGTCTCCGAAATCTCGGAAATGCGGTCGAACATCAGCATCGGGGGCAGCGGCAACTGGGCATTGCCCATTCCGAACAGCTCCCCGCGCCCACAGGCCAGAAGATCTTCGTATTCGAAACTCGAGCGGCGGTCTGCCATTTCCTGTCGCTATCCCCCGGCGCCCCGCGATCGATCGCGGCGGCGAAGACACCCTCAAGACGACGGGGCGGAAGCCACCCCGAAAATCGGCGTCTTCCTAACATAGGGATCGCCGTACCGAAAGACGATCTTCGGCCCGGGGAAAAGACGGATGCGACCCCGCCGCTTCGTTGCGCCGCCCGCGAATCCCGCACCGGCCGCGATTCCGGCACCGGCCGGTGCGGGTCAGTGCACCGCCACCTTGAGCTTCGGCCGATCCGGGTCGAGCTGCGGGATCGGCTCCGGCTCGGGCCGGCGGTCGATCTCGGCGATCATCTCGTCGAGCGTGCCGAGTACGGTCTGCGCGAAGGGGCCGAGGTGGAGGTACATCGCCATGATCATGACCGTGAACTCGACCGCGCGCGGGTTGTGCCGCGCGGTGTCCATCAGCGCGCGCCAGAACGGCTTGCGCAGATGCGGCATGGTCACGGTGAACTTCCAGATCAGCTTGCAGAACAGCCGGAGGTCGCGCAGGAGCAGGCGCGGGTAGATCTTGATGTGGTAGGTCGGCCGGCCGAGGTTGCGGCCGACGACGCGCACGCGCTCGAAGAATGCCTCCGGCTCGTAGGCGGCCTGCAGGATCTTCTGGTAGTCGATCAGAATCTCGCGGCGCGGCCGGAGCGGCAGGAAGTTGAGGCCGCCGGTGCACTGGTCGGCCGGGATCTCCTCCGGATCCGGCAGCATGCGGCCCTCGGCCTCGAGCCGCCGGCGCAGTTGCGTGTTCGGCAGCGCGGTCAGGAGACCGACCATCGCGACCGGAATCGAGGTCGCGCGGATGCACTCGATCATCTCGTCGGCCGAGCCTTCGCGTTCGGTGTCGAAACCGACGATGAAGCCCGCGATCACGAAGATGCCGGCCTGATAGATGCGGTGCACGCTCTCCGCAAGGCTGCGGCGCGTGTTCTGCTTCTTCTGGGTCGAGACCAGCGTCGCTTCGTCCGGGCTCTCGATGCCGACGAAGACCGCGAAGAAATTGCAGGCCTTCAGCATGTCGAGCAGCGCGCCGTCGTCGGCGAGGTTCAGCGACGCCTCGGTCGAGAAGGCGAAGGGATAGCCGCGCTCGCGCTGCCATTCCTCGAGCGCCGGCAGGAACCGGCGCAGCGCCTTCTTGTTGCCGATCAGGTTGTCGTCGACGAAGTCGACATGGCCGCGATAGCCGAGATCGTAGATCGCCTGCAGCTCGGCCAGCATCTGCTCGTTGGTCTTCGAGCGCGGCACGCGGCCGTAGAGCTCGATGATGTCGCAGAATTCGCAGTTGAACGGGCAGCCGCGCGAGAACTGCACGCCGACATAGAGATAGTGCTCGAGCTTCAGGAGGTCGAAGCGCGGCACCGGGCTCTTGGTCACGTCGGCGGAGAATTTCGCGATCGTGTAGGTGCCGGACCGGTCGCCGCGCCGCCAGGCGTCGATGAACTGGTCGATCAGACCTTCCGCCTCGCCGAGCACGCGGAAATCGGCCGCCTCATAGACCTCCGGGCACGACATCGGATCGGGTCCGCCGACCACGACCGGCTTGCCGGCGCGCTTGGCGATATCGATGATCGTCAGCGTATCGGCGCGCTGCGGCAGCATGCCGCCGGTCATGATCACGTCGGCCCAGGCGAGGTCCGCCTCGGTCAACGTCTCGGCATTGCGATTGACGAGCCGGATGTTCCATTCGCGCGGCAGCAGCGCCGCCAGCGTGATCATCCCGAGCGGCGGCGCGGTGCATTTCGCACCCCACAGGTCGACCGTCGCCTGCATGCTCCAGAACGAATTCTGGACGAAGCGCGGAAAGACCATCAGGACTTTGGGCTCGGTCATCGAAAGTCTCCTCGGAACGCCCGCGGTCAGGGTGTCATGAAATCGCGCGAGCGGGAAGCGCTCGAACCGGGTGGGGAAGCAGTCCGTCGGCCGACATCCTGGGCGGCAACGATGTCGGACCGATGGCGAGGTTTATAGACAATATAAAGTGACGGCATCATTCGGTTTTTCATCCGCCCGCCGCCGGTCCGGCGGACCTTGCGGCAGCGCGGGGCAGACTGATCGGATCGTCGCGGCGAGTTATAGCGGCCACGTGCTTGCCTGTCTTCCTCCAATTCGGTCCGCAGTCGCGGCGGTTCACGCCGGCGCGGAACGGTGACGCCGCGCGACGCAGGGCTCGTCCGCCATTGGCCGCAGTTGCGAGATGCGCTGTTGCTTCCTATTATCAGGTCTTCTGACCGGGCACGGACGTGACGGTACGCCCGGGTTCGAACCGAGGGCGTCCGGCGACCGGAGCCCCGAACGATGGACAAGGAAGCGCACGGACCATGGCGGAGATGCGGAAAACGGCGGAAGAGGCGCGTGTGGCGACCAAGGGGCCGTGCGTGACGAGCCTGTTGCGGCGTGCCGGTTTGCGCCCGACCCGTCAGCGCATCGCGCTCGCCGCGCTGCTCTACAATCGCGGCCATCGCCACGTTTCGGCCGAGGCGCTGTTCGAGGAGGCGGTGCTCGCCAAGGTGCCGGTGTCGCTGGCGACCATCTACAACACGCTGCACCAGTTCACCGAAGCCGGCCTCCTGCGCGAGCTCGCGGTCGACGGCGCCAAGTCCTATTTCGACACCAACGTGTCCGACCATCATCACTTCTTCGTCGAAGGCGAGAACGCGATGATGGACATCCCCGCCGACGCCGTCGCCATCGATCTGCTGCCGACCCCGCCCGAGGGGATGGAGATCGTGCGCGTCGACGTGCTGGTCCGGGTGCGCCGCAAGCGCCAGTGAGGCGCAAGCCGGCGGCTGCATCCCGGCGACGTGATCGTCGGCGAGGCGGTTTCCCGGGTGCGGTGGTTTTCGTGTGCAGTGTCGGCGCGCCTCGCTTCGGCAGGTGGTGCGCGAATCAAGCCGTGCCGATCCGATACTCTCGTCGTGCGGCCGCCGGCCGGACGGGCCGTTCCGGCTGTTTTTGATCTCTCCCAACGCCTCATCGGCACCACGCCCGTGCTTCGCGAGCTTTCGCGGCGGCGCGCGTGGTGTTATGAGCGCGCGACATTTCCCGTGATCGGACCGATATGACCACGCCGCTCGACACCATTCGCAACTTCTCCATCGTGGCCCACATCGACCACGGCAAGTCGACGCTCGCCGATCGCCTGATCCAGCACACCGGCGGTCTGCAGAGCCGCGAGATGGTGGAGCAGGTGCTCGACAACATGGACATCGAGCGCGAGCGCGGCATCACCATCAAGGCGCAGACCGTCCGGCTGAACTACACCGCCAACGACGGCAAGACCTATGTCCTCAATCTGATGGACACGCCCGGCCACGTCGACTTCGCCTACGAGGTGTCGCGGTCGCTCGCCGCCTGCGAGGGCTCGCTGCTGGTGGTCGACGCCTCGCAGGGCGTCGAGGCGCAGACGCTCGCCAACGTCTACAAGGCGATGGAAGCCAATCACGAGATCGTGCCGATCCTGAACAAGGTCGATCTGCCGGCCGCCGACGTCGACCGCGTCAAGGCGCAGATCGAGGAGGTGATCGGCATCGACGCGTCGGATGCGGTGCCGATCTCGGCCAAGACCGGCCTCGGCATCCCGGACGTGCTCGAGGCGATCGTGACGCGCCTGCCGCCGCCCAAGGGCGACGAGACCAAGCCGCTCAAGGCCATGCTGGTCGACAGCTGGTACGACACCTACCTCGGCGTCGTCGTGCTCGTGCGCGTGGTCGACGGCATCCTGAAGAAGGGCCAGAAGATCCGCATGATGGGCACCGGCGCCACCTACGAGGTGGAGCGGGTCGGCGTGTTCACGCCGAAGCTCAAGGATGTCGGCGAGCTCGGCCCCGGCGAGGTCGGCGCGATCACCGCCTCGATCAAGGAAGTCGCCGACACCCGCGTCGGCGATACGATCACCGACGATCGCCGCCCGACCGAGGAGATGCTGCCGGGCTTCAAGCCGGCGCAGCCGGTGGTGTTCTGCGGCCTGTTCCCGGTCGATGCGGCGGACTTCGAAGACCTGCGCGCCGCCGTCGGCAAGCTGCGTCTCAACGACGCGAGCTTCACCTACGAGATGGAGACCTCCGCGGCGCTCGGCTTCGGCTTCCGCTGCGGCTTCCTCGGCCTGCTGCATCTGGAGATCATCCAGGAGCGGCTCGAACGCGAGTTCAACCTCGATCTGATCGCGACCGCGCCGTCGGTCGTCTATCAGATGCACCTGACCGACGGCTCCGACATCGAGATGCACAATCCGGTCGACATGCCGGAAGTGACCAAGATCGAGGAGATCAAGGAGCCGTGGATCCGGGCGACGATCATGACGCCCGACGAATATCTCGGCTCGGTCCTGAAGCTCTGCCAGGACAAGCGCGGCGTCCAGGCCGACCTGTCCTATGCCGGCTCGCGCGCGATGGTCGTCTACGACCTGCCGCTGAACGAAGTGGTGTTCGACTTCTACGACCGGCTGAAGTCGGTCTCGAAGGGCTATGCTTCGTTCGACTACGAGATGACCGACTATAAGGTCTCCGATCTCGTGAAGATGCAGATCCTGGTCAACGGCGAGCCGGTCGACGCGCTGTCGATGCTGGTGCACCGGACCCGCGCCGAGAGCCGCGGCCGTGCCATCTGCGAGAAGCTCAAGGACGTGATCCCGCCGCACATGTTCCAGATCCCGGTCCAGGCCGCGATCGGCGGCCGGATCATCGCGCGCGAGACCATCCGCGCGCTGCGCAAGGACGTGACGGCCAAGTGCTACGGCGGCGACGCCACCCGCAAGCGCAAGCTTCTGGAAAAGCAGAAGGAAGGCAAGAAGCGCATGCGGCAGTTCGGAAAGGTCGAGATCCCGCAGGAGGCCTTCATCCAGGTGCTGAAGGTCGAGGACTGACGGCACACGCGTCGGTCAGGACCGCGGCCGCTTGCGCCGGCGGCATGACGCAAGAAGCCCGCTCCGACCGGAGCGGGCTTCTTGCTTTTGAATGGGCTGCATGATGACGCGGCGGTCCCTCGCGGGGATCGGTCCTCGGGGATCGGCCCGCGGTCAGCGGCGACGGCCGCGGCGGTCGCCGGCGACCCAGCCGTTCTTGCCGAGGTGGGTGAGAAGTTCGGCCGGCATATCGCCGCGTTCCAGAACGGTTGCGGCAATGCCGTTGCGGCTCGCCGCCGCGCGGGCTTCCTGCACGGCGCGGCGCATCTTGGTCGGCGCGGTCACGCAGATGATTTCGAGCGCGCCGGAGGTTCGCGTTCCGATGAAGACGCAATGCTCGGCGCGGCCCCACGCGGTCAGCTCCGCCCGCATCTGCGTGAGCGGATCGAGCCGCACCGCGACATTGGGACTTGCGGGCAAGCGCTTCCCGAACATGTCTTCCGCTCTCCGCTGGCCGTTGATCTCTGCAGGGAGCTTAAGGAGGATTTGTTTCTCGCCCGTTAGCGCGACCTCGGCTTTTGCGGGGCTTTCTGATCCTCGACGCTGTGGATTGCGGCGACGCCGGCGTGCCGGATCAGTGCGGGCGGAAGGCGAAACGCGAGTATCCGTAATAAGAAACGAGCATCGCCACGCCCGAGCCGACCACGGCGCCGAAAGTCGGCAGCAATTCGCCGAGCGCGTTGCCGAGCCAGGGCGCGGCGACCGGGACCGCACGGATGGTCGCGGCATAGACGCCCCAGTTGACCACCGCCGAGACGAGCGCGACGGCGATATACCGGCCACCTTCGCTGGCGAGGTCGCGGGCGGAGCCGCGCTTGACCCGGTCGCGGAACGTGACGCGCCGGTTGATCTGCCAGGTCGCCATCATCGCGCAGCCGATCGCGATGACACGGGCGAAATAGGCGTTCATCCCGAAGCCGACCGCGAGCACGTTCAGCATGCCGACATCGACGGTGAAACCGACCCCGCCGCTGATCGCGAAGCTCGCGTATCGCTTGAGGCGCGCGGTCCAGTCGTTGGCGGGGGCGGCGGTCGTAGGGGTCATCGGGGAGGCCGGCTGGCAGGAGGAAACGCGCAAGGGCGCCGTGAAGAACCGCGCTGGATGGCGGAGCCTCGGCGTGGGCGGCCCTCCTTAGCAGGCCCTCCGACACGGGCCAACTCGGCGACTGCGGCACGCCGGTCACGAACGCGCGGGATTTCACGACGGGCGGCTCGGATTTACCGAGCATTCACCCTGTTCGGGTTTCCTTGGTTCATCAGTGTGGCGGTTCCGCGGCCCGAGTATCGGCCGCCCCGCGCGTGGCCCGATCGCGGTGGATGCGCCAGCGTCCGTCCTCGTCTGTCCGCACCGCTGGCCCATTGTTTGTGCGGCCCAATCGACCCGGCAATCCGTCGTGGTCGGGCGTGGCCGCTGGAGCGCGTATCGGCTCGGATGTCCAGTCTCGACCTCCTCGACAAGGCGACGGCGCGCCCGGTCCTCTCGGACCGCGGCCTCGTCGCGATCACTTGGGCGATCGTGGCGTTGGTGCTCGCGCTGTCGGTCGCCCCCGGCCTGATCGCCGACGGTCCGCAGGACACCGACGCGATGATGCGCCTCGCCGAGGTCCGCGACCTGCTCGCCGGCCAGAGCTGGTTCGACATGACGCAATGGCGGATGAACGCCCCCGACGGGCTGCCCATGCACTGGTCGCGCCTGATCGATCTGCCGATCGCCGGGCTCATCCTGGTCTTCTCCGGCTTCGCGTCGCGGGCGACGGCCGAGACGCTCGCCATGATCGCCTGGCCCCTGCTCCTGCTCGGCCCCTATCTCTTCGCTGTCTCCGATCTCGCCCGCCGGCTCGCCGGCCCGCATGCGGCGCTGCCGGGCCTGGCCTTCGCGATCTTCGCCGTGCCGGTCTTCGCGACCTTCACGCCCGGCGACATCGATCACCACAATGCCCAGCTGGTGCTGACCGCCTGGATGGTGGTGACGCTGATCGACAGCGAGACGGCGCCGGCGCGCGCCGCGCTCGCCGGCCTGTTCGCCGCGGCCATGTTGAGCGTCGGGCTCGAGGGGTTGCCGATGGTCGCGCTCGCCTCGGCGACGCTCGCGGTCGCCTGGATCGACGACCCGGGGCGCTTCCGGCTGGCGGCGATCCGCTTTGGGCTCACGCTGCCGCTCGCGCTCGGCGCGATCCGCATGGTGACGACGGCACCGTCGCTGTGGCTGTCGACCGCCTGCGACGTCGCCTCCGCGCCCTATCTGGCGATCGCCGCGATCGGCGGTTTCGGCCTCGCGGCGCTTGCGGCCAGTGACCCGCAGCGGCGCTGGCAGCGCTTCGCCGGGCTCGGCGGCCTCGCGGTGGCTGCAGCCGGCGCTGTGGCGCTGGTGGCGCCGCGTTGTCTCGCCGGTCCCTATGCCGAGGTCGATCCACGCATCGTGCCGATCTGGCTCGACCATGTCGAAGAGGCGCAGAGCCTCGCCCGACTGGTGATGGACGAGCCGCGCCAGGCCTTCGTCTCGTTCCTGACCCCGGCGCTCGCCTTCGGCATCGCGGTGATCGTGCGCAAACAGGTCGCGCCAGAGCGGCGCTTCGCCTGGACGATGATCGCGGTGCTGCTCGGCGGCGCGATCCTGGTCGCGGCCCAGCAGCTGCGCGGCTCGACCTTCGCCGCGCTGCTCGCCGCGCCGGTCTGCGCCGCGATCGTCGTGCATGTGCGTCAGCGGCTCGAAGGGCTGAAGCCCATCCCGACCCTGCTCGGTCTCGTCGCCGCCTATCTGGTGCCGAACCAGGCCTTCCACGCCCGCGCGCTCGATCCGGCGACACTGGCGTTCCTGAACGAGCCGAAGCCGAGCCCGGCCGGCGCGGCGGCGACGGGGAGCGGCCGCCCCGATGCGGGTGCGTCGGGCGAACCGGACCTCTCGGATGCCACGGTCGCCCGGTCCGAAATGCTCGCCTGCCTCGCCTCCGGCACGATGGCGCCGGCGACCACCTTGCCACCGGGAATCGCGCTGACCTTGTCGAATCTCGGGCCTTCGGTCCTCGCCTACACGCGCCACGCGACGGTCGCCGGCCCCTATCATCGCGATGCGGCCGGCATTCTCGACGTCGATCACGCGATGAAGGGTCAGGACGCCGACGCCGCCCGCGTGATCGCGCGCCGCGGCATCGATTACATCTTCATCTGCAAGACGGACTCGCCCGCGGTGCTGCTCCGCCGGGACCGCCCCGACGCGTTCCTGTCGATGCTCATGGCCGGGCAGGCCCCTGCCTGGGCGCGCGAACTGCCCTCGACCGGTCGGCTCCGGATGTGGGCGATCGACCGCAACGCGCTCGCGGCGGCGACGCGCCTGCCGTCGATGGCCGACCTGCGCGGCACGGACTGACGCGGAGGCGTCCGGTTTGGACCGACGCGGAGGCGTCCTTCTTGCGGCCGGATCAGAGTCCCAGCCGCGGCCGGCGGATCTCGTAGAGCATGACGGCGGTCGCGATCGCGAGATTGAGGCTGTCGGCCCGGCCCGCCATCGGGATCTTCACGACATGGTCGCAGAGCTCGACATAGGCGTCCGGCAGCCCCGACTGCTCGTTGCCCATCAGCAGCACCACCGGCTCGGGATAGGCGATCGACCGGTAGTCGACCGCGCCCTTCAGGTGGGTGCCGACCACCGGCACCCGATGCTTGGCCTTCCAGGCGGCGAACTCGGCCATGGTGCCGGCGGCCAGCGGGACATGGAAGATCGAGCCCATCGTGGCGCGGACGGCTTCGAGCGCGAACGGATCGGTCGTGTCGCCGATCAGGATCGCGCCGGTCGCGCCGACGCTGTCGACGGTGCGCAGGATGGTGCCGAGGTTGCCCGGGTCCTTGATGCCCTCGAGCGCGACCCAGACCGTGGTGCCGCTGGGATCGATGTCATCGAGAGACAGGAGCCGCTGTTCGAACGCTGCGACGACCATCTGCGGATTGTCGCGCCGGGAGATCTTCACCAGCACGTCGTCCGAGACTTCCACGACCAGCGCGCCGCAGGCACGCGCGGCGTCCGCGATGCGCCGGACCATCGGTTGCTCGCGCACCTTGACCGCATGCACCAGCGTGCGGATCGGCCAGTTCTGCTCGATCGCGTCGGCGACCAGTTTCAGTCCCTCGGCGAGGAACAGCCCGGTCTCGGCGCGTTCCTTCTTGGAGTGCAGCCCGCGCAGGTCCTTGACCAGCGGATTGGAGAGGCTGGTGACCTCCTTGGCCGGCGCAGGACCGGCGTCCGGCCGAGCGGAGCGCGCCGGAGCGTCGGCTCCGCGCCCGTCATGCGGCGCCCCCGCGCCGGGCTTTGCGCCGGCATTCGGGCCGGGCCGCGGTCCGCCGCCGCCCTTGGAGCGACGATAGAGCCCCGTCGGTGCCTTGCTCATCGTCCGCCCTCCGGCTCCCAGCGCGTGAACAGCGAAGTCGCCAGCCGACGGCCTTCGCCTTCCTCGACGAGCAAGAGCTCGCCCGACCGGCAGCGGCCGCCGAGCGGGGCGAAGATCTCGTGCATCAGCTCATGGAACGACACGAAGCTCGCCCGCATCGCATAGACGGTCAGGATCACGAACAGCGGGTCGTCCGAGACCAGCGCCTTGACCGCGTCGAGCATGCCGGGCAGGTGCTCGAACAGCTGCCAGACCTCGCCGTTCGGCCCGCGCCCGTACTTGGGCGGATCGAGGATGATCGCGTCGTAGCGGCCGCCGCGGCGGACCTCGCGGGCGACGAACCGGCCGGCGTCCTCGCAGATCCAACGGATCGGCAGATGGTCGAGCCCGGACAGCGCCTGATTCTCGCGCGCCCACTGGATCGCCTTCTTTGAGGCGTCGACATGGGTGACCTCGGCGCCGGCCTCGGCCGCCAGGATCGAGGCGAGGCCGGTGTAGCCGAACAGGTTGAGCAGTCGCGGCCGGCGTCCCTCGGCGGAAGGGAGCGCGGCGACGCGGGCGGCGATGTCGGCGCGCATGGCGCTCCAATGCGCGGCCTGTTCCGGAAACACGCCGACATGGCGGAACGACGTGAACCGGCAGGAGAACCGCGCCGGGCCGAACCGCATGGTCCAGCTCTCGGGCAGCGCGCGGGCGAAGCGCCAGCGGCCGGGGCCCTCCTCTTCGACATCGCCGGTGAAGACGGCGTCGGCGGCGTCCCACTCGCGCATGGGCAGGCGCGGCGACCACAGCGCCTGTTCCTCCGGCCGCACGACGCGCATGCCGCCATAGCGCTTCGAGCTTGCGGCCGTGGCCGCTGTCGATGAGCGCATAGTCGTCCCAGCCGGCGGTTTCCAGGATCGCGGGCAGGATCGGACCGGCCGGCGCGGCGGGCCGCAGGATCGGCGCGAGGATCTCCGCGACCGGAGTGTCGCGACCAGGCAAGGGCCGAGGCGGCTTTTCCGGTGTGGCAAAAGTCCTTCCGGATTTTTGCGTAGCATCCGGCGCCGCCGGCCGGCGCGCATCGGGTCCGGTCGGCTTGCGCGGGCCCGTCGAGGCGGATTTGGCGGAGGCGGGGTCAGCGGGCTTGCGCCCGGACGGGGGACGGCGGGTCTTCATGCGCGACAGTTGGCCGATCCCCGGCGCTGGGTCAATGGTTCGACAACAACGCGTGAGCGTGGCCGCTCGGCTTCGACTTGTTCTAATTTATATGGCGACATGCGCTGCCCGGGGGTTGCCAAGCGCCGCCGCGGGCGATCAACTGTCCGCCGCTACAGGGGAACTGTGCAGACGGCCGGTGGCGAAGGGAGAGCGCCGCACGAGCCGTCATGTCCGCGCGACGGACGCCGAGGATGTTTCGGCCGGCAGACGATCGGCGGCAACGACTTCGAGGGAGGAAGTTCGAATATGGAGATGTCGGGCGAGTACCGGATCCCGGCCCCGCGCGAGCGGGTGTGGGCGGCCCTCAACGATCCGGAGATCCTGAAGGCCTGCATCCCCGGATGCCAGGAACTGACGATGGAGACCCCGACCGACATGGCGGCCAAGGTGGTCGCCAAGATCGGTCCGGTGAAGGCGACCTTCGCCGGCAAGGTCAAGCTCGAGAACATGAATCCGCCCGAGGGCTACACGATCTCGGGCGAAGGCCAGGGCGGTGTCGCCGGCTTCGCCAAGGGCGGCGCGGACGTCAAGCTGACCCCGGACGGCGACGGCACGATCCTCGCCTATCACGCCAAGGCCCAGATCGGCGGCAAGCTCGCCCAGCTCGGCGCGCGGCTGATCGATTCCACCGCCAAGATGATGGCCGATCAGTTCTTCGGCAATTTCTCGGCGATGGTCGGTCAGGCGGCCGCGGCCGAAGCGGCGGCGTCTGCTCCGGCGGGCGAAGCCTCGGCCGAGCCGGTGCTGCCGGTGTCGGACGCGGGCGCGCCCGCCGCCGCGGCGATCCCCGCGTCGACGTCGACGCCGGTGATCGCACCGGCCGCGTCCCGGTCGTCCGCCGCCCAGTCGTCCGCCCCGCAGACCGCGGGCTCCGGCGGCTCGGGCCTGCCGCAATGGGTCTGGATCGCCGGCGCCGTCGTGGTCGCGCTGATTCTGGCCAAGGCCCTGTTCTGATCCGAACCTTTCGGCCGCGACGCCTCGACCTTGTGTTGGAGGCGCCGCGCCGCCGTTTTGCCGCCGGCATTCGATCCGGGCGGCGCGAAACCCACTCGCGAACCTCACCCGCGCTCCGACCGACAGACGCGGAAGGCACTTCCAAGGGAGGAAGGTATGGCACTCGTAAAACTCACGGTGAACGGCAAGCCGGTCTCGGCCGAAGTCGAGGACCGGACGCTGCTCGTCCATCTGCTGCGCGATCATCTCGGGCTCACCGGCACCCACGTCGGCTGCGACACCTCGCAGTGCGGCGCCTGCGTCGTCCACATCGACGGCCGGGCGGTCAAGTCCTGCACGGTGCTCGCGGCGCAGGTCTCGGGCGCTTCGGTCGTCACGATCGAAGGTCTCTCGAAGGGCGACGAACTGCATCCGGTGCAGGTCGCCTTCAAGGAGAACCATGGCCTGCAGTGCGGCTTCTGCACGCCCGGCATGATCATGACCTCGGTCGACATCATCAATCGTCACGGCGCGAGCCTCGACGAGGCGACGGTGCGCCACGAGCTCGAGGGCAACATCTGCCGTTGCACCGGCTATCACAACATCGTCAAGGCCGTGCTCGACGCCGCCTCGAAGATGCAGGTCGCCACCGCCGCCGAGTGACGGCGGTCGCGTGACGACGAGCGCATAGGACGACAGGCGCACGTGGTCGGCCCGCGGATGCCCGCCGGGGAGGGCGGCGAGCATCGAGAGGCGTGAGGCCGATGGCGTCTCGGGTATCGGCGTCCGGTGGGTGCATCGCGCATCGATCGGGCGACACGGGACCGAGAGGCCCCGCGCGCAACGGACGTCAGCTCCCAAGGGGGCAAACGAGGTACGAGGCCAGGACGGACGACAAGGGGGGCGGCGCAAGGACGCGCGAACCCCGGCAAACACCGGCGAACCAATCGCCGGAACGCGACACTCGATCTTCTCGGGAGGAAGACGATGGGTACTGAAGGGATCGGACAGCGCGTGCTCCGCAAGGAGGACAAGCGCTTCATCACCGGCAAGGGCAAGTACACCGACGACATCAAGCTGCAGGGCATGACGCATGCGCATTTCGTGCGCAGCCCGCATGCTCATGCGCGGGTCAAGTCGATCGACACCTCGGCGGCGGAAGCCATGCCGGGTGTGATCGGCGTGCTGACCGGAACGCAGCTCGTCGGCGACAAGATCGGCAACATCATCTGCGGCTGGATGATCCACTCCAAGGACGGTAGCCCGATGCGCATGGGCGCGTGGCCGGCGATGGCGCCGGAGACCGTGCGCTGGGTCGGCCAGGCCGTCGCGGTGGTGATCGCCGAGACCAAGAACCAGGCCCGCGACGCCGCCGAGGCCGTGGTTGTCGACTACGAGGAACTGCCGGCCGTCGTGCAGGTCCAGGACGCGATCGCGCCGGGCGCCCCGCAGCTTCACCCCGAAGCGCCGGGCAACCGCGTGTACGACTGGTCGATCGGCGACAAGGCCGCGACCGACGATGCCTTCGCCAAGGCCGCCAAGGTCGTGTCGATGGACATCACCAACAACCGCCTCGTGCCGAACCCGATGGAGCCGCGCTCGGCGGTGGCCAACTATGACGAGGCCGAGGACCACTTCACGCTCTGGACGACCTCGCAGAACCCGCACGTCGCCCGTCTCGTGCTCTCGGCCTTCTACAATGTCGCGCCGGAGAACAAGCTGCGGGTGATCGCCCCCGACGTCGGCGGCGGCTTCGGCTCGAAGATCTACATCTATCCGGAAGAGATCGTCGCGCTCTGGGCCTCCAAGAAGGTCGGCCGGCCGATCAAGTGGACGTCGGATCGCACCGAGGCGTTCCTGACCGACGCCCATGGCCGCGATCACGTGACCAAGGCCGAAATGGCCTTCACGGCGGATCACAAGATCCTCGGCCTGCGCGTCCACACCTACGCGAACTTCGGCGCCTACATGTCGCTGTTCTCGTCGTCGGTGCCGACCTACCTCTATGCGACGCTGCTGTCCGGCCAGTACGTGATCCCGGCGATCTATGCCGAGGTCGACGGTGTCTACACCAACACCGTGCCGGTCGACGCCTACCGCGGCGCCGGCCGCCCGGAGGCGACCTATCTGGTCGAGCGCATGATGGAGACCGCCGCGCGCGAGCTCGGCGAGGATCCGACCGCGCTGCGCCGGAAGAACTTCATCACCTCGTTCCCGTACCAGACGCCGGTCATCATGACCTACGACGCCGGCGACTATAACGCCTGTCTCGACGCGGCGTTGAAGGCGATCGACTATGCCGGCTTCCCGGCGCGCAAGGCCGAGGCCAAGGCGCGGGGCAAGCTGCGCGGCATCGGCTTCTCCTGCTACATCGAGGCCTGCGGCATCGCGCCGTCGAAGGCGGTCGGCTCGCTCGGCGCCGGTGTCGGCCTGTGGGAATCGGCCGAGGTGCGCGTGAACCCGGTCGGCACGGTCGAGATCCTGACCGGCTCGCACAGCCATGGTCAGGGCCACGAGACCACCTTCGCCCAGCTCGTCTCCGAGCGGCTCGGCATCCCGGTCGATCAGGTGTCGATCGTGCACGGCGACACCGACAAGGTGCAGTTCGGCATGGGCACCTACGGCTCGCGCTCGGGCGCGGTCGGCATGTCGGCGATCTCCAAGGCGCTCGACAAGGTCGAGGCCAAGGCCAAGAAGATCGCCGCGCATCTGCTCGAGGCCGCCGAAGGCGACATCGTGATCGAGAACGGCGAGCTGAAGGTCGCCGGCACCGACAAGAAGATCGCCTTCGCCATGGTCGCGCTCAACGCCTACACCGGCCACAATCTGCCGGACGGCATGGAGCCGGGCCTCAAGGAAGGCGCCTTCTACGATCCGACCAACTTCACCTTCCCGTCGGGCACCTATGTCTGCGAGGTCGAGATCGATCCGGATACCGGCAAGACCGAGGTGGTGAACTTCGTCGCCGCCGACGACTTCGGCCGGATGATCAATCCGATGATCGTCGAGGGTCAGGTCCATGGCGGTCTGGCGCAGGGCATCGGTCAGGCGCTGCTCGAAGGCACCGTCTATGACGAGAACGGCCAGCTGGTGACCGCGTCCTACATGGACTACTGCATGCCGCGCGCGGACGACCTGCCGTCCTACAAGCTCGAGCACACCACGACCCTTTGCCCGGGCAACCCGCTCGGCATGAAGGGCTGCGGCGAGGCCGGCGCGATCGGTTCGCCGCCGGCGGTGATCAACGCGATCACCGATGCGCTCGGCATTCGCGACATCGCCATGCCGGCGACGCCGGAGAAGGTCTGGGCCGCCATCAACATGCGCCAGGCGGCCGAGTGATCCAGCGCAGGACGGCGCGGATCGCGCGCCGTCCTGCTCTTCGTTCTCATCGGGTGAGCCGGACGAGCGTCACCCGGACATCGAACCGGAGGAAGAGATGTACTCCACGACCTACCACCGTCCGTCGAGCCTCTCGGAGGCGGCGAGCCTGCTGACGGGCGCGTCCGACGGCAAGTATCTCGCCGGCGGCCAGACCCTGATCCCGACCATGAAGCAGCGGCTCGCCGCGCCGACCGACGTCATCGACGTGACGAAGATCCCGGATCTCGCCGGCATCACCGTCACCGCCGACGCCGTCGTCATCGGGGCCGCGACCAAGCACTTCGACGTCGCCAATTCGGCCGCGGTGAAGAACGCCATCCCCGCGCTCGCCAAGCTCGCCTCGGGCATCGGCGATCCGCAGGTGCGCTACATGGGCACGATCGGCGGCTCGATCGCCAACAACGACCCGGCCGCCGACTACCCGGCCGCCGTGCTCGGCCTCGGCGCGACCGTGATCACCGATCGCCGCTCGATCCCGGCCGAGGACTATTTCCAGGGCATGTTCACCACCGCCCTGGAAGACGGCGAGATCATCAAGGCGGTGTCGTTCCCGATTCCGGCGCGCGCGGCCTATGCCAAGTTCCCGAACCCGGCCTCGCGCTATGCGCTCGCGGGCGTGTTCGTGGCGAAGGGCAAGGACGGCTCGGTGCGGGTCGCGGCGACCGGCGTCAGCGAAGGCGGCGTGACCCGCTATGCGGAGCTGGAGAACGCGCTGTCGGCCAACTTCTCGGCCGATGCGCTCGCCAATGCCGCGGTGTCGCCGGACGGCATCCTGAGCGACATTCACGGCTCGTCGGCCTATCGCGCCAACCTGATCGTGGTCATGGCCCGCCGCGCCGTCGCGGCCGCCTGATCGCAGGGGCGAGGACGAGAGAACGCGACGGATCGGCATGATCCGTCGCGTTTTCATTTGAGGACGGTGCGCGTGTCCTGATGGGGCGCCGGGCACCATGCGACACGCTGCACCGGCTTTTGTGGGACGGTCAGGTCCGGACGACCCCGCCGGCGGCCGCCAGCGCTTCGGGCGTATCGAGATCGAGCGCCACCGCCGCGCCGATTTCGACCTCGACGACCGCCTCCGGATAGCCCTGGATCACCTGCCGCGCGCCGATGTCGCCCTCGACGCGTGCGAGATCGTCGAAGAAGCGCCGCGCGATCACGACCGGATTGCCGCGCTTGCCGCCGTGGGTCGGCACCACGATCAGCTGCCCCCGCTCGGGCGCATAGGCCTCGATGAGCTTGTCGATCGTTGCGCTCTCGATCGCCGGCATGTCGCCGAGACAGACGATGGCGGCCTCGGCGTCCTCCGGCACGGCGCCGAGCCCCGCCTTCATCGAGGTCGACAGCCCCTGCGCGAAGGCCGGATTCGAGACGAAGGCGATCGGCAGATCGGCCAGCGCGGCGCGCACCGTCGGTTCCATGTGACCGGTGACGACCGTCACCGAGGCGGCGCGGCTGCCGAGGGCCGCTTCGGCGGCGCGGCGGACCAGCGGTTTGCCGTCGATCTCGGCGAGGAGCTTGTTCGGCCCGCCCATGCGCGACGACCGGCCGGCCGCCAGCACGATCGCGGCGATCCGGCGCTTGGACGGTTCATGTGCCTCGACCGTGCCGCCGCGCGGCGCCGGGCGCGAGACGATATCCATCAGGAGACCGCCGACACCGAGTGAGGTGATCTCGGCCGGCCTGACCGGCAGGTCGGCGATCAGGCGCGACAGCACCCAGTCGAAGCCGTTCTCCTTCGGGCTGCGCGCGCAGCCGGGCGCGCCGAGCACGGCGACGCCATCGACATCGCCGAGCATGAGCAGATTGCCCGGATCGACCGGCATGCCGAAATGGTGCACGACGCCACCGGCGCGGTCGACCGCGGCCGGGATCACGTCGTGGCGGTCGACCACGGCGGACGCGCCGAACACCACGACGAGATCCGCACCATCTTCCTCAATCGTTGCGCGGATCGCGTCGGCGACCGCCGCCTCGTCATGGGCGACCCGCCGGTCGCCGACGATCGCCGAGCCCGAGGGTGCCAGCCGATCGGCGAGAATGGTCAAGGTCTTGTCGATCACCGACGGCTTCAGGCTCGGCAGCAGCGACGAGACCACGCCGACCTTGCGCGGCCGGAACGGTGCGATCCGCACCAGCGGCCCGCGCGCCCGGATCGCGGCGACGGCGGTCTCGACGGTCGCGCGCGGCAGGGCGAAGGGGATGATCTTCACCGTCGCGACCATGCGGCCGGGCTCGGCGACCGCAAAGGCCGGCAGGGTCGCGAAGGTGATGCCCGGATCGGCGCCGTTGAGCGCGTCGATGCCGGCGCGATCGACGACCAGCACACCGGCCGCCTCGGCATGCAGGTTCGAGCGCCCGGTCGCCGGCGCCTCGATCGCGACGCCCGGTCCGGCGAGCGCGGCCGCGATCAGTCCGGCGGCCTCGTCCTCGGTCAGATCGTCCGGCTCGACCCGCGCCGCGACGATGGTCGCGATGCCGGCCGCGGCGAGATCGGCGATGTCGGCGCGGTCGACGACATGGCCCTTGCGCAAGGTCCGGTCGGGCAGCTTCACCGCATGGGCGACGAGCGCGCCGAGTGCCGCCTCGACCGCGACGGGGCCGAATTTCATGCCGCGACGTCCCGTGTCCGGGTCGCGGCCGCCTCGGGCCGCTTGCGGAGCGCCTCGATCACTTGCGCCAGCACCGCGACGGCGATCTCGGCCGGCGACTGCGCGCCGATGTCGAGCCCGATCGGCGCGGCGATGCGCCCGATCGTGGCCGGATCGAGCCCAAGTGCCGTCAGCCGCTCGACCCGTTTGGCGTGGGTCTTCCGGCTGCCGAGCGCGCCGACGTAGAACGAGCCTGCCTTCAGCGCCTCGGCGAGCGGGAAGTCATCGATCTTCGGGTCATGGGTGACGGCGGCGAGGGCCGTGTAGCCGTCGAAGGCGAGACGAGACGGGATCACGTCCTGCGGCCATTCGGCAAGGAGATTGGTGCCTTCGAAGCGCTCCGGCGTCGCGAAGGCAGTGCGCGGATCGATCACAGTGACGTCGAAGCCGGCCATGCGCGCCATCGGGCCGAGCGCCTGCGAGATGTGCACCGCGCCGATGATCACGAGCCGCGGCGGCGGCACCTGCACGGTCAGGAAGAACCGCCCGTCGGGCGTTTCGATCGTGCCCGATTTCGCCGTGCGGAACCGGGCCGCCAGCTCGCCGGCGAGCGGATCGGCACCGGCGAACTCGGCCTCGCGAACGAGCCGCGCCGCGCCGGTCCCGAGATCCGTGACGACGATGGCCGCGCGCCGCGCGCGGCGTTCTTCGTTGAGGGCGGCGAGAAGCGCGAGATCCATGGGAGGTCCGATCGGAGGAGGGGAAGCGGGTTGGAACCGGCCGGGCAACCCGGCCGATCTGAGCCTTAGTTGACGCGCTCGACCCAGACGGCGATGCGGCCGCCACAGGACAGGCCGACGCGCCAGGCGGTCTCGTCGGCGACGCCGAACTCGAGCATGCGCGGCGCCCCGTCCTCGATCACCTCGGTCGCCTCCGCGACGACCGCGCCCTCGACGCAGCCGCCGGAGACCGAGCCTTCGAAATTGCCGTCCGCGTCGATGACCAGATGGCTACCGACCGGCCGCGGCGCCGATCCCCAGGTCTCGACCACGGTCGCAAGCGCCACGGCGCGGCCCTCGCGCCGCCAAGCCTCGGCGGTGCCGAGCACGTCCTTGGTCGAGATATCGGTCCCAGTATCCATGGCGGCCTCCCGTGAACTGTCGGGAAGAATATAGGCCCGCACCGATCCGCGAAACAGGGCCGCGACCGATCGCATGGCTCGGTCGCGGCGTGCGCCGACCGAGAACTCCGAGTGGCGCATGAATTTGTATGCAATAGAGGATTAATGGGCAAAAAATAAGCAAAAAGCCAGTTGCATGCAAAATGGCCGATCGTCCGTCCCGGCGCGAGCCGGGGCCGACAAGCGGGGCAGAACGATAACCCATTGAAAAGTGGGAGAGGATCTCGGCGGCCAGTCGCCCGCGACCGTGCGTCGCCTCTTCTCTCGCCGCTGGCACATGGCTTGCTGAAGCTTGGCAGATCCACGCGACAGCAGGAGCCCCGCGTCATGGCAGATCGCCGTTCGATCCTTCCGACTCGCCGTCACGTTCTCGCCGCCGGTGTCGCGGCGGCGGCGACCCTGGCGCGCCCGGCCATACTGCGCGCCGAGACGCCGAAGATCCGGATCGGCTTCTGGCCGATCGCCGGCGGCCTGCCGCTCTATACCGGCGTCGAGACCGGCCTCTTCAAGAAGGCGGGCCTCGATGTCGAGGCGGTGAAATTCGCCAGCGCCACCCAGGTGGTCGAGGCGATGATCGCCGGCCGCATCGAGGGCTCGGCCAACGGCACCGCCTCGGCCGCGATCGGCCTCGGCGAGATCACGTCGCCGGGTCTCGCCAAGATCTTCTGCTCCAACCCGAGCAACAAGACCTACTGGCTCGACGAGATGATCGTCGCCGAGGGCAGCCCGATCCAGTCGATCGCCGAGCTCGCCGGCAAGCGCGTCGCCTCCGGCCCGGGCATCCAGAACGTCACGCTCGCCAAGGTGATCCTGGAGAAGAACGGCATCAAGGATCCCAAGGTGATCGAACTGCCGATCGGCCAGCATGTGCCGGCGCTCGCGGCCGGCCAGGTCGACGCCGTCTACACGCTCGAGCCCACCGGCACGATCGGCCGGATGAAGAAGGCCGCGCGCGTGCTCGAATACGGCGTGATCTCGAAATATGTGCTCGGCGACGAGAACCTGCCCTGGTTCGGCGGCAGCGCCTCGCTGACCAGCGCCTTCCTCGCCGCCCAGCCGGCGCTCGCCACCAGCTTCGTCGCCGCCTATTCGGAGGCGGTCGCCATGGTGTCGACGAAGCCGGCCGAGGTCCGCAAGTACCTGAAGGGTTACACCAGCATCGAGGAGGACCTCGTCGGCGAGGTGCCGTTGCCCGGCTTCAAGCTCGCCAGCGATTTCTCGCCGACCGACGTCAAGGCGTTCCAGGACTTCTTCGACGTCTTCGCCGCGCGTGGCATCTTCAGCCGCAAGGTCGACGTGTCGGCCATGCTCTACAAGGCATGACGGCCATGGAGAGGATCGACACCAAACGCCTGCTGCCGCTGATCGGCCCGCTTCTGTTCTTCGCCGTCTGGTGGGGTGCGGTCGCCTTCGGCCTCGTCAACAAGGTGCTGTTCCCGTCGCCGTTCGAGACGCTCGCGCATCTGGGCCAGTCGATCGGCAACGGCGCCATCCTGGTCGATCTCGGCGCGACGCTGTTCCGCACCGGGCTCGCCTTCGTGATCGCCGCCGCGATCGGCGTGCCGCTCGGCATCGCGCTCGGCGCCGCCGAGCCGGTCTATCGCAGCGTCGAATTCCTCATCGACTTCTTTCGCTCGACGCCGTCGAGCGCGCTGATCCCGCTGTTCCTGCTGATCTTCGGCATCACCGACGCCAACAAGATCGCCATCGCGGCCTTCGCCGCCGTGCTGGTGATCCTGTTCAATTCGGCCTACGGCGTCATGAACGCCCGCAAGACCCGCATCCTCGCCGCGCGCGTCATGGGCGCCAACGCCTTCCAGATCTTCAAGGACGTGCTGATCTGGGACAGCCTCTCGCAAACCTTCGTGGGGCTCCGGACCGGCGTCTCCATGGCGCTTGTCATCGTCATCGTCGCGGAGATGTTCATCGGCTCGGAGACCGGCCTCGGCCACCGCATCATCGACGCCCAGCAGGTCCTCAACGTCAAGGACATGTACGCCTCGATCCTGGTGACCGGCGCGCTCGGCTATCTGCTCAACCTCGCGTTCCTCCTGATCGAGAAGCGCTTCATCCATTGGAGCGGCAAATGACGGCCCCCGTGTCTTCGCCGGCGCTGCCGGTCCAGCTCCAGCGCGAGCGCACCCACATCACGGTTCGCGGCCTGTCGAAGGCGTTCCAGGGCTCAGCCCTCTATCAGAACTTCGATCTCGACCTGCCCGAAGGCCGGATCGTCTCGATCTTCGGCCCGAACGGCTGCGGCAAGTCGACCCTCATGAACATGATCGCCGGCCTGATCCCGGTCGATGCGGGCAAGATCCTGTTCGACGGCAAGACGCTGAAGCAGACCGTGATCGGCTACGTGTTCCAGCAGTATCGGGAAGCGCTGTTCCCGTGGATGCGGGCGATCGACAACATCGCCTATCCGCTGCGCCGCGCCGGCCTCGGCAAGGCGCAGGTCAAGGCACGGGTCGAGGAACTCGTCTCGGAATTCGAGATCCGCTTCGACCTCAATCGCTACCCCTATGAGCTTTCCGGCGGCCAGCAGCAGACCGTCTGCATCATGCGCGCGCTGGCGCCGAAGCCCGAGGTGCTGTTCCTCGACGAGCCGTTCTCGGCGCTCGACTACGAGATGACGCTGTTCATCCGCGAGAAGCTGCAGGACGTCTACCTGAAGACCGGCGTGACCATGGTCATCGTCAGCCACGACCTCGAGGACGCGGTCTATCTCTCCGACCGCATCCTGCTCCTGACGCGCCGGCCGACCCGCATCGCCGAATACATGACCTTCGACATGCCCCGGCCGCGCACGCCGGAATCGATGGCCGACCCGCGCTTCGTCGCCGCCAAGGCCAAGGCGCTGGAGATCTTTCAGCGCGAGGTCAGGGCCTGAACGGTCGGCGCGGCGGCGCGCTTTCTCACAAATGAGAACGCCCGGTCTTGCGACCGGGCGTTCTTTTCCTTGGGGACTTCGTTTCCTCGAACCGATGGGCCGGAGCGTTGCCGGCCGGAGGCTCACTCCGCGGCGGCGCGGATCTGCGGGGCGGCGTCGCGGACGGCGCCGTCGACAGCCGCCTCGAACTTCTCGAAGTTCTTCTGGAACATGCCGACCAGCTTGGCCGCCTGCGCGTCGAAGCCGAGCTTGTCGGCCCAGGTCTTGCGCGGATGCAGCACGTGCGGCTCGACGCCTTCGACGTCGGTCGGCACCTGGAAGCCGAAATGACGGTCCGTGTAGAACTTGGCGTTCTTCAGCGAGCCGTCGAGCACCGCGGCGAGCAGCCGGCGGGTGATCTTGATCGGCATGCGACGGCCGGTGCCGTAGGCGCCGCCGGTCCAGCCGGTGTTGACCAGCCAGCAGTCGACGCCGTGCTCGGCGATCAGGCGCTTCAGCAGCTCGCCGTACTCCGACGGATGCCGCGGCATGAACGGCGCGCCGAAGCAGGTCGAGAACGTTGCCTGCGGCTCGGTCACGCCCTTCTCGGTGCCGGCGACCTTGGCGGTGTAGCCGGACAGGAAGTGGTACATGGCCTGCTCGGGCGTGAGCTTGGCGATCGGCGGCATCACGCCGAAGGCATCCGCCGTCAGCATGATGATGTTTTTCGGCTGGCCGGCCTTGCCCGTCGCCGAGGCGTTCGGGATGTAGTGCAGCGGGTAGGCGGCGCGGGTGTTCTCGGTCTTCGAGTCGTCGTCGAAGTTCGGCACCCGGGTCGACGGGTCGAGCACGACGTTCTCGAGCACCGTGCCGAACCGCTCGGTGGTCGCGAAGATCTCCGGCTCGGCTTCGCGCGACAGACGGATGGTCTTGGCGTAGCAGCCGCCTTCGAAGTTGAAGACGCCGTCCTTGCCCCAGCCGTGCTCGTCGTCGCCGATCAGCGTGCGCGAGGCATCCGCCGACAGCGTGGTCTTGCCGGTGCCGGACAGGCCGAAGAACACCGCGACGTCGCCGGCCGGGCCGACGTTGGCCGAGCAGTGCATCGGCATGACGTTCTGCGCCGGCAGCAGGAAGTTCAGGAGCGTGAAGACCGATTTCTTGATCTCGCCGGCATAGGAGGTGCCGCCGATCAGGACGATGCGCCGCGAGAAGTCGCAGGCGATGATCGTCTCGGTGCGGGCGCCGTGGCGCTCCTTGTCCGCCTTGAACGACGGCAGGTCGATGATCGTGAACTCGGGCACGAAATGGCCGAGGGCCTCGCGCGCCGGGCGGATCAGCAGGTTGCGGATGAACAGCGACTGCCAGGCGAGCTCGGTGACGACGCGGGTGGGCAGCTTGTAGGTGTCGTCGGCGCCGCCGACGAGATCCTGCACGTAGAGCTCCTTGCCCTCGACGTGCTTCTGGAAGTCGGCGTAGAGCGTCTCGAAATGCACCGGGCTCATCGGCTTGTTGTTGTCCCACCAGACCGTGCCGGTGGTCAGCGCGTCCTTGACGACGAACTTGTCCTGCGGCGAGCGGCCGGTGTGCTGTCCTGTCTCGACGACCAGCGCACCGCCGGCGGCGACCCGCGCTTCGCCACGGCGGATCGCCTCTTCATAGAGCTCGGGCTCCGAGAGGTTCCACTTCGCCGAAGCGAAGTTCTTCAGTCCGACGGTATCCAGGCCATGCGCGGTATTGCGGGTGCCGGTCTCGGTCACGGGGTTACTCCCTTGCTCACTCTGCTCGCCGTGTTTTCACGAAGCATCCGGATTTGATCGTAGTCGCCCGCGCCGCCTTGAAAGTCGTTTTCGCGGCTGCGAGACGAGCACTCGTCCGTCTGCTCCCAGCAATCCGCGGACGCTAGTCGACCGAATGAAGTTGAACAAGGCCGACCAAAGTCAATGTGAGCAAGTTTTTACGCTAAATCGGTTTAGGAATTCATGGTCCACGGGCTTTGTCTGCAAGTGCTTTCAAGGTTGCACGGAGTTGCCCCGGTTGCCGTACTTCCGCCGGATATACCAGTCGCCGGACTGTCATCGTCCCCCCGATCTCCGCGGCGAGGTCGAGGCCTTCCGGATCCGCGCCGATGACCCGCCAGGACGCCTCGGGTGCCCCGATGAGCCGGCTCGCATAGAGCGCCACGGCGTCGGTGTGTTCGGCATTCATATGCGCGACGATCTCCGCCTCGGCCGCGACGATCTCGCGAGCGGGCGCGAGATCGAGCAGCAGGTCGGACGCCGCGACGTCGACGATGCGGCCGAAGCCGGCGACGAGATGCGAAACGCCGGGCTCGAGCCGGTAGAAGGCGAAGTCGCGGAACCCGGCATAGACCTCCGCCTCGGGCTGGCGGGCGAGGAAACGGCGCCGGACGGTCTCCGAGGCCTCGATCTTTCCGATCGTGCCGGTGACCGTGACGCGCGCCCCGGCGAGCGGGTCGCCGGCGTCGCGTTCCTCGAACAGGAGCGAAGCGCGCGGATCGGCCTTGAGGTTGCGCGTGTGCACCGCGAGTTCCGAGAGCAGCATCAGCGTGTGTCCGTCCGGCTCCGTCGCCACCGTGACCAACGAGACGAAGGGCGCGCCGGTTCCGGGCGTCAGCGTGGCGAGCGCGGCGGTGCGGGCCTGGCGAATCAGCCGGCGCGCGGCGGCGAGGGGCGAAAGGGGGGCTCTGCGGTCATTCGGTCCTCTTGAGCCGCGTGGGGCGCGCGCCCGATCCGTATGAGATGAGGGCGCATTCGGCGGCTGCCCGCGACTCTGGCCCCGTCCACGGCGCGGAACAACCCGTCTCGGCACCGATCCGGCATCGGTCCCGCTGCCGCGAAAACGGTCCTGTTTGGCGAAGCGGCTCGGGTCGTCTATCCTTGGAACGCCATAGTTCGTGCGCATTCGTGGCGTTCGTGAGCGCCGCCGCCGTCGCGGGCGGCGAGATTTCGCAAGACCGGCGCCGGCGCCTCCCGTGTCGAACGGGGCGCCGCGGCGACGGGACAGCCAGGACGACGCTTGTCAACGCGCACCCGGGGCGGACCTCGGATGCGCTTCAACGGGGAATGATCACCGAATGCCGACAATCGCCCTTGTCGATGACGATCGCAACATTCTGACCTCCGTTTCGATCGCGCTCGAATCCGAAGGCTATCGCGTCCAGACCTACACGGACGGCGCGTCGGCCCTCGACGGCCTCAAGGCGAACCCGCCGGATCTGGCGATCTTCGACATCAAGATGCCGCGCATGGACGGCATGGAGCTGTTGCGCCGCCTGCGCCAGAAGTCCGAGCTGCCGGTCATCTTCCTGACCTCCAAGGACGACGAGATCGACGAGCTGTTCGGCCTCAAGATGGGCGCCGACGACTTCATCCGGAAGCCGTTCTCGCAGCGCCTGCTGGTCGAGCGCGTCAAGGCGGTGCTGCGCCGGGCCTCGCCGCGCGGCGAGGCCGGCGCCAAGCCGACCGATCAGGCGCGCATTCTGGAGCGCGGTCTCCTGGTCATGGACCAGGAGCGCCATACCTGCACCTGGAAGGGCGAGCCGGTGACGCTGACCGTCACCGAGTTCCTGATCCTCTACGCGCTCGCGCAGCGCCCGGGCGTGGTGAAGAGCCGCAACGCGCTGATGGATGCGGCCTACGACGATCAGGTCTATGTCGACGATCGCACCATCGACAGCCACATCAAGCGGCTCAGGAAGAAGTTCAAGGTGGTCGACGACGACTTCGAGATGATCGAGACTCTCTACGGCGTCGGCTATCGCTTCAAGGAGGCCTGAGGGCCGGCTTGGGATCTGAGGGAGGCCCGAGGGCCGAGACATGGCATTCCGCTCGGATGCGACGGACGGGCCGGCCGACGAGGCCGGTGCCCGTCCCGCGGTGACGCGCCCCGTCTCCTCGCGAACGGGCGGTCGGCGGAGCGTGCCCTGGCGCATCCGCTCGCTGCGCCTCGCCGCCGCCCGCACCGGCCGCGGCCTCGGCACGGCGGTGTTCTCGAGCCTGACGCGCCGGATCGTGTTCCTTAACCTGTTCGGGCTGATCGTGCTCCTGTCGGGCATTCTCTACCTGAACCAGTTCCGCGCCGGCCTGATCGATGCCCGCGTCGAGAGCCTGATGACCCAGGGCGAGATCATCGCCGCCGCGGTCGCCGCCTCCGCCACGGTCGAGACCGACAACACGATGACGCTCGATCCGGACCAGCTGCTCCGGGACGAGATGACGCGCGAGCGCTCCGGCAAGGAGCCGGCGATCGACGAGGGGCTGCAGTCGCTCGAGTTCCCGATCAATCCCGAACGGGTCGTGCCGGTGCTGCGCAAGCTGATCTCGCCGACCCGCACGCGCGCTCGCATCTACGATCGCGACGGCTTCCTGGTCATCGACAGCCGCGCGCTCTACCGCCGCGGCGACTTCTCGCCGCCGACGGATCCGCCCGAGGAGACCGTCCACACGCCGACGCTGATCGATCGGGCCATCGAATATGCCTCGCGGCTGCTGCGCGGCACCGACTGGCCGGTCTACAAGGAACTCGGCATCGCCAGCGGCAAGGACTACCCCGAAGTCGCCCAGGCGCTCGGCGGCGCGCCGGCTTCGATCGTGCGCGTGACGCAGAAGGGCGAACTGATCGTTTCGGTCTCGGTGCCGGTCCTGAAGAGCCGCAACGTCCAGGGCGCGCTGCTGCTCTCCACCCAGGGCGGCGACATCGACGCGATCGTGCGCGCCGAACGCATGGCGATGATCCGGGTGTTCCTGGTCGCCGCCATGGTGACGATCCTGCTCTCGGTGCTGCTCGCCGGCACGATCGCCGCGCCGCTGCGCCGGCTCGCAGCCGCCGCCGACCGGGTCCGCCGCTCGGCCAAGGCGCGCGAGGAGATCCCGGACTTCTCCGCCCGCGAGGACGAGATCGGCCACTTGTCGCGCGCGCTGCGCGACATGACCAAGGCGCTCTACATGCGCATGGAGGCGATCGAGAACTTCGCGGCCGACGTCGCCCACGAGCTGAAGAACCCGCTGACCTCGCTCCGCAGCGCGGTCGAGACGCTGCCGCTCGCCAAATCCGACAATTCGCGCGGCCGCCTGCTCGAGATCATCCAGCACGACGTTCGCCGGCTCGATCGGCTGATCTCCGACATCTCCGACGCCTCGCGCCTCGATGCCGAACTGGCGCGCCTCGATGCCGAGCCGGTCGATCTGGTGCGGCTGGTCGAGGCGGTCGGCGCCATGCAGAACGATCTCGCCTCCAAGCGCGATCAGCGCGTGGTGACCACCATCGCGCCGGACCCGGCCGGCCGTGCCGCCTACCGGGTCAACGGCCACGACAGCCGTCTCGGCCAGGTGCTGACCAACCTGGTCGACAACGCCCGCTCGTTCTCGGCCGACGGCGGCGAGGTGCGTGTGCTGATGCAGCGCGACGGCCCCGAGGTCGAGATCGTGGTCGACGACGACGGTCCGGGCATCCGCGCCGAGAAGATCGAGCGCATCTTCGAGCGCTTCTACACCGACCGCCCCGACGGCGAGAGCTTCGGCAACAACTCCGGCCTCGGTCTGGCGATCACGCGCCAGATCGTCGAGGCGCATCGCGGCTCGATCGAGGCGATGAACCGTATGAGCGACGGGCCGGAACCCGCGATTCTCGGCGCCCGCTTCGTCGTGCGCCTGCCGGCCGAATGAGCGCCGCCCCGCCCGGATCGGACACAGGGTCTGGACCCGCACCGGCGGCCGTCCATGCCAGCGTGGTGCTCGTCGGCGCCGACGGTGTGCTGATCCGCGGCGCCTCGGGGGCCGGCAAGTCGCGACTGGCGCTCGACCTGATCGGCCGGGCGACGCAGGCCGGCCTTTTCGCTACGCTGGTCGCCGATGATCGCGTCCGGCTCAGGGCGAGCGGCGACCGGCTGGTCGCGGAGGTGCCGGAGACGATCGCGGGGCTCGTCGAGCGGCGCGGCTATGGTATCCTGCGGCTGCCGCACGAGGCGGCGGCAGTCATCCGGCTGGTCATCGACCTCGTTGCCGGCGACGTCGAGCGCATGCCGGCGCCATCCGACTTGACGGCGGCGCTGTGCGGTGTTTCGGTTCCGAAACTGACGCTTCCGGAACGCGACCCGGGCAACGCGGATATCGTTATGCACTTGCTCGCGAATCGAAATTCGAGCATCACGTGATCGTGGACAATTCGCGGCTGGGGCGGCGCTTGGCTCTTGAACTTCGATCCGGACCCGACCATGTTTCGGCGCTGCGCAGAGGGGCGGGACGAAGAGTCTCGGGCCCGGACCGGAAACGGTCGCGGGCCGCGCGGCCCAAGGAGCTGAGCCGATGATCGGTCTCGTCCTCGTCACGCACGGGGATCTCGCCAAGGAATTCGTCAAGGCGCTCGAACACGTCGTCGGGCCGCAGCGGCAGATCGAAACGATCTGCATCGGCCCCGAGGACGACATGGAGCGGCGGCGCCAGGATATCCTGGATGCGGTTGCGCGCGTCGATGACGGGGCCGGCGTGGTCATTCTGACCGACATGTTCGGCGGCACGCCGTCCAATCTCGCCATTTCGGTGATGAACGGCGGCAGCATCGAGGTCGTGGCCGGTGTCAACCTGCCGCTCCTGGTCAAGCTCGCCAAGGTGCGTGCCGAACGGCCGATCCTGACCGCGGTGGTCGAGGCCAAGGAGGCCGGCCGCAAATACATCAACGTCGCGAGCCAGGTGCTGCAGGGGCAGTGAGCGGCGTTGCGGCGGCCGAGGGCCGCCGCCCGGTCCGGGCTCCGATGGGGCTCACGCCTCGTGCCGCCGTCGCGCGTCCATGCCTCGTACCATCGCCTGCCGTCGCCGCGTCATGCGCGTTGCGGCGCGGTGGAGCGCTCAACGCCAACCGTGCCATGCCGCGCTCGGACGTGGTTTTTTGTCGACAGTCCGATCCCTTTGACCATTTAATGCCCCGCCCTCGCGGTTTCGCAGCGTCTGAAACGCTTTTTTGACACAAGTCCGGGGACATTCTTGCGAATGTCCGGTCGGCGCGTCGTTCCCGCAGGAATGCGTTCGCTCTGGGGAGAAGGGGAGACGGTTCGGATGAATGAGAGTGCCACGGTCGACGGGCTGGTTCGCGATCTCCTGATCACCAACAAGCGTGGCCTTCACGCGCGCGCCTCGGCCAAGTTCGTCCAGACGGTGGAGACCTTCGACGCGGAGGTCGAAGTGACCAAGGACAACCAGACGGTCGGCGGCACCTCGATCATGGGGCTGATGATGCTCGCCGCGAGCCCCGGCACCACCATCCGCGTCGCGGTGCGCGGCCGGCAGGCCGCCGAGGCCATGGCCGCGATCGCCTATCTGGTCGAAGCGAAATTCCACGAAGAATGAGAGACGCTGCTCTCGACTCCGGTAATGTCTTCGTTCTTAGATTTGGCTTATTACTGTTTCCTTGAAAAAGTAGATCGCTGGTCCGGATGTCGCACGTTGCGTATTCGTGCGGCGAAAGCTCTTGCGCGGCGCGATCCGGGTCGTTACCAATCTTGCCGAACGCATTCCTCGCCGCGGGAGAACAGCGACAAGGGAATGTGCAAGCCTTGGGAGGGCCCTTTGATGCGCAAGCTTTCTGTCATGTTCGCCGCGACCCTGCTCGTCGGTGCTGCCGCTGTCGGCAGTGCCCATGCCGCGGCGCAGACCAAGTTCTGGAACCTGACCTCGAACACGGTCGACGGCTTCTGGCTCGCGCCGGCCGGCACGACCAACTGGGGCGAGAACCAGGCGCTCAACGACAATGACAAGACCGTCGACCACGACGAGCGGCTCAAGATCAAGAACGTGAAGACCGGCACCTACGACGCCAAGTTCACCGACGTGCGCGGCCGCTCCTGCATCGTCAAGGGCGTGAAGGTGGTCGAAGGCGATATCTTCACGATCGACGAGAAGGACGTGAAGAAGGACGCCTGCGGCAAGAAGTGAGCGCTCTGCGCCGCTTGCCGATCGAAACAAGGGGCGCCGCGAGGCGCCCCTTCTGATTCTCGGCGGATGCTTCCTGGAAGGTGGCCGTCAGCCGCGCCGGGCCGCCACCTGACCGGCGACGATATGGCCGACGACGGCGACGAACACGATCGACCCGCCGACGATGCCGGAGAGCCCCGGATCCTCGCCATGGGTGGCCCAGACGATCAGCGGCGCGATGGCGAGGTCGAGCGTCGCGATCAGCGCCGCCTGCGCCGCCGGGATCAGCCGCGACCCGGCCATGAACATCACGAAGGCGAGCCCGTAGTTGGTGAAGCCGAAGCAGGCCAGCAGCGCGAGGTCGCGCCCCGACACGCTGCCGAGCGAGGCGAAGGGCAGGGCGAACAGGCAGTTCAGCCCCGCGTTCAGGATCGACGGCGGCAGGATCGCCACCGTCGGCCGCATGCGCATCATCACGATCGACACCGCGAAGGCGACGACCATGACCACGCCGAGCAGGTCGCCGAACAGGCGGCCCTGCCCGAGCGAGGCATTGACGATGATCGTGATGCCGACGAGCGAGACGACGCCGGCGACCATCGTGCGGACCTTCACGCGCTCGCCGAGCACCACGAGGGCGAGCGCCGCCGTCCAGAACGGCGCGGTCGCATAGAGCACGGCGTTGTCGGCGACGGTCGTGTAGTAGAGCGAGGCGATGGTCGCCGCCGCGCAGATGAACTGTGCGACCGCGAGTCCGACGCCAAACCGGTCGATCGACAGCAGCGCGGTGACGGCGCGGCCGCGCTCGGCCGCGACCAGCATCACGATCAGCACGATCATGCCCGCGAAGGAGCGGATCGCCATGGTCGTCCAGAGATCGGTCGTGATGGCGCGGGTGAAGAAGCCGGTCAGCGCCCAGGCGATTACTGCGCCGAACACGAGCGCGACGCCCTTCAGTTCGCGGGTTCTAAGTTCGCGGGGGCCGGCGGCGATGGGCAGCGCGGCGCCGGCGGCGCCCGGTGCGGCGAGTTCGGGCGGCGTCATCGGGCGTCGCTCGCGCGCGCCGCGACGAGCCCGGCCATGGCTGCGGCCGCGTCGCCGGGTTCGGCGCCGAGCCCGCCGACGACGCCGGCCCGGTCGGCGGCCGGCCGGTTCTGGCTGACTTTCCACTTGCCCTCGATCGCGGCGATCGGGATCTCGATGCCGACGATGCCCTTGAGCTGCGCGGCGACGAAGCTCTCCGGGGCGTCGTCGACGGCCCAGGGCGCCGCGCGGCCGTCCTCGTGGCGCGCGGTCAGCCGGCCGACCTGCGTGCGCAGCCAGACCGGATCGTCGTGCACGATGACCGGCCCGCGCACCTGCACGGTGGCATAGTTCCAGGTCGGCACGACCTTGCCGGTCTCGCGCTTGGTCTCGTACCAGGACGGCGTGACGTAGTGCTGCGGGCCCTGGAACGCAACGAGCGCCGGCAGGCTCGGATCGATGTCGCGCCACTGGCCGTTGGCCCGGGCGAGATGCGCCAGCAGCGTGCCGTTCGGTCCGGCGTCGCGGTCGATGAGAAACGGGAGCGGATTGGCCACGAGATCGCCGCCGGCCAAGGTCACCAGGAGCCCGAGCGGGTGACTGTCGATCAGCGCATGGAGCACATTGAGGCGCTCCTCGCGGAAATGCGGCGGCTGGTACATGAAACGGCTCTCGCGGGCTCGGGCGCACGCGATCCGCATGCGCCCGGCCTTATAGCACGGCCGTTTCCGTCGTCGCCTTCGGCCGACGGACTAGGTCCTATGCCGGCCGCGTGGGCATCGTCGCCCGGGTCGCAGCGCGCCGCCTCAGTTGAGGAAGCTGATCAGGAAGTCCGGATGGAAATTCACCCAGCCGGCGAAGGCGGCGACGCCGAAGAAGCCGCCGGCCGCGCCGAGCGCCGCCGCCACGCCGAACAGCCAGCGGACGCGCACCAGGGCCGTGACCGCGAACAGCGCCAGCGCCACCGACAGGAACGCGTCCGACAGGTCGAACAGATCGTCCTTCTGATTCAGCGCGTCGTAGTCCGCCGTCGCCTTCTTGGCCTTGACCGACGATTCGTCCGCGCGGCCCTTGTAGTATTCGGCCTGCTTGGTGAAGTCCTCGACCGACTTCAGGATCTCGGGCGTCGGCGTCGCCGGCATCGTCGCCTTGATCTGCGCGACGGTGGTTTCGGCGATGTACTGGCGCTGGCGGCGCGCCTGATACTCGCCCCAATAGTCGATCTTGTCGGCCTGCGCCGCCTGCATCGACTGGACGACGTTGTCGTCCTTGATCTTCGATACGGCCATGAAGGCCGAAATGAGCGCCACCGCGATGGCGATGCCGTTGTTGAAGCGATCGCGATCGGCCTGCGATTCGCCCACGCTCTCGATCTCGGTCATGAAAACCCCACACTCGAAAATGTCGTTTGCGGCCGAAGGCTCTGGCCGCCGCCGCGCCGGTTCGATCGCGACGCACACCCATACCCGATGTTTCCTGACTGGATGCTGACCAAACGGAAACCATATTCGTCCGCGACATAAAGAAATCTTTATATGATTATTGCCGGGTCGCGCCGTCTCTGCTAGAAGGCTGTCCTGCGCTCGGCTGGGGACGTCCGTCCCGGGCCGGCAACTGATTTCGGGCCGGGCCCGACCTCTGACCGGGTGGCCGGCCGCAAGCGGAGACGCTCAATGACGAAGCAGGATTACGCCGTTCGGGACATCGGTCTCGCCGCCTGGGGCCGCAAGGAGATCGACATCGCCGAGACCGAGATGCCGGGTCTGATGGCGGTGCGTCGCGAATACGGCGCCGCGCAGCCGCTGAAGGGCGCCCGCGTCGCCGGCTGCCTGCACATGACCATCCAGACCGCGGTGCTGATCGAGACGCTGCAGGCGCTCGGCGCCGAGGTGCGCTGGTCGTCCTGCAACATCTTCTCGACCCAGGACCACGCCGCCGCCGCGATCGCGGCCGCCGGCACCCCGGTCTTCGCCCACAAGGGCGAGAGCCTGGAGGAGTATTGGGAGTTCGTCGCCAAGACCTTCGAGTGGCATGACGGCGGCGTGCCGAACATGATCCTCGACGACGGCGGCGACGCGACCATGTACGTGATCCTCGGCGCCGAGGCCGAGAAGGACGTCTCGGTGCTCGACAAGCCGGGCAACGAGGAAGAGACCGTCTTCTTCGAGACCATCAAGAAGCGCCTGAAGTCGAGCCCGGGCTGGTTCACCAAGATCCGCGCCGCCATCAAGGGCGTCTCGGAGGAGACCACCACCGGCGTGCATCGTCTCTACCAGCTGGCCGAGGCCGGTCGCCTGCCGTTCCCGGCGATCAACGTCAACGACAGCGTCACCAAGTCGAAGTTCGACAACCTCTACGGCTGCCGTGAATCGCTGGTCGACGGCATCCGCCGCGCCACCGACGTCATGCTGGCCGGCAAGGTCGCGGTCGTCGCCGGCTACGGCGACGTCGGCAAGGGCTCGGCCGCCTCGCTGCGCAACGGCGGCGCTCGTGTCATCGTCACCGAGATCGACCCGATCTGCGCCCTGCAGGCCGCGATGGAAGGCTACGAGGTCCAGACCATGGACGACGTCGCCGACAAGGGCGACATCTTCGTCACCGCGACCGGCAACAAGGACGTGATCACCATCGACCACATGCGGGCGATGAAGAACAATGCGATCGTCTGCAACATCGGCCACTTCGACGCCGAGATCCAGATTGGCGCGCTGAAGAACTACAAGTGGGAGAACATCAAGCCGCAGGTCGACCACGTGGTCTTCCCGGACGGCAAGCGCATCATCGTGCTGTCGGAAGGTCGCCTCGTGAACCTCGGCAATGCCACCGGCCATCCGAGCTTCGTGATGTCGGCGTCGTTCACCAACCAGACGCTCGCCCAGATCGAGCTCTGGAAGAACCACGCGAACTACGAGCGCAAGGTCTACACCCTGCCGAAGAAGCTCGACGAGATGGTGGCGGCGTTCCACCTCGAGAAGCTGGGCGTGAAGCTGACCAAGCTCTCCACCGAGCAGGCCGCCTATATCGGCGTGACCTCGGAGGGTCCGTTCAAGCCCGAACACTACCGCTATTGATCCGATAGCGTTCGGCATACAAAATATGGAGGCCGCGCCAGAAAATGGCGTGGCCTTTACTTTTTGTCCACGCGGACTCTCCCCAGCGATTCCGCGAAGCGGTATGGTCGAAGTGATTCGGGTGCTTCGCGTGAGTGAAACGGCCGGATCGCGGGGGCGAAGATCGGTTCGACGGGCTTTTGTTCGATGAATGTTCTCGTTTTCCGCGCTGCGTTGCTGGCGCGGTCGTGATGGGCGACTATGTTCGTCTGTCCACGTGTCGCCGCTGACCTGTAGCGTTAGTGTTCGTCAAGCTGCGTTCCTCTCGCGCCCTCGGGCTCGGGACGAGGCAGGCGCGCGTATCAGGACATCATCGAGCGGAAAGGGACCTTCGCATGTGGGGGCGGAGGCGTAGACGGATTCTGTCATCGCTTCGGGCGATCGCGGGCTCGACGTCGACCCTTGCGGTCGCGGTCGCAGCGACGCCCTTCGGAGCGCTGCCGGCGTTCGCCGAAGATGGCGGCGTGGCCTCGCACCAGATCGTGCTGACCGCATCGATGATCGGTGTGATCGCCGTCGCCGCCGCGAGTGCCATCGGCATGATGCGCCAGCGCGTGCGCGCCGAGGAGACGATCGCCCGGCTCCAGCTCGAGAACGCCGACCTCAAGGCGCAGGCCGATCGCGCCGAGGCGCTGATCGATGCCGAGGACCAGCTGACCGTCTGCTGGTCCAAGGCCGGTGAACCGCCCGTCGTGTTCGGCGGCCTCGGCAACCGCTCGGGCGCGCCGAAATCGCGCGCGGAATTCCTCGCCTTCGGCACCTGGCTCGAGCCGGAGAGCGCCAGCCGGCTCGACAATCGACTGACCCATCTGCGCGAGCGCGGCACGACGTTCCATCTCGAACTCGCCGCCCGCAGCGGCACCTATGTCGAGGCGATCGGCCAGGTCGCCGGCGGCCGGCCCTACGTCCGGTTCCGCGATCTGACCGCCGAGCGCGTCGCCTTCGCCGATCTCAAGGACCGGCACCGCCGGCTCGAGGGCATCCTCTCGACGCTGCGCTCGCTGTTCGATGCCATGCCGAACCCGGCCTGGCTGCGCAACGAGGAGGGCGCGCTGATCTGGGTGAACCGCGCCTATGCCCGCGCGGTCGATGCGGCCGGCGATGCCGCCGTGGTGGCCGGCCAGCTCGAGCTGCTCGACAAGGCCGGCCGGCAGAGCATCGCCAAGCTGCGCGAGCAATCGTCCGAAGCCGCGACCCGCCTTCCGGTCGTCGTCGCCGGCGAGCGGCGCACCTATGACGTGATCGACGTCGCCGCCGACGACGGCCAGGCCGGCATCGCGATCGACGTCACCGCGCTCGAGCGCGCGCAGGCGGAGCTCCGCCGCACCAACGATTTCCACGCCCGCACCCTCGATCAGCTCGCGACCGCGGTCGCGATCTTCGGGCCGGACAAGCGGCTGCAGTTCTACAATGCGGCGTATCGGGGCCTGTTCGGTCTCGAAGCCGTGTTCCTCGAAGGCGCGCCGGACGATGGCGCCGTGCTCGACCAGCTCCGTGCCCAGCGCAAGCTGCCGGAACAGGCCGACTGGCGCGGCTGGAAGCGCGACATGCTGTCCGCATACACATCGATCGAGGCCAAGGAGCATTGGTGGCACCTGCCGGACGGCCAGACGCTGCGCGTCATCGCCAATCCGCATCCCCAAGGCGGCGTCACCTACGTCTACGAGAACGTCACCGAGCGGCTGGAGCTCGAGAAGCGCCACAACGCGCTGGTGCGCGTGCAGGGCGAGACGCTCGACCACCTGTCCGAAGGCGTCGCGGTGTTCGGTTCCGACGGCCGCCTGCGCCTGTTCAATCCGGCGTTCCTGTCGCTGTGGCGGATCCCGACGGGCGGGCTCGGCGAGCGCGCCCATATCGCCGAGGTCGTGCGGATGTGCGAGGCCTCGCACCGCGATCCGGAGACCTGGAACGGCCTGAAGCTCTGCGTCACCGGTCTCGCCGACAACCGCGTCCGCCTCGGCGGCCGCATGGAGCGGATCGACGGTACCGTGATCGACTATACCGCCGTCCCGCTGCCGGACGGTGCGACGCTGATCACCTTTGTCAACGTCACCGACACGGTGAACGTCGAGCGCGCGCTGATGGAGCGCAACGACGCCCTGCAGGAGGCGGATACGATCAAGACCGACTTCGTCGGCCTCGTCTCCTACGAGCTGCGCTCGCCGCTGACCAACATCATCGGCTTCGCTCACCTGCTCTCCGACCCGCGCATCGGCACGCTGAACGACAAGCAGCGCGACTACGCCGGTCACATCATGTCGTCGAGCCAGGCGCTGATGGCGATCGTCGACGACATTCTCGACCTCGCGACCTTTGATGCAGGCATCATGCAATTGCAGCTCGGCGACGTCGACATCGCCGGCACGGTCGACGCGGCCGTGCGCGGCCTCGAAGACCGGATCTCGGGCGCGCACCTGCGCATCCTGACCGACGTGCCGGCCGATGTCGGCGCCTTTGTCGCTGATGAGAAGCGCGTCCGGCAGATCCTTTTCAACCTGCTCTCGAACGCGATCCGCTTCTCCAATGACGGCGGCGCGGTGACGATCTCGGCCCGGCGCGAGGCCGATCGCGTGCTGCTGATGGTGATCGACGAGGGCGCCGGCATCCCGCAGGACCAGCTCCGCTCGGTGTTCGACCGCTTCTACGCCCGCCGCCAGGGCCCGAACCGCGGTGGCGCCGGCCTCGGCCTGTCGATCGTCAAGAGCTTCGTCGAACTGCACGGCGGCTCGGTGGTGATCGACTCCACCGAAGGCGTCGGCACCACGGTGATCTGCCGCTTCCCCGCGCGTCCCGACGAGCGGGTGATCAACCTCCAGCCGTCGCTTGCCGACCCTTCGGTCGGCGGTCGGCTGGCGCACTGATCCGCCGATGGTCGCCGCTTCGGTCGATGGCCGCGTGACGCTCGCGACGGTCGTCTGCGCCGACGAGGCCGCGACCCGTCACCTCGCCGAGGATATCGCCGCCATCCTCGCGCCGGGTGACGTCGTCGCCCTCGAAGGCGACCTCGGCGCCGGTAAGACCACCTTCGCCCGTGCCCTGATCCGCACGCTCGGCGAAGACGACCGGCTCGAAGTGCCGAGCCCGACCTTCACGCTGGTCCAGACCTACGACCTGCCGCGCTTCGCGCTCGCCCATTTCGATCTCTATCGCGCCAGCGGCCCGGACGAATTGGAGGAGATCGGCTTCGACGAGGCGATCCGCACCGGCGTCGCGCTCGTCGAGTGGCCCGATCGCGCCGAGGAAATGCTTCCCCGAAATGCGTTACACCTGCATTTCGAACAAGGGGAGGAGGCGGACGAGCGCCACGTCCGGCTGATGGCCGATGCCGCGGCCGGCGCGGCCGGATGGCGGGCGCGGATCGAGCGCACGCTGGCGATCCGCGACTTTCTCGCCGCCGCCGGTTGGCCGGAGGCGCGCCGGCGCCCGATCCCCGGCGATGCTTCCCGGCGCAGTTACGAGCGGGTCGCGCGCGGCGGCGCAGTGCGCGAGCTGGAACCGGATGCGGGGCCGATAAACCCGGCGGGGCCTCTTCAGCGGCGCCTGCCAACGGCATCTCGCCCGGCATCGCCGTCCTGATGAACCACCCGCCCGAGGCCGACGATGCGGCCGGGCGTGCCCGCGTGGATGCCCGCGCGGCGGCCAAGATCACCGAGAACGCCGATGCCTTCGTCGCCGTCGACCTCGCGCTCGCCGAGCGCGGCGTCTCGGTGCCGGCGATCTTCGCCCGTGACGTGGCGCAGGGGCTGGTGCTGCTCGAAGACCTCGGCGCCGAATTCTGCGTCGCCGGCGATCCGCCCGCGCCGATCCCGGAGCGCTACGGCGTTGCCGTCGATCTGCTTGCCGAGCTTCACGCCGGGCCGATGCCGGATCGCATCCCCGACGGCGACGGCGGCCTGCGCGCCGTATGGGCCTACGACCGCGGCAACTACGCGGCAGAGGTGACGGTCTTCCTCGATTGGGGGTTCGAGGATTATGCCGGCCGGCCGCCGAACGAGGTCGAGCGGGCGTCGTTCCTCGCGGCTTGGGCGCCGCTGTTCACCGAACTGCTCGCCGGTCCGGTCGCCTGGTGCCTGCGCGACTACCACTCGCCGAACCTGCTCTGGCTCGCCGAGCGGTCCGGCACGCGCCGCATCGGCGTGCTCGATTTCCAGGATCTGATCATGGGCTCGCCGGCCTATGACGTCGTCTCGCTCGCCCAGGATGCGCGCGTGACCGTGCCGCGGGCACTCGAGGCGGACTTGATCGCGCGCTACATCGCGGCCCGCGCGGCCTCGCCGGACTTCGACGCGGCCGGCTTCCGCCGCGCCTATGCGATCCTCGCCGCCGAGCGCAACACCCGCCTCCTCGGTCAGTTCGTCCGCCTCGACCGGCGCGACGGCCGCCCGCACTATCGCCGCCACATCCCGCGCCTGCGCGACTACCTCGCGCGCGTCATCGACGCGCCGGTCCTGGCGGATCTCAAGGCGTGGTTCTGCGCCCATATCCCGGACGTTCTCGACGGGACGACCACCCGCAACGGTTCCACGCGGCCTTAGAATCACGGAAAAGCCCGCCGTCCGTGGGGACGACGGGCTTCCGGGTGTGTGTGCCGCCGATCAGGCCGAAACGGCCGAGAGCACGACCTTGAACTTCGCGTGGTCGGACGGGCTCAGGTTGCGGATCGTGTAGTAGATCTCGGTCTCGACCTTGGTCTCCACCGTCTGCGACTGCGGGAACGGCTTGTGCTCGGTGACGAGCAGGCGATGCCAGACGTCGGTGACCTCCAGACGCGTGTCCTGGGTGAAGCCCTTGGTGCTGTCGCCGGTCGCGAACGGAATGGCGGCGGCCGACCAGACAGCGTTGGCCGGCGCGGCGTTGTTCCAGTGCCAGGTCTTGGTCTCGTTCGGGCCGAGTTCCAGCGTGGTCTGGGTGTCGATGAAACTGATTTTGGACATCGAATGGCTCCTTTGAAATCCAGCCGTGATCGGCTGGCGGAGCTGAAAATCCAATGCTGGCATTTCAATCATTTTTCATTGGGTTGTATTTTTTCTGAAAACTATCTTACGTAGAGATAGCATTGGTCGGAGCAGCCATGATCGTCCCGATCGCCCGATGGCCGCTCCGGCCTATTCCCCGGCGCGGACAATCGGATATACATCGCCGACCGGCCGCCGAGGTCGGCCTCGTTCATCAGTCGACGTTCCGGCGCTGTCCCATGTCCTTCCAGTCCGCTCCCGTCTCGACCGCCAGCCGCCCGCGCTCGGCGATGGTCCTTGCCGCCGGTCTCGGCAAGCGCATGCGCCCGATCACGGCGACGACGCCGAAGCCGCTCGTCGAGGTCGCCGGCCGCGCGCTGGTCGATCACGGGCTCGACCGGCTGGCCGCCGCGGGCGTCGAACGCGCGGTCGTCAACGTGCATTACCTCGCCGACCTGGTCGAAGTGCATGTGAAGAAGCGCGCCGCGCCGGCCATCCTGGTCTCCGACGAGCGTGCCAAACTGCTCGATACCGGCGGCGGCATCGCCAAGGCGCTACCCGAGTTGGGTAGCGAGCCGTTCTATCTCTGGAACTCGGACAGTTTCTGGATCGAGGGCTATCGGCGCAATCTCGATATCCTGGCCGAGACTTGGGACGCCGACGCCATGGACGCGCTGCTGCTCCTGTCGCCAACGGTCGGCGCGATCGGCTATTCCGGCAAGGGCGACTTCCTGATGGATACCGTCGGCCGGCTGAGCCGCCGGCCCGAAGGCCATGTCGCGCCCTTCGCCTATGCCGGCGCGGCGATCATCCATCCGCGCCTGTTCGCCGACGTGCCGGCCGGGCCGTTCTCGCTCAATCTCCTGTTCGATCGCGCCATCGAAGCCGGGCGACTGCACGGCGCGCGCATGGGCGGCGTCTGGCTGCACGTCGGCACACCGGCCGCCATCCGCGAGGCCGAAGAGGCGATCCGCGACAGTTCGGTCTGAGGATCATCCCGGTCTGAGGATCGGACGCGCCGCCCGAGCGATCGACGGTCATCCACAGGTCGAAGCGCCGGCCGTCTCGCAATCGCCGCACGCTCGGCTAGACTCGCGCGCCGAGATCCCGGCGCTAGCGCGGTGCCGGGATCTGTTCGGCCGGTCGAGCGGAGGCGAGGGGCGATGGAGGGGCAGCAGGCGAGCGGCGCGATGCGGTCGCGCCCGCGCGTATTCACCATCCCGCCCTCGGTGCCGTTTCTGCGCGAGCTGGCGATCCGCCTGCGCGACGGCGACCTCGTGCCGGGCTTCCAGTGGAACGCCGCCGATCCGCTCGCCTTCGCCGATGCGACCATTCTGGTGCCGACCCGCCGTGCCGCGCGCTCGCTGCGCGAGATCTTTCTCGAAGAACTCGGCGGCCGCGCCGCGATCCTGCCGAAGATCCGGCCGCTCGGCGACGTCGACGAGGACGGCCTGACGCTGGAGGCCGCCGGCGACGACCCCGATCCGAGCCTCGGGCCGGCGATCGCGCCGCTCGAACGCCGGCTCGCGATGACGCGCCTCGTGCTCGGCTGGAAGCGGACCCTCGCCGAGAGCCTGAAGAACCCGGTCACCGGGCTCGCCCCGACGCTGCCCTCGACGCCGGCGGAAGCGGCGCACCTAGCGACCGCGCTGCTGACCCTGATGGATCAGGTCGAAACCGAGGGCGCCGACTGGTCGGCGCTGAAGACGCTGGTACCGGAGGACTATGCCGACTTCTGGCAGATCACGCTCGCCTTCCTGTCGATCGTGACCGAGCATTGGCCGGCCTATCTCGCCGAACGCGGCCTCGAGGATCCCGCTCGCCGGCGCAATGCCGTGATGCGCCGCGAGGCCGAGCGGCTGCGGCGCCTCGCGCCGACCGCGCCGGTGATCGCCGCCGGCTCGACCGGCTCGATCCCGGCCGCGGCCGAGCTGATCGAGGTGGTGAGCCGGCTCCCGAACGGGGTCGTCGTGCTGCCGGGGCTCGATCTCGATCTCGACGATGCCGCCTGGGACGCGATCGGCTCCGCCGGCGAGAACGTCCACGACAACATCTTCGGCCATCCGCAATATGGCCTGAAGCTGATGCTCGAGCGGCTGCGCGTGCCCCGCGAAGCGGTCGAGGCACTCGGGACCGAGACTCCGGCCGGCAAGGCGCGCGGAAAGCTCCTGTCCGAGGCGCTGCGCCCCGCGCCGACCACCGACACCTGGCCGGCCTTCGCAGCCGCCATCGCCGACGGCAGTTTCCCGATGGACGCCGCGCTCGACGGCTTTTCGCTGATCGAGGCGGCCAGCGACGGCGAGGAGGCGCTGGCGGTCGCCTTGGCGCTGCGTGAGGCGATCGAGGATCCGAACGCCTCCGCCGCGCTGATCTCGCCGGATCGCGCGCTCGCCCGCCGTGTCTCGGCCGAGCTGGCGCGGTGGGGCATCGCGGTCGACGATTCCGCCGGCACGCCGCTCGGCCTGACGCCGCCGGTACGGCTCGCCCGCCTCGTGGCGGAAGTGGCGCTTGGCGGCTTCGAGCCGCTGTCGGTCGCTGCCCTCCTGTCGCATCCGCAGGCGCTGTTCGGCCTCGCGCCCAAGGAGGCGCGCCGGGCCGCCCGCGCGCTCGAACTCGCCGTGCTGCGTGGCCCCGGCCCGCCGCCGGCTCGAAGGGGCTGCGCGAGGCCTTCGAGGCGGCCTGGGAACGCTCGCAGGAGCGCGGCTATCGCACCTCGCGGCCGCGTCGCCGTCTCGGCACCTGGGGCTGGGAGCGCGCCCGCGATCTTCTGGATCGGCTCTGCGCCGCGCTCGCCCCGCTCGAACGCGTGGCGCTCGACGCGCTCGACATGGCTTTCGTCGACCTCGTGAAGGTGCACCTGGCGGCGACCCGCGCCGTCGGCACCGATGCGGACGGGTCGGATGCGAGCCTGTTCGACGGCGAGATGGGCGAGGCGCTGGCGACCGCCTTCGTCAGCGTGCTCGAGGCCGCCGCCGCGCCCGATCTCGGCCTGAGCCTGAAGCCCATTCATTATTCCGGCCTGTTCGATGCGCTGATCGGCGACGTGCCGGTGCGCCGGCCGACGCCGCCGGGTGCGCGCCTGCACATCTGGGGCCCGCTCGAGGCGCGGCTGCAATCGGTCGATCTCGTCGTGCTCGCCGGTCTCGACGAGGGCCTGTGGCCGCAGACGACGCGCAGCGATCCGTGGCTGTCGCGGCCGATGAAGCACAAGATGCTGATCGACCCGCCCGAGCGCCGCATCGGCCTCTCCGCCCATGACTTCGTGCTCGGCGCGGCGGCTCGCAAGGTGATGCTCAGTCGCGCGCAGAAGCGCGGCGGCACGCCGACGGTCGCCTCGCGCTGGGTGCAGCGGCTGAAGACCGTGATCGGCGAGCCCGGTGTCGACCGGATGCGCGCGGTCTCCGAGAAGTATCTGGCCTGGGCCCGTCTGATCGACCGGCCGGCGGTGGTCGTGCCCGCGACGCGCCCCGAGCCGCGCCCGCCGGTCGAGCGCCGGCCGACCGGCCTGTCGGTGACGCGGGTCGAGACCTGGATCCGCGACCCCTATGCGATCTATGCCGAGGCGGTGCTCGGCCTCGACGAGGTCGACCCGATCGGCGGCGAACTCGAAGCCGCCGACTGGGGCAACTTCGTCCACAACATCCTGGCGACCTTCGTCGCCGACTGGAACGGTCGTGCGAGCCCGGAGGCACGACGGCGCCTGATCGCGCTCGCCGAGGAGCGGCTGGTCGATTTCGAGGCCTTCCCCGAGGTGGTCGCGCTGTGGCGGCCGAAGTTCGCCCGCATCGCCGACTTCGTGCTCCAGCATGAGGCGGGGCGCACCGCCGCGGTCGCCGAACGCATCACCGAGGTTCAGGGGCGCTCGGAGTTTGTCTCCGGCCGCCCGGAGCCGTTCCTGCTCACCGGCCGCGCCGACCGGATCGACCGCATGGCCGACGGCACGATCGCCATCGTCGACTACAAGACCGGCGCGCCGCCGTCGAAGAAGCAGGTTCGCGCCGTGCTCGCCCCGCAGCTGCCGTTGGAGGCCGCCATGGTCCGCCTCGGCGGCTTCGGCGAGCCGCTGAAGGGCAAGCCGATTTCCGAGCTCGCCTATGTCAAGCTCGGCGGCCGCGGCGGCGGCTCCTGGGAGAGCCGCGCCGACCCGGCCGACAAGGACGGCAAGACGCCCGAGGTGCTGGCCGACGAGGCGCTGCGAAAACTGCACGGCCTGATCGCCGCCTATGCCCGGCCCGAGCAGGCCTATGTGTCGCGGCCGCGCATCCAGTTCGAGAGCCGGCGCGACGGTCCTTACGACCATCTGGCCCGCGTCGACGAGTGGGCCGCCGGGGAGGGGGCGAGGAATGAACGTCGCGATGCCGCCTTCCGCCTCGCCGTCTGGCCCGACCGCCCAGCACCGCGCCGGCGACCCGACCGCTTCGGCCTGGGTCTCGGCCAATGCCGGCTCGGGAAAGACCTATGTCCTGTCGCGCCGGGTGATCCGCCTGCTGCTCGCCGGCGCCGATCCCTCGCGGCTCCTGTGCCTGACCTTCACCAAGGCGGCGGCGGCGACCATGTCGAACCGCGTCTTCGCCGAACTGGCGCGGTTCACGACGCTCGACGAGACGCGCCTCGCGGCCGCGCTGACCGACATCGACGGCCTGGCGCCGAGCCGCGACAAGCTGGCGGTGGCGCGCCGACTGTTCGCCCGTGCGATCGAGACGCCGGGCGGCCTGAAGATCCAGACCATTCACGCCTTCTGCGAACGCATCCTGCAGCAGTTTCCGCTCGAGGCCGATCTCGGCGCGAACTTCGAAATTCTCGAGGAGGCCGTCTCGCGCGATCTGGTCCGTCGCGCCACCGAGGCCGTGATCGTCGCCGCCGCGGCGAGCGGGCCGGACACGCCGCTCGGCGCCGCCTTCGGCCTGCTGATCGATCGGCTCGGCGAATTCGGCTTCCATGACGCGCTCGGCGCGGTGGTCCTCAAGCGACACGCGTTGCGCGCCTGGATCCGGTTCGGCGACAATCTCGACGCCGCGCTCGCGCTGGTGCCGGATGCCCTCGGTCTACCGAAGGGCACGACGCGCGCCGCGGTCGAGGCCGAGATCGCGGCGTCGCCGCATTTCGATCCGGCGTTCCTGAGCCGGCTCGTTGATGCCCTCACGGCCAGCGGCACCAACGACCAGAAGTTCGCCGAACGCCTGATCGCTGCCCGCGATGCCGCGCAACCGGCCCTGAAGGCGGCGCTGTGGCGGGCGGTGTTCCACAAGGCGGATGGCGGCGCCTATGCCGCGACCTCGCTGGGCACCAAGAAGATCCGCGAGACCTTCGCCGATCTCGGGGCGCGCTGCGACGCCGAGATCGCGCGGCTTGCGCCCCTGTGTGATCGCCTCGCCGCGCTCGACACGGCCGACGTGACGGGCGCGCTGATCCGGCTCGGCGACGCCGTCGTCACCCACTACGAGGCCGCCAAGAGCGCGCGCGGCGCGCTCGACTTCGACGACCTGATCGGCCGCACGGCGGACCTGATGAGCCGCTCCGACGGTGCGGCCTGGGTGCAGTACAAGCTCGATCAGGGCATCGACCACATCCTGGTCGACGAGGCGCAGGACACGAGCCCGGCGCAATGGGAGATCGTGCATGCGCTGACGCAGGAGTTCTTCGCCGGTCGCGGCGCCCGCGAGGGCGTCCGCACGGTCTTCGCTGTCGGTGACGAGAAACAGTCGATCTATTCGTTCCAGGGCGCGGCGCCGGAAGAGTTCGCGGCGAACCGCAGCCGGTTCCGAGCAAACACCGAGGCCGCCGGCCTCGTGTTCGAGAACGTGCAGCTGTTCGTCTCCTTCCGCTCGAACCAGGACGTGCTGTCGGCGGTCGACACGGTGTTCGCGCGCTCCGGTCTGGTCGCGCGCCTGCTGTCAGACCCCAAGGACTACGCCGACCACACGGCCAACCGCGCCGCCGCGCCGGGCTACGTCGAAGTCTGGCCGCTGATCGAGAAGTCGGGCATCGAGGAGCCGCAGGACTGGATCTCGCCGGTCGACCGCGCGACCGACGCCTCGCCGCATGTCCGGCTCGCCCGCCGCATCGCCGACGAGATCGCCGCGATGACCGCGCCGGGCGTCCGGCTCGAAGGCACCGGCAAGCCGATCCGCTTCGGCGACATCCTGATCCTGGTGCGCAGCCGCGGCCCCTTCGTCGATGCGATGAACCGCATCCTGAAGGAAAAGCGCCTGCCGGTCGCCGGCCAGGACCGGCTCGATCTGGTCAGCCACATCGCGGTCAAGGACCTGATCGCGCTCGGCCGCGTGATGCTGCTGCCGGAGGACGACCTGTCGCTGGCGGTGGTGCTGAAGAGCCCGCTGTTCGGCTGGAGCGAGGACGCGCTCTATCGGGTCGCCGCCGAGCGCGACAAGGATCGCGACAGCCTCGCCGATGCGCTCGCCAAGGCCGCCGACACCGATCCGCTCGCAGCCGCCGCGCACGAGCGGCTGGAGGCGTGGCGCGCGCTCGCGGTCGGCGCACGGCCTTACGAGTTCTACATGCGCGTGCTGTCGGCCGATGGCGGCCGGCGCCGCATCCTCGCCCGGCTCGGCGGCGAGGCGGAGGATGTGATCGACGAGTTCGTCGCGCTGGCACTCGCCCACGAGGCGACCGGCGCGCCGAGCCTGATCGCCTTCCTGGAAAATCTCGTCGCCGCCTCGCCGGAGGTGAAGCGCGAGATGGACGAGACCCGCGACGAGGTCCGGGTCATGACCGTCCATGGCGCCAAGGGGCTCGAAGCGCCGGTCGTGTTCCTGGTCGACAACACCCGGCCGCCGCACGAGGCCAAGCACGATCCGAAGCTGGTCGGCCTGCCGTCGAGCGCGGTGCCCGGCGCGCCCGAAGTGCTGGTCCTGAACCTCGGCAAGGACGGAGCGCCGGCTCCTGTCCGCGACGTGATCGAGGCGCGCCGCGAGGTCGGCCGCGCCGAATATGCGCGGCTGCTCTACGTCGGCATGACCCGCGCCGCCGATCGGCTCTATGTCTGCGGCCACACGACGAAGAAGCCGGACGACGACTGTTGGTATCAGGTCGTCGCCCGCGCGCTCGAGCCGGACTGGACGCCGATCGAGCGCGACGGCGAGGTCGTCGCCTGGCGCTGGCGCCGGACCGATTTCGAGCCGGTCGCGCCGACGCTTGCCAAGGATGCGGCGGCGGCGCGCGATCACGGCCGGCCGGATTGGCTCGATCGGCCCGCACCGGGGATCGACGGCCTCGACCGGCTGACGCCGTCGACCGCGCTCGCGGAGATCGCCACCAAGGAGGCGCTGCCGACCTATCCGCCGAGGAGCGCGCTCGACGCTGCGCTCGCGCCGGAGAGCGTCGAGCTGCTGCGCGGCAAGCTCGTCCATAAGCTGCTCGAGACGCTGCCGGGCATGGCGTCCGAGACGCGGCGCGCGGCGGCCGGACGCTATCTCGCGCGGGCCGGGGCGCGGCTCGACGAGACCGAGCGGACGGCGATTCTCGCCGAGGTTCTCGCCATTCTCGACGATCCGGCCTTCGCGGCGGCCTTCGGGCCGGACAGCCGCGCGGAGGTGCCGATCGTCGGCACGCTCCTGCGCGCCGGCGGCCGGCGCTATGCCGTGTCGGGCCAGATCGACCGGCTCGGCCTCGTCGACGGCCGCATCCAGATCGTCGACTACAAGACCAACCGGGATCCGAAGCTCGGCGGCGACAACGTGCCGGAGACCTATGTGGTCCAGATGGCGCTCTATCGCCGTCTGCTGCGCGAGACCTTCCCCGGCCGCGCGATCGAGGCCGCGATCCTGTGGACGACCGTGCCGGCGCTCGTGCCCGTGCCGGCGGCGCGGCTCGACGCCGCGGAGGCGAAACTCGCGCTCTGAGCGGGATTTCGGCATCGCCGATCACGGACAAGTCACGGAGCCGGGCGTTTCGTCCCGGTCTGCCCGGCCTTGACGCTGCCGGTCGGCATTCTTACCTTGACAGTCGACACAATCCCTAGCGGGTGGCCGGTTCCTTCGAACTAGAACGAGGGTCCGCCATGATGAGATCCGGGGTCGACCCGCATCGCAGGCGAGGGTTTGCGAGACAACCAAGACGAAGCGACGCCCGCGCCGACGCGGTCGACGCTGTCGCACCGGATCGAAGAGGTTTTCCATGACCGTGAAAGTGACCGAGGCGTCCTTCGACAAGGACGTGATCCAGTCCGGCGAGCCCGTTCTGGTCGATTTCTGGGCCGAATGGTGCGGCCCGTGCAAGATGATCGCGCCGTCGCTCGACGAGATCTCGACCGAGATGAAGGGCAAGGTGACCATCGCCAAGCTCAACATCGACGAGAACCCGAACATCGCCGTCAAGTACGGCGTCCGCTCGATCCCGACGCTGATCCTGTTCAAGGACGGCAAGCCGGCCGCCACCCAGGTCGGCGCCTGGCCGAAGGGCAAGCTGGTCGAGTGGATCAACGGCTCGATCGCCTGATCACCGCGTCCCGTTTCTGGTCGAAAGCCCCGGCGCGTCGCCCGCGCCGGGGCTTTTGCCTGTCGGGGGGACGTCCTTGCCTGCCCGCCTGATGCAGGACCGTGATCACCCCGCTTGATTTCCGCGCGCAAAGACCTCAAATCCGGGGCGACTGTTGAACCCTGTTCGAGGATTCCCATGACCGACGAGACGAAGCACGGCCCGGCCGGCGCGGAGAGCGGCGCCGAGACGGCCGACGCGGCGACGACCATCGGCGCCGAGGCTCCGGCGAACGAAGCTGCGGCCGGCGCCGGCACGCCCGACCCGATCGCGGCGGCCCAGGCGCTCGCCAGTGAGAACGCCGAACTGAAGGACCGCGTGCTGCGCACGCTGGCGGAGATGGAAAATCTGCGCCGGCGCACCGAGAAGGAAGTCAAGGACGCGCGCGACTATGCCGTCACGGCCTTCGCGCGCGACCTGCTCTCGGTGTCCGACAACTTCAGCCGCGCCCTCGGCGCGCTGCCGGCGGAGCTGCGCACCTCGGCCGACGCCGGCATCAAGGCGCTGGTCGACGGCGTCGAGATGACCGGCCGCGAGCTCCTGAAGTCGCTCGAGCGCCACGGCGTCAAGAAGCTCGAGCCGCTCGGCCAGAAGTTCGACCCGAACATGCATCAGGCCATGTTCGAAATCCCCAATGCCGATGTGGTTTCCGGCACAGTGGTGCAGGTGCTGCAGGACGGCTACGCGATCGGCGAGCGCGTGCTGCGCCCGGCGCTGGTCGGCGTCGCCAAGGGCGGCCCGAAGCAGGCACCGGCGGAGGCCGCGCAGCCCGAGCCGGGCGCGGGTGTCGACCGGACGGTTTGACGCCGGCGGGTCCGATCGAAACAACGAAGGGCGGGAGCGCCGAACGCTCCCGCCCTTTTCGTTTGTTCGGTCGTGACCTTTCCCCCTACGCGCGCGGGACCTCCGCGGCTGCGCCGGGACGTCAGACGTGCTGGCCGCCGTTGATGTGGATCTCGGCGCCGGTGACGTAGGAGCTCGAGTCCGAGCACAGGTAGTAGATGATGTCGGCGACCTCGTCGGGCCGGCCGAGCCGGCGCATCGGGATCTGCTCGACGATCTTCTCGGTGCCCGGCGACAGGATCGCGGTGTCGATCTCGCCCGGCGCGATCGCATTGACGCGCACGCCATGCGGGCCGAAATCGTGTGCCATCTCGCGGGTCAGGCCGGCGAGCGCGGCTTTCGAGGTCGCGTAGGCGGTGCCGGCGAAGGGATGCACCCGCGTGCCGGCGATCGACGAGACATTGACCACCGAACCGTTCGCGGCCTGCAGCTCCTTGAACAGGCCGCGGGCCAGCAGGATCGGCGCGTAGAAATTGACGTGGAACACCCGGTGCCAGAGGTCCATCGGCATGCTGAGCGAGTCGAGCCGGCCACCGGCCTTGTCCTTCGGGCTGATCGCGGCGTTGTTGACGAGCGCGTGCAGCTTCGAGCCGTGCGGCTCCAGCCGCCGGCGCATCTCGGCGATGGCGATGCCGACATCGACGGGGTCGGACAGGTCGACCTGGATATGATCCTCGGGGCCCATCGGCCACGGGCACTTGTCGGAAAACGGCTGCCGCGAGCAGGTGATCACCCGCCAACCGGCGGCGGAGAACCGCTTCACGGTCGCGTGCCCGATCCCCCGGCTGGCGCCGGTCAGGATGATCGTCTTGCGGTCGTCATTGCTGGTCGGCGCGGTCGTCGGCATCGGAACTCCTTGGTCGGACGTCTATGTAGTCGATCTCGTCGACGCGTGCGACAGCGTCGCAAGCATTTTGAGCCGGGCGCAGAACAGGTATCGCCGAGTCAAAGGTCTGAGAATTCCTTGTTGTATGCCGTTCGTGGACGGTATGTTTGACGAATGTTCAGCTTGTCAGCTCCGGCAATCCCTGTTAGCGATGCTCACGTTAGAAGATTTCTTATCTGGTACGCCGCCTTCGGATCGAATTCATCCGACCTCGGCGGCGGCCGAAACGACAACGACGGTGCCGAGCGCAGGCCGACAGGATGACCCCCAAGTCAACGTCCTGTTCGGGTCAACCCACCTGCTGCGAATGGCACCCGCCCGAGCACCTGAACCGGCCGCATGGCCGGTTTTTTCTTGGTCGCGCGCCGATCCACATCGGGGGGGGCGGTGCTCGCTTGTCAAAGCGGCAGGCGATCGAAGGTCTTGACCTCTTCCATCACCGCGTAGGTCCGCGTCTCGCGCACGCCCGGAAGCGCCAGGATCACATCGGCGAGAAAGCGGCGGTAGGCCGCCATGTCACGCACGCGCGACTTGATCAGATAGTCGAACCCGCCCGCCACCATGTGGCATTCCATGACCTCGGGCGCGCGGCGCACGGCGGTCGCGAAGGCGTCGAAGACGTCCGGGCTGGTGCGGTCGAGCAGCACCTCGACGAACACCAGGAGCCCACGCCCGATCCGCGCCGGATCGAGCTCGGCACGATAGCCGACGATGAAGCCGTCGCGCGTCAATCGCTTGACCCGCTCGGCCGCCGCGGTCGCCGACAGACCGATGCGTTCGGCGAGTTCGGTCGTGGTGATGCGTCCGTCGGCCTGGAGGATGGTGAGGATCTTGCGATCGATCCGATCCAACCCGTCGATATCGCTATCCATGTGTTGATCCGTTTTGGAAGTCACTGGACCGAGAGCCTATCTTTGGTGAAAACAAAAGTCGATGCCGCGATAGGATGGATCATCCACGCCGAGATGCACGGCCGACCGGAGATCCCCGACCATGTCCCTCGCCCCCACTTCGCCGATCGCTTCCGCCACGCAGCCGAACCGGCCGTTTCGCGCCCCCTACGCGCCCGACGACGGCGCGCTGATCGCCCGCCTGCTGGCCGATACGCGGCTCGCGCAATCGGCCGAGGCGCGCATCGATGCCGAGGCGACCCGGCTGATCGAGAAGATCCGCGCCGCGGGCGGCGGCTTCGGCGTCGAGGAGTTCCTGCGCGAATATTCGCTGTCGACCAAGGAGGGGCTCGCGCTGATGGTGCTGGCCGAGGCGCTGCTCCGCGTGCCGGACAGCGCCACCACCGACAAGCTGATCGAGGACAAGCTCGCCCAGGCGCATTTCGAGACCCACGAGCGCCGCTCCGACGGCTGGCTCGTCTCGGCCTCGACCTGGGCCATGGGCCTGACCGCCCGGATCATCCAACCTGGCGAGACGCCGGAGGGCATCCTCGCCGGTCTGGTCAAGCGGCTCGGCCAGCCCGCGGTGCGCACCGCGGCGCGTCAGGCCATGCGCGTGATGGGGCACCAGTTCGTGCTCGGCGAGACGATCGACGACGCGCTCTCCCGCGCCCGCGCGCTGGAGAGCAAGGGCTACCGGCACTCCTACGACATGCTCGGCGAGGGCGCGCGCACCGCCGCCGACGCGGACGCCTATTTCGCCTCCTATGCCGCCGCGATCGAGCGCATCGGCCGCGCCGCCGGCAACAAGCCGCTGCCGGCCCGGCCGGGCATCTCGGTCAAGCTTTCCGCGCTGCACCCGCGCTACGAGGCGGTCGATGCCGAGCGCGTGCTCGCCGAGCTCGGCCCTCGCCTGCTCGATCTCGCCCGCGCCGCCAAGGCCCACGACCTGAACCTGACCGTCGATGCCGAGGAGGCCGACCGGCTCGAGCTGTCGCTCGACGTGCTCGCCGCTGTTTTCTCTGATCCCTCGCTCGCCGGCTGGGACGGCTTCGGCCTCGCCATCCAGGCCTATCAGAAGCGAGCGGTCGAGGTGGTCGACTGGATCGGCGACCTAGCCGCCGGCCTCAATCGGCGCATGATGGTGCGGCTGGTCAAGGGCGCCTACTGGGACACCGAAGTGAAGCGCGCGCAGGAGCGCGGCCTTGCCGACTATCCGGTCTTCACCCGCAAGGCCGCGACCGATCTCTCCTATGTGGCCGCGGCCGGCCGCATGCTGGCGCGCCGGGACCGGATCTATCCGCAGTTCGCCACCCACAATGCGCTGACGGTCGCCCAGATCATCGAACTCGCCGGCGGCGGTGCCCGGCGCGGCCCCGTCGATGGCTTCGAGTTCCAGCGCCTGCATGGCATGGGCGAGGCGCTCTACCGGACCGTGACCGAGGAGGACGGCCATCCCTGCCGCATTTATGCGCCGGTCGGCGGCCATCGCGACCTGCTCGCCTATCTGGTGCGCCGCCTGCTCGAGAACGGTGCCAATTCCTCCTTCGTGTCGAAGGTCGGCGACGACAAGGTGCCGATCCGCACGCTCCTGACCCGGCCGGCCGACTGGCTCGCCGAGGGCGGCCCGCGCCATCCGCGCATCCCACGGCCGCTCGCGCTCTACGGCGAGGCGCGTGCCAACTCGCGCGGCATCGAGTTCGGCCACGCCGCCGAGCGCGAAGCCTGCCTCGCCAAGGTCGAAGTCCATCGCGGCGTGACCTACGAGGCCGCGCCGGTCGTCGACGGCAGCGGGCTCGCCGGCGCGGCGCGCGATGTCGTCTCGCCGGTCGATGGCCGCACGGTCGTCGGCACGGTGATCGAGGCGAGCGCCGAGCAGGCGATCGCCGCGGTCGCGGCCGCCCGACGCGGCTTCCCGGCCTGGGACGCGAGCCCGGTCGAGACCCGCGCCGCCGCGCTCGATCGCGCTGCCGACCTCATCGAGGAGAACCGGGAGCGCTTCCTCGCCCTGCTCGCCGACGAGGCCGGCAAGACGCTCGCTGACGGCGTCGCCGAAGTGCGCGAGGCGGCCGACTTCTGCCGCTACTACGCGGCCGAGGCGCGGCGGACGCTCGGCGCGGGCCGTGTCCTGACCGGCCCGACCGGCGAGGAGAACCGCTATCGCCATCGCGGCCGCGGCGTGATCGTGACCATCTCGCCCTGGAACTTCCCGCTGGCGATCTTCATCGGCCAGACGGTGGCGGCGCTGGTCGCCGGCAATGCCGTGGTCGCCAAGCCGGCCGAGCAGACGCCGCTGACCGCGGCGCTCGCCGTCAAGCTGCTGCACGAGGCCGGCGTGCCGGGCACGGCGCTGCATCTGGTGCCCGGCGACGGCCGGATCGGCGCCGTGCTGACCGGCCATCCGGCGATCGACGGCGTCGCCTTCACCGGTTCGACCGAGGTCGCGCGCATCATCAACCGCACGCTGGCCGCCAAGGACGGCCCGATCGTGCCGCTGATCGCCGAGACCGGCGGCATCAACGCCATGATCGTCGATGCGACCGCGCTGCCCGAGCAGGTGACCGACGATGTCGTCATGTCGGCGTTCCGCTCCGCCGGCCAGCGTTGCTCGGCGCTGCGGCTCCTGTTCGTGCAGGAGGACGTCGCCGACCGCATGGTCGAGATGATCGCGGGTGCGGCGCGCGAACTGCGTCTTGGCGACCCGCGCCGCGCCGAGACCGACGTCGGTCCGGTCATCGACCGCGACGCGGCGGCGGGCCTCAAGGCGCATATCGGCGCCATGGCCGCGGACAAGCGCGTCGTGTTCGAGGGCCGGGCGCCGGGCGGCCGTTTCAGCGACGGCCACTGGGTCGCGCCGACCATCGTCCGGCTCGACCGCGCCGAGGATCTGACCCGCGAGGTGTTCGGCCCGGTGCTGCATGTGGTGCGTTACAAGGCGGCCGACCTCGACGCGGTCCTCGATCGCGTCGCCGCGACCGGCTACGGCCTGACCCTCGGCGTCCATACCCGCATCGACGCCACCATCGCCAAGGTCTGCGCGCGTCTGCCGGTCGGCAATATATATATCAACAGGAATATGATCGGCGCCGTGGTCGGCGTGCAGCCCTTCGGCGGCTCCGGCCTCTCCGGCACCGGCCCGAAGGCCGGCGGCCCGGATTACCTAGCCCGCTTCTGCCTCGAGCAGACGATCTCGACCAACACGGCGGCCGCCGGCGGCAACGCCAGCCTGATCGCGATGGGAGAGGATTGAACCGGGCGGACAGTGCTGCCGGGTCATTTGCGCGGCAGGCTGGTCGGCGCTATTCCCCGACCATGACCTCCCGCTCGCCCACAGCGCTCCGCACCGACGCGCTCCCCATCGACGCCGTCCTGCCCGAGATTCTCGGCGCGCTCGATCGCTCGCCGAATGCCGTGCTCGTCGCCGAGCCCGGGGCCGGCAAGACCACGCGGGTGCCGCTCGCGCTGCTCGATGCGGCGTGGCGGAGGACAGGCAAGATCCTGGTGCTCGAGCCGCGCCGGCTCGCCGCCCGTGCGGCCGCCGAGCGCATGGCGGCGACGCTCGGCGAGGCGGTTGGCGAGACGGTCGGCTATCGGGTCCGCATGGAGGCGCGCGTCTCGAAGAAGACTGCGATCGAGATCGTCACCGAGGGCGTGTTCACGCGGCAGATCCTCGACGATCCGGAACTCACCGGCGTCGCGGCCGTGCTGTTCGACGAGTTCCACGAGCGCAGCCTCGACGGTGATCTCGGCCTCGCGCTCGCGCTCGACGCACAAGCCGGCTTGCGCGAGGATCTGCGCATCTTGGTCATGTCGGCGACCATCGACGGCGCCCGTGTCGGCCGCCTGCTCGGCGACGCGCCGCTCGTCCAGAGCGCCGGCCGCGCGTATCCCGTCGAGACCCGCTATCTCGGCCGTTCCCCGAGCGGGCGGATCGAGGACGATGTCGCGACCGCCGTGCGCCGCGCGCTCGACGAGGAGGCCGGCTCGGTGCTGGCCTTCCTGCCGGGCCAGGCGGAGATCCGGCGCACGGTCGAGCGGCTGGAAGGTCGCGTCCCGGCCAACGTCGATCTCGCGCCGCTCTATGGTGCGCTCGACATGCGTGAGCAGGATCGCGCGATCAGACCGGCGCCGGCCGGGCGCCGCAAGGTCGCGATCGCCACCTCGATCGCCGAGACCTCGCTGACCATCGAGGGCGTCCGCGTGGTGATCGATGCCGGCCTGTCGCGCGTGCCGGTCTACGAGCCGGCGACGGGCCTGACCCGGCTGGAGACCGTGCGCGTCAGCCGCGCCTCGGCCGATCAGCGCCGCGGCCGCGCCGGCCGCACCGAGCCGGGCGTCTGCTATCGGCTCTGGGACGAACCGCAGACGACTGCGCTCGCCCCTTCGGTCGACCGGAGATCCTGGAGGCCGATCTCGCCGCGCTGGTGCTCGATCTCGCCGCCTGGGGCGTCGCGGATCCCTCCGGTCTCGGCTTCCTCGACCCGCCGCCGAAGGCCGCCTGGGACGAGGCGGTCGCACTGCTGAAGGAGCTCGACGCGCTCGACGGCGACGGCCGACTGACCGCCGAGGGCCGGGCGCTGCAGCGCCTGCCGCTGCACCCGCGCCTCGCGCATATGGTCGCGCGCGGCGCGGCCGAAGGCGCGGGCCGGCTCGCCGCCGATATCGCCGTGCTGCTGACCGAGCGTGGCCTCGGCGGCACCACGACCGATCTCGACGAGCGGCTGCGCCGATTCCGGCAGGACCGTTCGCCGCGCGCCGAGGATGCGCGCCGGCTCGCCGGCCGTTGGCTGGCGATCGCCAAGGCGTTGGGCGGCCATGAGAACCCCGGCGAGCCGCTCGACGATCCCGGTCGCCTGCTCGCGCTCGCCTATCCCGACCGCATTGCCGAGGCGCGCGGCGCGCCGGGCGCGTTCCGGCTCGCCAATGGTCGCGGCGCGCTGGTCGAGCCGCACGACGGGCTCGCGCGGCACAAATATCTCGCCATCGCCGAGATGCAGGGCGCGGCGCAGAACGCCCGCATCCTGCTGGCCGCCCCGATCGCGCGCGAGGATATCGAAGCGGATTTCGCCGCGCATGTCGTCGAGGAGGACGAGGTCCGCTTCGACGACAACACCGGCAGCGTGCGCGGCCGGCGCATCCGACGCTACGGCCGTCTGGTCCTGTCGGAAAAGCCGATCGAGAAGCCCGACCCCACGCTGGTCACGGCCGCGCTCGTCGAGGCGATCCGCAAGCGCGGTCTCGGCCTGCTGCCCTGGTCGAAGAACGCCGAGGCGCTCCGGACCCGCATGGCCTTCGCGCGCCGGGCCGATCCGGAGGGCTGGGCCGATCTGTCGGACGAGCACCTGCTCGAGACGCTCGACGACTGGCTCGCCCCGGCCATCGCCGGCCGGCGCTCTCTCGCCGATATCCGGGCCGAGGATCTGTCCAACGCGCTCGAAACCCTGATCGACTGGGGCGCCAAGCAGCGCCTGGACAAGCTCGCCCCGACCCATTTCGCCGCGCCGACCGGCAGCCACGTGCCGATCGACTACGAGGCCGAGAACGGTCCCGTGCTGGCGATCCGCGTGCAGGAACTCTACGGCCTCGACCGGCACCCGACCATTGGCGAGGGGCGGATCCCGCTCGTCGTCGAACTCCTGTCGCCGGCCCATCGGCCGATCCAGATCACCCGCGATCTGCCGGGCTTCTGGAAGGGCTCGTGGAAGGACGTCCGCGTCGACATGAAGGGCCGCTATCCGCGCCACCTCTGGCCCGAGGATCCGGCGACCGCCGCGCCGACCACGCGGGCGAAGCCGCGCGGCACCTGATCGGGCACCGACGGGGCGTCACGCCCGCCAGTGCCGCCCATCGAGCTCGATGCCGAAATGGCCGGGGTCGCGGGCATAGGCGACGAGGCCGATCACGGCCGGGCGCGGATGGGTGATCAGGTAGGTCGGAATGCCGCCGACCAGCTTCTGGTGCGGCGGCTTCGCCTCGAACGCGGCTCGGAACTCGCCCGAGGTCAGGAAAGCCTGGATCTTCTGCGCGACGCCGCCGCCGAGGAACACGCCGCCGCGCGCGAGGCTCGTCAGCGCCAGGTCGCCGGCGAGGCGACCGAGATAGGTTGCGAACAGCGTCAACGTCTCGACCGCGACCGGGTCGCCGGCCGCAGCGGCGTCGCCGATGGCGCCGGGCCGGTCGAGCGGCGCCGGCTTGCCGTCGGTCCTGGCGATCGCCTGGTAGAGTCGGACGATGCCGGAGCCGCACAGCACCCACTCGGCGGAGACGTGCCCGTCCAGCCGGGTCAGGTTGCGCCAGATCGCGATGTCGCGCTCGGTCTCGGGATTGAACGCGACGTGGCCGCCTTCGCCCGGCACCGGGATCCACATGCCGACCGCGTGGAGCAGGATCGCCACGCCGAGGCCCGTGCCGGGGCCGACCACCGCCTTGGCGGCGTTCGGCTTCATCGCGCCGCCGCCGATCTGGAGCAGGTCCGCCTCGCCGAGCGAGGGCAGCGCCAGCGCCAGCGCCTCGAAATCGTTGACGAGAAGGACTTGGCTGAGCCCGAGTCGCTCGATCAGCACGCGCGGCTCGACCACCCACGGGCAGTTGGTCAGTGGCACGCGCTCGCCGGTGATCGGGCCGGCGAGCGCCATGATGGCGGTCTTCGGCCTGAGCGCGGAGGTCGCGAACACGGTCCTTTCGATCGCATCGGCCGGATCGGGGTGTTCGGCGGTCGGGGCGGTCGGGAATTCGACGACCTCGCCGTCCGGCGCGGTCAGGATCGCGAAACGCGCGTTGGTGCCGCCGATGTCGGCGACGAGCACGGGGAAGTCGAGATGGGGCACGGCGGCGCGGGGCTCGGCGGGACGGGGCTCGGCTTGTGGGTGCGACGTCATCGGAGGGCGACGGTCCTTGGCGGTCGGACTTCAGGCGCCGCGAGGCGCGGCGGTTTGGGGCCTCAAGCCTATAACCGAAGAGGCCGCCGGCTGCGAAGCTTTCGCGCAAGACCATGGCACCGGCGCGACGGTTTCCTTGCCGGCCGACGTCAGTTGCCCCAGCGCTCGCGCCATTGCCGCTCGCCGATCATGCAGGAGACCGTCGGGCCGGCGGCCGCGGGCAGCGCGCGCGGCGCGGGATCGGCGGCCGGCATCAGACCCGCGACCTCCAGGAGCAGCTTGGTCCGGACCGCGTCGCCGAAGGCCTTGAGGTCGCGGACCGGGATCATGAACGCGCCCTCGCCGCCGATCACACAGTCGCGGTAGTAGATGTCGAGGTCGTCGATGTCGAACATCGAGCGGTACGGCCGCTTCAAGACAATCGGCAGCCCGTTCACCGTGATGCCGCGGCCGACGATGTCGTCGCGGGCCTGCTCGACCGGCAGGCCCTGATTGTTGGGACCATCGCCCGAGACATCGATCACCCGCCGGGTCGCCGGCAGCCCGAGCTTGTCGAACAGCGGCGCGGCAAAGATCAGCGCGCCGGAGATCGAGGTGCGAGAGATCCGGCGATAGGGTTTGCCGAGCAGTTCCGCCGCGAAGGCCTTCGCCGAGGCCTCGCCGTCGACGATCCGCCAGTCGATCAGCACCTGCTGCTCGAGTGCGCCCGCCCATTCGACATAGGCGACGGCGATGCGACCGTAGCGGCCGCGCGCGATCGCCTGCAGAACGTCCCTCGACGTGATGCCGACCGCGTAGCCCTCGCGCTGGAGCTTCTGCTCCTCCTCGTCCATGGAATAGGAGACGTCGACCGCGAGGATCAGCGCGACGTCGACCGGGGCCTCGGCCCGCGCGGGCCGGGCGGGAAGGAGGGCTGCGAGCATCAGGCCGGCGAGAAGCGCGAGCGCGAGCCCGCCGGATGCGAAAACCGGACGTCGCTGCACCATGGCCGCCGCTCCGATCGTTTGCCTCCGTGAAAGAGTGACACGGGGCGCGGGGCGGCGGAAGCCGAAGCACGGCGGCTTCACGGCATTGCGATCGGGCGGATCGTCTTCGCAGAGCCGACGCCGGACGGACCGCGCCGCCCGGCTGGTCCGTCACTCGAAGTAGCGGCAGTTGGTGAGCGGCGCGCCGGCGGCGGGGATGACCCGGCCGATGCCCGGTTGCTGCACCGGATCGTTGAGACCGGCGATCTCGATCACCAGCTTCATCTTTAGCGCCGCGCCGAAGTTGTTCATGCCGCGCACGGGAATCGAGAACGAGCCGACGCCGCCGACGACGCAGGTCTCGTAATACTGGTCGAGTGGCGGGTACTCGATCCAGTCGGCCGTGCCCTGCTTGGTGACGATCGGCAGGCCGTTGATGGTGATGCCGAGGTCGACCAGCCGGTCGCGCACCTCGGAGACCACCAGGCCCTCGTTGTTCGGTCCGTCGCCCGAGACGTCGATCACCTGGCGTTCGGTCGAGAAGCCGCCCTGGTCGATCAGCTTGGCGCCGAAGGCGAGCGCGGCGCTGATCGAGGTGCGTTGCAGGTTGTTGTAGGGCGCGGCCGCGATGCGGCCCGCGAAGGCCTTGGCGGCGTCGGGGCCGTCGATCACGGTCCAGGGCGCCACGACGACCTGCTGATCGGCGCTGCCCCATTCGAAATAGGTGACCGCGATCCGGCCCGCCCGGCCGATGCTGATCGCCTTCATGACCTCCGGCGAGGTCAGCGCGGCGACATAGCCCTCGCGCTGCAGCTTCTGTTCGCCCTCGTCCATGCTCTGGGAGGCGTCGACGGCGAGCACGAGCGCGACGTCGACCGCATTGGGTTTCGTCGCGGCGAGGATCGTCGCGGCTGCTCCGAGGTCCGACGATCGTGCCGGTCGTCCGGCTACGAACAGCGCGGCAATCGCGATGAGCAGGACGATCGCATGCCGCCAGATGAGCATTCGGGCGAGCGGATCGCGATCCGGATCAGGGAGGGCGATGGCCTGAGCCTTGGCCCGGCCGTGCGATCGGTGAACCGTGCGACCGCTCGGCCGTGGCTCCGGGTCGTCTGAAGAAATGGCTGCGGAAGAGATGGCTTCGGGCATGCGTGCCTCCTTTCAGGCAGCGGGCTCCTGGCCGATCCTCCCCTCGTTTCGAGTCGTGCGTGCCGTCGTCGATCCCATCGGCGAACGTCGCTCGACTCACGTCGTTGACGCTACAGATGCCTCATGATTACGCATGATGCGAAAAGAGGCAAAGCCTATTTCGCATGTCTCGTCTGCGGATATTGTTCCGCCCGGTCGTGTGACGGTTTGGTTAACGCGCGGTGCCATGCGCATTGCGCCGTATGCCCGTGCAGCCTGCGCCGCTCTGTGAACAGATTTTGACCAAGCGTTAAAAATTTCCAGATCGCCCTTTCGGGAAGTCATTCGTCCTGCCAAACTGCCTCTCGGCCGCGATGTCGTTCCCGACGCGAGCGCGGCCGGCAAGAGAGTTATCGAGGGGAGTCCAGGATGAAGTCGCGGTTGCTTTGTGCGATGGCAATGGTGGGTGCGCTGGTCGTACCGGCCTTCGGTGAGGACATCCAGCCCGCGGTGCTCTATGACCTGGGCGGCAAGTTCGACAAGTCGTTCAACGAGGCGGGCTATGCCGGCGCCGAGAAGTTCAAGAAGGACGCGGGTGTCGAGTACCGCGACTTCGAGATCCAGAACGACGCTCAGCGCGAACAGGCGCTGCGCAACTTCGCCCGCCGCGGCAACTCGCCGATCGTCGCGATCGGCTTCAGCCAGGCGACCGCGATCGAGAAGGTCGCCAAGGAGTTCCCGAACATCAAGTTCGCGATCATCGACATGGTCGTCGATCTGCCGAACGTCCGCTCGATCGTGTTCAAGGAGCAGGAAGGCTCCTATCTGGTCGGCCTGCTCGGCGCGATGGCCTCGAAGTCCGGCAAGCTCGGCTTCGTCGGCGGCATGGACATCCCGCTGATCCGCAAGTTCGCCTGCGGCTACGTGCAGGGCGCCAAGGCCGCCAACCCGAAGGTCGAGGTGTTCCAGAACATGACCGGCACCACCGGTGCCGCCTGGAACGACCCGGTCAAGGGCGGCGAGCTCGCCCGTTCGCAGATCGAGCGCGGCGCGGACGTGGTCTATCACGCCGCCGGCGGCACCGGCCTCGGCGTGCTGCAGGCCGCCGCCGACGCCGGCAAGCTCGGCATCGGCGTCGATTCCAACCAGAACCACCTGCACCCGGGCAAGGTGCTGACCTCGATGCTGAAGCGCGTCGACGTCGCGGTCTACGATGCGTTCAAGGACGCCAAGGACGGCAAGTGGTCGAATGGCGTGAAGGTGCTCGGCCTCGCCGAGGGCGGCATCGGCTGGGCGCTCGACGACAACAACAAGGCGCTGATCACCCCCGAGATGAAGGCCGCGGCCGACAAGGCCGAGAAGGACATCATCGCCGGCACCGTCAAGATCCACGACTACATGTCGGATCAGAAGTGCCCGTTCTGATCGCGTGATCGAGCCCCGGCGCGCCGTCTCGGACGGTCGCCGGGGCTCTTCGTATCCGAAGCTTCGTTCGCCCGCGGCGCCGCTCCCGCTCGACCCCGCGCCGTCGAGCCGCTAGATCGGGCGGTTTCGCGGGACCCGCTCGCCCAACCCGCCGCAAAAGGCCATTCGGATCGTTTCATGGTGGTGACGCTGGTCGAACCCGATCGGACCCCGCGCGTCGAACTGGTCGGCATCGACAAGCGCTTCGGCCCTGTCCATGCCAACCGCGACATCCATCTCGCCTTCGCGCCCGGCACGATCCACGGCATCATCGGCGAGAACGGCGCCGGCAAGTCGACGCTGATGTCGATCCTCTACGGCTTCTATCAGGCCGATCGCGGCGAGATCCGCGTCGAGGGCCGGTCGGTGCAGATCCGCTCCTCGGCGGACGCGATCCGGCTCGGCATCGGCATGGTCCACCAGCAGTTCATGCTGGTCGAGACCATGACCGTGCTCGACAACGTCATGCTCGGCGCCGAGGGCGGCGCACTGCTCAACGAGGGCCGCCGCAAGGCGCGGGCGAGCCTGAAGCGCCTCGAGCAGGAATACGACCTCAAGGTCGATCCGGACGCGATCGTCGGCGACCTCTCGGTCGGCGAACAGCAGCGCGTCGAGATCCTGAAGGCGCTCTACCGCGGCGCCGAACTCCTGATCCTCGACGAGCCGACCGCCGTGCTGACGCCAGCCGAGGTCGAGCACCTGTTCAGGGTGCTGCGGCGGCTGCGCGGCGAGGGCAAGACCGTCGTCGTGATCACGCATAAGCTGAAAGAGATCAAGGCGGTGACCGACGTCGTCTCGGTCATGCGCAAGGGTGAGCTGATCGCGACCTGGCCGACCGCCGACACGACGGTGGAAAAGCTCGCCGAGGCCATGGTCGGTCGCCGCGTGCTGCTCCGGGTCGAGAAGGGCCCGTCGATGCCGGGCACGAAGCTCCTGGAGGTCGCCGATCTGGCCGTGCGCGACCGCCGTGGGGTCGCGCTGGTCGACGGCGTGTCCTTCGACGTGCGCGCCGGCGAGATCGTCGGCATCGCCGGGGTCGCCGGCAACGGCCAATCTGAGCTTCTGGAAGCACTCGCCGGCATCCGGCGCGCGTCGTCCGGCGCGATCCGTCTCGCCGGTACCGACGTGACCATGGCGGACGCAGCCGAGACGCGCCGTCTCGGCCTTGCCCATATCCCAGAGGACCGGCACCGCATGGGCCTGGTGCTCGCCTTCGCGGCCTGGGAGAACATGGTGCTCGGCTACCAGGATGACCCGGTCTGGGGCCGCGGGCCGCTGCTCGAGCGCTCGCGCATCCTGCCCGTCGCGGCCGAGCGCTTCGAGCGCTACGACATCCGTCCGCGCGATCCGGAACTCCGTTCGGCGCTGTTCTCGGGCGGCAACCAGCAGAAAATCGTCGTCGCCCGCGAGATCGAGCGCGACCCCGCCGTGCTGCTGGTGGGACAGCCGACCCGCGGTGTCGACATCGGCGCGATCGAATTCATCCATCGTCGCATCATCGAACTGCGCGACCGCGGCAAGGCGATCCTGCTCGTCTCGGCCGAACTCGACGAGATCCGCGGCCTGTCCGACCGCGTGTTGTGCATGTGCGGCGGCCGGATCACCGGCGAGTGCCGGCCCGACACCGACGAGAGAGAGATCGGTCTGATGATGGCCGGCGTCGCCGACGAACGGATCGTCGCGGCCGGAGGTGCGCGATGAGCACACCGCGCCGCGCCCTGCCGCCGCTGGTCGACTATGGCCTGCTGCCGCTTTTGAACCTGACCGCTGCGTTTCTGGTCGCCGGCCTCGTCGTGCTGGTGATCGGCGAGGATCCGATCGGCACCGTGAAGATCATGCTCTCCGGCAGCCTCGGCTATGCCGAGGGCATCGGCTTCACGCTCTACTACACGACCAACTTCATCTTCACCGGCCTTGCGGTCGCAGTCGCCTTCCATGCCGGCCTGTTCAACATCGGCGCCGAGGGACAGGCGACGGTCGCGGGCATCGTGGTCGCGGCGCTGTGCCTGACCTTCGACGGCGCGCCGTGGTGGCTAGTGTTCCCGTTCGCGCTTGCCGGCGGCATGCTCGGCGGCGCGGCCTGGGCCTTCGTGCCCGCCTGGGCGCAGGCCCGGCGCGGCAGCCACATCGTCATCACGACGATCATGTTCAATTTCCTCGCCGCGACGCTGATCGTCTATCTGCTCGTCAACGTGATGGGCAAACCCGGCGCCATGTCGCCGGAGACGCGCACCTTCGCCGAGGCGACCCGCCTGCCGCTCTTGCGCGACCTCGTCGCGCCGCTCGGCTGGGATCTCGGCCAGTCGCCGCTCAATCCGATGATCTTCGTGGCGATCGTCGCGGTCGCGGTGGTCTGGGTGCTGATCTGGCACACGCGCCTCGGCTACGAGATCCGCACCGTCGGCTTCAACCCGACCGCCGCGGCCTATGCCGGCATCGACGCCGGCCATGTCGTGATCGCCGCCATGCTGATCTCCGGCGCGCTCGCCGGTCTGGTCGCGGTCAACGAGGTGATGGGCGTGCAGAGCCGGCTGGTGCTCGAGTTCGTCGGCGGTGCCGGCTTCGTCGGCATCGCGGTCGCGCTGATGGGGCGCTCGCACCCGTTCGGCGTCGTGCTGGCGAGCCTGCTGTTCGGGGTGCTCTATCAGGGCGGCGCCGAACTCGCCTTCGAGAAGCCCAAGATCACCCGCGACATGATCGTGGTGATCCAGGCCTTGGTGATCCTGTTCATGGGGGCGCTCGAACACATGTTCCGCCCGGCGCTGGAACGGATCTTCGCGAGAAGCGGGGAGGGGGGACGATGAGCGCCGAATTCCTCGATGCGCTGATCTCGGTGCTCGGCTCCTCGATTAGGCTCGCCGTGCCGCTGCTGTTCGCCTGCCTCGCCGGCCTGTGGTCCGAACGCTCGGGCGTGGTCGACATCGGCCTCGAGGGCAAGATGCTGTTCGCGGCCTTCGCGGCGGGAACCGCGGCCTCACTCCTGCACTCGCCCTGGGCCGGGCTCGGCGCCGGCATCCTGGTCGCGATCGCCCTGTCGCTGGTGCACGGCTTCGCCGCGATCACCCAGCGCGGCAACCAGATCGTCTCGGGCGTGGCGATCAACTTCCTCGCCGCCGGCATGACCGTGCTGCTCGGTCAGGCCTGGTTCCACGAGGGCGGCCGCACGCCGCAGCTCGCCAACACCGAGCGCTTCCTGTCGATCGAACTGCCCGGCGCCGGGGCGTTCCGCGACACCGCGCTCGGCCACGTCTACGCCGAGGTGATCTCGGGCCACAACATCCTGGTCTACCTCGCCTTCGTCTGCGTGCCGCTGACCGCCTGGGTTCTGTTCCGCACCCGGTTCGGGCTCAGGCTCCGGGCCGTCGGCGACAATCCGCACGCGGTCGACACGGCCGGCGTCTCGGTCGCGGGCCTGCGCTATGCGGCAGTCGTCGTCTGCGGCGTGCTGTGCGGCTGTGCCGGCACCTATCTGGCGGTCGCGCAATCGGCCGGCTTCATCCGCGACATGACCGCCGGCAAGGGCTTCATCGCGCTCGCCGCGCTGGTGTTCTCCAAGTGGCGGCCGGTGCCGGCCATGTTCACCTGCCTGCTGTTCGGCTTCCTCGATGCGCTGGCGAGCCGGCTGCAGGGCACGCCGCTGCCCGGCATCGGCGTCGTCTCGGTCCAGGTGTTCCAGGCGCTGCCCTATGCCTTGACGGTCGTGCTGCTGGTCGGCCTGATCGGTCGCGCCGTGCCGCCGAAGGCCTCCGGCATCCCCTATACGAAGGATCGGTGATGCCCATGTCGGCTACCGCCACCCCTGTTCCGGCCCTCGCGTCGGTCGATACATCGCTCGCCGCCCTGTTCGAGGCAGCGAAGACGGCGCGCGAAAAAGCCTACGCGCCCTATTCGCGCTTCCTGGTCGGAGCGGCGATCCTAGACGGGCAGGGCGGCGTCCATGTCGGCTGCAACGTCGAGAACGCCGCCTATCCCGAGGGTACCTGCGCCGAGGCCGGCGCGATCGCGGCGATGATCATCGCCGGCGCCCGCGAGATCGCCGAGATCGCGATCGTCGGTGGTCGGGAGGGGCGCCCGCTCGAACTCTGCCCGCCCTGCGGCGGTTGCCGGCAGAAGATCCGTGAGTTCGCCGGCCCTGATGCACGGATCCATCTCTTGGCCACCGATGGTTCGGTGCAGACGCTCTCCCGCGAGGCCCTGCTGCCGCATTCCTTCGGTCCCGACAACCTCGGAGACGCGCCTTGAATGCCAACCAGACCGCCGCCATCGTGCGCGAATGGGCGCCGGGCCTGACGCCGAAGCTCGGCATCGTGCTCGGCTCCGGCCTCGGCGCACTCGCCGACGATGTCGCGGGCGCCGTGCGGCTCCCCTATGCCGACCTGCCCGGCTTCCCGCGCTCCGGCGTCTCGTCACACCGCGGCGAGCTGGTGCTCGGCCACATCGGCGAGGTGCCGGTCGCGGTCTTTGCCGGCCGCGCGCATTACTACGAGCGCGGCAATCCGCGCGAGATGGCGGTCGCGATCGCGACCTTGAAGGCGCTGGGCGCCGATACGCTGGTGCTGACCAACGCCGCCGGCTCGCTCAGGGAGGACGTCGGCCCCGGCTCCGTGATGCTGATCACCGACCACATCGCCTGGTCCGGCATGAACCCGCTGATCGGCGTCGAGGACGACAGCCGCTTCCTCGACATGGTCACGGCCTACGACCGCGGGCTGCAGGATGCGGCGCGCGCGGTGGCGATCGACACCGGCGTGCCGCTCGCCGAGGGCGTCTACATGTGGTTCTCCGGCCCGTCCTTCGAGACGCCGGCCGAGATCCGCATGGCGCGCCTCATCGGCGCCGACGCGGTCGGCATGTCGACGGTGCCCGAGGTGATCCTCGCCCGCCACGTCGGCCTGCGCGTCGCCGCCCTGTCGATGATCACCAACCTCGGCGCCGGCATGACCGGCCTGCCGTTGTCGCACGACGAGACCAAGGCGGTCGCCGCCGAAGGTTCCGAGCGCATGCGCCTGATGGTGACGCGGCTCGTCGCCCGGATCGGGGCAGGGGCGTGATGGTGGCTGAACGCGTATAATCGAATTCCAAGAACAAACAGAAGCGACCCGCAAGAGCCATGACCGATCTCTCCTCCGTCGCCCGCCGGGCGCTGCCGCTGCTCGATCTGACCGACCTCTCCGACGGCTGCACCGATGCCGCCATCGATGCGCTCTGCGCCCGGGCCGAGACGCCGGTCGGCAATGTCGCGGCGGTGTGCGTCTTTCCGGCTTTCGTGGCCCGCGCCAAGAAGACCCTCGCCGGCACGGGCATCGCCGTCGCCACGGTGGTCAACTTTCCGGCCGGCGGCGACGACACCGTCGCGGTCGAGGCCGAGACCGACAAGGCGCTCGCCGACGGCGCCGACGAGATCGACCTCGTGATGCCCTACCGCGCCTTTCTCGCCGGCCGGCCGGGCTTCGCCGAGACCCAGATCGTCCGCGTCAAGCGCCGCCTCGGCGCCGCGCACAAGCTGAAGGTCATCCTGGAGACCGGCCGCCTCGTCGAGCCCGCCGCGATCCGTGCCGCGTCCGACCTCGCGCTCGGCGCCGGCGCCGACTTCATCAAGACATCGACGGGCAAGGTCGACGTCAATGCCACGCCGGCCGCCGCCGAGATCATGCTGACCGCGATCCGCGACAGCGGCCGGCCGGCTGGCTTCAAGGCCGCGGGCGGCATTCGCACCGCGGCGGACGCGGCCGTCTATCTCGATCTCGCCGATCGGATCCTCGGACCCGATTGGGCCTCGGCCCGCACGTTCCGCTTCGGCGCGAGCGGCCTGCTCGACGATCTCCTCGCGCAGCTCGGTCACGGCGCTGCCGCGAAACCCTCCGCCTACTGAGAGACCGCTCATGCTGCCGCAGGAAATCATCCGCAAGAAGCGCGAGGGCGGCACCCTCGACGAGGCCGAGATCGCCTTCATGGTCGAGGGCCTGACCAAGGGCACCGTCACCGAGGGCCAGGTCGCGGCCTTCGCGATGGCAGTGTTCTTCCGCGGCATGGCGCTGTCGGAGCGCGTCGCGCTGACCAGGGCCATGCGCGATTCCGGCACGGTGCTCGCCTGGGATCTGCCCGGCCCGGTGCTCGACAAGCATTCCTCGGGCGGTGTCGGCGACAACGTCTCGCTGATGCTCGCCCCGATGGTCGCGGCCTGCGGCGGCTACGTGCCGATGATCTCCGGCCGCGGCCTCGGCCACACCGGCGGAACGCTGGACAAGCTCGATGCGATCCCCGGCTATCGCACCCAGCCGGACAATGCGCTGTTCGCAACGGTCGTGCGCGAGGTCGGCTGCGCGATCATCGGCCAGACGGCCGATCTCGCCCCGGCCGACAAGCGCTTCTATGCGATCCGCGACGTGACCGCGACGGTCGAGAGTATCGACCTGATCACCGCCTCGATCCTGTCCAAGAAGCTCGCCGCCGGTCTCGAGGGCCTCGTGCTCGACGTGAAATGGGGCACGGGCGCCTTCATGGCGACCTTCGAGGAGGCCAAGGCGCTGGCCGAGAGCCTGCACGCGGTCGCCAATGGCGCCGGCCTGAAGACCCACGCTCTGATCACCGACATGAACGAGCCGCTGGCGGATGCCGCCGGCAATGCGGTCGAGGTCGCCCATGCGATCGACTTCCTGACCCGCCGCGTCCGCAGCCCGCGCGTCGAGGCGGTCACGGTGGCGCTCGGTGCCGAGATGCTGCTGATCGGCGGCCTCGTCACCACGCTCGAAGAAGCCGAGGCCAAGCTGATCCGCAGCCTCGACGACGGTAGCGCGGCCGAGGTCTTCGCCCGCATGGTCTCAGCGCTCGGCGGTCCGGCCGATCTGCTCGACCGCCCGCAGGCGCATCTGAAGGCCGCGCCGGTGACCAAGCCTGTGTTCGCGGCGGCGTCCGGTCTCGTCGAGGCGATCGACACGCGGGCGATCGGCGTCGCGGTGGTCGAGCTCGGCGGCGGCCGGGCCAAGGCCGCCGACACGATCGATCATGCGGTCGGCTTCACCGAACTCGTCGGCAGCGGCGACGACATCGGCCCGCATCGGCCGCTGGGTCTGGTCCACGCCGCCTCCGAAGCCGCCGCCGACCGGGCTGCGGCGGCGCTCCGGCGTGCCTATATGATCGGCACCGAGGCTCCGGCGATGCGCGCGGCGATCGCGCTGCGGATCGGGACCTGAACCGGCCAGTTGAACGGAACATCCGATGGCACGCGCCTTCTTCCTGATCATGGACTCCTTCGGCATCGGCGGCGCGGCCGACGCGGCCGCCTATGGCGATGCCGGCTCGACGACGCTCGGCCATATCGCCGAAGCCTGCGCGACGGGCGCGGGCGACAGGCCGGGCCTGCGCGCTGGTCCGCTCAGCCTGCCGACCCTCGACGGCCTCGGTCTCGGCCGCGCCGCCGAGGCCGCCTCGGGTGCCCTGCCGAAGGGCCTCGCCGGCGGCGAGCCGAGCGGGCTCTGGGCCCATGCGAGCGAGGTCTCCAAGGGCAAGGACACGCCGTCCGGTCATTGGGAACTCGCCGGCGTGCCGGTGCCGTTCGACTGGGGTTATTTCCCGCACACCGTGCCGACCTTCCCTCGTGAACTGACCGAGGCGCTGATCCACGAGGCCAAGCTGCCCGGCATCCTCGGCGACAAGCATGCCTCCGGCACCGAGATCATCGCAGAGCTCGGTGAAGAGCACATCCGCTCGGGCAAGCCGATCTGCTACACCTCGGCCGACAGCGTGCTGCAGATCGCCGCCCACGAAGCCCATTTCGGCCTCGAGCGGCTCTACGCGCTCTGCCTGATCGCGCGGAAGCTGGTCGATCCGCTCGGTATCGGCCGCGTCATCGCGCGCCCCTTCGTCGGCGAGACCGCGGCGACCTTCGAGCGCACCGGCAACCGCCGCGACTACGCCGTGCCGCCGCCGGAACCGACGTTGCTCGACCGGACCAAGGCCGCGGGCCGTGGTGTTCATGCGATCGGCAAGATCTCCGACATCTTCGCCGCCCAGGGCGTGACCCGGAAGATCCCGGCGTCGGGGAACCAGGCGCTGTTCGAGGCGACGCTGGCGGCGCAGCGCGAGGCCGCCGATGGCGATCTGGTGATCACCAACTTCGTCGATTTCGACATGCTCTACGGCCACCGCCGCGACGTGCCGGGCTATGCGGCCGCGCTCGAGGCCTTCGATCGGCGCTTGCCGGAGTTCGTCCGGGCGATGCGGCCCGGCGATCTGGCGGTCATCACCGCCGATCACGGCTGCGACCCGACCTGGCCCGGCACCGATCACACGCGCGAGCAGGTGCCGGTGCTGGCGTTCGGCCCCGGCGTTCCCGCCCGCGACGCTGGCGGCTGCCGCTTTGCCGATGTCGGCGAGACCATCGCCGCCCATCTCGGCCTCGCGCCCGGCCGGCATGGCAAGAGCCTGATCTGACACCGACGGCGTCGCCTCCGCCGGGCCGTCATTCATCCTCGAGCGAGACCGCGAACCCATGAAGCCGACCAACCCGGAATTCGCCGCTCCCGCCGATGCGGATGCCCGCCGTGCGGTCGTCCCGGTGATCTGCTATCCCGTCGATGGCCTCGCGCCGCCGGATCTCGCCGCCTACCGCGCCGCCCGCGACGGCTGGATCCTGGTCGAAATCGTGATCGCCGCGCCCCGCGATGCGGCGCATTTCCGGGTGCCTGCCGGGCACTTCTTCCGGATCGTCAGCGTCGACGGCCCGCAGGTCGGCGACCTCAATCTCTGGAACGCCGACGATGTCGCGGAGCGCTTCTTCTCCGGCAAGACGCGCGCCCTGCATGGAACCCACGTCTCGACCGGCGACCGGCTCTGGTCGAACCTGCCCCATATGCGGCCGATGGCGACCATCACCGAGGATACGCTCGACTGGTACGGCTTCGACCAATACGGCGGCTCGGTCCATGATGTGATCGGGACGCGCTGCGACCCGTACACGAATCGGCTGCTGTCGGGCGGTGACTATCACCACTGTTGCCATTCGAACCTGACCCGCGCCTTCGCCGACGCCCGTGGCGTGGCGCTCGCCGAGGCCGAGCCCCACGTCCACGATGTCCTCAACGTGTTCATGTGCACGGGCTTCACGCGTGATACCGGCCAGTACTTCATGAAGGCGACGCCGGTGCGGCCGGGCGATCATCTGGAGTTCTTCGCCGAGATCGATCTGCTCGGTGCGCTGTCGGCCTGCCCGGGCGGCGACTGCGGATCGGCGCATTCGAGCGACGCGGTCGCCTGCCATCCGCTGCGGATCGAGATCTACCGGCCGAAGGCCCCGCCGGCCGGATGGGTCTCGCCGGCGCCGAACGCCTATCCGCGGACGCACGGCCGCTGAGCGGCGTACGACATTCAGAAGATCACGCCGTCGCTCTCGACCATCAGCGGCGGCGAGCCGTCGGCGCGACGCTCGCGCGCCAGCCGCCGACCGGCGGCCCAGGTGCCGCCCTCGATGATGCAGGCGAGCGGGAAGTTCATGGCGTTGCGTGCCAGCCGCTGGCGGATCGCCGCCGCCAGCCGGTCGATCAGCGCCACGGTCAGCGCGCGCCATTCGACGATGACCTCCGAGCCGACCGTATGAACCTGCCTGAGCACGTTCGGATCGCGCGGCCGCAGGATGCCGTTGTCGATCAGCAGGCCGCCGTTGCGGTAATCGGCGAGGCTCGGCAGGCCGTCGAGATCGCGGACGTCGTGGCCGGCCCAGACGATCGGTTCGATCAGCGAATAGGCGAGCCAGAGCGTGGGCTTGTGCAGCGGCACCAGCCCTTCCGGATCGTCGGACCGCGCCAGCAGCGAATGCGCCCAGGTATCGCCGAGCGGGATGCCGCCGATCGTGAAGGTGCTCGGGAACACCGATCCGAGCGCCTCCATGAGCGTGTCCTGGATCTCCGGCGCCGGAATGCTGCCGTCCGGAAACCGGCGCAGCAGATGGTCGAGCAGGCCGCCGGGCCGGATGCCGTTGCCTGTGGCGAACAGGTCCGGCCGGGCCTCCATCGCGCGGCCGAGCCGGTTGATCAGGTCGAGACGGGTGTCGAGGCCAGGCAACGGATTGCCGGTCGAGACCTGGAAGGCGTCGGCGAGCTCCTCGCGGGTCAGCCGCGCCAGCGCGCCCGCGTCGGCGCGCAGCGGGTCGAACGGCTCGGACGAGAACGCGCCGCCGGCGAACATGACAAGACTGGCGATCGCGAGCCCTTCCGAGCGCGAGAAGGTCTCGCCCGTCACGGACTCGGCGTAGGACCAGCGCGATCCGGCATTGGCATCGATCAGCGTGCTGACGAAGGCGAGGTCGAAGGCCGCCCGGCCGAGCTCCATCGGGTCGGTCCAGTCGCGGGCACCGGCGAGCATGCCCCAGCGATCGACCTCTCCGACCTCGAAATGCCGCCAGCGCGAATGCGGCGGCACCTGCAGGGTCGGAAAGTTCGACCGGATCACGCGCACGACATAGTCGGCGGTACCGTCGATCCGCGTGGTGTCGATGGTGAAATGCGGCAGGGCGCCGTTGAGGCCGAGATCGTAGATCCGGTTGGCGCGCGCCCGGATCGCGCTCGCGGCGAACAGCGAGCGGGCGAGGCGCGCGACAGCGGGATCTGGGGCGGCGCTCATGCGCGGGCACTCGTCGTCGGCGGGAACTCGGCGGTGCGGCACACCGCGGCGCAAGATGCCGATGTCGTCGATCGAATCGGCATCCGCGCGCCGCGGAGACTGTATCTCCACGGCAGCCCTTTGAGAAACGGGCATTTTCGATTTTCGCCCGCCGAACCGTGCGCAATCGGTACATCGCCATGCGGGCGCGGTCGATCGAGGCAACGAATACGGCCAGTAAGCTGTGCCGAAACCGGCCCGTCGTCTTGCGGCGACGGTCGGGTCGGCTAAGAATTCCGCATCTGTATCGAATCCCGGGGGAAGCCATGTCTGTCGACGGCGTGACCGTCATCCATCACCCGCTGGTCCGTCACAAGCTGACGATCATGCGGAAGAAGGATACTTCCACCAAGAGCTTCCGCCAGCTGCTCCGCGAGATCTCGCTCTTGCTCTGCTACGAGGCGACCGCGATCTCGAGATGGCCGAGGTCGAGATCGAGACGCCGCTCACCACGATCATGGCGCCGGCGATCGCGGGCAAGAAGCTCGTCTTCGCGCCGATCCTGCGCGCCGGCATGGGCCTGCTCGAAGGCATGCTCGACCTCGTGCCCTCCGCGCGCGTCGCCCATATCGGCCTCTACCGCGATCCGGAGACGCTGGTCGCGGTCGAGTACTACTTCAAGGCGCCCGAGGATCTCGGCGACCGCTTGGTCATCGTGCTCGACCCGATGCTGGCGACCGCCAATTCCGCCGTTGCGGCGATCGAGCGGCTGAAGCAGCGCGGTGCCAAGACGCTGCGCTTCGTCTGCCTGCTCGCCGCCCCCGAGGGTATCGAGCGCCTGCGCAAGGCGCATCCGGACGTGCACGTCTACTGCGCCGCGATCGACGAGAAGCTCAACGATCACGGCTACATCGTGCCCGGCCTCGGCGACGCCGGCGACCGGATGTACGGCACGAAGTAAGCGCGGTCTCCCTCCCGCCTCCAACCGACCGGATCGCGCCCATGATCGTGGTGTTCGGCACCATTAACATCGACATGGTCACGGTCATGGAGCGCTTTCCCGTGCCGGGAGAGACGGTGAAGGGCCGCGACTACCAGATCTTTCCGGGCGGCAAAGGGGCCAATCAGGCGCTCTCGGCGGCGCGCTCGGGGGCCAAGGTGGCGCTGGTCGGCGCGGTCGGCAACGATCCCTTCGCCGACATGGCGCTCGCCAACCTGCGCAAGGCCGGGGTCGATCTCTCCGGCGTGCGCCGGGCCGATCAGCCGACCGGCCTGTTCATGATCGCCATCGATCCGACCGGCGAGAACCTGATGATCGGCGCGAACGCGGCCAATGATGCCGCACGCGCCGCCTGGCTCGAAGGCCGCTTCGGTCCGGGCGTGACCTTCGTCACCCAGAATTCGCTCGGGACGACGGATGTCGAGGTTGCCATCGCCATGGCGCGTCGCGCCGGATCGCGCGTCGTCTACAATGCCGCGCCGGCCGAGCCGGTCGGGCGCGAGACCTTTGCCGCCGCCGATATCGTGATCGTCAACGAGCACGAGCAGCGCCGCTACGGCGCGCTGCTCGGCATCGACGGCGAGCCTGCGAGCTTCGCCCGCGCGCTCGCCCGCGAGCTGTCGACCAATGTCGTCGTGACGCTCGGGCCCCGCGGCATCGTCGCCGCCGAGGCCGGCGGCCGGATGATCGCCGGCGCGCCGCCGCCGATCGCGGCGGTCGATTCGACTGGCGCAGGCGATGCCTTCTGCGGCGCGCTGGCGGCGGCGCTCGATCGCGGTGCGCCGTTCGAGCGCGCGCTGAAGGAAGGGCTCGCGGCCGGGTCGCTCGCCTGCCGGGAATCGGGCGCCCAGACGAGTTTTCGTGATCTCGCCGAGATCGCCGCGCTCGCCGACGGGCTCGTTCTGGTGCCGGCGTGACCATGCCACCGCCCGAAAACGGCCGCCGCCGCGCGCAAGGGAAGAGCGCGCCCGGCCAGGCGACCGCCCGGCGCACCAGAGTGGCGGAGCCGATCCGTGCGTTCGAACGGTCGGCTAAAGCACTTGGTAAGGCCGCCGACGTACCATCGGGTTCGCATTTCGGATCGGGCTCGATGGTCAGGAACTTGCTGCGTTTCGTCCTGGTGGCGGCCTTCGGCGTGATGCTCTCGCCGGTTTGGCTGCCCTATCTGGTGCAGGCCGCGACCTGGGTCGCGGACCGGCCGGATCGCGGCCGCGCACCCCATGTCGCCGCCTCCGCGACCGCCACCTCCGGCAACAGCCTCGAGCAGCGCGGCCGCTCGACCGTGCTGACCGCCGATCCCCGTGGGCACTTTCTCACCGACGCGACGGTCAACGGCCGCTCGGTCGGCGTGATGGTCGACACCGGCGCGACCAGCGTCGCGCTGCGCGCCGAGGATGCCGCCTCGCTCGGTCTCCGACCGATGCCGGCCGATTTCACCGTCCCGATCGCCACCGCCAACGGCACCACCAAGGCCGCGCGCGTGACCCTCGCCGAGGTTCGCATCGGCGATGTGCGGGTCAAGGGCGTCGAGGCGCTGGTCGTGCCCGAGCGCACGCTCGGCACCAACCTGCTCGGCATGAGCTTCATGCGTCGCCTGTCGAAGGTCGAGATGGCCGGCGGACGCCTCGTGCTGCGCGAGTGATCGCGTGGAGGGGCGAGCGAGGCTTCGAAGCCGACGGCCGAAGCGGCCGGTCCGAGCGCCGGGCTTGACTTGGCGCAGCCTGCCGCCGCCTTGATGCGCCGAGGCCGTGCGTGCGGCTCCGATTCCCGGCTTCATGGTTTCGCTCCGATGAGCTTCGCTGCGCTGAGATCCCTTCTGTCGGCCGCCGTCACCGTCGGCGCCCTTGGCGTTGCCGATGTCGCCCGCGCGGAGGAGAGCGCCCTGCCGGTCCTCGGCGGCGCGCCGTTCCGGCTCGGCATCGTCGCGACTGACCGGCGCGCGGCCGACCGGATCGAGCCGTTCCGGCGCCGGCTGGAGATCGCGCTCGATCGCAACGTCGAGATCGTCTCGACCGGCTCGGGCCTGGCGCTCGCGCGCGCCTCGCCGAGGCCAAGGTCGATTATGCCATGCTGTCGGGCACGGCCTATGCGACCGCCTGGCGGCTCTGCGGCTGCGTCGCGCCGATCGCGGTGCCGCGCTCGGTCGACGGCACGGCCGGCTATCACGCCGCGGTGGTCGTCCGTGCCTCCTCGAGCATCGCGACCGCGAAGGACCTGAAGAGCCGCACCTTGGCGGTTGCCGACGAGACGTCTGTCGCCGGCCGGATGTTGCCGCTCGCCGAACTCGCGAGCGCGGGCGTGCCGAGCACCGATCTCGCCAAGCTGGTGCCGACCGCCGGTCCGGCCGCCGCGCTCGCGCTGCTGATCGAAGGCAAGGTCGACGCGGCCGTCGTCTGGTCGACGCTCGAGGGCAGCGAGGCCGGGGGCTACAGCCGCGGCACGCTCGCCGATGCCGTCGCCAAGGGGCGACTGGCGATGAGCGACTATCGGATCGTCTGGTCGTCGAGCCTGATCGCCCATCCGCCGCATGTGATCCGGTCGAGCCTCGCGGAGCCGGTCAAGGCGCGGCTGCGCGACGTGCTCGACGATCTGCCCGAGCGGGATCCGGACGCCTATGACGCGGTCGCAGGCAGCTTCGGCGGCGGCTTCGTGCCGGTCGGCCACGCGGCCTACGTGAACCTGCTGCCGCTGGTCACGCCGCCCGAGGCCGCCGAGCCGACCCCGGCCGAGCCGGTCAAGCCGAAGACCTGAACCGCCTTCGTCACGCCTGCGGATCGACCGGCGCGACCGCGCTGGTGCCGGTCTCGTCGTAATGCTGCTTGAGCACGGCGAGTGCGGCGGAGACCAGCCGCGCCTTGTCGCTGTCGGCGCGGCTCGTCAGCATGATCGGCACGCGCGCCCCGATGACGAGCCCCGCCGCCTCCGCCGAGGCGAGGAAGGTCAGTTCCTTGGCCAGCATGTTGCCGGCCTCGAGGTTCGGCACGATCAGCACTTCGGCGCGTCCGGCGACCAGCGAGGTGATGCCCTTGGTCCGCGCTGCGGCGACGTCGATGGCATTGTCCATCGCCAGCGGACCGTCGACGATGCCGCCGCGGATCTGGCCGCGCTCGGCCATCTTCGACAGCACGGCGGCGTCGATCGTCGAGGGGATCGCCGGATTGACCGTCTCGACCGCCGACAGCACGCCGACCCGCGGGGTGGTGATGCCGAGCGCGATGGCGAGATCGATCGCGTTCTGGACGATGTCGACCTTGGTCGTCAGGTCGGGCGCGATGTTGATGGCGGCGTCCGAGATCAGCAGCGGCGCCGCGCGGCCGAGGACGTCGATGACGAAGACGTGGCTGATGCGGCGCGCGGTCCGGAGCCCGCCGTCGCGCTTGACCACGTGATGAAGCAGCACGTCGGTGTGGAGATGGCCCTTCATCAGCGCCTTGGCGCGGCCTTCGCCGACCAGCGCCACGGCCTTGGCCGCCGCGGCCTCGTCGTCGGCGGCCTCGATCAGGGTCAGGGACGAGAGGTCGAGCCCGGCGGCCTTGGCCGCGGCGGTCATGCGCGACGTGGTGCCGACCATCAGCGGCTCGATCAGACCGGCCGCCTTGGCTTCGATCGCGCCGGCGATCGAGGCGGCATCGTCGGGCTGCACCACGGCCGTGACCAGCGGCGGCAGGCCGCGGGTCGCCTCGATCAGGCGGTCGAAACTCGGATGCCGATCGATCATGACACCCGGCACCTCGATATGCGGCATCGAAATGCGCTGCGTCGGCGCGAGCACGCACCCCTCGCCGGTCAGGACGGCGGTGCCTGTCGCGTCGATCACGGCGAGAGCCATGTCGATCGAGCCGTCACCGTTCTTGGCGGTCACGGTCGCGGTCCCGGTCAGCGTCTCGCCGAGCTGCACCGGTCGGACGAAGGCGAGCGACAGCCGCTTCCAGGCCGCGCCGGGGCCGGGCAGGTGGTTGCCGACCACGGCGGAGACGATCGCGGCCACAAGCAGGGCCGGCGACGACGGCTCGTCGATGCGGCCGTCGCCGTTCCAGTCGATGCCAGGCAGATGCAGCGGATTGGTCGCGCCGGTCGCGCGGGCGAACAGGAACAGATCGTCGGGCGTGACCTTGCGGGTGACGCTGTCGCTGTCGCCGACGGCGATCTGATCGTAGGTACGGTTCTCGACCATGGTCCGCTCCGGATCGGGGATTGGGCCGCGGTCCATCGGCGCGGCGGTGCAGCCGGGCCTTAGCACGATGCGTGCGGCCTGCCGTCCCGATTCATCCGGATCGACAGACCCTTTCCGGATGTCAGCAGCCGCTCGCCGTGCAGGTCACGGTCTGAGAAACGCGCGGGCGCAGGTAGGCGATGTCGTTGAGCGTGATCGATGGCGATCCCCAGATGTCCGTCATCATCTTCGAGAACACCGACGTGTAGGTGAAGGTCACCCGGGCGACGATCATCTGCTGGCCGTCGACGGCCAGCGATGCCGGCATCGTGACCGGCGGCGTGGAACCCTTGGTCCAGGCGCTGCCGTTGCGCGCCTGGCTCCAGGCCACCTTGAAGCCGTTCGCGGTCGTGTAGTTGACCGCCGAGACGACCATGATGGCGCCGGAGGCGGGGTAGGGCGAGAAGATCGCCGTCGACGCGTCGAAGATGTTGCTCATGTCGCTCGAGTTGACGGTGGCGACCTGTGCCACCAGATCGCCGAGCGTCGAGGCGGTGTGGCTGACCTTCCGGTAGATGGTGACGGCCTGCCCGACCTCGTTGCCCACAATCAGCAGCGTCAGCATCAGCGGCAGCAGAATGGCGAATTCGACCGCCGAGACGCCGCGCCGATCGCGGGCGAAGGAGCGGAGGCGACTGTGAGCAAAGGAGTGGAGCGGCCGGGCGGCGGCGCTGAGGATCTCTCGCATCGGGCTCACCATGGGAACGGCTCGTTGCGGAACACGGCGATGCCGCTCATGAGCCGCTTGTTGCCGCTCTGGTCCGCCATGTTGAGGCCGAAGCCGGTGAAGATCAGCGGATAGAGATAGTAGGCGCGGACGACCACGATCTCGCTGCCGTGCGTGTTCTGATAGGCGAATTTCGACGGATCGAAGTTGCCGTCCTTGTCCTTCGGCGTCGACAGGTCGGCCGCGCCGAAGCTGGTCGACGTCTTGACGTCCAGGGAGAGGCCCGAGCACGAGAAGAACGCATAGAGCCGATTGCACACCTGCGTCTTGAACGCGGCGAGATCCATGTTCTGCTGCTGGGCCTGTCCGGTGCGGATCAAGCGACCGGCATCGGTGACGGCGCTGTCGAGGATCTGCCCGGCGAAGAAGCAGAACGCCGTCTCGAGGATCGCGGCGATGATGGCGAAGAACGGCAGCGCGATGATGCCGAACTCGACGGCGGTCGCGCCGCGCTCGTCGCGCAGCAGACGGACGGGCAACAGACGCCGTCGCGGTGCGACGCTCCGCGCCGTTTCGACTGCCGTCTCGCCGTTCGGGGGAAACTGTCCCATGATCACCTCAAGCGGTCATGCGTGTCGCATGGCTTGCTTCTTAGGGCATGACCGGTTGAGGAACGGTTGTTACGTATGGGGAAAGGTCGCCCTATCACCGTAAACTTTTGGTTCGTGACCGTTTTCCTGCCGCGTCACTGCGGCGCGGCGCCGTTCGACGCCTTGGCGCCGAAGTCGTTGCGCTGCTGAATCTGCGACATGCTCTTCGTGAACGCCGTGTCGTCGTCGCCCGGCTCGAACATGGCGTTGCAGTGCGGCGTGCACGAATAGCTCGCGCGCGCGCCCGCACGTTGGATAGTGACGAGGCCGGTCTGCGCCTTCTCGACCGACACCACCTCGTCGGCGATCGGCTCGCCTTTCGGGTCGAGGATCACCAGATTGGTCATGCCCACGGCGCGCCCGGTGATCACGATGGTCTGGCGGTCGTGCATCGTCGCATCGGCGATGCCCGGATTGCCGATGATCACGGTCGCGGCCTGTCCGGCGATGCGCATCACCTTCGCGCGGTCCATCACCACATTGATGGGCTCCTTCGCCTGCGCAGCCGGCACGGCCGAGAGGATGAGGAAGGCGAGGGCGGCGAAAGTACGCTTCATGGCGCGAGATCCGATCGAGGAAACGGATAAATTCTCATCGATCTTGGTGAAGGATTGCCTAACGCCCCTTTCGGCGCCGACCGCCCCCTTCCCGGCAGGCCGGCGCGGCGAACGTCCGGCGCCCAAGAGTTTCGGGCCGAACCGGCGGGCGCGGATGGTCGATCGACGGATCTCCGCCTTTGCGAAGCGGAAAGGCTTGCGCGAAAGACGTAGGCTCCGCGGTGCCTCGACGGGAAAATGTCCGTCGTCTCGAGTGGCAATACGAAAGTTTCCATGAAGTTCGATATCAATATATCGGAAATTTCGCGGAGACATACCTAGGTGATCTGGATCATTTATATCTATACGCTATTTTATCAAATGAAAAACCATGGATTCGCTGAATTATAACGTTCAGGGTAGGGCATTTTAAACCAAGAAGATTTACTCGTCTTTAGATCGGCGGGGCTAAGTTGGTTCTCGACTTCGGGGCGCACCGAACGAACCGCCCGAACAGTCGTGAACCGTGTGACTAGGAGTATCGTGATGACCATGTTCGCCCGCTTCCTCAAGGACGAGTCCGGCGCCACCGCCATCGAGTACGGCCTGATCGCTTCGTTGATCGCCGTTGCGATCATCTCTGGCGCGACCACGCTCGGCACCAAGCTGAACTCGACCTTCCAGAACCTGTCGTCCAACATGAAGTGACGACGCCCCGACCGATCGATCTCGATCGCGACAGGGGAACAGGGCGGAGCTAAGGCTCCGCCCTTCGCATTTGGAGACGGCGCCCGGGCGCCGTTCTACCGCGCCGCGGTTAAGGCGCCCTTCAAGTCTTGGCGATGATACTGCGCCGGCACGTTCTGACGGGAGCGGATCATGTACGAAGCCGCGGTGATGGTCTTGTTTCCCCTGCTGGTCGCCTATGCCGCGGCCACCGACTTTCTGACCATGACGATCGCCAACCGGGTCTCGATCCTGCTGATCGCGGCCTTCGCGATCCTCGCCCCCTTCGCCGGGCTCGGCTGGGAGGATCTCGCCTGGCATCTCGCCGCCGCGTCGATCGTGTTCGCCGTCGGCCTCGGCTGCTTCGCGGCCGGATGGATGGGCGGCGGCGACGTGAAGTTCGCCGCGGCCGTGGCCTTGTGGCTCGGCTGGTCGCACGTCCTCGAGTTTACGACGCTGTTTTCGCTCTATGGCGGCATTCTGACGCTGCTCGTACTTGGCGCCGACAAGGTCTTGGCGCCGGTCCCGCTACTCAAGGTGGGTTTTCTGTCCGAGTTCTCGCGGCACCGTCATGTCCCATACGGTCTGGCCCTGGCGGCCGCCGCCCTCCAGATCTACCCCTCGACGCTCTGGCTCAAGCCGCTCGTCTGACAGGCGGCTGTAATCGACGGATACGCTCGGTTAACCCTGCGCGCACACACCCCATTAACCATACCTGAACCTTTGTCCCCGACACTCTGCAGCTAGGGTGTCGGTTTCCTCGGCCGTTCGTCGCTCCGCGATGGCGCCGTCCGACGCTCGGTTTCCGGGGCAGACCCTCGGTGTATTCGGGTTCGGTGGTCATGAACGCTCGCGTCCTGGTTCTCGTAGTGGCGGTCGGTGCCGGTCTGGTCGCGGCCTTCCTGGCCATGCAGATGACCGGGCAGCCGGCCCCGCCGGCGCCTGCGCCCGCGCCTGTCGTGCAGGCGCCCTCGATCGACACGGTGGACGTGCTGGTCGCCTCGCGTGAGCTGCCGATCGGCACGCGCATCCAGGCCGGCGACCTGATCTGGGACAAGTGGCCGCGCGCCACCACGACCGAGCGCTATCTGGTCCGGTCGGTGCGACCGGCCGCCGATGCCGAGCTCGTCGGCATGATCGCGCGCCAGACCATGCTCGCCGGCGATCCCGTGCGCGAGGAGCGTCTGACCAAGGCCGATCGCGGCTTCATGTCGGTCCTGCTGTCGCCCGGCATGCGGGCGGTCGCGGTCGAGGTCAAGGCCGTGTCGACGGCCGGCGGCTTTGTGCTGCCGAACGACCGCGTCGACGTGCTCTTGACCCGCGCGGCCCCGAAGGGCGCGGGGTCCGGCGACCCTTACGTCTCCGAGACGCTGCTCCAGAACATCAAGATTCTCGCGGTCGATCAGAACACGAGCGACCAGCGCGGCGAGCCGACGATGGTCGCCAAGGATACCGCCACCCTCGAGCTGACGCCGCATCAGGCCGAGACGCTGGCCCAGGCCCAGCAGCTCGGCACGATCTCGCTCGCCCTGCGCTCGATCCGCGACGCGGAGACGCCGCTCGCGGCGAACGAGGACGACGGCGGAACGGTGAAATTCGTGCGCTACGGCGTCGTGACCCGGATCACGACCAAACGCTGAGACGCTTTCGGGCCGGCCATGCCGGTCCGGGAGCCGGATGGCGGATGCCCGCCAGGATATCGGACGGGGAAGAAGTCGATGTTCGTCACTTGGGCCAAGGTCCCGCTCTCGGTCGGTCTCGTGATCGGCCTCGCGCTCGCCGTCGACGGCGCGACGCCCGCGGCCGCGATCGATCCCGGCTACGGCGCCCCGTCCGCACGCGGCGTGGCCAGCCGCCCGTTGAACATCGCCGCCTCGAAATCCACGATCCTCGATTTCGACGAGGACATCCGCGACGTGCTGGTCTCGAACCCGGCGGTCGCCGACGCGGTGGTGCGCACCAATCGCCGCCTCTACGTCATGGGCAACAAGCTCGGCACCACCAACATCTTCGTCTTCGGGGCCAACGGCCGGCAGCTCGCGGCCTACGAGCTGCAGGTGCAGCCCGATATCGCGACGCTCCAGGCGCTGATCCGGCGGCTGATGCCGGAATCCGACATCCATGTCGAGGCGGTCGCCGGCACCGTGGTGCTGTCCGGCTCGGTCGCGAGTTCGGCCGAGGCGATGCAGGCCTATGAGGTGGCGGCGAAGTTCATCGGCGCGCCGGTCGACCAGGGGTCGGGCTCCGGCGGCGCCGCCGGCGGCGCTTCTTCGACGCCGAGCGCATCCGGGCGAACGACGGGTGAATCGGTGCAGGTGGTCAACGCGCTGAAGATCCGCGGCAAGGATCAGGTGATGCTGAAGGTCACCATTGCCGAGATTCAGCGCAATGCGGTCAAGAAGCTCGGTGTCGACCTGTCGAACGGCACCTCGGGCGTGGTGATCAACAACGGCGGTCAGACGACCAGCCTTCTCACCTCGAATGCCTTCCCGATCACGTCGAACGATCCCGCTGCGGTGCTGTCGGGCTCCTACAAGATCGGATCGGCGACGATCAACGGCAAGGTCCAGGCGCTGGAGCAGCTCGGCGTGCTGCGCACCCTCGCCGAGCCGAACCTCTCGGCGATCTCGGGCGAAGAGGCGAAGTTCCTGGTCGGCGGCGAGTACCCCGTGCCGGTATCGCAGTCGACGAGCAACGGCCAGACCACCAACACGGTCGAATTCAAGACCTACGGCGTCGCGCTTAACTTCATCCCTGTCGTGCTGTCCGAAGGCCGGATCAGCCTGACCGTCAACACCGAGGTCTCCGAGCTGACCTCGGAGGGCGCGGTGACGATCGGCACGCTGACGATCCCGGCGCTGCACGTGCGCCGCGCGGCGACCACGCTCGAGATCCCGTCGGGCGGCATGATGGTGCTCGGCGGCCTGATCCGCGACGACGTCCGCCAGGCGCTGTCCGGAACGCCGGGTCTCATGAAGATCCCGGTGCTCGGCACGCTGTTCCGCTCGCGCGACTTCCAGCGCGCCGAGAGCGAGCTGGCGATCTTCGTCCAGCCCTACATCGTCCGGCCGACCGCCGCCTCCAAGCTGCAGCGCCCGGACCAGAACTTCCAGCCCTCGACCGATGCGGCCGCGAATTTCCTTGGCCGGGTCAACAAGATGTACCGGGTCGGCGGCGAGCCGAACGGCACCTATCGCGGCCAGTACGGCTTCATCTACGAGTGAGGAGACGGTCTCTCATGGTTCGTGATGTCTCCCCCGCCATTCGCCCCGCGCGCCGGTCGTCGCGCGCCGTCGCGAGCGGTCTTCTCCTGCTCGCCGGTCTGCTCGGCGGCTGCGCCGGCACCAAGACCGAGCCGCTGATCACCGGTTCGACCGAGCGTGACCCGATCACCTCGCGCCACCCGATCGTGCTCAGCGAGGGTGCCGAGACCATCGACATTCCGATCGGCAGTCAGGCCGCGCGGCTCAACGAGGCGTCGCTCTACACGATCGAGCGCTTCGGTGCCGATGCGCGCGCCCGCGGCGCCGGCTACGTAACGGTGATGCTGCCGAGCGGTTCGGCCAACGAGGCGGCGGCGTTCCGCGTCGCCTCGCAGGTCACCGCGGCGCTCGCCCGCGGCGGCTTCCCCGCCGCCTCCGTCGTGCGCCAGCCCTATCGGGCCAACGTCGACAGCACCGAGGCGCCGATCCGGCTCGCCTATCCGCGCATCGTCGCCGCGGTGCCGCATCGCTGCGGCCACTGGCCGGACCAGATCCTGAACAGCGAGAAGAACGACCATTACTGGAACTTCGGCTGCGCCTATCAGGCCAACATGGCCGCGATGGTCGCCGAGCCGAACGACTTCATAACGCCGCGCGGCGAGGATCCGGCCGACGGAACCCGGCGCACCGCGGTCATCCAGAGCTACCGTCAGGCCAAGCAGACCAAGTCCGATACCGGCATCTCGGCGGCGCAGGCCTCCAACGTGAGCGGGGGCAAGTGATGAGCGAGCACGGTCCGGGGCCGGAATCGCGCGGTCAGATCGACATCAACCCGATCCCGCGCATCGCCGTTCAGGCCTTCTGCGAGACGCGCGAGACCGCGGCCCTGATCGACGCAGCGTCGAGCGACCGCCGCATGATGCGCACGCACACCAAGGTCCACATGGGCGGTCTGGCGGCGGCGGTCGAGTTCTATCAGTCCGCGCCGACGCCGAACCTGGTCGTCCTGGAATCGCGCGAGGGGCGCGACGAGATCCTGACGCATCTCGATCGCCTGGCCGAGGTCTGCGATCCCGGGTCCAAGGTGATCGTGATCGGCCATGTCAACGATATCATTCTCTATCGCGACCTGCTGCGCCGCGGTGTCAGCGAATACATGGTCGCGCCGGTCGACCTGTTCGACTTCCTGAAGACGGTCTCCGATCTCTATGCCGGCCCGGAGGCAGCGCCGGTCGGCCGCACGGTCGCCTTCATCGGCGCCAAGGGCGGCTGCGGCGCCTCGACGATCTGCCACAACGTCGCCTGGACCGCGGCGCGCATCTTCACGAGCGACGTCGTGATCGCCGACCTCGACCTCGCGTGGGGCACCGCCGGGCTCGACTTCAATCAGGACCCGGCGATGGGTATCGCCGAGGCGGTCTACCAGCCGGAGCGTCTCGACGAGGTCTATCTCGATCGCCTGCTCGCCAAGTGCACGGACCACCTGAGCCTGCTCGCCGCGCCCGCGTCGCTCGAGCGCAGTTACGATTTCGAGGAAAGCGCCTTTGAGGGCGTGCTCGACGTCGTTCGCACGAACGTCCCGCTGGTCGTGCTCGACGTGCCGCACGTCTGGACCGCCTGGTCGCGACGCACCCTGCGTGCGGTCGACGAGGTCGTGCTGGTCGCCGCGCCCGACCTCGGCAATCTGCGCAATGCCAAGAACATCATGGACAGTCTGCGCCACGCCCGCCCGAACGATCAGCCGGCGCGGCTGGTGCTGAACATGGTCGGCGTCCCGAAGCGGCCGGAGATCAAGCCGGAGGAATTCGCCAAGGCGCTGGAGATGCCGGTGCTGGCGACGGTCCCCTTCGAGGCGCATCTGTTCGGCACGGCCGCCAACAATGGCCAGATGATCGCGGAAACGGATCCTAAACACCCTGTCGGTGAAATTTTTCGTTCGATCGCGGTCGCCATGACCGGCCGCGCCGAGGTCAAGGCGAAGAAGAAGTCGGCCCTCGCGCCGTTCCTGGAGAAGTTGCGCGGACGCAAGGCCTCCTGAGGCCTGGCGCCGCCTGGTGTCCGTCGCCCCTGAGCGGCGGGCTTCGGAGGCTTGGGAAGCATGTTCGGCAAACGCGGTTCCTTCGGTTCCGGTGCGGCGCAGGCGGTGAGGCCGGCGGCGGTCGCATCGTCGGCCGCGGTGCGCGCGGAGGCCCCGCCGCCCCCGCCGCCGTCGAGCGCGCCTGCGAACCTCGATCAGCCGATCCCGCCGGGGCGCGGCGATCCGAAGCCGCGCTCGGAGGAGTACTACGACGTCAAGTCGTCGATCTTCTCGGCGCTGATCGACACGATCGACCTGAGCCAGCTCGCGCGCCTGGATCTCGAGTCGGCGCGCGAGGAAATCCGCGACGTCGTCAACGAGATCATCCAGCTCAAGAACGTCGTGATGTCGATCGCCGAGCAGGAGGAACTGCTCGAGGACATCGTCAACGACGTGCTCGGCTACGGTCCGCTCGAGCCGCTGCTCGCGCGCGACGACATCGCCGACATCATGGTCAACGGCGCGGAGCGCACCTTCATCGAAGTCGCCGGCAAGGTGCAGCTGACCGGCATCCGCTTCCGCGACAACCAGCAGCTCATGAACATCTGTCAGCGGATCGTGAGCCAGGTCGGCCGCCGCGTCGATGAATCGAGCCCGATCTGCGACGCGCGCCTCCCCGACGGCAGCCGCGTCAACGTCATCGCGCCGCCGCTCGCCATCGACGGCCCGGCGCTCACCATTCGTAAGTTCAAGAAGGACAAGCTGACCCTCGACAATCTGGTCAAGTTCGGCTCGATCTCGCCGGAAGGCTCGACGCTGCTCCAGATCGTCGGTCGGGTCCGCTGCAACGTGATCGTCTCGGGCGGCACCGGCTCGGGCAAGACGACGCTGCTCAACTGTCTGACGCGCTACATCGACACGACCGAGCGCATCATCACCTGCGAAGACGCGGCCGAACTGCAGCTACAGCAGCCGCATGTGGTGCGCCTGGAAACCCGCCCGCCCAACCTGGAGGGTGAGGGCCAGATCACCATGCGCGACCTGGTCAAGAACTGCCTGCGTATGCGTCCCGAGCGGATCATCGTCGGCGAGGTGCGCGGCCCGGAGGCATTCGACCTGTTGCAGGCGATGAACACCGGTCACGACGGTTCGATGGGCACGCTGCACGCCAACTCGCCGCGCGAGGCGCTGTCCCGTATGGAATCGATGATCACGATGGGCGGCTTCTCGCTGCCGTCGCGAACCATCCGCGAGATGATCGTGAGCTCGGTCGACGTGATCGTGCAGGCCGCCCGCCTGCGCGACGGCTCGCGCCGCATCACCCACGTCACCGAGGTGATGGGCATGGAAGGCGACGTGATCATCACCCAAGATCTGTTCGTCTACGACATCCTCGGCGAGGACGAACACGGCCGCATCATCGGCCGGCACCGCTCGACCGGCATCGGCCGGCCGCGGTTCTGGGATCGCGCCCGCTACTACAACGAGGACAAGCGCCTCGCCGAGGCGCTCGACAAGGCCGAGGTCGCCGATGCCTGATCGCGCCGCCCCGCCCCGCCGGATCGGAGGAGCGTGACCGCATGCTCGGCAACCCGATCGTGTTTCTGGCCGTCATCGCCCTCGCCATGTTCTGCGCGGGCGGCCTCGCCTATGCGTTGCTGTTCGACCGGGTCAAGCGGGAGGATCTCGCGTCCAAGCGCATGGGTGCGATCGCAGGAACCGCCAAGGCCGCGGCCAAGGAAGCCGACGTGGCGCAGAGCAAGCGCCGCAACATCCAGGAAGCGCTGAAGGAGCTCGAGGCCCGACAGCTCGCCCGCGCCAAGCAGACCAATTCGCCGCCGCTCGCCGTCATGATCGAGCAGGCCGGGCTCGATTGGACCAAGAAGAAGTTCTTCCTGGTCTCGGCCCTGTCCGGCGTCGGCGCGGCCGCCGTCGTCATGTTCCTGTCCGGCAATCCGCTGGTTGCCGGGGGCGCCGGCGTGATCGGCTTCCTCGGTCTGCCGCGTTGGGCGATCAGCTTCATGCGCAAGCGGCGCATGAAGAAGTTCCTCGACGAATTGCCGAACGCCGTCGATGTGATCGTGCGCGGCATCCGCTCCGGCCTGCCGCTCGGCGACTGCCTGCGCATCATCTCGGTCGAGGCGCGCGAACCGGTGCGCACCGAGTTCCGCGCCATCATCGAGACCCAGGCGCTCGGCATCCCGCTCGGCGACGCCTGCATGAAGCTCTATGAGCGCGTGCCGGTGCAGGAAGCCAACTTCTTCGGCATCGTGATCCAGATCCAGCAGAAGGCGGGCGGCAATCTATCCGAAGCGCTCGGCAACCTCTCGAAGGTCCTGCGCGAACGCAAGAAGATGAAAGCCAAGATCAACGCCATGTCGCAGGAGGCCAAGGCCTCCGCCTCGATCATCGGCTCGCTGCCGATCATCGTTGGCGGTCTCGTCTACCTGACGAGCCCGAGCTACATCATGACGCTGTTCACGACCAATCTCGGCCTGCTGATCATTTGTGGCAGCGGCTTCTACATGCTGATCGGCATCCTCGTGATGCGGAAGATGATCAACTTCGATTTCTGACCGCCGTCCGGACGGCCGTGGAGGAACACCGTGCTCCAGATGCTCATGAACCTGCTGCTCGACAAGCAGTTCATGCTCGCCGTGTTCACGGCGCTCGGTGTGTCGGCCACGATCGTGACCGTGGCGCTGCCGCTGATCGAGAAGGACCGCCTCGGTGGCCGCATGAAGGCGGTCGCGCTCGAGCGCGACAAGATCAAGGCCCGCGAGCGCGCGCGTCTGGCGGCCGAGAAGCCGATCACCCTGCGCACCGAGCCGAAGGCCTACATGAAGAGCCTCGTCGAGCGCTTCAACCTCAAGAGCGCGCTCGCCGACGAGAACACGCTCAACCGGCTGCGCATGGCCGGCTTCCGCGGCCAGGCGCCGATGACGGTGTTCCTGTTCGCCCGTTTCGTCGGGCCGTTCGGCCTGTTCCTGCTCGCCGCGTTCTATCTCTACGTTCTGAACGTGCTGGAACTCGCCGGCGGCATGAAGTTCGCGGTCTGCCTCGGCGCCGCCGCGCTCGGCCTCTACGTGCCGAACATCTACATCCAGAACCTGATCACCAAGCGCCAGCAGTCGATCCGGCGGGCTTGGCCGGATGCGCTCGATCTGGCGCTGATCTGCGTGGAATCCGGCATGTCGATCGAGGCCGCGTTCCGGCGCGTCGCCGAGGAGATCGGCACGCAGTCGATCCCGCTCGCCGAGGAGATGTCGCTGACCACCGCCGAGCTGAGCTTCTTGCAGGAGCGCCGCAAGGCCTACGAGAACCTCGCCAACCGCACCGGCCTCGAAGGCGTGAAATCGGTGGTGACCGCGCTGATCCAGGCCGAGCGCTATGGCACGCCGCTCGGCCAGGCGCTGCGCGTGCTGGCGCAGGAGAACCGCGACGCCCGCATGGCCGAGGCCGAGAAGAAGGCGGCCGCGCTGCCGCCGAAGCTGACCGTGCCGATGATCGTGTTCTTCCTGCCGGTGCTGTTCGCCGTGATCATGGGGCCGGCGATGATCCAGCTCTTCAAGATGGACTGACCGACCGAAAGCGGTCTTCACACACTGGCCCGCATACGACGAGACCCGCGAGGCATGGCTTCGCGGGTCTCGTCGCATTTCCGATCCGGGTTTCGCTCGGGCGCTTCAGCTCTTCGGCCGGTCGGCGGCCTTGATCTGCTTCCAGGTGTTCTGCTGGCTCATCATCGTCTTCAGATAGGCCATGTTCTCGGCCGCCTCGGCCGGGGGCAGGGCGGCGGTCGCGACCTTCTCGGCCTCGGCGAACTTGCCCTGCAGCCCGAGCGCCAGCGCGAGGTTCTGGCGGACGCGCGCATCGGCCTGCGGGCTCGCCACCGCCTGCCGCAGCACCTTCTCGGCCGCCGGCAGCTCGTTGGTCAGCACGTAGGAGAGGCCGAGGTTGTTGAGGATGGTCGGCTCGTTCGGCGCGATCTTGAGTGCCTCGAAATAGATCCGGCGCGCTTCGGCCGGATTGCCGAGCTGATCCTGGATCGCGGCCTCGGCCGAGAGCAGTCGCCAGTCCGGCGCCGTCGGATCGGTCGACCGGCGGATCACCTTCAGCGCCTCCTGGAAGTCGCCATTGGCGGCGAGTGCCTTGCCGTAGGCCGAGGCGACCATGCCGTCGCGCGGGTTCTGCAACACGGCGCGCTGCAGCACGGCGACCGCCTGCGCGGTCTGGCCGTTGGCGCGCAGCGCCTGCGCATAGCCGATCGCGGCCTCGCGATCGCTCGGATTGCTCTCGAACCGGCGTCCCCAGGCTTCCGCGTTCTGGCGCGGCACCGACCCGGTGGTCAGCTCCGGCGAGGGGGCCGAGCGGCGCGCCTGGCAGCCGCCGAGCACGACGCCGGCCGCGACGGTGAGGAGGAGAATGCGGGCCGTGCGGCGGAGGCCGAACCTGCGGGTGCCCATGGGACGCTCCGGTGGACTTCGAAACTGAAACCGGTCGGGCGGACGCATCCGCCCCGCTCAGAGCAATATCCTGTTAACCCTAATAGAGGGTTAAGTGGCTTCGGCTCTGCGGTCCGGCTCCCGTGCCGTGCCACGCGCCGACATCCGCACGGCGACATCCCCCGCCCGCTTGCCGGCCCTGGTCCGTGCGGCGACCCGGCCCGGTCCGGGGTTGGACGTCGCCGGTGTGCCGGCTACTGTGTCGCCCCTCGACGTCGATTTCGGAGATCCGCCTTGTCCGACCGCCTGCTCGCCCCCGACTGGACCGGCCCGTCGCTGCCCATCTGGACCGTCGCCCCGGACGGCCTCGCCGCCCGGCTCGATTCGCTCGGTTCCGCGATCGCCACCTTCGCCCGCGCCAACGGTTTCGAGGCATCGGCGGGATCGCATCTCATGGTGATGGAACCGGCCGGCGGTATCGCCGGTGTGCTGTTCGGGCTTGGCAAGCCGGGCGATGCGGCGCGCCATCCGTTCCTGCCGGGCAAGCTCGCGAGCGTGCTCCCCGAGGGCGACTGGCGCTTCGACGGCCCGCTCGACGACGCCGCGCTCGCCGCGCTCGGCTGGGCGCTCGAGGCCTATCGGTTCCGGCGCTACCGCAAGCCGACGGGCAAGACCGCACGTCTCGTCGTGCCGCAGGGTGTCGATTATGCGAGCGTGCAGCGCACCGCCGTTGCCGTGACGCTGGCCCGCGATCTGGTCAACACCGCGCCGAACGATCTCGGCCCGGTCGAACTGGCGGCCGCCATCCGCGCGGCGCTGGAGCCGCGCGGCGCGACCGTCACCGAAATCATCGGCGACGACCTCCTCGCCCAGAACCTGCCGCTGATCCATGCGGTCGGTCATGGTTCGGACCGGACCCCGCGCCTCGTCGACGCCACCTGGGGCGATGCCGCGCACCCGAAGGTAACGCTGGTCGGCAAGGGCGTGTGCTTCGATACCGGCGGTCTCGACATCAAGCCCGATACCGGCATGCTCCTGATGAAGAAGGACATGGGCGGCGCGGCCAATGTGCTCGGCCTCGCCACCATGATCATCGACGCCAAGCTGCCGGTGCGCCTGCGCGTGCTGATCCCGGCGGTCGAGAACGCCATTTCCGGCCGTGCCTTCCGGCCCTCCGACGTGTTCCCGAGCCGCAAGGGCCTGACCGTCGAGATCGGCAATACCGATGCGGAAGGGCGCTTGGTCCTCGCCGATGCGCTCGCGCTCGCCGACGAGGAGAAGCCGGACCTGATCGTCGACATGGCGACGCTGACCGGCGCAGCCCGGGTCGCGCTCGGTCCGGAACTGCCGCCGTTCTACACCCGCGACGATGCGCTCGCCGCCGACCTGCAGGCGACCGCCATGGCGCTCGCCGATCCCGTCTGGCGCATGCCGCTCTGGAAGCCCTACATGGGTCTGCTCGACAGCAAGATCGCCGACACCAACAACGTCACCAGCGGCGGCTTCGCCGGCTCGGTCACGGCCGCGCTGTTCCTGTCGAAATTCGTCGAGAACTGCCCGTCCTGGGTCCATCTCGACATCTACGCCTGGAACCCCTCGGCCAAGCCCGGCCGCCCCGACGGCGGCGAGGCGCAGGCGATCCGTGCGCTCTATGCGCTGATCGAGAAGCGCTACGCGGCGGCGTGAGGCGCTGCGCCGGCGCCTGCGCTGTGACGGGCCGCCAGCCACCCGGATCGCTGAGCCGGCGCGGGTCCGCTCGTTTCGCTAACCAACCGGCGCGATTGACGATCGCGCCGGGTTGAACCCGTCACGTCACCCTCCTACTATTCCGCATCCGAAACGACCCCGGATGCAGGAATGCCGGTCGAATTGCGCCCGAGCCAGGCGCTGAAACTCTGGCACGACGTGACGCTCGATCTCGTCCGCGACGGCGAGAGCGACCTGTCCGCGCGCCAGCTGACCATCCTGCTGACCGTCTACCTCGAGCCGCCGCCGCACACGGTGCGCGGCCTCGCCGCCAAGCTCAAGGTGACCAAGCCGGCGATCACGCGCGCGCTCGACACGATGGGCGAGCGCGGTCTCGTCGATCGCAAGCGCGATGACCTCGACCGCCGCAACGTGCTGATCCAGCGCACCGTCGACGGCGCACTCTGGGTCGAGAAGCTCGGCGACATCGTCGTGGCGCGCGCCAAGGGCCTGCCGCGGTAGGGACGAGGTCTCAATCCGCGTCGTCGGACGCCGGCTCGGCCCGAGCGGCCTCGCCATAGGCCACCCCCGCCAGATAAAGCCCGCCCGGCGGTGCGACCACGCCGCAGGCCTTGCGGTCGCGGGCATCGAGCGCGGCTTTCAGATCGTCCGCGGTCCATTTGCCCTCGCCGACGTGCTTCAGCGAGCCGACCATCGAGCGGACCTGATTGTGCAGGAACGACCGCGCGGTCGTGTGCACCTCGACGGCGTCGCCTTTGCGGACCACGTCGAGCGTCTCCAGCGTCTTCACCGGCGAATGCGCCTGGCACTCGGTCGAGCGGAAGGTCGTAAAGTCGTGGTGGCCGACCAGCAGCTTTGCGGCCGCGTCCATGGCGGCGACGTCGAGCCGGCGCGGCACGTGCCAGACCCGGTCGCGTTCCAGCGTCGGCGGCGCGCGACGATCGATGATCCGGTAGAGATAGCGCCGACCGATCGCCGAGAAGCGCGCGTCGAAGTCGTCGGCCGCGGCCTCGACCTGCAGCACCGAGACCGGATGCGGCCGGATATGGGCGTTGAGCGCATCGCGCAGCTTGTCCGGTCGCCAGACCTTGTCGAGATCGACATGCGCGACCTGCGCGGTCGCGTGAACGCCGGCATCGGTGCGCCCGGCACCCTTGACCGTGATCAGCCGGCCGGTCAGTCCCTCGAAAGCGCCTTCGAGCGCGCCCTGCACCGAGAGCCCGTTCTCCTGCCGCTGCCAGCCGACGAAGGGCGTGCCGTCATATTCGAGGATCAGCTTGTAGCGGGGCATCAGCCGAGCCTCGCGCCCGCGCCGACGCCCGCCCCGCGCAGGAACGTCTCCGCGTCGAGCGGCTTTGCGCCGGCGCGCTGGAGTTCGACGAGACGCACCGCGCCCGTGCCGCAGGCGATCGCGAGCCGGTCGTCGAGCACCGTTCCAGGCTCGCCAAGGCCCGGCTCGCCCGCGCCCTCGGCCCGTGCCGAGCGAAGGATCTTCACCCGCTCCGTCTTGCCGGCGATGGTCATCTCGCACCAGGCGCCGGGGAAGGGCGACAGGCCACGGATCTGGTCGTGCACGGCCTGCGCCGGCTTCGACCAGTCGATGCGCGCCTCGGCCTTGTCGATCTTCTTGGCGTAGGTGACGCCTTCGTCCGCCTGTGCCCGGCAGCCGAGCGAGCCGCGCGACAGGGCGGCGAGCGCGCGGCCGATCAGGTCGGCGCCGATGCGCGACAGGCGATCGTGCAGCTCCTTGGTGGTTTCGTCGGGCGCAATCGCGGTGCGCTCGGCCATGCAGACGGGGCCGGTGTCGAGGCCCTCTTCCATGCGCATGACCATGACGCCGGTCTCGGCGTCGCCGCTCATGATCGCCCGGTGGATCGGTGCCGCGCCGCGCCAGCGCGGCAAGAGCGAGGCATGCAGGTTGAGGCAGCCCTCGCGCGGCGCGTCCAGGATCGGCTTCGGCAGCAGCAGCCCGTAGGCGACCACGACCGCAACGTCGGCCTCATGCGCGCGGAAAGCGTCGGCCGCTTCCTCGGTCTTCAGCTTGGTCGGGGTGAGGACCGGCAATCCGAAAGCCTCGGCCTGCCGATGCACGGGCGACTTGGTCAACTCGTAGCCGCGCCCGGCCGGTCGCGGTGGCTGCGTATAGACCGCGACCACCTCGTGGCCCTGGCCGACGATCTCGGCGAGCGGCGGGACGGCGAAATCGGGCGTGCCCATGAAGACGACGCGGAGGGACATGGCGGGGCGGGGCCTCGGCTGCGGGTTCGGAGTTCTCCGCCACCGCATGACGCCCCGCGCCCGGCGGGTCAAGTCTCGTCGGCTTGTCGGCGCGACCGGAGGGCCATCTCAACCCGAGATCCGGTGCACCCACGGCTCGGCGTCACGCGGCTCGGCGCCGCGCAGGATCGTGCCGCGCCGGTTCATGATCATGCCGGCCGCGCGCGGCTGGAACCCGCGCGGGAACACGGTCTGGTCGTCGTAGATCGCGCCCTTGAGCCGCGTGTTCTGGAGCCGCGCACCGGTCAGGATCGCGCCCGACAGATCCGCGGTGCCGCCGAAGCGGCTCGGACCCAGATCGGCCTCGCGCAGATCGGCGCCGGAGAGATCCGCCTTGCGCAACACCGCACCCTGCATCTTGGCGCCGCGCAGGTTGGCGCGGACGAAGCGCGCGCGGGTGCAGTCGGCCGGGCCGCCGATATTGTCCGGCGACAGCGAAACGAGGTTCAGTTCCGCATCGGTGAAATCGGCCGCGGTGGCGCGCACGCCGCGCATGTCGGCGCGCGTCAGCACGGCGCCTCGCAGGATCGCCTGGTCGAGATCGGCCCAGTAGAGATCGGCCGCATGCAGCCGCGCGCCTTCCAGATCGATGCCCGCGAGGGCGAGACCGCTGACGAGGGCGGCCGCCGGCGCCATCCGCTGCGGCGCAAAGCAGACGACGAGCGTGTCGCCATAGCAGTCGCGGATTTCGATTTGCCGTGCTTCGCTGACCATCGGTCTACCCACCTGCGCGCCGTCGCGCGCCGCCGATCGGCGGCGCCCGTGGCGAGCACCCCTTCGCATGTCCTGGATTGGCCGCATCGAGCTCGGGGCCGGCGTCCCGCCGATCCCGTGATGCTGAGGGCAGAATGCCGGATGGATTTCGAACGGCGGATGAACGGCGCGTTCAACCCCGCGCGAAGAAAGGAGAATCGTCTGGCACGGAGGGCGCAGCCGAGCCGCCGTTGTGGTGTCCTGAAAATGAAAAAGGCGCCCCGTCGCCGGCGCGCCCTCGCAAGAATGTCGATGGTCGGAGCGTTCGCGCTCAGGCGCCCATGCGCGGCGCGCTAGGGACCGGCGGCGCGTCGCGCTTCGCCTGCTTGACGAACTTCTTCTGCACCCGCTCGCGCTTCAGCCGCGACAGGTGATCGATGAACAGCACACCGTTCAGATGGTCGATCTCGTGCTGCAGGCAGGTCGCGAGCAGGCCGTCGGCCTCGATCTCGCGCTGCACGCCGTCGCGGTCGAGATAGCGCACGCGCACCTTGGTCGGGCGCTCGACGTCCTCGTAATAGTCCGGGATCGACAGGCAGCCTTCCTGATAGGCCGAGACCTCCTCCGACGACCAGACGATCTCGGGATTGGCGAGGAACAGCGGTTCCTTCTTCGCCTCGTCCTTGGAGACATCGATCGTCACCACGCGCTTCGGCACGGCGACCTGGATCGCCGCGAGCCCGATGCCGGGCGCCGCGTACATGGTCTCCAGCATGTCGTCCATGAGCTTGCGGATCTGATCGTCCACGCGCTCGACCGGCTCGGAGACGAGCTTCAGTCGCGGATCGGGCAGGGTGATGATGTCGAGAATGGCCATGGCACGTCAGATAGGAGAGAAGCGGCCCGCGGTCAATTCGTAGCGACAGCCGGGGCATCGTCGGGGAACAAAAAGGGAAAATAAACCCCGAATCGGTCTACTGTCGAGCCATGAACGAGGTGCTGTTCCAGATCGGCGGATTGGCGGTCACCACACCCGTCGCGCTCGCCGGCGCGACCGGGATCGCGCTGCTCTATGCGCTGCTGCGTTTCGCGCGTAGCGCCGGCCGGCGCGAGGCGGCGGCGGAGGCGCGCGAACTGGAGATGCGCCTCGCCGATCTCAACCGGCTGCAGGCCGAGATGGCCGGGCGCATGCAGACCATGGCCGAGATCTTCGGCTCGCGGCAGTCCGATCTCGCCCGCGTGCTGTCCGATCGGCTAGACGGCCTGTCCGACCGGCTCGGCCATTCCATGGTCGAGACCACGCGCGCGACCGGCGAGAGCCTGAGCCGGCTGCACGAACGCATCGCCGTGATCGACCGCGCGCAGGCGACCATCGCCGAACTCGCCGGCCAGGTCGGCGAACTGCGCACCATCCTCTCCGACAAGCAGGCGCGCGGTGCCTTCGGCCAGGGGCGCATGGAGGCGATCGTCGCCGACGCGCTGCCGCCGAACGCCTATTCGTTCCAGGCGACGCTGAAGTCCGGGGTCCGGCCGGACTGCCTCGTCTTCCTGCCGAACGGCGCGGCGCCGATCGCCATCGACGCGAAGTTCCCGCTCGAGGGCTGGCTCGCCCTGAAGGAGGCCGTCGGCGAGGCCGAGGAGAAGCATGCCGGGCAGCTGTTCCGGCGCGACGTGATCCGCCACGTGCTCGACATTCGCGACAAATATCTCGTGGCCGGCGAGACGCAGGACACGGCCTTCATGTTCGTGCCCTCGGAGACGATCTTCGCCGATCTCAACGAGCGCTTCGCCGACATCGTGCAGAAGGCGCACCGCGCCCGCGTCGTGATCGTGTCGCCGGCCCTGCTCGTCTTGTCGATCCAGGTCGTGCAAGCGCTGTTGCGCGATCAGCGCATGCGCGAGCAGGCGCATGTGATCCAGGCCGAGGTCGGGTTGCTGCTCGACGACGTCGGCCGGCTCGCCGAGCGCGTCGCCAAGCTCGAGACGCATTTCTCCCAGACCACGAAAGACCTTGGCGAAATCGCCGTTTCCGCCGACAAGATCGTCAAGCGTGGCCGCCGCATCGAGACCGTCGATCTCGATCCGCCGGAGGCCGCGCGCGTGCCGGCGGAGCCCGGTCCCGAGGAGGCGGTCCTGCCGGCGCCGATCGGGAACTATCGCCGGGCAGGGGAATGATACCGGGCGGCATTTCAAAATGGCGCCCGGTATTCCGTACGCACATTTCTCATGCCTCTGGCGCGAATGAGAAATGTGCGTTTGATCGAGGGCCGGATGCGTCAGCATTCCGGCCATTGCTATGAGGGGCGAGCACGTGGCGAAGGGTAGGCTTCTGGTTTCGATCGCCGGCTGGGAGGCCGAGGGCTGGGTCGAGCGGTTCCGGGACATGGGCAAGGGCCGCGAGGTCGTCGACGCGCGCGAGCCCTACGATCCCGCCACGATCGACTATGCCGCGGTCTGGAAGCCGGCGCCCGGCTCGCTGGCCGGCCACCCGAAGCTGAAGGCGATCTTCAACCTCGGTGCCGGGGCCGATGCCGTGCTCGCCGATCCGGCGCTGCCCGACGTGCCGGTCGTCCGCGTCGTCGACCCGGATCTGACCGCGCGCATGACCGAATACGTGACGCTGAACGTGCTGATGCACCATCGCCGCGTCGCCATGTTCCGCGATTTCCAGGCCGGGAAGAGCTGGAAGAGCCCCTACCAGCACGCCGCCAAGGATCTGCGCGTCGGCATCATGGGCATGGGTGAACTGGGCAAGGACGCCGCCGAGGTGCTGATCCGGCTCGGCTTCCAGGTCGCCGGCTGGAGCCGCTCGGGCAAGCCGGTCGCCGGCGTCGAGATCTACGGCGCCGACGGCCTCGACGCCTTTCTCGGCCGCACCGACATCCTGGTCGTGCTGCTGCCGCTGACCCCCGACACGCGCGGCATCCTGAACCGCGACCTGTTCGGCCGGCTCGCCCGCGACGGCGTCAACGGCGCGCCGACGCTGATCAACGCCGGTCGCGGCGGCCTGCAGGTCGAGGCGGATATCCTCGCGGCGCTCGACGACGGTACGCTCGGCGCCGCCGCGCTCGACGTCTTCGAGGTCGAGCCGCTTCCCGCGACGAGCCCGCTCTGGTCGCACCCGCGCGTGACGATCACGCCACACAATGCCGCGGACTCCGATCCGCAGGCGACCGGCGCCTACATCCTGAACCAGATCGACGATTTCGAAGCCGGCCAGCCGCTGCGCAACGTCATCGATCGCGCGGTCGGCTACTGACCGCGCGACGATCGGGCTGGTGCGAAAGGGCGGCGGTCAGGCGATCCGCTTGACCGCCCGCAGCGCCGTGCCGGCCGCCTCGATGCGATCGAGCGCGGCGGCGGTCGGCTCGATGGCGACCGCCATCGTATGGGCGTTGGCGTGCAGCATCGTCGCCTCGTCGCGGACGAAGGCGACATGGCCGGGCCAGAACAGGAGATCGCCGCGGCGCCAGTCCTCCGGATCGAGGCCGACGGCCACGCCGAGCGCGGCCTCCTGCTGATCGCTGTCGCGCGGCGCGCCGATGCCGCAGGCCGCGAGCGCGGTCTGCACCAGGCCCGAGCAGTCGATGCCGAGGCTGGTCTTGCCGCCCCATAGATAGGGCACGCCGAGAAACCGCTCCGCGACCGCGACCGGATCCTCCGCGAGATCGTCGATCGCGCCGAGATGGGTCATCACGATCGCCGCGCCGGTATCGAGCACGCCGAAGCGCCGGCCGCGCTCCTCGATCTCGCGCTCGATCCGGACCTGCGTGCCGAAGCTCAGCCAGGCGAGCGGCGGTTCCTTGATCGACGGGCCGGGGTAGACGAAGGTTCTGAGCGCCGCCACCCGATGCGTGCGCTCTGGCCGAACGCCTTTGAGGATCGCCGAGACCGGCATGTAGCCGACATAGCCATCCTCGGCGAGCTGCACCCAGGCCCAGCCCTCCTCATCCTCGTCGTAGACCGTGATCGCCTCGCCGTGCAGCGCCTCGGTGTCGAGGCCGGCATCGGGGCGCGGCTGCCGGCGCAGCGGCGCCAGCCCTTCGATGACGCGCGCCGCCACGCCCTCGGCATAACGCGGCGCCGTCACGCGATCAGCGAGATGGGCGGCGGCGAGGTCCGGCCGGGCCGGCGTGACGCGGGGATCGAAGGGCATGCAACAGGTCTCCGGGCGACCGACAGCCGAGGATCAGATGCCGATCAGGCGCTCGACCACCGTGTTGACCAACAGCGTGAGCACGAAGTCCAGCATGACGAGTCCGATCGAGAAGCCGATCGGCGTCCCCGCCGCGATCCGCGTGACGACGAAACTGTAATAGAGATTGAACAGGAGCGCGAACAGCAGGTGGCCGCTCAGCGCCTTCATCGACAGGAGGTCGGCGAGGAAGAGCAGCGTCGGTACCAGATAGACCAGCGTGCCGATCGTCGACGTCCAGTTGCGCGCGACGATATAGGGCACGTAGCGCTCGGCGATGCCGAGCGGGCGGGCTAGCAGGGCGAGCACGGCCGGGAAGGCGAACCACATGACCAGATAGGCGATCGCCTGCATGACGATATAGAAGATGGTCGGAAATCCGCGCGGATCGGCGAATTTGGCGATCTCCATCTTGTATTCGCCGCCGATCGAGATCGCGAAGGGCACGAGCAGCAGCACGAACACCCAGAACGAGCGGAAGAAGCCTTCGATCGAGGTGTCGAAATAGGTCATGCCCCGGGGATCGCCCTTGAGGAGCTGCCAGGATCCGATCAATCCCGCACGGATCTCGCCGGGGGTGAACATCGACACCGTCCTCCCTGTGCCTCTGTGGCCTGTGCCTTCGAGGCATGTGCTTCCGTTGATCCGGACCGCGACCGTCTCAGCGCGCGAAATAGCGCGCGAGGAACGCCTCGTAGATCCGCGTCAGCGTCTCCAGATCGGCGACCGGAACGCGCTCGTCGACCTGATGCATGGTCTGGCCGACCAGACCGAACTCGACCACGGGGCAATAGTTCTTGATGAACCGTGCATCCGAGGTGCCGCCGGTCGTCGACAACGCCGGCCGGCGGCCGGTGACGGCCTCGATCGCCTCGGCGAGCGTGCCGACGAGCGCCGGGCTCTCGGTCAGGAACGAGTCGCTCGACACCGGCTCGAAGTCGAGCCGCCAGGTGATCGCATTGCCGGCGGCCGCGCCGGCGACTTGGGCGAGATGGGCCTCGAGCGCCGCACGCGTCCAGATGTCGTTGAAGCGGATGTTGAACCGCGCCTTCGCCTCCGCCGGGATGACGTTCCAGGCCGGATTGCCGACATCGACCGAGACGAATTCGAGGTTCGACGGGTCGAACCGCGCGTTGCCCCGGTCGAGCGGCTCGGCGGTGAACGCGCCGATCAGCGTCGCGAGCTTCGGGATCGGGTTGTCCGAGAGGTGCGGGTAGGCGACGTGGCCCTGCCGGCCGACGACGGTCAGCGTGCCCGACAGGCTGCCGCGCCGCCCGACCTTGATCATGTCGCCGATGGCGTTCGGGTTGGTCGGCTCGCCGACGATCGATGCATCGAAACGCTCGCCGCGCGCTTGCGCCCAGGCGAGCAGTTTCACGGTGCCATTGATCGACGGGCCTTCCTCGTCGCCGGTGATCAGGAACGAGATCGTGCCGGCCGGTTCGCCGTGCTGCTCCAGATGCCGGGCGACCGCGGCGACGAAGGCGGCGACGCCGCCCTTCATGTCGGCCGCGCCGCGCCCATAGAGGAGGCCCTGATCGATCGCACCCGCGAACGGCCCGTGCGTCCATTGCGCCGGATCGCCGGTCGGCACCACGTCGACATGGCCGCCGAAGGTGAAATGCGGCGCGCCGGTGCCGCGCTTGGCGAACAGATTGGCGACCTGCGGCGTGCCGTCGTCCTCGAACACGACCGTCTCGGTCGTGAAGCCGAGACCACGCAGGATCACCGCCAGCCGCTCGATGGCGGCATCGGCATCCGGGGTCACGGACGGGCAGGTCAGGAGGTCGCGGGCGACGGCGACCGGGTCGGTCGCGGGGCAAATCGAAGCGGAGGCCATGGACCGATGTAGCCTCGCCGTCCGAGCGCGGTCAATGCGTGTCGGCGGTGGTTCGGAGGGCGGCCGACGGCTGCCCTCCGCATGGGGTCAGTCGCGCAGCAGCTCGTTGATCGAGGTCTTCGAGCGGGTCTTCTCGTCGACGCGCTTGACGATGACCGCACAGTAGAGGTTCGGACCCGGTTCGCCGTTCGGCAGCGGCTTGCCCGGCATCGAGCCGGAGACGACCACCGAATACGGCGGCACGCGGCCGACGAACACTTCGCCGGTGTCGCGATCGATGATCTTGGTCGAGGCGCTGATGAACACGCCCATCGAGATCACCGAGCCCTCGCCGACGACGACGCCCTCGACGATCTCCGAACGGGCGCCGATGAAGCAGTTGTCCTCGATGATGGTCGGGCCGGCCTGCAGCGGCTCGAGCACGCCGCCGATGCCGACGCCGCCCGACAGGTGGACGTTCTTGCCGATCTGCGCACAGGAACCGACCGTGACCCAGGTGTCGACCATGGTACCCGTGTCGACATAGGCGCCGAGATTGACGAAGGACGGCATCAGGATCGCGCCCGGCGCGATATAGGCCGAGCGGCGGACGACGCAGTTCGGCACGGCGCGGAAGCCGGCCTTCTCGAAGTCGAGCGCGCCCCAGCCGTCGAACTTCGACGGCACCTTGTCCCACCAGGACGAGCCGCCCGGACCGCCGCCGATGAGGCCCATCGGGTTGAGGCGGAACGACAGCAGCACGGCCTTCTTGAGCCACTGGTTGACGGTCCAGCCCTCGGCGCCCTTCTCGGCGACGCGCACGGTGCCCTTGTCGAGCAGGTCGAGCGCGGTGTCGACCGCCTCGCGCACCTCGCCGCGGGTCGACGTGTCGATGTCGGCGCGCGCCTCGAAGGCGGCTTCGATCACACGGGCGAGGGCGGCGAGATCATGGGCGGGCATCGGCGTCTCCGGCTCTGTTGACCCCCACGGTATGTCGCGACATGGCGCGTCGGGGGCGGCGGGACCATACCGGCGCGGTGGGCCGAGTCAACGGTGCGGCCGAGCCGGGCACCTCGGCGTTCGCGGGGGAGCGCATCCCGCGAGTCGTCTTGGCGCGGGGTCCCCGTGAAAGCGAAACGGCGGCGCCCGAAGACGCCGCCGCGAAGCGGGAAGGACGAGGCGGATCAGTGGCCTTCGCCGAGCTCGCCGATGTGCTTCTGGATGTAGAGCTCGACGCCGATCGTCTTGATCAGGTCGCGCTGGGTCTCCAGGAAGTCGATGTGGCCTTCCTCGTCGGTCATCAGGGCGACGAACAGATCGCGCGACGGATAGTCACGGACGGTCTCGCAATAGGTCGCGGCTTCCTGGTAGAGCGCGCGGGCCTCGATCTCGGCGGCGAGATCCGACTCGATCACTTCCTTGATGTCCTCGCCGATGCGCAGCGGATCGAGCACCTGCAGGTTCGGAAGGCCCTCGAGGAACAGGATTCGCTCGATGAAGCGGTCGGCGTGGACCATCTCCTCGATCGACTCCTTCTTCCAGACCTTGGCGAGATCCAGGAAACCCCAATTGTCGAGCATCCGGTAGTGCAGCCAGTACTGGCTGACCGCGGTCAGCTCGCTCCGCAGTCCGCGATTGAGATATTCGAGGACCTTGGTGTCGCCCTTCATGTGTCTCTCTCCTTGAAAAGTAGTTCCGAGGTCTGCGCGAGCGAAATTCCGGATCACGACCCGGGAATTCCCGCTCGGGCATCAAAGGCAGCCAATTCCGTCGTCATGGGCGAACGGAACATTGTCACCTCATTGAACCCAGCAATGAATATGCCATGAATTTCGAAGGAATGAAGACGGGAGACTGAAATTGTTCGAAATAAAACTTCGCGAGGGCATGTCGGACTTGGATTGTCATTCCGCCGCAACGGCATAGGCCGCGGTCTCGATCTGCTCGAGCTCGGCCGCGACCTCGGCGATGGCATCGCCGACCGGGCAGCCATGGCAGGCCTGCGAGCACGCGCGCGCTGCGGCATCGATCAGCTTGCGGATCGTCGGGGCACACCGGCCGCACTGGGCCTTGCAGCCGAGACATCGATAGACGGATCCCGGCGATCTTGCGCCGCCATCGGCGAGCGCCGAGCGGACCTGTCGGTCGGTCAGGACGTTGCAGCTGCAGACGATCATGTGATGCTCCGATAGCAATGATGTAGGGGAGCAGATTTGCCGCGTCAATCAGTGTTGCAATCTATAGGCCAAGTTAAAAATAGGAATAATTCTAATCTGGAATGTTTTCAATGTCGGGGTCGTGACATTGCTGTCGGGAAAATGACGAAGACGATCGACTAAGTCTTGGCGATATTGTCGGCGTGAGCGTAACGGCGCAGACGTCCCCACCGGGCGCCTAGGTCGCCCGGGTCGGGCGGCCGCGCCCGGCCCCGACCGATCATGTGCGAACCATCAAAGACGAAGCCCGCCGGATCCATGACGGACCGGCGGGCTCGCGGTGTCGCGTTGGAAGAAGTCGAGGCCCCGTCAGTTGCCGCGCGCGGTTGCCAGAAGCGCCTCGGCTTCCTTGGCCAGTGCCGGGATCTGCGGCAGATCCTTGATTCTCTTCGTGATGCAGTCGGTGAACGCCGCGGTCTGCTTCTTCTGCGCGGCCACGCATTCCTTCGGCACCGGCAGCTTCGTTTTCGCGGTCGTCATCGCCAGCACGACGCGTCCGTCCTTGGCCGTCGCCACGACGATCGTCGACGGCATGGCCAGCACGATGTCCTGCGCAAAGACGCCGAGCGCCGCGCGCGTGACGGTGCCGTCGGGGCTCGTGACCGGCAAGGCGGCGAAGCTCGTGAAGCCCGCACCGCTCTGGAGCGTGAAGGTGTAGAGGTCGTCGGTGGCGAACAGCGTCTTGACCCCGCCCTTGGCCGCCTGCGCGAAGGCCTTCATGTCGCTCGCCCGACCCTTGGCCCAATCGAGCAGGATCTTCTCCGACGTAACGAAGAACGCGGTCTCGCCATCCTCGGAAGCGTAGCGCAGGCCATCGGCGTCGCCGGTCTCGATGTTGCCGTCGAGCAGCGTCGCCGGGTTGAACGCCGGTTCGGGCGCGACGCCCTTGAAGGTGTTCTTGCCGACGATCGAGACGAGTCGCGCCTGCAAATCGGCGATCGCGGGCTTCTCGACCTTCTCGAGCTCTTCGAGCGGCTTGTTGGCGGCTTCCGGCGTGTTGAGCTGCTTCACATAGGCCTTGCGGGCAGCGATGTAGTCCTCTTCCGGCGAGGCGGCGAACGCCGGCGCGGCGACGAGGAGGGCGGTGAGGGCGGCAAAGGCCGAGATCTTCATGACAGGCTCTGAAATTCGATGACGATTGAAGGCGCCCGCCGAACGCGGGCGCTGCCGAGAAGCATTATTCGGATGGCGATTTCAAGCCCATGACTGTGTCGGTCCGGTTTCGCGGCCGGCCGGTCACAGCGTCTCGATGCGATCGAGGAAGGCCGTCAGGTCGTCGGTCACGAATTCCACATGCGGCTGGCTGGCGCCGTCGAGCTCCCAGGCATCGCGGAATACCTCGCGCGTGCCCTGCGGCACGACCAGAACGGTGCGCATGCCGAGCGCGTGCGGCACGGCGAGGTTGCGCGCGAGATCCTCGAACATGGCGGCGCGGCCGCCGACGATCGCGTGCAGCGCCAGGAACTTGTCGTAGGAATCCCGGTGCGGCTTCGGCAGCAGGTCCATGGCGACGATGTCGAAGATGTCGTCGAAATGGTGCGTAATGCCGAGCCGCTCGGCGGTCTTCTCGGCATGCCGGCGCGTGCCGTTGGTCATGATGAACTTGCGCCCCGGCAGCCGCTCGATGGCGCGGCCGAGCGCCGGATCCGGGTCGATCGCCGAATGGTCGATGTCGTGGACATATTCGAGGAACGCGTCCGGCGAGACGCCGTGCTCGACCATCAGGCCGCGCAGCGAGGTGCCGTAGCGGTGATAGTAGTCCTTCTGAATCGTCTGGGCGACGTCGTGATCGAGCGACAACAGCTTCGCGACATAGTCGCGAATGCGCACGTCGATCTGGCCGAACAGGTTCGAATGGGCCGGGTACAGCGTGTTGTCGAGGTCGAACACCCAGGTGTCGACATGCGCGAACGGCGCGAGCGCGGCCGGGCTCTCCTCGCGGGAGACGGGTGGAGGCGGCACTTCGGCCGCGGATGACGGCGTGAACTCTGTCATCGCCGCACCATAGCACGATATCTGTTGAGGAATCATGATGGCGGCGCGGCGGAAACGCGGCGCCGCCTTTGGCCGTGCCCGGATCGGCAAGGTCGCGTTCCGTATCGGCCGCCGATCAGGCGCCCTGCAAGGGAATGTCGCCTCAGCGCGTGATCAGCGTGCCGGCACCGTGCTCGGTGAAGAGCTCGAGCAGCACCGCGTGCGGCACCTTGCCGTTGAGGATGACCACCGCCTCGACGCCGCGGTCGAGCGCTTCGAGGCAGGTCTCGACCTTCGGGATCATGCCGCCGGAAATGGTGCCGTCCTCGATCAGCCGCTGCGCCTCGGCGCGCGACAGCTCACGGATCAGCTGCTTGTCCTTGTCGAGCACGCCCGGCACGTCGGTGAGAAACAGGAGGCGCGTCGCGCCGAGCGCGCCGGCGATGGCGCCGGCGAAAGTGTCGGCGTTGACGTTGTAGGTCTCGCCGTCCTCGCCCGGGCAGACCGGCGCCAGCACCGGGATGATCTCGGACTTCTTGAGGACTTCGAGCACCTCGGTCCGGACGACCTTCGGATTGCCGACGAAGCCGAGGTCGACCTCGGTCTCGGTCTGGGTGGCGGGGTCGTAGATCTTGCGCTTCAGGCGCTCGACCGTGACCATGTTGCCGTCCTTGCCGGTCAGGCCGATCGCGCGGCCGCCGGCCTCGCCGATCGTCTGGACGATCTCCTTGTTGATCGAGCCCGCCAGCACCATCTCGACGACTTCGACGGTCTTCTTGTCGGTGATGCGCATGCCGCCGGCGAACTCCGACTTGATGTCGAGCTTGGCCAGCATGGCGTTGATCTGCGGTCCGCCGCCGTGGACGACCACCGGATTGAGGCCGGCGAGCTTCAGCAGCGTGATGTCCTCTGCGAAGGCCTTGCCCAGCGCTTCGTCGCCCATGGCATGGCCGCCGAACTTCACGACCACCGTCTTGTCGTCGTAGCGCAGCATGTAGGGCAGCGCCTTCGACAGGATTTCGGCCTCGGCGATCAGTTCGGCTTCGGACTTCACGGTCTCGGACATCGTGGAGGTCTCCTGGGCACGCGCGGGCGGCGCGGCATGCGGGCGGGCGAAAGCGCCGGTCTCTTATCGGACCGGACCGTCATGGGCAATCGGCGACGCGCCTTGGCGAGGTCGGCGCGGGAGGCGGTGCGCCGGCGCTGCCGGCGCGGGGGATCAGGCGGAGGCGCCCGGTCCCTCGGACGAGGGGAGGGGCGCCAGCCGGGTCGGCGCGACGCCGAGGGCGAGCGCGGCGATCTCCGTCCGGATCGTCTCGATACCCCAACCCTTTTCCGAAGATGTGACGATGATCTCCGGATGCGCCGCCGGCCGCTTGCGGATCGCCTCCGCCGTGGCCGCGACGAGGCGCGTCACGGGCAGCGAATCGATCTCCCGGCCGATCTTGTCGGCCTTGGTCAGGATCACCTGATAGGACACGGCCGCCTTGTCGAGCAGCTCGAGCACTTCCGTGTCGTTCTTCTTGATGCCGTGCCGGCTGTCGATCAGCAGATAGACGCGGCGCAGGTTCACCCGGCCGCGCAGGTAGTCGAACACCAGCCGCGTCCAGGCATCGACCTGGGTTTTCGGCGCGTCCGCGAAGCCGTAGCCGGGCATGTCGACCAGCGAGACGTCGGGGAGGTCGTCGGCGTCGCGCGGCGCGCCCGAGGTCATGCGCTCGGTCTTGCGGCTGCGCTCGTCGAGCGTCGCGGGGATGAAATAGTTGAGCTCCTGGGTCCGCCCCGGCGTGTTGGAGGTGCGGGCGAGGCCCTGCTGGCCGACCACGCCGTTGATCAGGCTCGATTTCCCCACGTTCGAACGCCCGGCGAAGGCGACCTCGACGCCTTCCGGTGGCGGCAGTTGCGCGAGCCGGGCGACGCCGGTGCGGAAGCTCCACGGCCGCGCGAACAGGAGCCGCGCGGCTTCCAGCGCAGCCTGATCGTTCGCGTTCTCTTCGCTCATCACCGTCTCCCGTCGTTCCAGCGCCGCGCGCGGGCCCTGAACGGCGACGGCGGCGCGAGCCGTCCGCTCCGCGCCGCCGCCGCCAGAGGTCTCGCCGCTCGGATCAGCCGCTCGCCTTGGCGCCGCCGAACATGCCCTTGATGTTGTCCCAGAGTTCGATCTTCACGCCGTTCTTGCGCATGATGATGCCCTGCTGGAGGATCGACAGCGAGTTGTTCCAGGCCCAGTAGATCACCAGACCGGCCGGCATGTTGGCCAGCATGAAGGTGAACAGCACCGGCATCCAGTCGAACATGATCTTCTGGGTCGGATCCGGCGGGGTCGGGTTCATCTTCATCTGGACGAACATCGTGACGCCCATGATCAGCGGCCACACGCCGATCATCAGCATCGCCGGCGGCTGCCACGGGATCAGGCCGAACAGGTTGAACAGCGAGGTCGGGTCGTGCGACGCGAGGTCGTGGATCCAGCCGTAGAACGGCGCCTGCCGCATCTCGATGGTGATGAACAGCACCTTGTAGAGCGAGAAGAACACCGGGATCTGCAGCAGGATCGGCACGCAACCCGCCAGCGGATTGATCTTCTCGCGCCGGTAGAGCTCCATCATCGCCTGCTGCTGCTTGGCGCGATCCTCCTTGAAGCGCTCCTGGAGCTCCTTCATCTCCGGCTGGATCTTCTTCATCTTGCTCATCGAGTCGTAGGACTTGTTGGCGAGCGGGAAGAAGAGCGCCTTGACGATGACGGTCACCGCCAGGATGGCGAGGCCGAAGTTGCCGAGCAGGTGGTTCAGCCAGTCGATCAGGAAGAACAGCGGCTTGGTGATGAAATAGAACCAGCCCCAGTCGATCACGCGATCGAACTTGTTGATGTTGAGCGCGGCCGCGTAGCCGTCGACGGTCGCGACCTCCTTGGCGCCGGCGAACAGGCGCGTGGTCTGCGAGACGGTGCCGCCGGCGGCGAGCGGGGCGCCGTCGCCGAGCATGAAGGTCTGGTAGGTCTCGGTCGAGCCGACCGGGGTCGAGGCGAAGCGCGGCTGCACGGGCTTGGCCGCATCCGGGATCAGCGCGGTCGCCCAGTACTTGTCGACGAAGCCGATCCAGGCGCCGGAGGTCTTCGGCGGCTCGATCTTGATCTTGTCCTTGAGGTCCTTGTACGACGGCTCCTGCAGGCCCTCGTCGCCGAACACGCCGATCGGCCCCTCGTGCAGGATATAGTAGCCCGAGGTGTGCGGCGTGCCGTGGCGCGACACGACCGAATAGGGATAGAGCGTCGTCTGCCGGCCGGCCGCCGACGTGACCTCGTCCTTGATCGTGAACATGTACTTCGCGTCGACCGCGAAGGTGCGCTTGAAGACGTATCCCTCGCCATTGTCGAAGGCGATCGTGACCGGGTTCGACGGCGACAGCGCGCCGGTGCCTTCCTGGGTCCAGACCGTATCCTGGCCCGGCACCTTGACCGGCGTGCCGGCGTCCGACACCCAGCCGAACTCGGCGAAATAGGCGTCCGCCGCACCGGCCGGCGACAGGAGCACGATGTTCGGGCTCGAGCGGTCGACGGTCTCGCGATAGCCCTTGAGCTTCAGGTCGTCGATGCGGCCGCCGGCGAGATTGATCGAGCCGGCGAGCGCCGGCGTGTCGATGGCGAGGCGCGGCGAGCGGGCGATGGCGGCCTCGCGCGACACGGGCGCGCCCGGAAGCGCGGTCGTCGGCGTGCCCGGCGTGCCGGGGGCGGTCGGAGCCGGCGCCTGACCGGCGCTCGGCGCGCCCGGCGGCGTCGGCTGGGTCGCCTGGACCTGGGCCTGTTCGGCGAGACGGCGCAGCCGCTCCGCCTCCAGCCGCGGCCCGGCGACGAAGTACTGCCACCCCAGGAGCACGGCGATCGAGAGGGCGATCGCGACGATGTAGTTCTTGTTTGCGAACATTCGGATCCGTCCGAGGGTGATGCCACCCGCCTCTAGAGCAAGGCCCGACCGGGGCGAGGAACACCGATCGGAAACAGGCCTGCGTCACAGCATGAAGGGAGCGGAATCCGATCGGATCGGATGCCGCTCCGGCGGTCGGCGGCCGGTCCATGCGTTGTGCATGCCTCCGACCGTCCAGACCACGCATTCGACGAGCCAATGGCGCGATCGAAGCGGACGGGCCCCGTCCGCTTCGACCGAGCCACTAGGAATTTTGCCCGGCCGTACCCGCCGGATCCGAACCGGCCGTGCCCTCGATGCCCGGCGCGCGCGCCGGCTCGCGCCTCGGCCTTGCGGCGCTGCTTGCGCGCCTGCCGGATCGCGCTCGCGAAATCCTCGACGAGCGCCGCGAACGGCAGCGACAGCGCCTCGCGGCGGCCGACCAGCACATAGTCCGTTCCGGGATCGGCGAGCGCCATTCCGTGGAGACGGACCACTTCCCGCAACCGGCGACGGATGCGGTTGCGCTCGACGGCGTTGCCGACCTTCTTGGTCACGGTAAAACCGGCCCGGGGCGGGGTATCCGCCTCGGACCGGCCGAGAGCCTGGAGAACGAACGCGCGCCGAGCCGACCGCGACCCGCGGGCCACGGCCAGGAACTCGGCGCGTTTGGTCAGGCGTTCCATCGCGGACGCGGACTCGGTGAGAGCCGCGCCGGCGATCACGCCGAAAGGCGCTTGCGGCCGCGAGCGCGGCGGCGGGCGAGAACCAGGCGACCGCCCACGGTCGCCATGCGGGCGCGGAACCCGTGGCGGCGCTTGCGGACGAGCTTGGACGGCTGATAGGTACGCTTCATGGCTTCACGAAGCCGCCCCGAGAGCGGCCTCCTCGTCTGGAGTGGTCGAAGTGATCTCTCTGGGGAGGGATCTCTCGTAGGGATCTCGCTGGGATCCTCCCGCCGTCCGGCCTGCCGCGATCCAGGGCAAGGACCCGGGTGATCGCGCGGCCCGAACGATCGCTCCGAGCATGCGAAACCGCACGCCCGGAAGGAGACCCGTCCCGGTCGCGGCGCTTATAGGGGGAGCCCGTCGCGAAGTCAACGCAAACGCCGCCCCCGAGCCGCGACGTCGGCATCGCGCTGCACCCGCGGACCGACCGGCAAGCAGCCGTTGCGTCCTTCCCCTTGGCAGACCCGCCGGGCGGCCTATCTGAGCAAAGTCCTGCCGATCGTCTCGCGATCGGGTTTCGACTCATTTGCGCCACGCGCGGTGTTATCCTGCGCGCCGGTTTGACGTACCCCCGCGTCGCGGCTCATCATTCTCTTCGAGCGCCGACCGTCTCCTGACGGGCAGGCGCTGCGGAGAAGACCGGCTTCGAGGAGCCAACCGATGCCAGACGGTCGCCTCGCGACCTCGGAGACCCTCGATCCTGCGCGTGCCGCCGCACCGCCGGGCCGCGCCGACGCGTCGCGCAGCGCCGGGGCGGCCGCGGGTCGCCGACGCTCGCTCGGGCTCTCCTCGAAGCTGCTGCTGCTGACGGTGCTGTTCGTGCTGATCGCGGAGGTGCTGGTCTACGTTCCCTCGATCGCGAACTTCCGCAACAACCGGCTCTCCGAGCGCATCCGCTCGGCCGAGCTGATCGCGATCGCGCTGTCCGATTCCGCCGATGTGCCGCGCGTGCTGCAGGACCGGCTGCTCGGCAACATGGGGGCGATGACGATCGCGGTCCATGCCGGCGCCATGCGCCGGCTGGTTGCCATGAGCGAGATGCCGCCGCCGGTCGACCGGACCTCCGATCTGGCGCAGCGCGACGCCTGGACCTCGATCGTCGAGGCTTTCGATGCGCTGTTCGCCTCCGACGGCCGGGTGTTGCGCATTCTGGGCGCCCCCGACGACGGCGGCGAGGTGATCGAGGCCGTCGTCTCCGAGACGCCGATCCGCGCGGCGATGCTGCGCTATTCGCGCAATGTCGTCGGCCTGTCGCTGTTCATCTCGGTGATCACCGCTGCGGCGCTCTATTTCACCCTGCGCAACCTGTTCCTGGCGCCGCTCGCCCGGCTGACTGGCGCAATGGTCGATTTCAGCGCCAATCCCGAAGACCCCTCGCGCATCATCGTGCCGCGCCAGCGCGACGACGAGATCGGCGTCGCCGAGCAACGTCTGTCGGCGATGCAGCGCGAACTCGCCGAGACGCTCGGCCAGAAGAAACATCTCGCCGATCTCGGCCTCGCTGTCTCCAAGATCAATCACGACCTGCGCAACATGCTCGCCTCGGCACAGTTGATCACCGACCGGCTGTCGGCGGTGCCGGACACCAGCGTCCAGCGCTTCGTGCCGAAGCTGATGGCGACGCTCGACCGGGCGATCGGCTACAGCCAGGCGGTGATGAACTACGGCAAGGCCGGCGAGGCGCCGCCCGAGCGGCGTCTGGTTGCGGTGCGCCGCGTGGTCGACGATGTCGCCGAAGTGCTCGGTCTGACGAATCACGCCACCGTCGAGTTCGAGATCGCCGTCGCGGCGGATCTGGAGATCGACGCCGATCCGGATCAGCTGTTCCGCGTGCTGATGAACATCTGCCGCAACGCCGCGCAGGCGCTCGAGGGCGACACCAATCCGGCGGTCGTGCGCCGCATCGCGGTCAGTGCCGCGCGCAGCGGCACGGTGGTGACGCTGCGCGTCGCCGACACCGGTCCGGGCGTGCCGCCGAGGGCGCGCGAAAACCTGTTCCGGCCGTTCCAGGGCGGTGTCCGCCGCGGCGGCAACGGCCTCGGCCTGGCGATCTGCGCCGAGCTGGTCCGGGCCCATGGCGGCACGATCGAGCTCATGGATGCGGGGCCGGGCGCGACCTTCGAGATCCAGATTCCCGACCGCGTGATCGATCTCGCCCGCGTGCCCCGCCGGGGCAACGGCCGGGCCTGATCGGGCCGCACGCTGGGCCTCGATATCCCCAGGTGCGGCAGGACGAAATCCCGCGCGGCGCCGCGGATCTTTTGCCGTCTTCCGTTCCGACTATCCACAAATGCATCGGAACCGGCTTGCATCGCGGAACGAATGTCGCTAGTTAGACCGCCATCCGACGCGGCCGGCCAGTCCGGCCCGTCTTCGGCAGGCGCCCGTAGCTCAGCTGGATAGAGCACCAGACTACGAATCTGGGGGTCAGAGGTTCGAATCCTTTCGGGCGCGCCATTCCTTTTCCATCGCTGTTGAGACCGTTCGTCAGGCCGTCGGCTTGGTGCTGTCTGACCGTTCCGACTGCGTCTTCGGCCGTGGGCGCGTAGCGCCACGGCATCCTTGCGGCGTCGATCCCGGCCGGCCGGCCTTAATAGCCTAGCCCGGAATCAGCCCCTTGGCGCGGAACCAGGCGACTTCGTCGCGCAGCGTTTCCTCGACGGGGCGGAAGCGCAGTCCGAGTTCGCGTTCGCTCTTGGCAGGGTCGTAGCGGGAGCGGTCGTTCTCGGCGGCGACGGTGCGCGCCATCGCCCAGCTCAGCAGGACCGGCCGTCCCGTCGCGCGGGCATAGACCTCGTAGCCGGCGGCGAGCACGTGCATCAGCCACAGCGGGATACGGCGGCGCGGCGGTTTGGCGCCGGTCGCCTCGGCGATCAGCGGCAGGAGGTCGGCCATGGTCATGTGTCGCCCGGCCGCCAGATAGCGTTCGCCGCGTCGGCCCCTGTCGGCGGCCAGGATCATCGCGCCGGCGACATCGCGGGCATCGACCACCGAGAAGGAGCCCGGCGGTACGCCCGGTAGTCGTTCGAGCGCCACGTCGATGACCGTCTGCCCCGCCGACGTCGGCCCGACGTCGCCCGGCCCGTGCATCCACCCCGGAAGGACCATCACCGCCCAGAACGCCGGATGCGCGTCGAGAAAATCGAGCACCACGCGGTCCGACAGGATCTTGCTGCGATAGTAGTCGTCGGCGTCCCGCTCATCGCGCAACATCGTCTCGTCGATCATCGCGCCGCGGGCGCCGTGCAGCACCGCGACCGAACTGGTGTGGACGAAGCGCCGCACGCCGGCGCGGTGGGCGTGATCGAGAAGAGCCCGCGTACCCGCGACATTGGCCGCGTAGAGCGCGTCCCAATGGCGTCCGCCCTTGTAGGAATCGCGGAAGTAGGCCGCGGTGTGGAACACCGTGTCGACGCCGGCGAGCGACGCCGCGAAGCCGGGCACGTCGAGCATGTCGCCGCGCACCACGTCGACGTCGAGCCCGGCGAACTGGTGCAGCGCCTTGTCGGGCGAGCGCACCAGCGCCCGCACCCGCCATCCGGCCGCGATCAGCGCGCGCACCAGATTGTTGCCGAGAAGCCCCGTCGCCCCCGTCACGAAGGCGAGGCGAGCGTGCTGCGTCCGGTCCGGCTGATCTGTCATGAATGCGGCTCCACAATCGAGGGAGCCTGTCCTATAAGGCTGGACCATGGTCCATGGTCAAGGGATCTGCCGATGCTGATCGGAGAATTCGCCGAGCGGGCCGGGCTCAGCCAGGACACGGTGCGCTTTTACGTGCGCAAGGGCCTTCTGCGGCCGCAAACCGGGGCGCGGGGCGGGCGCAATCCGTACCAGATCTTTAGCGAGCGCGATGTCTCCATCGCCATGATGATCCGCTTCGCGCAGTCGCTCGGCATGCCGCTGAAAGAGATCGCCGAGATCGCGAGCGAGCTGCTCGACGACGGGCTGTCGGCCGAACGCGAGATCGAGATCATCGATCTGCAGGTTTCGCGGCTCGAGCAGAAGGCGGCCGACCTCGCGGCGCTGCTCGGCTATCTGCGGGTGAAGCGTGACTGGATGGCGCGAGGCAAGCCGGATGCCGAGCCGCGTTTCGCCGAGGCCGCGCCCTGTCTGGCCGCGATCACGGCGCCGCCCTCCGGGGACGGCCGGCGCTGATCGCGAGCGGACCGCGTCCCGATCCGCGCCGGCAGGTGGCCGGGCCAACGGATCGCCCGATGATTCCGGAACCCGCCCTCCGGCAGAGCGCGCACCGATCGTCGGCATCTGGGTTCGCCGCAGAGGGGCGTGGCAAGCGAGGGGCGTGGCAAGCGAGGGGCCGGCCGCCGGCCGTCACTGATCCCCCTCGCTGTCACGAAAGTCGGTTTCGCCCTTCTTCCAGTAGCCGGACATGGAGATCCGGCTCCGCGGCAGGGCGCGATCGTTCTGGAAATGGCGACGAACGGCCCGGACGGTCGCCGCCTCGGCGGCGAACCAGACCGCACTCCTCTCCGCGGAGGTCTCGGCCCGCATCATCGCCTCGGCGAGCGCGGTCGCCGTGCCGGCCTCGGCGCCGTTGCGGGAGAGCCAGGTCAGGTGGACATCGGCCTTCGACCGGATGACCTGGACGTCGCCGTCGTCGGGGATCTCCACGAAGGCCTCGACCGACAGGCCGGGCGGCAGCGCTTCGAGGATCGAGCCGATGGCCGGCAGGGCCGTCTCGTCGCCGCCGATCAGCAGATGGGAGACGTCCGGGTCGCGCTGGAAGCCGGCACGTGGACCGGCAATCTGGACGACGTCGCCCGGATTGGCCGCCGCCGCCCAGGTCGAACAAGGACCCTCGCCGTGCAGGACGAAGTCGACGTCGATCTCGCAGAGGTCTTCGCGGAAGTGGCGGATGGTGTAGGCGCGGCCGCTCGGCTTGTCGCTCTCCGAAGTCGGCACGAAGACCTTGACCCACTGCGCCGGACGGCGGACGGGAAAATCCATCAGGGCGGTCGAGGCGAGCGTGAGGCGCCGCATGTGCGAACTGACCTCGAAGGCCCTGCGCACCTCGGCGACGCGAAGGCGGCGTTCGGGAGGGATCGGACGCGCGGCGCCCGGTGACACGTGTCGTTGCATGGGAAACATCCTTGGCTGCCGGTCAGGCGTGGCGCCGACGCGGACGCAGCGTGGTGAGGGACAGGAGGAAGGCCGCCGCCGCCATCGCCGCCGCGATGCGGAAGGCGAAGCGCATGCCGTCCGTGACCATCTCGGGCGTGCTGGTCGCGGTGTCTCCCGCGACGCTGGCGAACAGCGCGCCCATCAGCGAGGCGCCGGTGATCAGGCCGAGATTGCGGGCGAGCGCCAGCAGGCCAGAGACGAGGCCGCGCTGTTCGGGCCGGGCATCGGCCATGACGGCGGTGTTGTTCGGCGTCTGGAAGAAGGCGAGGCCGACGCTGATGAACAGGATGGCGACGATATAGGTCGCGACGCCGCCGTCATGCGACACCCAGGACATCACGAAGGCGCCGACCGTGAACAGTGCCAGACCGATGACCATGGCGAGCTTGGCGCCGATCCGGTCGGCGACCGTGCCCGCCGGCACGCCCATGATCGCGGCGGCGAGCGGGCCGACCGTCATGACGAGGCCGACCATACGGGTGTCGAGGCCGAGCGCCTTCGACAGATAGAACGGCCCGAGCACCAGCGTCGCCATCATCACCGCATAGACCAGCACGCTCATCGCCATGCTGGAGGAGAGCAGTGCATTGCCGAACATGGAGAGTTTCAGGAGCGGCGCGCGCGCCTTGACCTGAACGGCGAGGAACAGGACGAGGCCGACCACGGCGCCGAGCCCGAGCTGAAGCACGAGCGGCGAACCGAAGCCCTGCTTGCCCGAGAAGGTCATCGCGAGCGAATAGGCACCGAGGGTCAGCGCCAGCAGGATCGTGCCGAGCCAGTCGAAGTGCCCCGCCGGGACCGGGTGTTTCGGCGCGTCGACGGCATTCGGCAGGTAGCGGCCGACCAGCAGGAAGGCGAGCAGGCCGAACGGCAGATTGACCCAGAACACGGCCTGCCAACCGAAGGCGGCCAGGGCCAGCGAGCCGAGCGAAGGGCCGAGCGCGATGCCGAACGAGACCATGGTCGACAGCACGCCCATGGCGAAGCCGGTGCGCGCCTTCGGGAAGACCTCGCCGACGAAGGCGAAGGACAGCGCCATCAGGATCGCGCCGCCGAGGCCCTGGGCCGCGCGGCCGGCGATCAGGAGCGGCAGATTGCCCGAAAGTGCGCAGAGCACCGAAGCCGCCATGAAGACGGCGAGACCCCAGAGGTAGAGCCGCTTCTTGCCGAGCTGGTCGCCGAAGCGGCCGACGCCGACGATCAGCGCGGTGACGACGAGCAGATAGCTCACCACCACCCATTGGACCGAGCCGAAGTCGACGCCGAGATCGTTCACCAGCGTCGGCAGGGCGACATTGATGATGTTGGTGCCGAGTTGCGACAGCAGGATGGCGAGCGACAGGCCGGTCAGCACCATGCCCGCGTGGATCGGGCGGTGATGGGGAGCCGCGGCATGCACGGCCCCGTGCGCCGCAGGGTGGGACTGAGAAGCCGGAGGAGGAGAGGGATGATTCATCGGAAGCCCTATCGAAAGTGCCCCCGTTCGGGAGCGGGGAGGTTCGCCTTTCGATAGCGGCCGGCACATTTTGCATATAGTGCAATGTTTCTATTATATAGTTGCGTCAGGTGCACTGATAAGGACGTGCCCATGCCCACCGCCGCCTCGGCCAGACGCCTCGTGCCGCCGCTCGACATGAACCTCCTGGTGACACTCGACGCGTTGCTGTCGGAGGGCAGCGTCGTCGGTGCCGCACAGCGGCTGAACCTCTCGCCGCCGGCGATGAGCCGTCAGCTCGCCCGCATCCGGCATCTGATCGGCGATCCGGTCCTGGTGCGCGCCGGCCGCGGGCTGGTGCCGACGCCGCGTGCGGAGGCACTCCGCGAGCGGTTGCGCCGTCTCGTCATGGAAGCCGAGGCCCTGGTGCGGGGGAGGGCGAGCTCGATCTCGCCCAACTGGAACGGACCTTCGTCATCCGCGCCAACGACGGCTTCGTCGGCACCTTCGGAGCCGGACTGGCGTCGCTGGCCGCGCGACAGGCGCCGCGGGTCCGGCTGCGTTTCGCGCATCCGGACAAGGAGGACGTCGAAGCCTTGCGCGAGGGCCGGATCGACGCCGATGTCGGCGTCATCGGGGCGATGGGGCCGGAGATCCGCTTGCAGGCCCTGTTTCACGACCGCTTCGTGGGCGTCGCGCGGGCGGACCATCCTCTGGCCGCCGCAGCCGTGACGCCGGAGCGCTTCGCGTCGTTTCCGCATGTCTCGGTGTCGCGGCGCGGGCGCTTCGCCGGGCCGATCGACGATGCGCTTGCCGTGGCGGGCCTCACGCGCTTCGTCGCCATCGCGGTCGCCAATTTCGCCGATGCGCTGGCGATCGTCCGTACGTCCGATCATATTGCGGCGGTGCCGGCCCGACTGACCGAACCGGCACGGGCCGGTCTATACAGTTTCGAATTGCCGGTGAAGACCGACGCGCTGGCCATCTCGCTCGCCTGGCACCCGCGCCTCGACGCCGACCCTGCCCATCGCTGGCTGCGCGCCCTCATGCGCGAGACCTGCGCCGCATCGCCGAGTTTCTAACGCCGAAAAGCCGGAACGCGGCAGCGGCCCGGCTTCGGTGTCTCGCAGTCGCGGCGGCCGCTCAGGCGTTGGCGTCGGGCGGCAGGAAGTCGACGTCGTGCAGGGCCGAGACGCGCACCACCTCGGCGACGTCGGTCAGATCGTGCAGCGCCACGAACAGATCCTCGAGCTTGCCGGCCGGCGAGACCCAGAACAGCGCGCGCGCCGGCTTGTCCGACTTGTTGAAATAGCCGTGCGGGATGCCCTTCGGCATGCGCACGAGGTCGCCCGCCTTGGCCTTGGTCCAGACGCCGTCGAGCTTCAGGTCGAGCTCGCCCTCCTGCACCAAGATGAACTCGTCCTGGGTCGGATGGATGTGCACCGGCACGAACTGGCCGGGGTCGCTGTTGGTCTCGAAGGCGAAGGTCGAGTCGCAGGTGGCCTTCGGGAAATAGACTTGGCCGAGGATGTTCCAGGTTGTGCCGGCAAAGCCCTCGCCGTTGCGGGTAATGCCCTTCTCCAGTTCACTCATGTCGTCCTCCTCCGCATGGCCCACCTCGGGCCTTGTCGTGTTTCCAAGTTCCGCGTCGGCTGATGCGTGCGGTGCACCGCCGCCTTCGATGTCTTCGCGCCGCTATTGCGCCACGTATTGCGGCGTCGACGCAAGGAAGCGTCCGTAGGCGTCGGCGTTGGGATAGGAGAGATACTCCGCGAGCGGGTTCGCGCGCTTGCGCACGGTGGCGCCCATGTCGGCGAGCAGCTCGTCGAAATGCTTGAAATGAAACGGCGCCGAGCACAGGCCGCCGTAGATCTGCGCGGCCGGGCGCTCGTGCCGCTTCCAGTGCAGCATCCGCTCGATGTCGGCGTTCATCTCCGCCGCGCTCGGCTGCCGCGCCAGCATGCCGTCGGCATAGCGCACCAGCCAGTTGGCGATCATCTCCGCCGATAGGATCGTGCAGAAGCTCGAATTGAACCCGACGAAGCCCATGTCGGGCAGGTCGGGGTTCACGGCGAGCCGGTAGACGCGATACTGGCCGTCCGGCTCGATCAGCTTCGCCTTGTGGGCGTCGGCGAGGTAGGGCACGCCGAGCTTCCAGCCGACCGCCAGCACCGCGAGATCGCAGCCGACCGTCTCGCCGGTGGTGAGCTTGATGCCGCCCGGCTCGTAGCGCTCGAACGTGCCACGGATCGGCCGAACCTTGCCGGTCTTGAAACTCTCGAACAGGCCCGGCGTGACGATCGGCACCGAGCAGGAGACGTCCTTCTCGATCGGCACATCCGGAACCATGTTCCATTTCTTGAGCCCGAGCTGCAGCTTGAGCAGCGTTTCGAGCCCGCGGAAATTCGCCCAGACGAGCGGCTTGGTCAGCGCCGCGACGAGCTTCTGCGCGCGCGTGCGACCCCACGAATTGAACTGCATCTCCTGCGCGCGGGTGTAGAGCAGGCGCTTGAAGTTGATGCCGCCGACAAAATAGGGCACCCGCCACATGTTCTCGCGATAGACCATGGTGACGGCGGCCGCGCCGTTCTTCGCCGCGTTGACGGCGATGTCGGTCGCCGATTTCGACGCCCCGAGCACGACCACGCGCCGGCCGCGCGCCATGGCGGGGTCGGTGTATTCGGACGAGTGGATCACCCGGCCGCCATTCGCGACGAAGGCGTCCTGGCCGGGGTGCGAGATGATGTTCTTGTCGGAGAACTGGCCGGTGCAGACCGCGACGAAGTCGAAATCCTCGGTCCGGGTCTCGCTGCCGCTCTCGCCGCGCGTCTCGACCGTGAGCGTCCAGCCGGGCTTGCCGTCGGCGCGGCGATCCATCGAGACGATGTTGGTGTCGAGCCGGAACAGCCGCGCGAGCCCGTGCTTGGCCGCGTAGGCGTGCAGATAGGCGTGGACCTGCGGCCCCTTCGGCCATTCCGGATAGTCGTCCGGCATAGCGAGATCGGTGTAGCGGTAGAGGTCCTTCGGCGACTGCGTCTGCACGTCCGGATAGGACCGCGACGGTTCCCAGACGCCGCCGAGATCATGCGTCCGCTCGAAGCCGACCACGATATGCCCGCGTTCGGCGAAAGCCTTGGCCGCCGCCAGGCCGCTCACCCCGCCGCCGATGACGGCGACCGTCTTGCGCTTCACCATCTCCGCCTCCTCAAGGCCGCTGCAACGGGTGCAGTCTAGGAGCGGACACGCGGTTTCCCTTATCCGGAAAGCGAAAAATTCGAAGCTTAAAATATCCGCTTGCCGTCCGGCGAAGCCGGCGTACCATTTTGGCCGGCGACGGTCGGTTGGATCATGGGCAGGGGATCATGGCCCGTTGGCTGGTGGACGGTGAACCGCTCTCCGCGCACAGGCTGTTCCTGTCGCGCGATCTCGACGAGGCGCGCGCCTTCGTCGGGCGCACCTTCTGTCCGCATCGCTTGCATCTGGCCAGCGCTCGCGATCGGCTCGATACGCTGCACAATCACGCCGCCGGCCGATCTCTTTCGCTCAACTACCTGCGCTATGGCGCGGCGGTGTCGATCGATCCGGGCGAACTGGGGCGCTTCTACCTGGTCCAGATCGTGCTCCGCGGCGCGGCCGAGGTGCGCAACGGCCGGCGTGAGGTCATGGTGGGCGAGGGCGCGGCGACCATTCTCAATCCGACGCTCGCGACGCGCATGACGTGGTCGGCCGACTGCGCCAAGCTGCTGATCCAGATCGATCGCGCCGCGCTGCATCGTATCGCCGAGGCCGCGAGCGGCCACGAACTCGCCTATCCGATCGTGTTCGAGCCGGAACTGGCGCTCGACCGGGCGCCGATGCGGCGTTGGGCGCAGGCGGCTGCGGCCTGCTTCGCCGCCGCCGATGCCGGCCGCGCCTTCGGGCGGACCGGCGATCCCTGCCAGATGCTGCTGGAAGAAGACCTGATCGCCGGTCTCGTCGCTGCCCAGCCGAGCAACATCAGCCCTCTCGTCGCGGATCGGCGCCACGGGCCGAGCTCGCGGCAGGTCAAGCGCGCGCAGGCCTACATGCACGCCAATCTCGCCGAGCCGATCAGCATCGCCGATGTCGCGGACGTCGCCGGCTGTTCGCTCCGGTCCCTGCAGATCGGCTTCAAGCAGCATTTCGGCTGCTCGCCGCTGCAATATCTGCAAGGCCAGCGCCTGCGCATGGCGCGCTATGCGCTCGAGAGTGCCGCGAGCGGCACGACCGTCGGCGATGTCGCCCATGCGGTCGGCTATGGCCATCTCGGCCGCTTCTCGCGCGACTACAAGGCGGCCTTCGGCACCCTGCCGAGCGCGACGCGCAGCGCGGCGCTGGGCGGTGTTGCCTGATCGGGCGCGTGATACGCGAGAGGTCTCGTCAGCCGCTTTCCCGAGCGACGATCTCGAAGCCGAGATCGATCTGCGCCGGCTTCAGCGCGGTGCCGCCGAGAATGGCGTCGACCAGCTTTTCCGCCACCACCCGGCCGGTCTCGTAGCGCCGCGTCGCCACCGTCGTCAGCGACGGCGACAGGCAGGCGGCGAATTCCAGATCGTGGAAGCCGACCACGGCGACATCGTCCGGCACGCGGATCTGCCGTTTCCGGCACTCCTGCAGCACGCCGAGCGCGACGTTGTCGTCGATGCAGAAGATCGCCTCGGGCAAGGCCGCATCTTCGAGCAACCGGGACAGCAGCGCCGAGCCGAGGCGGACCGAGCTGAGGCCGGTGATCTGCACGATCGTCTCGTCGAGCCCGGCCTCGGCCATCGCCTGCCGGTAACCGGCCTGGCGCGCCATCGCCCGGTCGTCGAGCTGGCCGAGGAAGAAGGCGATGCGCCGCCGCCCGCCCGCGATCAGCCGCCGCGTCGCCTCCGCGGCGGCGCTCTGCTGCGAGAAACCGACGTTGAGCCCGAGCGGCCGGTCGGTGAGTTCGAGGGTCTCGACCACCGGCATGTGCGAGCGCGCCAGCAGCCGGCGCGCGAGCGCGGTGTGATGGATGCCGGCGACCACGATCGCCTCGGCGCGCTGGCCGATCAGCGTCTTGACCGCGGCTTCTTCCTCGTCCTGCGAGTATCGGCTGTTGACGACCACCACCTGCAACCCGGCCGGGACGAGTATCTCGTGCAGGCCGAGCAGGTAATCGGCGAAGATCACATTGTAGAGCGTCGGCACGATCACGCCGACCATGTGGGTGCGCGAGGAGGCGAGGCGGCTGGCGGCCAGGTCCGGCACGTAGCCGAGCTTCTGCACGGCCGCCATGACGCGTTTCCGCTTCTCCTCCGAGACCTGATCCGGATGCCGTAACACGCGCGATACTGTGATCGCGCTGACGTTTGCAACGCGTGCCACGTCGTTGAGAGTAACTCTTGGCATCGGAGCTGATCCTTTACGAAAAAGGCTAAGGATCCGCCAGGAGCTTGTCAATTCGAACATTGATGACAGCGCTTTCATGGCCGCTTGACAGCGCTGTCATTCGAGTCCTAGCATCCAATCGTCGGAAGATTGGAGAGTCCAGCACCGACGATCATCGCAAACGGGACGAGAAGATCCCGCGGTGAGTCCAGGGAGGAACGAGATGTTCGAGCGGAAATGGAACAGGGGCGCCGTGCGCCTGATGCTGGCCGGCGCGGCGGTTCTCGCGGTCGGCGGAAGTGCCATGGCGGCCCCGAAGGTCGTCTCCGGGCCGGCGAGCGACGCCAAGTGCATGGTCCCCTGGGCCGGCGACACCAAGTTCTTCCAGTTCCCGAAGAAGAACGGCCCCTATCGCATCGCGCTCGCCAACGGCTACATCGCCAACACCTGGCGCATCCAGATGGTCCAGACCGCCAAGGCCTATGCGGCCCAGCCGGAGGTCAAGGCCAAGCTGAAGGAATTCAAGGTCGTCTCGACCGGCGAGGACGTGCCGGCGCAGATCTCGGCGATCAACAACTTCATCGATTCCGGTTACGACGCGATCGTCGTCAACGCGCAGAACCCGACCGCCTTCGGTCCGGTGATCAAGCGCGCCAAGGATGCCGGCGTCGTGCTGGTCGCCTTCGACAACACGCTGAACACCACCGACGCGATCAACGTCAACGTCGACCAGAAGGGCCTCGGCGTCCTGTGGGCGAAGTGGCTCGCCGACCATCTGCCGAACGGCGGCAAGATCCTCGAAGTGCGTGGCGTCGCCGGTACTTCGGTCGATACCGACCGCCACAACGGCGTCGCCGAGACGCTGAAGGCGACCGGCAAGCCGTTCAAGGTCACCGAAGTGGTCGGCAAGTGGGACGACGGCGTCGCCCAGAAGGCGACCGCCGACGCGCTGACCACCAACGGCCCGTTCGACGGCATCACCGCGCAGGGCGGCGACACCGGCGTCGTCCGCGCCCTGATGGACGCCAAGCACAAGTTCGTGCCCTTCGGCGGCGAGACCGAGAACGGCTTCCGCAAGCTCTGCGCCGCGAACGCCGGCGACGGCCTCAAGTGCATCTCCGCCGGTACGGGCCCGGCGCAGGTCGCGGTCGCGATCAAGGTCGCCATCGCCGCGCTCGAGGGCGAGGTGGTGCCGCAGGCGATCAAGCTGCCGACCGCCGTCGTCGCCGATCCGAACTTCAAGAAGGACGCCGACTACTATCCCGACCAGTCGGACAACTTCTTCGTCGGCAACGCCTTCCCGACCTGCGGCATCAACTTCACCGCCCAGGAGATCATGAGCCAGACCAAGGACTGAGGTTCGGCTGAAGGCAGGGCTCCGCGCCGATGCGGGGCTCTGCGGCTTCTTCGATCGATGCGCGGGAACTCGGGTCCGCGCTTCGGCCGGAGGCGTCGCGGCCTGCGGGCTGCGGCGTCGTCTCGGCGACGAGGCTCCTGGTATCGAGTCCTCGGCGTGTTGATTTCTCGGCGACGGTCCGGAGTGGCAGGCAGTGCAGCAGTCCGACACGATCTTCCGCATGGAGAAGGTCTCCAAGCGCTATGGCGGCGTCGTCGCGCTGCATGAGGCGGATCTCGCCATCCGCGCCGGGGCCATCCACGCAGTGCTCGGCGAGAACGGCGCCGGCAAGTCGACGCTGATGAAGGTCATGTCCGGCGTCGTCACGCCGAACGAGGGCCGCATGCTGCTCGACGGCCACGAGGTGACGTTCCCGGGGCCGACCGCCGCCAATCGCGCCGGCATCGTCTGCGTGTTCCAGGAACTGTCGCTGATCCCGGACCTGTCGGTCGCCGAGAACATCCTCGTCTCCAATCCGCCGCGCCGCTTCGGCCTGATCGACCGCCGCGCCCAGCGCCGGATCGCCGGCGAGGCGCTGGCGCGCGCCGGCGCGCCGGACATCCACCCCGACATGCTGGTCCGCGACCTGCCGCTGTCCCGGCGCCAGATGGTCGAGATCGCCAAGGCGCTGGCGCGCGAGCCGCGCATCCTGATCCTCGACGAGGCGACCTCGGCGCTGACCAAGGCCGACGTCCGTACCGTGTTCGAGGTGCTGAAGCGCCTGCGCGCCGAGGGCATGGCGCTGCTCTACATCTCCCATCGCATGGACGAGATCGACGAACTCGCCGACGAGTGCACGGTGTTCCGCAACGGCCGCAACATCCAGTCCTTCGCGACCGGCACGCGCTCGCGCCAGGACATGATCGAGATGATGATCGGTCGCGAGTATCGCCACGCCTTCCCGCCCAAGGTCGACCCGCCGCCCCAGGTCGCCCCCGTGCTGAGCTGCCGGGGCCTGACCTGGGGCCGGTCGCTCGACAAGGTCGATCTCGACCTGCGCCCCGGCGAGATCGTCGGTATCGGCGGGCTCGACGGCCAGGGCCAGCGCGAACTGCTGCTCGCGCTGTTCGGCGTGCTCCGCAACTGGTCCGGCTCGATCACGGTCGGCGGCGCGGCGCGGCGGCTGGCGAGCCCGCGCGACGCCAAGGCGTCGGAGGTCGGCATGGCGCTGATCCCTGAGGATCGCAAGACCGAGGGCCTGCTCCTGCCGATGACGGTCGGCGAGAACCTGACGCTGGCCGGCCTCGGCCGCATCTCCGCCTTCGGCGTCGTCGACCGCGCGGCCGAACGCGCCGCGATCGACGCGCTGACCGCCAAGCTCCAGATCAAGACCGCCTCGCCAGACATTCCGGTCGGCGCGCTGTCGGGCGGCAACCAGCAGAAGGTCGTCATCGCCAAGTGGCTGATGACCGAGCCGCGCATCATCCTGCTCAACGATCCGACCCGAGGCATCGACGTCGGCACCAAGCAGGAGATCTATCGCCTGCTCCGCCGCCTCGCCGACGAGGGCGCGGCGATCCTCTACTATTCGACCGACTACGACGAGCTGATCGGCTGCTGCAACCGCGTGCTGGTCATGTACGACGGCCGCGTCACCGCCGAACTGACCGGCGACCGGATCACCGAACACAATCTGATCGCGAGCGCGCTCGACGTCGGCGACGCGACCACCGAGCGGGTGGCGTCATGACCGATCGGACCTTCGCCACGCCGGATCGCGCCGCCTGGCGCTTCGCCTTCCAGCGCCACCGCGGCACGCTCGCGGCGATCGGCCTCGCGGTCGCGCTGTTCGTGCTCTATCTCGCCAACCACCCGGCCGGCTTCTCGCTCAATGTCGTGCAGACGGCGGCGAACAAGTCGACGCTGCTCGCCTTCGTCGCCGCGGCGCAGGCGCTGGTGGTGATCACCGGCGGCATCGATCTCTCGGCCGGCATGATCCTGGTCTTCTCGAACTGCCTCGCCTCCTGGCTGGTCGTCGGCGGCGTGGTGCCGGCGCTCGGCGGCGCCGGCCTCGTGCTCCTCGCCTCGCTCGGCTGCGGGCTGATCAACGGCCTGCTCGTGGTCGTCGGACGGCTGCAGCCGATCGTCGCCACCATCGCGACCAGCGCCTGCTATTACGGCCTCGCGCTGCTGCTCCGGCCGTTTCCGGGCGGCGGCGTCGATGAGGATCTCGCCGACGCGGTGACCTCGAAGATCGGCGACGTGTTTCCGGCGAGCCTCGTTTTTCTCGCGGTGGTGATCGCGCTCGTCTGGGTGCCGTTCAGCCGCTCGCTTTATGGCCGCGCGGCCTATGCGATCGGCTCGGCCGAGAGCGCGGCCTACATGTCCGGCCTGCCGCTGCAACGCGCCAAGCTCGCGACCTACGCGCTCTCGGGCCTCCTGTCCGGCGTTGCCGGTCTCTATCTGACCTTCTTCTCCTACACGGGCGAGGCGGCCTACGCCTCGGGCAGCGCCTACACGCTCTATTCGATCGCCGCGGTCGTGCTCGGCGGTGTCTCGCTCGCCGGCGGCCGCGGCAGCGTCGTCGGCGCGGTGTTCGGCGCGATCGCGTTCCGGACCGTCGGCGATCTCCTGTTCGTCTTCGATCTCGACCCGCTCTGGCAGCCGCTGTTCCAGGGCCTCGTGCTGCTCGCCGCCGTCAGCCTCGGCGCGATCCCGTTGATCAGCGTGCGCAATCGCCTGGAGTGGTTCCCGTGACGCCCGCCTCCACCCCCGCTCCCGCCGCCGGCCGGCCGCCGCTCAGCCGTCGGATCGATCCGGCGATCGCGACCGCCTACGGCTGCATCGTCGCGATGATCCTGATCGGCGCGCTCTACTCGCCGAACTTCCTCGCGCCCGCCTATCTGCTGCAGCAGCTCAAGGTGGCGGCGTTCCTCGGCGTGATCGCCTCGGGCATGATGCTGGTGATCCTGATCGGCCATATCGACTTGTCGGTGCCCTGGGTGCTGACGACCGGCGCCATGATGGCCTCGGCCATGTCGTCCTACGGGCCGGTCGGCGCCGCCTTCGCGATCCCCGCCGGGCTCCTCTGCGGCGCCGCCTTCGGGCTCCTCAACGGCTTCATCGTCGGCTACATGCGCGTGCCCTCGATGATCGTCACCATGGCGGTCAACGCGGTGGCGCAGGGGCTGATGGTCGCCTACACGGGCGGCTTCGCGCCGCAGGATTCGGCCTCGCCGCTGATGCGCTGGCTCGCCACCGGCACGCTGATCCCCAATGTCGCCAACGGCGTGCTGGTCTGGGCGCTGGTCGGCCTCGCGACGCTGTTCCTGCTCGGCCGCACCACCTTCGGCCGCGCGCTCTACGCGATCGGCAATCGCGAGCGCGCCGCCTATCTGTCGGGTCTGCCGACCCGGCGCGTGACGCTGCTCGCCTTCGTTGCTTCGGGCACGCTCAGCGCGCTCGGCGGCATCCTGCTCGCCGGCTATGCCGCCAAGGCCTCGCAGTCGATGGGCGATGCCTACCTGCTGCCGTCGATCGCCGCGGTGGTGCTGGGCGGCACGCATGTGCTCGGCGGCAAGGGCTCGTATTTCGGCACCATCGCCGGCGTGATCCTGGTGACGCTCTTGCAGTCGATCCTCTCGGTCATGCAGATCGAGGAAGCCGGGCGGCAATTGATCTACGGCGGCGTCATCGTCGCGATGCTGCTGCTCTATGGCCGGCAGTCCGGCCGTTGACGGTCCGGCTCGGCACAGCGAACAGGGGAGGGGCCGGGTGACCACGGCGCATGTTCCAGGCGAAGGTATTTTGATCGGCCGCGGGCTCGTCCCCGGCCACACTCATCCGCGCATCCTGACGGTGCGCGCCGGCGCCGTCTTCGACATCACGGCCAAGGGCGCCGCCACCGTGCGCGACATCGCCGAGATGGCGGATCCGGCGGCGCATGTCCGTGCCGCGCCGGGCACGTCGATCGGCAGCGTCGAGGCATTGCTCGAAAACAGCCGCGCCACGGCGCCCGATCCGCGGCTGCCTCGGCTCCTGTCGCCGATCGATCTCCAGGCGGTAAAGGCCGCCGGCGTCACCTTCGTCGCCTCGCTGCTCGAACGCGTGATCGAGGAGGGCGCGCGCGGCGATCGGAGCAAGGCCGAGGCGCTCCGGGCCGAGGTCACCGCGCTGATCGGCTCGGACCTGTCGAAGATCGAGCCGGGGTCGCCGAAGGCGATGGAGCTCAAGGCGACGCTGATCGCCAAGGGCATCTGGAGCCAGTATCTCGAGGTCGGCATCGGCCCGGATGCCGAGATCTTCACCAAGGCGCAGCCGATGTCCTCGGTCGGCTACGGCGCCGATGTCGGCCTGCATCCGATCTCACAGTGGAACAACCCGGAGCCGGAGATCGCGCTGGTGATCTCGAGCCGCGGCGTCATCGTCGGCGCGACGCTCGCCAATGACGTGAACCTGCGCGACGTCGAGGGGCGCTCGGCTCTGCTGCTCGGCAAGGCCAAGGACAACAACGCCTCCGCCGCGGTCGGACCGTTCGTGCGCCTGGTCGACGGCGACTTCGGCCTCGCCGATGTGGAACGCGCGGAACTCACGCTGCGTATCACCGGCGAGGACGGCTTCGTGCTCGACGGTGCCTCGAACATGGCGATGATCTCGCGCAAGCCGGCGGCGCTCGCCGCCGCCGCGATCGGTCCGCATCACCAGTATCCGGATGGCCTGATCCTGATGCTCGGCACCATGTTTGCCCCGACACTCGACCGCGACGGGCCGGGCAAGGGCTTCACCCACAAGATGGGCGACGTCGTCGAGATCTCGACCCCGGCGCTCGGCATGCTGATGAACCGGGTTCGGCTGTCGACCGAATGTTCGCCCTGGACCTACGGCACGAGCCACCTCATGCGCGATCTGGCGGCGGCGGACCTGCTCTAGGCCGTCGGTCGCGGACGGTTTCGAGGCGCCTTCGGAGCATCGGCTCCGGAGGCGCTTCCGTGCGTCCGTGCCGGCACGGGGGCATGAAATCTCCCGATGTTTCAATATGTTCTTTGAACGCGAAAGAATCGCGATGGTACGCTGGATGCCTCAAAATGAGTTGCGTACCTCATCCTGATGTGCCACGAATTTCAGCATGAAGGACGCGCTCTCCCAGACCTCGATGACCCTCCGCGACATTGCCCGCGAAGCCGGCGTCAGCCTCGCGACGGTCGATCGCGTGCTGCATGGCCGGCCGGGTGTCCGGCCGGATACGGTGCGCCGGGTCAAGGAGGCGATCGAGCGCCACGCGTTCCGGCCGCATGCCGCGGCAGCCGAGCTGGCGCGCGGCCGCGCGCGCCGCTTCGCCTTTGTGATGCCGGCCGGTCCCAACCTGTTCATGCAGCAGATCCAGGCCCAGCTCGGCGAGATGGCGAGCTGGCTCTCGGCGCGTCGCCTGTCGGTCGAGACCATCACCACCGACGTGTTCAGCCCGGAAATCCTGGCCTCGACGCTCGAACGCCTGCACGGCGCCTTCGACGGCGTCGCGGTGGTCGCGCTCGACCACCCGGCGGTGCGGGCCGCGCTCGACGACCTGGTCGACGCCGGCGCCAAGGTGGTCACGCTGGTCTCCGACGTGCCGACGGCCCGGCGTCACCACTATGTCGGCATCGACAACATCGCCGCCGGCCGCACCGCCGGCGCGCTGGTCGGCCGTCTGGTCGGCACGCGGCCGGGCAAGATCGCCATCGTCGCCGGCTCGCAGAATCTGCGCGACCATGCCGAGCGCATTTTCGGCTTCACCCAGGTGCTGAGCGCGGAGTTCGGCGGCCTCGAGATCCTGCCCGTTGTCGAAGGTCGCGACGAGGACGAGCGCTCCGAGCACCTCACCATGAGGTTGCTCGACGCTCATCCTGACGTGGTCGGCCTCTATAATGTCGGCGCGGGCACTGCCGGTGTCGCCAAGGCGCTGACCGATGCCGGTCGCGATGGGCGGATCGTTTTCGTCGGCCATGACGTGACTGCGGTCACGCGCCGTCTGCTGCTGCGCGGCGTCATGGACGCGGTCATTTCGCAGAACCCCGGTCACGAGGCCCGCGCCGCCGTCCGCGTGCTGCGCGCACTGACCCGCGGCGAGCCGATCCTCAGCGAGCAGGAGAAGATCCGTATCGACATCGTGATGCGGGACAACCTGCCCTGAGCCGGACCCGGCGGTGCACCGACGCACCGGCCGGACAAAAGACTTCTCGCCCGCCTCGAAGGGCGGGCGCATCGGAATGGGAACCACGGTCGGACGATCGAAAGCGACAGAGATCGCGAGGATCCGACCGGGTTCGAGAGGGAGGACAGACGATGCATCTCGGACCGGATGGCGCCTCATCCGCCGCGCCGATCGCGCACGCCATGACCGAGGCCGCATCGCGGCGTCTCCCTCGGCCGTCCTGCATCGTCGTTGCTGAGGAGCCGACCCCGTGAACGCACCCGCCCGCTTCTTCGAAACCGCCGCGCCGATCGCCTATGGCGGCCCGAACGCGCCGAGCCCGCTCGGCTTCCGCTGGTACGACAAGGACCGCGTGGTCCTCGGCAAGCGCCTCGAGGATCACCTGCGCTTTGCGGTCTGCTACTGGCATTCGTTCTGCTGGCCGGGCGGCGATCCGTTCGGCGGCGAGACCTTCCTGCGCCCCTGGCACCACGGCGACGACGCGCTGGCGCTCGCCAAAGCCAAGGCCGACGTCGCCTTCGAACTGTTCCGGCTGCTCGACGTGCCGTTCTTCACCTTCCACGACGTCGATGCGGCCCCCGAGGGCCGATCGCTCAAGGAATCCGTCGCCAACCTCAACGCCATCGCCGATGTGTTCGAGAAGAAGATAGAGACCGCGCGCGTCCGTCTCCTGTGGGGCACGGCGAACCTGTTCTCCAACCGCCGCTACATGGCGGGCGCGGCGACCAACCCGGACCCGGACGTGTTCGCCTATGCCGCCGGGCAGGTCCGCGCCGCGCTCGAGGTCACGCATCGGCTCGGCGGTCGGAACTATGTGCTGTGGGGCGGCCGCGAGGGCTACGAGACCCTGCTCAACACCGACATGAAGCGCGAGCTCGACCAGCTCGGCCGCTTCGTCTCGATGGTGGTCGAGCACAAGCACAAGATCGGCTTCGACGGCCCGATCCTGATCGAGCCGAAGCCGAAGGAACCGACCAAGCACCAATACGATTTCGATGTCGCGACCTGTTACGGCTTTCTCGAGCGCTACGGCCTGACCAAGGACGTGAAGCTCAACCTCGAGCAGAACCACGCGATCCTCGCCGGTCACTCGTTCCAGCACGAGATCGCGCTCGCCCAGGCGCTCGGCGTGTTCGGCTCGCTCGACATCAACCGCGGCGACGAACTGCTCGGCTGGGACACCGACCAGTTCGCGATGAACGCGCCCGAGCTGGCGCTCGCCTTCCACGAGATTCTGAAGGGCGGCGGCTTCACGACTGGCGGCCTCAACTTCGACGCCAAGATCCGCCGCCAGTCGATCGACCCCGACGACCTGATCCACGCCCATGTCGGCTCGATGGACGCCTGCGCGCGCGCCTTCCTCGCCGCCGCCGGGATGATCGAAGCGGATGCGCTGACCGGGCCGGTCGCCGAGCGCTACGCCGGTTGGGACGGGCCAGAGGGCCGCGCGATCCTCGCCGGAGAACGTACCCTCGCCGATCTCGCCGACCGGGCGCTCGAAACCGGCCTCGATCCGTGCCCGCGCTCCGGACGCCAGGAGTTCCTGGAGAGCGTGGTCAACCGCTTCGTCTGAGCCGCGCGGGGCCGGGCGAGTGCCCGGTCTCCCGCGCGCCTCGACCGATGACCGGCGCGGTCTCCCGCGGGATCCGCGCCGATGAACTGAACCAGACGGCCGAGCAACGGCCGAACACCAGGAGGAACCACCCATGAAGCTCGCGACTACTCTCCTCGCCGCGACGGCGATGACCGTGATCTCCGCCGGGGCGGCGCTCGCCGCCGGCAAGCCGGTGATCGGCGTGTCCTGGTCGAACTTCCAGGAGGAGCGCTGGAAGACCGACGAGGCCGCGATCAAGGCGGCGGTCGAGAAGGCCGGCGGCACCTATATCTCGGCCGACGCGCAGTCTTCGCCGTCCAAGCAGCTGACCGACATCGAGAGCCTGATCACCAAGGGCGCCACCGCGCTGATCGTGCTCGCGCAGGACGCCGATGCGATCCGCCCGGCGGTCGAGAAGGCCGCCAACGAGGGCATCCCGGTCGTCGGCTACGATCGCCTGATCGAGATCCCCTCGGCCTTCTACATCACCTTTGACAACAAGGAGGTCGGCCGCATGCAGGCGCGCGCGGTCTATGCCGTGAAGCCGAAGGGCAACTACGCCTTCATCAAGGGCTCCTCGACCGACCCGAACGCCGACTTCCTGTTCGCCGGCCAGATGGAAGTCCTGAAGGCCGCGATCGACAAGGGCGACATCAAGAACGTCGGCGAGGCCTATACCGACCAGTGGCTGCCCGCCAACGCGCAGAAGAACTTCGAGCAGATCCTGACCAAGAACAACAACAAGGTCGACGCGGTCGTCGCCTCCAACGACGGTACCGCCGGCGGCGTGGTCGCCGCGCTCTCCGCCCAGGGCCTCGCCGGCCAGGTGCCGGTGTCCGGCCAGGACGGCGACAAGGCGGCGCTGAACCGCGTCGCGCTCGGCACCCAGACCGTCTCGGTCTGGAAGGACGCCCGCGAGCTCGGCAAGAACGCGGCCGAGATCGCGGTCGCGCTCGCCGGCGGCAAGAAACTCGGCGACATCCCCGGCGCGACGACCTTCGCGGAAGGTCCGAAGAAGCAGAAGATGACCGCCGTGTTCCTGAAGCCGATCCCGATCACCAAGGACAACCTCAATGTCGTGATCGAAGCCGGCTGGATCTCCAAGGACGCGGTCTGCCAGGGCGTCAAGGCCGGCACGGTCAAGGTCTGCAACTGAGGCCTTGCGGTTTCGGCGAAGGCGCGCGCCGGCGACCGCGGGCGCCTTCGCCGGCTGCGGGCCCGATCGCGGCCCGTCCTCTCCCCGCTCCCGAGCCGCATCGCGGCGTCCGGGAGCGGGGCATCGTGTTCTCGCAAGGACCAGCGGATGAGTGACCTGATCCGAAAGCTCGAACTCGACCTGCGCCTGATCGGCATGATCGCGGCGCTCGCCGTGATCTGGGTCGGCTTCGACGTGTTGACCGGCGGCGGCTTCCTGACGCCGCGCAATCTCTGGAACCTCTCGGTCCAGTCCGCCTCGATCGCCGTGATGGCGACCGGCATGGTCCTGGTGATCGTCACCCGCAACATCGACCTTTCGGTCGGCTCCATGCTCGGCTTCATCGGCATGATCGTCGGCGTGACCCAGGCGCAGATCTTGCCGCAGCTCTGGGGTTTCGAACATCCGGCGACCTGGATCGTCGCCGTGGTGGTCGGCCTCGTCACCGGCACGGCGATCGGCGCTCTCCAGGGCTTCGTGGTCGCCTATCTGAACGTCTCGTCCTTCATCGTCACGCTCGGCGGCCTGCTGATCTGGCGCGGCGCGGCCTGGTGGGTCACGACCGGCCAGACGGTGGCGCCGCTCGATCGCCGGTTCCTGCCGATCGGCGGCGGCATCGAGGGCGCGATCGGCGGCTCCGCCAGTTGGGGGCTCGGCATTGCGGCGGTGCTCGTCGCGATCGCGGTGCAGATCACCATCCGCCGCCGCCGCATCGGCTTCGGCTTCACGGTGCGGCCGGTCTGGGCCGAGGCGTTCATCGCGGCGCTGATCGCGCTGGCGATCCTCGGCGCCACCTGGGTGGTCAACGCCTATCCGCTGCCCGTCGGCGTGGTCCGCCGCATGCAGGCGGCGGCCGGTGCGCCCGAAGATGCGCCCTTGCCGTTCATCGCCCATGGCTACGCGATCCCGGTGCTGATCGCGATCGGCATCGGCATCGCCATGACCTTCCTGGCCGATCGCACGCGCTTCGGCCGTTATGTCTTCGCGCTCGGCGGCAACCCGGAGGCGGCCGAGCTTTCCGGCATCAACACCCGCCGCGTGCTGATGATGGTCTTCGCGCTGATGGGCCTGCTCGCCGGCGTTTCGGCCTCGATCGCGACCGCCCGCCTGCAATCGGCGACCAACGCCACCGGCACGCTCGACGAGCTCTACACGATCGCCGCCGCGGTGATCGGCGGCACCTCGCTCGCCGGCGGCACCGGCACGATCTACGGCGCCATGCTCGGCGCGGTGGTCATGCAGTCGCTGCAGTCCGGCATGGTGCTGCTCGGCGTCGATGCGCCCTTGCAGAACATCGTCGTCGGCATCGTGCTGGTCGCGGCCGTCTGGCTCGACACCGTCTATCGCCGCCACGTGAAATGAGGGAGGCTCCGATGACCGCGCCCGCGCTCGCCCCGACCGAAATCCCCGGCCAGAACCCCGACGCGCCGCTGGTCGAGATGCGCCACGTCTCGATCGCCTTCGGCGGCATCAAGGCGGTCGACGATGTCTCGATCGACCTCTACCGGGGCGAGGTCGTCGGCCTGCTCGGCCACAACGGCGCCGGCAAGTCGACGCTGATCAAGATCCTGTCCGGCGCCTATGCGCCGGACTCCGGCGAGATCCGCATCAACGGCGCGCCGGCGACGATCGCGACCCCGCGTGACGCAAAAGCCTACGGGATCGAGACGATCTACCAGACGCTCGCGCTCGCCGACAACGTCGATGCCGCCGCCAACATCTTCCTCGGCCGCGAGATCCTGACCCGCTGGGGTACGCTCGACGACGCCGAGATGGAGAGCCGCGCCCGTAAGGTGATGGCCCGGCTGAACCCGCATTTCCGCCGCTTCAAGGAGCCGGTTCGCGCGCTCTCCGGCGGCCAGCGCCAGTCAGTGGCGATCGCGCGCGCGATCCAGTTCGACGCGCGCATCCTGATCATGGACGAGCCGACCGCCGCGCTAGGGCCGCAGGAGACCAAGCAGGTCGGCGACCTGACCTTGTCCCTGAAGCGCGAAGGCCTCGGCATCTTCCTGATCAGCCACGACATCCACGACGTGTTCGACCTCGCCGACCGCGTCTATGTGATGAAGAACGGCAAGCTGGTCGGCTCGGCCAAGGTCGCGGACGTGACCAAGGACGAGGTGCTGGGCATGATCATCCTCGGCAAGTGCCCGCCCGGCGCCATCCCGGGACCGGGGGCGGCGAGCGGTTGACCCGCGCGCCCCATACTGCGGTCCGCATGTCAGCCGAGACACACCTCGGCATCGAAACCGATCGCGCCGAGCGCGCGATCCGGCATCAGCACGACGGCGGTCGACAGTGCATCGGCAATCGCGGCGGTCGGCGCGGTGACCGTGACGGTCGACCGTGCACCGCCGGTGAAGCCGCGCGCCGGATCGAAGATATGCCCGAAGCGGCCGGCGGCATCGAACACGGTTCCGAACGGCGCCGAGGTCGCGACCGCGCGGTCGGTGAGCCGTAGCCGTCTCAGCACGCCCGAGGCATTGCCCGCCGGATAGCCGACCGACCAGGCCCCGCCCGGCCCGTGCCCGAGCGCGCGGATCTCGCCGACGTCGAGCAGCATGTCGCGATAGCCGAGCCCGCGCAGGATCATGGCGACGCGGTCGGTGATGTGGCCCTGCGCGATGCCGTTCAGCGTCAGCGCCATGCCGGGGCGATCGAAGCCGATGTGGCCGGCGTCGATCGTCAGATGCCCGAGGCCGACGCGCGCGAGTGCGGCCTCGATCGCTTCAGGGGGAGGCCCGGCCGGATCGGCGTCGGGGCGGGCAAAATGCTCGGCATGGAGGGCGAACAGCGGCTGCACGGTCGGATCGAACAGGCCGTCGGTCCGGTGATGGACGGCGCGCGCCAGCGACAGCACTTCGACGAGGTCGGCCGAGGGCGTGTCGAGGCGGCCGTCGCGATTGAGCCGGGCGATCTCGCTGCCGGTCGCGTAAAGGCTGAATACGGCCTCCAGCCGCCGGATCTCGGCCTCCACCGCCGCGAAAGCCTGATCGGCCGCCCCATTGTCGCCGACGAGCCGGATCGTGGCATGGGCGCCGAGTGCCTGACCTTCCCAGACGCGCAAGGGCGCGGCGGCCGCGGCGCGCTTCGGTGCGACGGCGGCACCGGCCAGCACGGCCGAGATCGCCAGGAACCGGCGGCGGGACAGGCGATGATCGGGGCGGAGGACAGCCGGTCGCATGATCGCTCTCCTCAATGCATCGACGGCGCCGGGGCGCCGCCGGTCGCGGCCGGGGGCGATCGCCCATGCCGCCCATCCCACCGGAACCGCCGGTCGTTCCCGCATCGGCCGACGCGGCCCCCTCGTGGCGCAAATAGGCCTCGGGAATGTCGGCGAGGCCCATCGCGCGACCGCCATGGGCCGCGACGAACTCGGCCGCCGCGAGCGCGGTCGAGAACGGGATCGCTTCCGGCACGCCCATGCCGCCGAGCCGGCGGCTGCCGATCACGAACACGGCCTTGTCGGCATCGATCCAGTTGGCGCGGCCGGGCTCGGACCAGCTCTTGGCCGCGCCCATGTCGCTGACATAGACCGCGGCGGTGTCGGCGACCCGCTCGCGCCCCTTCAGATAGGCGACTGCGTCGACCACCTGCGTGAACCAGAGCGGATGCTCGTCGCCCTTGACCAGGATCTGCGCCTTCGGACCCGGATGGTCGGCGAGATACATCTGGCAGTAATAGCCGAGCGCGTCGTCGGTCATGACGACCGCCGGCGGCTTGGCGCTGCTGGCGACCTCGTTGCAGGCGCCGAGCGCCAGGAGTGCGGCGAGGGTGGCGGCCTGGAGCAGAGTGCGGGGATAAAGCAGGCTGCGCGGGGCGATCATGGCGTGGTCCTCCGGAACACGAGATGGGCGAGGCCGAGCGCGGCTGCGAGCCAGAGGCCGAGCGCGCCGAGCGCCGCGAAGGGTGAGAAGGGCAGGGTGGCGGCGAGCCCGTCGATGCCGGCGACCGGCGCCACGCCCGACAGCATCGCGAGATTGAACAGCCGGAACGCATCGCCGGGATTGGCGAGTACGAGATAGGGGAACACGACCTTGGCGAAGGTACCGCCGCCGTCGAGGATCAGTCCGGCGAGCAGGCCGAGATCGTAGAGCACCACGACCACGAGCCAAACCGCGACCGAGATCGCCGCCGCCGTGCCGGTCTGCCGGCTCGCGGCCGAGATCGCCGTGCCGATCGCGATGAACACCGCGCCGAGCAGGATTGCCGTGCCGCCGAGCACGCCCCAGGCGGTCAGCCCGGCATCCGAGACGCCATGCACCGCGACGACGGCCGCGGCGGCCACGCCGTAGCCGATCGCGATCGCGAAGGTGACGACCAGCAGCTGGCCGATGAACTTGGCACCGAGCAGCTCCGCGCGTGACACCGGGGTCGCGAGCGTGAGCGCCAGCGTGCCGCGTTCGATCTCGCCGGCGACCGTGTCGTAGGTGAGCAGCAGCGCGATCAGCGGCACCAGATAGACCGACAGCGTCGCGAGCGACGCGGCGGTCAACACCAGTGGATCGGCCTTGAGTGCGCCGCTCGGGCCCGAACCGAGAAAGGCGAGGGCCAGCGCGAAGGCGCCGAGCACGCCTGTCGCGAGCAGGATCCAGCTGTTGCGCGAGGCGAGCCGAAGCTCGGTCGCTACGATCGAGGCGGTGCGGTCGAACGCGCTCATGCGGCCTTGCCTCCGAGCTTCGAGAAATGGCCGTAGACGTCGTCGAGGCCGGGCGGGGCGATGTCGATGTCGGCGACGAGGTCGCCGAGCGCGGCGAGCCGGGCGATGAGGCCGAGCTTTTCGTCCGCCCGGCAGGTGATCAGCGCGCGGCCCGCCTCAGGCGTCGCGCCGTCGAGCCGGTCGAGCAGCCGTGCCAAGCCCGCGGCGCCGGCCTCGATCCGGATCGAGATCGGCAGGCCGGCGGCGCGCGAGAGTTCCGCGAGCGTGCCCTGTACGACCAGCCGCCCGGAGGAGAGGATCGCGATCCGGTCCGTGCGCGTCTCGACCTCGGAGAGCGAATGCGAGGAGAGCAGCACGGCCGTGCCCTGCGCCGAGACATCGGCGAGCAGCGCGTAGAAATCGCCGCGCGACACCGGATCGAGCCCGCTGGTCGGCTCGTCGAGCAGCAGGAGCCGCGGCCGGCCGATCAGCGCCTGCGCGAGGCCGAGGCGCTGGCGCATGCCCTTCGAATAGGTACCGACCCTGCGATCGGCGGCACGGGCGATGCCGACGCGCTCGAGCAGCGGTGCCGCAATCGCCTGGCTCTCGCCCTTCAGCCGCGCGAAATGCGCGAGGATCTCGCGGCCGGTCAGCGTCTTCGGCAGCGCGACCTGCTCGGGCAGATAGCTGACCGCCCGCCGCGCCGCATCGCTGCCGGGCGCGGCGCCCGCGACCGTGATCCGGCCGGCGGCCGGTCGCACGAAGCCGAGAATGCTCTTGAACAACGTCGACTTGCCCGCGCCGTTGTGGCCGAGCAGCGCGAGGCGCTCGCCGGGCGTGACCGCGAGCGACACGTCCGACAGCGCGGCCAGCGTGCCGAAGCGGACGGTGACGCCGCGTGCGTCGAGCACCGGTGCGGCGGGAGACATCGGATCCGCGCTCATGGCGACCTCCGGGACAGGACGAGGGGGCTGATCGGGTCGGCATGGGGGGCGCCGTGCCGGGCGGCCCCGGCCGGGCTGCAGCAGGGACGAGCGCCGCCTGCGGCCGCGCGCCGGCGGTGCCGGGGCCCATCAGCGGCCGCGAGTCGACGACGCCGCCGGGCATCAGGCCGGGAAAACGCGACTGCGACCAGCGGATCAGCTGCACCGCCGGCGCGCCGAGCAGCAGGCGCGCCATCGGCTGGCTCCAGGTCAGCTGGTCGATCACGTCGTTCGGCCGGTAGGGGCTATCGGCGATGCCGTCGCCGTTGACGTCGAAGGCGGCATGATCGGACCAGTAGTTGCCGGTCTTGCCGTCGCTCCATTCGAGCCAACGGCTGCCGACATATTTCACCTGCGTGCGGTTGCCGACGAAGGCATTGCCGGTGAAGACGTTCTTCTCCGAACCCGCGGTGAAGTGGATGCCGATGCCGCAGCCCTCGAAGCGGTTGGCCTCGATGCGGTTCTTGTTGGCGTCGTAGAAGAACAGGCACTTGTCGTCGGCGCGCGCGACCGTGTTGTGCGCGATCACCGAGTCGTTGACGGCGTTGAGGAACAGGCCGTGCGACCGATCGCCGATCGAGCGGTTGTCCTCGGCGCGCACCCGGCGCGAGAACATGAAGGCGAAGCCGAGATCGTTGCCCTCGGAGAGATTGCCGCGGACCTCGATGTCGTTGGCGTACATGGCGTGAAAGGCGAAGCGCAGCTCGCGGAACCGGTTGCCGCGATAGACCGCCTTGGCCGAGGTAGAGATGAACACGCCGTCGCGGCCGCGGCGGATATCGTTGCCGGCGACGACGAGGCCCGGCGCGTTCCAGACGTAGATGCCGGGGCCGCGCTCGTTCTTGCGGAGATCGATACGGCCGACGATCGTGTTGCCCTCGACGAGCGCGTCGCGGCCGCCCTGCACGTCGATGCCGATCAGATTGCCGACGATCCGGTTGCGCAGCACCTTCGTCCGCATCGCGTCCTTGGCGATGACGATGCCGCTGTCGAGCGTGTCGAGCCGGAGCCCGGAGCCGGAGACGGCGAGGCCTTCGAGCGTGACGTCGTCGGCCGCGACCGTGATCACGGAGCCCCTTCCCGGCCCCGTGATCCTGGCGTCGCGGCCGCCGGCGAGCGTCAGCGGCTTGTCGATGGTGACGGGCCCGGCATAGGCCCCGTCGCCGAGCCGGAGGACGTCCCCGGCGCGGCGGTGCGGATCGCGGCCGCCAGCGCGTCCGGTCCGGGCACGACCGCGATCTCCGCCGCGAAGCCGGGGCGGGTCGCGGAGAGGAGGATCGCGGCGAGCGCGGCGAGACGTCCGGCGGCGCGCATGGTCAGGCCGCCTTCGGCTTGACGAGCATCCGGCCCTGCATCTCCATGTGGAGCGCATGGCAGAACCAGCTGCAGTAGTAGGCGTAGACGCCGGGCCGGTCGGCCCTGAATGTCACCGACTGCGTCGCCTGCGGCGGCAGTTCGAGCGCGACGCCATAGTTCGCCAGCGTGAAGCCGTGAGTGAGGTCGTCCACGTCGTCGTTGTTGGTCAGGATCAGCGTGACCTCGTCACCCTCGACGACCTCGAACTTCTCCATGCCGAAGGCCGGCGCGACGGCGGTCAGGTAGACGCGCACCTTGGTCCCGTCGCGGATGACCTTGTCGTCCGAGCCGAGCTTGACGCCGTCCTTCACCGCCTGATCGCGGGCTTCCTGCCAGTAGCTGTCGTTCGGATCCCAGATCGAACGCGGGTTGATCTTCGAGGCCTTCACGATGATGCAGTCGTGCGGCTCGGCGAAGGTCGGGCTGTCGTGCACGACCTCCATCTTCTTGCCCGAGATGTCGATGAGCTGCTCGCTCTCCGGCTTCAGCGGGCCGACGTTGAGGTAGCGGTCCTTGGAGAACTTGTTCAGCGCGACGACCCACTTGCCGTCGGCTTCCGCCGTTTCGCCCATGGTCGCCTGCACGTGGCCGGGCTGATAGGCGACGTCGACCTTCTCGAGGATCGGGTCGACCTTCTCGCCCTTGAAGGCGCGGCGGGCGAGATCGATGTTCCACTTCACCACCTGGCTGTCGAGGAACAGCGTGGTGTAGCAGTTGCCCTTGCCGTCGAAGGTCGTGTGCAGCGGTCCGAGGCCGAGCTGCGGCTCTGCGACGACGGCCGTACGCGGATCGGCGTTCTTCTCGAACAGCGCGTCGAGCAGGGTGACGTCGATCACGGTCACGGTCGGCGACAGCTTGCCGGCGATGCAGAGATGGCGCTTGTCCGGCGCGGTGTTGCAGCCGTGCGGGTTCTGCGAGATCGGGATGTAGCGGGTGACGCCCGTGCCGTGGCGGCCGTCGACGACCGGCACGCCGCTCATCATCGTGAACTTGCCGTCCTTCACCGCCTGCTCGATGCGGGCGATGTTGAACACCACGACCCAGTCCTGCGCGGCCGAGGTCATCTCGGCGGCGGTGACGCCTTCCTCCGAATTGTAGCAGGTCGAGAAGGCGTACTTGCCCTGATAGTCGGCGTCGCAATTGTCGAGGTTGCCGTCGACCATCACCTGCCAGGCGACCTTCATCGTGTCGCCGTCGATGGCGGTGAACACCGAGCGATACTTCTTCGGATCGTCGAGAATCGCGCCGTCGTTCGGGATCGGCACGCGGTGCTCGCCGTTGGCGAAGACGTAGCCGGTGCGCGGATACTTCTGGTTCCGGATGCCGTGCAGGTCGGCGGCATTCGGCACCTCGACGATCTTGTCGACCTTCATCACGTCGCAGCGGATGCGGGCGACGCGCGTATTGGCCTTGTCGTTCACGTAGATGTAGCGGCCGTCATAGGTGCCGTCGGTGTACGACATGCGCGGATGGTGTAGGTCGCCGTTCTCGTAGGTCTTCTGGCCGCGCTTGGCGAGGAAGGCGCGGGTCTCGGGCGTCAGGCCCTCGGTGAGGACCTTCAGGCTCTCGTTGGTGATGCCCCAGCCGGTCGCCGAGCAGCGGTTGAACACCGGAATGCGCATCAGCTCGCGCATCGATGGCACGCCCATGATGCGCACCTCGCCGGTCTGGCCCGAGGACCAGATGCCGTAATATTCGTCGAGTTCGCCGGGCTTGATCTCGTGCTTCTGGCCGCCGGAGGCGGTTGCGGCGTTGGCGCTGCTGCTCGCCAGAAGACCCGTTGCCCCGCCCGTGCCGGCGGCGGCGACGCCGGCGAGGAAGGCGGTCTTGACCGATCCGCCCAGGATCGAACGCCGCGAAAGCTTGTCGTTCTCAGACATCGTGGTTCTTCCTTCTTATTCACGCCTCGGGCGTGACCACGGGTCCGCTCGTCGTCGTGTGGGTGACGAAGGGTCGGCCGGGATGGGTTGATTTCGGGGCGCCGGCGGTCGCGATCGCGTTTTGGACCTCGAAGCGCTGGCGCTTCTTCTCGCGGCCGATCACGACCGGGCACTTGGTCTTCGACTGGTAGAGGACCTGGCAGTTGAGGCAGGAGATGCACTCGTTCGGATTGATCTCGCCGGTCGGGTGGATCGCCTGCACCGGACAGTCCTTGGCGCAGACCTGGCAGGGCGAGCCGCATTCCGAATAGCGCTTCAGCCAGCGGAACATGTGCAGCCGCGCCGGGATCGCGAGGCCGCCGCCGAGCGGGCAGACATAGCGGCAGTAGAACCGCTCGACGAACAGGCCGGGCGCGAGCATGCCGAGCGCGAACAGCACGTAGGGCCAGGGCCGGTCGAACTTCAGGATGATCGCGGTCTTGAACGGCTCGACCTCGGCATAGCGCTCGGCGACGTCGAGGCTGTAGAAGGAGAGCCCGACGAGGCCGAGGAAGATCATGTACTTCACCGGCCACAGGCGCTCGTGCAGGCCCCAGGGCAGGGTGATCTGCGGCAGGCGCGCCAGCCGGGCGAGCTTGTTGGAGAGCTCTTGCAGGGCGCCGAACGGGCAGAGCCAGCCGCAATAGGCTCCGCGTGCCCAGAACAGCAGCGCGGCGGCGACCGCGAACCAGAGCACGAAGATCAGCGGATCCATCAGGAAAGTTTCCCAGCGGAATCCGGTGACGAAGGATTGCAGTACCGCCAGGACGTTGACGACGGAGAGCTGCGCGTTGGCGTAGAAGCCGACGAAGACCAGCGTGAACACGAGATAGGCGTTGCGCACGATCGCGAAGACGCGGGCGTTCTTGGTCGCGAAGGTCTGGAAGAAGAAGATGCCGGTGAGCACGATCAGCGCGGCGCCGAGCACGACGACCTGGACGCGCTTGGCCTCCCATATCCGCATCCACAGCCGATCGCGCTGCGAGGACGTATCGGCGGCGGCGCGCGGGGCGTCCGGGCCCGCCGCGGCGACGGGCGTCGCGGCCGGCGCCGGGGCGGCGTCCTTCAGGTACTTGGCCGGGATCGTGTAGCCGAGTTCGTAGGTGAGGAAGAGCTTTTCGATCGGCCCGACCGGCCTGTGCACGAGAAGCTGCAGGCGCCAGGGCGCCGCCGGATCGAAGCCGGCCGACTTCGGCACGATGAATAGGTCGGTCTCGGTCAGTGCCGGCGCGACCGCGCCCTCGGCGAGGCGCACGATCTTGCGGTGGTCGCGGTCGTGGAACCGGTAGGAGCTGGTGCCCTGGATCAGCTGGATGCGATCGAAGATGCCGCCGCGCACATAGCCCGACCCCTTGAACGACCAACGCCCGTTGCCGCCGATGAAGATCGCCTGGTCGCCGTCCTTCAGGAGCTTCGAAAGATTGTCGTACTCGGCGTCGCCGACCAGAGTCCGGCCTATTGCCGGCTGGCTGGCGAGCCCGGCCCAGACGTCGATATAGGCGTCGTCGTCGGGGCCCGCCTCGGCCTTGTCGGCCGCACGCGGGTCGCCGAGATCGGCGAAGGCCTTGTTGATCGCCCCGACGTCGAGCCGGAACCGGATGAGCGAACCGTCGCCGGCGAGCGTGATCCAGTCCGACGGCGCGCGCCGCTCCGGATCGAGGAGCTTCGTCGGCCCGGTCGCGGCCGCCTCGGTGCCGACGCCCTTCAATCCGAGCACGCGTGCGACCTTGAGGCTCGCATGCAGGATCGAGTCGTCGATCACCATGATGGTGACGGTCGCGCCCGAGACGATGTCGAGGTCGTGCCCGCCGCCCTCCTGCACCTCGCGGCGCTTGAGGTCGAGCCCGGCGTATTTCTCGGTCACGGCCTTGATCTTGGCGTCCGGGATGCCGACCAGCACGATCGGCTCGGAATGCTTGATCAGGCGCACGCCGGTGACGACCGCGTCCGGCGACAGGCCGGCAAGGACGTGGATCGGCTTGCCGGAATAGCCGGCGGTCGGCACGAAGTCCGAGGTCAGGAACACCCAGCCGATCGGCTGGCCGGCCTTGAGCGCCGGCACGACCCCGGGTTTCTCGTCGGCGCTGCCGAAGGCGTCGGCGCCGGGCACGAGATCGGCGGGAGCGACCGCACCGAGGAATTCGCGCACGAGCGGCGCGGCTTCGGCATGCTCGATCGCGGGCAGGGCCAGAGCGACGAGCGCCAGAGCCACGCGGGCCGCGCGGCGGAGACGGAGCGGGATCGTAGAAAGCGGCGACATGCGAACCGTCCGGCAAATACAGGCTGGCGGTTCGATCTAGGCGAGGTGAGGGCTCGGCTCTTTGTCGCGGAGCAAACGGATTGCCGGAACCCGGGGACGGCGTGCGGGCCGTCCCGATGAGTGGGCTATGGCGTCAGGCGGTTCGTGTGTGCTCGGCGGCGAAGACCGCAAGCTCGGCCTCGGCCTCCGGGGTCCAGAGCCCGAGCGCTTTCAGCACTTCGACGGCGAAGGTGAAAGGCGCGGAGCCCGGCGCGGTGATGACCCCGTTCTCCGAGACCGCCTGCGGCTGGTCGATGTAACGGGCCGCGCCGTGATAGCCGGCATGCTGTGCGTGCGCCTGGAGCGCATTGCCGGTATGGGCGACCGCGTCGAGCGCGCCGGTGCCGGCGAGCGCGCTCGCCGCCGCGCAGATGCCGCCGACGACACGGCCTTGCGCCCGGAAGGCGCGCACCATCGGCGCGATGTCCGGTGCGATATCCTGTTCCCAGGCGAGCCCGCCGGGAACCAGCAGCGCGTCGAAGGCGCCGGGGTCGAGCGCTTCGAACCCGATGTCGGGCATGACCTTCAATCCCCCCATCGAGACGACGGGCGCGCCGTCCGGCGTGGCCGTCACCACTTCGGCGCCGAGATAGCTCCGCGCCACGGCGGTGACGAGCGCGCATTCCCAATCGGCGAAGGAAGGGGTCAACGCGAGGGCGATGCGGGGCATGGACGATCTCCCGAAGCGGCGGGGCCCGCGCGTGACCGGACCCGCCTGGATCCATTCGCGCCGGACCCTAGCACAGGCCCCGGCAGGATCAGCCGGCCGGCGATGGCGTGGCCGCCATGCCTTGATGTGCGGTCTGGGTGCTGCGCGACACCACGCGCTCCGGCTGTCACCGTTCGCGCGGCATGTAGGTCAGCTTCGATGCCTCGGCGAAGCCGATGCGCGTGTCCCGGGTCGACTGCTCGCGATCGAGCCGACCGAACAGGGCCATCGACTCGCGCGTGCGGCCTGCCTTGAGCAGCGCCCAGGCGCCGAGCACTTCGAGATCGCGCGAGGGCGTGACGAGCCGCGACCGGCGATCGAGGCTGTCGAGCGTCGCCGCGTAATCGCCGCGGTCGAAGGCGGCGCTCGCCTGCTGGGCCAGAACGGCCGCGTCGATCTCCTTGCGCCGATCGGCGCCGAGGGCGGCGGCCGCCTCGGAGGCGCGCGCCGGCTCTCCGGTCCGAAGCCGAGCGAGTGCGAGGCCGTAGGCGGCCTCCTCGCCGGCCTTGCCCGGCTGGGCGGCCAGCGCCGCGAAGGCGCCGGCGGCCTCGGCCGGCCGATCGGCGTCGAGCAGGCACCAGCCCTCGAGCATCCGCGCCGGCTGCCCGAGCGGGGCGGCGCGCCTGATATCCGCCAGCTCGGCGAGGCAGAGCGCGGCGTTCTTCGCCTTGTGGGCGGCGATGGCACGGTCGAAACCCGCCTCCCGGCGTGGTGCCGATGCGCCCTTGGCGGTCTCGGCACCCCCTTGCCGGCGTCCCGGACAGCCTCGGGAAAGCTCGCCGCATAGCGCTGTTCGAGCGTACGCCGCAGTCCCTTGTCGGTGCCGCGTGCCGCCGCGAGCAGGTGGCCGCGCGCCGTGGTCGCGTCCGGCTTCCAGGTCATGGCGAGGTCGAACCACGCGGCCGCCTCGTCGAACCGGCCGGTGCCGTAGCCGTACCAGCCGAGCGCCTGAGCGCCATTGGCCGAGCGGAGCCGGCGCACCGTGTCGCCGAGCGCGGCGAGCCGGGCCGGCGCCGGCGCGATCGGCGGTCGCGCGGTGATGTCGCCGGCGAGGAGATCGACGAACAGGGCGGCGATCGTATCGTCGTCGCCCTGCCGGGCCTCGGCGAGTGCGCGAGCATCCTCCCGCCGACCGAGACGGCCGAGCGCGAGAATGCGGCCGACCACGGCATCCGGCGCGGTGCCGACGTCGAGTGCCAGCGCGAACCAGCGTTCCGCGGCATCGAACGACTGTTGTCCGAACCGATACCAGCCGATCAGCGCGGCATCGCCCGCGCTGCGGCGCCGGCGCGTCGCCGCCTCGAGCGGCGCCAGCTCGGTCTCGGAGGGCCGCTCGACCGCTCCCCGCCGAGCGCCACCCCGATACGCCGCCGCAGGCGGTCGAGGCGGATATCGTCGAACTCGCCGCTGCCGTCGGCGCGGCGATTGCCGAGCGCGATCAGCGGTTCGAGATCGGCGTCCGACAGCACCTCGCCGGCCTTCTGCACGGTCGCGAGGCGCTCCGGTGCGCGGGTCTCGTTGGTCAGGATCAGACGATAGAGTTCGGCGGCGCGCCGGCTGTCGCCGGTGCGCGCCGCGGCCTCGGCGACCCGCCATGTGAGATCGAGATCGTCGGTCGTCACCAGGTCCGGATTGCGCGCGGCGAGGTCGATCACGGTGGCCCAGGCCCGCGCGTCCGAGGCCTCGATCAGGCTGCGACGCGTCTCGCGCAGCCGGAGCTTGGCGACGAGCTCCGGCGGCGGCTGCCAGCCCCGCTCGATGCGCCGCGCGATCTCGGCGCGCAACTCGTCGATGCGGCCGGCGCCGTACATCTGCCAGAGCGGCTGTACGTCGCCCGAGGGATCGGCGAGCGAGGCGAGATCCGCCGGTGGCTCCCAGCCGGGATGCAGCAGGCGCAGGCGGCGGATCTCCGCCTGCGCACGGGTCTGATTGTTCTGCTGCAGGTAATAGGCGAGTGCGCTGGTATCGATCGTCGGCGCGCCGCCGGCCGCACTGGCGCGCGCGGCCTCCGGGGCGGCGGCCGGGTCGAGCCCGGCGATGCGGCGCGGCGGGGACGTGCCCCGCTCGCCCGCGGCGAGCGCCGGGGCGGCAAAGACCACGAGAGCAAGGGTCGCAGCGGTGGTGGCGAGGGAAGCGCGCATGATCAGGCCCTTTGTCCGGAGCGGGCGAGCGCGCCGGCGATGCCCAGCCCGGCCGCGATCGCGGCGACGAGCCCGGCCAGTGCGTAGGCGAGCGGATTGCGGGAGAGCCAGGCCGCCAGCACGAGCCGGGCGTTACCGGCACTCCACGGCCCGGAGGCGATCAGGGTCGGGCGCGCGGCCGGCACCGCGGTCAGCGATGCGTCCGCGCCGTCGACGACGAGGGCCGCGCCGTGCCATTGCAGCCAGGCGTCCGGCGCCGTCGCGTCGGCGATGGCATCGAACAGTCCGGCGGCGGTCGGTGCCGTCACCAGCGTCCAGCCGGCGGACCGATCCGGCGCGGCGGTCTGCGCCACGATCAGGGTCGCGGTCGCGGGCGGTCGGACGTCGGCGGCGCGCTGACCGTCGCTGGCGCCGATGCCGCCGAGCAGGCGCGCGGCCGAGGCGATCCAGCCATCGATGAGGCCGGAGCGGGTCGCCGTGGCGCGCCAGCGCTCGCGCAGGCTTTCGGAGGAGCGTTCGGGATCGTCGCTGCCGGCCGTGCCGATCGCGCGCGAAAGGATGCTGCCGGTCGTCATCGGGTCCGTGCCGGCCCGTCCGCCCGAGGCGAGCGCGGCGATGCGGCGATCGAGCGGCGTCGGTCGCATGGTGCCGCCCGAGACGTTCGGCGCCGGCGCTGGCGGCTGGCTCGCCCACCGGGCGAGCGTCTCGCCGACGAGGGCGCCATAGGGTGCCGCGATGCCGGGGCCGATGTCCGGCGCCGCCCCGATCAGGATCGAAGCTCCGGCCTCCTCGTCCGGGTTGCCGAACCGGAGCGGCCAGCTCGCCGGTCGGCCGGCCGTGACCGTCAGGCGGGCGACCAGCGTCGCCGCCGCCGAGAGCGTATCGAGGTCCGGATGCGGGACATGGATCGTCGCGCCGGTGCCGGTCGCCGAAATGCCGGACAGCCCGGCGAGTTCGGGCACCTGGCCGATCCGGGGCAACGGCGGAATGGTGATGCTGGTTTCCGCGAGGCTCAGGAACCGATCCCGGCCGCGATCGGCGACCGTGTCGCAGGTCTTGTCGGCGGGCGCCGGCACGGCGGCCGTGATCTCGATGCGGTTGAGCCCCGGCCGGAACGCGCCGAGTGGCAGGAGCAGCGGACGATCGGCAAAGATCTGGCCGCGTGGATCCGGCATCGGCAGCACCGAGACGGTGAGGCCGTTGACCAGCACGGCGATCCGGGCGTCGGGCGAGAGGCCCGCCGCGTAACCGCCTTCGAGGCCGATCCGCACCTTGTCGGTGTCGGCCGGGTAGAAGTCGGCCGGCAGCTGCATGTCGAACGCCACCCGGTAGAGCCGACCGTCGAAGACCGTCGAGCGAAGGCCGAAGTCCTTCAGCCGATAGCGGCGCTCCGGTTCGACCCTGAGGCCGCCGGCGCGCGCCGCGGCCGGGATCGCGGCCGGCTGCCCGCGCCCGGCGACCGTCTCGGCGAGCCGGTCGAGCGTGGCGAAGGCGCGTTCGAAGTCCGCGCGCGTCCGCCCGGCGACGAGCAGGCGCAAACGCCCCTCGGCCGTGCCGCTGTAGAGCGTGGCGGTGCCGAGTTCGGGCGCGGCGGCACCAGCCGCGGGCGCCAGTTGCAGCGGCGTGCCGACATGGACGTCGATGCCGGGTCCGTCCCCGGCGCCGTCGCCATCGCCGCGACCGGATGGTCGGCGCCGGCGATCAAGGCCACGCGCGCCACGGTGCCGAGCGCCGCCTCGGCGAGATCCTGACCGGCCCCGGGCGGCAGGATCGCGGTGATGCGGGTCTCGCCGCGTTCGTTCGGCCACAGCGTGGCGAGCTCGGCGAGATCGAGCCGCGTTCCGGCGACCGCCGGCGTCGCTGGGCTCTCGAAGGAGAGGCCGGACAGCGTCGGATCGATCTCGGTCCACAGTTCGTAGGTCGCGTCGATCGAGCAGTCGACGCGGTGGCGCTGCTTCGCCTCGACGGTGACGACATTCGCCCCGGCGGCGAGCAGCCCGGCCGGGATGTCGAGCCGCGCCGGGGCCTCCATCCGCCCGCCGACGACGATCTCGCCGAGCGGCGTACCGTTGACGGCGACGGCGATCCGCGAGCCCTCCGGCATCACCGACACCGCCGAGCGCAGCGCGATCTGCAGTCGGGCCGGGCGCCGGGCCTCGGCCTCTGAGAGGCGGACCACCCATTCGCGTCGATCGATCTCACCGGCGAGCCGCCAGCCGCCGGCGACCGCCGGCAGGCGGCGGAGCATGCGCGGCGGTTCGGCGTCCCGGTTGGGGCCCGGCGCGCCGGCGTCGAGCGGCGTCGGCTCGACGGCCGCGGCGAGCCTGAGCTTGCCGGAAGCGGGGCGTGCCGGGTCCGGATGTGCCGGGTCCGGACGTGCCAGGTTGGGGCGCCCTCCGATCTGGCGGACGGGCATGCCGCCGATCGCGCGCGGCGCCGGGCGAAGCTCGGCCGCGGCTGCCGATACGGCGAAGCACGGCCCGGCGATCGTGGCGGCCGTCAGGCAGACGAGGGCGATCGGCATCTTCATGGCTGCACGCTCCCGCTGGGCGTTCGTCGAGGACCGAGCGCCTGGGCGCGGCCGACGGTGGTTGCGTGGGAATTGCGGTCGGACGTGGCGGTCAGTGTCTTGGCGCCGCCGGTGCCTCGCCCGTGACGAAGACGCCGCCCGCATCCGGGGGATAGGGGGGCTGCGGCCGGGCCGGGGCCTGCGCAGCGCCGTGCGCCTTGGTCGGACGCTCACCTGCCTCTCCGAAGCCGAGGCGGGCGACGGCCAGGAAGCGCGTGACGCGCCAGGCCTCGCGCACCGCGAGCCAGAGGAAGTGCAGGCTGCCGGCCAGCACACCCTTGCCGGTCCGGCGCAGGGCCCGGAACCGGGCGAAAGGCGAGGCCTCGCCGAACATCAGTTCGGCCACGACCCGGAAATGCGCGGTGTCGGCGACCGCGTATTCGAGCCCGAGGATCGTGCCCTGCCGGTCGGTGTCGATCCGGCGCACGCGCATCAGCGTCTCCGGAGTGTGCGGCGCCCCGGCGACGCGGAGCCGCGCGGTCATGCCGAACGTCAGCCGCGGCAGATCCGTGGTCACGGGCCGCAGACGCACGCCGCCGATCGAGGCGTCCTCGATCCGGGCCGGGATCTCTCGATCCTCGACGAGGATCACGCCGTCGCGGGCAATGGCGAGCCGCGGATTGCGCCGCCGTTCGCGCTTTTCGATGACCACGCCGAGCGCCGTGCCGGCGATCACGAGGTTGAACAGGTTCCAGGCGCCGACGAACAGCGTCAGGTCGCTGGTCGCGGGCTCGGCGTCGTAGCGCCAGACCGTCGCGGCGAGGCCGGCGAGGAGCAGCGCGAACATCAGTGCATAGGGGCGGGCGACGACCGAGATGTGGTCTTCTTCCAGCGTCACGCCCTTGGCGGTGACGTTGAATGTCGGCTTCTTCGGGTTGACGATGACGCTCGCGATCGCGCCGGCGAGATAGACCGACTGGATGTATTCGTAAAGCTCCGAGATCCAGGGCCAGCGCACTCTGCCGTAGAGATAGCTCTGCAGCATCAGCGACACCGCCAGATAGCTGGCAGTGTAGGCGAGAAATTCTTCACCGTTGCCGACAAAAATCTTCACGCCGAAGAACAGGTAGCAGAGGGGCGCCACCATGAAGGCGAGCCGCGGCAGCGGGAACAGCCAGAACATCGCGGTCGACAGGTAGCAGAGCCGCTGCGCGAGCCCGAGGCCGCGCTTCAGGAGCGGGTTCTTCATCAGGAGGATCTGGATCATGCCGCGGCACCAGCGCGACCGCTGGCCGATGAAGCTGTCGAGCGTTTCGGGCTGGAGGCCGGCGATCAGCGGCGTGTCGACGTAGCGGCTCGTCCAGCCGCGCGCATGCAGTTCGAGCGCCGTCTCGCAGTCCTCGGTGATGGTGAGGCCCGAGAAGCCACCGGCTTCCTGCAAGGCGGCTCGGCTGAGCAGCGCCGCCGAGCCGCAGAAGAACGCGGCGTTCCATTTGTCGAGGCCGCGCTGCACCACGTCGTAGAACATCTCGTTCTCGGACGGCATGCTTGCGAATGTGGCGAGGTTCTTCTCGATCGGGTCCGGATTGAGGAAGAAGTGCGGGGTCTGGACCAGAAACAGCCGCGGATCTTCGAGGAAGTGGCCGACGGTCAGCCGCAGGAACTCGCGCGCCGGCGCATGGTCGGCGTCGAACACGGCCACGAGCGCGCCGGTCGAGCGGGCGAGGCCGGCGTTGAGGTTGCCGGCCTTGGCGTGCCGGTTGACCGCGCGGGCGTGGTAGACGACGCCGAGTTCGGCGCAGATGCCCTCGAGCTCGGCGCGGCGCTGCCGGGCCGCCGCCGCCGCGATCGGATCGGCGCTGGCGCATTTTTCGTCCGTGCCGCCGTCGTCGAGCAGGTATACGGTCAGCCGATCGGCCGGGTAGTCCATCGCCTTCGCCGCCGCGAGCGTCGTGGCGAGCAGATCGGCGCTCTCGTTGTAGCTCGGCACCAGCACGTCGACACTGGGCAACCGATCGTCCGCCGGCAGGCGCGGCGACCGCCGCTCGAGCGGATCGATGACGACGAACAGCGAGAGAAACATCATCAGGATGCAGAAGACTTCGGCACCATAGAGCAGCACGCCGGGCACGAAATTGGCCCAGTCGCCGGCGGGCGGCAGGGTCGAGGTCGTGCGCCAGTAGAGGTAGCGCAGCACGACGAGCATGCCGACCGACACGAACAAAACCCGGAGCGTCTTCGATGTCCTGAAATTGAACAGGGCGATCATGCTGAGACAGGCAGCCGCGGCAAGCGCGACTTGAGAATTCGTTCCGACGGGGATCGCAATAACTGCGGCCATCGACGCAATAATACTCAGGATGATCAGTATCTGATACATGGCGTGCGAGGACTGCCTGTTGGGTACTGAAGAGTATTTTGGTTATAGGCGCGCCAACATGCGCCATAAATAGGCAAAAATTGCCTCAAATTTTCTGAGTTAACTTAAGGTAAAATGCGGCATTGAGGAGTAACGCGACGTCGTCGCCATGAGGGCAGGACTGCCCGAAAGGGGCAGGAATGCAATCGGACACGGGTTGTTAAGGTAAACGTCCGCCGGTCGACGACGGCCGATACGGACCGTCGCGGAGCGGCCCTCGCGGCGGCGACCGGGGCCGACCGGCAAATCCTGCCCAGTGCCGGAGCGCGTTCGGCGTCGACGCGTGAATGACCAGCAAGGCGAGGCCATGCTGCTTTCGGACCGCGCGCATGGAAAAGCCGGCGAATGGGCATCCGCCGGCTCGTCTCCATGGCTGTGGTCGATGTCAGTGCGCCGATTTCGACAATCTGGATCCGGCGACGGCGTCGCGCAGGCGAAAACCACGGCCGCGCAGGGTCTGGATCAGCGTCTGCCCGCCGGGAACGAGCCGGGCGAGCTTGGTACGCAGGTAGCCGAGATAGACGTCGACCGCGTTGAGCGCGCCGCCGGTCTCCTCGCCCCACACCTCGGCATAGAGTTCTTCGCGCGTAACGAACCGATCCGGCCCGAAGCGCAGCAGCGCCGCGAGCAGCAGGGTTTCGCGCGCGGTCAGTACGACGGTTCGGTCCTGCCAGCGCGCGATCTGGAGGGCGACGTCGAGCACGATCCCGGACCGGCCCGACATGGTGCCCGGCGCCGCCTGCGCGCGGTCCTTCCGCCCGAGCTGATCGCGGACGCGGTCTTCGAGTTCGCCGAGCGTGAAGGGTTTCACCACGTAGTCGTCGGCGCCGGCGTCGATGCCACGCGAGCGATCCTGCGCACCGCTACGGCCGCTGACGAAGATGATCGCTCCGCCGAACCCGCGCTCGCGCAGGCGCCGGCACAGGGTGAAGCCGTCGAGGTCCGGCAGCACGACGTCGATCAGGAACGCCTTCGGCTCACCCTTGGCGCTCGCGGCGAGCGCCTCGGCCGCGGTCTGGAAGCCCTGGACCCGCCCGAGACCCTGGCCGAGGCCGCGTTCGATCACCGAGCACATGTCGGGATCGTCCTCGACGACGATGATCTCGGGTCCCATGCGCGCCTCCGTCAGAGCCTGGGCACAGGGCCCACCCCTCCCGTGTACCGGTGCGCGAGGGCAAGCAAAATCCGGAAGGACGGCAAAGACTTCGGGAACATCCGGCAATCGCCGGCCCGCCCGCCGTCAGGCTTCGCAAGGACGAACGGCGCGATCGGGCACCGACGGTCGGGCGGCGTCGGGACTCGGGTTCACTGGCCCGGTTGCTTGTAGCGCGTGTGGCAGCCGTCGCAGGTGGCGTTCATGTCGGAGACGGCGTAGGCGAGCGCCTTCTGGCCTTGCGGCTGGGCGAACAGCACCATCAGCGCCGTGCGCTGCGTATCCTGGAGCCGCGCGTCGAAGTCGGCCTTGCCGGCCAGGATCGCCGGCAGTGCCTTGGACTTCGGATCGTCGAGCGTGCCCTCGGGAAACAGGTTCTGCAGCGTCTCGGCCGCTTCGACGATGCGCCGGACCTCGGCCTTGACCCGGTCGGCATCGAGTGTCGCCGAGCCGTCGGCGGCCGATCGCAGCGTCTTCTGCGCCTCCTGCATGTCGCGCATCAGGCGCTGCCGCGCGTCGATGAGCGTTTCGGCACCGGTCGTGGTCGTGAAGCCGACCAGTGTGGCGAGACAGGTCAAGGCGATCGCGAAACCTCGCGTCATGGCATCCTCCCGGGATTGTTGATCTTGGATGGGCTCGTCCGTCGGCGCCGACGGGGCGGCGCCGATCGCCGCGGGGCGGCCGTGGTCACGAGGCCCTCGATCGGGGTCGGCCGCCGCGCGCGCCCCCGGTCTCGCTGGCCTCGGTGCCCATCAGGGTGACCGCCTTGCGGATCAGCTGCGGCAACGTGGTCACCGCGAGCTTGGCCTTGATCTGCGAACAGGTGTTGGCGACGGTCTTGTAGCTGACGTCCAGCGTCTCGGCGATCGAGCCGTACTGGTGGCCCTCCGCCAGGAGCGACAGCACCTGCAATTCGCGCGGCGTCAGGTCGTCGAGCGGATCCGGGTGGTTGCGCACGCCGAGCAGCGCGACTTCGAGCGCCAGCGTGTGGTTCAGGAACGACTGCCGCCGGCGCACCTTCTCGATCGCCTCGCGCAGTTCGGATGGGGGCGAGTCCTTCATCACGTAGCCATTGGCGCCGGCGTCGAGCGCCCGGCGCACGATGGTCGGATCGTTGTGCATGCTGAAGACCAGAATGCCGAAGTCGCGGTCCTCGAACCGCAGCCGGCGGATCAGGTCGATGCCGCCGAGCGGCCGGCCGTTCATGCCGAGATCGATGATGATCAGGTCCGGCTTGATCTTGCGGAACGTGCGATAGGCCGAGGGCAGCGTGTTCGCCTCGCGGATCGAACAGGCGCCGAGATCCTCGAGCACGCGCCGGCAGCCCTGCAGCACGATCGGATGGTCGTCGACCACGAGAACATTCGTCATTCCGCCGCACTCCGCCGCAGCACCGCCGTCTCGGCTTCGGAGGGCGGGGAGACCGGAATGCGGACCGTGAGGCGCGTGCCGCCCGCCGGCCCGGTCGCGACCGCGAGCGTGCCCCCGAGCGCGCGTACGCGCTCGTCCATGCCGGTCAGTCCGAGACCGTAGGAGGCGGCCGGATCGCGGCCGCTGCCGTCGTCGGCGATGTCGAGCACGATGCCCTCGCGCGTCGGCGCGATCCGGATCTCGATCCGGCTCGGCGCCCCGTGGCGCAGCGCGTTGGCGAGCCCCTCCTGGACGCAGCGGTAGACCGTGAGGTCGACGTCGTCGCCGAAGCGCCGCCGCGTGGCCTCCACGGCCAGCCGGATCTCGACCTCCGGCGCTATGCGGCGGGTTGTGCCGACGAGATCGTTGAGCAGATCCTCGAGCGCGACATGGCCGAGCGCGATCGGCCGCAGCCGCTTCAGGATCGAGCGGTTCACCGCCTGGAGGTCGTCGATCACGGTGACGATCTGGTCGGCCCGCTGTCGGATCCGGTCGCCATGCGGTGCCGGCACCTCGTCGGCGAGGTTGGCGAGCGAATCGGCATTGGCCTTGATGCCGAACAGGCACGGCCCGACCTCGTCGTGCAGTTCCATGGCCAGATGCCGACGCTCGTCGTCCTGGATCGACACCAGCCGCCGGGCGAGCCGCTCGTTCTCCCCGCGCGCGGCGGCGAGCGCGCCGGCGAGACTGTTGAAGCGCTGGATCACGGCATCGATCTCGGTCGTCCCGACCGGCGTCAGCCGCGCGGCATAGTCGGCCTCCTCGAGCCTGCGCAGCGCGCCCGTCAGGTGGGTCAGCGGCCGCAACACCCGGCCGAGCACGAGCCAGAGCACCAGGATCGCGGCGGCCGAGCCGCCCCAGCCGAGTGACATCAGCGACACGAAGTCCGACCAGACCTCGTCGACCTCGTCCTGCGCCCGGCTCGCCACCGTGATCACGGCGATCTTCTGGGCGGCGGCATTGAGCGCGATCTGGCGCTCCTCCCGTTCAGGCGCGATCAAATCGTAGAACCAGTCGGGTGCGGCTTCGGTATCCTGCGCTCGCGCCGGCGCGGCGAGCGCGGGCGTCACCAGCGGCTCGGGTGATGCCCCGGGACCGCCTGGCGCAGATCGGCCGCGGTGATCACCACATGGCGCATCGGCATCGAGCCGCGGGCGAGCGTATCGAGGAAGCCGGCGAGATCACCCTGGTTGGCGACCACGCGCGCGGCGGCCTCGCGCACCAGATGCTCGGCCGCCGCCATGCCGCGCGAAATCTCCTGCCGCGTCGCGACGCGGGCATTGACGATCACGATCAGCGCCGTCGCGCATTGCACGCCGGCGAGCACGAGCGCGAGCGCGCCGATCATGCGCCGCCGCAGCGACAGGCTCCGCGCGGCGCCGTCCGGGGCGGCCGCCTGCGATCGCCGTCCGATCCCCGCCGTCATTGGACGCCTCCCGCCTTGCCCGTGAGCGTCGCTACCGCGGCCTCCGCGCCGATGCCCTGGGAGCGGATATTGAAATAATGCTGGCAGAGGTCGCCGAAGTAGCCCTTGCCGCCCACCTTGGTCTGGATGCTGTCGATCCGTTGCACCAGCTCGGTCGGCGTCTCGCGCACATGGATCGCGGCGAGCATCGCGGAGAGTTGGACGGCCCGATTGGCGATCATGCGCTGGGTTTCCATGAAATGCGGCGAGGCGCCGTCGAGGATCGCGTCGGCGCGGACCACGGCCGGATCGTGTTCGTCGAGGTCGCGGCCGGCTTCGCGGCTCGCCAGCCAGACGCTCGGATCGGTGCCGTCGTGCAGGTCGAGCCAGATCCGTTCCCGATTGGCGGTCTCGCGGACGACCGAACGCTGTTCGGCAGTCTGTTGCGGTTCGGCTGTCTCATCCGAGCAACCGGAGCAGAGTGCGACCGCCGCGACGAGTACAAGAAGAGAGAATCCCCTCTTTATGAAACTCTCAGCAATCACGATCGCCCGTTCCATCTTATTATCTTGTTATGGTGAAGTCATTCAAATGTACTTCCATGGCTCGTCTAATTCAATCGATCTTTCTGTAATTACATTGCTGTGACAATTCGCGGTCCGCCGGAGACCTTGAGCCGGGCGATCTCGCGGCCGTCGCCGAGCGCGATGATGGAAACCGTGTCGTCGAACCAGTTCGCGACGATCGCCCGGTCGGCGACGATCGCCATCCCCTCGGGATAGCGGCCGAGCCGCGCGGTCCGGCGGGCGGCGAGGCCGGGCTTGCCGCGCTCGAAGAACTGCAGCACGCCCGGCGTCTGGCTGACGACGAGCACGAGGCCGTCCGCAGGCGCGACCGCGAGCGAATAGGGCATGGCGCCGACGGCAAAGGATCCGGTCGCGACCAGCCGGTCGGCGTCGATCGTGGTCACGTCCGCGCTCTGCACGTTGCCGACCAGCACGCGGCGCGCGGCGCGGTCGAGCGTGACCGCGAAGGGTGCCCGCCCGGTCGGGATCTCGGCGATCTTCGAGAAGCCGTGGGCATCGACGACGTCGACGCGATCGGCCTCGCGCGCGGCGACGAACAAGAGGCCGGTCGCCGGGTCGAGCTTCAGCCAGGCCGGCGCCTTGCCGACCAGGGCGAGGCCGCGCCCGGTGCCGACGCTCGCGTCCGCCGCGGCGCCGAGATGCGCGGCGATGTCGAAACGCAGCACGGCGTTGCGCGTCCAGTCGGTCGCGAACAACGTGCGGCCGTCCGGCGCGATCTCGAGACCGAACGGCGTGCCGCCGGTCACGATCCGCCCGGAGATCGCGCGCACGGCCATGTCGATCACCGTGATCGATCCGAGTTCCGGATGGCTGACATAGAGCCTTGCGCCATCCGGCGACGGCACGGCGCCGACCGGCTTGCGATCGACCGCAATCTCGCCGACCACCGTCGCCGCGACCGGATCGACGAGGGCGATCACGCCACGGTCCTGCAGCGTCACGGCGACGAGCCCCGCGCCGGGGCGCGCGGCGGCATGGGCCGTGCCGCGCGGCAGGAGCGCGCCCGCGAGGCCGGCACCGAAGCCGGCACCTAGGCCGGCGAGCATTTGGCGGCGGTGGAGGAGCCTGGTCATCCCTTCTTCTCCACCTTGGCCTTGAGCCCTTCGAGCCCGGCCTTGTAGAAGGCCGTCATCGCCGCGACGGCCGCCTCGTCGTTGAGTTCGTCGGGCGGGAAATTGCCGGTGTCGCCGCGATAGAGCCGCGCGTCCCACTCGACCTCGGAGCCGGAGCCGGACGGCTTCACGGTCATCGAGCTCGAGTAGAATGACACCGGCATCACCTCGACGTTCTCCTTCGACAGACGCCAGGCGATCAGCATCTGCTTGGCGTCGTATTCGTCGAGGCTCTCGATCAGCACGCCCTTCTCGAGTTCGAGCTCCCGTTCGGAGCCCGGCGTGTTGCCGTTCGAGACCCGGCTCGACTGCACCATCGGGTGCCAGACCGACATCAGCCCGAAGTCGCCGGCGAACTTCCACACCGCATCGGGCGACGCGGCGATGGTGATCGTCTGCGAGACCTTCTGCGGCGTCGGTCCGTGCGCGCGGGCCGGGCGGACGAGCGCGACGGCGGCGGAGGCGGTCATCAGCGAGAGGAAATGGCGGCGGGCGATCATGCGGGGGCTCCTCGGGAGGCGATGGAACGGGGCGCGCCGCGCCGCCGCCGGCGAACCGTGACGGCGGCGAGGGGCGCGACGAGATAGACGAGAACGAGCGCGGCGAAGGCCGCGAGGCCGAACAGCGGCCGGAGGTCGGCGGCCGCGTTGGCCGGGAGGGCGCGCGCGAAGCGCGCGACGGCGCCGGCGAGGTCGTCGCGGCCGAGGCGCGCATAGCCGAGGCCGGTCACGCGCCCGAGATCTTCGAGGTAGTCCTGCTTGAGCGAGGACAGATGCTCGTTGCCGCGGGCGACCTCGGCGCCGAACGGCGCGTTGCGCGCGTTGTAGCCGGTGCGGCTCTCGGCATTGCTCGGCGGCGGCCCCTGACGATTGTCCTGCGGCACGTCGCTCTCGGCGAGAAAGCCGACCTCGTGGCCGTCGTCATCGAACTTCGGGATCGGCGACAGCGCATCGCCGCCGACGCCGACGAGCAGGCCATGGCGCTTGGCGTCGCCGTCGCCGCCCGGAAACCAGAGCGGCTGATCGGGCCGTAGCGGCGGCGCTTCGTGTCCGTCGGTGACGAAGACGAGGTCGGTGTCGAGCGAGCCGGCGACCTCGAGCGCGTCGGCGACACCCTTCGAGATGCGGCTGTCGCCCTCCCAGGCCATGCGCCAGTCGAGCCGGTCGAGCGTGCCCGCGATCGCCGGATAGCCGGAGCAGACCTCGACCGGTTCGAACAGCAGGAAGGCGCGCCGCTCGCTGAACACGGCGAGGGCGACGCGCGATCCGCAGGCGATCCGCGCGATCAGGTCGGTCAGCCCCCGCTTCGCCGCATCGAGCCGGCTCGCCGGCCGGCCCTCGATGCTGGCGTCGCGCACCATCATGCTGGTGGTGATGTCGACCACCACGGTCAGATCGTGCCGCGCCACCCGCGAGGTCCAGGTCGGATGCAGGAGCGCCGCCACGGCGAGCGCGAGGGCGACCGCGAGACCGACGGTACGCGGGTCGATGCGGCGAGGAACGTGCGGCCGCGGCGCCATCACGGCAGCCCCTTCGGTAGGCCGGGCAGGTCGGTCCAGAGCTTCGATTCGCTCGGCGGCGGTTCGTCGTCGCCCTTGACGTCGGCGGGCGGGAAGTCGCGCACCAGCCGCATCGCGATGTCGAGATCGACCTTGAGGCTCCAGTGCTCGGGCACCCGGCGCAGGCCCTGCATGTAGCGCTGCTTGGCGAGGCCGACGAGCGGCGTCGCCTCGTCGATCTTGCCGGCCTCGATCAGGTCGATCGCCCGCGTCATCCGCGCGTTGCCGGCCGCAAGCAGCGCCTCGGCGGCGAGGCGCCGGTCGGCGGTGTGCGCCAGCGTCTCGATCAGCGGCTCGGCTTCGTCGAGGCGATTGCGGTCGAGCAGGAACAGCAGGCGCGCATAGACGACCGGGGCGGGCCGATCGGGTCCGACGGCGATGTCGCGACCGGCGGCCAGCGCGGCGACCGTCGCCCGCTCGCGCGCGGTCCGCCACCAGTCGAATGCCGACCATGCGCCCGCGCCGAGACAGCCGGCGAGCGCGACCCAGGCGAGAACCACGGCGCCGAGCCGCACAGCGCGCCGGAGCGTCCGCCGATCACGCGGCATCTCTCCACCCGCCGGCAACGATACCGTCATGCCGCCCTCCCATGACTGTCGGTATTGCCGATGCGGACCTCGAGGAGCTTGGCGGCGATGATGAGCGCGAGTGCGCCGACCGCGACCGCATAGGCGACGCCGGCGAGATCGACGTTCGGCAGCGTCTCGCGATAGCGGATCTCCGAGGCCTCCAGCTTGTCGATCTCGGCGATGGCATCGGCGACCGCCTCGGCGTTCTCGGCCTCGAAGGCGCGGTAGCGCTGGCCGAGCGAGCCGAGGAAGATGTTGAGGTGGCGCTCGGGCAGCACCTGCGGATTGTCCGGCTTGTCCGGTGGCGGGGGCGCGAAGATGCCCGGGCTGCCGGCGCTGCGCAGGTAGAGCCAGTAGAGATTGACCGGCCGCTTGGCGAAGGCGTTGCGCAGGGCCTCCTGTACCTTGCGATCGATCACCGCCGCGCCGTCCGAGACCAGCACGATCGAGCGCGAGGCGAGGCCGGTGTCGCCCTCGAGCTGGTCGAGCGCCATGGCGAGGCCGCGGCCGACATCGGTGAAGGCGAGGCCCGGCCGGTCGATCGCCGCGATGCCGGCGCGCACGGCGTCGAGCCGGTCGGTCATCGGCACGACCAGCATCGGCGCGGTCGAGAAGCCGACGATGCCGATCTGGTCGCGCGGCCGGCGGGCGACGAAGGCGTCGAGCAGGCGTTTCGCGGCTTGCGATTTCGATTCCTCGCCGCCCTCGGGGGTACGGCCGGCGAACGTGTCGTTCATGCTGCCGGAGCGGTCGATCAGCAGCGAGATGTGACTGCCGCGCCCGGTCCGCTCGATCGTGCGCGCGCCGACCTGCAGCCCGGCGGCGGCGAGCACGAGCGCGGAGAGCGCGACGACGCCGGCGACGCGGATCGCCCAGTCGAGCGCGGTCGAGACCGGATCGTCCGGCAGGCCGTCGAGCGCCGGGAAGCCCGACGGCTTGCGCGGTTGCAGCACGAGCGGCAGCGGCGCGAGCAGCAGCAGGATCAGCAGGCCGGGCGAGCGGACGGCGAGGCCGCCGAGGAGATCGGTCATCGCACCCGCTCCGCAGCCGCGAGGGCGCCGACGAGCGCGAGGAGATCCCGATCCGGCATCAGGGCTCGGGCGCCTTCGATGTCGTCGCCGTAGAAGAGACTGTGCGAGGCGGCGAAGAAAGTCGCCAGCCGCTCGCGCGCGCCGGCGAAGGCGGGTTCGGCGGCGACGAGGCGATCGAGGTCTTCCGACAGCAGCCGCGCGCGGAAGGTCGCGTCGAGCGCGCGATGCACGGCGGTGAAGGCCTCCGCCGGCCGATCCTGCCCGAGCGCCCGCGCCACGACGCGCCGGGCACGGCCGAACGGTCGTGCGGCGCGGGCGTGGAACGGGAATCGGCCGTAATGCCAGGCGAGCCCGAGGCCGATCGCCACCAGGGCGACGGCCGAGGCCGTGAGCCGTGTCCGTGCCGATGCGGTCGAGGGCAGGGCGGGCGGCAGCGGCGGCGCGAGCTCGATCGGCGACCCCTCGGTCGCGGCGCCGACGGCAGTCAGCTCGCGCAAGGGCGACATGGTGAAACGCCAGGCCGGCACCTTGACGGCTTCCTCGGTGCCGCCCGCTCCCGTGAGACCGACGCGGAACCCCGGAATGAGCTGCTGGCGTGCCTCGATCGGGGCGTAGAAGCTCTGATAGACGAGATCGAGGCCGAGCACCGCGCGGCCGCCGCGCGTGGTCTCGGTCGGTGTGACGGAGATCAGATCGAGCCAGTAGGAAATCTTGCGCGGCCTCGGCAGCGAAGCGGCGACGAAACGCGTGCCGGCCGGCGCGACGATCTCGACATGGTGCCGGATCGGATCGCCGAGGAAATAGCCGACCGTCCGCTCGGCGGCGATGCTGACATCGATTGCCGGCGTCTCGGTTTGCGCCAGTGCCGGGGCGGTCAGGCCGAGCGTCAGGCCGAGCATCAGGACGGAGGCGAGGAACGTCGCGCGCATGATCAGCCTCCGAGCAGGTGATCGGCGAACGCGTCGAGATCGAGCGGCCCCTCGATGCGGAACGGCCGGAGCCCGGCGGTGGCGAAGACGTGATCGAGCCGGGCGCGCCGCTCGGCCTCCGCCGCGCGCAGCCGCTCGACCAGCCGCGGCCGGAACAGCACCAGCCGGCGCCGGCCGGTCTCCAGATCGTCGAGTTCGCCGATGCCGAAGCGCGGCCAGTCCCGCTCGGCCGGATCATCGAGCACGACGGGATGGACGTCGTGGCGGCCGACCACGTCGACGAGACGCGTGAGATCGGCGGCCGGGAAACGGAAATCGGACACGAGAAACACGAGCGCGCGCCGCCCGGCCCAGGTCTCGACCGCCGCCACGAGCCGATCGACCCCGCCCCGCGCGGAACGGCCTCCGCGACCGCCTCCGCCATCGTCTCCGGCGCGAAGCCGCCGCGCCGGGGTGGCATGTCGACCGCGATGCCGGGTGCATCCGAGGCGCCGCCGCCGCCGCCGGGCTCGCCGCCCGCCGCCGTCACGCCGATCGGATCCCCGGCGGTCCGCGCCGCGATCGCGATCGCCTCGACGAGCACTGCGGCGGTCTCCTGCTTGCGGCCGGCGCCCTCGAAAGCCATCGAGCCGGTCAGGTCGACGAGCACCCGGACCGCGACCGGTGCCCGCGCCCGGAACCGGCGCACCTGGATGCGCCGCCAAGGATCGCGCAGCGTCGCACGCAGGTCGATGCGGCGGCCATCGGGATACTGGTCGAAGGGGACGAAGCGTTCGAAGTCGCCGCCGATGCCGGCCGCCGTCGCCCGATGAACGCCGGCCGCCGCGCCATGGACCCGCCAGGCCAGCGCATAGGCGAGGCGCCGGGCGGCTTCGGGATCGGCGAGCCGCGAGGCGGTCATGGCGCCGGCACCTTCTCGAACAGCTGCCGGCAGATTTCCGGCACGATGCGGTCGCGCCGGGTCTCGTAGACCGGCGTCAGGAACAGGCGGTGCGCGATCACCGGCCGGAATACGGCGCGGAAGTCTTCCGGCAACAGGATGTCGCGGCCTTCGAGCCAGGCGCGCACACGCGCGGCGCGGATCAGGAAGCTCATGCCGCGCGGGCTGGCGCCACCGGCGAGCAGCCGGCCCATGTCGACGCCGTCGATCGCGATGCCGGCCGAGCCGGGGTCGCGCGCCGCGTCCCAGAGCGCCAGCGCATAGCGCTCGATCGCCTCGGAAGCGCGGACGGAACGCTGGATCGCCGCGCCGACGCGCTTCACGTCGCGGTGGTCGAACACGGCCTGCGGCACGGTCTCGATCAGCCGGTCGGTATCATGGAACGCCGGATCGAACAGGAGCCGCCGCCGGGTCTCGGTGTCGCTCGGCGCCTCGACCGTCAGTTCCATCATGAAGCGGTCGCGGGCGGCTGCCGGCAGCTCGAACGTCTCCTCGCGCTCGAGCCGGTTGCGGTCGGCGAACACGGTGAGGTCGGGGAAGTGCCACTCGCGCCGGAACGCGGTCAGGCTTCGCTCGGCCATGACGCGCAGCATCAGCGCGTGCACCTGCGGCCGGGCGCGGTTGATCTCGTTGAAGAAGAAGACCGCGAGGTCTTCGCCCTTGGTCAGGAGCGGACCGGGCTCGACCATCGGCCGGCCGTCGGCATCGATGAAGCTGTGATAGACGAGGTCGCCCGGCATCAGGTCGACCGTGCCCTCGACCCGCTCGTAGGCGCCGCCGAGCGCGCGGGCGACTGCGCGCAGGAGCGTGGTCTTGCCGACCCCGACATCGCCCTCGAGCAGGACGTGGCCGCCGGAAAACAACGCGATGGTCAGCGCGCGGACCACACCGGCCTGGCCGACGACGGCCGTTGCGACGGCGGCTTCGAAGGCGGTTGCGCTGGCGCGCCAGTCGGCGAGTGCTCCGTCGCGGAGAGGCGTAACCTGATCGATCGTCATGGAGTACTCACCGGCGTGCCCATCGGGGGATGCTCATCGGGGCGCGCACACGGCTCCCGAAAAAAAGGGAGGAGCGCGGACGGGCGGACCATTCCGGGCTCCGCCGGTCCAGCCCGGCCGGTGGCGCCCGTATCGCCTGTGGGGTTCAAGCGATCCGCGATCCGATCGCATCGGCTCGCGAAATGCGTCTCGTCCGACCGCGCCCCTCCATGTGGTCCGGTCGAGCCGGCAGGACTGCCGGTTCGACTGTCAGAACCACGACGACGTCGCTTGGGATTACCGATCCGACCTGCCGGCTGGGAGCCGCCCGCGTGGAAGCAAAGGGAAGCGCGGGCGAACGGTCCGGCGGGGGAAGCGGTCAGTTCGGGATCTTGGTGACGTCGTATTCGAACTTGCCGGTCTTCTTGAAGTTCTCGGCGCGCTTGCGGTTGCGTTCTTCCATCTGCTCGATGGAGACCGCCTGCTTGCTGATTTCCTTCGGATCGTGCTTCGGATCGTACTTGGTGCCGGCGATGGTGGCGGGATAGCCGGGCTTGGGCTCCCAGCAGTTGCCGGGCGCCTTGCAGTTGGTGCCGTCGTAGGCGACGGCGGTGGCCACCGCCAGCGGTGCCGCGAGGACGGCGCCGGCGAGAATGAGCGCGGCCTTGCGGCCGATGGTGCTGATCTTCTCCATGGGTTCCTCCATTCGTCTCGAGCTTCGCTGCTCGGTTCTTCCCGCGCCGGCCGTTGGGGCATGGCGGGGTTTCGTTGTCCGGGGGCGCGACCGGCCGCTGGCGCCGGCCGCGGGGCCGGCGTCGCCGTCTCAGTTCGTCTCTGCCGGATGATCCTCGTGGTAGGGCTTGTAGGCCTTCTTCTGCGCCTCGGTGAACCAGGGCGCATGGTCGACGGGGCCGGTGTAGAGGTGGCGGACCCAGGCCATGACGGTCAGCATGTCGTCGAGCGTCAGGTTCTCGTACTGGGGCCCCATCTGCGCCTGCGCGCCGCCGAAGATGGTCTCGAACAGACCCTGGTCGGTCTCGTTCTTCGGATAGGTCCAGTAGTCGTCGTTGAGGCCGGGGCCGACCTTGCCCTCGCCGAGATGGCCGTGACAGCCCGAGCAGGCGGTCAGGAACAGCTCCTTGGCCTTGGGCAGGACCTTCGGGTCCTCGTTGTAGGGGTTGACGCCCGTCTCCAGGAAAGCCCGAACCGCCGGGGTATCCCGGCCGTCCGGCAGCGAATCCTCGAGATTCAGCTTCTCGCCGGTGACGGTGTTTCTGAGATCGAGCGAGGACTTGACCATGCCGGTCAGGAACACGCCCGCGAAGACAGCCGCCACGGCGAGGCGGACCGAAGATCTGTTCATTGCATGACTCTCGAATGGCTGGGCCGGCCGGTCCGTCAGGAGCCCGGCGGCAGCGTGATGATGCCCTCGTCGGCGAGCACGGCGTCGATCTCCGGCCTGGCCTTGACGAGTGCGGCGTCGATGGCGGCGAGCAGCTCGCGATCGTCCTTGCGGACGCCGATCGACTGGTCGAAATGGTGCGGGATCTTGAGCCCGTCGGAGCGCGCGTTGTCGTCCGGGATCAGCGTCACCTTGAGCTTGGTCCCGCTGTCCTTCAGATAGCGCGCCACCTCCGGCGAGAACGCGACGCCGAGATCGGCATGGCCGTCGGCGACTTCCTGGACGATCTTGGCCGGATCGACCCGGACGTACTGGTTGCGCGGCGCCTTGAAGTTGACGAGCGAGAACAGATAGGCCGCGTTGTTCTCCCACTTGCCGTTGGAGCGCAGCATCGATTCCGCGGGCGACCCGAAGCCGACGGCGAAGCTCGACATCTTGGCGATGGCCGGATCGTTCCAGTCCTTCACGGTGACGTCGGCGCGGGTGATGAACACATAGCCCGAGCGGTAATAGGGCTTGCTGGTCAGCACGCGCTGGTCGCCGGTGTCGACACCCATGACGACATCGCAGCTCTTCTTGTCGAGCTGGTCGCGGACCAGGTAGATCGCCGGCTTGTCGGACCACACGAACACCGGCTCGCGGCCCATGGCCTTGGCGAGCACGGCGGCGATGCGGTTCTCGAAGCCCTTGCCGTCCTTGAACGAGAAGGGCGCTTCGTTCTCGCTGGCACAGATGCGCAGCGTGGCGGGGTTGGTCGCGGTCTCGGCCGAGGCGACGGCCGCACCGAGGAGGCTCGCGCCGAGCGCGGCGGCGAGCCCGAGAGCGTTTTTCGCAAACATGGGGGCAATCCGATCTCAAGGCCGCATCGGCTGCGGCCGATCCCGGTTGAGGGGCCCCCGCGCGGACCCTTCCGGCTCCGCGCGGGGGAGTCCGGTCGTCACTTGGCGGCGTACTCGCCGACCTTGACGTCGTCGTAGGGGCTCTTGCCGTCGAGCGAGAACACCATCACGCCGCCGCCCATCTGGGTGTAGTGCTGGAGGTTCTTGAACGCGCCGACCGAGCCGAGACCGGCGGTCGGGTCGTTGAGGTCGAACACCAGGCCGACACCCGGCCAGCCGCCGACGCCGTAGTAGATGGCGACGTACTGCACGCCGTTGTGGGTGTAGGTCATCGGATGACCGATCACGCCGGACGGCAGGCGGTACTTCCACTTCAGCTCGCCGGTGCGCGTGTCACGCGCCTTGATGAAGCCGTCGAGCGTCCCGTAGAAGACCAGGTTGCCGGCGGTCGACATCGTGCCGCCCCACACCGCGAACTTCTCCATCGCCTCCCAGGCGTACTTGCCGGAGATGGCGTTGTAGGCCTTGATCTGGCCGAGGCCGAGGTAGTTCTGACGATCGCCCTTCGGGCCCGGGTACATCCACAGCGTCGCGCCGACGAAGAACTGACCGGCGCGATAGGGCAGCATGAACGGTTCCCAGTCCATGCAGATGTGGTTGATGCCCATGAAGAACAGCTGCTTGTCCGGATCGTAGCTGTCGTGGCCCTGGTTGTGGTAGCCCATGGCCGACGGGCAGATGTCGCGGCCCTTGTGGTCCATGCGCGTGCCGTATTCCGGATCGCGCTGCGGCAGGCCGGACTTGAGGTCGACCTGCTTCACCCAGTTGACCGTGTCGTCGAGCTTGTTGGCCGAGACGAGGTCGCCGGTTTCGCGGTCGAGGGTGTAGACGATGCCGTTGCGGTCCGGATGGGTCAGCAGCTTGCGGGTCTTGCCGTCCTTGTCCTTCTGCTCCGACAGCATCATCACGTTGACGCCGGCGTAGTCCCATTCGTCGTGCGGCGTCTTCTGGTAGCCGAAGCGCGCCTTGCCGGTGTCGACGTCACGACCGAAGATGGTCATGGTCCACTTGTTGTCGCCCGGACGCATGGTCTCGTTCCACGGCGCCGGGTTGCCGGTGCCGAAGTAGACCATGTTGGTGGCGTTGTCGTAGGCGTACCAACCCCAGTTGGTGCCGCCGCCGATCTTCCAGGCATCGCCCTCCCAGGTCGAGGTGCCGAGGCCCTTCTGACCGTAGTGCGGGTTCTTGATGTTGAAGTCGTCGGCGAGGTTCAGGTCCGCGTCCGGACCCGTGGCGTAGGAGCGCCACTTCTGCTCGCCGGTCTTCACGTCGTAGGCGGTGACGTAGCCGCGCACGCCGAGCTCGGCGCCCGAGGAGCCGACCAGCACCAGATCCTTCACCACATAGGGCGCGCTCGTCAGCGTCGAGCCGACCTTGATGTCGGAGTTCTCCATCTTCCAGACCTCGGCGCCGGTCTTGGCGTCGAGCGCGACGATGTGGCCGTCGAGCTGGGTCTTGAGGATGTACGGGCCGACCTTGCCGTCACCCGGCCAATAGGCATTGCCGCGGTTGACGATGTCGCAGCAGGCGACCGCGCGGGCGGCCGGGTTCTGCTTCGGCTTGTGCATCCACTTGATCTTGCCGGGCTCGGCGAGGTCCAGCGCGAAGGTGATGTTCGGGAACGGCGTGTGGACGTACATCGTCCCGTCGACGACGAGCGGCGTGCCCTCGTGGCCGCTGAGCACGCCGGTCGAGAACGACCAGGCCGGCTTCAGGTTCTTGACGTTGTCGACGTTGATCTGGGTGAGGGACGAAAAGTTGTTCTCCGAGTAGTTCTTACCCGGCATGACCCAGTTTTCGTCCTTCTGCGACAGCTCGATGAGCTTGTCGTTCGCCGCGGCCGGCATGGCCGTCACGGCGAATGTCGCCGCCACGGCCGCGACCGACACGGACAACAGATGATGTCTCATGCTCGACTCCTTGGGTTCCTCGCGCAAGATCGAGGCATTCGATGCGTCCGACGCGATCGAATAGACGGTCCTGCTGCGACGCTGTTTCGTCGCTTTATATTGGGTGTATACATCGCGCGACACTTCTCATAATTTACTTATGAAAAATGTCTTCTTGCGATCTTTCTTCGCAAGTGTTGACAACGCTATGGTTTTATCCGGATGTGTGTCTTTAGATCTATTTCCAGAGTGATCCGGGAAGTTTCGGCAATGTCGGCGGAACGTTTGCCGGTCTACCGCACTGCAAACGGGCCGCAGGGCGGGGCCGATGCCCATTTCCGCGGATCAGCCTTCAGAGGCGGGCCGGTTCTGCTGCGGTGCGGCATGGGCTGCCTGGAGCACATGGCGGAATTGTCGCAGGGCGTCATGCGGGGTGTCGCAAGGAGAGGAGCGGAGGATGGGCAATTCGGATCTGGCCCGGGGCGAGCGCCGGCCGACGCGCGCGCCATCGTGGCCGTTGCCGTGGCGGACGGTGCGGCGTTGGGTGGATCGGGTGGCGATCGTGCTGCTTGTGGCCGGACTGCTCGGCTCGGCGCCGGTCCATGCGGCGCCCGACCTCTGGGTGGTCAGCAAGGGCGAGGCGTCGGTCGTGCTCTACGGCTCGCTGCATTTCTCCGGACCCGAGCGCAATTGGCGCACGCCGAGCTTCGTCCGCGCGCTGGCCACGGCGGATTCGCTCTGGCTGGAGAGCGTGCCCGCGCCGGCCTCCGACGCGTTGCGGACCAGAATCGCGGCGGCGACGATGGATCCGACGCGGTCGCTGAAGGCGCGGCTCGCCGTCGACGACCAGCAGCGTCTCGAGGTTATCGCCGCGCGTCTCGGCGTGCCCGAGGCCGCGCTCGACCACATGCGGCCGTGGTCGGCGTCCCTGGTGCTGGTCGAGCGGGCGTTGCGCCGCGCCGGACTGAAGCCGGGCGGTGCCGAGGCGGATGTCGCGGGCGAAGGGCTGGCGCGCAACGTGCCCGTCACCGGCCTGGAGCCGGCGGAGCGGACGCCGGCGCTGGTCTCATCGCTGACCGATGCGGAGGATCTGGCCGTTCTGACCAGCACCTTGCGCGATCTGGAGCGGCCCGATCCGCAGTTCCTGCGGCTGCAGGCGGCCTGGGAGGCCGGTGACGAAGCGGCGATCGAGGCGATCGGCATCGGCGAGATGCGCCGCGACACGCCGGCGCTCTACCGCCTGCTGATCGCCGATCGCAACAAGGACTGGGCCGAGCGGATCGGCGATCTGCTCGTCGGCCGCGGCCGACATTTCGTCAGCCTCGGCATCCTGCATCTGGTCGGCCCGGACCGGCTGCAACTGGTTCTCGAAGCGCAGGGCTACACGGTCCAGCGCGCGCCGAACCGCTGAGCTGAAACGTGGCCGCGCCGATCCGAGGCCTCGGCGCGCCGCCTTTCCGATGGCTTCAGTTGGTGAATTCGACGATCAGCACGTCGACGTCGCGCTTCGGAACAAAGTTCTCGTGGACGACCTCGAACCGGGTGTCGCTGATCTTCTTCACGCCGGTCTCGCAGAAGCTGACCATGTTCTTCGGCGCGCCCTTGTCGACCACCATGCGGAACTTGCCGATCGGCCCGCTCCAGTTGGCGCCGGAGACCAGCACGTAGGAGATCCACTTTTCACCGTAGTTGGTGGCCTCGCCGGTCTTGGCGCGCTTGTCGAAGCCGGCCATGAACTGGTCGTCCATGCAGAACTTCGCCTTGGCCTCGAGGAAATAGCTCTCCTTGCGCGACGACTTGTCGAACCGGCCACCGACCGAGCCGCCGACATAAGGTTTGTAGGAATGCGAGACCGTGACCGACCGCCCGGCGGGGAAGGTCTGGCGCCGGGTGACCGCGGTCGAGACCTTCCAGAGCGCGAGGTAGCCGTTCGGGTCGGAATGGTCGCCGTTCATGTCCTCGAGCAGCCCGGCCTTGACCAGCTCGGCGCGCTGTTCCTTCGACAGGCCGGCCAGAGCCTTGCCGAGCCTCTCGTAGGTCGGCATCACCGGCAGTCCGAGCGCCTTCAGCTGCGCGGTGATGTCCGTGCCCTTGAGCGTCGCGGTCTGCACCAGCGTCAGCGGCGCGGGCTTGCCGTCGATCGTCGTCTTGAAGTCGAGCTCGGTCTCGTAGTCGGGCACCTGCTTGTCGGCATACTTCTCGACGTTCTCGTAGTCCGGCAGCGGGAAGGCGACCAGCGTCTCGATGTCCTGCGCCGAGGTGTTCAGGAACACGTAGTCGACCTCGATGCGCTGTTCGGCAATGCGCAGGTCCTCGCTGACCATGCGGATGCTGTCGCTCTTGGTCAGGGTGAGGCCGCCGAGGCCGATTTCGGCGGTGCTGTCGTTGGCGCGCGCGGCCGCCGTGCCGAGCACGACCGCGAGCGCGAGCCCGGCGGCGGTCGAGGTGAGGGAAATCGGCTTCGGCATCGGTCTTCTCTCCGGCAACAACTGATTGAAAACGGATCAGGCGGATCGCAGTGCTTCGAAGGGCGTGATCCGCCGTCCGGTTTCGCCATGAATCACGATCGTTTGCAATGGCTGTCGCATCGAGGCATCCGACGATGCGAGAGGACACGACCGGCGGAGCGGCCGCACCCGCTCGGGCTCACGCGGCCTTGTCGCCGACCCGGCGGATCGCCAGGCGCACGGCCGCAGGAATCGGCGCGATGATCGGCACGGCGAACCGTCCCGTGAGCATCGCCGCGGCCTCGCCGAGCGGGCCGCCGCCGATGACGATCGCCTCGGCGCCCAGGTCGGCGATCGCCCTTTCGCAAGCCTCGCCGAGCGCTGCGACCAGACCGGCGGGATCGGCCATGATCCGGTGCACGTCGCCCTCGGTCAGGGCGACGCCCGCGAAGCTCGCGCCATGGCCGCGGCGGCGCGCCATGGCGGCGATCGGCTCGGCGAGATCCGGCGTGGTCGTCGCGACCGCGAAGCGCCGGCCTCCCGCCGCGGCCTCCGCGAAAGCCGCCTCGCCGATCCCGGTGACCGGGACCGACAGCCGCGCGCGGAGCGCATCGAGGCCCGGATCGCCGAAGGCCGACACGATCACGCCGGCCGTACCTGCTGCCGCGCTGTCGTCGAGTTCGGGCGCATCCGCGAGGTCCGCCACCGCCGCGGCGGCTTGGGCGAGCTGAATTGCATCGGTGATCAGCGGCACGCCGCGCCGCACGGTCATGGCCGAGACGCGCCAGCCGTCAGGCGCGGCGCGCGCGGCGATGGCCCGCATCGTCTCGGTGGTCGTCTCATTGGTGTTGGGATTGATCAGGATCAGGCGGCGCATGACGCGACCTCCGGCGTCGCTCGGTCGTCTCGCGGCCGGGCGCGACCCGGATCCGACGGCGTGCCGCCCGCGGCGCGGTTCCGTCACGGCCCTAACCAGCGATTAACTCACCCGGCTGGAACTTCAAGCAAATTGCGTGCGAAGGCGGCTTTTCGTCCTCGGGTTCACGCGCCGCTTACCGAACGTCGCCGAGGGTGGCAACCGGAGTGCGCCGGAGTCTGCCGGCGCTCGATGGGTAATTGTGTCATGAGCGGTTCCAAGACCCCTGCTGCGCAGCCGATTCAGCGGACGCCGAGCGTGCCCTTGGGCGCCGGCACGTCTCCCGAAGAGGAGCTGAAGCGGGTTCGCGAGTTCCTGCTGCCGGAGCGGACGCTCGAGCGCACCGACATCGCCAATGCCAATGTCCATCTCGGCTCCGGCACGTCGGTCGCCACTGCCGCGGACCCGAATGCCGCGCCGCTGCCGGGCTCGGTTCTCTCCGGCGGAACCGACCGCCTCGCGCCGCTCGACGTGGCCGCGAGCGGATCGGCACTGTCCGATGCCGCGGCTCGGACCACGGCGGCACCTTCCTTCACCGCGACCGCCGAGACCGCCACGGCCGGGCCCGTGCCCTTCACCCCCGTCAATGCCGCGACCGCGTCGCCGGGCCTGTCGGCGACGGCGCCGGCCGTCGGTCCTGTCGCCGCGGATGTCCCGTCCGCCGGTTCGGCAACCGGCCTCGCGATCCCGGTCGCATCCGCCGCTCCGCGCAGCGAGGCCGTTCCGGCCGGAGAAACGAGCCCGCGCAGCGACGCAGCGCCGATCTCCTCCATCCAAACCACTTCGGCTTCGGCCACCTCGGTCTCGGCGACGACGTCGACGGAGGCCGGCACGGCGCAGCTGAGCCCCCCCGAGGCTGCGGGCACCGATTCCGGCGCGCCGGTCGCTTCGGGGCCCTCGCCTTCGACCACGTCCGTGCCGACGACGACCGCCGGAGTGGAGACCAGCGCCGACAACCCGACGTCCGGCGCTCCCGCGAGCGATACCTCCACCGGCGGCGCCTCGTCCACCGGAGCGGGCGGCGGCACGTCCGGAGGAACTTCCACCGGTGACGTCCCCGCTAGCGGCGCTTCGTCCGGCGAGAACTCGTCCGGTACGTCCTCCGGGGGCACATCCTCTGGCGGTGTGTCGTCAGGCGAAACCTCCTCCGGTGCGGCATCAGGCGGGGACACCCCGTCCGGCGGTACGCCGTCGGGTGGGACATCGTCAGGCGACACGCCTTCCGGCGGCTCCCCTTCCGATGGCGCGGCTTCGGGCAGCGGTGCGTCTGGTGATGCATCATCCGGCGGTGCACCGTCCGGCGGCGCACCGTCCGGCGATACGCCGTCTGGCGGCGCGTCGTCGGGTGGAACCGCGCCCGGCGGCACCTCGGATCCGGGCAGTTCCGGCCCGAGCCCGTCGGATCCCGGTTCGTCCGGACCGACGACACCCGCGGTCGTCAACCACACGCCGTCCGATCTGACGCTGAGCGACGTCGCACTGTCCGAGGCCGCCGCGGGCGGCGCGCGGATCGCGACCGCGCATGGCGTCGACCTGGATCAGGCCGACACCCTGACCTATTCGCTCGCCGACGACGCCGGCGGCCGCTTCGTCATCGATGCAAAGACCGGCGAGATCTCGGTCGCCGCCGGGGCCCGCTTCGACTACGAGACTGAGCCGACGGTCAATGTCACGGTCGCTGTCACCGACGGCTCCGGCGAGACGCTCGCGCGCAGCTTCACCCTCGGCGTCGCCGATGTGAACGAGGCACCGACCGGGCTGACGCTGGCCTCCGGCGGCACGATCGCCGAGAACGCGGCGACCGGCACCGTCGTCGGCCGGGTCGTCGGCACCGATGCCGATGTCGCGCATGGCGACGTGCTGACCTATGCGCTGACCGATAGCGCCGATGGCCGCTTCGCGATCGACGCGGCGACCGGCGTGATCACCGTCGCCGACGGCACCAAGCTCGACTACGAGACCGCGACAGCGCATCAGGTCACGGTGACCGTGACCGACGCGAGCGGTGCGTCCTATGCGAAGGTGCTGACCCTCGGCGTCGACAATGTCACCGGCCATATCGTCGGCACGGACGGCGACGACCGGCTCGCGACAACCTCCGAGGAGGACGTGGTCACGGCCGGGGCCGGCAACGACACGATCCTGGGCTCGGCCGGCGCTGACACGATCGAAGGCGGCGCGGGCACCGACACAATCGACTACTCCGGCTCCGCAACCGCCGTCACGGTCGACTTCGCCGCCGGCACCGGAGCGGGCGGTGACGCGGCCGGCGATGTCTATGCCAACGTCGAGGCGGTAATCGGCTCGACGCATGATGACCGCTTCGTCGCCGGCACTACGGGTATGACCGCGGAAGGCGGCGCGGGCGCGGACACTTATATCGGCAGCACGACGGCCGTCGATGCGGTGAGCTTCGCCGGCTCGAACGCTGGGGTAACGGTCGATCTCGGCGCTGGAACCGGCGCGGGTGGGGATGCCAGCGGCGATCGTTACGAGTCGATCGAGCGCATCGATGCCTCGCGCCACGACGACGTGCTGATCGGCTCGTCGGCCAACGAGCAGTTCAACGCCGGCGCCGGCAACGACACGATCACCGGCGGCGGTGGCAACGACACGATCGACGGCGGTTCGGGCAATGATGCCGTCGTGTTCTCCGGCAACTGGGCCGACTACGATCTGACCGGCGACGGTTCGACCCTGACCGTCGCCGACCAGCGTGGCGGCGCGCCGGATGGCCGCGACCAGATCACCGGCGTCGAGACGCTGCACTTCGCCGACGGTGACGTCTCCGTCGCCGATCTCGTGCTCGGAACGACCGGCAACGATATGCTCTCGGGCGGATCGGGCGGCGATTTCATCTCCGGCGGCGCGGGTGACGACACGATCCTGGGCGGCGGCGGCAATGACACGATCCTGGGCGGCGCCGGCGCCGACCTGACCGTCTTCACCGGCGCCTCGACCGATTACAACTTCTCTCTCAACGCCGACGGCTCGGTGACGGTCACCGACCTGCGCGCCGGCTCGCCGGACGGCACCGACATCCTGCGCGGCATAGAGACCGTGCGCTTCACCGACGGCGACTACGCGCTGCGGGTCGGCTCGGCGGGCGCGGATGCGCTCGTGACCGCAGGGCCGAGCGTCGCGGTCATGGGGGCCGGCGCCGACACCATCGTCGCCGGGGCCGGCGCCGATCGGATCTTCGCCGAGGCCGGTCGCGACGCCGTATCCTATGCCGGCTCGACGGCCGGCGTGACCGTCGACCTCGACAGCAACACGGGCGCGGGCGGCTTCGCGGCCGGCGACCTCTATCACAACGTCGAGGCCGTGATCGGCTCGGACCACGGCGACCGGCTTCTCGCCGGCGCCTCCGGCAATACGCTCGATGCCGGGGCCGGCAACGACACGGTCTGGGGCGGCGCCGGCGCGGATTCGATCGCGGTCGGCGCGGGCGACGACGTCGTCCATGCAAGTGCCGGCGGCGACACGATCGATGGCGGCGCGGGCACCGACCTGCTCGACCTGTCGAGCGCGACGGCAAGCGTGACCTTCAATCTGGGTCTGGCCGACGCGCAGGCGACCGGCACCGATTTCGGCGCCATGACCGTGTCGAACGTCGAGAACCTCACGACCGGGTCCGGCGACGACCATCTCACCGGTTCGGCGGAAGCCAACGTGATCGATGCGGGTGCCGGCAACGACACGATCACCGCCTCGGCCGGCGGCGACATCTACGACGGCGGCGCGGGCTCCGACCTGATCGACTTCTCGGCCGCGACCGCAGCCGTTACCTTCGACCTCGCCACCACGACCGCTCAGGCGACCGGCGCCGACTTCGGCACGATCACGGCCAGGAACTTCGAGAAGGTCGCGGGCGGCGCCGGCGACGACGTGCTCGCGGGTTCCGCCGGCGCCAACGTGATCGCGGCCGGCGCGGGCGACGACACGATCCGCTTCAGCGCCGGCTACGACACGATCGACGGCGGCGCGGGCCATGACACGCTGGTGATGCCCGGCAATGTCGAACAGTACACGTTCTGGAACGACGGCGGCTTTACCTATGTCCTCGACATGGCCGCCTATCAGGCGACCGGCGACTGGGGCGCGGCGGTGAGCCGGCTCGTCGATGTCGAGACGCTGCGCTTCGCCAACGGCACGATCGAGGTCGCTTCGATCCAGGAAGGCTCGGTCTTTGCCGACTCCATGGCCGGCGGCGCCGACAAGGACGTGATCTCCGGTCACTACGGCGACGACACCATCGCCGGCGGTGCCGGCAACGATATCATCGCGGTGAACTCGGGCAATTCGGTCGTCGACGCCGGTGCCGGCGACGACATCGTCATCGGCGACATCGGTTCGGATTCGATCCAGGGCGGGGCCGGCAACGACATCCTGTTCGGCTATCAGGCGAACGACACGATCGAGGGCGGCGCGGGCGCCGATACGCTCGACGGCGGCAATGGCTCCGACACGCTCTCCTATGCGACCGACACGACGGGGGTGATGGTCTCGCTCGCCGCCGGCACGGCGACCGGGGGCGACGCAACCGGCGACGTGATCGCCAACTTTGAGAACGTCATCGGCGGCCTGGGCAACGACCGGATCACCGGCGACGCGCATGCCAATCTGATTGAGGGCGGTGCGGGCAACGACACGATCGTCGCCTCGGCCGGTGGCGACACCTATGACGGCGGCGCAGGCACCGACCTGATCGACTTCTCGGCCGCGACCGCGGGCGTCACCTTCAATCTCGGCACCACGACCGCGCAGGCGACCGGCACCGACTTCGGCACGGTCACCGCCGCGAACTTCGAGAATCTCGCGACCGGTTCCGGCGACGACCGGATCACCGGCGACGCCAATGCCAATGTCATCACGACCGGCGCCGGCAACGACAGCGTCAGCGCCGGCGCGGGCGACGACACGGTCGCCGGCGGGGCCGGGGCCGACACGCTCGACGGCGGCGCGGGCAACGACACGCTCGACTACGGCGCGGACACGACCGGGATCACCGTCAACCTGGCGGCGGGCACCGCCACGGGCGGCGAGGCGACCGGCGACGTGATCTCGAATTTCGAGAACGTCATCGGCGGCGCCGGCAACGACATCCTGACCGGCGACGGTCACTCGAACACGATCGACGGCGGCGCCGGCGGTGACGTGATCACCGGCGGCGATCAGGCGAACATGCTGATCAACGGCGCCATGAACGCGGGTGTCGCGAACAGCACGGCCAGCCAGTTTCTGAACGGTCAGGTCGCCGGCTGGACCAACAGCGGCGGCTCGATCGTCGAGTTCTGGGGCTCCGGCGCGGTCGGCACCACGACGGCCGACGGCGGCAATTTCGCCGAGCTCGACGCCGAGTGCGGCGTCGACACGCTCGGCCAGTCGGTGAAGACGGTGGCCGGCGAGAGCTATACGATCAGCTTCGATATCGCCGATCGTGTCGGCACCTCGGCGGCGACCAACGTCTTCTCGGTCTACTGGAACGGTCAGCTCGTCGAGACCTTCTCGCCGACCTCGACCAACTGGACGAACTATGCGGTGACCGTGGTCGGCACTGGCGGCAACGACCGCTTCGAGTTCCGCGAGAGCGCGGCGACCAACGACACCTACGGCACGCTGATCGACAATGTCGTCATGGTGCGCTCGGCCGGCGACCAGCTCTCCGGCGGGCTCGGCAACGACACCGTCACCGGCTCGAGCGCCAACGACACGATATCCGGCGGCGCCGGGGCCGATCTGCTGATCGGCGGCGCCGGCATCGACACGCTGACCTACACGACCGACACCGCCGGCGTCACGGTCAGTCTTGCGGCCGGCACGGCGACCGGCGGCGAGGCATCCGGCGACGTGATCTCCGGCTTCGAGAACCTCGTCGGCGGCGCCGGCAACGACGTGCTGACCGGCAATGCCGGCGACAATGTCATCGACGGCGGGGCCGGCAACGACACGATCGCCGGCGGTGCGGGTCATGACACGCTGATCGGCGGCGCGGGCTTCGACATCGTCGACTTCTCCGGCGCGACCGCCGGCATCACGCTCGATCTCGGCGCCCAGACCGTGTCGGGCGGTGCGGCGGGCGACGTGATCTCGGGCTTCGAGGGTGCGATCGGCACGGCCTTCAACGACGTGATCAAGGCCGGCAACACCGGCGCGAGCATCGACGGCGGCGCCGGCAACGACTCGATCCTCGGCGGCGCAGGCAACGACACGATCGCGGTCGGCGCGGGTGCCGACACGGTCGACGGCGGCGCCGGCAACGATACGCTGTCGGTCGCGGGCTATACCGGTTCGACAGGCCTGGTGATCTCGCTCGGCACGGGCAAGGCCTCGGTCGCCGGCGCTTCGACCGCGTCGACCATCTCGAACTTCGAGAATGTCGTCGGCAGCGCGCAGGACGACGACATTTCGGGCACGACCGGGGCGTCGAACGTCATCGACGGCGGCGGCGGCAATGACATCCTGCTCGGCGGCGCCAACCTGCTCGTCAACGGCGACTTCTCGGCCTCCAACGGCGGTTGCGACTTCATCAACTACTGGACCGGCAGCAACATCGGCGGCTGGACCGTGGTGTCGGGCAACATCGACGTCCACACCGACGCAGGGTGGGACAGCCACGGCGCGGTCGCGGCGGGCAGCCGCAACGGCGTCAACGACATCGATCTCGATGGTCTCAGCCCCGGGGCGATCGCCCAGACGGTCTCGACCGTCGCGGGCCAGACCTACACGGTGCACTTCCTCGTCTCCGGCAACAGCTATTGGCAGCCCGACTATGCCCAGTCGCTGACCGTCAGCGCCGGCGGCTCCTCGCAACAGGTGGTCTGGAACTACACGACCGACGGGGCCTGGACCGACGTCAGCTTCACCTTCACGGCGGTCGCGGCCTCGACCACGTTGCAGTTCGCCAGCAACAGCACGAGCGGCAATGCCGGCGCGCTGATCGCCGACGTGTCGATGATGAACATCTCCGACACCGCCGCCGATACGCTGCTCGGCGGCACGGGCAACGACTACATCGTCAGCGCCGCCGGCAACGACTCGATCGATGGCGGCGCCGGCAACGACACGATCATGGGCAGCGCCGGCGCCGACACGATCGTCGGCGGGGGCGGCTCCGACTTGATCACCTATGCCGAGAGCAATGCGGCGGTGACCGTCTCGCTCGCCGACGGCACCGAGACCGGCGGCCATGCGTCGGGCGACGTGATCTCCGGCTTCGAGAACGTCACCGGCAGCAATTACAACGACATCCTGATCGGCGACGCCCAGGCGAACTCGCTCTCCGGCGGTGCCGGCAACGATTCGATCGACGGCGGCGCCGGGAACGACACGATCCAGGGCGGCATCGGCGCCGATACGCTTCTCGGCGGCATCGGAACCGACACGCTGTCCTACGCCGCCGACACGGCCGGTGTGACCGTCAATCTGGCGGCTCAGACCGTGACCGGCGGCGACGCGACCGGCGACGTGATCTCAGGCTTCGAGAACGCGGTCGGCGGCATCGGCAGCGATGTGCTGACGGCGGCCGCGGGTGGCAGCCATTTGTGGGGCGCGGCCGGCAACGACTCGCTCTACGGCGGCACCGGCGACGACACGCTGGCGGGAGGCGCCGGCAACGATCTGCTGTCGGGCGGCGGCGGCAACAACCTCGCCGACTATTCGGACGCGGCCGGCGGCGTCACGGTGTCTCTCGTCACCACGCTCGCCCAGTACACCGGCGCTTCGTCCGGCTGGGACACGCTGGTCGACATCGAGAACCTGCAGGGTTCCGCCTTCAACGACACGCTCACCGGCGACCTGCACAACAACTCGATCGCCGGCGGCGAGGGCAACAACATCATCGCCGGTGGTGGTGGCGACGACACGCTGTCGGCGGGCGCGGGCAACGACTTCATCTACGGCGGCTCGGGCAACGACGTGGTCGATGCCGGCGACGGCAACAACACCGTCTATGTCTATGGCGGCGACAACACCGTGACCGCCGGCTCCGGCAATGACTACATCGTCGCCGACATCGGCTCCGACGTGATCGACGCCGGCGACGGCAACAACACGATCGACGGCGGATCGGTCTCCAACACGATCCACGCCGGCAGCGGTAACGACGTCGTCTATGGCGGCGCCTCCGCCGATCTGGTCGACGTCGGCAATGGCGACAACACGGTTTACGCCTATGACGGCGCCAACACCGTCACCGCCGGCAGCGGCGCCGATCATATCTATGCTGGCAGCGGTAACGACCTCATCAGCGCCGGCGACGGCAACAACTATGTCGATGCCGGCGGCGGCACGAACACCGTGACCGCGGGCGCCGGCAACGACACGGTCTTCGGCGGGCTGGGCAACGACCTGATCGATGCCGGCAACGGCAACAATTTCATCCAGGCCTATGACGGCACCAACACGGTGACCTCCGGTGCCGGTGCCGACACGATCTATGCCGGGTCGGGCAACGACTCGATCTTCGCGGGGGCGGGCAACGACTATGTCGATGCCGGCGCCGGCAACGATACGATCGACGGCGGCTCGGGCAACGACACCCTGCTCGGCGGCGTCGGCAACGACGTGTTCCTGATCAACGCGAGCCCCGGCCACGAGATGATCTATGGCGGCGCCGGATCGAGCTGGGCCGACACGATCGACCTGTCCGGCTTCGCGGGGCAGGGCGGCGGCTGGACCCTGACCCTCGACGGCGGCCACGCGATCACGTCGCAGTCCGCCCACGACATCCTGCTCGACCAGGACGCTTCCGGCCACATCGACTTCGCCGACGGCAGCTCGGTGACGTTCCAGGGCATCGAGAAGATCCACTTCTGAGGCCGGCCGACGCGATCGGCTGCGCCTCGCGGACATGTGTGCCCGGCCCCGGAGATGCCCGGCGTCTCCGGCGGATCGCGCGTGGGAGATAACCCGCTCAGTCCGGCTTGGTCGCGCCGACCAGCGAGGCGACGGCCGAGAAGCTGCGCCTGGACCCTTCCGGGTCGCCGGCGGCGAGCCGTAGGAAGCGGATCGGGAACAGCACGGCGTCGACATTGGCGGGCGTGAGCCCGGCCGGGCGGCGCGGATCGCGCGTGGCGGCCCGCTCGGCGGTCGCGAGTGCGGCATCGATGTCGGCTTCGGTGACGAGCCCCTTCGCCTTCAGCGCATCGACGAGCGCGGCGACCGCGAGCAGCAGGCCTTCGAGCTGGAGATTGGCGGTATTCATCGGCGTCTCCCCTTGCGGGCTCCGGGCATCCCGGAGCCATCGCCGCGAGGGCAACGTGGCGACGCTCACGTTCGTTCCCCAGCGGGCCTTCGAGCCGCTTGCGGTCCGCGCCCAACTCTTGAGAGAACGCCGGCAACGAAACGGCCCCCGATCCGGTGGGATCGGAGGCCGCGAGACGGTCGTGCTTCCGACGCGCGTCACTTCACCGTGGCGGCGGCCTTGGTGACGAAGGTCGGATCGAAGGTCTTCTTCAGGTCGATCGGCGCGTCCTTGAACGACGGTTCGACCACCTTCAGGAATTCGAGCATGCCCTTGCTCGCCTCTTCGGTGATGATGCCGGTCTTCGAGTAGGTCGCCTTGTTGGCCTTGACCGAGGCGATGTAGAGCGCCTTGTCGCCGAGCCAGTATTCCTCCGGCACCGCGGCGGCGATGTCCTCGGGGCTCGCGGTCTCGATCCACTTCAGCGCCTTGTAGAGCGCGTTGGTCAGCGCCTGCGTCGTGTTCGGGTTGGCCTTGATGAAATCGGCCTTCAGATAGAGCGTCGCGGCCGGGTTGGTCGTGCCGTAGACGGCCTTGGTGCCCTCCTCGGTGCGGGTATCGACGATGACCTTCAGCGCGCCGTCGGCCTCGAGCTTCGAGATCACCGGGTCGAGGTGCGAGATCGCGTCGACGTTGCCGCGCTCGAGCGCCGCGACGGCGGACGCGCCGCCGCCCACGCCGATGATCGGCACGCTATCGGCCGGCACGCCGGCCTTGGCGAGCAGGTAGAGCGCGGTCAGGTGCGTCGACGAGCCCGGCGCGGTCACGCCGAGTTTCAGACCCTTCAGGTCCGCCGCGGTCTTGACCTTGTCCGCCTTGTCCTTGGCAACGCCGATCACGATGCCCGGGAACCGGCCGAGTTCGAGCACGGCGACGACGTCCTGGTTCTTCTGCTGCATGCGGATCGTGTGTTCGTAGGCACCGGTGACCGCGTCGACCGAGCCGCCGACCAGCGCCTGCAGCGACTTCGCGCCGCCGCCGAAGTCGTTGATGGTGACGTCGAGGCCCTGCTCCTTGAAGAAGCCCTTCCGCTCGGCGATCGTCAGCGGCAGGTAGTAGAGCAGCGGCTTGCCGCCGACGCCGAGCTCGAGCTTGGTCTTCTCCGGCGCCTGCGCGGCGGCCGGCCCGGCCAGTGCGGCGAGAGCGGCAAAGCCTGCGACCGCGGCGGTGAGAATGCGCTTCATGGTGTGACGTCCTCCCGAAGATGCTCGTTTCGAAGTCTTTTGGTACTCACGCATGGCCTGCGGCGCTTTGTGGGCGCCAGACCAACAGGCGGTTCTCGATCAGCGTCACGGCGTAGTCGACCGCCAGCACGAAGATCGCGAGCACGACCATGCCGGCGAACACGCCGGTCGTGTCGAACACGCCCTCGGCTTGATGGATCAGATAGCCGAGCCCGGCCGACGAGCCGAGGTATTCGCCGACGACGGCGCCGACGAGCGCGAAGCCGACCGAGGTGTGCAGCGACGAGAACATCCAGGAGAGTGCCGATGGCCAATAGACGTGCCGGAACAGCTGCCGCTCGTTGAAGCCCATCAGCCGCGCATTGGCGAGCACCACGGGGCTCACTTCCTTGACGCCCTGATAGACGTTGAAGAACACGATGAAGAACACAAGCGTCACGCCGAGCGCGACCTTCGACCAGATGCCGAGGCCGAGCCACAGCATGAAGATCGGCGCGAGCACCACGCGCGGCAGGGCGTTGGCCATCTTCAGATACGGATCGAACACGGCGGCCGCGAGCGGCTGGCGCGCGAACCAGAAGCCGACGATCACGCCGCCGAGCGCGCCGATCGCGAAGGCGAGAATGGTCTCGAGCAGCGTCACATAGAGATGCGCCCAGACCGAGCCGTTGGCGAACATGTGCCAGACCCGGCCGAACACCTCGGCCGGCGTCGAGAAGAAGAACGGCGGCAGCAAGAGCACGCCGAAGATTTTCACCGTCGAGCCGACGTGCCAGATCGCCAGCATGGCGATGCCGACCAGGATCTGCAGGCCGAGCAGGTTGATCCGGTTCATGGCGCGGCGTCTCCGTAGGTCTTGGCGACTTCGGCGCGGAGCTGGGTCCAGATCGCCTTGTGGATCTCGTGGAAGCGCGGATCGGTGCGGATGTCGCTGGCGTCGCGCGGCCGGGCGAGGTCGATCCGGTGGTCGCCGATGACGCGCGCCTCCGGCCCGGCCGACATGATCAGCACACGGTCGGAGAGCGCGATCGCCTCCTCCAGGTCGTGGGTCACGAACAGCACGGCCTTGCGGTCGCCGGCCCAGAGATCGAGCAGCAGGTTGCCCATGATCTGCCGCGTCTGCGCGTCGAGCGGCCCGAACGGCTCGTCCATCAGCAGGATCTTCGGATGCCGGATCAGCACCTGCGCGAGGCCGACGCGCTTCCTCTGGCCGCCGGAGAGTTCGTGCGGGTAGCGGTCGAGGAAGCGCCCGAGACCGACCTTGGCCAACCAGGCCCGCGCCTCGCCGAGCGCGTCCTCACGCGCCACGCCCTTCACCTCGAGCGCGATCGCGACATTGTCGAGCGCGGTCTTCCAGGGCATCACCGCGTCCTGCTGGAACAGGTAGCCGGCGTCCTGATTGAGCCCGGCGAGCGGCTTGCCCATGACCTCGACCGTGCCGCCGGCGGGCTTCAGGAGCCCCGCGACGGCGTTGAGCAGGGTCGACTTGCCGCAGCCGGTCGGCCCGACGATCGCGACGAACTCGTTCTCCTGCACCGCGAGGTCGGTCGGCGCGACGGCCTTGAACGGCGGTCGGTTGCGCGTGCGAAACTCGATGCGGACCTGCGACAGCCGGACCGCGGCGACCGCGGATTGCGGCTGCACCGGCTTGAGCGGAACCACGTTGGCCATGGCTTTTGTTCCTCCCCTCAACGACGTTTAGCGTCTCGACCGCGCGGTGCGCAAAGAAAAACGTGGGGTGCGGTTCGTAAGGGACGGCGCCTGCGGCCGCGCGCGCTAAGGCTTCGATTACCTTGGCCGACGGTCGGACCTATCGGAGCGCGCGCTTTAAAGGATCTTCGACATCCGCCTGTTAGGAAGCTGGGCGAGGTCCGATGCTCGGCCGACGCCGGAAACGGTGGGCCGGGCGCAGGAGGGGTGTCGCTTGAGGTCCAGCGTGAAGGCAATCGGCTCCATGGAACGGCCGCACGGCCCTGGTGCCGGTCGGGTTCCCGCGAAGGCGGGCGAGCCGATCGGCTTTGGCGCTTTCGGGGGGATTCTCCACCCCGGCACCGCCGATCTCGGCGTGCTGATGCTGTCGCCGCTCGGCTATGAGGAACTCTGCGTCCGCGCCACCTGGCGCCGGCTGGCGGAGCGTCTCTCCGAGGCCGGTGTCCCGGCTCTGCGCTTCGACTGGCCCGGAACGGCGGATGCGCTCGATCCGGAGACGCCGGCGAGCGGCATCGACGACTGGAAGGCCGCGATCCTCGCCGCCGCCGCCGGCCTGCGTGCCGCCGCGGGCGTCGAGCGGATCGTCGTGGTCGGGCAGGGGCTCGGTGCCACGCTCGGCGCCATCACGGCGTCCGACCTCGGCACCGTCGACGGAATGGTGCTGCTCGCGCCGGTCGCCAAGGGCCGACCCTGGCTGCGCGAACTGTCGCTCTGGGCGAAGATGCTCGACGACACGATCGGTCTGCCGACCGATCCGGCCGAGACCGCGCGCTTCGCCGTCGCCGGGCTCGGGCTCGATCCGGGCCGGATCGAGGCGATCCGCGCGCTCGATCTCGGTCGGCTGGAAGCCGCGCCGGCGCGGCGTCTGCTCGTGCTCACCCGCAATGGCCGTCCCGACGATCTCGAACTCGCCGCCCGCCTCGGGCGTCTGGGCGGGTCGATGGAGACCCGGCCCTACGAGGGCTACGAGCGCCTGATCACCGATCCGACCGGTGCCGTGCCGCCGGAGGCCACGATCGAGCGCGTGGTCGACTGGATCCGCGATCTCGCCTGCCGCGCCACCGCCGTTCCGGCCGACGTGCCGGCCGCGCTGGCGCCGGTGCTGGTCGGCGAGCGCTTCTCCGAGACCGCCCGCCGGTTCGGGACGGACGATCGGCTCTACGGGGTCGAGTGCCGACCGGTCGCGGCCGCAAATGCGCGCACGGCGGTTTTCCTTGACGCCGGCCACGACTATCACATCGGCTGGGCCCGCTCGACCGTCGGCTTCGCCCGCGCGCTCGCCGGGGCCGGCGTCGGTTCGCTGCGCTTCGACAATGCCTCGATCGGCGACAGCCCGGCCGCGCCGGGCGATCCGGCCGAGGTGCTCTACCGGCCGCCGCTGTTGCGCGACGCCGGCGAGGCCGTCGGAGCCGCGGCCGAGGCCGGCGCGGGGCGGATCGTGCTGGTCGGCCGTTGCAGCGGCGGCTACGCGGCGCTGCACACGGCCTTTGCCGACCCGCGCGTCACCGATCTCGTGCTGATCAATGTGCAGCGCTTCATGTGGCATCCGGCCGAGAAGATCGAGGACGCCATCCGCTACGGTCACCAGACCATCGCCTCCTATGGCGCTCGCGCGCTGTCACGCGCCATGCTCGGCCGCATCTGGCGCGGCGAGGTCGACGTGCCGCGTATCCTGCGTCACATCGCGACGCGGATCGGCGCCGGGCTCGGCGCCCGGCTCGCCCCATGGCTCGGTCCGCTGACCACCCAGGGCCGGCTCGGCCGCCGGCTCCATCGCAACCTCGCCGCCCTGCGCGACCGGGGTGTGCGCGTGACCATCGTCTACGCCGATGGCGACATCGGCCTGCCCAACTTCGAAGCCTATTTCGGGCGAGGCGGCCGGCGCCTGTCGGCCTATCCGAACATGGATCTGATCATGGTGCCCGACGCCGACCACAATCTGACCCGCCCGAATGCGCAGCGGGCCGTCGCCGACATTCTGGTCCGGGTGGCGACCCGGTGAGCGGTCCGCGTCTCCGGCCGCTGCGCGCGGCGACGATCCTCGCGCTCTGTCTGATGCTCGGCGGCGCCGGCGCGGCCGAGCGCCTGCCCGCCGACGCGTGCCTCAGGGGCGTCAATCTCGCCGGCGCCGAGTTCGGCCGGCTGCCGGGCGTGCCGAACCGCGACTATGCCTATCCCTCGCCCGAGACGATCGGCTATTTCGCCCGCACCGGCATGACCGTGATCCGCCTGCCGTTCCGCTGGCCGCGGCTGCAGCCGGAGCTGAACCGGCCGTTCGACAAGGACGAGCTCGCCCGGCTGGAGACGGCCGTGCGCACGATCCGCGACGAAGGCCTCGTCGTGGTGCTCGACCCGCACGACTATGCGCATCGCGACGAAAAGCCGATCGGGTCGGCCGAGGTGCCGGTCGGCGCCTTCGCCGAGTTCTGGAGCCGGCTTGCCACACGTTTCGCCGGCGACCCCGGCGTGGTCTTCGGGCTGATGAACGAGCCCTACGGCATCACCGCCCGCCAATGGCTGCCGTCCGCCAATGCCGCGATTGCGGCGATCCGCAAGACCGGCGCGAAGAACCTCGTCCTCGTGCCCGGCACGTCCTGGACCGGCGCGCACAGCTGGTTCGCCGAGATGGACGGCGGCTCGAACGCGACGGTGATGGCAGAGATCGTCGACCCGGCCGATCACTTCGCCTACGACGTCCATCAGTATCTCGACAAGGACTTCTCCGGCACGACGCCGGACTGCTCGCGCGGCCCCGACGCCGCGGCGGCGATCGACAGGCTGTCGGACTGGCTCAAGGCCTCGAAGCGGCGCGCCTTCCTCGGTGAGTTCGGCGCCTCGCGCGACAAGGAATGTCTCGCCGCGCTGAAGACGCTTGTCGCGCGCGTCGATGCCCGCCCGGAGGCCTGGGTCGGCTGGTCCTACTGGGCGGCCGGCGACTGGTGGGACAAGACCTACATGTTCTCGATGCAGCCGGTCGGCCCGGTCGACCGGCCCCAGCTCACCACGCTGTTGCCGACGCTCAGGCTGCCCGACGGCGCACCGGCGCGCTGCCCGCGCTGAGGCGAAACCGCGACGCTGCGCTCCGCCCGGCGGCCGCGCGCGCGATCCGGCCGTCCGGCCCCGGCGCGGCGCCGTCGGCCGAGCCGACCATGAACCAGAGCAGCGCCGCGGTCTTGATCGAATAGGGCGAGTCGCTGACCAGGAGCAGCAGGCAGATGTAGGTCGCCGTCTGCATCTTGAAGCTCCAGGCGTCGCGGTTGCGCTCGGGCAGGAAGATGAACAGCGCCCAGACCGCCAGGAAACCGACGATTCCGATGTCGTTCAGCGTGTAGGCGTAGCCGGAGTCGGACAGGAACGGCTTGTTCGGCGAGATGCCGAACACCGCGGCTCCGTCGAGCGATGTCACCAGATGCGCCGTCCACCACAGACGGCCGACCAGATTGTCGTCCCAGCGCACCGCCTCGCTGGTGAAGCCGTGGTAGGCGAGCGCGAGGAGCACCGCGAAGGGCAGCGCGAACCACAGGAAGCGCGGGAAACCGCGCGCGAACAGGTGCAGCCCCGTCGCAGCCCCGCAGGCATAAGCGCCGAACCGCGAGTCCGACAGGATGATCGCCGCGATCCCGAACGCCATGGTCTGCCAGCGCCGACGCATGCCGGCTCGGAACAGCGCCCACATGTAGAGGATCGCGCCGAAGTTGCCGGCCGAGACCGGCTCCAGAAACACCGAGGAGACGCGATGCGGTCCGAGAAACGGCAGGATGTTGCGCGCGTCGGGCCGCGTGCCACTGGCGAACAGCGTCGATGTCGTGCTCGTGTTGCCGGTCGGGACGACCGTGCCACGGGCGATATAGTATTGGATGACGTTGAAATACTTCGTGTAGACGTCGAGAAAGAAGTACTCGAACAGGCCGAAGCCAAGCACGATCAGGCCGCAGAGCCAGGCCACCCGATCGGTGAGCGCGATGTCGGGGCTGCGTCGGCCGGCGGCATAGAAGACGATCGGGATCAGGAAGTCGCGGATCGGCTTCAGGTCCAGCGCCGGCCTCAGCGACAGGATCAGCGCCATGTAGGACAGGAACAGGAGCATCACCAGCGGCAGCCACAGCCCCGGCGCGACCGCGACGACGCCGAGCGCGGTCGCGATCAGCAGCAGCTCGGCCAGCATCACCATCGTGTCGTTGACACGCAGCACGTTGGTGTTGGCGAAGCAGAGCCCGAGGTTGAACACCAGCGCCCCGATCAGCACGAGCGTCAGCAACCGTCCGCGCGTCCGCGCCGAGAGCGCGAGCCCGATGGTCGGACGTACGGAGGCGACGCCGTCGAAGGTCGCGCTCATGCCCGTCCTCCGCTCCGCCGGGCGCTCATGACGCGGACCCGATCACCACGACACCGGCGACGCGCCGGCGCCAGGGTTCGAGCAGATCGGCGACCCGCCCGAGTTCCTTCTGCGTGGTGCGGCCCTCTTCGGCGACCACCACGATCGCGTCGACGCAGTCGAACAGCGTGGCGAGGCCGGGATCGGCGGTGGCCGGCCCGGCGTCGAACAGGATGAATTCGTCGACGATCTCCTCCGCCGCGTCCATCAGCGTCAGACGCCGGCGCCGCCGCCGCGACGGCTCGCCGTCCGGATCGATCCGGCGGACATCCATCAGCGGTCCGCGATCGCTCTCCGGTCCGAGCCCGGCGAGCCGCCGGCGCCAGGATCCGGCCGCGCGGCCGGGCTTCTCGATCGTGCAGAGCACCACGGCCTCGCCGAGATCGACCAGCGTGCCGGCGGCCGCGCGCGTCACCATCCGCGAGGAGGCTCCGCCCGCACTGGCGTCGACGATCATCACCGTCGCCGGCAGCAGGGTGCGGAAACGGTCGCGCAACGTCTGGGCGAACGGGATCGCCGCGATGCGATCGACCTCCTCGGCGTCGTGGCGGCCGAGGATCCGCCACCGACGCCGCGCGCCCGGCTTCGGCAGCACCGCGAGCAGCCGCGTGCCCAGGATGAGCGCCGCGTGGGCCGGTCGCGTCAGCACGCCCGACACGAGGTCGAGCGCGACGCCGATACCGAGACCGACCATCGCGCCGAAGAAGCCGCCGGCGATCAGCACGATGCCGGCCGGCGGCGCCGAGGACCGGTCCGGCGGTGTCGCCATGGTGATGATGCGCGAATTGCTCGCCTGGACCTTGCGCTGCTGCTCGAGCTCCTTGGCGCGGCCGAGGAAGGCGGTGTAGACCGACCGGATCGCCTCGGCCTCGGCCTCGAGCTGGCGCAGCTTCACCTGCGCCTCGTTGTTGCTGACCGTGGTCTGGGTCAGCTCGCGCGCCTTCTTCTCGAGATAGGTGAGATTGGCCTTCGCGCGGTCGAGATCGACCTTGAGCGTGCGGTCGGTGCGGGCGACCTCGTCCGCGATCAGGCGGAGCGTCGTCTCGCGCTGCGAACGGAGTTGCGCGATCTGCGGATGGTTCGACCCGAGCGTCTCGCCGAGGCGGGCTTCCTCCTGTACGATTCGGGCATATTGGGCGCGGAGCTGGATGACGCTCGCCGACAGTGCCGCCTCGGGAATGCTGCCGGGGTCGACGTCGCCGCGACCGAGCTTTTTCAGCTGATCGGCGCGCGCCTGCAGCCGCGCCACGTCGCCGGTCGCAGTCGAGATCTGGGCGTAGACGTCGCGGAGCTGCTGGTTCTGGATCAGGCCGCTCTCGCCGGTGCTGATCAGGCCGTTGTCGGCCTTGAACTTCTCGACGGCGGTCTCCGCACGATCGAGCTGCGTGCGCATGTCCTCGGCCTGCTTGGCGAGCGTCGCGCCGGTGCGCGTCGCCGTATCCGAGCGCTGCTCGGACGACAGCGCCAGATAGACCTTGGCGATCGTGTTGGCGATGTCGGCGGCGAGCCTGGCGTCCGGATGCGTCACCGTGATCTGGAACACGAACGACGGTTCGACGCGCTTCACCTGCACGCGGTCACGCAGCAGGTCGGCGGCTTGCTGAACGGTCAGCGATCCGCCTCCGCCGGCACCGAGCAGACGCCGCAGAAGGCCGGGCTGGACGAAGCGCGGGTTCTTGTCGAGTTCGAGGTCGCGGACGACCTGCTCCATCACGGCCGGCGACAGGATCACGAAGGGCTGGCTGTCGATATTGGCGAAATCGAGCGAGGCCGAGCTGCCCGAGGCGACGATGTCCTTGCCGACGACCTGCAGACCCTGCGGGTCGACCAGGACCTCGACGACCGGACGGTAGACCGGCGTCTGCACCGCGAGGAAGCCCGCCGCCAGCACGACGGCGACCAGCGTCGACCGCAGCATCAGGCCGCGGCGCCGGACCACGATACGCAAGAGATCGCCGAGCCCGAGCTGGCCGGCGTCACGGTCGAGCGCCGGCGGGCTGCGGTCGAACGCGATGTCGCTCTGCGCCACCATCGGTGGTCGAACCTCGAACTCGTCTCGATGACCGTTTCGACACGGCCGGACGCACCTGCCGGAGCGGCGGAGCGGCGAAGCAGGGCCCGGATCGGCCCCATCGGCGGGATCGTGCGCGGCTTATGGTTAATATTCGGTAATTTGCCGAACCCGTGTCACTGCGGTGCCGGCATTCCTTCAGGCAGAGCGATGTCGATCGTGGTTTACTCGAAGTTAAAAAAATCAGAACGATTTTATTAAATGTATCGACCAATAAAATTCTATGTATTTACCATCTAAAATAAAGCCATTCGCGATCCTTGATGGTGAGGCAGTTTTTAAGGGGTCGCCTGATTATGTTCCTCGTGGGTTGGGTACCGAGGGGAATTCAGATGTCCAGGCCGCTGGTGACGACGAACGACACCACAGATGCTGCCCATCCGGTGGTTCTCGGCCCGCTTCCGATGCGCACCTACTCGCGCCGGCAGGCGCTCGCGGCCGTCGAGCGGAACTTCGCGCCCGGCCCGGTCGTACCGGTCGCCTTCGTCAATGCCCACACGATGCTGATGGCGATGAAGTCGGAGGCTTATGCCGAGACCTTGTCGCGCTTTCTGCTGCTGAACGACGGCATCGGTCTCGACATCGCCAACCTGCTGCTGAACGGCCATGCCTTCCCCGAGAACCTGAACGGCACCGACTTCGTACCCGATCTGCTCGCCTCCACGTCGAAGCCCCTGAGCATCTATCTGCTCGGCGCCCGTCCCGACGTGGTCGCCCGTGTCGCGTCGGTGATCGAGCGCGAACATCCGCGTCACCGGGTGGTCGGGTTTCGCGACGGCTATTTCCGGAAGGACGAGACCCCCGCGGTGATCGCGGCCATCAACGCGGTCTCGCCCGATCTGCTCCTGGTGGCGATGGGCAACCCGTTGCAGGAGTTCTTCATCGCCGAGCATCTCGGCGCGCTCGATTGCCGGGTCGCGATGGGCGTCGGCGCGCTGTTCGACTTCATGGCCGAGCGTGTCCCGCGCGCGCCGCGCTTCATGCGCAAGGCGGGCATGGAGTGGGTCTTCCGGTTCATGACCGAGCCGCGCCGGCTCGGCCACCGCTACACGGTCGAGATCGCCGAGTTTCTCGGCCGCGTCGCCGCGCTGAAGGTCGGCCAATGGCTGCACGGCCGCACGCCGCCGATCGCGACGATCGGCTTCGACCGCCGGGCCGACACCGCCGCCGAGCCGCGCTTCGGCGACCGGACCGGGGCCGATCCGCATGTCGGCCGCTGATCGCGCCGCTGCGCCGGAGCCGGGTGAACAGAGTTTCGGAGAGACGACCCGCATGCGCATCTTGATGGCCTGTGCTGCGTTTCCGCCGTTCATGGACGGTGGCGGGCCCGTGTCCGCGATGATGGTCGCGCGTCTGCTCCAGCGCGCCGGCCATGACGTGCTGGTCGTCAATGTCGAGGACGAGGACCGCTATGAGGTCCAGGACGGCGTGCCGGTGCATCGGCTGCCGTCGCTCAACATCTATTGGAACTATCGCGTACCGCGCCCGGGCTGGAAGAAGGTCGTCTGGCACCTGCTCGAGAACTTCAACCCGCGCGCCTATATCGCGATGCAGCGGGAGATCGCCCGTTTCCGCCCCGATCTGGTGCTGACCGACAGCATCGAGAACATCAACGTTGCGACCTGGGGCGCGGCCAAGGCGGCCGGCGTTCCGGTCTGCCACATCGTGCGCAGCCATTTCCTGCTCTGCTGGAAGGGCTCCATGATGCAGGGCGGCGACGCCTGCGCCGGCCAGTGCGCGAGCTGCCGCCTGACCTCGGTCGGCAAGCGCTTCATGTCGCGTTACGTCGACGGCGTGATCGGCGAGACCGACTTCGTGCTCGGCCGCCACCGCGACAACGGCTATTTCCCCAGGGCGGTGTTCCGCCGGATCCCGGGCGCCATCGAGGCGGTCCATGCCGCCGCGCCGCGTCCGGCGCCGTTCGACCGGCCCTTGCGCGTCGGCTTCATCGGCGTGCACACGCGCCTGAAGGGCCTCGATACGCTCGCCGAGGCGGCGCGGAACTTCGCGCCGGGCGTGCCGGTCGAATTCGTGATCGCCGGCACCGGCGACGATGCCTTCGCTCGCGAGACCCGCGCGCGGTTTCCGGACTGGAACACCCGTTTCCTCGGCTGGACGACGCCGGAGGCGTTCTTCCCCGAGATCGACGTTCTGGTGGTCCCGTCGCGTGGGCCCGAGGTGTTCGGCCGCGTCAGCATCGAGGCTTTCGCCCATGGCGTGCCGGTGATCGGCGCGCGCTCGGGCGGCATTCCGGAGGTGATCGGGCCGGACAGCGGCTTCACCTTCCCGCCAGGCGACGTCGAGGCGCTGACCGCGATCCTGCGGCGGCTGATCGAGGCCCCCGCGACGGTGGCGACGCTGTCGGCCGGTGCTCTCGCCGCGGCGCAGGCCTATCTTGCGCCGCGCATCGGCGCCGAGTTCACGCGCGTGCTCGACGAGGTGCGGGTCCGGGGGGCGGCGCGCCCCGCCGCCGCGATCCTGCCGGGAGCCGCATGATGATGCCGCGCTTCGCTCTCCACCTCTCCGATCTGCGCCGGCTGTTCTCGTCGTTCTCGTCGCGGATCGTCAGCACGGGCCTGAGCTTCCTGGTGCTGCTCGTCGCGAGCCGGGCGTTGCCGACGGCGGAATACGGCCTCTACATCTTCCAGTTCTCGGTCGGCAGCGCGCTGGGTCTGATCTTCGTGCTCGGCCAGCCGATCTTCGTGGTCAAGCACTACCGCGCCAACGATCCGGACGCGGCGGCCCACAATGCCGCCGTGCTCGACGTCAACGCGCGCTGGCTGCTCTTCGGCTGTGGTCTGCTCCTCACCGCCGCGGCGGTGCTGGCCGCGCTGTCGCCGCGCCTGCCGGCGCCTTACGACCATCTCTATGTCGGTTGCCTGTTCGGCGCCATCTTCGCCCTCTCGGAGTATCTGCAGAACTATTTCCGCGTTCACGGCGAGATCGGTCTGTCGCTCGCGCCGCGCGAAGTGGTCTGGCGCATCGCCTCGGTCGTCGTGATCGGCGCGCTGTGGTGGCTCGGCTGGCTCGACGGCGGCCTGGAGGCGATCATCCAGGTGACGTTCCTGCTGTTCGGCATCACCGCCTATCAGGCCGTGATGCTGGTCCGACGCGAGGGCCTCGACTTCTGGGGTGCGAGCCGCCGCTCCGATCCCGAGGCCCGGCGCGGCTGGCGCACCGAGACGTTCTATTTCTCCGCCAACGGCTTCATGGCCGCGAGCTCCGGATATCTCGAGACCATCGTGATCGGCATGGTGCTGGGGCTTGAACAGGCGGCGTTCTATTTCGTCGCCCTGCGTTTCGCCATGCTGCTGATGCTGCCGGTGACGGCGATCGATACGGTCGGCGTGCCGCTCGTCTCCGCGCGCTTCCAGGCGAACGACATTCCCGGTGCGCAGAAGCTGGTCGGCACGCTCTCAGCCGGCAGCTTCGTAATCGCGCTCAGCGGTGCCGCGATGCTGGCGCTGGTCGGTCCCTGGCTGCTCGGCGTGTTCGATGCGAGCTTCACGCAGCATTACGGCGCCTTCGTCGTGCTCTGCTGCGTGTCGGTCTGCCATGCCTTCTTCGGGCCCGGCTCCTGGCTGATCATGATCGGCGGCGGTGAGCGCTTCTTCCTGATCAGCCGCACGGCGATGTTCGTCGTCTATATCGGCCTGCTGGCGCTGCTCGGCTACGAACTCGGCCTCGTCGGCATCGCGCTCGCCGGCCTCCTGTTCAATCTGGCGCAGAACCTCGCCGCGACCGCCTGGATCATGCGCCGCTGGCGCATCGACAACATGGCGACCGCCTTCTTCCGCCCCTTCGCGCTGTTCGATTGGGCGCCGTCCGGCGAGCAGGGCGAGAGCCCGGTGCCGGCTGACAAACCCGCTCGCGCGGCCGCTCCGGCGGAATGACGCTCGGCCGCGGTTGCCGGCGATCGGCGCGTCGCCTTCAGCCGCGCGCCGCCAGCACCGAGCGATAGAGCGCCGCGTATTCGGCCGCGACGCGCGGCCAGCCGTAGCTGACGGTTTCCGCGATTGCCGCTGCGCGCATTCCCGCGGGATCGGCGGCAAGGCGCGCGAATACGGTCTCGATCGCATCCGCCGCGGCCGCGGGGTCTTCATAGTCGGCGAGCGCGATCGTCGGATGTCGCGCCGCGAGCGCCCGGAACGACGCATTCGGGAACACGACCGGCGAGAGCCCCGCGCTCATCGCCTCGATCAGCGCCAACCCGAACCCCTCATAGGTCGAGGCCGAGACGAACAGCGACGCCGTCGCGATCCGACCGGCGAGCGCCGCATCGTCGAGCCCGGTTTCGATCGAGACGGCAGTCTCGATCCCATGCTCGCGGACGAGGACGCCGAGCCGTGCCACGGTCCAGTCGGATTCCGCGCCGCAGATGACCAGCCGCCATGCCGGATCGCGCCGCACCAGCGCCGCGGTGGTGGCGATCAGCCGGTCGAGCCGCTTGTTGTCGGAGAAACGGCCGATCGTGACCATCGTCCGGACTGGTGTCGCGCTCGCGGCGTCGGCGAATTTCGACAGGTCGACGCCGTTCTCAATCGTGACGATCCGGCCGCCGAGCGGCGCGAATGTCATGGCATCCGAGGCACTGCAGGCGACGACCGCGTCATGAAGCCGGGTCGACAGGCGCGTCGGGCCGTTGAACCAGAGCTTCTTCAGTCGCGAATGCGCGACGGTATGGAAGAAGCCGCCGTGCGTGGTGGCGACCGTCGGCTTGCCGTGCAAGAGCCGGCCGAAGGCGAGCCAGTCGTAGAAGAAGTCGACGGCGTGGACATGGACGAGATCGGCATCGGCGAGATGGCGGAACACCCCCGGTGCGAACGGGTAGCGGCTCGACCCGCGCCAGGGGATCCGCTCGACCGGGATGCCGTCGATGACCTCGCGGGCCGGTAGCCGAACCTCGGGCGCGCGGAACAGCCGGTCCAGCGTGACGATCCGGACCGGCCAGCCGGCCTTGAGCTGCTCGCGCGCCAGATGGGCGACGACATCCTCGAGGCCGCCGCGGTTCGGCAGATACTGCCTGACCACATGGACGATCCGTAGCGGCCGATCGGATGCGACGGCCGCGGCGCTTCGCGCAAGGCTCGCCTCGACGGCGCGGATTGTGGGATCGGCGATCGGGTCCATCGGCGTTCTCGCATGGGGGCGCGACGGCCCTGGCTGACGGCGGGCAGCTTTCGGCTGCCGTGCTTAATTTCGGGTTCCCGCGCGCCCGGCGCGCCTGGCGCGCTCCTGCCGATCCGAGGCGGCCGTCCAGGCGGGGCGCCTCAGGGCGATCACGGCGCCGGCTCGGCCGCCGCCGCGCGGATCGCCTGCATCAGCATGAGCTGCGGCAGGCTCGGCGGCGTGTCGGCGCGGGTGGTCAGTCCGACCGGGCCGCGGGTCATGTCGGTGTCGACCGGCAGTTCGGCGAGCACGCCCTCGGCGATATCGTCGGCGACGACGCCGCGCGAGATGATCCAGACCGCATCCGAGGCGCGCACATAGGCACGCCCGAACGGCAGCGACACGGTCTCGATCGGGTCCGGCACCGCGCCGATGCCGTTGGCGATCAGCAGGCGGTCGACCAGCGGCCGAATGATCGAGCCAGGGCTCGGCAGCAGGATCGTGTGATCGAGCACGTCGGCGAGCCGGAACGGCGTGCGGCCGATCAGCGGATGACCCGGCCTGACCACGAAGGCGACGCGCTCGGCGTAGAGCGGTTCGAAGGCGAGGCCCTTCATTTGCTCGGGGTCGGCGAGCCGGCCGACGACGAGATCGACCTCGCCGACGCGCAGCTGGGCGAGCAGCACGGCATTGTCGCCGGTGACCACGCGCACGACCGTGCCGGTCGCCGCGGCCTTGAAGTTCAGTACCGCGCACGGGACCACGTGGGAGGAGACGGTCGGCAGCGCGCCGATCACCACCGCCGCACCGCCCTTGGCGCGTACCTGCGCGATGCTGTCGACGCCCTGGCGCAATGCGGTCACGCTCGCCCCGGCATAGCGCAGGAACACGTCGCCGAAGGCGGTTGTCTGGATGCCGCGCTTCGATCGATCGAGCAGCGACACCTCGAGCGCGTCTTCCAGTTCGCGGATCGTCTTCGACACGGCCGGCTGGGTGATGCCGAGCAAGGTCGCCGCCTTGCTGACGCTCTTCAGTCTGACCACTTCGAGAAAGCACTGCAGATGCCGGAACTTGATCCGGGCGGCGACGGACATGGGTGATCCTCCCGGTGGCGGTATAACAATTCAGTTATACGATCGGCATCCGAACTCATTTTACATAACCGAGCAGTCGCCGTTCAATGGCGATCGACAACCGCCCGGCCGTGCCTCGTTCGAGAGGCCCGAGCAATAACGAGACGCGGTGGCAGGGAGCGAGGAAATGGCCTTTCTGGAGGTCGGCGGACGTGTGATCCACATCGCGGACGAAGGTCCGCGGATGATCGGGACCGCCGGCGACGGTCCGCGCGCGGCGCCTGCGCTCGTCTTCGCCAACTCGCTCGGCACCGATTTCCGGCTCTGGGACGCGGTGGTCGCGCGCCTCGGCGATCGCTTCCGCACCATTCGCTTCGACAAGCGCGGCCACGGCCTGTCGGCCGATGCGGCCGAGCCGTTTTCGATCGAAGACCATGTCGACGATCTCGCCGGTGTGCTCGACCGCTTGGCCGTGACGTCGGCCGTGGTGATCGGCCTCTCGGTCGGCGGCATGATCGCGCTCGGCCTCGCCGCGCGCCGCCCGGATCTGGTCCGGGGCCTCGTGCTGTCGAACACCGCGCACCGGATCGGCAGCGACGAGATGTGGGATGCACGCATTTCGACGATCCGCGCACACGGACTCGCCACGATTGCGGACGCGGTCATGGAGCGCTGGTTCTCGCCCGAATTCCGGCGCGACCATGCGAGTGAGGTCGCCGGCTGGCGCGCCATGCTCGCCCGTACCCCGGCCGAAGGCTACATTGCGACCTGTGCCGCCATCCGCGATGGCGACTACGAGGCGGCCGCGCGTGGCGTGACGGTGCCGACGCTGTGCATTGCCGGCTCCGCCGACGGCTCGACGCCGCCCGAGGTCGTTGCGCGCATGGCCGATCTCGTGCCGGGTGCCTTCTTCACCATCGTGCCCGGCGTCGGTCATCTGCCGCCGGTCGAGGCGCCCGACGCCTTCGCGAACCTGCTCACCACCTTCATAGCGGAGAACCGTCTTGGCTGAGGAGAAGACCGGCCCCGCCGTCACGCCCGACGCCGCCGCCGCCCCCGACAGCCGCTACGACGCAGGCATGCGCGTGCGCCGCGCCGTGCTCGGCGATGCCCATGTCGATCGGGCCGAGGCGCGCAAGACCGCCGTCGATGCCGATTTCCAGCGCTTCATCACCGAGGGTGCCTGGGGCTCGGTCTGGGCCCGGCCCGGCCTCACCCCGCGCGAACGCTCGATGATCACGCTCGCGCTGCTCGCCGCGCTCGGCCACGACGAGGAGGTCGCCATGCATGTGCGGGCGACCAGAAACACCGGCGCGAGCCTCGACGACATCAAGGAAGCCCTGCTGCACGTCGCGGTCTACGCCGGCGTGCCGGCGGCCAACCGGGCGTTCCGGATCGTGAAGGACGTGGCCGCCGAAATGGGAGAGACGCCATGACCGGTCCGAACAGCCCAGCGCCCGCCGCGACCCCCGGCGATATCGCATCCTCGGACATCGCCTCCCTGCGCGATTGGGAGAGCCACCCGCCCTTGCTCTACCCGGACTATCGCTCGACGCTGCTGCGCGCGCCGACCAAGCGGCTGATCCCGATCCGCCATTCGCTCTCCGAGCGCTCGGCGCCGGTCTATGGACAGGACAAGCTCGGCCGCTGGGACAACGACCTGACCATGAACGGCCGTCGCAATGGCGAGCCGCTCGGCGAGCGCATGATCGTCGCCGGCCGCGTCCTCGACGAGGACGGCCGGCCGGTGCGGCACACGCTGATTGAAGTTTGGCAGGCCAATGCCGCCGGTCGTTACGTCCACAAGGTCGACCAGCACAATGCGCCGCTCGATCCGAACTTCTTCGGCGGCGGCCGCTGCATCACCGACGAGAACGGCTTCTACCGCTTCTACACGATCAAGCCGGGCGCCTATCCCTGGGGCAATCACCCCAACGCCTGGCGCCCGAACCACATCCATTTCTCGCTGATCGGCCCGACCATCGCCTCCCGGCTGGTCACCCAGATGTATTTCCCCGGCGATCCGTTGCTGGCCTACGACCCGATCTTCCAGGGCACGCCGGAGGCGGCACGCGATCGGCTGATCTCGACCTTCTCGCTCGACGTGACCGAGGAGGGTTTCGCGCTCGGCTACATGTTCGACATCGTGCTGCGCGGCCGGCGTGAAACGCCGTTCGAGGCCTGAGGGGAGGGCGCCATGATTTCCAAACAGACACCTTCCCAGACTGTCGGCCCCTATTTCGCCTATGGCCTGACCGCCGAGCAGTACGGCTATCCGCATACGCAGATCGCCTCGGGCCGCATGGCCGACGAGGCGACCGCGGGCGAGCGCATACGCCTCGTCGGCCGCGTGCTCGATGGCGCCGGCGTGGCGATCCCCGATGCCATGATCGAAGTCTGGCAGGCCGATGCGGCGGGTCGTTATCCCGATGCGCGCGGCGCCAAGGGCAACGCCGCCTTCACCGGTTTCGGCCGCCAGGGCACCGGCACCGATCCGGACAACCGCTTCGTCTTCGACACGGTGAAGCCCGGCCGCATCGATGCCGATCAGGCGCCGCACCTGACCCTGATCGTGTTCATGCGCGGCCTGCTGAGCCACGCCTATACGCGCGCCTACTTCTCCGACGAGGCGGCGGCGAACGCGACAGATCCGGTGCTCGCCTCGGTGCCGGCGGAGCGCCGCGCGACCTTGATCGCCGAGCGCGTCGAAGGCGCGAGCCCGACGACCTACCGCTTCGACATCCACATGCAGGGCGACCGCGAAACGGTCTTCTTCGACGTCTGAGGGCTTCATGCGCACGAAGGTCGCCATCATCGGTGCCGGTCCGTCCGGCCTGCTGCTCGGCCAGCTCCTGGCCCGGGCCGGCATCGACAACATCGTGCTCGAGCGCCGCACGCCGGACTATGTCCTGTCGCGCATTCGCGCCGGCGTGCTCGAACAGGGCATGGTCGACCTGCTCGACGAGGCCGGCGTCGGCGCGCGGCTGCATCGCGAAGGGTTGGTGCACGAGGGGTTCGCGCTCTCCTTCGGCGGCGCCGGGCATCGCATCGACCTGAAGCGCCTCTCCGGCGGCAAGGTCGTCACGGTCTACGGCCAGACGGAAGTGACCAAGGATCTGATGGAGGCCCGCGCGGCCGCCGGCCTCACCACGATCTACGAGGCGGAGAGCGTCACGCTGATCGACTGGGAGACGTCGAGCCCGCGCGTGCGCTGGGTCAAGGACGGCCTCGCGCAGGAACTCACCTGCGATTTCATCGCCGGCTGCGACGGCTTTCACGGCGTGTCGCGCGCGACCGTGCCGAGCACGGCGATCCGCAACTTCGAGCGCGTCTACCCGTTCGGCTGGCTCGGCATCCTGTCGGAGACGCCGCCGGTCGACCACGAGCTGATCTATGTGAACCACCCGGACGGTTTCGCGCTCTGCTCGATGCGCAACCCGATGCTGAGCCGCTACTACGTCCAGTGCCGCTTCGACGACAAAGTCGACGACTGGTCGGACGAGCGGTTCTGGGACGCGCTGAAGAGCCGCCTGCACGGGGAGGCGGCCGAGCGGCTCGTCACCGGCCCGTCGATCGAGAAGTCGATCGCGCCGCTGCGGAGCTTCGTCGCCGAGCCGATGCGCTTCGGCAATCTGTTCCTGGCCGGCGACGCCGCCCACATCGTGCCGCCGACCGGCGCGAAGGGGCTCAATCTGGCGGCCTCGGACGTGCGCTACCTGTCGAGCGCGCTGATCGAGCACTACGACACCGGCTCGGCCGCCGCGCTCGATCGCTATTCGGAGCAGGCGCTCGCGCGCGTCTGGAAGGCCGAACGCTTCTCCTGGTGGATGACGTCGATCCTGCACCGGTTTCCCGAGACCGGCGGCTTCGGCCAGCGCATCCAGCAGGCCGAGCTCGACTATCTGGTCGGCTCGGAAGCCGCGATGACCGCGCTCGCGGAGAATTATGTCGGGCTGCCGTATTGAGGGCTGAGCCGAGATCCCGCCGCGGGATCCCTCACTTCCGCGCGATCGGATAATTTTCGGTCACGCCGACCGTGACCAGCGCCGCGATCGCCGCCTTCAGCGCGTCGCCGGGGACGAAGGCGATCGAGCCGAAGAACGCCTTCGACCAGCCGAGCCCGGTATAGAGCGCCAGCCACGCGATGCCGGCGGCATAGAGCACCAGCACGCCGCCGATCAGGGCGGCGATGAAGACGCCGGTGAAGCGACGGACGCGGTTGCCGTGATCCAGCATCTCGGCGACGACGCCCGCGACGAAAGCCGCCGCGATCCAGCCGAACAGGAAGCCGGCCGTCGGACCGACATAGACGCCGAGGCCGCCGCGGCCGCCGGACAGGACCGGCAGGCCGATGCCGACGAGTGCGATCACCACGATGACCGCCAGCGCGCCGCGCTTCGGGCCAAGGAGGGTGCCTGCCAGCATGACGCCGAGCGACTGCAGCGTGATCGGCACGCCGGGCACGAGCGTCGGGATTGCCGGCACCATGCCGAGCACGACGATGAAGGCGGCGAACAGGCCGACGAGCACGAGATCGCGGGTGGTCATTCGTTTCCGTCCTTGATGGTTGGGCCCATATGGCCGGGCCGTGGGGGAGCGCCCGGCGACGAGACCGCTCCCGAAATGACGCCCCCGTTCCGGGGCGCTGCAAAGCCGCGCGCCTCGATCGCGTCGGCGACAGCCTCCGCGCGGACCAACACGCGGACGGCGAGCGGCACGGCGAGCGCCAGCGGATGGGCGGCGAGCCCGCGGGCCGCCTGCGCGTCGCGGATCTCGCGGGCCTCCTCGGCGATGACGGGGATGAACCGGATCGCCAGCGTCAGGGTCAGCGAGACACGGCCGGCATCGACGAGGCCGCGCCGATCGAGCGGCGCGAGCAGCGCCTCGATCGCCGCCATGAGTTCGGCCGTGGTCGTGGTCAGCGTGACCGCATGCGCGGCGAACAGGATCGCCAGCAGCCGCAGGAACGACACCAGCGCCGGTCCAGGGTCATCGAGAAGCGCGGTGGCGCCGAGCACGAACAGGAGTACCCCGATCGGCCATGCGAGGTCGCGCGCCAGTGCCGTCGCGGGGCGCCCGGTCGAGCGCAGGAACAGCGCCGCCGCACCGGCGATGAACGCCAGGACCGTCGCCGAGCCGATCAGGAACACCGCGCCGCCGAATACGAGCAAGCCGCCGAGCTTCGCGCCCGCCGGCACGCGTCTCAGCCAGGATGTCTCCGGTGCGCTCGCGAGCCCGATCATCGCGCGAGCTCCCGGTAGGCGGCGATCGCCGCGGCCGCCGGCGCGTCGATGGCGACGCGGGCCTCGTGAATGACGATCACGCGCTCGCAGGTCGCGATCAGATCGAGGTCGTGGCTGGCGATGATGGTCTGCTGCGGCAGGCCGGCGAGAACGGCGACGAAACGATCGCGGTTGCGCAAGTCGAGCAGCGTGGTCGGCTCGTCGAACAGGATCGTCGCCGGCTCGACCGTGATGACGCCGGCGAGTGCGACGAGTTGCTTCTCGCCGCCCGACAGCTCGTGGATGCGTCGCTTCGCCAAGTGCCCGATGCCGAGCCGGTCGAGCGCGGCTTGCGCGCGCGCCGGAATCTCGGCCTTGGCGAGGCCGGAGTTCTTCAGCCCGAAGGCGAGATCGTCGGTGACGATCGGGAACACGACCTGATTGTCGGGGTTCTGGAACACGAAGCCGACCCGGCGCCGGATCGCCGCGCCGTCGGTCGCGGTCGAGAGGCCGTCGACCGTCACGTGGCCCTCGCTCGGCAGCACCAGCCCGTCGATCAGCTTCAGGAGCGTGCTCTTGCCCGAGCCGTTGAGACCGACGACGCCGATGCGCCGCTCGGCGAGCGTCAGGCCGGCAATGTCGAGCACGCGCCGGCCGTCACGGACGACGGCGACGTTTTCGAGCGCGATGGTCGGAAACGCGGTGACGGAAAGGCGCTCCATGCCGGCTCCGGGCACGCGGCCGCCCCTCGGCCGCGCTTGGAGCGCCTGCATGCCCTATTTTGCGCTGCGGGAAAAGGCATGACCGGATCGCCGATGTCGCAGCCGGCGGCATTTCACTCCGCCGCCGCGTGGCCGTCGACCGGGGCGTTCGACGCCTGCGCCTCCTGCGAGGCGCGCGTCGCGGTGGCGACGGCGTTGATGTCGTTCCAGGGTCGCGACAGCGCTGCCGCGCAGATGATCGTGCCGACCAGCGAATAGGTTTGCGGGAAATTGCCCCACAACTCGCCGGTGCGCGGGTCGAGATCCTCGGACAGCAGCCCGGCCGGGTTCATGTGCTTGAGGAGCGAATTGAACACCGCGCGCGCCTGCTCGGTCCGGCCCATCGCCTGCAAGGCCTGCACGTACCAGAAATTGCAGACGATGAAGGCGCTTTCCGGATCGCCGAAGTCGTCCGGCAGGTCGTAGCGCAGCAGATAGCCGCCGCGCATCAGGCGGCGCTCGATCGCCTCGACGGTGGAGACGAAGCGCGGATCGTCGGCCGCGAGATAGCCGAGATCGGCCATCAGCAGCACGCTGGCGTCGAGCCCGTCGGATCCGGCGGCTTCCGTGTAGGCGCCGACCTTGTCGCTCCAGCAGTTCCTTTCGATGAAGTCCCGAATCCGCCGGCTCTCCGCGCTCCAGTGCCGGGCGCGTTCGGAAAGGCCGATGACGCCCGCGATGCGGGCGAGCCGGTCGACGGCCGCCCAGCACATCAGCACGGACGAGGTATGGACGCGGAGCCGGCCGCGATACTCCCAGATGCCGGCGTCCGGATGCTCGGCGACCGCGGCGGCGCGCTCGCCGAGCTTTTCCATCTCGCGATAGAGCGCGAGCTTGTCGATGTCCGGCAGACGCTGGTCGTAGAACCATTGCGTGTTGGCGAGCACGACGGCGCCATAGACGTCGTTCTGGATCTGCTCTTGCGCGGCATTGCCGCGCCGGACCGGCCCCATGCCGCGATAGCCGGGCAGCGCCGTCTCGATCACCTCCTCGAGCGGGTCGAACGGCACGATGCCGTAGACGGGCTTGAGGTCGCCGCCGGGCTCCATGGCGATGACCGCCCGCATATAGGCGAGAAAGCCCTCCATCGTGCGGGTCGCGCCGAGCTGGTTCAGCGCCCGCACGGTGAAATAGGCATCGCGCAGCCAGCAGGCGCGATAGTCCCAGTTGCGCACGGTGTTCGGCGCCTCCGGGATCGAGGTGGTCATGGCCGCGACGACCGCGCCGGTCTCCTCATAGGCCGACAGGCGCAGCGTGATCGCCGAGCGCAGCACCTGTTCCTGCCACTCGAACGGAATGGTCAGGTTGCGGCACCAGTCGAACCAGTAGGCCTCGGTGTTGGCCTCGAAGTGCTTGGCGGTCTCGGCCAAGCTCGCCGGGAAGACCTCGTCGGCGCCGAGCACCAGAACGACCGGCTTGGTCAGCACGAACGGGCTCTCGCGGTCGATATAGGCCGCTGGCGCGTCGGTCGTGACGCGGATGGTCTCGACCTCGCTCTGGAAGCGGATGTGGTTGGAGCCGAAAACCTTGCGCGGCGTATGCCGGCCGTAGCCGGCGCGCGGCCGGATGCGGATTCGGATGCGCGGATAGCCGGCGAGCGGCTCGATCCGCCGCATCAGCATCGGCGGCCGATAGGAGCGGTCGAACTGCCGGAACCGCGGCGCGAAATCGATGATGCGCACCGCGCTGCCGTCGCCGGCCCGGATCACGGTCTCGAGGATCGCGGTGTTGCGGCGGTAATGCTGCGTGATCTCGACCTCGTCGTCGAGCCGCACGTCCATGAACCCGTCCTCGGTGTCGCCCATCAGCAGGCGGCAGAACACCGGATCGCCGTCGAAATGCGGATAGCACCACCAGACGATCGCGCCCTTGCGATCGACGAGGGCTGCGGTCGCACAGTTGCCGATCGGCGATAGTTCCATGTTCATGGATGACCTCGGTCGCGCTTGTGAGAAGCTGGAGCAGAGCAGGACCAGGGGAAAGTCCCCAATTGGCGCTTTGTTCCCGTGCGTAATGCGAAAAACAGCAAAATCGCATTGGTGGCAGCTATGTCGCCGAACATGACTTGATTATGGCCTCGGTTGTCGCAAGTTTGCTCGCATGCCTCGTATCTTGCGCTTTGCCGCTCCCCTCGCTGTTACAATCCTCGGCCTAGCGATTCTGGCTGGGGTCGCGGCCGATCAGCTGATCGGCCGCTGGTTCCAATCCGATCTCGCCGGCCGCGCCGCGCTGATCCAGAAGACGGTGGCCGACGAGGTCGGGCGCCTGTCGAGCCTCGGCGACATCGCGGGCTTGAAGCGGGTGTTCGATCGGGTGGCGGCCGACGAGCGCGTCACCGCGCTCGGCCTCTGTGCCTCCGACGGCTCGACGGTCGCCGCGTCGGCCGATTGGCCGAAGGCGCCGATCTGCGCGCCCTTCGACGGCAAGGTCCGCCGGTCGTGGAGCCGGCAGGAACTGGCCGGCAACGCGGTGATCGTGTCGCGCTTTCCCGTGCCGTCCGAGGGACCGGCGCGTGCGGTGTTCACCATCGTTCAGGATGCCGGCTTCACCGAGCGCCGCAGCCTGTCGATCGTCGGTTCGTTCGCCGGCGTGATCCTGCTGATCGCCATCGCCGGCGTGCTCGGCACCGCCTACATCGTCCGCACCATGCTGGCCAACTGGTCGAGCGCGCTGATCCGCACACTCGATCCGCGCACGCCGACCAGCGAGGAGCCCGAGATCGCCCCCGAACTGCGCCCCGTGGTCGCCGAACTGCGCCAGGCGCTGCGCGACATGGAGGTGTCCGGACCGGATGCGCATCGCGTCAAGGTCGATTGGAGCCCGGAGACGCTGCAGGCGCTGATCGGCCGCGAACTGGCCAACTCGCAGGTGATCGTGGTCTCCAACCGCGAGCCCTACATCCACGAGCGCGACGAGAGCGGCGAGATCACCGTGCGCCGCCCGGCCTCCGGTCTCGTCACGGCGCTCGAGCCGATCACGCGCGCCTGCGGCGGTGTCTGGATCGCGCATGGATCCGGTTCGGCCGACCGCGACGTGGTCGACAGCCGCGACCGGGTCGCCGTGCCGCCGGAGGACCCGTCCTACAAGCTGCGCCGGGTCTGGCTGACCGAGGCGGAGGAGGAGGGCTACTACTACCGCTTCGCCAACGAGGGCCTCTGGCCGCTCTGTCACATCGCCTTCGTACGCCCGAAATTCCGCCGCGAGGACTGGGAGTACTACAAGGCCGTCAACGCCCGCTTCGCCGACGCGGTGGTGGCCGAGGCCGCCGGCCCGAGCCCGATCGTGCTGGTGCAGGACTATCACTTCGCGCTGTTGCCGCGGCTGATCCGCCAGCGGCTGCCAGAGGCGACCATCGTGACCTTCTGGCACATCCCCTGGCCGAATTCCGAGGTCTTCTCGATCTGCCCCTGGCGCGAGGAGATCCTCGACGGCCTGCTCGGCTCCTCGATCCTCGGGTTCCACACCCGCTTCTACTGCAACAATTTCATCGACACGGTCGACCGCTTCATGGAGAGCCACATCGACCGCGAACTGTCGACCGTGTCGACCGGTCGCGAGGCGACGCTGGTCGACGATTATCCGATCTCGATCGAGTGGCCGCCGGAGGCGCTCGCCGGCGCGTCGTCGGTCGAGGTCGCGCGCCAGACCGTGCGCGAGCGGCTCGGCATCGGCGCGGATGTCAAGCTCGGCGTGGGCGTCGAGCGGTTCGACTACACGAAGGGCATCCCGGACCGGCTGCGCGCCGTCGGCATCCTGTTCGAGCGCCATCCGGAATGGATCGGCCGCTTCACCTTCGTGCAGGTCGCGGCGCCCACCCGCAACAAGCTGGAGGCCTATCAGGGCATCCGCAGCGAGTCCGAGCAGGCCGCCGAGGAGATCAACTCCCGCTTCGCCCGCAACGGCTGGCGGCCGATCGAACTCTTGATCCGCCATCACGAGCCGGCGGAGGTCATGGAACTGTTCCGCGCCGCCGATCTCTGCGTCGTGACCAGCCTGCACGACGGCATGAATCTCGTCGCCAAGGAGTTCGTCGCCGCGCGCGACGACGAGCGCGGCGTGCTCGTGCTGTCGACTTTCGCCGGCGCTTCGCGCGAGCTCCTGGAAGCGCTGCTGGTCAACCCCTACGACAACGACGGCATGGCGGAAGCGATCGATCGGGCGCTGAAGATGTCCGAGGCCGAGCAGCGCGGCCGGATGCGCATGATGCGCGAGCTGGTCCGCGACAACAATGTCTACCGCTGGGCCGGTAGCATGCTGCTCGAGGCCGCGCGCATGCGCCGTCGCCGGGCGATCCGCAAGCGCATGGTGCGGTGAGGTCGATCATGGCGAATGCCGAACGCGGTGAGACCGACGAGCCGGCGGCGATGCGCGACCGGCGGGGCCCGGAGCAGCACGCCAGCGACAGTTTCGCGACCGAACTGGCGCCGATGACGAGCCTCGGCATCGATCCGCGTGGCGGCTGGGCCTTCCTGTTCGACATCGACGGCACGCTGCTCGATCTCGCCGATCATCCGGATCGGGTTGTCGTGCCGGAGACGCTGCTGCCGGCCCTGCGGCGGCTGAAGGCGCTCGCCGGCGGCGCGCTCGCGCTCGTCACCGGCCGCGGTCTTGGCTCGGCCGACCGGCTGTTTGGCGCCGACTTCGATTGTGCCGGCAATCACGGCGCGACGCTCAGGCTCGGCACCACGCTCGATGCGGTCGCCGCGGCCGACGACCTGCTGCTCGACGGGATCGCGACAGCGCTCGAACCTGCGATCGCGGCCTATCCCGGCGCCTGGATCGAGCGAAAGTCCCATTCGGTCGCGGTGCACTGGCGGCGCGTGCCCGAAGCAGCCGGCGATCTCGCCCGCGCGGTCAGGATCGCGGTCGCCGGCCATGTCCGCGACTGGCGGCTGATCCAGGGCAAGGGCGTCATCGAGATCGCCCGCCGCGATGCGACCAAGGGCACGGCGGTCGAGCGCCTGCTCGCGAGCCCCGGCTACGCCGGCCGGCGGCCGTTCTATGCCGGTGACGATGTCACCGACGAAGACGCGTTCCAGGCGGTCGCCGGCCTCGGCGGCGTCGGCGTGCTGGTCGGCCCGCCGCGCCGGACCTACGCACAATATTCCTGTCCGGCGCCGGAAGTGTTCCGGCGCTGGATCGAGGCGCTGGTCGAGGACGCCTGAGCGGCGCAAGCCGCGATACCAATTCCCGTACGGCGCGAGCCGCGCCGAGGATCACGAGCGGCCTCGACACCCTCCGGATCAGTTGTCGAGGAACCCGCTGAGCGAGCCCCAGACCAGGAACACGCCGAGCGCGATCCGGTAGATCACGAAGGGCCAGGCCGAGAACTTCTCGAGCACCCGCATCAGCGACCAGATCGCGATGAAGGCCGAGAGGCTCGCGGTCAGAAGCCCGACGCCGAGCACCATCCAGCCGTGCAGCGACAGGCCGGCGTGGTAGAGCTCGACCAGTTCCTTGAGACCGGCCAGCGTGATTGCCGGCAGACCGAGCAGGAACGAGAAGCGCGCGGCGTCCTCGCGCTTGAGGTTCAGGAACAGCGCGGCGGTCAGCGTCGAGCCCGAGCGCGACACGCCGGGGATCAGCGCGCCGACCTGGGCGAGGCCGACGATCAGCGCATCGCGCAGGCGCACGGTGTGGATGTCGCGCGTGTGCTTGGCGGTCAGCTCGGCAACGGCGAGGAGCAGGCCCATCACGATGCAGGCGGCGCCGATCACCATCAGCCCGCGCAGCGGCGAGCCGCAGCTGTTCAGCGTCTTGGCGAGCAGGATGCCGCCGATGCCGATCGGGATCGTGCCGATCACGATGCCGACGGCGAGGCGGAAATAGAAGCTGTTGAACTCGCGGGTGACGACCGCGCGAACCGACCCGAACACCAGTTCGCGGATATCGTTCCAGAAATAGCCGATCACCGCGGCCAGCGCCGCGAGCTGCATAGCCGCCGAGAAGGCCGAGCCGGGATCCGGCCAGCCGAGCAGCGTCGGTACGACGCGCATATGCGCCGTGGAGGAGATCGGCAGCAGCTCGGTGATGCCCTGGAACACGCCGAGAATGGCGACCTTCTCGTAACCGAGAGCCAGGAAGCCCGTATCGATGCCGTTGGTGCAAGCGCTCGCCATGAAAATCCGCCCGTGGAGAATCGGTCGCCACGTCGACCGCGGCAAGATCCTTCCTAGCGGTTGGACCTCGGACCGGAAAGTCCGTTCGGACGAACCGCCGGGTCCGGGTCGGGTCAGTCGCCGCCGACACCCTGGCCGATGAAGAGCGCGTAGCCGAGAATGCCGGCCGCAACGGCCGCCAGCAGCAGAAGGCCGATCAGCACGCGGGCCGAGATCGCCTGTTCGGTGTCCGGGGTTTCGGACGGCTTGTCGGTGGAGATGGTCACGGGCGCGATCCTCGTCTCTGCCCGGCGGCGGGCCGGTGCGACGCCGCGGACCATAGAGCAAGGCCCCTGTCGGCTTCCTGTCCGTGGTTAATGTATCCTTAAAATAAAGAATAAAATTTTCGATAAAATGTATTCAATGTCGATCCAAGTGAAGATAACGAATCATTGCGTCGACCATGGAAATTGAGGTTGGAGTTTTGACGTCAATCTAATTCGACTGTGCGAGTATCCTCTCATCGGATAGGGGGATGCTCGTCAATGACGCTCCGGACGAAAGTATTGTTTGCCGCAGTCTGCGTCGCCGTGCTGGTGGGAAGTCCTGCGGAAGCCAAAGAGAAGATCAGGATCGCGCGCCTGCCCGAGGCGACTGCGGCCGTGCCTGGTGCCGAAACGAAGCCGGTGTGGGGCTGGGTCGATTTCTGCCGGCGCTACCGCGGCGAATGCGACAGCGGTCGCGCCCGTGCGGAAGACATCAAGCTCGACGCGGCCGCCTGGGCGGTCATGGACGACGTCAACCGCATGGTCAATCAGTCCATCGTGCCGGTGACCGACCAGGAACACTGGGGCCAGCCGGATCGCTGGGATTATCCCGACGACGGCAAGGGCGACTGCGAGGACTACGTCCTGCTGAAGCGCAAGCTGCTGATCCAGCGCGGCTTTCCGCGCGGGGCGCTGCTGATCACCGTCGTCATCGATCTTCAGGGTGCCGGTCACGCGGTTTTGACCGCCAAGACCGATCACGGTGACCTGATCCTCGACAACATGCGCGACGAGATCATCGGCTGGACCGCGACCGGCTACAAGTTCGTCAAGCGCCAGGCGCAGGACGACCAGAACCGCTGGGTGTCCCTGCAGGACAACATCCAGGTCCCGGCCTCGGTCGCCGCCAACCGACAGTGATCCTCTGGCGGATCGGCTGAATTGCGAGGGGCCCCGCTCGGATGAGCGGGGCCCTTTTTCTTGGCCGGTTCTCTGGCCTGATCGCGTTCTCGGGCCGGATCGGGCTCAGGCGAGGCCTTCGACGGTCGCCCTCGCGCCTTGCGCCAGCAGCTTCGTGAGATGGCGCTCCAGCGTCGCGCGGAAATCGGCATGGCCGGCGAGATCGGCGCCGAACACCTCGCGCACCTCGAGATAGCCGGCGACCATGTGGCGCGCATCGCCGCGTCCCGCCTCGCCGATCGCCTTGAGCCGGGCGGCGAGCGGATCGCGCACGTCGATCGGCGCGCCGTCCTCGTCGAGGCCGGTGACGTAGCGCATCCAGGCGGCGACACCGAGCGCCAGCCGCTCGAACGACGCGCCGGCCGCGATCCGGTCGCGGATCGTGCCGAGCAGCCGCTGCGGCAGCTTCTGCGATCCGTCCATGGCAATCTGCCAGGTCCGGTGCTTGAGCGCCGGATTTTCGAACCGCTCGACCAGCGAGCGCTTGTACCGGCCGACGTCGAAGCCGGAGAGCGTCGGCAGGGTCGGCGTGATCTCCTCGTCCATCAGGCCGGCGACGAGCTGCTTCAGCGCCGGCACGGCCATCGCTTCGGAGACGGTGCCGCGGCCCATCAGATAGCCGAGATAGGCGATGGTCGAGTGCGACCCGTTGAGCAGCCTGAGCTTCATGAGCTCGTAGGGCTTCACATCCGAGACGAACTCAGCGCCGGCCGAGGCCCAGTCCGGCCGGCCGAGCGTAAAATGATCCTCGATCACCCATTGCGAGAACGGCTCGGTCATGACCGGCCAGTGGTCGGCGACGCCGAGCGCCGCGGCAATGGTCGCATGATCGGCCTCGGTGGTCGCCGGCACGATCCGGTCGACCATCGACGAGGGAAACGCGACCTCGCTCGCCACGAAGCGGCCGAACGCCGGATCGACCAACTCGGCGAAGCGGCTCAGGATCCGCTTCACGGTCTCGCCATTGGCCGGCAGGTTGTCGCAGGAGAGCACCGTGAACGGCGCGACACCGGCCTCGAAGCGCCGCTTCAGCCCGGCGGCGAGAAAGCCGATCGCGGTCTTCGGCCGGTCGATATGCTCGAGATCGCGGCGGATGCCGGGGTCGCTCTCGTTGAGGCGGCCGGTCGCCGGATCGTGGCAATAGCCCTTCTCGGTGACGGTCAGCGTGACGATCCGGGTGGTCGGCCGCGCCAGGATCTCGACCAGCCGGGCCGGATCCTCGGGCGCGACGACGAGCCCGGTCGACGACCCGACGATCTTGAGCCGCGCGCCGGCGCCGTCGACCGCCGCGACCGTATAGAGGCCGTCCTGCGGCTCGAGCGCGTCGCGCGTGTCCGGGTTGCGCAGGCTGACGCCGAGAATGCCCCAGCGCGGATCGTCCTTCAGCACCGCGTCGGTGTAGACGGCCTGATGCGCCCGGTGGAAGGCGCCGACGCCGAGATGGACGATGCCGGTCTCGATCGCGGCGCGGTCATAGGCCGGGCGTTCGACGGCGGCGGGCAGGTCGGCGAGCGTGGCGTTCGAGAGCCGGGGCAGGGTCATCGGGGGCCTTCTTTCTTGCTTGCTTATATGCGTGCGGCCTTCATCTGGTCGCACGCCTTCCGCCTGACAGACTCAATGCGCGTCGGAGCGTTTCGCCCGCGCCACGATCTGCGTCGGGTTGACGAACCTGAGCGCGATGATCAGCCAGATCAGCGTCGTGACCATGTAGATCACCGCCATGGCGTCGATCGACTGCACGGCGCGGACGCCGGCGGCGAACACCGCGTAGTAGAGCGCCACCACCAGCGTCTGCGAGCTCGGGCCGGCGGTCAGGAAGGTCAGCTCGAACATGCCGATGGTGCGGACGAGCACGAGCAGCAACGCGGCGAGCACGCCCGGCATCAGGATCGGCACCAGGACATGGACGAAGACGCGGAACGTGTTGGCGCCGAACACCCGCGCCGCCGCCTCGATGCGGGGATCGACCTGCTCGATGAACGGGATCATCACCAGGATCACGAACGGCACCGTCGGCACCAGATTGGCGAGGATCACGCCCATCAGCGTGCCGCCGAGCCCGACCTTGTAGAGCACGGTCGCGAGCGGAATGCCGAAGGTGACCGGCGGCACGAGCAGCGGCAAGAGGAAGATCAGCATCACGAGCCGCTTGCCGGGAAACGCGCGTCGCGCCATCGCATAGGCCGCCGGCACGCCGATCAGGCCCGACAGCGCGACGACCGAGCCGACGACCTGGAAGGTCGTCCAAAGCACGTCGCCGAGCTGGAATTCGTCCCAGGCGGAATAGTACCAGCGGGTGGTCCAGCCGGCCGGCAGCCAGGTGCCGAGCCAGCGCGTGCCGAAGGACGACACCACGACCGAGCCGATCAGGCCGATCAGGTTGACGATGAAGAAGCCGACCACGACCCAGACGGCGATCGCCCAGATGCGGGTGGAGAGCGTGTCGAAGCGATTGTTCATGCCGCTCTCCTCAACCCTTCGCGCCGCCGGCCGGGCCGCGATAGAACAGCGACCGGAGCATCAGCACGATCGTCACGACGCCGAGCTGGACCGCGCCCATGATCATCGCGATCGCCGAGGCCATCGAGTAGTCGTACTCCTCGGACGCCGCCTGATAGGCCGCGATCGAGATCACGCGCGTGGCGTTGGCGGGGTCGCCGACCAGCACTGCCGAGGGCAGCACCGAATAGGCCTGCACGAACGACAGGCAGAAGGTGATTGCCAGACCCGGCACCAGCAGCGGCAGGAACACCTCGCGGAACCGCGCCGCCGGGCTCGCGCCGAGCGTCGCGGCGGCGCTCTCGAGGCTCGGATCGATGCCGGTCACGTAGGAGAGCGTCAGCAGGAAGGTGAAGGGAAAGCCCGTGATCATCAGCGACAGGAACACGCCCCAATAGCCGAGCGTGAGCTTCACCGGGCCGGAGGTGATGTGCAGGAACATCAAGGTCCGGCTGAACCAACCCTGCGGCCCGAAGTAGAACAGCATGCCCTCGGCGACCAGCACGGTGCCGAGCGTGATCGGCAGGACGAGAATGGTGGTCAGGAGCCGCTGCCGGCGCAGCAGGCGGACCCGGAACGCGATCGGGATCGCGAGCAGGATGTTCAGGAGCGTGACCGGCAGGGCGAGGCGCAGCGTGATCCAGATCGTCTTGTAGAGGAACGGATCGGAGAAGAACTTCTCGTAATTGGCGAGCCAGCCGCCGCCGGCTTTCGGCTCGAAGGAGAGCACCAGCCCGTAAAGGAACGGGTAGATGAACAGGCCGACGATGAAGAGCGCCGCCGGCAGCACCAGGAGCGTGACGCCGTCGAGCCCGCGCGCCGCGAGGCGCTGGCCGAGCGTCGGGCCGCGATCTGGAAGAGCGGTCGAGCTCATGCCGCGCCTCCCGCGAACACCAGCGTGCGCGCCGGATCGGCGCCGAGCCGGACCGTCTCGCCCGGCCGGACGCCATGCTCGGACGAGAAGTGCAGTTCGACACCGGTCGCCGAGCGGGCGATGCCGTGGAACTCGCGGCCGCGATATTCGATCGCCTCGACGGTCGCCGGAATGGCGTTGTCGGTCTCGGCCGGGCAGAGGTCGTCGGGGCGCAGCGCGACGACCGCGGCCTCGCCGGCGAGCGCCTCGCGCGCGGTTCCGGTCACACGGGCGCCGTTGATGTCGACCGTCACCGTCTCGCCGTCGCGCGCCACGACGCGGCCGGCGATGCGGTTGCGGTAGCCCATGAACTCGGCGACATCGACATGCGCCGGCCGGGCATAAAGGTCCTCGGGCGTGCCGACCTGCCGGATCTCGCCCTCGCGCAGCACCACGATCCGGTCGGCGAGCGACAGCGCCTCCTCCTGATCGTGGGTGACGTAGATCGTGGTCGAGCCGAGCGACTGGTGGATGCGGCGGATCTCGGCGCGCATCTCGAGCCGAAGCTTGGCGTCGAGGTTCGACAGCGGCTCGTCCATGAGCACGAGCGGCGGCTCGATGACGATGGCGCGCGCGATGGCCACGCGCTGCTGCTGGCCGCCGGAGAGCTGGCCCGGCAGCTTCTCCGCCTGATTGGTGAGCCGCACCAGCGCCAGCGCCTCGGCGATGCGCTTGTCGGCCTCCGCCTTCGGCACGCCGCGCATCCGAAGGCCGAAGCCGACGTTGCGGGCGACCGTCATGTGCGGGAACAGCGCGTAGTTCTGGAACACCATGCCGAAGCCGCGCTCTTCCGGGCGCAGCGTGTCGACGCGCTTGTCGTCGAGCATGATGCGGCCGCCGGTGACCGCGAGCAGGCCGGCGATGCAGTTGAGCGCGGTGGTCTTGCCGCAGCCCGACGGCCCAAGCAGTGCGATGAATTCGCCGCGTTCGATGGTGAGGTCGAGCCCCTTCAGGGCATTGTAGGCGCCGAAGTTGCGCTGCAGGCCTTCGAGGCGGAGTTGCCGGAACGCGGCATGCGAAAGAGCCATCGGAGACATCCGTGTCGGGCTGGCCCGCGGGGTCACGCGCCTCGACGGCGGGTGATGCGGTGAACGATCCTGGGGATTTTGAACAAGACCGGTCGCGCCGTGGGGCAGGGCCCGCCGGCGCGACCGGCAGGGCTCACTTGCCCTTGCGCGCGCCGATCTCCTCGTCCCACTTGCGGAACGCGAGGACCATCTTGTCGGGCGTCAGCGGCAGCTCGATCGGGTTGTCGGCGATCAGCTTGTCGTAGGCCGGCCGGCCGAATTCCTTGATCGCGGCCTGGCTCTCCGCCGGGGCCATGTCGAGGGTCACGCCCTTCACCGCCGGGCCCGGATAGAAGTAGCCCTCGTCATAGGTGTAGGCCTGCTGGTCGGGCTTGAGCAGCCAGTTCATCAGGTCGAGGATGACGGCGAGCTTCTCGTCCGAGACGCCCTTCGGCACGCACATGTAATGCGCGTCGGCGACCCAGCGGAAACCCTTGAGCGCCGCGACCTCGGCCGACTTCGGCACGACGCCGAGCACGCGCGGGTTGATGTCCCAGCCCGTGGTCGAGACGATCATGTCGACGGTGCCCTCGCCGAGCGCCTTCATGGTCGGCGTGGTGCCGGCCGGATAGTTCTCGATTGTCTCGCCGAGTTCGCGCAGGTAGGCCCAGGTCTTGTCCCAGCCGCCGATCGGATCCTTCGGATCCTTGTCGCCGAGCAGGTAGGGCAGGCCCATGAGCCAGGTGCGGCCCGGGCCGGAGTTGGCCGGGCGGGCATACTGGAACTTTTTCGGGTTGGCCTTGGCCCAGGCCAAGAGTTCGTCGGTGGTGGTCGGCACCTTGGCGACGCGCTCGGGGGCATACTCGAGCAGCGGGCCGGACGGATAGTAGGTCACGCAGACGCCGAAGCCCTGCGCGAGGCTCTGCATGCGCCACGCCGGCTCCAGATAGATGTCCTGCAGCTTCGGCAGGTCGGCGGCCTTGGCCGAGACCAGTTCGATCCAGAGCTTCTGGTCGATGCCGGCCGACAGCACGTCGGTGCCGGTCAGCACGAGGTCGATGTCGACGCGGTTGGCGTCCTGCTGCGCCTTGATCTTGCCCGGCAGCTCCGGCGCCGGCGCCTTGGAGAAGGTGATCTTCGAGACCCAGTCCGGCTTGGCCTTGCGATAGTTTTCGATCGCCTTCTGGGTCAGCGCCAGATTGCCGGCGACGTCGACCACGTTGATCGTGACCGGCGAGGCGGGCTTCGACAGCGCCGCGAAGGCCGGACGGCCGGCGAGCGCGAGGCCGGCGGCGCCGGCACCGCTCATCAGAAGGCCGCGGCGTGAGATTTCGAAGTTATTCATCATTGTTCCTCCCTTGGTGGTCCCGTCGGATCTCCCGGTCCGACGGTCCGATTTCAGAGCTTGTAGGCTTGCCTAGCGAGCCTGTAGGCGAGGTCGTGGGCGACCTCGAAGGCCTCGTCCTCGCCGATCTGATGTTTGACGACCAGTTCGGCGAGATAGCCGCAGTCGACCCGACGGGCCATGTCGTGGCGGGCCGGGATCGACAGGTAGGCGCGGGTGTCGTCGTTGAAGCCGACGGTGTTGTAGAAGCCGGCGGTCTCGGTGGTCAGCTCGCGGAAGCGGCGCATCCCCTCCGGGCTGTCGAAGAACCACCACGCCGGCCCGAGCTTCAGGGCCGGGAAGTGGCCGGCGAGCGGCGCCAGTTCGCGCGAGTAGGATGTCTCGTCGAGCGTGAACAGGATGATGGTCAGATCCCGCTCGTTGCCGTAGCGATCGAGCAGCGGCTTCAGCGCCTTCACGTAATCGGTCGCGGTCGGGATGTCGCAGCCCTTGTCGCGGCCGAAACGCTCGAACACCGGCTTGTTGTAGTTGCGGAACGAGCCGGGATGGATCTGCAGCACCATGCCATCCTCGACGCTCATGCCGGCCATCTCGGTCAGCATTTGTGCGCGGAACAGCTCGGCCTCGGCCGCCGTGTGCTTGCCGGAGATCACCTTGGCGTAGAGCGCTTCCGCGTCGGCCTTCGACAGATCCGCGGTGGCGGCGGTCGGATGGCCGTGGTCCGTGGAGGTCGCGCCGAACGCCCGGAAATAGGCGCGGCGCGTGCGGTGGGCGGCGAGGTAACCGGCCCATGTGGATGTGTCCTCGCCGGTCAGCGCGCCGAACGCCTTCACATTGTCGGCGAAGCCCTCGAAGTCCGGATCGACGACCGGGTCGGGCCGATAGGCGGTCACGACCTTGCCGGTCCAGCCGCTGTCGCGGACGATCCGGTGGTACTTGAGGTCGTCGAGCGGGCTCTCGGTCGTGGCGATCGCCTCGATCTTGAACCGCTCGAACAGCGCGCGCGGCCGGAACGCCGGGGTCGCGAGCCGCTCGGCGATGCGGTCGTAATAGAGATCGGCGGTCTCGGCCGAGAGCCGGACGTCGAGATCGAACAGCGTGCCGAACGTGTGGTCGAGCCAGAAGCGCGTCGGCGTGCCGCGGAACAGATGATAGTGGCCGGCAAAGCGGCGCCAGATCGTGCGCGGATCGGTCTCGACCGCCGCGCCGTCGCGGGTCGGTATGCCCAGGTCCTCGAGCTTGACGCCCTGCGAATAGAGCATGCGGTAGATGTAGTGGTCCGGCACGACGAACAGCTTGGCGGGGTCCGGGAACGCCTCGTCGAGCGCGTACCAGGCCGGATCGGTGTGCCCGTGCGGGCTCACGATCGGCAGGTCGCGGACCGCAGCATAGAGCCGGCGCGCGACGTCGCGGGTCGCGGGATCGGCCGGCAGCAGGCGGTCGGGGTGGACGAGGGACATCGGCTTCTCTCCCTGGCGGTGTTCTTGTTGCTTCAGCGTCGGGTCGCGGCACTGCCGGCGGGTGGGTCGGCGGTGGTGTCGAGTACTTTGCGGACCTGGGCGAGATGCGCCCGCATCGCCTCCGCCGCCTCGCCCGGATCACGGGCGCGGATGCCGGTCGCGATGGCGCGGTGATCGGCGAGCGTGATGGCGCGGATCTCCGGCAGGCCGGTGCGGTCGGCGAGCGCGGCGAACAGCGTGCTGCTCATCCCGGCCCAGAGCGACTCGACGAAGGTCACCATCACCGAGTTGCCGGCCGCCCGTGCGATCAGCGTATGGAAACGCCGATCCGCCGCCTCGCGCAGTTCGCGCGTGCCCGCGGCTTCGAGTTCGGCCAGGGTCGAGGCGATCGCGGCGTCGTCGGCCGCGGTGGCATTACGCGCCGCGTCGGCCGCGATCAGGGGCTCGATCATCAGACGCGCATCGACGATCTCGTAAGGGCTTGGCCCCTCGTCGAAGCTCGGCGCCGCGCCGTCGGCGCCGTTCGGCTGCCGGACATAGATGCCCGAGCCGACGCGCACCTCGACCAGACCGGCGATCTCGAGCGCGATCATCGCCTCGCGCACGGTCGGCCGGCTGACGCCGAGCCGGCGCGCGAGGTCGCGTTCGGGCGGCAGCCGCTCGCCGGGACCGAGCTCGCCGCCATGGATCAGGCCGGCCACCTGCTGGGCGACCTGCTGATAGAGGCGCTGGGTCTCGATCGCCTGGAACGGCATCGCGGTCCTTCAAACATGTTAGCAGGATCGGCTGTATCGCCTTTCGGAATGATGATCAAGGGGCAAGGTGGCCTGACCAATTTGACTGCCGGCGAACGCAACGGCCGTCGCCAGGGCTCTTAAGCACCGGACCGCCGCTCCGGGGCGGGCCGCCCGGTCGTCCGGGAGAGGGTGGCCGAGGGCCGGAACGACCGACGAGCGACGCGATCAGCGAAATCTTCGCCGGATGCTGAACAGGCTGTTTACGGCAACGCAAAATGCCCAAATATTCACCTGACCAATGAACGAGCCAATCATTGAGCGCATGGATGGCGAATTATGGCTTTGGCGGGGCCGTTCGGTCGCTTGCGCCGTCATGACTCCGCAAAGCTTCGTATTCCGGTCATAATCCTTTCTTTCTGCGGTTCGGCATCGTTAACGGCTCATTAACCAATGCCCGATGAGCCATGCAAAAAATGCAGCTCCGAAACCGAATTTCGTGCCTTCCTTCTGATCACGAGTTTGCCTATTCAAGACGCAGATGCTGCAGCGCGATGCAAACGCCGCCGCAGCGCACCAGATCCGGCAAAACGCCTATTTCGGAGTAAGAACTATGTCGATCAGCAACATCGCCAACTCGGTCCGTGAGTTCCTCGCCTATCGTGAGGCCGTTCGTCAGCTCTCGTCGCTCGACGATCGCCAGCTCTCGGATATCGGTCTGACCCGCGGTCAGATCCGCGAGATCGTCCGCCGCAAGGCCGCCTGATCTCCTCGTCTCAGGACGAAATTCCCGACAGGGGCGGCCTCGTGCCGCCCCTTCGCATTTTTGAGGTCGCTTTCGGGATCGAGCCATTCGCCCGCCCCGCCTTGATCCGCCCCCGCGGTCTGCCGATAAAGGGTGCAAAACGATCGGGGAGGGGTGAAGTGGCGGAACGGACCTGGCTCGGAATCGATATCGGCACCTCGGCGGTCAAGGCCCTGGTCGTCGATGCAGACGGCCACGCGCTGGCCGAGGCGGCCGAGCCGCTGGCGATCGCGCATCCCGAGCCGCTATGGTCCGAGCAGGATCCGGACGCCTGGTGGCTCGCGGTCGAGGCCGCGGTCGCCCGTCTCGCCAACGCCGCACCCGGTGCCTTTGCCCGCGTCGGCGGCATCGGCCTCTCCGGCCAGATGCACGGCGCCGTGCTGCTCGGCGCCGACGACCGGCCGCTGCGTCCCGCCATCCTCTGGAACGATGGTCGCGCCCATACGGACGCGGCGGATCTCGCCGCCACCCGCCCCGATCTCGCCCTGCGTCTCGGCGTCAAGCCGATGGCCGGCTTCGTCGCGCCGAAACTGCTCTGGCTCGCCCGTCACGAACCGGCGAGCCTCGACCGGCTGTCGATGCTGGTCCTGCCCAAGGATTACATCCGCCTGAAACTGACCGGCGAGCACGCGACCGACCCGTGCGACGCCGCCGGCGCCTGGCTGCTCGACGAGGCACGCCGCGATTGGGACGAGGCGGCGCTGGCCGCCGTCGGCCTGGCGCGAAGCAAGCTGCCGCGGATCGTCGAAGGTTCGGCCGTCTCCGGTCGCCTCAGCCCCGAGATTGCCAGGCGTTGGGGTCTCGACGCCGGCATTCCGGTCGCCGGCGGTGCCGGCGACGCGGCCGCCGGCGCGCTCGGCGTCGGGGCGATCGACGAGGGCGACACTATCCTGTCGCTCGGCACCTCGGCGCAGTTGTTTGCCTCGACCGCGTCCTATCGGCCGAATGTCGCCGCGCTGGTCCATGCCTTCGCGCATGCATTGCCCGGCCGCTGGTTCCAGATGGCGGCGATGCTGAACGGCGCCTCGGCGCTCGCCTGGGCGGCGGACGTGCTCGGCCGCCCGGTCGGCGATCTCGTCGCCGCGGTCGAGGCCCGCGCGACCGGCCCGTCACCGGTCACGTTTCTGCCCTACCTGACCGGCGAACGGACACCGCACGACGATCCGCACGCGCGCGGCGTGTTCTTCGGCCTTTCGGCCGCGACCGATGCGCTCGACATCGCCCGTGCGGTGATGGAGGGCGTCGCCTTCACCTTCGCGGACGCGCGCGATGCGCTCGTCGGCGGCGGCACCGAGATCGGCGCGGTCGCGGCGGTCGGCGGCGGCGCGCGCAGCCGGCTGTGGCTGGAGATGATCGCCGCGGTGCTCGACCGCCCGGTCCTGAAACTCGCCGGCGGCGACAAGGGCCCGGCCTTCGGCGCGGCCATGCTCGCCCGGCTGGCGGCGACCGGCGAGCCGCCGGAATCGGTCTGCCTGCGGCCGCCGGTCGAGGCCGAGATCCGGCCCGATCCGGCACTGCGCGATGCCTATGCGCCGCGCGTCGCCCGGTTCCGCCGGCTCTATGCGGCGCTCCGCCCCGAGTTTGCGCAGCTATGACGTGGGCTTCAGATCACCTGCCGGCATGATCGCGGTCATGAACCGGTAGGTCGGCGAGGCGACGAAACGTGCATCGGCCTTGACCAGCGCCATGAAGGCGCGATGGCCGGCGGTCGTGCGCCCGACCAGGCAGCCGGCGCTGGAGTTCTTCAGGTCGTTGACCGGCAGATCATAGCCCCAGTGCTGGTTCACGCCGAAGCCGGAGCCGTGGACGGGGTAGGTGTAGTCCCGTTTGTAGGTCTTGTGCGGGTCGCGATAACCCTCGATGTCGCCGACCTGCACCAGCGCCTCGTGGCCATGATGGGTGCCGTGGCACCAGGCCTTGTACTGCTGGAACTTGATGTGGAAAGCCCCGCCGGGATCCATGGGCTCATCGGTGAAGTGCTTGCCCGGCTCCGTGGTGCCGTCCCATTTGCCCTCGATGCGCGGCACGCCGTCGGCGCCGACCCGGAACACGATTCGGAGGTCGTTGAAGGCGTTGTTGCGATTGTCGTTCGGCTTTTCGTCGAGGCCCATGCCCTCGACATAGACGATGTTCACGCAGCTCGGATGCCGCGCGATCCAGTAGCCGCTCTTGAGCATGGCCTTGACGATCAGCCCCGCGAGATCGGTGCCCGGGACGAGCGGCAGCGGCTGCGCTGCCGCGAGAGCCGCCGCGAGCGGAGCGTCGATCAGGTTCGTGCTCGGATCGAGATCGCCCCCCGGCAGGGTCAGCGACAGCCCGCGATCGGCCGCGAAAGTCCGGAGCGCCCAGCGCGACACCCGGCCGAACGCGCCATCGGCCGGCGGATCGAGGTAGCCGAGGCGGATCAGGATGGCCTGCAAGGCCTTGACGCCATCCATCGACCGCGTGTCCGGCAAGGTGCCCGTCGGCGCCGGCGGCGGAACCACGATCTCCGTCCAGACCGGTTGCGTCTCGGTCTTCTCGCAGCCGCGGCCGGTGGCGACCGCCGGCGGCGCGCCCGTCTCGCCGCGGCCGAGCGCGAAGCCATAGAGGATCTGGGCGTCGAGCAGCGGCGTGGCGCGGCCCGCCTCGTAATGGAACATGGCCTTGGCAAAGGCGAGCAGATCGGCGTCGCCGCCCTTGAGCGGGATTGGCTTGGTGAGCGCAAAGCCGGTCTTCTTCGCGACGAACCCGACATACTCGGAATAGTTCTGCCCGCCGCCATAGGTGTCGATGATGTCCTGCAGCGTCGTCACGCCCTTGCCTGCATAGCGCTGAAGCAGCAGCCACCAGGCGGCGACGCCATATTCCGGTGCCGAGAAGATTGCGGTCTTGTTGCCGGGCGTGGTCTCGGCCCGAGCGATGTAGCCGGGCAGGGCCTTGATCCAGTCGCTCGCGTTGATCGCGCCGGCATTGTTGCAGCGGATCGCGACCGGAACCTTGCGGTCGTACGGGTCGGACGAGAACGAGCCGCCGGCGACCAGTGCCCGGAACGGACCGGCACCGGTCTGGGTGCCGCCGGTCTGGGCGCCGCCGGTCTGGCCGCCTCCCGTCCCTCCGCCGGTGGCGCCTCCTGCTGCCCCGCCCGTTGTGTTCGTGCCCGTCGAGGACGACCCGCCGAGCGGATCCGGCGCGAGCACCAGTGCCGCCCGCGGCACCCAGCCGGCGAGACCGTCGCCGGTCAGGATCTCGACGAAGGTGACGCCGTCGCCGTCGACCGCTTCGCCGGCGTCGACGATGATCGTGACCGCCGTGCCGGCCGGCAGCGCGAAAATCTTGTCGCCACCATCCGGGTCGCCTAGTACGTCGATATCGGATCTACCCATCCATTGCCCTGGCATGGCGGGATCCCCCTCTTGGCGAAGACATCGTCGTGTTCGATGAGGCGCCGATCGTCAGTGGCAGACGAGCTTCGCCGTCGAGCGTGTCTGCAACGCGGATTGCGCGGCCGTGAGCGTGGTCAGCGCCTTCTCGGCACTGGCGATGAGCACTGCGTTGTTGGCGGGCGGATTCGGGTCGGCCTGATACCGCGAGAGCCGGGCCTGCACCGCGCGGACCCGTTTGCACAGGCCGTCGTATTGGCTCTGGAGATCCGCGTTCGATGCGACCGAAACCGTGACCTGTGCCGTGTTGGTCCGCGGAGGCTGCTCCGTCGCCGGCACGGTCGCCGGCGTCGTGGCGCTCATCACGGTGACGCCGGTTCCGGTACCGGTTGAAACCACCGTTGCCGAGCTCAAGTGCTTGACGATATTGGCCTCGATCGTCGGCGGCAGGCAGAGGTCGAGATACTGCTGGATCGCGTGATACGCCGAGGTCGGGTTGGAAATATCACCCGGCCGGCTGGCGAGATCCTTGCGGAACACGGTCTGAAGCTGCTTGACGAAGCTCTGCGTGGTCGCGGGCGGCAGCTGGTAGAGGTACGTGCCGGTCACGACGTCGGTCATGTTGTAGGCGAGACCGAAGGCCTGGGCGACGACGCCGATCGACAGCTTGCTGGCGCCGGTCAGTTGCAGGATCGCGTTGGTGGTCTGTCCGAAGGAGGCCACGCCGCTCTTCAGCGCCTCCCGCTTGCGGTCTAGGTAGAACAGCTGGTCGAAATAGGCGTTGCACTGATCGTCGATGTAATTGAAGCCCGCTTCGGCGATCAGATAATAGTCACGCGTAAAGGTCGGATAACCGACGCCTGCGTCTTCGGCGAGCGCGAGCAGAACGCCGGTCTTGTTCTGTGTGGCTGCTTTGACATCGGCGGCGTCGAGCGTGGGCTTGATGCCATAACGCTTGTCGAAACTGTCCGCACTGCATCCGCTCGTGACGATCGTCAACGAGATCGCCAGCAGTCGGGCCGCTTTCCTCACCCGGACCATGTCCCCGCCCCCCGGAGAACTGATATTAATGACCAGTTAAACAGGGGACGGGAAAATAGGAAAGAAGAATCGCGATGGTTGTGACGAGCCGCCGGCGTCAGGCCGCCAGCGCCTCGCTCGGCGGCGCCAGGGCGCCCGTCATCATGGCGACGGCGTCCGACATCGAGATCTTCTTCGGGTCGACGATGCAGAGCCGCTTGCCGAGCCGATGGATGTGGATCCGGTCGGCCAGTTCGAACACATGCGGCATGTTGTGGCTGATCAGCACGATCGGCAGCCCGCGCCGCTTGACGTCCTGGATCAGTTCGAGCACGCGCCGGCTCTCCTTGACGCCGAGCGCGGCCGTCGGCTCGTCGAGGATCACGACGCGCGAGCCGAACGCCGCGGCGCGTGCCACGGCGACGCCCTGGCGCTGGCCGCCCGACAGCGTCTCGACCGCCTGATCGATGTTCTGGATCGTCATCAGGCCGAGCTCGTTGAGCTTGTCGCGGGCGAACTTGCGCATGGCCGGACGATCGAGCATGCGCAGGTACTGTCCGAGCGGACCCGGCTTCCTCAGTTCGCGGCCGAGGAACATGTTGTCGACGATCGACAGCGCCGGCGACAGCGCGAGGTTCTGGTAGACGGTCTCGATGCCGGCACCGCGCGCCTCGAGCGGCGAGGCGAACTTCACCGGCTGGCCGTCGAGCTCGATGACGCCCTCGTCCGGCGTCATCGCGCCGGACAGCGCGCGGATCAGCGACGACTTGCCGGCGCCGTTGTCGCCGATCACGGCGAGGATCTCGCCGGGCATCAGGTCGAAGTCGCAATGGTCGAGGGCGGTCACGCGGCCGTAGCGCTTGACGAGACCGCGGGCGGAGAGGATCGGGGTCGCAGTCATCACGCGCTCACCTTTCTGATCCACTGATCGACGGCCACCGCCGAGATGATCAGGACACCGGTCAGGAACACTTTCCACTGCGGGTCGGCGCCGAGCATGTTGAGGCCCATCGACACGACGCCGACGATCAACGTGCCGAACAGCGTGCCGAGGATCGAGCCGCGCCCGCCGAACAGCGAGATGCCGCCGATCACCGCGGCCGTAATGGCCTGCAGGTTGTAGTCGGTCACCGCGGCCGAGGGCGAGATCGAGCCGTTGCGGCCGATCGAGACCCAGGCGGCGAAGGCGGCGATCAGGCCGGCCAGCGCATAGACCGATACGAGCATGCGATTGACCCGGACGCCCGACAGTTCGGCCGCGTTCGGGTCGTCGCCGACCGCGTAGAGATGCCGGCCCCAGGCGGTCTGGTGCAGCACGTACCAGAGCGTCAGGATCAGCACGACCATGCCGAGGACGCCGAGTGTCAGCACCGCCGATCCGACCTTGAAGCTGGTGCCGAACACGTGCAGCCACGGCGTGGCGGCGGCGATGTCGGCCTCGCGCAGCGTGTTGTTGGCGGAATAGATGAAGTTCGTCGCCATGACGATATTCCAGGTGCCGAGCGTCACGATGAACGGCGGCAGCTTCATGTAGGCGACGAGCACGCCGTTGAGCGCGCCGCAGAAGGCGCCGACCCCGAGGCCGATCGCGATCGCCAGCGGCGCCGGCAGGCCGTAGGTCAGCACGCAATTGCCCATGATCACCGACGAGATGACCATGATCACGCCGATCGACAGGTCGATGCCGGCGGTCAGGATCACCAGCGTCTGCGCGGCGCCGAGAATGCCGACCACGGCGATCTGCTGCAAGATCAGCGTCAGCGTGTAGGACGAGAAGAAGCGTTCGCCCTTGAGGAGGCCAAACACCGCGATCGCGACGACCAGCACGATCAGCGGGATCGCCGACGGCGTCGAATGCAGGAAATGCTGGATGCGCCGGAGCGGCGAGCGGTGCGTCTCGAAGGAGGCGACGGTCTTGTCGCTCTTCTCGATCACCTTCTCGAATTCTTGCGCCTGGCTCATGGATGGTCCTCCCGGGCGGGGCCGATTGCACGGCCTTCTCGTCTCCGGCGCAGCATGAGACTGCGCCGGAGGAGATGCAACGTACCGTTCAGGCGGTGCGGTGGTGCCGGATCAGCCCCAGCACTTGGCGAGGCCGGTCTTGACGTCGATCGACTCGACGCCCTTCGCCGGCTTATCGGTCACGAGGTTCACGCCCGTGTCGAAGAAGGTCTTGCCCGGGGTCGGCTCCGGCTTGACCTTGCTGTCGGCCCACTTCTTGATCGCCTCGATGCCGAGCGAGGCCATCAGCAGCGGATACTGCTGCGAGGTGGCGCCGATCTGGCCCGCCTGCACGGCCTTCACGCCCGGGCAGCCGCCGTCGACCGACACGATCAGCACGTCCTTTTCCTTGCCGACGGCCTTGAGCGCCTGATAGGCGCCGACCGCTGCCGGCTCGTTGATCGTGTGGATGACGTTGATGTCCGGATCCTTCTGGAGGAGGTTCTCCATAGCCTTGCGGCCGCCCTCCTCGTTGCCGTTGGTCACGTCGTGACCGACGATGCGCGGATCGGTCTCGTCGCCGATCTTGTTCGGATCCTTCGGGTCGATGCCGAAGCCGATCATGAAGCCCTGGTCGCGCAGCACGTCGACGGTCGGCTGCGACGGCGTCAGGTCGAGGAAGCCGACCTTGGCCGACTTCGCCTTGTCACCGAGGGTGGCCGCGGCCCACTGGCCGATCAGCTTGCCGGCGAGCAGGTTGTCGGTGGCGAAGGTGGCGTCGGCGGAATTGGCCGGATCGAGGGGCGTGTCGAGCGCGATGACGAGCAGGCCAGCGTCACGCGCCTTCTTGACCGACGGGACGATGCCCTTGGTGTCCGAGGCGGTGATCAGGATGCCCTTGGCGCCGTCGGCGATGCAGCTCTCGATCGCGGCGACCTGGCTCTCGCTGTCGCCGTCGATCTTGCCGGCATAGGCCTTGAGCTCGACGCCGAGTTCCTTGGCCTTGGCGGTCGCGCCTTCCTTCATCTTGACGAAGAAGGGATTGGTGTCGGTCTTGGTGATCAGGCAGGCGCTCACGCCGGCGGCGTTGGCCGAGCCGGCGCCGAGAACGACGAGCGCGGCAGCGCCGAGAAGCGCGCCACGGAGCGCGTTGGTCGCGGAAATCATCGAATTCCTCCCTGGATATGGCGGGCTTCTCGCCTCTTGGAAGAGCATTTCGAGAGCCCTTCTCGTGTCGTCGGTCGCGGGTTGCGCCACCTTCGATCGCATCTAGGGGTGCCACGGCCCCTCGTGCCTGTCAATAAATAAATCCATCTGATTTACTATTGACCCAAGGGGTAACCCGGATCATGCTCCTTGAGAGATCGACCGATCCGCCGGCCACCCGCTAAGTTCGCGGACGAGGTCGAGAACGGGTGGCGAGGGAGGAAGTCGGACCCATGAGCATGGCGAGCGGCCCGTCCGGCGAGGGACGGTTCCGACCGGGCGATCCCGTCCGTGGCACCAGTCAGAGCGGCGTGCGCCTCTACAACGAGCGGCTGGTCCTGTCGCTGGTCAGGCGGCACCGTGCGCTGCCGAAGGCCGAGCTGGCCCGCCTGACCGGCCTGTCGCCGCAGACCGCGACCGTGATCGTCAACCAGCTCGAGGCCGACGGGCTCCTGCGCAAGGAAGAACCGATGCGCGGCCGGGTCGGCCAGCCGTCGGTGCCGTTCTCGCTCAATCCGGAAGGCGCCTATGCCTACGGCCTCAAGGTCGGCCGCCGGTCGGCCGATCTCGTGCTGGTCGGCTTCGACGGCAAGCTCGTCCAGCGCGCCCACACGACCTATGCTTATCCATTGCCCGAGCGCCTGATCGCCTTCGCCCGCGACAGCGTCGCGCGCATGGATGCGACCCTGACCGAGGCCCAGCTCGACCGCGTCGTCGGCCTCGGCATCGGCACCCCGCACGAGCTCTGGAACTGGGCTTACGAAGTCGGCAGTCCGCCCGGCGCGCTGGAGGTCTGGCGCCGCACCGACCTGCGCGCCGATCTCGCCGAGACGCTCGGCCGGCCCGTCTACGTCTGCAACGATGCGACGGCGGCTTGCGCGGCCGAACTCGTGTTCGGCGAGCACGGCGGCGTGCTCGATTTCCTCTATCTGTTCATCGGCTCCTTTGCCGGCGGCGGTCTCGTTCTCAACGGCACGCTGGTGCCGGGCCGCGCCGGCAATGCCGCCGCGCTCGGCTCGATGCCGGTGCCCGACGGCGCCGGCGGCGTCCAGCAGCTGATCCGCACCGCCTCGCTCTACAAGCTCGAGGAGCGCCTGACCGCCGCCGGCCGGACGACCGGCTGGCTCTGGGAGGATCCGGACGCCTGGGAGGAGGCCGAGGCCGAACTCGAGGCCTGGATCGCCGAGGCCGCGCAGAGCCTCGCCTTCACGGTGACGGCCGCGACTGCCGTGCTCGACGTCCAGGCCGTGGTCCTCGACGGCGCCTTCCCGGCGCGCGTGCGCGACCGACTCGTCGAGGCCGTCGCCGCCGCGCTCGACCGCTTCGATCGCCAGGGCCTGTCGCCGGTCTCGGTGCTGCCCGGCTCGATCGGCGCCCGTGCCCGCGAGATCGGCGCCGGCTGCCTGCCGCTTCTGGCCAATTTCGCGGTCGATCGCGAAGTGCTGTTCAAGGAGACACCCTGATGTTGAAGGGGATCGACCCCGTCCTCGGCCCCGATCTCTTGTCGGTCCTGCGGGCCATGGGTCACGGCGACGAGATCGCCATCGTCGACGGCAACTACCCGGCCGACGCCCATGCGAGCCGGCTGGTCCGCGCCGATGGGCTCGACGCGGTGCGGATCGCCGACGCGATCCTCTCGGTCATGCCGCTCGACGATTTCGTCGACCATGCCGCCTTCCGGCCCGGCATTCGCGGCGCGCCGGACCGGCGCGAGCCGATCTTTGACGACTTCGAGGCCGTCGTCGCCCGCCGCGAACCGGGCTTCGGCGTCGAGCCGTTGCACGGCGATGCCTTCTATGACCGCGTGCGCGGCGCCTATGCGATCGTGGCCACGACCGAGCGCCGTCTCTATGGCAATCTGATCCTGCGCAAGGGCGTCGTCCGGCCCGACGAGGCGATCCGATAAGCCGCCTCGCCGAGAAGCCGGGGCCGCGCGTGGCGCCCGGACGGTGGCGGACACGTGAGGTGATCGGATCCGACGACACCTGATATCCTGGCGACGTACCAGGAGCGACGGCGCGCCCGCGCTGTCGCTCTTGACGGAGCGCGATGATCGTGGTTTCTGCAATCACAGTCGCGCTTGAAAGAAATTGCGAATTCTTGAGGTGCGCGGGCCTCGCACCGAGGAACCGCCCAATGCCCCGCGACAGAACGGGGCCAGCGGAGGACGACGATGATTCTGGCGGCCGGCGAAGCACTGTTCGACATGATCGGCACCCCGGTCGGGGCCGGTCAGGCGTTCCTGCCCGTCTACGGCGGTTCGCCGCTCAACGTCGCGCTCGGCCTGTCGCGGCTCGGCCGCTCGGTCGCCTATCTGACCAAGCTCTCGACCGATTATTTCGGCGAGGCGCTGCACGATTTCATGGTCCGCGAGGGCATCGACACCCGCTTCGTCGTCCGCGCGCCCGGCGCGCAGACGACGCTTGCCTTCGTCGCCTTCGACGGTGCCGGCCATCCGGCCTATTCCTTCTACGCCGCCGGCGCCGCCGATCGCTCGATGACCGAGGCGGATCTGCCGGCCGCGCTCGATCCGGCGATCAAGGCGGTGCATTTCGGCTCGATCTCGCTCGCGCTGGAGCCGACCGCGACCACGCTGTTCTCGTTCCTGAAGCAGGTCTCGGCGAGCCGGGTCGTCGCGCTCGATCCCAACGTACGCGCCTCGATCATCGCCGACCGGACGCTCTGGCTCGAGCGCTTCGCCACCATGCGCGCCCATGCCGATATCGTGAAGGCGAGCGCCGAGGACGTCGCCTGGATCGAGGGCGACGATGCCGACGCCGAGGAGGTCGCGCGCCGCTGGTCGACCGAAGGCCCGGCGGTCGCCTTCGTGACCGACGGCGGCCGCGGCGTCGCCGTCGCGGTCGACGGCGAGAGCGTGTTCGTGCCGTCGTTCGCAGTTGAAGTCACCGACACGGTCGGCGCCGGCGACACGTTCCAGGCCGCCGTGCTGACCCGCCTCGACGAGATGGGCCTTTTGTCCAAGGAGCGCATCCGCAAGGTGACGCTTCGAGACCATGAGCCACATCGCCCGTTTCGGCACCGCCGCCGCCGCCATCACCTGCACCCGCCTCGGCGCCGACCTGCCGCGCCGCGACGAGGTCGCCGCCTTTCTCGACGAACATCACGAGGGCGGCTCGAGCTGAGCGGCCCTTTCCCGATCGCATCCGGTCGCCGGGCCTGACGTCCTGGGCGACCGACCGGCCCCCGAACCGGAGGTACGCATGGTCAGTCGCATCATCTCGGTCGAGACCTTCGATTTCGTCGCCTTCGGCGGAACCGGCGATCTCGTCCGGCGCAAGCTGCTGCCGGCGCTGTTCCAGCGCGACGTGGTCGGCCAGATCGAGGGCCCGACCCGCATCATCGGCGTCGCCCGCGCCCACATGACGCGCGAGGAATACCGCGCCTTCGCCCGCACCGCGATCGAGGCGCATGTCAAGGAGGCCGAGCGCGATCCGCAGGCGCTCGAGCACTTCCTCGACCGGCTCGACTATGTCGCGGTCGATGCGCTCGGCGACAGCGGCTGGGCCGACCTCGGCAAGCTCCTGAACCTCGAGCCGGACCGCATCCGCGTCTTCTATCTGGCGACGAGCCCCGATCTGTTCGGCGGCATCTGCCAGCGGCTCGGCGCCGCGGGCCTCGTCACCGACAAGGCCCGCGTCGTGGTCGAGAAGCCGGTCGGCAAGAACCTGAAGTCGGCCAACGTCGTCAACAAGGCGGTCGGCGCGGTCTTCCCCGAGCAGTCGATCTTCCGCATCGACCACTATCTCGGCAAGGAGACGGTGCAGAACCTGATGGCGCTGCGTTTCGCCAATGCGCTGTTCGAGCCGATCTGGAACGCCGCCCATATCGACCATGTGCAGATCACGGTCGCGGAGTCGCTCGGCGTCGAAGGCCGCGGCGGCTACTACGACACGGCCGGCGCGCTGCGCGACATGGTTCAAAATCACATTCTGCAGTTGCTCTGTCTGGTCGCCATGGAGCCGCCGTCGAGCCTCGACGCCAATTCGGTGCGCGACGAGAAGCTCAAGGTGCTGAAGGCACTGAAGCCGATCGACGAGTCCAACGTCGATCATCTGACCGTGCGCGGCCAGTACACGGCCGGCGCCTCGGAGGGCGGTCCGGCCGCCGGCTACCTGGAGGAGATCGGCAAGCCCGAGAGCCGGACGGAAACCTTCGTCGCGCTCAAGGCCGAGATCGGCAACTGGCGCTGGGCCGGCACGCCGTTCTACCTGCGCTCCGGCAAGCGGCTGGCGCAGCGCTGCTCGGAAATCGTGATCTCGTTCCGGCCGATCCCGTTCTCGATCTTCGGCGACGGCGCCGGCCCGATCGCGCGCAACGAGCTGGTCATCCGCCTGCAGCCCGACGAGGGCGTCAAGCTGCACCTGATGATCAAGGATCCCGGCCCCGGCGGCATGCGCCTGCGCCGCGTGCCGCTCGACATGAGTTTTGCGGAGGCCTTCGCGGTCCGGAACCCCGATGCCTACGAGCGCCTGATCATGGACGTCGTGCGCGGCAACCAGACCCTGTTCATGCGCCGCGACGAGGTCGAGCAGGCCTGGCGCTGGATCGACCCGATCCTGGAGGCCTGGGCGCAGGCCCCCGACGGGCCGAAGGCCTATCGGTCCGGTACCTGGGGACCGTCGGCCGCCATCGCCCTGATCGAACGCGACGGCCGCACCTGGCACGAGGACGGCGCCTGATCTCCCGCCTCCGGGGCCGCCCCCCGGAGGCGGCTTTTGCTTCCAGTCTCAAAGACCGCGCGTCGCCGAGGCCCGCGCGGAACGCGGCCGTAACCCCGCAACGGCCGCCAGCCACGAGGAGTTCGCGATGACCATCCACGCCCGCATCGGCGAAGTCACCGAGCGTATCGTCGAGCGCAGCCGCGACACGCGCGCCCGCTACCTCGACCACATCCGCGCCGCCGCCGAGAAGAAGCCGACCCGCAACAAGCTCGGCTGCGCCAATCTCGCGCACGGTTTCGCGGCCTGCGGTCCGCACGACAAGGACGCGCTCAAGGCCGGCGAGGTGCCGAACGTCGGCATCGTCACCGCCTACAACGACATGCTGTCGGCGCATCAGCCCTATGAGCGCTTCCCCGACCTGATCCGCGCCGCCGCGCGCGAGTCCGGCGCGGTGGCGCAGGTCGCCGGCGGCGTGCCGGCCATGTGCGACGGCGTCACCCAGGGCGAGGCCGGCATGGAACTGTCGCTGTTCTCGCGCGACGTGATCGCGATGGGAACGGCGGTCGCGCTGTCGCACCAGATGTTCGACGCCGCGCTCTATCTCGGCATTTGCGACAAGATCGTGCCGGGCCTCGTGATCGGCGCCCTGTCCTTCGGCCATCTGCCGGGCGTGTTCGTGCCCGCGGGTCCGATGCCGAGCGGTATCTCCAACGACGAGAAGGCGCGCGTCCGCCAGGCCTATGCCGAGGGCAAGGTCGGCCGCGCGGAACTGCTCGAATCCGAGAGCAAGTCCTACCATTCGCCCGGCACCTGCACCTTCTACGGCACCGCGAACTCCAACCAGATGTTGATGGAGATCATGGGGCTTCATCTGCCGGGCGCGAGTTTCGTCAACCCGAACACGCCGCTGCGCGACGCGCTGACCAGGGCCGCCGTCAAGCGCAGCCTCGAGATCACCGCTTCGGGCAACGGCTATACGCCGGTCGGCGAGATCCTCGACGAGCGCGCCTTCGTCAACGGCGTGATCGGCCTGCACGCAACCGGCGGCTCGACCAACCACACGCTCCACCTCGTCGCGATGGCCCGCACGGCCGGCATCCGGCTCACCTGGCACGACTTCTCGGACCTCGCCGAGGTCGTGCCGCTGCTCGCCCGCGTCTATCCGAACGGCTCGGCCGACGTGAACCATTTCCACGCCGCCGGCGGCATGCAGTATCTGATCCGCGAGCTGCTGTCGGAAGGCCTGCTGCACGAGGACGTGCGCACCGTCGCGGGCACCGGCCTCTCGGGCTACACCGCCGAGCCGAAGCTTGGCGAGGACGGTTCCGTGACCTGGGTCGACGGCCCGACCGAGAGCGCCGACACCAACGTGGTGCGTGGCGTCGCCAACCCGTTCCAGGCGACCGGCGGCCTGCGCGTGCTGACCGGCAATCTGGGTCGCTCGGTGATCAAGACCTCGGCCGTGAAGCCGGATCGCCAGATCGTCGAGGCGCCGGCGCGCGTGTTCCACAGCCAGGAGGGCCTGCAAAAGGCCTTCAAGGCCGGCGAACTGACCGGCGACTTCGTGGCCGTGATCCGCTTCCAGGGTCCGAAGGCGAATGGCATGCCGGAGCTGCACAAGCTGACCCCGCCGCTCGGCGTGCTGCAGGACCGGGGCCAGCGCGTGGCGCTGGTCACCGACGGCCGCATGTCCGGGGCCTCGGGCAAGGTGCCGGCCGCCATCCATGTGACGCCGGAAGCCGCCGATGGTGGGCCGATCGCGCGCGTGCGGGACGGTGATATCGTGCGTCTGGACGCGGTCGCCGGCACGCTGGAAGTGCTGGTCGACGCGGCCGAATTCGCGGCGCGCGAACCGGTGGTCGCCGATCTCTCGGCGAACGGCTGGGGCGTCGGCCGCGACCTGTTCGCCAACTTCCGCCGTGTGGTCGGCCCGGCCGACGAGGGCGCCTCGGCGCTCTGAGCCGGGCCGCAACGGGAGACCGATGATGACCGGCACCGCCCGCATCCTGCTCGACATCCGCGCCCGGGTCGGCGAGAGCCCGCTCTGGGATCCGGCGCGCGAGCGGCTGTTCTTCGTCGATATCGAGCGTGCCGAGATCCACGCGGTCGCCGCCGACGGCACGCAGCACCGGCACTGGACCTTGCCCGATCGGCCGACCGCGCTCGGCCTCGCCGAAACCGGCCTGGTCGTCGCCTGCGCGAAGGGCATCCATCTCTGGAGCCCCGAGACCGGCGCCTTCGATCTCCTCTGCCGTGTCGAGGAAGGGATCGACACGAACCGCCTCAACGACGGCAAGGTCGGCCCCGACGGCTGCTTCTGGGTCGGCTCGATGCACGAGCGACCCGAGCGCCTGCCGACGGCCGCGCTCTGGCGCATCACGCCCGAGGGTCGCGCCGAGAAGAAGCTCGACGGCATCAAGGTCTCGAACGGCCTCGCTTGGACGCCGGATGGGCGCACGATGTTCCATTCGGACACGCGCGGCCCCTGGATCGATCGGTGGGACTTCGACCCCCTGACCGGCGCGATGACCAATCGCACGCGCATCGCCACGCTCGACGACGCGACCGGCCGGCCGGACGGCGCCACCTGCGATCGCGACGGCTTCTATTGGAGCGCCGGCGTCACCGCGGGGCGGCTGAACCGCTTCCGCGCCGATGGCGGATTGGTCGGCTCGGTCGACCTGCCGGTCGCCGCCCCGACCATGGCCTGTTTCGGCGGCGAGGACTTCGCCACCCTCTTCGTCACCAGCCTGACCGATGGCGTCTCGCCCGAGCGGATCGCCGCGAAGCCTGCGACCGGCGCGGTGGTCGCGATCGAGACCGGCGCGCGCGGCGTCGCGCCCTACGTGTTCGCGGCCTGAGCCGGCGCTCCAGCGCCGGTCCGGGGCGAGGGGGAGCGCGTCGACGGCGCCTTCAGCCGAGGACTTCGAGCACCATCGAATCGACAGCCGTCCGGCCGTATTCGTCGGTCGCGCGCACGGTGACGCGATGGGTCCCGGCCGGCAGGTTGCGCGGCAGTGGCAGTTCCCAGAGGTGCGAGGCGTTCGCCGGCTTCACCCACGGCTTCTTGGTCGCCTCGTTGCGGGCGTAGAGCTCGACCACGAACGGATCCTTGCGCTCGACCTTCTTCATCGGCGCGAAGCCGCCCTTGCCGAATGCGACCTCGATCGCGCTCTTCGGCCCGCCGTCGAACAGGTTGACCACCAGCCGCGCCGCTCGAGCGCGGCGCGCTCGATCGGACCGCGCAGCAGCGCGCCGACGGCATACGCCTTCATCACCTCGTGACTGCCGGCATGCACCTGCGTTTCGAGCATGATGCGCATGTGCCCGCCGGCGCGCTCGTGCGCGGGCACGAGCGTCACGGTGAAGCGGTCGCCGTCGATCGACAGGAGCTTGAAGCCGTTCGGTGCGCCGTCGCTCTGCACCGCGACCGGGATGCCGCGCTCGTCGATCGGGCCGCTCCACCAGCTGCCCGACACCGCGCTCATGACGTGGTGGTGGTGCTCGCCTGCCGCGTAGCCGTCGGCGGCGCCGAAGTACCAATGCTCGTTCGTATGCGTGTGGCCGGAGAAGCTGACCGTGCGCGGGTGGCTCGAGATCGCCTCGAAGAACGCCTTGTTATCGGTGTTCGCGGTGCCCGGCTCGCTGCCCTGCAGCGTCTTCAGCGGAATGTGGAAGGAGAACACGACGAGCGCGTCCTTCGGCACGTGCGCGAGCACATTGCGCACGAAGGCGAGCTGCCGCTCGCCGAACCGGCCGCGATATTTGCCCGCGCCGGTCGCCTTCGCCGGATCGGTGCCGAGATAATCGACGTTGTCGAGCAGGAAGAAGGTCACGCCGGCATACTGGAACGCCGCATGGCGGCTGCCGAACACCTGCTTGTAGGTCTCGCGCGACAGGAGATTGTCGACGGCCTCGTAGTTGATGTCGTGATTGCCAGGGCAATTGTACCAGGGCAGCCCGATCGTGCCGATGATCTTGTTGTACCGGCCGTAATACGACAGGTCGTCGAACATGATGTCGCCGTGCGTGATGCCGAAAGCGGCATCGATGCCGGTGGTGCGCGAGACGACGTCGTCGCGCACGAAGGCGACTTCCGCGAGGCTTTCCGGCTGCGGATCGGTGAACAGGATCGCGTTGAAGCGCCTGGCCTCGTCCTGGCGCTTCAGAGGGAAGTCGATGGTCTGCGGCAGCGCTCCGGTCGGTGCGACGCCGGCGAAACGGTAGCGCTCCGGATCCGGCGTGCCCTCGGGCGCATGGATATGGGCGTAGCGCGGCAGGTTCGTCTCGGGATCGACCGGCGTCATGAACCCGGTCGGCTTGATCACGAAGATCGACTCCCCCGCCGCGATCTGCAGCGACCAGCGCCCCTGCGCGTCGGTCTTAACGACATCGACGCCGTTCGAGACCAGAACGTCCGCGAGGCCGGGATTGGCCGGTCCGGGCTTGCCGGAGCCGTCCTTGTCTTCGAAGACCGTGCCCTGCGCCTGGGTCGCTTCGGCGGCGAACACCCGGCCGCCGGAGAGCGACAGCCCGAGCGCGGCGGCACCGACGAGCGCGTCGCGGCGGGTGAGATCGAGGGACATCGTCATCGCCTTGCCTCCTTGAGGTCGCCGCGCGGGCGGCACCGAAGCGGTCGGCGGACGTCTATCCGCCCGAACTGGCGCGGTTATGAAGCTTCCGGGAATTTGCGATGAACGTCCCGAGGGTCGCGCGGCTCACTTCTTCGCGTAGGACGAGATCAGCTGCCGATAGGTCTGCGCCCACTGGCCGTTCTTGGCGCAGAGCTTGTCCCAGCCCTCGGCCTGCATCTCGGCCTCGACCTTGAGGTAGAACGCCTCCGCCTTGTCCTCGTCGAGCGACAGGGTCGCGATGATCTGGTTCATCGCCTTGCCGACCGCGTTGGCCTCGCGGGTCGGCAGCGCGAACTCGCAGACCTCGGCGCTGAGTGCGATCCGGTAGAGGCTCTTCAGCGATTCCTCGGCCGGGTCGGAGGCGCGCGCCGGCGCGGTGGCAAAGACGGCGGTGGCGCAAATGGCGGCGGCGGTCGCAAGGGCGAACGGGAGAGCGGCGTGGAAACGCATGAGACCAATCTCGATGTCGCGGGTCTGGCTGTCGAAAGAACGCCCGACGATCGATACCGGACGCATGTCAACGCGCGGTTAACCATGACCGGCCGGAGCGATCAACCGATGCGACCGCGCGGCGGATAACGCAGCGTCGGGTGTGATCAAAATGTTTCGTCCGGCCGCGCGGAGCGGCGGATCGCGAAGCCGGCGACGTAAGTCCCCGGATCGGCGAGATCGAGCACCGGGCCGTCGAACAACTGCGGCGGGCGTTCGGCCGGCGCGGGCGGAGCATCCGCGCCGAGTGCGGCATCGAAATAGGCGGGATCGAAGGCCCGGCGCGCCGCCTCATAGGCCGCATCGGGATCGGCGACCTGGCCCCAGCGCACCATCTGGCTCGCGAACCACATGCCGTCTGCGATGCGGGGCCGGTTCGAGCCGTCGAAGGCGAAATCCATGTAGTGCGGGATCGGCGTCGCCGGCTGCCCGAGCCGGGTCACGAGCCGGCTGGTGATGCCGCGCAGGATGATCTCGGCCTCGACGCCGATGATCTCGGCGCGCGCCAGGATCGCCGCGAGTTCGGTCATATGATCGGGATCCGCGCACCAGGCCGCCGCACGGGCGAGTGCGCGGATCAGCGCGGCCAGCTTCTCGGGTGAACGCTGCGCGAAATGCTCGCGCACGCCGAGCACCTTCTCGGGACTGTGCGGCCAGACCGCCTGCTTGGTCGCGACGATCCGGCCGACGCCGGCCTCGACCGCGAGGCTCGGCCACGGCGCGCCGACCGAGAACACCTCGATATTGCCGCTCGTCAGCGCATCGACCATCAGCGGCGGCGGCACGACGACGAGGCGGATGTCACGGTCGGGATCGAGGCCGGCCGCGGCGAGCCAGTAGCGCATCTCGTAGTTATGCGCCGAGAACGGATAGACGGTAGCGACGGTCAACGGCGGCCGGCCCTCGGTGGCCCGGCGGGCGACGACCGTCGCGATCGCACGCGCGGTCGAGGCCGGTTCGAACACGTCGACGGTCTCGCCGGTCGCCAGCATCTCCTCGTGCAGCCCGATCCCGACCGTGACCGCGTTGCCGCCCTCGTTGAGCACGAAGGGCGCCAGCATCGGCGTCTTCCAATGGCCGAGGCCGAGCCGGCCGGCGATCGGCATCGGCCCGAGCATATGCGCGGCGTCGAAATGGCCGAGCGCGACCCGGTCGCGGATATTGGCCCAGGAGGTCTCGCGCACCAGATCGAGCGCCAGGCCCTCGGCCGCGGCGAAGCCCTTCACATGCGCGGCGATGATCGGCGCGCAGTCGGCGAGCGGGATGAAGCCGATCCGCAGCACGGGCAACCCGTCCGTCGCCGCGGTGCGGGCGAGGAGGTCGCGGGCCGGATCGGTGTCTTCGGAAAACAAGGGTGTCTGTCTCCTGATGAGGCGCTGGAGCGGCATGCCGCTCCAGCCGACTTGTAAACGCAAGCCTGTTCCGATCGGCGTGAATCACGCCGATCGGGCCTTGCTCTAGCCGAGCAGACTTGCGGCCGTCACCACGCTCTGGGCGATCTCGGCGAGCTTCTTCTTCTCGTTCATGGCGGTCTTGCGCAGCAGCGCGTAGGCCTCCTCCTCGGTGATGCCGCGCGACTTCATGAGGATGCCCTTCGCCCGCTCGATCACCTTGCGTTCGGCGAGTTCGGCGCGCGCCTGCTCAAGCTCGCGCGCGAGCTTGTCGAACGCGTTGAACCGCGACACGGTCATGTCGATGATCGGCTTGACGCGCTCCTTGCGCAAGCCGTCGACAACATAGGCCGAGACGCCGGCATCGACGGCGGCCTCGATCATCGCGGTATCGGACTGGTCGACGAACATCGCGACCGGCCGCTTGACGGTGCGCGAGACCTGGAACATCTGCTCGAGCACGTCGCGGCTCGGGTTCGCGAGATCGATCAGGATCACGTCCGGATCGATCTGGAACACCTTGCGCAGCAGTTCCTGCGTCGTGTCGAAGTGGACGACATTCGTGAATCCGGCCTCGCGCAGGCCGTCCGTCAGGATGGCCGCGCGCACCGGATTCTCGTCGATCACCAGGATGGTCAGCGTCGTGTCGACCACGGCCTATCCATTTGCACAGCCAATGTTCTTCGCTTTCGCGGCCCCGGCATTATGGCGCGGGCGGACAGCTTGCCGCAAGGCGGCAAAATAGGCATGCGAGCCCGCAGTGCCCACCGCTTCAAACCGCCGCGGCCCGCGCGGCGACCAGGGCAGCGATGCGCTCGAACACGTCGTCCCACGCGCCCGGCCGGCTCTGCCGCACCGGTGTGACGGTCGGATACCAGGGCGAGGTGTGGCCGCCGAGGCGCCAGCGCCAGTCCGGCTGGAACTTGAGCGCCACGCAGGTGGGCCGCCCGGTCGCGCCGGCGACATGCACGACGGAGGTATCGGTGGTCACCACCAGATCGCAGGCCGCCATCACCGCGGCGGTGTCGAGGAACGCGTCCTCGCCGCCGTCGAACTCGGTGCCCAACGTCTCGACCCGCATGCCGTCCGGCAGCCGGTCGAGCTGGTCGAGCCCGTAGGTCTTCTGCACCGAGATCAGGCGCACGCCGGGGATCGCCGCGAGCGGCGCGAAGGCGGTGAGCGGCACCGACCGGCCGCGATCGATCGTGCCGAGCGGATTGCCCTGCCAGGCGATCACGACCTTGAAGCCTTCAGGCCCGAGCCGGTCACGCCATGCCGCGACCCGCTCCGGATCGGCCCGGAGATAGGGCACGGTCACCGGCACGGTCTCCGGCGTGGTGCCGAGCACGCGGGGGATCGAGAACATCGCGATCTTGTGGTCGAAGCGGCGGCCCTTCTCGATCCGATCGACGAACTCGATCGGCGCATCGACGCTCGCGAGAAACCGATGCAAGGGTTTCGGCGCGCGCATCGTGACCTTGGCCCGCGCCGCCAGGATCGGCAGATAGCGCGCCATCTGCAGGATGTCGCCGAGCCCCTGCTCGGCGGTCACGATCAGCGTCGAGCCTTCGGGTGCGTCCGGGGCCCAGACCGGCGTGCGCGCCAGCGGGTCGTTGCCGATCTCGGGCACGGTGAAGCCGTTGGCACGCAGATGGGCGCGCAGGCTCTCGATCGTGGCGACGTCGCCGCGCGCGGCGCTCATGTCGCGCACCTCGTAGGCCGCCCAGCCCTCCTGCCAGCGGCCGAGCGCCAGCAGCAGCAGGGCGCGGCTGAGCTCGATCTGCGGATCGCCGCGGCCTGCGCGCGCGGTCTCGATCGCGGCGAGCGCTTCCTCGTCGCGGCCGAGCGCCTCGAGCGCGGCGGCGCGGTTGCGCGCGATCGCCGCGCCGTCGTAGCCCGGTGCGGCGCCGGCGTGTTGCTCGGCGTGTTCGAGCGCGTTCAGCGCCTCGGCCGGCCGGTCAAGGCGCAAGAGCAGCAGCCCGAGCCCGGCGAGCAGATGCGGATTGGCGGGATGCAGGGCGAGGGCGGCCGCATAGGTGTCGGCCGCCTCGTCCAGGCGCTTCAGTTCCTGCAGCGACACCGCCTTCTGCAGCAGGAGGTCCGGATCGCCGGGCGCCAACCTCAGGCCGGCTTCGGCTGCGGCGAGCGCGTCCTGATCACGGCCGACGGTGCCGAGGCTGCGCGTCTGTTGCCGGTAGGCTTCGACATAGGCAGGGTCGAGTTTCAGCGCCCGCTCGATGCGCTCCAGCGCCTCGCCGTGGCGCCCGGCCTCGGCGAGCAGCAGCCCGAGCAGGGTCAGACCGATCGGCGTCGATTTCACATGCTCGATGCGGGCTTCGAGATGCGCCAGCGCCCGGTCCTTGCGTCCCTCGCCGATCAGGCGGGAGGCCTCGGTCAGCGCCTTGATCGTCTTCGGATTCATGCCAGCTCCCGCCCCGAATCGCCCACCGCTGCGTTCGGCGAAGCTAATTCGGCGGCGCGGCTCCGCAAAGCGCAGGTCTGGCGCGCGTCAGCGCGCGAGCCGGGCCTCGACCGCGGCGCGGCGCGGCAACGGGTCGACGGCGCCATAGCCCTCGGTCGACAGACCGGCCGCGACATTGGCGAAGCGTCCGGCCGAGAAGGCATCGCCCGAGGCCAGCCATTCGACCAGGAAGCCGCCGTCGAAGGCATCGCCGGCGCCGGTCGCATCGACCGCCGCGACCTTGATCGGCGCCACGATCTCGCGACGTTCGGGGGTCGCGATCAGCGCGCCGTCCTTGCCCATGGTCAGCGCGACGATTTTCACGCCTTTCGCCAGATAATGATCGGCGATGGCGTCGGGCGCCTCGAGCCCGGTCAGGAGCCGCGCGTCGTCGAGACCGGGCAGCAGGATGTCCGACAGCGCCGCCGTCGCCTCGATGATGGCGCGGGCGCGATCGAGCGGCCAGAGCCTGAGCCGCAGGTTGGTGTCGTAGGAGACCGTCACGCCGGCCGCGCGGGCCGTCTCGATCGCTGAGAACACCGCATCGCAGGCCGAGGCCGAGATCGCCTGGCTGATCGCGGAGGCGTGCAGCACGCGCGCGCCGCGGATCAGCTCGTGCGGCACGTCGGCCGGCGCGATCCGGCTCGCGGCCGAGCCGGCGCGCAGATAGGAAAAGGCGTGGCCTTCGGGGCCGTGGGTGACGAAATAGACGCCGGTATGGGCGGCCGGATCGGTCTTCACGGCCGAGTGGTCGACACCTTCGGCGGTCCAGAGCTCCCGGAACGCGGTGCCGAACGCATCGTCGCCGAGACCGGTCACGAAGGCGACCCGGGCGCCGAGCCGCGCCGCCGCAATGGCCGTGTTCGAGGCATCGCCGCCGAAGCCGCCGAGCCAGTCGCGCGGGCCCGCACCCTTGCGCTGGTTGAACTCGTACATCGGCTCGCCCATCGCGACGATGTCGAATGCCAAGCCTGCCGAGTGCCCGCCCATGCCGATCTCCCGTTCCGCCGTTGCAAGTGCGGCCAGTGTGGCGGGCGATAGCGGGTCGCGGGTCAAAAGGCAAGGCGTAACATGTTACATTGCCGAGTGAATTTCCATTTCCGGGGCGACGCCGGCGCGCATGAGCCCGCCCGCGTGCTCACTCCGCCGTCGACACCTGCGCCATGGCTTCCAGAATGGCCCGCATCTCCGGCAGACACGAACCGCAGTTGGTTCCGGCCTTGACCGCCGCACCGATCGCCTGCGTCGTTCGGCAACCGCCCTTGGCCAGCGTCTCGATCGTGTTGCGGCCGACGCCGAAGCAGGCGCAGACGGTCGGGCCGGGATCCTGGGCGCCGTCGGCCGATCGCGAGGCGACCGAGGCGCGGCGCATCAGGCCCTCGACGGTTGCGCGGCCGAAGATCGGCTTCAGATGCCCGACGGTCGGCTTCTCCGGTGCCGGCACCACGACGATGGCGCCCTCGAGCCGCCCATCCGTCGCAAAGCGCGCGGCGCGATAGAGGCCGTGGGCGGGATCGCTCGCGTCGACGAGCGCATCGACGTCGGCCCCGAGCAGTGTCGCCGCGACCCGCTCCCAACCCTCCGCGGGCGCGGCATCGAATGCGAGGGTGGTGGTCCAGCCGTGTTTCGAGCGTGCCGAGGCCCAGAAGCAGGCGCCCGATGCGACGAGGCGGTCGCGCGCGATCGGCGCAGCACCGAGCACGGCGCCCTCGAACGCGATGGCGAGCGGCGCGATCGCGGCCGGCGTCCCTTTCGCCTCCGGTTGGCCCGACCACGGATCGGTGCGACCGGCGACCAGCGCGCCGACCCGGCCGAGGCTCGCGTTCTCGGCCGACCAATGGATCGGCACGAACAGCGAGCCCGGCTGCTGCCGGGGCGTGACGACCGCCCGCAGCACCGCCGTGCCGAGATCGTTCGTGAGCCGCGCCAGATCGCCATCGGCGATGCCGAGCCGCGCGGCGTCGCGTGGGTTGATTTCGACGAAGGGCTCCGGCAGGTGGCTGCCGAGCGTCGGGCTTTGCCCGTCCGGGTCATCGTGTGCCACTGGTCGCGGATGCGGCCGGTGTTGAGCGTGAACGGATGCCGTGCATCGGGCTCCGCGGCCAGCGCGGCGACCGCCGGGATCTGGAATCGCGCCCGCCCGTCCGGCGTGTAGAACTTCCCGTCGGCGAAGAACCGCTCGCGCGACAGCCTGCCGGCGGCGAGCGGCCACTGGAACGGCACGAGCGCGTCATAATCCGCCGTCGAGAGGCCGGCATGCGCGCCGATGTCGAAGTCGCGCGCGCCGTCGTTCTCGAAGGCCGACAGCGCGGCGTGTTCGCGGTAGATGTCGGCCGCGCTCGCATAGGCGAAGGCCGCGCCATGGCCGAGCCGGCGCGCCACGCCGGCGATCGCCCACCAGTTCGGCTTGACCTCGCCGGGCAGGGCGAGGAAGGCCCGCTGGCGCGAGATGCGACGCTCGGAATTGGTGACGGTGCCGTCCTTCTCGCCCCAGGCCGCCGCCGGCAGGCGGATATGCGCGGCGCCGATCGTGTCGTTGGAGCGGACGTTCTCGGACACGACCAGGAGGTCGAGTTTTTCCAGCGCCGCGCGGACGCGGTCGGCGTCGGGCAGGCTGACCGCCGGGTTGGTGCCCATGACCCAGAGCGCCTTGATGCGTCCGGCATCGACCGCGTCGAACATGTCGACGGCCTTGAGCCCCGGCGCTTCCGCCATACGCGCGGCGCTCCAGAACCGTCCGACCCGCTCGATCGCTTCGGCCGAAAAATCCATATGCGCGGCGAGCTGGTTCGCGAGGCCGCCGACCTCGCGGCCGCCCATGGCGTTCGGCTGGCCGGTCAGCGAGAACGGCCCGAGCCCCGGCCGGCCGATCCGGCCGGTGGCGAGATGGACGTTGAGGATGGCCGCGACCTTGTCGGTGCCGGCGGCCGACTGGTTGACGCCCTGGCTATAGAGTGTGACCACCTTCTCGGTGCGCGCGAACAGCTCGAAGAACTCTGCCAGCGCCGCCGGATCGAGCCCGCAGGCCGCCGTCGCGGCATCGAGCCCCGGCGTCCGCGCCTCGGCCTCGGCTAGCACGGCCTCGAAGCCGGTCGTATGCGCGTCGACGAAATCGCGATCGATCCGCCCTTCGCGCGCCAGATGCGCGAGCAGCCCCTCGAACAGCCGGGCGTCCGTACCCGGCTTCAGCGCCAGCACCAGATCGGCGCTTTCGCTCGAGGCGGTACCGCGCGGATCGATCACCACGATCTTGGCGCCGCGCGTCTCGCGGTTCTTCAGCATGCGCTGGAACAGGATCGGATGGCACCACGCCGCATTCGAGCCGACCAGCACCAGCAGGTCGGCCTCGTCGAGATCGCGATAGCTGCCCGGCACCGTGTCGGTGCCGAAGGCGCGCTTGTGGCCGGCGACCGAGGAGGCCATGCACAGGCGCGAGTTGGTATCGACATTGGCAGAGCCGATGAAGCCCTTCATCAGCTTGTTGGCGATGTAATAGTCCTCGGTCAGCAACTGTCCCGAGAGGTAGAAGGCGACCGCATCGGGCCCATGGGTCTCGATCGTGTGCCGGAACCCGTCCGCGACCGCGTCGAGCGCGGCGTCCCAGCCGACGCGCGCGCCGCCGATTTCCGGGTGCAGCAGCCGGCCGTCGAGGTCGATGGTCTCCGACAGCGCCGAGCCCTTCGAGCACAGCCGACCGAAGTTGGCCGGATGCTCCGGATCGCCGGCTGTGCGCCAGCCGTTCGGCGCCTCGGCGTCGGGGCGCATGATCACGCCGCAGCCGACGCCGCAATAGGGGCAGGTGGTGCGGATGCTGTCATCCGGAATGCTCAGCGCGGTGTCAGGGATCGAGCCGTCGGCCATGGTCGCCCCCTTTCAATAGACGTCGCGCTGGTAGCGGCCGGCGCTCGCGAGCCGCTTCACATAGGCTTTTGCGTCCTCGGCCGAGAGCCCGCCGTGCGCGGCGACGATCTCGGCGAGCGCCCTGTCGACATCGGCGGCCATGCGTTTGGCATCGCCACAGACATAGACATGCGCGCCGCGCTCCAGCCAGGCGAACAGCTCGGCGCCGGCCTCGCGCATGCGGTCCTGGACGTAGGTTTTCGGGCCCGCGTCGCGCGACCACGCGGTCGAGAGCCTCGTCAGCCGCGCATCGGCGAGCATCGCCTCGAACTCGTCGCGGTAGAAGAAGTCGGTCGCCTCGCGCTGGTGGCCGAAGAAAAGCCAGGCATCACCGGGCGCCTTGCAGGCGACGCGCTCGTGCAGGAACGAGCGGAACGGCGCGATGCCCGTGCCCGGCCCGACCATCACGATCGGGATCGCACCGTCGGCCGGCAGGGCGAAGCCGTGCGCCTTCGACACGAACACCTTCACCTTGTCGCCCGGCCGCCAGCGATCGGCGATCGAGGTCGAGGCGACGCCGAGCCGCGTGCGGTCGCCGACCGGATAGCGCACGACATCGACCGTCAGCGTCAGTTCGCCGGGCGTGGTCTTCGGGCTCGACGAGATCGAATAGAGCCGCGGCTGCAGCGGCTCCAGGCATTCGAGGAATGCCTCGGGATCGACGCGCAGGCCGGGGAAATGCTCGAGCGCCGCCAGCACATCGAGCGTGGCGGCATCGCCGAACGGATCGCCGCCGCTCGCCAGTTCCCGCGCCTGCCGGCGCTTGTCACCGCCGGTGATGTAGGAGACGAGCTGGAACAGCATGTCCGGCGCCGGCGACAGCGCATAATCCTCGATCAGGGCCAGGCGGACGGTCTTGTCCGCGACGGGGAAGTCCGCCGGCATGGCGAGCGCGTCGAGGATGGCATCGACGAGTGCGGGATCGTTCTGGGGGAAGACGCCGAAACTGTCGCCGGGCACATAGTCGAGCCCGTCCGGCAGGCGCCAGACCACATGCAGCGTCTCCTTGGCCGACCCCTCGCCATTGAGCCGGGTCGCCGAGACGAAGGTCGCCTCGACCGGCGTCTCGCGCGAATAGCCGGGCAGGGCGGAGGGCTTCGGCGCCGGTTCGGGCGCAGCGACCGGCGGGGCGGCGGCTGGCCCCGAACTGGTTGTCGCGCCGACCGCGACTTCCTCCATCAGTCGCTTGACCGCGCGATGGGTGTCCTTGCCGCCCGGCGCGCAGAGATTGAGCTTGGTCTCGGCGCCTTCGGCGAGCGCTTTCGCATAGGTCTCGCAGACATAGCCGCACTGGCCGCAGTCCTGCTGCGCCATCGCGGCCATCAGCTTGCGCGCGACCGGCTTGCCTTCGGCGAGCGCCATGCGTTCGTCGATCGGCATGGCCGGATCGTGCCAGGGCGCGCCGTCGTCCAGCTCGGCCGCGGAGGGCGGCGCGACGCCGTCACCGCCGGCCAGCGCCATCGGCATCGCGGTGCCGGCATCGAAGCCGACCAGACCGGCGAAGAAGCCGTTGAGCCACGCCCGCTGTTCCGGATTGAACGGGGCGTTGTCGGGCAGGAGCGGCACCATCTCGGGCGAACGGGTCGGGGCGTTCATTCGGCGGCCTCGCGGGTCGGCAGGGTCTCGGACGCGCGCGCGGCGAGCCGCTTCAGCGTCTCGACGTCGTGGCGGGCGGTGAAGGCGTGGAAGCTCTCGGGCGGGCCGGCGCGGTGGACGAGATAGGCGCGGACCAGCGCCTCGATCTGCGCGGGGCAGTCTGTCGCCGGCACCGAGGCGTAGATCTCGCGCGCGATCGCGGCGTCGGACCCGAAGCCGCCGCCGACCAGGATGTGATAGCCCTCGACCGTGTCCTCGCCGTCCGGGTCGATCGCGACGCGCGTCGAGATCAGGCCGATGTCGCCGATATAGTGCTGGGCGCAGGAGTGGTGGCAGCCGGTGACATGGATGTTGAGCGGCTGGTCGAGCGCGACGCGCGCATCGAGCCAGTCCGCGATCTGGAGCGCGTGGCCCTTGGTGTCGGCCGAGGCGAACTTGCAGCCGCGGTTGCCCGTGCAGGCGACCAGGCCGGCGCGGACCGAGGTCGCCTCATGGCTGAGGCCGATCGCGGCGATCCGGGCGAGCGCGGCATCGAGCTTGTCGTCGGCCACGCCCGAGATCAGCAGATTCTGCCAGACGGTCAGCCGGATGTCGCCGTCGCCGAGCTCCTGGGCGATGGCCGCGATCGCGTCCATCTGGGCGCATGTCAGCTTGCCGACCGGCAGCACGACGCCGATCCAGTTGAGGCCCGGCTGCGCCTGCGGGTGCACGCCGACGTGGCCGAAGCGATCGTGGTTTTCGCGGGGCGCCACGGCTTGCGTCGGGACGCGCAGAAGCGGCCGGCCGAGCTTCTCCTCGGTGAGACTCAGAACCTTGTCGAAGCCAAATGTATCGAGCACGTATTTGAATCGCGCCTTCTTGCGATCCGTGCGGTCACCATGATCGATGTAGACCCGCACGATCGCGTCGGCGACGGCCGTCGCTTCGTCGGGCCGCACGACCACGCCGGTATCGCGGGCAAAATCCTTGTGGCCGGTGATGCCGCCGAGCGCGAGGCGATACCAGATGCCCGGTTCGACGCCGAAACCGTCCTTCACCGCGACGGCCTGGAAGGCGATGTCGTTGGTGTCCTCGAGCACCGGGATCGGTCCGCCGCCGTCGAAGGCGACGTTGAACTTGCGCGGCAGGCCCATCAGCGTGCGGGAGTTGATCACATGCTGGTGCCAGTCGATCGCATGCGGTCGCGTATCGAGCAGTTCGCGCGGATCGATGCCGGCGGTCGCCGAGCCGGTGACATTGCGGATGTTATCCGAGCCCGAACCCTTCGGCGCGAGCCCGGCCGCGTAGAGGCCTTCGATCAGGTCCGGGCCGGCGGCGGCCGGGATCTCACGGATCTGCAGGTTCGCGCGTGTCGTCACGTGCGTGTAGCCGCCGCCGAAGCGACGGGCGAGGTCGGCGACCGCGCGGAACTGCCAATGGCTGACGATCCCGTTCGGGATCTTCAGCCGGCACATGAAGCTGTCCTGCGCCGGCGCGACGTAGAAGAGCCCGTGGAAGCGCCAGCGGAAGTCATCCATCGGCTTCGGGAATTTGCCGGCGCGTGCGTCCGTCTTGAGCCGGAGATAGGCGTCGAGCGGGTGCTCGTCGCGCTTGGCGATCTCTTGCGCGGCGAGTTTGCGGCCCGCCGCCTCGACCTTCGCCTGCGCGATCAGATGCGGTGCGTCCGGGCCGGTCGGTACCCCCGGGCCGGCGGGCTTCGTGGCACCGATCGCACCGAGCGGGCCGGCCCCACGCGCGATACGGGCCGCGTTCACGCCGGAAACGAAACCTTCGAGGTAGCGCTTCTGCTCGTCGTCGAAAGGAGCGGGGCCCATGGTCGCCGGTGTGGTCATGGTCGGTCTCCTCACGCGGCTTCGCAGAACGGTCGGCCGCAGACGAGGTCGCGGCGGATCGCGGCGATCGAGGCGCCGTCGCGGATCAGATCGAGGTACCAGGGCCCGTCGGTGGTCTCGCCGACCATGACGACGCCGACGAGCCGGTCGCCGGCGACGACCAGCTTGCGGTAATGGCCGAGCGGCCGGTCCTCGAACACGATCGTCTCGGTGCCGGCCACGCCCTGGAAATCGCCGGCCGAGAACACCGGCAGGCCGGAGACCTTCAAATTCGTCGCGAGCACTGCGCCCTCGAAGGTCGCGTTCCGGCCGATGAGCGTCGCCGCGAGCGTCTCGGCCATGTCATAGGCCGGCGCGACGAGGCCGTAGGTCTGGGCGCGATGTTCGGCGCATTCGCCGATCGCGAAGATGCGGTCGTCCGACGTCCGCAATCCGTCGTCGATCGCGATGCCGCGGCCGACCGCGAGGCCCGCCTCGGCGGCGAGCGCCGTTTCGGGCCGGACGCCGACGGCCATGACGACGAGCCCGGCCGGGAGTACGCGGCCGTCGCCCAGCCGGAGGCCTTGGACGCGCGTATCGCCTTCGATCGCCTGCGAGGTCGCGCCGAGTTCGACGCGCACGTCGAGCCTCGTCAGCGCGCGGGCGACCAACGCCGCGCCGCGCGGATCGAGCTGGCGCTCCATCAGCCGGTCCATCAGATGCACGAGCGTGACGGCGATGCCCTTGGCGGCGAGGCCGAACGCGGCCTCGATGCCGAGCAGGCCACCGCCGATCACCACGGCCGGCCTGCCCGTCGCGGCGAAGGCCTCGATCGCGTCGAGATCGGCGAGGTCGCGGAAGGTGACGACACCGGCGAGATCCGCGCCCGGCATCGGCAGGCGGATCGCCCGCGAGCCGGTGGCGAGCACCAGCCGATCCCAGCCGAGCACGCGGCCCGAAGCGAGGGTGGCCGTGCGCGCGGTCCGATCGATCGCGGCGACGCCGTCGCCGACGAGCGCCGTGATGCCGCGCGCGGCGTACCAGGCCTCGGAACCGAAGCCGATCGCCGCGCGCGTCGTCTCGCCGGCGAGCACGGCGGAGAGCAGCACCCGGTTATAGGCCGCGACCGGCTCGGCGCCGACCACGGTGATGGCGAAGCGCGCGGCGGCATCCGAGCCGGTGAGCCGGTCGAGCAGGCGGTGGGCGGCCATGCCGTTGCCGACCACGAGCAGTCTTTCGCGTGAGGCGCCTGCCAGCGAGCCTGAGAGCGGAGCGAGAGCGGCGTTCATCGGTCTGGTCCTGTGCGAACCGCCGCAACGCAAAAAAGCCACTGACCTGGTCGGCCGTCGGGGAGACGGCCGGGTCAGCGGCTTTGCTGGTGCGGCAAGGAAGGTGCCTGATCGACCGCGCCAGCATCGGCGCGATCATTCGGTCCTTCCTGAAGCAACTGATGTGCCACGCTGGTGTGAATGTGGGAAAGTGCTGGAAATCCGGGCGTTTTCGCCATGCCGATCCGCCAGTGTGGCCGCACTGCGCACCTCGATTGCGCTCACGAAGCAGGCGCGTCGCGGCTGTAGTGCTAATGGCTTGAGCAGAGATCAAGATCTAGGCAGGTCGAGCCCGTGGCTTCTGGTCCGAGTTGTCGCAGGGCGCGGGGGCGGATCGCTGATTTCAATCCATTCGATTGGCATGCACGGACAGATTGTCGCGGCAGTGGGTGTGATCGTCATCTGCAGCTTCTGCCCAAGATCGCGGCGGCGATGATTTATGCCGTTTTTCTGGGCGACCCATCGGGCTCTGCGTCTGTGAGAGGCAGTCCGAGCCGGACGTGGCAAAGTCGTTCTGCCGGGCGTTACGGCCCAACTATTTGAAATAAAACAGTATCGGTTCCGGTACCTCGATCTGGCACAGGCCCTGCATTCCACTTAGTCGAAATCCGCTTTCCCGGCGGCAACTGCGCGGCCAACGACGGCCGCATCGGCACAACGGCGTCCAATGGTTTTCGGAAGCAATTCCGATCGCCTTTGGCGCCGTCTTTTTTTGTCCTTACGCATGAGGGGCGACGCGCCATGAGCGATACCGAGAAGACGCTGATCCCGGTCGGCCGCAGCCGTCGAGACTTCCTGAAAGGCTCCGCCGCCACGCTGGCGACCACGGCGCTCCTGACCTCGGTGCGCGCCGCGTTCCCGGGCGGCGCCTTTGCCGCCGGCGCCGCGCCGGAGACGACCAAGGCGATCCTCGGCTACATCGCCCTGACCGACGCCGCGCCGCTGATCGTCGCCAAGGAGAAGGGCTTCTTCAAGAAGTACGGCGTGCCCGACGTCGACGTGCAGAAACAGGCGTCCTGGGGCACCACCCGCGACAACCTCGAGCTCGGTGGCGGCGCCGGCGGCATCGACGGCGCGCATATCCTGACGCCCATGCCCTACCTGATGACCGCCGGCAAGATCACCAAGACGCCGGGCGGCGTGCCGATGTCGATCCTGTCGCGCCTCAACACGCAGGGTCAGGGCATCATGCTCGCCAATGCGCACAAGGATCTGAAGATCGGTCTCGATACCTCCGCGCTGAAGGAGCGCTTCGCCGGCCTCAAGGCCGGCGGCAAGGACGTGAAGGTCGCGATGACCTTCCCGGGTGGCACGCATGATTGCTGGATCCGCTATTGGCTGGCCGCCGGTGGCATCGATCCCGACAAGGATTGCCAGACCATCGTCGTCCCGCCGGCGCAGATGGTCGCCAATGCCAAGGTCGGCGCGATGGAGGCCTATTGCGTCGGCGAGCCCTGGCCGCTCCAGACCGTGAACCAGGGCGTCGGCTACTGCGCGATCACCACGGGCGAACTCTGGAAGAACCATCCGGAGAAGTCCTTCGCCATGCGCTCGGACTTCGTCGAGAAGAACCCGATCGCCACCAAGGCGATCCTCGCCGCCGTGCTCGAGGCGGCGCAATGGGCCGACAAGGACGAGAACAAGGACGAGATGTGCGCCATCCTCGCCAAGCGCGAGTGGTTCAAGGTGCCGGTCGAGGACATCCTCGACCGCTCGAAGGGCAAGTTCGACCTCGGCCTGCGCTCGTTCGAGAACAAGGATCTGATGCAGAAGTACTGGCGCGATGATGCCTCCTATCCGTTCCAGAGCCACGATCTGTGGTTCCTGACCGAGGACATCCGCTGGGGCTACCTGCCGGCGACCACCGACACCAAGGCGCTGATCGCCAAGGTCAATCGCGAGGATCTGTGGCGCGAGGCCGCCAAGGAGATCGGCGTGGCGGCGATCCCGGCTTCGACCTCGCGCGGCGTCGAGACCTTCTTCGACGGCGTCAAGTTCGATCCCGCGAACCCGACCGCCTATCTCGACGGCCTGAAGATCAAGAAGCTCGTCGGCTGATCCTCTCTCGATAAGGAACCCGTTCCATGGCCGTCGAAGCCGAAACCATGCCCGAACCGCGCCGATCGCGCTTCACGCTCCCGAGCCGCGACGCCGTGCTCGGGGGACTCGCCAGGGGTGCGATCGAGACCGCGCGCGTCGTGATCCCGCCGCTCGTCACCCTCGCCGTGCTGCTGGCGATCTGGCAGATCGCCTTTTCCGCCAAGGGCTCGCCGCTGCCGACCCCATGGAAGGTCGTCACCGACACCTGGGGCCTGATCATCGACCCGTTCTTCGATCGCGGCGGCCTCGACAAGGGTCTGGCGCTGCACATCCTGGCCAGTCTCAAGCGCGTCGCGATCGGGTTCTCGATCTCGGCCGTGACCGGCATCCTGCTCGGCGTGCTGATCGGCTCGTCGAGCCTCGCCTTCCGCGGGCTCGATCCGATCTTCCAGGTCCTGCGCACGGTGCCGCCGCTCGCCTGGCTGCCGATCGCGCTCGCCGCCTTCCGCGAGGCCCAGCCGGCGGCGATCTTCGTGATCGCCATCACCGCGGTCTGGCCGATCATGATGAACACCGCGGTCGGCATCCGGAACTTGCCCCAGGACTACCGGAACGTCGCCCGCGTGCTGCAGCTCAACGGCTTCGAATATTTCTTCAAGATCGTGCTGCCGGCGACGGTGCCCTACATCTTCACCGGCCTGAAGATCGGCATCGGTCTCAGCTGGCTGGCGATCGTCGCGGCCGAGATGCTGGTCGGCGGCGTCGGCATCGGCTTCTTCCTCTGGGACAGCTGGAACTCGTCGCTGATCTCCGAGATCATCCTGGCGCTCGTCTACATCGGCCTCGTCGGCCTGCTGCTCGATCGCCTGATCACCTATCTCGGCCGCCTCGTCGGCGGACCCGGCACCTTCTGAGCGCGAGGACAGCACGATGCCCACCACCGCAACCCCGCGCCCCTATCTGTCGATCGAGAAGGTCGGCATGACCTTCGACACCCAGAAGGGCAAGTTCACGGCCCTGGTCGATGTCGACCTCAAGCTCGCCCGCGGCGAGGTTGTCTCGATCATCGGCCATTCCGGCTGCGGCAAGTCGACCTTGCTCAACATCGTCGCCGGCCTGAACAGGCATACCGCCGGCGTGCTGCTGCTCGACGGCAAGGAAGTGACCGGCCCCGGTCCCGACCGCGCCGTCGTGTTCCAGAACCATTCGCTGCTGCCCTGGCTCAGCGTCTACGACAACGTCCGGCTGGCGGTCGACAAGGTCTTGTCGAAGCGCATGGATCGTCGCCAGCGGCATGACTGGACCGTGCACAATCTCGAGCTGGTCGGCATGGGCCACGCGCTCGACAAGCACCCGCACGAGATCTCCGGCGGCATGAAGCAGCGCGTCGGCATCGCCCGCGCGCTCGCCATGGAGCCGAAGATCCTGCTGATGGACGAGCCGTTCGGCGCGCTCGACGCGCTGACCCGCGCGACGCTGCAGGACACGCTGATGGAGATCCAGGCCAAGCTCGGCAACACCGTGATCATCATCACCCACGACGTCGATGAGGCCGTGCTGCTCTCCGACCGCATCGTGATGATGACCAACGGCCCGTCCGCCACCATCGGCGAAATCTGCGAGGTCAAGCTCGATCGGCCGCGCCGGCGCCTGGAGCTGGCCGACGATCCGGAATACATCCGCTGCCGCTCGGCCGTAATGCGCTTCCTCTACGAGCGCCAGCGGCACCCGAAGGCGGCGTGAACCGCAAGACGCGGTTCGACGACATGGAGGGGCGGGCGTCCGGCCGGCGCCCGATCACTCAGTGCGCGGAGCCGCCCGGCGAGCCGATTGCGGCGCGGTTTCCGACCGCGGCGAGGACATGGCCGAGCTTGTCCGGGTTGCGCGTGATGTAGATCGCGACGATGCGGCCGGCTTCGATTTCGAACGCGGTCGTCTGCACGATGCCGCCGCGCTCCCGGCTCACATAGCCGGGCAGCCCGTCGATGCGGGCAAGGCCGAGCCATTCGGCCGCGCCCCAGCCGTTCTTGCGCGCCAGCCGCTCGTAGAGCCGCGAGACCCGATCGATGCCGACGATCGGATTGCGGAAGGCGTTGACCTTGCCGCCGCCGTCGGCGCGGATCACTACGGCTTGCGAGAGTAGAGTGCCGAGCGCTGCCACGTCGCCGCTGTGGGACGCCGCGAAGAAGGCGCGCGCGATCCGCTCGCCCTCGGTGCGATCGACCGGAAAGCGCGGCCGCGCCTCCTGCACGTGGCGGCGTGCGCGCCGCGAGCTGGCGTACCGCTGGCGCGGCGCGGTCGAGCGTGGTCGCGACCTCGTCGAGCGGCCGGCCGAACACGTCGTGTAGCAGGAACGCCGCGCGCTCGAGCGGCGACAGCCGTTCGAGCGCCAGCATCAGGGTCAGCGTCAGGTCGTCGGCGTCGGGGCCGGGATCCTCGGGCTCGACCAAGGGCTCCGGCAGCCACTCGCCGACATAGGTCTCGCGCCGGGTGCGGGCCGATTTCAATTCGTCGAGGCAGAGCCGCGTCACCGTGCGCGACAGGAACGCCGCCGGCTCGCGCACATCGACCGTGGCGGTCGTGCTCCAGCGCAACCATGCCTCCTGCGCGATATCCTCGGCCGCGGCTCGCGAGCCGAGCATGCGATAGGCGAGGCGCACCAGCCGTGCGCGCTCGCCCTCGAAGATCGCGAGGTCCAGGTCGTCAGACCGCGACACGCGTGTCCTCCTTCGGATGATCCACGCGGAAGCCGACCTGAAGCCGGTTCCAGACGTTGATCGCGCCGATCGCCAGCGTCAGATGCACGCGCTCGGTCTCGGTGAACTCGGCCTCGATCAAGGCGTAGTCGGCATCAGGGGCGGCGGTGTCGGCGACGCGCGTCAATGCCTCGGTCCAGGCCAGTGCAGCGCGTTCCCGCGGCGTGTAGAGCGTGGATTCGCGCCACGCATCGAGCATGTAGAGCCGCATCTCGCTCTCGCCATGCCGGCGCAGATCGCTCGCATGCATATGGATGCAGAATGCACAATGATTGATCTGCGAGGCCCGCAGCTTCACGAACTCGAGCAGCGAGTGCTCGAGGCCGCTCTTCTCGATCGCGGCCGATAGCGCCATCATGGCCTTGAGCGCGTCCGGGGCGAGCTTGATCGGGTTTTCCAGTCTCGGCGACATCTTCGGTCTCCATCTGTGGTCATGGTGTTGCACCTCCAATGACGAGACGGGGACCGCGGATGTGACATGCGCGACGAGATTTTTTCGCCGAGGCTCCCGCGGCCGATGCCGGGCGCCGGCCCTTACTCCCGGCGCGTCAGCAGCGACGGTCCGCGGCCGAGCACGCTCTCGTCGATCTCACCGATCGCCTTGCGGTCCTTGCCCGCATAGTCGAACAGCCCGAGCAGGTGCCGCAGCGCGTTGAGCTTCAGCCGCTTCTTGTCGTTGCCGAGCGCGACGGTCCAGGGGGCGTTGTCGCGGTGGGTCATCTCCAGCATGCGATCGCGCGCGGCGGTGTAGTCGTCGTACTTCTGGATCGCCGCATGATCGATCGAGGAGATCTTCCAGACCTTGAGCGGATCGTGCCGGCGCTCGTGGAAGCGCTTCAGCTGCATCTCGCGACCGATCTCGATGTAGAACTTCACCAGCCGAATGCCCTCGTCGACCAGCATGTCCTCGAAGCGCGGCACTTCCTTGAGGAAGAGTTCGGTCTGCTCGGGCGTGCAGAAGTTCATCACCCGCTCGACGCCGGCGCGATTGTACCAGGAGCGGTCGAACAGCACGGCGTCGCCGGCCGAGGGCAGATGCGGCACGTAGCGCTGGAAATACCATTGCCCTCGTTCGGTCTCGCTCGGCTTGTCGAGCGCGATGACGCGGGTCCGGCGCGGGCTCATGTACTGTCGGAACGCGCCGATCGCCGAGCCCTTGCCGGCGGCGTCGCGGCCTTCGAACAGGAGCAGGATCCGCTCGCCTTTGGCGATCGCCCATTGCTGGAGCTTCACGAGCTCGATCTGGAGCCGCGTCAGCGTCGTCTCGAATTCCTCGTCGTCGAGCGGCTTGGCATGGGGATAACCGCCGGAGGCGAAGGCGTTGTCGGCCACCCATTTCGGCAGTTTCGGATCGTCGAGATCGAAAACATGCCCGTTGTCCTTGCGGTCCTTCTTCGAACTGTCGTCCTTGGCGGGTTTGCTGTCGTCGTGATTGCCCATTCGGTCGATCCGATTCGATCTCTGGTTGTTCGATGACTTGTGTGAGCCATCCGGTTCGGCTGAGTCTAGAACAAGCGCCGGTCGAAGCGAAACGCCGCGATCCGGGCGAGGATGCGGCGGAGGCGGTCGCTAGGGGACTGGCTCTACCTGTCCGGCAATTGTAGACAACCTGATCGCCCGCGCGGCGGTCGGAGAAGACCTGATGACGAATCTCGACGGTGACGATCGCGAACGGGGCAGCGAGACGGCTCCTTTCGCCGACCCCAAGCGCCCGCTGCGCTGGACGGCGGTTGCCATGGTGGCGGTCGCCGCCGTGCTGGGCGTCTTCTATGCCGTGCCGCTCTATGCGCTCGCCGTCGCCGTCGTGGTCGTCTTGCTCGCCACCTACGGCGGGATCGACATACCCGAGGCGCGCCGCTCGGTGCTGCGCACGCCGCGGCGCGGCGTGATCTGGCCCGACACGGGCATGCGCGTCGTCGCCGACAGCCTGCCCGACCCCTGCATCATCACCGACGCGAGCGGCATCGTGCGTTTCGTCAATCGCGAGGCGACGGTCCGCTTCGGCGCGGTGCGCCCCGGCGACCCGCTGTCGTTCAAGTTGCGCGTCACCGCGCTGCACGACGCGCTCGACCGCGTCGTCGCCTTCGATCAGGCCGAGACGATCGAGTGGCAGGACCGCATCCCGACCGAGCGCTGGTGGGAGGTGCATCTGGCGCCCATCCACTACCCGCCCGACCCGACCGGCTCGGACCGGCGGCCGGACTTCGTGCTGATCTGCCTCGAGGATCTGACCGAGCGCCGCCGCGCCGAGCGCATGCGCGCGGACTTCGTCGCCAACGCGAGCCACGAGCTGCGCACGCCGCTCGCCTCGCTGTCGGGCTTCATCGAGACGCTGCAAGGGCCGGCGCGCGCCGACGAGAAGGCGCGCGAGCGCTTCCTCGGCATCATGGCCGAGCAGGCCGCGCGCATGAAGCGGCTGATCGACGACCTCCTGTCGCTGTCGCGCATCGAGATGAAGGCGCACGTGCGCCCCGAGGATCGCATCGACCTCGCCGAGATCGTCAACAACGTCGTCGATGCGCTCGCCCCGCTCGCCCAGGCCTCGGACGTCAAGATCGAGGCCCGGTTCGAGGTCGCGCCGATGCCGCTCTGCGGCGACCGGGACGAACTCACGCAAGTGTTCTCGAACCTGGTCGAGAACGCGGTCAAATACGGGCGCGACGGCAAGCGGGTCGAGATCCTGGCCGCGCCAGCGACCGGGGAGGGCGCCCACGGCGCCTGGACCGTCGCCGTCCGCGACTTCGGCCCGGGCATCGACCCGGTCCACATCCCTCGGCTGACCGAGCGCTTCTATCGCGCCGACATCGACTCCAGCCGCGAGAAACGCGGCACCGGGCTCGGGCTGGCGATCGTCAAGCACATCCTCGCCCGTCATCGCGGCCGGCTCTCGATCGAGAGCGTGCCGGGGCAGGGATCGACCTTCACGGTCCGGCTCGAGGCGGCCGAGCGTGACGCCGATTCGAAAAAACCCCAAAAAATTCTGGAAAATCAGCGCTCTGCATTGTCACGAAACTGACGAGTCCGTGTCATAGAAGAAGGGCGCTCGGCGACCGGTCCTGATCAGGGGCGGCCGTTCCCGATGTCGCGCTCGACGCGACGCACCAGTCCGAAGCCGGATCGACCGGCATATGGCGCGGCCCGGCGGGCCGGCGTGGAAACGAGAAGGAGAAAGTCCGATGGCCGAGCATATCGTCAGCTCCTACGAGAACGAGCTTCGTGGCCTCGCGGCGAAGATCGCCGAGATGGGCGGCATGGCCGAGGGTCTGGTCGCGGATGCCGTTCAGGCGCTGACGCGCATGGACACGGCGCTCGCCCAGAAGGTCATCCTGACCGATACCCGCCTCGATCGCCTGCAGCGTGAGGTCGAGCAGAACGCGATCCTGGTCATCGCGCGTCGCCAGCCGATGGCGGTCGACCTGCGCGAAGTCGTCGGCGCGCTGCGCGTGTCGAGCGACCTGGAGCGGGTCGGCGATCTCGCCAAGAACATCGCCAAGCGCGTCATGGCGATCGGCCCGAACCTGAATGCCAAGACCGCGCTGATCGGCGTCGAGCATCTCTCCGAGATCGCGCTCGAGCAGCTGAAGGCGGTTCTCGACGCCTACACGGCGCGCGACGACGCATCGGCGCTCAAGGTGCGCGACCGCGACGACGAGATCGACGCGCTCTACACCTCGCTGTTCCGCGAGCTGCTGACCTACATGATGGAAGATCCGCGCTCGATCTCGTCCTGCGCGCATCTCCTGTTCGTGGCCAAGAACATCGAGCGCATCGGCGATCACACCACCAACATCGCCGAGACCGTGCACTACGTCGTCACCGGCGAGCAGATGACCGATGAGCGTCCGAAGAGCGACGCCTCGAGCCTGCTCAAGGTCGCCGGTCAGGAGTGATCGCGGGCGGCCCGGCCGGCGCCTCGCGCCGTGGTCGGGCCCTCGCAGCGTTGTGCCGCCGTCGGGGTCGTCCGGGTGGCACGAGGATCTGAGACAACGAACGCTCCGCCTGATCGTGCCGATCGGCGAGCCGCAAGGAGCGAGGCCGGATGGCGCGCGTTCTGATCGTCGAGGACGAGGAGGCCCTGAGCCTCCTCCTCCGCTACAATCTCGAGGCCGAGGGCTACGACGTCGAAGTCTGTGCCCGAGGTGACGATGCCGACACCCGGCTGCGCGAGCTGGCGCCGGACCTTCTGATCCTCGACTGGATGCTACCGGGCCTGTCCGGCATCGAGCTCTGCCGGCGCCTGCGCGGCAGGTCGGAGACGGAGCGGTTGCCGATCATCATGCTCACCGCGCGTGGCGAGGAGAGCGAGCGCATCCGCGGCCTGTCGACCGGCGCCGACGACTATGTCGTCAAGCCGTTCTCGATCCCCGAGCTGATGGCCCGCGTCCGCGCCATGCTGCGCCGGGCCCGCCCGGAACTGGTCTCGACGCTGCTGAAGTCCGGCGATCTCGAGCTCGACCGCGAGACCCACCGCGTGCGTCGCGGCGGTCGCGAGATCCATCTCGGACCGACCGAGTTCCGCCTGCTCGAATTCCTGATGCAGTCGCCCGGCCGCGTGTTCAGCCGCGAGCAGCTGCTCGACGGCGTCTGGGGCCTCGACGTCTACGTCGACGAGCGCACCGTCGACGTGCACATCGGCCGCCTGCGCAAGGCGATCAACCGCGCCCGCGACAAGGATCCGATCCGCACCGTGCGCGGCTCCGGTTATGCGTTCAACGATCAGTTCGCCCACGCCGCCGCTGCCGCCACGGCTTGAGCCGCGGATCGCCGCCTGCGATCAGCGTCGCGGCCGAATGTTCTCCCTCTGAATGAAAAGACGGCCGCGTCTCTCGCGAGGCGCGGCCGCAACGACTCAGGAACTGTCCAGGGAGGAGGTACGCCACACACTCTAGGCGCCGTCGGCGCCGTCCATGACGGCTGGCCGTCGGCTCGATCGAGGCGCGCCGCGCCGGGGGGGGGCTCCGTCGCCCCTCCGCCATCCGGATCCTCCCGACCCGAACGACACCCGGCTGCGGGGCTTCACCTCAGCGCGCGGCGGCGCGGCGAGTCGCGGCGCCGGTCGTTGACCGGCTGGTAGGCGACGCGGGCGTGATAGCCGCAATAGGGGATGCCGGTATCCGACCGGCGGGCGCAGAAGTGGAAGTCGTCCGCGCCCGGATCGCCGACCGGCCACTTGCAGGTCTGCTCGGTCAGCTGCAGGATCGAGGCGTTTTCGACCAGCGGCGCTTCGCTCAGCGCATAGATGGCCGGCTGGTACTCGACCTGCGGCCGCGCGATCGTCACGACCTCGGCCTTCAGCGCGACATTGCCCATCGTGGCGCCGTGGCCGGTGTGCGGGCGCGACTGCGGCTGGGCGGTCCGGATGCTCGGCTTCTTCGGGCGCTGCGCCTGCGGCGCCGGCGCCTTGGCGCGACCGGAGAGCCCGAGACGATGCACCTTGCCGATCACGGCGTTGCGCGTCACCCCACCGAGCTCGCCGGCGATCTGGCTGGCGCTGAGGCCGTCGCTCCAGAGCTTCTTGAGGAGCTCAACCCGCTCGTCTGTCCAGGATAACATCGCCGCTCCTTGTCTTCCCGCAGGGAGTCGGAATCCGGCCATGTGCACACACGGGGGTTCAGGCCCGCGCGCACTAGCTGGAGACGCGACTCGAAAGGGGACCATACGTCTGTGGACGACGGTTGATGCCCGTCGCTCACGACATGTCGTATTCACTGGTTGTTAACCTACACCACCCCTAGACTCGCCAGCAACAGATGCGACGTGAACGGCTGTGAATAGCCCGTGCTTTTCAACAGCTGAGTCCGAAGTGCAACACCTCGGGTGCAGCCTATCGTACGCGCGCCCCGAAGGTTGAATCTCCGCGTTGTGAAGCATGGCCGCCGACCGCTCCGAACTGGCGGGCCGGGTTGATTTTTCGCCACAAAACGCGTAATCGTCCGTTGTCCGAGGGTGCCGCCGAAGAGGCGGCATTTTCTTTTGGGCCGGCCTCCGAGGAGCGCCGCTCGACCCATCCGGCCTGACGGCATCCGCACGATGCCGGATGGAGACATTTCAGATCGGAAATGGCGCCTGCCCGCGCCGTCCAGAAGGCGTGCTGCCCACGCCGTTCACGGAGATCGACCGATGTCCGCAGATGCTCTCTTCCAGACCTTCGCTCGTGCCGGCCTGGCCTTCGAGCGAGGAGAGGGCGTGTGGCTCTACACGGCCGAAGGCGACGCCTATCTCGACATGATGGGCGGCGTCGCCGTGAATGCGCTCGGCCATGCCCATCCGGCGCTGACCGAGGCGCTGAGCGCCCAGGCTCACAAGCTCTGGCACGTCTCCAACGTGTTCCGGATTCCGGAGCAGGAGGCGCTGGCCGAGAAGCTCGCCGGCCTGACCTTCGCCGACCGTGTGTTCTTCTGCAATTCCGGCGCCGAGGCGATGGAATGCGCGATCAAGACCGCGCGCCGCTGGCACTTCGTCAACGGCCGGCCGGAGCGTACGCGCATCATCACCTTCGAAGGCGCCTTCCATGGCCGGACGCTCGCGACGCTCGCGGCCGGCGGCCAGCAGAAGTATCTGGAAGGTTTCGGCGAGAAGGCCCCGGGCTTCGATCAGGTTCCCTTCGGCGACCACGAGGCGGTGCGCGCCGCGATCGGCCCCGAGACGGCCGCGATCCTGGTCGAGCCGATCCAGGGCGAGGGCGGCGTGCGCCCGGTGCCGGTGCAGTGCCTGAAGGGCCTGCGCGAGCTCTGCGACGAGCACGGCCTGCTCCTGATCTTCGACGAGGTGCAGACCGGCGTCGGCCGCACCGGCAAGTTCTTCGCCCACGAGTGGTCGGGCGTGACGCCGGACATCATGGGCGTCGCCAAGGGCATTGGCGGCGGCTTCCCGCTCGGCGCGTGCTTGGCGACCGAGGATGCCGCCAAAGGCATGACGCCCGGCTCGCACGGCTCGACCTTCGGCGGCAATCTGCTCGCCATGGCGGTCGCGAGCAAGGTCGTCGACATCGTCGCCGACCCGGCCTTTCTCGAGGCGGTGCGCGGCCGCGGCCTGAAGCTCAAGCAGAAGCTCGCCGCGCTGGTCGATACCTATCCGACCGTGTTCGCCGGCGTGCGTGGCGAGGGCCTGCTGGTCGGCCTGAAATGTGTCGTCCCGTCCGCCGATGTGGCGGCGGCGTTCCGGGCGCAGAAACTGCTCTGCGTCGGCGCCGGGGACAATGTGGTTCGATTCCTGCCGGCGCTGACGGTGTCGGATGCGGAAATCGACGAGGCGGTGGCGCGCGCCGAGAAGGCGGCCGTCGAACTGTCTCGCGTGGGGGAAAAGGGAGCCGCAGCGTGAAGCGGGATGGTAACAAGCGTGATTTCCTCGACCTGACCGATGTGTCCGGCGAGGAGCTTCGGCGGATTCTGAATGCGGCCAAAACGCTGAAGAGCGAGCGCCGCGGCGCCCGCCGCGGCGAGGGCCCGCTCGCCGGCAAGGTGCTGGCGATGATCTTCGAACGTCCGTCGACCCGCACCCGCGTGTCCTTCGACGTCGGCATGCGCGAACTCGGTGGCGAGACGCTGATGCTGACCGGCGAGGAGATGCAGCTCGGCCGCGGCGAAACCATCGCCGACACCGCGCGCGTGCTGTCGCGCTACGTCGATGCGATCATGATCCGCATACTCGACCATCAGGCGCTGACCGAGCTCGCCGCCAATGCGACCGTGCCGGTCATCAACGGCCTGACCAAGGTTTCGCACCCGTGCCAGGTGATGGCCGACGTGCTGACCTTCGAGGAGCATCGCGGCGGCATCGCCGGGCGCACGGTCGCCTGGACCGGCGACACCAACAACGTGCTGGCCTCCTGGATCCATGCCGCCGCGCGCTTCGACTTCAAGCTGCGCGTCGCGACGCCGCCGGAGCTGGCACCCAAGGTCGACATCGTCAACTGGGCGCGCCGCAACGGCGCCAATGTCCATCTGACCGCCGACGCCTTCGAGGCCGTCGATGGCGCCGATTGCGTCGTTACCGACACCTGGGTGTCGATGGGCGACGACGAGAGCGAGCGCCGCCACAACCTGCTGAAGCCCTATCAGGTCAACGGCCGGCTGATGGCGGCGGCCAACAAGGACGCCATCTTCATGCACTGCCTCCCCGCCCATCGCGAGGAGGAGGTCACGAGCGAGGTCATCGACGGTCCGCAGTCGGTGGTGTTCGACGAGGCCGAGAACCGGCTGCATGCGCAGAAGGGTATCCTGGCCTGGTGCCTCGGCGCCGCGTGAGGGTGCCTCGGGCCGACGGCCGCGTGAGCGCCGGCGACGGGCGCCACGGCGTGAACAACCAAGCGACGGGCGCCACGGCGCCCGTTTTCGTGCGATGCTCCTGCCCATGCAGCGCGGCCCTCAAATCTCCGCGACCCCTTAAATCCGGCGCGTTCGTCGCCTATATCGGGCGCTCTTCCGGCGGCCTCCCGCCCCCGCTCGACGCGAGCCAGATCCAATGACCGACGCAATTCTCGAGACCCGGCCGCCGCGCGCGGTCGCCGACGACACCGTTCTGCCCTTCGCCGTCGAGGCGCTTGACGTGCGCGGCCGCGTGGTCCATCTCGGCCCCGAACTCGATCGCATCCTCGGCCGCCACGATTATCCGGCGCCGGTGTCCCGCCTGCTCGGCGAGGCGGTGGTGCTGACGAGCCTGCTCGGCTCGTCGCTGAAGTTCGAGGGCCGGTTCATCCTGCAGACCCGCACCGATGGTCCGGTCTCGATGATCGTGGTCGACTTCGCGACGCCGGATGCGATCCGCGCCTATGCGAGCTTCGATGCCGATGCGGTCGCCGCCGCGATCGCGGCCGGCAAGGCGTCGAGCCCGGATCTGCTCGGCCGCGGCCAGCTCGCGATGACGGTCGATCAGGGCGGCGACATGAGCCGCTACCAGGGTGTCGTGCCGCTCGACGGCGGTTCGACCTTCGAGGACGTCGCACACACCTATTTCCGCCAGTCCGAGCAGATCCCGACCCGCGTGCGCCTCGCCGTCGCCGAGATGCTGACCCGCACGCCGGGCGGCGCTCCGGTGCATGGCTGGCGCGCCGGCGGCCTGATCGTGCAGTTCCTGCCGGAGAGCGAGGACCGGGTCCGTCGCCGTGACCTCGACCCCGGCGACGGGCCGGAGGGCACCGCCACGCCGGTGCTCGACGACGACGACGCCTGGATGGAAGCCCGGAGCCTGGTCGACACCGTTGAGGACATCGAGCTGACCGATCCCGAGGTCAGCCACGAGCGGCTGCTGTTCCGGCTGTTCCACGAGCGCGGCGTGCGCGTCTTCGACGCGCTGGCGCTGAAGGACCAGTGCCGCTGCTCGCGCGAGCGCGTCCAGGGCATGCTCGAGCAATTTTCGGCCGAGGACGTGTCCGAGATGACCGTCGACGGCGAGATCGTGGTGACCTGCGAGTTCTGCTCGACCCACTACCGGTTCGATCCGGCGACGCTGGTCAAGGGCTGAGCGAAGTCCGACGCGGGTGCTTCCCCCTCGTCCCCGATCCGCGCGGCGGTGGCATCGCTCCGCCGCGCGATGCCATGCGCGGTCTTCCGCCAGTGATACGGCCTCCGGCAAAGTTCCAGCAGCGCCATCCAGGCCGCGATCGACATCAGTCCCCAATAGAGCGGCATGGTCATGAGGTCGGCGAGGCGCGGCCGCCGGCCATGCGCGCCGCCTGGACCGAGACCCTTGTGTCGGCAGACGGCGAGCGCCAGTGCGGCCGAGCCACCCCAGCCGATCAACCCGGAGACGACGCAGGCGGCGAGCGCGACATCCTCGGCAAATGGCCGGTCGGCGAACATCGGGATCGCGCCGAGGAGTTCCAGCCCGATCGTGATCGCGGCCGGCAGCACCATCAGAGCCGAGACGATCCCGAGCCCGATCAGGGTCAGAAACACCAGAAACGCCCGGATCCCCATTTCTCCCGCCGCGAGCCCGGGCCGCGCCGCGTGGACGATCAGCGTCTGGATCCAGCCCTTGAACCAGCGCACGCGCTGGCCCATCCAGTTCGACAGGTCGACCGGCGCCTCCTCGCGGGTCCGGCTGTCGAATGTGCCGATCCGACCGCCGAGCCGGACCAGCCGGACCGACAGGTCGGCGTCCTCGGTGACGTTGAACGGATCCCAGCCGCCGGCCGCGACGAGCGGCGCATAGCGGAAATGGTTCGAGGAGCCACCGAGCGGCAGGAAGGCCGAGAGCCGCGCCAGATGCGGCAGCAGACCGAGGAACAGCGCGGCATATTCCATCTCGAACTGGCGGACGAACCAGGTCCGATCCTCGTCGTGGTGGTCGATGACCAGCGCCGCCTGCAGGGCGACGAGATCCGGCGGGCCGGCCGCGAACAGGCGCGCCGCGCGTTTGAGCTGGTCCGGCTCCGGCCGGTCCTCGGCATCGTAGACCGTGACCAGATCGGCGACGACGGTCCCGAGCGCGAAGGCGAGCGCCTTCGGCTTGGTACGCGGTCCGCCGGGCGGAACGCGGATCAGTTCGATCCCGGTGCCGCGAACGGCCGCCTCGACGAGGTCGACCGTCGCCTCGTCGTCCGCTTCAGCGATGATGCGGATGTCGAGGCGATGGTGCGGGTAGTCGAGCGCTCCCAGCGCTATAACCAACCCTTCGATCGTCGCCGCCGTCTCGCGATAGACCGGCACGAGCACCGCATATCGGGGCCACTCGGTCGACAGGGAGAGCGCGGCTGCGCCATCAGAGGCCTCGTCTGCTCCGGGGTTGCTCGCTGCCGGGGGCCACGCGGCAGCGAAGCGTAGCAGGCCCGCCGGCAGGAACAGGCTCGCCACCGTCGCGACGACGGCATCGGGTGCCAGCATCATGGCGGTGAGGAAGGTTAGCGCCAGCATGATCAGGGTCAGCATCAGCGCGGCGCCGAGTGGCCGGGCGGCGGAGAGCGCCGGATAGCGCAGGGCCAGCCCGTCGATGGCCACCTCCAGCAGTGGCCTCTGGAACCGTTCGATCAGCGAGCGTCTGATCGTGGCCCGCGTCGCGAGCATGACCAGCGACCGGTGTTGCGGCGAAGCGTCGAGCACGCGCCGGAACGGATCGGCGGCCCGGCCCCCGACCGCGAACACATAGGCGGGTCGGTCCGGACCGGGGACGCTCACCAGCCGGGTCCGGTCGAACATCACGGGGGGCGGGGCGGCGACCGGCGATGGTGCCGCGTCCGCGATCGCCGGGCCTATCGCGATATGGTCGACGACCCGGACCCCGAGCCGGGCGGCGAGGGCGCGGGTCCAGCCCTCCTCGCTCGCCAGACCAGCATCGATGGCGGTCTCGGCAAGGCCGAGGCCGGTCGTCTCTGCCTGCAAAACCAGACCTCGCAACGCGTCCGCCGTGAGACCCAGCGAACGGAGCACGGTTTCCTCGAAGCTCGCGGCGGGCATCGCGTCGGCATCGTCCGCACGATCGGCGCCCGCACGATCGGCGCCCGCACGATCGGCACCCGTGCGGTCGGCACCCGTGCGGTCGGCGCCCGACCCTTCGGCGCTCCATTGTTCGATAGTGTTGCGATCCGTCGCGCTCGCTTCGCCGCTGTCGCTCACGCGGCCGCCCCGCAGGCGGCGGCCGAAGCGTGCAGAAAAAGCGGAATCCTCGTTCCGAAACCGGCGTTCCGGAGCCTCGCTGCGGTCGTCGTGGTCGCCGCCTGGAACGATCGCTCTTTCTCCCCGCGCCCGGCTCGCCTATTGTCGCCCGGCCTCGGTCGAGTCTCCGCGCTAAAGAGGCATGACGTTATGGAACGACAACCGTGATGGTGCCATCTTCGCGGTCTGGTTGTCACTCGGAATAATCGGATGCGTGCTGAAATAACGCGTATGATCGGCGCACTCGCCTTGAGCGCGAGCCTGCTGCTCGCGGGCCGGCCGGTGCCGGCCGCCGAGGGCCCGGCTGCGGATGCGCCCAAGGCCGAGGCGCGTCCGTTCTTTCCGAACTTCTGGGATCCGAAGCGCCGACCGGACAAGCCGAATGTCGAATTCGGTGCGATCCGCTTCGCGACCAGCGGCGATTTCCCGCCGTTCGACTTTCTCGATTCCGGCGGCCGGCTGACCGGCTACAATGTCGATCTCGCCCGCGAGATCTGCCAGGAACTGAAGGTCCCCTGCACGATCCAGATGCGCCCGTTCGACGAACTGGTGAACGCCTTGACGGAGCGGCGCGCGGACGTGGTGATCGCCGGCCTCGCCGCCACCCCGGCGCTGCGCGAGAAGGTCGAACTGGGCGAGGCCTATCTGACCACGCCGGGCCGTTTCGTGGCGCGCAAGGGCGTCCGCCTCGCCGCGACGCCCGAGGGGCTGGACGGGCGCTGGATCTCGGTCGTCTCGAAGAGCCGGCACGAGGCCTTCGTGCTGGAGAATTTCCCCAAGGCGCGGGTCGCGGCCTACCCGACCGAGACCGCCGCGCGCGATGCGCTGCGCGACGGCACGGTCGACATGCACTTCGGTGACGCGATGAGCCTGTCGTTCTGGCTGACCGGCGAGGCGAGCCATGCGTGCTGCGCCTATGCCGGCGGCCCGTTCCTCGAGCAGGCCTATTTCGGCGAGGGTTTCCGGATCGGCGTCGCCAAGGGCAACCGTCGCCTGCGCCGTGCGCTCGACTACGCGTTGCAGCGTCTCGCCGAGGACGGCACGCTCGGCGAACTCTACCTGCGCTACTTCCCGCTCGGCTATTACTGAAAGATCCCCGTGAACGACTTCCTCTGGACCGAGGCCGCCGACCCGATCGGCACCATGCTTCTCGCCCACGGCTCCGGCGCCGCGATGGACTCGCCCTTCCTGGAAAAGCTCGCCGCCGCTTTGGCGGGCGAGGGGCTGAGCGTCGCGCGCTTCGAATTCCCCTACATGGCGCTCCGCCGCAAAGACGGCCGCCGCCGGCCGCCGCCCAAGGCCGAAACCCTCGTCGACGGCTTTCGCGCCACCATCGAGGCGGTGCTCGCCGATCCGCGCTGCGTCGGTCGGCTGCTGATCGGCGGCAAGTCGATGGGCGGCCGCGTCTCGGCCATGGTCGGCGGCACCGAGCTGCCCGAGCGCGTGGCCGGCGTCGTCGCCTATGGCTACCCGTTCCATCCGCCGGGACAGCCGGACGAACTGCGCCTCGCACCGCTCGAGGGCCTGCGCCTGCCGGCGCTGGTTCTGCAGGGCGAGCGCGACGAGTTCGGCGCGCGCGCCGAGGTCGAAGGCTATGCGATCCCGTCTGGCGTCACGATCGAATACATCGAGGACGGCAGCCACGATTTCGGCCCGCGCGGCCAGTCGCCGGCGACGCTGAAGGGCAACATCCTGCATGCGGCCCAACTGACCGCGACCTTTCTGCGCCGATTGGCGTGAGCCGGGCTGGGCCTGCTGCTGTGGGCGTCGGGCCGGTGCCGCGCGAAACCCCTTGCGCGGAACGTCGGAGAGACGCTATCTCTCACCCCATCGAGCGGGTGTAGCTCAGTGGTAGAGCTACGGCTTCCCAAGCCGTGGGTCGTGGGTTCGAATCCCATCGCCCGCTCCAATGTTTCCAGCCCATCCGACCGTTATCGCCGCCGAAGCCGTTTTCGCGCGCCCCGTGCTCCTTGACGTGGCGAAGCCCGGGCGTCGGCCCGAGCTCCGTGGTCTTGGCCGTGTTTGCGGCATCACATCCGACGCCTCAGACGGCCGGTCGCGCTTCATCCGTGGTGCTGGTCCGCTGGCGCACCCGGCCGTGCGGGCGCTCGGCGGTCTCCCGCAACAGCCAGCGTACGACGCCCTTCAGCGCTTCCTCGCGCGTGTGATCGCCGGCGCGCGCGGTGGCGAAGACCTCGAGCTGGCCGGTCGCGCTGGTGCCGAAGTCGAGGATGTGCTTGACGCCGTCGAGGTCTTCGGCGCGGCCGAGCATCGCCGCGTCGGGCGCGAGATCGCGCATCAGCCGGCGGATCGCATGGCGGACCATGGTGCCGCGCCGCGTCCGGACGTCGACGATGCGGGCGTCGAGACCTTCGCGCTGGACCCGCCAGCGGTTTTCTTCCGCGATGGTGCGCACCACCGTGTCGACGGCCACACCGTAGTCCGGGTCGCGATCGAGCCGATGCACGAGCGCGCGGAACAGCATGGCGATCGCGACGGCGTCCTCGACGCGCGTGACGCTGTCGGCAATGCGCAGTTCGAGCGTCGGATGCGCCATCGAGGGGCGGATCGCCCACCAGATGTAGCTCTCGTCCGGAATGGCGCCGCCGGCGACCAGCGCCTGGACATAGGCCTGATATTCCTCGTCGTCGGCGAAGGCCGGCGGCAGGCCGGTGCGCGGCAGCTCGTCATAGGCCGAGGGCCGATAGGCCACGAGCCCGGTCGCGTGGCCCTGCCAGAACGGCGAGCTCGACGACAGCGCGAGGAACAGCGGCAGAAACGGGATCGTTCGCGTCATCAGCGCGACGCGCTTGCGCTCGTCCGGAACGCCGACATGGACGTGGAGCCCGCAGACCAGATTGCGCGTGGCGAGCATCCGGAGATCGTTCATCAGCATCCGGTAGCGCGCCCGCTCGGTATGGCGCTGGCCGTGCCAGATCGCAAAAGGGTGCGTGCCGGCGGCCGCGATGCCGAGATTGAACCGCTCCGCCGTCGCGACGACGCCGGAGCGCAGTTCGACCAGTTCGTCGAGCGCATCGCCGGCCTTGGTATGCGGCTCGGTCTGTGTCTCGATCTGCGACTGGAGCAGCTCGAGCGAGACGCGCTCGCCCAGCCGATCACGCGCTTCCGCGAGGAACGTCGGCGGAAGCGAACGGGTGGAATTCATCGTGATCCGGTCGACCACGAAAAATTCTTCCTCGATACCGAACGTATAGTCGGTTGCCATCTTGAGCCTCCATTGGTCGGTTCCCCGATCAGGCTACAAAGAACGTGGAAACCGTGGGGATGTTCCGACAGTAGGTCGGCAATGCGGCACTGAAAGGGCTCGCGAAAACGTGAATGTGGCGAAAATTATAGTCTGGTGTGAAATGTATTTCGTGATGAATGAGCTAGAGTGACTTGTGTGCGGTGCAACGGACGTAAATGCGATCCGCTGCCGTCCAGCCCGAGATCTGCGCTTGAGCCCAAACAAAGGCGGCGCCGGCTCTCGCCGACGCCGCTTCAGGCGAAACTGCATGGAGACCGGTGCCTGTCAGGCGAAGTCGTCGTCGTCGCCGCCGCCGAAATCGTCCGACGCGACATCGTAGCCGCTGTCGGAAATGCTGCCGCCGGTGTCGAAGCCGCCCTGGCCGCCGCGGCTGTCGGCGAGGCCGAACGGTCCCGAGCCCGGATCGGCCCGGTCATAGACCGGAATATGCTCGATGATCGTCTCCTGCACGACCGGCGCGGCCATCGCCGAGCCGCCGAACATGCCGCCGGAGTGACCGCCGAACAGGCCCTTCACCGCCTCGAAGGCGAACATGCCGCCCGCGACGCCGGCCGCGGTGCGCATGGCACTGCCGAGGAAGGAACCGCCCTGACCCTGGCCGCCGCCGAAGAAGCCGCCGCCCTGGCCCTGGTTCGGCATACCCTGGCTCGGCATCTGGCCATAGCCGGGGTCCTGCTGCGGTGCCGATCCCCACGGGCCGCGCTGCGGCTGGGGCGGCGCGTAGCCCTGTTGGCCGTAGCCGCCCTGCGGGATCGGCGGCACCGAGCCGGCCGGCGCATAGCCCTGTGCAGGCGCCTGCCCCGGACCTGGGCCGAACAGGCCGCCGGACCGGTTCCGGTCGGCGAGCTGCTGTTCGAGCTCGGCGATGCGCTTCTCGCGCTCGCCGCGGTCCTGCATCAGCGCGGTCCGCTCCTGGTCGAGCGCCACGATGGCGCGCACCAGACCGAGCCCGGCGTCGGGATTGTCCTTCAGTTCCGTCTCGACCGCGCGCTGCGCGTCCGGGTCGCGCGGCGGCGGGCCCATGGCCTTCAGCCGCTCGAACACGTCGCGGATGATCTTGGCTTCCTCTGGCGTCATGACGATCGTTCCTGAACCGCGCGCGAAGATGAGCGCGCGATCGGAAAGGTGGGTTGCCGCTGTGACGGAAACAAGACGAAGCGCCGATCGCGCGCGAAAACAGCCGCGATCAAGGTTGCCGAGGCGATTTTTGTCAGTTGAATGTCAGATCGCGTTCCGAAAATGCTTCGAGAGCTTCAGGCCCTGCGCCTGATAGTTCGAGCCGATATCCTGGCCGTAAAGCCGTTCCGGGCGTTCGGACATCGCCTCGTAGACCAGCCGGCCGATGATCTGGCCGTGATCGAGGATGAACGGGACCTCGTGGCTGCGCACTTCCAGTACCGCGCGTGAACCGGCGCCGCCGGCGGCCGAATGGCCGAAGCCGGGATCGAAGAAGCCGGCGTAGTGGACGCGGAACTCGCCGACCAGCGGGTCGAACGGCACCATCTCGGCCGCGTAGTCGGGCGGCACGTGCACGGCCTCGCGGCTGACCAGGATATAGAACTCGTCCGGATCGAGGATCAGGCTGCGCCGACCGCGACCGTCGATCGGCTCCCAGAAGTCGAGCACGTCGAGCCCGGCCTTGCGGTCGACGTCGACCACGGCGGTGTGGCGCTTGGCCCGGTAGCCGACCAGCCCGTCGACGCCTTCGAGATCGATCGACAGCGACAGGCCGTCGTGCAGCACCGGCACGCCGTCGACGATCGCCTCGCGCGCATGCAGCGCCGACAGCGCGACGTCGTCGAGCCGGGCGTCGCCGCAGCGGAACCGGATCTGCGACAGCCGCGAGCCGGCGCGAACCAGCACGGGGAAGGTGCGCGGGCTGATCTCGATATAGAGCGGGCCGTGGTAGCCGGCCGGAATCGTGTCGAAGGCGCGCGCCTTGTCGACGATGACGCGCGTGAACACGTCGAGCCGCCCGGTCGAGCTCTTCGGATTGGCCGAGGCCGACATGCCGGCGGGCAGGGCGAGGCTCTCCAGCACCGGCACGATGTAGACGCAGCCCGTCTCCAGCACGGCACCGGTCGAGAGATCGATCTCGTGCAGCGTCAGGTCGCGGACCTTGTCGGCGACCGACAGGCCCGGACCGGGCAGGAAGCTCGCCCGCACGCGATAGGCGACCCGGCCGAGGCGCAGGTCGACGCTCGCCGGCTGGATCTGGTCGGCGTCGAAGGCGCGTTCGGCGCTGATGCCGCCGGCCTCGGCCAAGGCCTTGATCTGCTGAACCGCCAGAATGCCCGGCACGGCCCCCGGCATTGTCGTCGCCATCTCGTCGTCGCCCCCGATCGGGCCCGAACGGCCCGCGCATGCTTCCTAGCCCATTCCGGAGGCGTGCGGAAGATTTCGGCGGGGCGGGAGAGCATTGTCGCGACAGAAGCGCGGAAAACCGCGCCTGCGCCGCTCGAGCCTCGCCGCGGCTCGGCCTTGGCGATGCCGGGCCCGCGGATTTCGGGGTTGCGCTCCCGGCTTCAAGGCTTAGAAAGCGAGCGCGCCGGCTTGCCGCGCGCCCGCCGCCGACCGGCGGAGGACCGCCCGCCGCGTCGTCGTCGGGCGCCGTCCGCTGAACACGATCCGTCAGCCGGGGCCGAGGCCGTCCGCTGGCGGAGACGATGCACCGACGGGGAGAGATCATGTTGCCCAAGCGAGCGACCGGACGACGGTCGATCGAAGACGCCATCGTCGCCACGCGCATCCGGACCGAGGTCTGCGCCGGGGGCTCGGTGCGCTCGTTCGACGCCGAGGGCCTGCGCTGGCTTCTGGTGGCCGACCTCTGCCGGGTCTGCGGGCTGCACCTGCAGCCGAATGGCGGCGTCAACGTCACCCATGCGGTCCGCGGCATCGCGCCGGAGCATCTGGCGACCGCGCGGCTCGAGACCGAGCCGGGCACGCTGAAGCCCTTCACCAAGATGCTCTGCATTCCCGCCGACCGGCTCGATCTGCTGGTCGGCCCGGATGTGGCGCGCGCCTTGTTCAAGGCAGCCGAGCGCGCCGCCTGATTGACAGGTGCGCCGGGCAGGTTTATCGGACGATTTCATTCCGTGGTCATTTGAGCCGGCCGGCTTGCAGCCACGTTAAACAAGTTGCTAAAGAGGCCGGAGACGGGTGAACCCGGCTCGGCGCCTCTTTGCCGGCCGGGTTTTTTGTTGCCGGGCGCCCGCGTGTTGCGAGACGCCCGGTCGTCAGGATCGGCCCTGGCCCGCGGACGGGCGACGGGCCTGCCGTCGGAGACTGTCATGACCGCCCGCAAGACCCGCCGCCTCGCCACCGAACTCGTGCACGGCGGGACGCTCCGTTCCCAGTTCGCCGAGACGTCGGAAGCGCTGTTCCTGACCCAAGGCTATGTCTACGCCTCGGCGGAAGAGGCCGAGGCGCGCTTCAACAACACCTCGCCGGGCTACCAGTACTCGCGCTTCTCGAACCCGACCGTGACCATGTTCGAGGAGCGCATGGCGCTGCTCGAGGGTTCGGAAGTGGCGCGGGCGACCGCGACCGGCATGGCGGCGGTGACGGCGGCGATCATGAGCCAGCTCTCGGCGGGTGATCATGTGGTCGCGGCCAAGGCGCTGTTCGGCTCCTGCCGCTACATCGTCGAGGATCTGTGTCCGCGTTTCGGCATCGCCGCGACGCTGGTCGACGGCGCCGATCTCGAACAGTGGCGCGCCGCTGTGCGCGACAACACCAAGGCCTTCTTCCTCGAAAGCCCGACCAACCCGACGCTCGAGGTCTACGACATCGCCGCGATCGCCGCGATCGCCCATGACGCCGGCGCCAAGCTCGTGGTCGACAATGTCTTCGCGACGCCGATCTTCCAGTCGCCGCTCGCGCTCGGCGCCGATGTGGTTGTCTACTCGGCGACCAAGCACATCGATGGCCAGGGCCGCTGTCTCGGTGGCGTCGTCTGCTGCTCGCAGGATTTCCTCGAACGCCATCTGCAGGTGTTCATCCGCCAGACCGGCCCGTCGCTGAGCCCGTTCAACGCCTGGGTCATGCTGAAGGGCCTGGAGACGCTCGAACTGCGCGTCACGCGCCAGGCCGAGAACGCCGCCCGCCTTGCCGATGCGATCGCCGGCCATCCGGCCGTGACCCGCGTCATCTATCCGGGCCGCGCCGACCACCCGCAGGCCGAGATCGTCGCCCGCCAGATGCGCGGCGGCTCGAGCCTGATCGCCTTCGAGGTCGCCGGCGGCAAGGCCGGCGCCTTCGCGGTCGCCAATGGCCTCGAGGTGATCCGGATCTCGAACAACCTCGGCGATGCCAAGAGCCTGATCACGCATCCGGCCACCACCACGCATCAGCGGCTGAAGCCGGAGCAGCGCGCCGAACTCGGCATCTCCGACGGCCTGCTGCGCCTTTCGGTCGGCCTCGAGGACGGTCTCGACCTGATCGACGATCTCACCGGCGCGCTCGAGCGCGCCACGCCGGCGCGCGCCGCCGAGTAGAACCTTATGGCGCCGATCGGGGGGCCCCGGTCGGCGACCTTCGTGCCCGCCATGAGCCTTCGCCACGGAAGCGTCGAGCGGCCGTTGCGAGGGTTCATGCAATTTTAGCGCGTTTTCGATTTCAATGCAGTCAACCCTGTGTTAGCGCGGATCGACGGCGCTCCGAAGGCGCGATATTGGCAGCTATGACAATCCACTCGCATGTGGATAGCGGTCCCTCGGTGCATACCATTGTCGAGAGTGGGCGGAGATCGGTTGGCAGAACGACCGAATATGAGCGATACTGATCAGGACACATTCCGCGCAGGAGATGCTTGAGGTGAAGGCCACCGGACGATAATCGACGCCCAACGATCACCTCCTCGTCCCCGCTCCCGAGGTTTGCTTCGACGAGCTGGCGATGTCGCTTCGCACTCCACCCGCGAAAGAACCCATGTACGAATCGGTCACTCACGCCGTCCGTGTCGTCGTTACGCCGACCTTCGTGATGGAGAAGTCGGAACCCGAGGATTCGCGCTGGTTCTGGTCCTATCGGGTCGAGATCACCAACTTCCGCCCCGAAGCCATAACGCTTCGGTCGCGGCACTGGGTGATCACGGACGGCCTCGGGCGGGTCCAGGAGGTTCGCGGGCCGGGCGTGGTCGGCGAAGAGCCGCGCATCGCGTCCGGCGCCACGTTCGAATACACCTCCGGTTGCCCGCTCGGCACGCCGTCCGGCTTCATGGTCGGCAGCTATCGGATGCAGGGCGAGGACGGCGCCTTTTTCGAGGTCGCGATTCCGGCTTTTTCGCTCGACACGCCGGATGTACGGCGCGTCGTCAACTGATCGCGGCTGCTTGTCAGAGGCGCCGATAGCGCACGCGGGCGCTGCGCTCGATCGCCGCCGTGACCAGCGGATCGAGGTTGAAGGCGTCGCGTATCTCTTCGAGAAACCGGAGTTCCTCCTGCTCCGCGACGGTATCGGCCGCCGCCACCTCGACCACCAGCGCGTAGGCGGTCTCGAGCAGGCGCTCGGGCAGCGCCGCCTTGGCGGCCGCCAGGATCTGGTCGATCCCGTCGGTGCCGCGCAGCAGCTCCGCGGTGCGGGTCGCGACCGCCGGCAGCCCCTTGCGATCGAAGCCTTCGAACACCGGCGCCTTGTCGACCAGATGGCCGATCGCCTCGAGCTCGATGTCGGTCATCGCCCGATCGGCCACCGAGACCGTCACCATCAGGTGGATCAGCGCTTCATGCGGCGTGAACGACTTCGGCATCGGTGACCTCGGTTGTGGAAGGGGGAAGGCGTGCCGGCGGAGACCGACTTCGGTGGTACGGGCGGGGTGCGGCTGCCGAAGCGGCAGGCGCGTTTCGAGATCCTTGACCTAGGCATTTGCAGCGCGCGAGGCAAGCCCGTACCGGCTTGAGCCTTCCGGTGTCGCCATGGCAGGGGCGGTCCGCGCGATCTCCGGCCGATTCCGCTTTTCCTCCGGCGATTACCGCACTAGTGTCCGGCGCCGCGAGCAACCGTCGCGCGGGATCGCCCCCGACGGCCTCGATCATTGCCAACGAAGGACCTCATTCGATGACTGCGCGCGTACCCCAAGCTCTCGACCTCGCCCCCGCGCTGATCGAGGCTGCGGGCAAGTCGAAAGCCTGGCCTTTCGAGGAGGCGCGCAAGCTCGTGGCCCGGCTTGAGAAGACGCCGAAGGACGAGGTTTTGTTCGAGACCGGCTACGGCCCCTCGGGCCTGCCGCACATCGGCACCTTCGGCGAGGTCGCGCGCACCTCGATGGTGCGCCATGCCTTCCGCGTCCTGACGGGCGACACGGTCAAGACCAAGCTCCTGTGCTTCTCCGACGACATGGACGGGCTGCGCAAGGTGCCGGACAATGTGCCGAACCGCGAGATGATGACCTCGCATCTCGGCAAGCCGTTGACCCGCGTGCCGGACCCGTTCTCGAACGAATATCCGAGCTTCGCCCATCACAACAATGCCCGGCTGCGCCGCTTCCTGGACGCCTTCGGCTTCGACTACGAATTCGCCTCGGCGACCGAGTACTACACCTCGGGCCGTTTCGACGCGACGCTGCTCACTGTGCTGGAGCGCTTCGAGCAGGTGATGGCGGTGATGCTGCCGACGCTCGGCGAGGAGCGTCGGGCGACCTATTCGCCGTTCCTGCCGATCCACCCGAAGACCGGCGTGGTGATGCAGGTCGCGGTCGAGGAGCGCAACCTCGCCGCCGGCACGATCGTCTGGCGCGACCCGGCGACGGGCGAGCGCTTCGAGACGCCGGTGACCGGCGGCGGCGCCAAGCTGCAGTGGAAGCCGGATTGGGGCATGCGCTGGGCCGCGCTCGGCGTCGACTACGAGATGGCCGGCAAGGACCTGATCGACTCGGTCAAGCTGTCGAGCAAGATCTGTGCGATCATCGGCGGCCGCCCGCCGGAAGGCTTCAATTACGAACTGTTCCTCGACGAGAACGGCCAGAAGATCTCCAAGTCGAAGGGCAACGGCCTGACCATCGACGAATGGCTGACCTATGCCTCGCCGGAGAGCCTGGCGCTGTTCATGTTCCGCGAGCCGAAGGCGGCCAAGAAGCTCTATTTCGACGTGATCCCGCGCAACGTCGACGAATACGACCAGTTCCTCGACGCCTTCGATCGCCAGCCGGTCGAGCAGCAGCTCGGCAACCCGGTCTGGCACATCCACGGCGGCGAGCCGCCGAAGGTCGAGAAGGTCGCCGGCCAGGCCGTGCCCTTCTCGATGCTGCTCAATCTGGTCTCGGCCTCGAACGCCGAGAACCCGGCGGTGCTCTGGGGCTTCCTGTCGCGCTACGCGCCGGGCGCCAATGCCGAGACGCACCCGCATCTCGACCGGCTGGTCGGCTACGCGATCCGCTACTTCCGTGACTTCGTGAAGCCGAACAAGACCTTCCGCGCCCCGACCGAGGTCGAGCGCGCGGCGCTGGTCGCTCTCGATGCCGCCCTCGGCGGGCTTCCCGCCAATGCCGCGTCGGACGAGATCCAGACGGTGGTCTACGATGTCGGCCGCACCCATGTGCCCGACACGAAGAAGCTCGGCCCCGATGGCCGTCCGGGCGTCGCCCAAGAGTTCTTCGCCGCCCTCTATCAGATCCTGCTCGGCCAGGAACGTGGTCCGCGGTTCGGCTCCTTCGTGGCGCTCTACGGCATCGCCGAGACGCGCGCGCTGATCGCCGAAGCGCTTGCCGGCCGCCTCGCCGCGGCCTGAGCCGTCCGTCCGGCAGGGCGGTCGGCCAGCGCGTGAATGGCCCTGTCAAAAGGCAAAGCGTGATCCGGTCGTCCGATCGGATCACGCGCTACGGCGTGACCGTCGGTTTCGGTGCCGCGGCGTCCCGGCTCGCCAGCGAGGGGCCGGCTCCCACGGTTGTTCGGTCACGCCATCGAGCGGCAGGCCGGGCATCGGCGCGACCACGCCGGCGCTGGTCTGCGGTGCGACCGAAGGCACGTCGAGCGCGAAGGCGCCGCGCCTGTGTTCGCGTGCATCGGCCTCGGCCTCGGCGAGATCAGGCGTCCCGGCATAGGCCCAGCCCTGCCGGACCATCCACTCCGAGACATCCTGGGCACCCAACCGGCAGAGCCCGACCGTGGTGCCGTCCTTGATCCCGTCGGGGAGCACGCACGCCGGCGAGCGGCCGCGCATCAGGAGCCGCAGCGCGACTGTCGCCTGACGGCCGCAGGGCCATTCGACGCCCGCGGCGGTCCGACAGGTCTGGTCGGTGTCGATCGGCCGGAGCCCGGCGAGTTTGACACGCAAGGCGCCGCTGCGCAGCGTTACGCCGTCCTCGACGATCGCGAGCCGTAACACGTGCGGCACCTCCGGATCGCGACGCTTCGCCGGCGCTGTCTCGGCCGCGCCTGCCGCGCTTGCGGGCTTCGGCGGATCGATGCGCACCAAGGGGCCGGTCGGCTGGACGAGACGGGTCATGCCCGGCGCGGTCACATCGCGGACGACCGCCACCGGGGCGGGTGCCGGGGCGGCGGCTGACGAAGGCACTGAGGAAGGCGTCGAGGAGGGCGCGGGGAAGGTGATGGTGATGGGCTCGGCCTGGCGTTCGCTCCGGCGGAGGGGCCGACCGTGCCGCTGGCGGCCTGCGCAGCCGCGATCACCGGCGCGGATGCAGGTGTCACGGTCGCCGGGGCGGGCGCTTTCGCTGCTGCTGGCGAAGCGGCTGCCTCCGGGCGCCGACCGCCGTGGGCGGGGGCCGGACCGGCGCCGGGTGCGCTCGAGACGGCGACATTGGCCAGTGCTGGGAAGGGCACGGGCGGCGGCTCCGCGGCCGGCGGTGCTTCCGACACGGCGTGCGCACCGCCTGTTGGGACGGCGGCAGCTGCACGCAGCGGACCCGGTACCTCCGACAAGTCTTCCGCGGGCGGGGTATCGGCCGCCGATGCAGGCGATGCGGCCGTGGGTCTCGGCACCAGGGGCTCGGAGGCCGCGGCGATCGGACCGGGCGCTGCCGCAGCCGTCGCGCCGAACGCCCGCGCCGTCGATCGTTCGATCGCCGGCCCGGGTTCGCCGCCCCGCAGAATTCTGAGCAGGGAGGCGACGGAAATCTCCGGCAGGCCGTGGCGCCAGACGTCCGCGATCACCATCGCGGCGATCACGACGGCGGCTGCGCCAAAAACCGTCGCGGCCAGCCGGCCGATCCGACCCAGCATCGACAAGGGGCTCCGATTCGTCTCTCGATGTCGGGAGCCTGACGGGCGGCGGCGGACGGGTCAACCCGTACCGAGGCTCATTGGCTGGCCCAGACGATGCGCGCCATCCAGACCACCTCGCGCATGTCGATCGTGTGACGCGGCCCATCCTCGCCGATCGGCTCGACTTCGGCGGTCTTGGCGTCGCGCCGGATGAAGGCGTAGGCCGCCAGCGCGCCGTCCGCGGTCAGCACCAGCACGCGGTCGCCATGACAGGGCGACAGCTGCGGCGCGACGATCAGCGTGTCCCCCTGGCGGTAGAACGGTCGCAGCGCGTCGGTTTCGACCGCGATCGCGTAGAGCGGCGCGCGTGCCGTGTCCGACAGGAAAGCGGCCGGCGGCGGCAGCATGCCCGCCAGGCCATCCTCGGCGAAGCCGTCATGATGTGGCACGAGCATCTTCGGCCGCGCCGTCTCGGGACGGATTTCGCCCAGATAGAAGCCGAAGCTGCCGCCGATCGCATCGAGGACCTTGAGGATCGAGGGTGTCGACGGCCAGCGCAGGCGGCCGTCGGAGGTGCGGCGCTTGGACTTGTTGAACGTGGTCGAGTCGAGCCCGGCGCGTCGCGCGAGGGCGGACGGCGTGAGACCGTGGCGGGCGGCGATCGCGTCGATCGTCGCCCAGACTCTCGCATGATCCGCGCTCGTGCGGTCGTTGGCCACGCTTTCCTCCAGGACGCCGTCGCCGGGCGAATATCGTCTCCGCCGGCGCGGCATTCTGACCAAGCTCCGACACAAAGCGCAAGCTTCGGTTGCGCCCGGACCACTTGCGTTGCCGATCGGACGTGGCCGCTTGCCGCCGCGCGTCGCCGCCGTTAAGGGTGGCCGCGCAGGCGAGGAGGTTGGCATGGCCCGGCTCATCTACAAGATCGCACCGCGGACCCTGTGGCAGGTCGCGGAAGCGCGCGGCGTGTTCGACGGCGCACCGGTCGATCACGCCGACGGCTACATCCACTTCTCCACCGCCGAGCAGGCGATCGAGACGGCGGCCAAGCACTTCGCCGGTGAGACCGACCTCGTGCTGGTCGCGGTCGACGCGGCCGCCCTCGGCGAGGCGCTGAAGTGGGAGGTGTCGCGCGGCGGCGCGCTGTTCCCGCATCTCTACGCGCCCCTGCCGCTCGGCGCGGTGGTCTCGGTCGTCGATCTGCCGCTCGGGCCCGACGGTCGTCACGTGTTTCCGGAGTTCGCCCAGTGATCGATCTCTACGGCCTCGCCCGGCCCTTCATCTTCTCGCTCGATCCGGAGAAGGCGCATGGCGCCTCGGTCCGCGCGCTTGCGGCCGGTCTGGTGCCGACCTGCCCGGCCGATGCCGACCCGCGCCTGCGTGTCGAGCTGTTCGGCCTCACGTTCCCGAACCCGGTCAGGCTCGCCGCCGGCTACGACAAGAACGGCGAGGTGCCGGACGACGTGCTGCGGCTCGGCTTCGGCTTCACCGAGGTCGGCACCGTGACGCCGAGGCCGCAGGACGGCAACCCGAAGCCGCGCATGTTCCGGCTCGTCGCCGATCAGGGCGTCATCAACCGGCTCGGCTTCAACAACGCCGGCCACGCCGCGCTGCGGGAGCGTCTCGTCGCCCGCCGCGGCCGGCCCGGCATCGTCGGCGTCAACATCGGCGCCAACAAGGACAGCGACGACCGCATCGCCGACTATGTCGCCGGCATCCGCGCCTTCGCCGATCTCGCCGCCTATTTCACCGTCAACGTCTCCTCGCCCAACACGCCGGGCCTGCGCGACCTGCAGGCGCGGGCGGCGCTCGCCGATTTGCTCGGCCGCGTGCTCGCCGAACGTGATGCGATCGCCGCGAGCGGCGGCCGGCGCGTGCCGGTCCTGCTCAAGATCGCGCCCGACATCGACGACGGCGGCCTCGACGACATCGCCGCCGAAGCGCTCGACCGGGCCGTCGACGGTCTGATCGTCTCCAACACCACGCTGTCGCGCGACGGCCTGCGCGACGTCTCCCGGGCGAAGGAAGCCGGCGGGCTCTCCGGCCGGCCGCTGTTCCGCCGCTCGACCATCGTGCTCGCCAAGATGCGCAAGCGCGTCGGCGCGCGCCTGCCGATCGTCGGCGTCGGCGGCATCGATTCCGGCGAGGCCGCCTTCACCAAGATTGCGGCGGGCGCCGATCTCGTGCAGCTCTATTCGGGCATGGTCTATGCCGGTCCGGGCCTGCCCGGCCGCATCCTCGGCCATCTGTCGCGCCGCCTGGCGCGCGAAGGCGTCGCGTCGATCCGCGAAGTGGTCGGCACCGCGGTCGACAGCTGGGCGACCGCGACGCCCTGACGGGTGTCCACTCGGCGGGCGTCCAATCGGGCGGCGCCGCGTCACCCGATTGCCACGGCGGCGCGGAAAGCCGCGGATAGGCCTTGGTTTGCCACGGGTTTAACCGATAAGGTCCGTTCGTTCCGCCGGATCCGAGCCAACCGGACTAAGCCCGATGCTGCTCTACCTTCCGATCGCCGAGCTGCCGGTCAACATCTTCGTGCTGTTCGGCATGGGGGCGGCGGTCGGGTTCCTCTCGGGCATGTTCGGCGTCGGCGGCGGCTTTCTGCTGACGCCGCTGCTCGTGTTCTCCGGCATCTCGCCGGCAGTCGCGGTCGCCAGTGTCTCGAGCCAGCTCGTCGCCTCGTCGGCCTCCGGAACGCTGACCTACTGGCGCAAGAAGTCGATCGACTGGAAGCTCGCGGCCGTGCTGGTCGTCGGCGGCCTTCTTGGCTCGCTCCTCGGCGTCCTGGTGTTCGGCCGGCTGCGTCAGCTCGGCCAGCTCGATCTGGTGATCGGCATTTGCTACGTCGTCTTCCTGGGCGCGGTCGGCGCGCTGATGCTGATCGAGGCCATCGGCGCGATCTGGCGGCTGAAGCGGACCACGCCGCCGCCGCTGAAGAAGCTCCGCCAGCACGGCTGGGTGCATAAGCTGCCGTTCAAGCTGCGCTTCCAGAAGTCGCGGCTCTATATATCGGCCGTGCCGGTGGTGGCGCTCGGCACCGTGATCGGCTTCCTCGGCACCCTGCTCGGCATCGGCGGCGGCTTCCTGATCGTGCCGGCGCTGATCTATCTGCTCAAGGTGCCGACCAATGTCGTGATCGGCACCTCGCTCGTGCAGATGGTCGCAACCATGGCCTTCGCGACCGTGCTGCAGGCGGTGACCAACCATACCGTCGATATCGTGCTGGCGATGATCCTGATGGTCGGCGGCGTCATCGGCGCGCAGTTCGGCGCGCAGGTCGGCATGCGCCTGCGCGGCGAGCACTTGCGCGCGCTGCTCGGGCTTCTGATCCTGTCGGTCGGCGTGCGCTTCCTGATCGATCTGGTGATCACGCCGTCGGAGCTCTACTCGTTCCACACGATCGCGGGGGGGCCATGACGGGGGCCGAAACCGCCGCGTGGGGCTCCGGCCGGTTGCGCTCGCGCGTGGTGGGCGGCCTGCTCGCGCTCGCGAGCCTCGCCGCGCCGGCCGAGGCCGAGACGCTGGTCACGGCGACCTCGACCAACACGGTCACGATCAACTCGAACTTCACCGGCACCGACATCACCGTGTTCGGCACGATCGAGCGCGACACCGCGACCGTGTCGCGGGCGCGCGGCTATGACGTCGCCATCGTGCTGACCGGGCCGGCGGAGACGGTCGTCACCCGCCGCAAGGAGCGCTCGCTCGGCATCTGGGTCAACCGTGCCAACCGGACCTATCCGGGCGTGCCGAGCTTCTACGCCGCGCTAACGACCGTGCCCTTCGCCGAGCTGGCCGACGCGGCCGTGTTGAAACGGCTGCAGATCGGCACGCCGAACCTCCGCTTCGTCGAGCGCGTCGCCGGTGGGACCGAGCCGGTGGCGGACGACGACGAGTTTCGTACCGCATTCCTGCGCCTGAAGACCCGCGCCGGGCTCTATACCGACTATGCGGGCGGCACCAAGTTCATCGCCTCGAACCTGTTCCGCGCCGTGGTGCCGATCCCGGCCAACGTGCCGGTCGGCCGCTATCACTTGCGCGTCGCGCTGCTCTCGGCCGGCGCGCCGCTGACCGAGACGGCGATGGAGCTCGAGGTGGTCAAGGCTGGCTTCGAACAGGAGATGGCCGACCTGTCGAGCCATTTCCCGCTCGTCTACGGCATCGGCGCGGTGATCGTCGCCCTGTTCACCGGCTGGATCGCCGGTGTGGTGTTCCGCCGCGATTGACGGTTTCGGTTCCCGACCCGGCTCTCGCCACACAACCGTCCGCACTCGGGCGCATCATCAAGAAGAACCACCCGCGAAGCGATCATGACCCTCGCCGACCCCTATTCGACCGATCCCATCCCGCGCGAGGCCGCCGTGCTCGGCGTGCTCGGACTGGTGCCGTTTGGCCTCGCCGCCGCCGGCGTCGTGCTGTGGCCGGCCGGCTCGCCGGCGGAACTCGCCGCCGCCAAGGCCCTGCTCGGCTATGGCGCGGCGATCCTGTCCTTCCTCGGCGGCGTGCGCTGGGGCAATGCGCTGCGCATCGCCGATGCCCATGCGCGCGAACATGAATTCGCGCTCGCGGTCTTGCCGGCGCTTGCCGGCTGGTTCGCGCTGCTGGTGCCGTTCTTCTGGGCCACCAGCCTTTTCACGGCGGCCTTTGCTATCCAGGGGCTCTGGGACGTCGGCGCCGCCCATCGCGGCGAATTGCCGGCTTGGTATGGCCGGCTGCGCAAGCGGCTCACCATCGTGGTGACAGGCATCTTCGCAGTGGTCGCGGGCTATGCGGCCGTGACGCTCTGAAGCGGATCGGAGGTTCCGACGCGCGTCAGTCCGGCAGCAGTCGGGACGCCGGGAAGGCGTAGACGCGCCCCTCGCCGAGCAGGCAGGCGGTCAGCCGCGGCGGCTCGAACAGGCCGCGATAGGCGCGATCGAGCACATTGAGCCCGCCGGTATAGGCGCCGAAGGCCGGCAGCATGAGACGGCGCCCGTCGGTCGCGAAGCAGCGCCGCCGCACCGACTTCGCCTTGAGCGCCACGCGCGCCGCCGGATGCAGGTGGCCGGCGATCTCGCCGACCGCCTCGGAACAGCCGTCGAGCCGCGGTTCGTGCCGGAACGCCAGCGTGCCGATCGCGATCTCCTCGGCATGGATGCCGCCGAGCGCGGTGCGGCCGGCGACGCCGAGATCCGGATCGTGATTGCCGGCGATCCAGACCCAATCGCGCCCGGCCTGCAGCCGCGCGACGAGTGCGAGCGCCGTCTCGTCGAGCCGTTCGACGCCGAAGCGATCGTGAAAACTGTCGCCGAGCGCGATCACCAGCTTCGGATCGAGCCGGTCGATCGCGCGGGCGAGCCGGCCGAGCGTCGCCGTCGTGTCGTAGGGCGGCACCAGCATGCCGCGCCGGGCGAGCGACGAGCCATGTTCGAGATGCAGATCCGCGACCAGCAGCGCCCGTTCATCCGCCCACCAGGCGACGCCCTCGGGCAGCAGCGTCAGCCACGCGCCGGCGACCGCGACACCGACCTCGAAGGCGTCGGGCGTCGGCGCGGCAGCGGCGACACGGGCGGCGAACGGGCTCACGGCGTGACGCTCCTCTCCCCGAGATCGGTGAAGAACCGCAGCCGATACCCGTCCGGGTCGGCAACCACGAACTGCCGATTGCCGAGTTCGACCGCATCGCGCCGATACCAGCGCTCCTCGATCGGGATCACGATCGGCGCGCCGCAGGCGAGCACGCGCTCATAGACCGGATCGACGTCGTCGATCTCCATCTGGAGGTTCATGCCACGCCCGAACGGGTACTCCCGCGGCGCCGTGTGAAACTGTCGCTCCCCGAACGAGATCTGCTCGAGCATCAGATGCAGGTCGTCGATGGCGAGATAGGCGAAGCGATCCTCCGGGCGATCGTAGCGGACGCGGAAGCCGACGACATCGACATAGAAGGCGAGCGACCGGTCGAGGTCGGTGACCTCGAGCTCGGGCACCATGCGCGGCTCGCGCTGTTCCGGTTGCTTCACGCCCGTCATTCCATCGCCTCACGCACCAATGCGTCCGCCTCTTCTGCCAGCAGCGTCTCGTCCGCCTCGCCGGCCACCCGCTCCTTGCCGATCTCCAGCATGATCGGCACCGCCAGCGGCGAAATGTGATCGAGGCATTTCAGCACGATTCGGTGTCGGATCCGCGCCAGCATCTGCGACAGGCGGCCGATGTCGAGCAAGCCTGCGGATGCGTCAGCCCAGGTCGCCTTGAGGAGCAGGTGGTCGGGCTCGTGGCTTCTGAGCACGTCATAGACGAGATCGGTCGAGACCGTGATCTGCCGGCCGGTCTTTTCCTGCCCCGGATGCCGGCGCTCGATCAGGCCGGCGATCACGGCGCAGGTGCGGAACGTGCGTTTCAGGAGATAGCTGTCCGCCATCCAGGCGTCGAGGTCGTCGCCGAGCATGTCCTCGTCGAACAGCTGATCGAGCGAGGGCCGACCCTTTTTGAACAAGGCGCCGAGATCGTCGAGCGCCCAGACGCCGATCGAGTAGTCGGTCGCCACGAAGCCGATCGGTCGCGCCTTGAACCGTTCGAGCCGGCGGGTCAGGAGCATGCCGAGCGTCTGGTGCGCGAGCCGCCCCTCGAACGGATAGGCGACCATGTAGTGCTTGCCGGCGCGCGGGAACGTCTCGACCAGCAGTTCCTCGCGCTTCGGCAGGATCGAGCGCAGTTTTTGAACCTTGAGCCAGTCGGAAACCTGCTCCGGCAGCTTGCCCCAGTCCTCGGGCGCGGCGAGCATCGCGCGCACCTTGTCGGCGAGATAGGTCGAGAGCGGGAATTTGCCGCCCGCATAGGCCGGGATGCGCGGGCTCTCGTCGCGGGTGCGGGTGACCAGCGCCTCGTTGTCGCGGATGGTCTCGAAGCGCAGCACCTCGCCGCCGAACAGGAACGTGTCGCCCTTGGCCAGCGTCTCGAAGAAATACTCCTCCATCTCGCCGAGCACCCGGCCGCCGCGCGACGGCGTACCGCCCGAGACCTTGGCGACCAGCCGGACTTTCAGCATCGGCATCTCGACGATGGTACCGACGTTGAGCCGCCACGTCTGGGCGATCTGCGGGTTGGCGACGCGCCAGAGCCCTTCCTTCGTGCGGCGGATCTTGGCATAGCGCTCGTAGACCTTGAGCGCGTAGCCACCGGTCGCGACATAGCGGACGGCCTGATCGAACAGCGCGCGGTCGAGCGCGCGATAGGGATAGGCCGAGATGACCTCGGCAAAAAGGCCGTCCTCGGCGAAGGGTTTCGCGACCGCCATGCCGAGGATGTGCTGGGCGAGCACGTCGAGAGCGCCGGGGCGGATCGGCGGCGTGTCCTGGTCGCCGAGATAGTTGGCGTCGAGCGCGGCGCGGCACTCGAGCACCTCGAAGCGGTTCGCCGGCACCAGCAGCGCGCGGCTCGGCTCGTCCATCCGGTGATTGGCGCGGCCGATGCGCTGCGCGAGCCGGCTCGCGCCCTTCGGCGCACCGACATGGATGACGAGGTCGACGTCGCCCCAGTCGATGCCGAGATCGAGCGTCGAGGTCGCGACGACCGCATCGAGCGAGCCCTCGGCCATCGCCGCCTCGACCCGGCGCCGCTGGCCGACGTCGAGCGAGCCGTGGTGCAGCGCGATGCGCAGATTGTCGTCGTTGATGGTCCAGAGCTCCTGGAACACCATCTCGGCCTGGCTGCGCGTGTTGACGAAGATCAGCGCGGTCTTGGCGGTCTTGATCGCCGCATAGACCGCCCCCATCGCCCAGCGCGCCGAATGGCCGGCCCAGGGAATGCGCTCGGCCGCCTCCAGGATCCGGATATCGGGCGCCGCGCCGCCGGTGATGGTCACGACATCGGCGACATGAGTTTCGCCCGGCACCTGCGGCACCAGCCAGGCGGCCAGTTCCTCCGGATTGGAGACCGTCGCCGACAGGCCGACGGCGCGCAGCTTCGGCGCGAGCTGCCGGAGCCGCGCGAGCCCGAGCGCGAGCAGGTCGCCGCGTTTGGAGGTCACGAGCGCATGCAGCTCGTCGAACACCACGCAGGAGAGATCGCCGAACAGGTCCTCGGCCTCCCGCGAGGCGATCAGCAACTCGACCTGCTCGGGCGTGGTCATCAGGATGTCGGGCGGCACGGTCTTCTGGCGCTGGCGCTTGTGCGCGGGCGTGTCGCCGGTGCGGGTCTCGACGCGGATGTCGAGGCCCATCTCGGCGATCGGTCGCTCGACGTTGCGGGCGACGTCGACGGCGAGCGCCTTCAGGGGCGAGATGTAGAGCGTGTGGATGCCGCGCCGGGCGACGCCCCGGCCGCTCGCCATGAGCCGGCGCTCGCCTTTGTCCGCGGTGAGATCGACGAGGCTCGGCAGGAAGCCGGCGAGTGTCTTGCCGGCGCCGGTCGGCGCCACCAGCAGCACGGAACGGCCCTGGCGCGCCTTGTCGAGCAGCGCGACCTGATGCGGCCGCGGGCTCCAGCCGCGCGCGGCGAACCAGCCGGCGAAAGCGGCAGGCAACAACAGTTCAGGATCGGGGAAGTCCTGCGGTGCGCTCACGGGTCGACCCTATCCGTTCCCGGTCCGTTCGTCGAGGCGGGCGCTTCGGATGTGCGAGTGAAAAAAAAGCCCGGCTCCAGGGGCGGGAGCCGGGCTTCAGGGGATTGCGGGCCTTGCGGCCCGCGCGGGGGACTTCGATCCGGCCGGTCAGGGGGAACCCGGCGGATCATGGGAGCGGTTCAGGCGGGCGGCGCGGTGAGGATCGGGGGTCAGCCGGTCACGCTTTGCCGGACGCCTGTGGGGTCAGTTGCAGTCCTTCCAGAGGTACGGCTTCCCGTACATGTCGTACTTTGTGTACTCGGTGCAGTTGGAGCCGGGGACTTCGCGCACCACGCGGCGGCGCACGACGGGGGCTTCCTCGTAGACGGTCGCGCCGGCCGGGGCGTCGACGTAGCCGTCGTCGTAGTAGTAGGTGCGGTTCTGCTGCGAGGCGATCGCGCCGCCGATCAGCGCGCCGCCGATCAGGCCGGCCGCGACGCCCGCGCCGACGCCGGCACCGCCATGGTGGCGATAGCCGCCGTGATAGCCGTGATGGCGCCAGTACTGGGCCTCGGCGGTGCTGGTCACGGCCAGCGACGAGACCAGGACGGCGCCCGTCATCAGTGCGGCGAAGGTCTTGTTCATGGGTCTACTCCCGTGACGGTTCCGGAGCGCACCCCGGAAGCTCAATGTTGAGATCATGGCGGAACGCGACTGCACCAAGGCTGAGTGACGTGTTCATCCCGAGTTCATCGCGCCCGCCGCTTCGGCAACAAGAACGGCGCGTGCCTGAAAACCGTTCCATCCAGCGCATCACGACGTTGCGATAGCCACGCATGGACGAGGCTGAAGCTGCCCCGAAATGCCGAGGGCGCCGGATCGGCTCCGGCGCCCTCGGGGTCATGAAAAGCTCTTCTGAAAGGTCTGGTCGAAAAGTCCCGGTCGAAACGGTCGGTTCGCAATCGCGATGACGGCCGGGTGGCCGGGATGATCAGTAGCGGCAGGAGCGGCGGACGACCTCGTTGCCCCACCGGTCGTAGCCGACGACGCGGGTGTAGCAGCGGCGCGGGGCCGACGCCTGGGTGATGACGCCGCCGAGGATCAGGCCGCCGACCAGGCCGGCCGCGACGGCGCCGCCGCCGTATCCGTAGCCGTGGCGGTGCCAATGATGGGCCTCGGCCTGGGTCGCGCTGCCGACGGCGACGGTGGCGAGGGTCGCGAAAGCGACGGCGGCGGTGGCGATCTTTTTCATGATGCAATCTCCTTCGGTTCGAATGGTTGGATCTGCTTCTTCTCAGGGGGGGCCGGCTCGTTGGCCGGCTTCGATGCTGAGGAGAATGCGCCCGCGCCCATGCATCGACGCTGAGCGCGGCGTTCAGAAATCGTTCAGCGAAATGTCAGGAGATCACGAACGCGTGAAGAGTGCTGCGAGGCCGGTGACCGGTGCGCCGCGATCCTGGCGCAGATCGAGCGTTTCCATCGCCTCGACCCGGAAGCCGAGCGTGCCGGCGAGCGCCATCAGGCTCGCCGGCGCATGGGCATAGCGCAGGCTGTCGCGCAGCGTGAAGCCGGTGCCGACCGCAGGATCGGTCTCGACGGTGAAGGCGAGGCGCCCGCGCGGTGCGAGCGCGTGGGCCGCCGCCGTCAGCACCGGCGCGAGATCGCCGAGGTAGCAGAACACGTCGGCCGCCGTGACGAGCTCGACCGAGCCGGCCGGCAGCGCCTCCAGCGCGGCGACCACGTCGGCCGCCTCGAGCCGGTCGTAGAGCTGCTTCGCCGCCGCGACCGCCAGCATGCGCTCGGAGAGATCGATGCCGATCAGCTTGCCGGTGATCGGCCGGAGCAGCGGTCCCATCAGGCCTGTGCCGCAGCCGAGATCGACGACGGTGCCGAACGGCCCGGTCGCGCCATGGCGCGCGAGCACGGCGGCGATCGCCTGTGGGGCGCGATAGCCGAGCGCCTCGACCAGATGCTGCTCGAACCGGTCGGCATAGGCGTCGAACAGGTCGCGGACATAGGCCGGCGGCGGCGCGTCTGGGGCCGGCGCGCCGTTGAGCCGCGCGAGCCTGAGCCCGGCGCCGAGCCGGTCCGACGGATCGAGCTCGGTCGCGCGGAGATAGGCCGCGGCCGCACCCTCGATGTGGCCCGCCGCCTCGCGCGCCTCGCCGAGCCGGAACCAGCCCGGCGCCCAGCCGGGCGCGAGGTCGAGCGCCTGTTCGAGCAGATCCGCCGCCGCGCTCGCGTCGCCGCTTTCCATCAACGCCGCCGCATAGTCGGCGCGCCGGTCGGCGATCAGGTCTCCGGAGGACAGGAAGGTCGGCTGCATCGTGGCGCTCGCTGGTGGTCCGCGTGCTTAGCGCAGGTGCGGCACCGCGGTCGAGGGCGTCGTGCGATCGGAGACCCCCCGGTCGCGACACCGTTCTGTTTCCCGTGCCCGGTGACGGCGCCCGCCCGCGACCCTACATTCCCGATCGATGAGCCTCGCCGCCGATATCCTCTGTCAGACCCCCGCCGGGCTCTATTGCCCGCTCGGCGGCTTCCATATCGATCCGGTCCGCGCCGTCGACCGGGCGCTGATCACCCATGGCCATTCCGATCATGCCCGCGCCGGCCACGGCGCTGTCATGGCGACGGCCGAGACGCTCGCGATCATGGGCTTGCGTTACGGCGCGAATTTCGCCGGCACGACCGAGGCGATCCCGCTCGGCGGGACGCGCCGGATCGGCGAGGTCGATGTCGCGTTCCATCCGGCCGGCCATGTGCTCGGCTCGGCGCAGATCGCGGTGACGCGCGGCGCCTGCCGGATCGTCGTCTCCGGCGACTACAAACGCCAGTTCGACCCGACCTGCGCGCCGTTCGAACTGGTCCCCTGCGACGTCTTCGTCACCGAGGCGACCTTCGGCCTGCCGGTGTTCCGGCATCCGGACGCGCGGCAGGAAATCGACAAGCTCATCGCCTCGATCCGGCTGTTCCCCGACCGGCCGCATCTCCTCGGCGCCTATTCGCTCGGCAAGGCGCAGCGCGTGATGGTGCTGTTGCGGGAGGCGGGCTGGGACCGGCCGATCCATATCCACGGCGCGCTGGAGAAGATCTCCCACTTCTATGAGGAGCAGGGCATCGCGATCGGTCCGCTGGAGCCGGTGCGCGGAAAGACCGCCAAGGAGCTCGAAGGCGCGATCGTGATCTGCCCGCCGGGCTCGATGTCGGATCTCTGGTCGCGCCGCATGGGCGATCCGGTCACGGCCTTCGCCAGCGGCTGGATGCGCATCCGCGCCCGCGCCCGCCAGCGCGGCGTCGAACTGCCGCTGGTGATCTCCGATCATGCCGACTGGGACGACCTGCTCGTCACCATCGCCGAGACCGGCGCCGGCGAAGTCTGGGTCACCCATGGCGCCGAGGACGCGCTGGTGCATTGGTGCCGGACGCAAGGGCTCGCGGCGCGGCCGCTGCACCTGCTCGGCTATGGCGACGAGGGCGAGGCTGAGCCCGAGGCCGCCAGCCCGGCGACGGCCGCGGCCGACACCACGGTCGCCGCCGCGGACGGCGGCCCGCCGGTGGAAGGGCAGGGCGCATGAACCGCTTCGCCGAACTGCTCGACCGCCTTGCCTACGAGCCGCGCCGCAACGCCAAGCTCGCGTTGATGACCGACTATTTCCGCCGCACGCCCGATCCTGAGCGCGGCTTCGCGCTCGCGGCGCTGACCGGCGGCCTGTCGTTCCAGCACGCCAAGCCCGGCCTCGTCCGCGCGCTGATTGCCGAGCGCACCGACCCGGTGCTGTTCGCGCTCTCCTATGACTTCGTCGGCGATCTTTCGGAGACCGTCGCGCTGATGTGGCCCGGCCCCGAGCGACACGCGCCGGGCTCATCTGCCGAGACACGGCTCCGCAACGACACGCCGAGCCTCGCCACCGTGGTCGAGACCCTGGCGACCGCGGGCAAGACCGCGTTGCCGCGCATCCTGGCCGGTTGGCTCGATGCGCTCGACGAGGCCGGTCGCTGGGCGCTCCTGAAGCTGATCACCGGCGCACTGCGCGTCGGCGTCTCCGCAAGGCTCGCCAAGACCGCGGTCGCCGCACTGGGCACGGTCGCGCCCGACGACGTCGAGGAGGTCTGGCACGGCGTCAGCCCGCCCTACGAGCCGCTGTTCGCCTGGGTCGAGGGTCACGGCCCCCGGCCGGAGAGCGCCGGGGCCGTGCCGTTCCGGCCACCGATGCTCGCGCACCCGATCGAGGATGCCGATTTCGACAAGCTCGATCCGGCCGCCTTCCTGGCCGAATGGAAATGGGACGGCATCCGCGTCCAGGCGGTCGCCGGTCGCGCGGGCGGGCACGACCGGCGCCGGCTCTATTCGCGCACCGGCGAGGACATCGGCGCGGCCTTCCCGGACCTCTTGGACGCGCTCGATTTCGACGCGGCGATCGACGGCGAGTTGCTGGTACTGGTCGAAGGCCGTGTGCAGTCCTTCAACGTTCTGCAGCAGCGGCTCAATCGCAAGACCGTCACGGCGAAGCTGCTCGCCGAGCATCCCGCGCATGTCCGCGTCTATGACCTGCTCGTCGAGGCCGGCGAGGACCTGCGCGGACTGCCGTTCGAGGCGCGCCGGGCCCGGCTGGAAGCCTTTGTCGCGCGGCTCGACAATCCGCGGCTCGATCTGTCGCCGTTGGTGCCGTTCCCGAGCTGGGATGCGCTCGCCGAAGCCCGCGCCGATCCGGCGGCGGCCGGTGCGGGCGCCGATGCCGAGGCGGTCGAGGGCGTGATGCTGAAGCGCCGCGACGCACCTTACGTGCCCGGCCGGCCGAAGGGGCTCTGGTACAAGTGGAAGCGCGATCCGCGCGTGGTCGATGCCGTGCTGATGTACGCCCAGCGTGGCCACGGCAAGCGCTCGTCGTTCTATTCCGACTTCACCTTCGGCGTCTGGCGCGGAGCAGAGGGCGCTGAGGAACTGGTGCCGGTCGGCAAGGCCTATTTCGGCTTCACCGACGAGGAACTGGTCGAACTCGATCGCTTCATCCGCCGCAACACGGTCAACCGCTTCGGCCCGGTGCGCGAGGTCGTACATGGACCGGCGCAGGGGCTGGTGCTGGAGGTCGCCTTCGAGGGCTTGGCGCGCTCGACCCGGCACAAGTCCGGTCTCGCCATGCGCTTCCCGCGCATCTCCCGCATCCGCTGGGACAAGCCGCCGATCGAGGCTGACCGGCTGGAAACGCTGGAGGTCATGCTCGGCTGACGGCTCGACCGCATCGCCGCTCGCGTGATATCCCGAACGTCATCAACAGCGAGGCGCCTCGTCATGGCTTCGAATTCGCTCGATCGCTTCTTCGGTGGGCCGCCGGTGAGGACGCTGCTCTGGCTCGTCGTGCTCTCGGTCGTGATCGGCTTCGTGCTGGCGACGATCGGCCTCGATCCGGTCACGCTGGTCCATCGGGTGTTCGCCGACTTCGGCCGCTTCGTCGACTACGTGCTGCATTTCGGCTCCGACCTCGTCGGCAACGTCGTGCGCTATTTCATCTATGGCGCGGTGGTCGTGATCCCGATCTGGCTGATCGCACGCCTGCTGTCGTACGGCCGACGCGGCTGAGGCCGCGTCAAACGTCCAGACGACCGCGGCTGAGGCCGCGTCAAATGCCAAGGCAACCGCGGCCGAGGCCGCGCCCAGCGCAAAAGGCAGTCGCGGCTGGGGCCGCGAGGCTCAAACGAATTGTGCCGCGACCCGATGCAGCGTCGCGTGGCGCCGGGCGAGGCGGTCGATGTCGGTCATGTAGCCGCCGCCGATGACGCCGGCGAGCGGCAACCCGGCTTCCCGCACCGTCTCGATCACGAAGCGGTCGCGCGCGAAAAGGCCTTCGTCGCTGAGCGCGAGCCGGCCGAGCCGGTCCTCCGCATGCGGATCGACACCGGCATTGTAGAACACGATGTCGGGTCGATGCCGCGCGATCAGATCCGGCACGATGTCCCGCACCGTCGCGAGATAGGCCGCGTCGCCGGTCGCGTCCGCGAGCCCGATATCGAGCGAAGACGGGATCTTGCGTACCGGATAATTGCGTTCCGCATGCATGGAGAAGGTGAAGACGGAGCTGTCGCCGATGAAGATATCGGCGGTGCCGTCGCCCTGATGGACATCGAGGTCGATCACCAACGCCCGCTCGATCGCGCCTTCGGCCTGCAACACCCGGATCGCCACCGCGACGTCGTTGAAGACGCAGAAGCCGGCGCCCTGCAGGTGCCGGGCATGATGGCTGCCGCCGGCCGTGTTGCAGGCGATGCCCCGGGCGAGCGCCAGCCGGGCGGTGAGCAGCGTGCCGGCGGAGGCCATGCGCGACCGGCGGGCGACCTTCTCGGAGATCTCGAAGCCGATCTCGCGCGCGACCGCCTTCGCCACGTCGGCCGCGAACACGCCCTCGACATAGCCGCGGTCATGGGCGAGCGCGACCCAGTCGGCCGGTGCCGGCTCCGGCGTGTGATAGCCGCCCGGCGCCACCAGGCCCTCTTCGACCAGCACTTCCGCGAGCCGCTTGAACTTCAGCATCGGAAAGCGGTGATCGGCCGGGAATTCGGCGTCGTAGGCGGGGTTGTGGACGATCGCGAGGGCCATGACCCTATATAGCGTGTCGGCCGGCCGGCGGATCAGCGCGACCGATCACGCCGGAGCATGGCCGCAACGCGAAACGGCGGGCACGCGCCCGCCGTCCGAAGGAGAATGTCCGTCGCGGCCGGGCCTCAGAGCGCCTTGCCGCCGAGCAGCTTCAGCGTCGCGGCATCGATCTCGCCGGTCTGCTTGACGCCCATCTTCTTCTGGAACGTCCGGATCGCCTGCTTGGTGCGGCTGTTCATGTCGCCGTCGATCGGACCGGCATAGACGCCGCGCTGCTGCAGCGCCTGCTGCGCGGCCTTGACCGCATCGGCGCCGGCCGGCATCGCGCTGGCGCTCTCGGCCCCCGTCGCCCCGGCCGGCTCGACCCACAGTGCCGTCTCCTCGTTCGCCTCGCGATTGACCGGCTTCTGCTGCCAGGTCTGTACGGCCATCTTGGCGGCGGCGAGCGTGTTCTTGTCGAGATGGGCGGCGACGTCGTCGCGCTTCTTCTCCGCCTCGCGATCACCCGAGCGCGCCGCGAGACCGAACCACTTGTAGGAGACCGCAAGATCCTGGCGGACGCCCGAGCCGAGCGCATTGATGATGCCGAGGTTGAACTGGCTGTCCGGCAAGCCGTGGTCGGCGGCGCGCTGGAACCAGGTGATGGCGTTCGGCATGTCGCGATCGTTGGCGTAGAGCACGCCGAGATTGTGCATCGCCCGAACGTTCCCGTTCTCGGCCGCTTTCTGGTACCACACCTTGGCAGCCGCGAGGTCGCGGGTCACGCCGATGCCCTTCTCGAGCACGCTGCCCATGCGGTACTGCGCCGTGGCGAGGCCCTTCTCGGCGGCGGCCTGGAACCAGCGGGCGGCCTCTTTCGGATCGGTCGGAACGCCACGCCCCTCGGCATAGCGCAGGCCGACTTCGAGAGCGGCCTTGGGGTCGCCGCGCAGCGCCGCCGAACGGAGCTTGTCGCTGCCGATCTTGTCCGGCAGCACCGAGGCGCGCGAGGCCGGATCGGCCGTGGCCGCGCTCGGCGCCGGTGCGGCTGCACCGGCGGGCGCGATCGAGGCGACCGTCGTCGAAGGCGCGATCGGCTGTTGCGCCGGCTCCGCCGCAGGAGCGCCCGCCGAGGGGCTGGCGGTCCCGGCATCGATCGACCCGGTCGCCTCCGGCGCGCGAGGGACGCTGCCGGCCCCGACCTGCCGGACCGAATTGGCCGGAGCGGCCTGGGGACGGCAGCCTGCGGCACGGTCGCGGACTGGCTGGTGACACCGGCCTGGCCGAGCGCATTGCCGCCCGGCATCGCCATCGTGGCGGCCGTGCCCGGAACCGAGCCGGTCGTGGTCGGCCCGGCCATCAGGGAGGAATCCGGCGCCCCCTTGGTGAGGTCCGAATAGGCGCTCATCGAGGTCGACGAATTGAGGCTCGTCCAGGACGGCGCGATCGCGCCGGTGACGATCTGGGCGCCCGCCTTCGGATCCGCGGCCGAGGTCTTGTCCGGCTTCGGCTGGACGCGCTCGCTCTGCTGCTGCGGTGCCGGCCGCGGCGGCTCCTCACCGCCGCCCGGCAGGAACCGCACGGCGATCAGGGTCAGCACGAGCGCGGCGGTGGCGAGCACGAGCGGCCGCCGGCGGCGCAGCACGTCGCCGACCTGCGCGAGCACGCCGAGGCGGCCCTTGCTCTCGGCCGCGGGCGCATCGCCGGCCGGCGCCGCCATGCGCTCGTCGGCCTTCGCCGTGATCACCGGCTCGGAGCTCGCAGCCGCCGCAGCCTGGGCGGCGCGGCGGGCGGCGGCGATGAAATCGGCCTTGCGGGCGGCCGGCGAAGCCGGTTCGGCGGGGCTTCCTTCGGCGGCTCGACGTCGGCCACGGTGAAGGCCGGCTTGCCGGAGCCGGGCTCGAGCGGCCGGTGATCCTCGGTCGGAACCGCCACCGGCTCGGGACGCCGCGGTGCGGCGGCGACCGCCGGTTCCGGCTCGTTCGTGAAGCGCGGCCGCGGCTCGGCGGTGCCGCGCTGGCCGAACAGGTTCTGGCCGGTTTCGATCGCGTTCAGGCGGTCGGCGATACCGACGAGCGCGCCATGCAGCGACTGCAGGGTATCGATCGTGCGGTTCTCGTTGGTGCGCGCCGCGTTCTGAAGCATCTTCAGATCGGCCTGCAGCGCCGTCAGCGTCGGATCGTCGCCACGATCCGTACCGTGATCTCCGCCGCGCTGGCGCAGCATTTCCTCGGCGACTTCGCGCGCGATCGCCGCCACGTCGTCGGAGCGCCGCTCCAGCCGCTCCTCCAGGCGCATGATCGCGCGTTCCATCGCGCCCATGTCGCCGAGACGGTCCTGGGTCTGCTCCAGATGCTGGGTGATCCGGTGAAGCTGGTCCTCGATCTGTTCGAGCGCGCGATCGTCGTCGGCATCGGCGAGGGAGCGCTCCAGCCGTTCGGCGAGCGTCTGCATCTGCGCTTCCATGGCGCGCATCGGCGTTTCGGTCGCCGTGACCATCTCGCGCCGCATGGCCGCGACTTCGCGGGCGAGCGCATCGACGTCGGCATTGGTGCCGACGTGATCGCGCTCGACCCGGTCGAGCGTGCCGATGAGTTGGGCGAGCCGATCCTCGATCACGGCGGTGATCGAGCCGTCACGCGAGCGGCCGATCAGCCGGTCGACCTTGTCGATCGTGGCATCGAGGGCGGCGAGCGAGAGCTGGTGGTCGGCCGACGGCGGCTGGATGCGATCGATCTTGGCCGACAGTTCGTCGAGCCGGCTGGCGAGCGCGCCCGCGTCGCCGACGGGGCCGCCCGGTCGCCGGCCGAGGTCGGCGATCCGCTCGCCGATCTCGGCGACGCGCCGTTCGAGGCCACGGAGTTCGTCGGCGGTGCGGCTGCCGGCCGCGATGATCCTGAGCTCGTCGACGAGACCCGCCATCCGCTCGGGCGACACCGGTCCGCGCGCGGAGCGCTCGACGGAGTCGAGCTTGCCGGTCAGGAGGTCGAGCCGTTCTTCGAGCGAGCGCAGCGCCGGCGACGGGTTGGCCTCGCCGAGCGCACGCTTCAGGTCGTCGATGCGGTTCGAGACGTCGTCGATGCGCGGATCGACGCTGGCGTGATCGCGCACCAGCATGCGGCCGATATCGGCGAGGTTGCGTTCGAGCGCGCTGATCTGGTTGACCTTCGGCACCGAGCCGAGCGCGTCGCGGATCTTGGCGATCTCGGCCCCGAGCTGGTCGATGCCGCGCGTGTCGAGCGTGCCGCGGCGCATCTCGTCGAGACGCTCGACGATATGGCCGTAGCCGGCCTCGAGCGAGCGCAGCGAGCCCTCGACGTTCGACTGCAGCACCACCTCGCGCAGCCGGCCGATCTCCGCGACGAGCGGTTCGATCGACACAGATCCGGCGCCATGCGCCTCGGCCGTGCGCTCGACCAGCCGGCCGAGACGCTTCAGCTCGCCGCCCACATCGACGTCGGCATCCTTGCCGCGGCTCTCGACCGTCTCGCGCAGCGAGCGGATCTCGTCGATGACCGGCCGGATGAGCCCGTCCTCGTCGCGCTTGCGGATCTGGTCGATCTTCTCGGCGAGCGCGCGGAAATGCGGCTCCATCTGCTGGAAGCCACTCGAGCGCGGCTCGTCGTAGCTGCTGCGGGAGCGCGGCTCGTCATGCGAGCGAGACCGGGTTTCGGCGCGCGCCGCCGCGCCGCGCCGTGCTGCGTTCCGCATAGCGGTCGTCGGCGTCGTCGCGATCGACCGCCATGCGCCGCGTCGCCGGACGTGCCGGTGTGTCGTCGAGTGCGCTCTGACGGTCGGAGATCTCGGCGATGGCGCGTCTGAGATAGTCGGGCGAGCCGCCGATGCCGGCGGCGCGGGCCGAACTCGTCTGGCGGGCCGGCCGGCGCGCCTGCGGGTCGCGTTCCTCGGCAAGAGTGCGGATACGGCGATCGAGGGCGTCGAGCGTGTCGAGAATGGCATCGGCGCGCCGGTTGTCGCGGCCGCGCGTCTCGCCGCCGCGGCCCCCGACCTCGGAAAGCCGCCGCACGGCGGCACCGATCTCGTTCAGCTCATCTTCGCGCGAGCGCTCGCCCCGCCACGAATCGCGGCCGGCGCTGTCGTCGTCGCGGGATTTCGACGTCGCACGGGCCCGGCGCCCGTCGGTCAGAACGGAGCGCACGACATCGTCGACCGAAACGCCGGCCCGTCGAACCGCGTCGGCGATCCGGTCCGACATGTCGTCGTCGTTGTCCCGCAGAGTCCTGACCATCTCGGCCCCCTGTGGCCCGCAGATCGTTTCGCCGTTCGATGGACGGCTTCGGACGATCGATGCGGACGTGATTCGCCCGGGTCGAACGCCTGGGTGTGTCGGCGACAGAGTTGGCGAACAGGGTAAACAGATGGTTAAGAACCGGCGTGCGGAGTCACGGTGCCGTAATTTCTGTTAAGCGACGGTGCACGGACGCCGCGTCGAGAACAGCCATTCCGGGCGAAGCTGTACGCATCGGTAAGCTGCGAACGCTTAACGAAAATCAGCAAATCTATAATAATTCAACTTAATTTGGACGCAGAGGAAGCAGCGATATCGGTTATCGGTCTGCCCAGAGCTCGGCCTTAACGGGGATTCGGTGCAAATTCGCTGCGGTCGACGGTACGTCATCTTGATCTCGCCGCTTTTCTCATGGCACTTTTCCATGCCGTTGCCGTGAATGCGAGCAGCGGGGTGGTTGACCATGCCTGAGCGGCAGCTTATCAAGCTCAAGTCGGTCGACGACTGCATAAGAACAACGAATCGACGCGGGGGAGCAGTCCGGCTTCTCGACGTGTGAGAAGGAGGTTGTTCCCATGAAAGAAGCACTGGCTCTCGATCAATCGACGGCCCAGTCCGGCCTTCGTTCGTCCTCCGGTCAGGAGGAGACGCGGCAGGCCTGGTTCACCATCGGTGATCTCGCCAAGGAATTCGACGTCACGCTGCGGACCTTGCGGTTCTACGAGGACAAGGGCCTCCTGAACCCCCGTCGCGAGGGCTTGAACCGGATCTACGGTCGTCGTGACCGTGCCCGTTTGAAGCTCGTGCTGATGGGCAAGCGGGTCGGTTTCTCCCTGACCGAAATCAAGGAGATGCTCGACCTGTACGATCTGCGCGACGGGCAGCTGACCCAGCTGCGCGTTGCGCATCGCAAGTTCCGCGAGCAGATGAGCATCCTGGAGCAGCAGAAGAAGGACATCGACGCGGCGCTCGACGAAGTGAAGTCGACGATCGGGGAGATCGACGATCTGCTCAAGGCCAAAGAGGCGACCGCGGGTTGATCCCGCTGTCCCCATTGCTTCAGTCCTAGTTTATCTCCTTCTTTCATGGGCCGCCGGGCCCGTTCATGTACGGATGACGCGGCAGGGAAAGCGCTCGTTCGGAGCGCGGTCCCACCGCCGGTTGGCGGGGATCGGACGCGGTCCCCGCCGCCGCCATCTCAACGCCAGCCTACGGCGCTTGACGGCTCTCGTTTGTCCGCAGCCTCGATCCGATCCAATCCCGCCTTGCGCTCCTGAATGCCTCGTATCAGCCGGCATCTGTCGGCATGTTCGGACGTGAATGCGTTCCGACGTGAGCGCGTCGCGGTTTCGTGGCATGCTCGCAGGGTGATCCGGTGCGGGGCATGCAGCTCCCGTATTCGGGAGGCGAAGATCGAGGGACTTTGGGGGAACGCGGGGATCGGCGACATGACCGTCAGACGCCTCTTCGACGCTCGTGCGGCGCTCGGCGCCGGAAGGCTCCTTGTCGCCGTGCTCGCCGTTGCCCCGACGACCGCCATGGCGGCCGCCGGGACCGCCACGAGCGCGCCCGGCAGCGCGTCCGCCTGCGAGGTCGAAGGCGCGGGCCTGGCCTCCGAGAAGGCGAGGCTGGAAGCCGAACTCGCCGCCACCCGCGCCGAGCGTGACGAGCTCCGGCGTCGCCTGGGCTCGGCCAGCACCGCCGCCGCGGCCCTGGAGCGCGTTGAAGCGACGCTGGAGACGGCCGCCACCGAGACACGCAGCTTCGCGGTCGAGGCAAATCGGCGGCTGCTGACGACGGTTTCCGGCTGGAAGCAGCGTCTGGCGCCGGAAAAGCGTGCCTCGAAGTGAAGCGGCGGACGGCAGGATTTGGCAGGCCCGCGCGGCGGGCGCCTTCGCCTGGAGGAATGCTCCAAAAACAAAACGGGCCCCGCGAGGGGCCCGTGGTCGTTCGGGAGCGGCAGTCGCGAACCTCAGGGACTCTGCGTCGCCTTGTGCTGCTCGGCGCGGAGCTGCTCCTCGATGCTCTTCTGCTTCTGCTGGATGTCCTGCGCGATCGCTTCCTGACGCTTCTTCAGCGTCGCCTCGTCGATCGCCTTGCCCTCGTTGGCGCTCTTGAAGCTGGCGAGCGGGAAGGCGAACGAGATCGGATTGGCGGCCTGGCCCTGCGCGGTCACGGTCAGGGTCGAGCCCTTCTTGAGGCTGCCGAGGAAAGCCTCGGTGGTGACGAAACCGGCGACGCAGGCTTCCGGCATGCACAGCGAGAACTTGCCGTCCTCGGCCTTGTTCTGGTCGACCTGCACCTTGACGCCCGGCTGCAGCAGGAGACCCGTCGGCATGATCAGCTCGACGATCTTGCGCGCCTCACCGGCCATTTCGCTGACCGAGATCGAGGCGAGGAACTGGCCGCCTTCGCTGCGCAGGTCGTAGCCGGTCTTGCAGATTTCCTTCTTCTGCCGCTCGTCGTTGCCGCAGATCTTCATCCAGCCGTCGATGGTCACGGCGCCCGCGGCCGCCGGCTTCGGGGCGTCCTGGGCGAGGGCGGAACCGAACGCCATGCCGATCAGGGACATGAGCGCCGTCAGCGACGTGACGACGATGCGCCGCGCGATTTCCTGGAGGATGACCGTCATCGACCTTCTCGTTGTTCATCGCCGGACGATCGGATCGCGCCGGCTCACTGTGATGGCTTCCCGCGAAGATGCTTCCCGCGAAGGGGGCGACGTGCGCCGCGGATCGGCAATCCCCGCCGCAGGACACGCCCGCGCGCGCCTCGCGTTCATACAAGCCGCGCCCGGTTCGTTCAATGGGCGAGATCGGCTTTCGCCGCGCGGGCCACGGGCTTCCCGCAGCCCGCGGCGTGTGTGGCGGCGCTTTGCGGCGACACGGTGGCGGCCGGCCGGCCATCCGCCCGGCAGCGGCGATCAGCCGTATCTTTCCAGGATTTCGGCCGGAATGGTGACCGCGCGGCGGGTCGCCATGTCCATCGCCAGCGCGACCACCTCGCAGACCGCCGCCGGCCGGCCGCTGCGGCTCTCGAAATAGCGGTGGGTCTGCACCAGGGTGCGGCGCGACACCGGCCCGACGGTCGAGACCAGATGGACGAGGTCGCCGGCGCGGAGCCGCTCGCCATAGGTGAGCTTCATCTCGACCGCGACCCGGCCGAGCCCGCGCTCGGCGAGCCATGCCCTTGTCATACCGAGCCGCGCCCAGGCATGCGGCGCGGCGTCGGAGGCGCGCGCGATGTGGACGTAGTCCTCGATGACGCCGTCGACGTCCGCTTCGGCAACCGTGACGCGGGTCATCGCGGTCATCGCGCCGCCGGCCTCGATCGCGGCTTCGGTGGAGAGATCGAGCGCCGCGGGTGCGATGTCGAGGCCGCGCGGCACGGCCGAGGCCGGCATCGGCACGGCGGCGGGGCCGAGGTCGTCCGGCCGGTCGACCAGATAGCGGTCGAGTGCGGTCGCCGAGATCGCCTCCGATCCGAGCGGCCGCATCTCGTGGACGATCGCGATCGTGCCGGGTGCGCTCTCGATGCGTGCCGAGCGGATGCCGACCGGCATACCGCCGGCGAGCTCGGCGTGATAGCGCACATGCCGCGTCAGCCGGTGCGGCAGCCGTCCATCGAGCCCGGCGATGCGGCGGAACTGTCGGTCGGCGGCCTCGAATTTCGACCAGTAGAACCGCACGTTCATGTGCTGGTTCTCGTCGCATTCCCACATGTCGACGAAGCCGAGATAGGTATCGACGAAGCCCATGTGCCTGCCTCCGGTCATGGGCTCAGCCGAGCCCGAGCAGGAACGCGTCCATGCGCGCCAGGCTCTCCTCGGCGAGCGCCGAGGGGAAGCTCTGGAACACATGCGCCCCGCCCGGATAGACCGCGAGCTCGCCCGCGTTGCCCGCCGCCAGCCAGCGGCTCGCCATGAACAGCGAATCGTCGAGCAGGCAGTCGCGCGTGCCGATCGAGAACAGCGCCGGCGGCAGGCCGCGCAGATCGGCCTTGAGCGGCGACACGTCCGGATCCTCGGTCGAGCCGCCGTGGAGCAGGAAGTGGCGCACGAACATCTCGATGTCGCGCGTGTTGAGCACCAGCTTCTCGGTTCCCCAGGCGCGTGCGCTCGGCGTGAGGCCGAGATCGAAACAGCCGGCGACCAGATTGGCGCCCGCGAAGGGCGAGAGCCCGTGGCGATCGCGCAGACGCAGCAGGGTGACGACCGACAGATGCGCGCCGGCGGACTCGCCGCCGATCGCGAACAGGTTGGAGCCGAAGCGCGCCTCGCCCTCGCGGACTAGCCAGAGCGCCGCCGCCTCGCAATCGTCCGGCCCCTGCGGGTAGGGGTTCTCGGGCGCGAGCCGGTAGTCGACCGAAATGGCGGCGAGCCCGGTGTTGTCGGCGATCCGTTCGAGCCGCGTGTCCTGCTGGTCGGCCGAGCCGAGCACCCAGCCGCCGCCGTGGATGTGCAGGTAGGCGCCGCGCGGCGTGCCGTTCGCCGGCGGAATGATGCGCAAGGCGATCGGACCGTGCCGGCCCTCGATCGTGACCGTCTCGGCGCGCGGCGATTTCGGTGCGAGCGGGAAGGGGCCGAGCCCCTTGGCGCGGCGCTCGCGGATCACCCGCGGCTCGAGGCTCCACATGTCCGGCAGCCGTTCGAGCAATGCGACGACATTGGCGTTGAGCTTCGCCGTCTCCTCCGAGATCGCCTCGGGGGCGAACAGGGCGGGGTCGAGTGAAATCATCGGAAGAACTCCGGTCGCGATCTTGGCGGGAATGTCGAGGGGGGAACAGCCGGTGACGCTCCGCCGAGGGCGGACTGTCGACGAGCCTGGGAGGTGAGAACGGAATCGATCGGCGTTCAGATCCCCTGCAGGAGCAGCGTGGTGGTGCCGACCTCGATCGTGTCGCCGATCTTCAGCTCCGCCTCGCCGCGCAGCAGCCGGCCGTTGACCACGACCGGATTGACCTTGCCGCCGTCGATCAGCCGGAACGGCCCGTTCGGCCCGTCGGCGACCAGAATGGCGTGGTCGCGCCGCGACACGGTCGGGTCGCCGAAATCGAGCGCGATGCGGTTCGCCCGCTCGCGGCCGATCGCGTTGGTGCCGCGATAGACCAGCCGAACCTGCCCGGCGCCATGCCCGCCCATGACGACGACACGCGCGATCGGCCGCTCCGAACGCGCGAACACCACTTGGGTGGCGACGTCGTCGGTGTCGGTTTCCGTCTCGGCCGCCGCATCGTCCTTGCGCAGGTGCCGGACGATCTGGGTGGTCGGCGGGATGTCGTCGTCCTCGGCCATGGCTTGCTCCGGTCGATGGGGCGGGGTCACGCCGCGCCGCGATCCGCTGGGGCCGCGGAAGCGGAAGGACACGGCGCCGACGGTGACGATGTCGCCGTCGGCGAGTGTGGCGCGGGCCCGGTGAATGCCGTTGACGAGCAACTGGTTCGGCTCGGGCCGGTCGGCGGTCTGGTTCAGGATCTCGAAGGTGCCGTCGGCTCCGCGCGAAAGCAACGCGTGATGGCGCGACACGGTGACGTCGCCGATGCGCAGATCGTCGTCGGAATGCCGGCCGATCACCAGACGCGCGCTTCGCACGCTGACGACGCCGGGCTCGCCGTCGAACTCGAAAGCACCGCGAGCGCCGGCGGCCCGCCGGGATCATGGGAGCTCGGGGAGAGGCCGGCGCCGGTGCGGCTCCGGCATCGCGGCGCCGTCGCCTCGACGCCGCGACGGCGACGACGAGGATCACCGCGCCGATCGCAAAGGCCAGCACGACGAGGAGGATCTGCACCACGGGTGATTCGAGCCACTGCAAGGGACGTCTCCGGCGAACCTCGGTGCGTTGCCGCACCTCTCCATCGGTGGAAAGACGCAGCCTCGACCGCACGGATCATGGCCGACCGCGTCGATACTGGCAAATTTCGGCCGTGCCGGAGAAAAAGGGGTGTGTTTCGTCACAAGGACGTGAGCTTGCGCTGGCAACCGCCGTCGACAGGGTGTAATTTTTCGGAAGCTCATAAGAACGGTCAGAGGGCGATTTCGCAGAATGCAGTCGATCCCGAGGGATGTGGCGACGTTTGCCGGCCTGCGCCAGGCGATGACTCGGATCACTGTCGACACCACGGGCCGAGGCACGCAGGACATTACGTCACGCGTCGATCAATGGCTGACACAGGCCGGAGCCGCGGACGGGTTGTTGACGGTGTTCATCCGGCACACCTCCGCGTCGCTTGTCGTGACCGAGAACACCGATCCGGACGTCCGCCACGATCTGGTCGACGCGCTCGACCGGCTGGCGCCGGTCAACATGCCCTATCGCCACGATCTCGAAGGCCTGGACGACATGCCGGCCCATATCAAGACCGCGCTGACCTCGGTCTCGGTCGCGATTCCGGTCGTCGGCGGCCGCATGGATTTCGGCACCTGGCAGGGATTGTTCGTGGTCGAGCACCGCCTGCGCGGCCACCCGCGCCGGCTGACACTGCATTATCTCGGCACCTGATCCGTTCCCGCCGCAATCGCCCATCTTCAAGGGTGGTCTGAACCGTTCGCCTCCGTCTGCCGTAAACGCTTCGTGGTGATACGGATGGAGGTTCGGGATGGCCAAGGAAACCGATCCGGTCCGGTTCGATCCAGTCCCGTTCGATGGTCCCGCGCGTCGACCGCCGCTTCGGCGCGCGGCGGTCGCGGCGACGACGGCGGGCCTGATGCTCGCGGCGGCGCTCGGCGTCGCGATCGTCTGGGCGATCACGCTGCTGCCGATCGGCGACAGCTTCGCGCGCATCGTCGCCGATCCCTGGGGAATCGTGACGCTGCTCGACCTCTATGCCGGCTTCTTCTTCGCGATCGCGCTGGTCTTTCTGGTCGAGCGCCGGCTGCTGATCGCGGCCCCCGTGGCGTTGGCGATCCTCACGCTCGGCAATCTGGCCACCGCCGCCTGGGTGGTGTGGCGCCTGCGCCGGCTGGCCGGCGCATTCAAGAGATAGCGGGCCGGCTGGCCGGCGCATTCAAGAGATAGCGGGCCGGCTGGCCGGCGCCCGCGAGGGACGCCGGCGCGGCTATCGAATCAGGCCTTGTGCGACTTGTAGGCTTCGGTCGCACCGATCAGTTCGTCGACGATGCCGGGCTCGGACAGCGCATGGCCGCCGTCCTGCACGATGCGGAGTTCGCCCTTCGGCCAGACCTTCTTGAGATCCCAGGCGTTGAAGAACGGCGTGCACATGTCATAGCGGCCGTGGACGATCACGCCGGGAATGTCGGCGATCCGGTGCGCGTCGCGCAGGAGCTGATCGTCGGCGTCGAAGAAGCCCTTGTTGACGAAGTAGTGGCATTCGATGCGCGCGAAGGCGATCGCGTAGTGGTCGTCGGCGAAAGAGGCGACGCGCGCCGGATCGGGGAAGAGCGACAGCGTCGAACCCTCCCAGACGCTCCAGCGTCGCGCGGCCTCCTGTCGAACCTGCGGATCCGGATCGACCAGCCGGCGATGGTAGGCCGCGATCAGGTCATGGCGCTCGGCCTCCGGGATATGCTCGCGGAACGGCTCGAACAGATCGGGGAAGATCAGGCTCGCGCCTTCCTGATAGAACCACAGCAGTTCCTTGCGCCGCAGCGTGAAGATGCCGCGCAGCACCAGCTCGCTGACCCGCTCGGGATGCGTTTCGGCATAGGCGAGGCAGAGCGTCGAGCCCCAGGAGCCGCCGAACAGCTGCCAGCGCTCGACGCCGCAATGCTCGCGGATCTTCTCCATGTCGGCGACGAGATCCCAGGTGGTGTTCTCGCGGAGCTCGGCGTGCGGCGTCGACTTTCCGCAGCCGCGCTGGTCGAACAGGATGATCCGGTAGGCGGCGGGATCGTGCATGCGCCGCATCGCCGGATTGACGCCGCCGCCCGGGCCGCCGTGGACCATGATCACCGGCTTGCCCTTCGGGTTGCCGCACTCCTCGACGTGGATCTCGTGCAGATCGGACACCTTCAGCCGGTAGGTGGCGTAGGGCTCGATCGGCGGGAACATGGTGCGGCGCGACGTGGCGGTCATGAAGGCTTTTCCTTGTGGGCGTCGGGCGAGGCCGACGGCGTCGATCCGTCCTGCCGCGCGTGGCGGCGGATCGGCGCCAACTTAGCCCAAGTCGCGGTCGGGGATCGACCGCGATGGCGCCATTTGGTGCAGCCATGCGCCGAACGCTCGGCTCATCAAGCACTTGGCTCGCCATCGTCCGGCTGCGATCGGCGCGGCGGCGGCACATTCGCCGACCCGCGCCGCAACCGAAACGGCGGTCTTCCGCAAGGATCCCTGCGCGAAAACGCGGAGGTGCTTGCGTGATGAAGACGCAAAAACAATAATCGCCGTATCGGCTTGCATCCCGCGCAGGCTCGACCACCGTCAATCGGCCGCCCACCCGACCGGGCGAAGCCAGGCCGCGGGGTCAACCGCTGATCGAAGCGGAAGCGGGGCGAGGGGGGAAATCGCTTGAGTTCGACCGCGGCCTACCGGTTCATCATCGCCGACGATCACCCGCTGTTTCGCGGCGCGCTACGCCAGACGCTCGAGAGCATGTTCGAGGGCGTCGCGATCTCGGAAGCGGGCTCGCTCGATGCCGTGACCGAGATCCTCGAGCAGGGCGACGACGTCGATCTCGTGCTGCTCGATCTCAACATGCCGGGCGTGCGCGGCTTCTCGGGGCTGATGTACCTGCGCGCGCAGTATCCGTCGGTGCCGGTGGTCGTGGTCTCGGCCAACGAGGAGGCGCTGGCGATCCGTCGCTGCATGGAGTTCGGCGCCGCCGGCTTCGTGCCGAAGTCGCTCGGCACCGATTCGATCCGTCTGGCGCTGTCGACCGTCATGGAAGGCGGCACCTGGACGCCGCCCGACATCGATCTCTCGGCCGTGCCGGCCGACGAGACGGGCAAGCTCGTGCAGCGCCTGTCGACGCTGACGCCGCAGCAGGTGCGCGTGCTGATGATGCTGAGCGAGGGCCTGCTCAACAAGCAGATCGCCTACGAGCTCAGCGTCTCGGAGGCGACCGTCAAGGCGCATGTCTCGGCGATCCTGCAGAAGCTCGGCGTCGAGAGCCGCACCCAGGCCGTCATCGCCGCCTCGAAGATCGAGGCCGGGCAATGGCAGTCGTTAGGGGTGTGAGCGGCGGGAAGGAACCCCGTCGGCCCCAGCATAGCCTGGCTGCCCGCACCCTCACTCCGCCGCCGACTGCGTAACCCGCCATTGCGCGATCGTCGCGCGGAGCGCGGCGGGCTTCAGCGGCTTGTTCAGCAGAACGATCGATTTCTCGCGCGCCGCCTCGCGCACTTCCGGGGTCCGGTCGGCGGTGATCAGCACGGCCGGCAGGTCGGCGCCGAAGCGCCAGCGCAGGTGCGTGACCGCGTCGATGCCGTTGCCTTCGTCGAGGTGATAGTCGACCAGCAGCGCATCCGCCCCCCGGCCATGGTCCTTCATCACCTGGCCGAGCTGGCCCGAGGCCTCCTTGACGTCGCGTGCCTTGACGACGACGCAGCCCCAGCCCTTGAGCAGCGTCTCCATGCCGTCGAGAATGCTCTCCTCGTTGTCGAGGCAGAGCACGATCATGCCGTCGAGCCGCGCCGGCGACGGCTTCGGCGTGCCGGCGTCGCCGATCTCGACCGGCATCGGCGCGGCGGTCGGCACCTCGACGAAGAAGCGCGAGCCGTGGCCGGGCGACGAGGTGATGCCGATCGGATGCGTGAGCACGCGGCCGATGCGTTCGACGATCGACAGGCCGAGCCCGAGGCCGCGCGCGACCCGCGCGCCCTGATCAAGGCGCTGGAACTCCTGGAAGATCACCTTCTGCTTGGTCTCCGGCACGCCGAGCCCGGTATCGAGCACCTCGATCGAGACCCGGCCCCGCCGCCGCCGGCAGCCGACCAGCACGCGGCCGCTGGGCGTATACTTGATCGCGTTCGAGACGAGATTCTGCACCAGCCGCCGCAAGAGCCGCCGATCGGAACGCACCCAGAGCGACGAGGCGACCACGACGAGATCGAGCCCCTTCTCGGCCGCGATCGGCTCGAACTCGACCTTGACCGACTTCAGGACTTCGTCGACCCGGAACACCGAGAATTCCGGCTTCAAGGCACCCGCGTCGAGCCGCGAGATGTCAAGCAGCGCCCCGATGATCTCCTCGACCGCGTCGAGCGACTGGTCGATGTTGGAGGCGTGATCGGCGAGCGGCGTGCCGCTCGATTTCTCGACCAGGCTCGTCACATAGAGCCGCGCGGCGTTGAGCGGCTGCAGGATGTCGTGGCCGGCGGCGGCGAGGAAGCGCGTCTTGCCGGCATTGGCCTCCTCGGCCTGCGCCTTGGCGGCCGACAGCTCCTCGTTCAGCCGCACGAGTTCCTCGGTCCGCTCGCGCACGCGGCGTTCGAGGGTCTCGTTGGCGCGGGCGAGCGCTTCCGCCGTCGCCACGCGCTCGGTGATGTCGGTCCAGGTGGTCACGACGCCGCCGTCCGGCATCGGACTGGTGCGCACCTCGATCACCGTGTCCGACGAGATCAGTCGCTCGTGGTAGGTCTCCATACGCCGGACCAGCTTGTCGATGCGGTCCTTGACGATCCGCTCCGGGTTGCCGTGGCCGAATTCGCCACGCTCGGCGCAGTCGCGCACGATCGCCTGCAGCGAGACGCCGCCCTGCGCCATGTCGGGCGGCAGGTCGAGGATCTGCCGGAACTGCCGGTTCCAGCAGATCAGCCGCAGTTCGCGGTCGAACACCGAGATACCCTGCCGCACCTGATCGAGCGCGGTCTGCAACAGGTCGCGGTTGTACTGGATCGCCGCCGAGGCATCGTCGAGCAGTTTCATCGCCGCCTTGGCGGAGGGATCACGCCGCTTGACCAGCAGCGACAGCACGAGCCGCGACGACGCCGCGCCGATCGCCGAGGCGAGCAGCTGCTCGGCGAAGCGCAACAGGTTGAGGTCGGCCGCCTGCGTGCCGGCGGTCGACATGTGCCGCGCCGCCTGGAACTCGTCGAAGGACTGCCGCGTCCGCTCCTCGCCGAGATAGGGGGCGATGGCGTTCTTGAGATCGTCGAGCGTCACGGCCGTGCGCCAGAGCCGCAGCGCCGGAGCCGGGGCGAGGTCGCTCGGCACGAACACATTGGCCTGCAGCCGCTCGACCGGCTCCGGCTGGCGCCACAGCGAACCGACCACATAGGCCGCTGTGTTGAACACGAGGCTCCAGAACACGCCGTGGGCGAGCGGATCGAAGGCGAGCGAGAACAGCGCCTGCGGCCGGAACATCCAGAGCCCGAACGGTCCGTTGGTCAGCAGCGAACCGAGCCCCGTGGTCTGGTCGAGCACGCTCGGCAGCAAGAGCGTGTAGCACCAGACCGCAAAGCCGACCGTCATGCCGGCGATGGCGCCGCGCGCGGTCGCGCGCCGCCAGATCAGCCCGCCGAAGAAGGCCGGCGCGAACTGCGCGATCGCCGCGAAGGCGAGCAGGCCGAATTCGGCCAGTTGCGACGGTGCCGGCACCATGCGGTAGTAGCCGTAGGAGGTCAGCAGGATCGCGAAGATCACGGTCCGCCGGACCATGATCAGCGTGCCGCCCATGTCCGAACCGTCGGAGGCGAGGCCGCGCCGGCGGATCAGGATCGGCATGACGATCTCGTTCGACACCATGATGCCGAGCGCCACCGACGCGACGATGACCATCGCGGTCGCCGCCGACAGCCCGCCGACGAAAGCGGCGAGCGTGATGAACTCGTTGCCGGCGTCGAGCGGCAGGCGCAGCACGTAGGTATCGGCGTCGACGGCGGTGCCGAACCGCACCAGCCCGGCGAGCGCGATCGGAATGACGAAGATGTTGATCGCGATCAGATAGCCGATGAACAGCCTGGGCGCGGACTTGAGGTCGGCCGGGTCGTTGTTTTCGACCACGAGCACATGGAACATGCGCGGCAACAGCAGGATCGCCAGGAACGACAGCAGCGACATCACGATCCAGTTGCCGCCGGAGAGATCCCGCTCGAACAGCGCCGAGAAATTCGGCAGCGCCTCGGCGCGGTGCAGGAGGTCGCTCGGCCCGTCGTAGAGCACGAACACCGCCCAGGCACCGACCGCGACGAAGGTGATCAGCTTGATGATCGATTCCGCGGCGATCGCGAGCATCAGCCCGCGCTGGTGCTCGGTCGCGTCGATATGGCGGGTACCGAACAGGCAGGCGAAGGTCGCCATGGTGATCGACACGATGAACGGAATGTCGGGCCGGTAGTCATGGCCGACGAAGGTCGTCACCGACTGCGAAACCGCTTTCAGCTGCAAGGCGATGTAGGGAACGATGCCGACGATCGCGATGCCCGTCACGACGGCCGCGACCGCCTGGCTCTTGCCGTAGCGGGCGGCCATGAAGTCGGCGATCGAGGTGATGCGCTCGGACTTGGCGAGCCGCACGATCCGTCTCAGCATCGGCATGCCGACCGTCAGCATCAGCGCGGGGCCGATGTAGATGGTCAGGAAGTCGAAGCCGCGGTTGGCGGCGAGCCCGACCGAGCCGAAGAACGTCCAGGATGTGCAATAGACCCCGAGCGACAGGACGTAGATGATCGGTCGTCGGCTCTGCGCGCCGGGCTTGACGGCCCGGTCGCCGAAATGCGCCACGGCGAACAGGAGGCCGATATAGGCGAAGGCGACTGCGACGACGACCCAGGCCTGAAGCATGCTGCGCGGCTCTCTTTTCGCGTATTCTTTGCCGCGGATCGGAGCACAACGCTCCGACCGTGTCTATCGCGGCGAACGCCGGGGCGTGCTCGGGCGACGCGCAGGATGGATTGAACCTGACGTCGGGGACTGTAATCTCGGGGGGCGTAGGCAGGCGGCGGGATCCTCGACACGAGGCCGGCCGCGTCTGCGGGCAGGGGAGAGCCGCAATGCTGAAAGAGTTCCGTGAATTCGCGCTCAAGGGCAACGTGGTCGATCTCGCGATCGGCGTGATCATCGGCGCGGCCTTCGGCAAGATCGTCGACAGTCTGGTCGGCGACGTCTTCATGCCGATCATCGGCGCGCTGACCGGCGGCCTCGACTTCTCCAACTACTTCGTGCTGCTGAAGGGCTCGACCGCCGCGGCGCCGCAGACCTATGCCAAGGCCAAGGAGGTCGGCGCGACGCTCGGCTACGGCCAGTTCATCACGGTCGCGATCAACTTCATCATCATCGCCTTCATCCTGTTCCTGGCCGTGAAGGGCATGAACCGCCTGAAGAAGGCCGAGGCGGCCGCCCCGTCGGCGCCGCCGGAGCCGACCAGGACCGAGCTGCTGCTGACCGAGATCCGCGATCTCCTCAAGGCGAAGTGAGTGGAGCGCGCGTCAATTCGACTTCAACGAAACCGATCGGTCGGATCAGAGGAATTCATGCCGTCGACCGATCGGTTCGGCTAATCTCCGGCTTCCGATCCACCCGGAAACCGAAGGTCGTGTGATGTCTGCCGATTTTCTCGCCTCGCTCCGCCCCGAAGCGCTCGGCGCCCCGCCGAGCGGCATCGTCGAGGTGATGAATTATGGCCGCACGCGCGAGGGGCTGATCCCGCTCTGGGCCGGCGAGGGCGATCTGCCGACCCCGCGCTTCATCGCCGATGCGGCGACCCGCTCGCTCGCGGCCGGCGAGACCTTTTACACCTGGCAGCGCGGCATTCCGGAGCTCCGGACCGCGTTGGCGCGCTACCACGAGCGTCTGTTCGGCCAGTCCTTCGACCCGGAGCGATTCTACGTCACCGGCTCGGGCATGCACGCGATCCAGACCGTGCTGACCGCGCTCGCCGGTCCCGGCGACGAGGTGATCGTGCCGACGCCGGCCTGGCCGAACTTCGCCGCGGCGAGCGGCCTGCGCGGCGCCCGGGTGGTCGAGGTGCCGATGAACTTCGGCAATGCCGGCTGGTCGCTCGACTTCGACCGTCTCGCGGCCGCGGTGACGCCGGCGACCAGGGTCCTGTTCCTGAACTCGCCCTGCAACCCCACGGGCTGGACCGCCACGCGCGCGGATCTGGAGGCGATGCTCGCGCTCGCCCGCCGCCACGGCCTGTGGATCGTCGCCGACGAGGTCTACACCCGATTCGTCTACGACGGCGCGTTCCGCGCGCCGTCCTTCCACGACGTGGCGACGGCGGAGGACCGCGTCATCTACGTCAACACATTCTCGAAGAACTGGGCGATGACCGGTTGGCGCATCGGCTGGATCGAGGCGGACCCGAGTCTCGGTCCCGTGATCGAGAATCTGATTCAGTATTCCAGCTCGGGCGTCGCGGTGTTCATGCAGCGCGCCGCCGTTGCCGCGCTCGATCACGGCGACGAATTCATCGCTCATCAGATCGATCGGGCCGGCGCGAGCCGCAAGATCATCGTCGATGCGCTCCGCGCAACAGGGAAGGTTCGCTTTGCCGACCCCGGAGCATTTTATCTGTTCTTTTCCGTAGACGGGGAGACGGATACGTCGAAACTCGGTCTCAGGCTGGTGGATGAGGCTAATGTCGGGCTTGCGCCCGGCACCGCTTTCGGCGCAGCAGGCCAAGGGTTTCTGCGCCTATGCTTCGCGCGCGGACCGGACAGCCTATCGGAAGTGGCGCGAAGACTCGTGAAATGGCTTGAGATTCGTGACGGATTACGATCCAAATAGGTATAACCACTCGGCGCGCACGAACGGACGGGGGATCCGGCCGGCGGACTGCCGGGGGAGCGGATCGAGTTGATGCGGCAGGCGCCCCCAGACTTACCACCGATCAGCCGGACCGTTTCCGAGGCGCAGCTTCTGAGCGTCTTGGACACGGCCGTCGACGGCATCATCGTGATCGACGACCGTGCGCGGATGCTCTTGTTCAACAAGGCCTGCGAGGCGCTGTTCGGCTATGAAGCGGCCGAGGTGATCGGCGAGAACGTCAAGATCCTGATGCCGCCCGAGTATTCGCTCGAGCACGACGCCTACGTGAACCACTATCTCGACACCGGCGAGAAGCGGATCATCGGCATCGGCCGCGAGGTGAAGGGCCGGCACAAGGACGGCACCGTGTTCCCGATCGAGCTGTCGGTCGGCGAGGCCGGCACGCCGGCGGGCCGGCAGTTCATCGGCATCATCCGCGATCTGCGCCAGCGCAAGGCGGTCGAGAGCCGGATCAACCATCTGCAGGCGCAGCTCGTCCACATGGCGCGCGTCAATGCCATGGACGAGATGGGCGCCGCGATCGCCCACGAGCTCAACCAGCCGCTGACGGCCGTGATTCTCTATCTGCAGGCAATTCTGCGGAAGATGGGCACCGCCGCGACCGAAGATCCGGCCAACCGGCCGATCGTCGACATCCTGGGCAAGGCCGTGCGCGAGGCCGAGCGCGCCGGCAGCATCATCCAGCGCATGCGGCAATTCGTCGAAAAGCGCGAACCGGCGCGTCAGGGCGTCGATTTGAGAAAGCTCATGGACGAGGCGCTGGAACTGACGCTACTCGGCTCCAGCGTGCCGGATGTCGAGATCCGGCGCGACCAGGACGAGGACGTGCCGCCGGTCGATGTCGACCCGGTGCAGATCCAGCAGGTGATGGTGAACCTGATCCGCAACGCGCTCGAGGCGGTCAAGACGCTCGAGACCGGACGCTGGATCGGGATCGGCATCAGGCGCGAAGATCTGTCCGTGCTGGTGGAAATAGAGGATTCCGGGAATGGCATTCCGAAGGAAGTCGTCCGTAATCTATTCAAGGCCTTCTCCAGTTCCAAGAAGACGGGATTGGGTCTCGGCCTTGCGATTTCCCGATCCATCGCGCAAAACCATGGTGGTGAGCTGACCGTGTCGCCCGGCGGCGGTGGCAGGGGCGCCAAGTTCGTGTTGAGCCTGCCGATTTCGGCCCCGCGGCGGTCCTTGCCCAGCGAGTAAGCGGGGCACCGGATCATCGGGGCCATGAGACCCGATATGGAGGCGGCGTAAAAGTTTCGCCGCCTCATCACCAGATACGAGACGACGCCGCCCCGTAGGGGGAAAGAACAGCCCGATACGGGCGACAACAAAGGCCCGGAGCGGGCGAACGAACGAGGTGGTTCATGCTCCGCACGCAGAAGACCGAGACGCTGATCTACATCGTGGATGACGATCCGGCGGTTCGCGATGCGCTTTCGGTGATCTTCGATCTCGAGGGTTTTTCTGTGTCGAGCTACGACTCGGGCGACGCCTTCCTCGACGCGGCCCGGCGCCAGCCGCCGGCCTGCGTGATCCTCGACGTCCACATGCCCGGCCGCTCGGGCCTCGATATCCTGAAGACGCTCAACGCCGATCACTATCCGGCGCCGATCTTCATCATCTCCGGCCAGGGTGACATCCCGATGGCGGTCAACGCCATCAAGTTCGGCGCCTTCGACTTCATCGAGAAGCCGTTCGACGCCGACACCGTCGTCCAGCGCGTGCGCGAGGCGATCGAAGCGGGCGAGCGTCGCCGCGAGGACGGCAGCAAGCCCTCGACGTCCGATTTCCCGGGCCGCGACCTGCTGACGCCGCGCGAACTCGAAGTGCTGACCCAGATCACCGCCGGCGCCTCCAACAAGGAGGCCGGCCGCCATCTCGGCATCAGCCCGCGCACGATCGAGGTGCATCGCGCCCGCATCATGGAGAAGCTCGGCGCCCGCAACGCCGCGGACCTCGTCCGCATCGTACTGACCGGTGACGCGCAGGCCTGATGATCTGTGGTTGATGGGGGCGTGTCTTCGCGGCCCCATGTGCGATCCACACGCATTCGTGATCGTAGTCAAACGGGCCCCGAGAGGGGCCCGTCGCCGTTTTCGAGAGGTTTTGCGTACTCCCGAGACCGGATCGGAAATGTATCGTCCGGACGCCCCCTCACTTGTGCTTCCCTTGTGGCAGGCTCAAATGGAGCAATCGACGGCAGTAGAAGCTCGTTACGCGGTCTCCCTCGAGGCGAGTGGAGCCGGTCGACTTGCCGTCGAAGTCGATGGTCGCGACCAATGATCCCGTCACGCGACGGGCGGGAACATCCTTGGTGACGTGCCATCTCCCGAGTACTCCGACGCGCGCACATACGAAGCAATACGGACGACGAAGTCTCGGCGCGGTCGGATAATGTGAGCTTGTGATCCCGTGACCAGATCGGTGAGTCATTTCATGATCGATCTTTCGGCGTCGTCCCCGGGCGCCGTGCATGTTCTGGAAGACGATCCCGGCGTCTCGGACTCGCTTCGCTTTCTGCTGCAGGCCCTCGGCTACGAGGTGAGGCTGCATCCGGATGCCGAGAGTTTCTTCGAGAACCCGCCGCCGCGTCCGCAGGACGTGGTGATCGTCGATCTGGGCCTGCCCGGCATCAGTGGGGCGCAGACCATCCGCTGGATAACCAGCCTGCGCGAGCCGCCGCGGGTGATCGCCATTACGGGCCAGTCCCAGAAGGCGATCGACGACGAGATGCGTGACATCGTCGGCCCGCACCACTTGCTCAGGAAGCCGCTGTCCGGCGAGCGTCTGGTCGCCGTGCTCTGAAACCACCGCCGGACGCTTCGGCGCCCGGCCGGTACGATCCCTGCCGCCACGATCCCTGCCGCCGCGATCCCTGCCGTTCCGGGCGCTCGCCCTGATCGAGGCCCGCCCGCGTCCGCCTGCCGCGGAACGCGCAGAAGCGCCGCATCATCGGCGCCGTCCCGCGAAAAAAGCGACGTTCGCGCCCGATGGCCCTCGCACCCGGCGGCCCTTGGCCGCTAAAGCGCGTTCCACTGCTCCTCTGCTGAAGCCCACTCTGACGCAGCGTTGCCGCCGTGATCTCGGCTGTCGCGCGCCCGATCGGGTGCCACGACGGCGATGGCTGGCGCTTCGGCCGCAAGTCTTAGGTACTTGGCCGTAAGTAGGCTGACGGGATTGTGAGATTTGGTCCGTCTTCTTAGCCTCACCCTCGAAATCGGCAGAGGAATTGGCGGCCCGGCGTGGCGGCTGATCGACCGGTTTCAGTCGCCGGACGGCGACACTCGTTCCCGAGACGCGGACGGACATCGGCTCGAGCCGATGCGCGTGGACGGAACCGACGAGGAGGGAACCATGGCCTATTCCGATCGCATCGGCGCGAGTGGCGGCAAGATCCCGGACCTGCGTCCGGGTCCGTCGCAGGTTTGGCAGGACTATGTCCGGTCGCCGCGCGCCAAGACGCTGCGCTTCGGCGAGCACGATGTCGTCTTCTACGAGGGCGACGCCGCCGACCGCGTCTACGAGCTGATCGAGGGCGCGATCATGCTCTACAAGCTGCTGCCGGACGGCCGCCGCCAGGTGGTCGAGATCCTGGGACCGCAGTCGTTGTTCGGCGTCGTCGCCGGCAAGATCTACGACTGCAACGCCGAGACGTTGACCCCGGCCGTCGTCCGTTCGATCGACCGGCGCGACGCCGAGGGCTCGGCCGACCTGCAGGGGCACATCTCCCGCTGCCTGCTGTCGCAGATCGAGACCCTGCACGAACACACCGTGCTGCTCGGTCGCAAGTCGGCCTTCGAGCGGGTTGCGAGCTTCCTGATGCGCTTCGTGCCGAATCGCGGCGTCGCCGATTGCCTCGGCCCGCGCGAGGGGGCCAAGGACGACGCAGTCGTCCTGCTGACCATGACCCGTCAGGAGATCGCGGACTACCTCGGCCTCACCATCGAGACGGTGAGCCGGGTGATCTCCGATCTCAAGCGCCGCGGCGTGATCGCGATCGAGAAGCAGGATCGCATCCGCATCAACAACGTCTGCGCCATCTGCCACCTGACCGGCGCGCACTGACGCGCGTTCGGTGCCGCGCGGGGATTGTTTTCTCTCGAACGGCACGGAAGCGAGGCCGTCCTCCGCCTGTCCGGTCTGTTGCCGGCTTGCATCGGGCGACGGGACCGGCGGGGTCGCGACACTTTGGCCCGTGCAAGCCGACACCGCTTGCGGGACACTCGATCCGGCAAGACGAGACAGCGAATTCTGATCGAGCGGTGGACCGGCTCCATCTTCAGTCCTTCGTGATCGACGCGGATTTCCTCCCGAGCATCTCCTCCTCTTGCCAACTCACGCCGTGCCCTCGTGGCACGGCGTTTTTCTGCCGGTTCAACCGGTCCCGCCGGAGTTGAGCATTGCGTGCGCATCGGCTTTGCCGGGTCGAACGCTTGCCGTAAGAAGAGGGCACTACGGCCCCGCCCCGAGAGTTTCCGTGCCCGAGACCCCTGCCACCACCGCCCTGAAACGCGCCAAGATCCCGTTCGATCTGCTCGAATATGCGCATGATCCGCGCGCCGAGGCCTATGGGCTTGAGGCCGTGCAGAAGCTCGGGCTCGATCCGGCCGACGTGTTCAAGACACTGGTGGTCTGGGACGAGGGCAAGCGCTGGGCGCTGGCCCTGGTGCCGACCGCGCGGCGGCTGTCGCTGTCGGAGGCCGCCCGCGCGCTCGGCTGGAAACGCGCCGACATGGCCAAGCCCGACGACGCGCAGCGGCTGACCGGCTATGTGCTCGGCGGCATCAGTCCGTTCGGAACCAAGCGTCCGCTGCCCGTGGTGGCCGACGAGAGCCTCGCGACGCGCGCCTTCGCCCATGTGTCGGGCGGGCGCCGGGGGTCGAGATCAAGGTCCGGCCGGACCTTCTGGTCTCGACGCTCGGTGCGATTCTCGCGCGGATCGCGGTCGACTGACCGCGGGCCCCGGCCTCGCCTCGGGCGCGGCGGTTCAGACCGCGACCGAATGGCGAGCCGCGGCCGCGGCCAGATAGGTGTCGAATGCCGCCGCGGCGACCCGGACGAACGGCCGGCCGGCCTCGGTCACCGTGACGACATGATCCCGGAGCGTGACGACCCCGTCGCGGACCAGCTCGCCGAGCCGCTCCTCGCCATCCGCCAGCGCTTCGACCGGTTCGCCGAACTGCGCCGCCACCGCGGCGAGATCGACGCGATAGTCGCACATGAGCTTCTCGATCACGGCGGCGCGCAGCCGGTCGTCGCGGTCGAGCACCTTGCCACGCACGACCGGCAGCCGGCCGGCCTCGATTGCCTTGCGCCAGTGGCCGACGTCGGGTGCGTTCTGCGCGAAGCCCTCCGGCATGCGGCCGATCGACGAGGCGCCGAGGCCGATCAGCGTGTCGGCCGTGTCGGTGGTGTAGCCCTGAAAATTGCGCCGGAGCGCGCCGTCCGCGGCCGCGATCGCCATCGGATCGTGCGGCCGCGCGAAGTGGTCGAGGCCGACGGGCAAGTAGCCACGCTGGGCCAGCGCCTCGCGCGCGGTGCGCTCCAGAGCGATGCGCGCGGTCGCGCCGGGCAGCGCCGCCTCGTCGATCAGCCGCTGGTGCTTCTTGAACCAGGGCACATGCGCATAACCGAACAGCGCGATGCGGCTCGGCTCCAGCCCATGGGCCAGTTCGACCGTGTGGCGGATCGTCTCGGCGGTCTGGTGCGGCAGGCCGTACATCAGATCGAAGTTGAGCGCCTCGATGCCGGCGCCGCGCAGCGCGGCGACCGCGTCGGCCACGCGCTCGTAGGGCTGCACACGGCCGATCGCGGCCTGCACGGTCGGATCGAAGTCCTGCACGCCGAGGCTCGCCCGCGTGATGCCGGCCTGCTTCAGCGTCATGGCGAGCACCGGTGTCACGGTGCGCGGATCGAGTTCGATCGCGTGCTCGGCGTCGGGCAGCACGTCGAAGGCGCTCTTCAGCGCGGCGGTGACGGCGAGAAACTGCTGGCGCGGCAGCAGGCTCGGCGTGCCGCCGCCCCAATGGATATGTGCGACCTTCGGCTTGATGCCGTCTGCCTCGCCGCCCGTCTGGATGCCCATCGTATGCCGCACGAGCGCGATCTCCTCGATCAGCGTCTCGGCATAGTCGACGACAGGATCGTCGCGCAGCGCCGCCTTGGTATGGCAGCCGCAATAGTGGCAGATTGCGCGGCAATAGGGCACGTGCAGATAGATCGACACCGGCACGGCCGGATCGAGCCGGCCGAGCCATTGGGCGTAAACCTCCGCCCCGACCTCGCCGTCGAAATGCGGCGCGGTCGGATAGCTGGTGTAGCGCGGGACGTTGCGGGTCGCGTAGCGAGCTTCGAGCGATGTTGTCATGCCCGCACTTTGGCCCGGACGCGGCCGGCTCTCCTTGATCGCCGTCAAACTTTCGAAAGACGCTGTCGCGATCGCGGCATGCCGCATGGCGGCCCGCCGCCGCGGGCCGTTTCCCCTGCGCGCGCCAGCCGCTAAAGACGGACAGGGATTTCTCGACGGCGGACGGCGACGGCATGCGGGCATGGGACTGGAAGGCGATCGGCACCGTGATCGGGCGCACGATCGCGGCCTTCGTTGTCGCCGCGGCAGGCGGTATCGCCTTCGACTGGTTCGGCGTCCCGGCCGCCTGGGTATCCGGCGCGACCATCTCGGTCGCACTGTTCACCATGGCCGGCGCCGACTTGCGGCTCTCGAATCGCGTCCGCGACGTCGTCTTCGTATTCCTCGGCATCTCGATGGGCGCCGGCGTCACGCCGGAGACGATCGCGCGACTGCCGCACTGGCCGGTCAGCCTGGCGTTGTTGTTCATGGCGGTCGCCGGCGTGATCGCGGGTGTCTACCTGTTCCTTCACCGCGTCGCTGGCTGGGACAAGGCGACCGCCTTCTATGCGGCGATCCCCGGCGCCATGTCCTATGTGCTCGCCATGGCGGTCGAGAGCCCGGCCGATCTCCGGCGCGTCGCCATTGCCCAGACGTTCCGCATCATGGTGCTGGTGGTGGTCCTGCCGGTGGTGATCGTCGGTTCGGGCCTCTCCGGTCCGCTGCAGGTACCGGTCTGGCCGGTCGCGGGCTTGCGTGAGCTGGCGATCCTGCTGCCGGTCGGGATCATCGGGGCGATCGCCGCCGAGCGCGCCGGCGTGCCGGCCGGGCTCTTGACCGGCGCCTTCCTGGCGAGCGCGGTCGTCCACGGCGCCGGTCTCGCTCACGGCAATCTGCCGCAGCCGGTGCTGATTCCGTGCTTCCTGACCGTCGGCATCGTCATCGGCACGCGCTTTCTCGGCACCGACCGCGATTTGTTGCTCGGGTCGCTCGCCGCCTCGGTCGGCGCCTTTCTGATCTCGGCCGGTGTGGCGGGCCTCGGCGTCGTGGCCGTTCTCATGACGACCGACATCGGCTTCGACGCCGCAGCGCTCGCCTTCGCGCCGGGCGGCCTGGAGGCCATGACCGCGCTCTCCTTCATGCTCGGCGCCGATCCGGCTTATGTCGCCACCCACCAGGTGTTCCGTTTCGTCGGCATGGTGCTCGTGCTGCCCTCGGTGATCGGACGGCTGGCCTTTGCAGGGGCGCGCTGGAAAGAGGCATCTCTCGACCAGCGCTCGCGCGCTGATTGATCGAAGCGATCCGGGGCGCGGAATGCTTCCCCGTGGATACGCATTACGACTCTCTGCAGTCACGCGCCCGTTACCCCTATGGTCCGCGGCCATGGGGTGGCCGAAAAGCCGCGCAATCCCGCGATCTCGGGTCGGTTGACCTGAATCAAGGTCGCGGGAGGAGGCGCGGACTAGGGTCGCCCTCGATACCCCTCCCGAGATTCTGAAGGAGGATCGTCAGGTCCGGCCCTCCCGCCGGTCCGGATCGTCCGATGGCGTCGAGGGGCCGTTCGAAGGGGACGCAAGCGCGGTCGCGTCGAGGATCCAGGATCCAGCTGACCGGCCGCCGGGCGTTCGGGGACGTTCGAATACGAAAAACGGGGCGAACGATGGCTCGACCAGTCGGGGCAAAGGCTTTCACGGCCGAGGAGTTCGGTTATACCGTCTTCCTCGTCCTTCTCGCCGTCGCCTGTCTGATCATCTCGGGTAAGGCCTGGGATCAGGCAATGGCGATTCACGCCGGTCTCGGCGCCGTGATGGCGGCGGCCGGCATCTTTCTCATCTTCAAGGGCTACACGAATCGGGCGGAGAATCCGCCGCTCGAGATCGACGGCAAGCCCAACTACAACCTCGGACCGATCAAGTTCGCTTCGGTTGCGGCGATGTTCTGGGGCATCGCCGGCTTCCTGGTCGGGCTCTACATCGCGCTCGAGCTGGCCTTCCCGCTGCTGAACTGGGATCTGCCCTGGTTCAACTTCGGCCGTCTGCGCCCGCTGCACACCTCGGCGGTGATCTTCGCCTTCGGCGGCAACGTGCTGCTGGCGACGTCGTTCTACGTGGTCCAGCGCACCTCGCAGGCGCGCATGCCGGGCCTCGTGACGCCGTGGTTCATCATCCTCGGCTACAACGCCTTCATCGTGATCGCCGGTACGGGCTACCTGCTCGGCGTCACGCAGGGCAAGGAATACGCCGAGCCGGAGTGGTACTCCGACCTGTGGCTGACGATCGTGTGGGTGGTCTACCTGCTCGCGTTCCTCGGCACGATCTGGCGCCGCAAGGAGCCGCACATCTACGTGGCGAACTGGTTCTATCTGGCCTTCATCGTCACGATCGCGGTGCTGCACCTCGGCAACAACGAATCCCTGCCGATCTCGATCTACTCCTCGAAGTCGGTCCAGGTGTTCTCGGGTGTCCAGGATGCGATGGTTCAGTGGTGGTACGGCCATAACGCGGTCGGCTTCTTCCTGACCGCCGGCTTCCTCGCCATCATGTACTACTTCGTGCCGAAGCGCGCCGAGCGTCCGGTCTACAGCTATCGCCTGTCGATCGTGCACTTCTGGGCCCTGATCTTCCTCTACATCTGGGCCGGCCCGCACCATCTGCACTACACCGCGCTGCCCGAATGGGCCTCGACCCTCGGCATGACCTTCTCGATCATGCTGTGGATGCCGTCCTGGGGCGGCATGATCAACGGCCTGATGACGCTCTCGGGCGCCTGGGACAAGCTCCGCACCGATCCGGTCCTGCGCATGCTGGTCGTGTCGGTCGCCTTCTACGGCATGTCGACCTTCGAAGGTCCGCTGATGTCGGTGAAGGCCGTGAACTCGCTGTCGCACTACACGGACTGGACCATCGGTCACGTGCACTCCGGTGCTCTGGGTTGGGTCGGCTTCGTGTCCTTCGGCGCGCTCTACTGCCTGTTCCCCTGGCTGTGGAACAAGAAGGGCCTGTATTCGCTCAAGCTGGTGAACTGGCACTTCTGGACCGCCACGATCGGCATCGTGTTCTACATCTGCGCCATGTGGGTGTCGGGCATCATGCAGGGCCTGATGTGGCGCGCCTACGACAGGCTCGGCTTCCTCGAATACTCGTTCATCGAGACCGTGGCGGCGATGCATCCCTACTACGTGATCCGTGCCCTCGGCGGTGGCCTGTTCCTCGTCGGTGCCCTGATCATGGCCTACAACCTGTACATGACCGTGATGTACGGCGAGCGCGAAGAGAGCGCCCCTGCCGCCCGTCCGGCCCTGGCCCCCGCAGAGTGAAGGAGGCCTGACACATGTCTCTCTTCGACAAGCACGTCATCTTCGAGAAGAACTCGATCCTTCTTCTCGTCGGCATCATCCTCGTGATCGCGATCGGCGGTATCGTCGAGATCCTGCCGCTCTTCTACCTGAAGAGCACGATCGAGAAGGTGGAGGGCATGCGCCCGTACACCCCGCTCGAGCTCGCCGGCCGCAACATCTACATCCGTGAAGGCTGCTATCTCTGCCACAGCCAGATGATCCGTCCGATGCGCGACGAGATCGAACGCTACGGCCACTTCAGCCTCGCCGCGGAGTCGATGTACGACCACCCGTTCCAGTGGGGCTCCAAGCGCACTGGCCCGGACCTGGCCCGCGTCGGCAACAAGTACTCCGACCAGTGGCAGCGCGAACATCTGCGCGACCCGCGGTCGGTGGTGCCGGAATCGGTCATGCCGGGCTATCCGTTCCTGGCCAAGACCGAGCTCGACTACGCCCACGTCGTCGAACTCATGAAGGCGAACCGCACCGTCGGCGTGCCCTACACCGACGATCAGATCGCCAATGCCAAGGCCGACCTGGTGGCTCAGGCCAACCCGGACGACAAGGGCGCCGATGCGATGCTGAAGCGCTATCCGAAGTCGGTCTCGCGTGACTTCGACGGCGATGTTGCCAAGGTCTCGGAGGCGGACGCTCTGATCGCTTACCTCCAGATGCTCGGCACGCTGGTCGACTTCAAGCAGTACGACGAAAAGGCCAACGCGCGCTGAGAGGAGGGGGATAATGTCTACTTATGCTGACGTCGCCCACTTCGCTCAGACCTGGGGTCTCGTCTACTTCTTCGTCGTCTTCCTTGGCGTCGTCGCCTATGCGGTCTGGCCCTCCAACAGCCGGACCTTCGACAAGGCCGCGCACATCCCCCTGCGGGAGGATTGATCATGGCACATAAGGAACTGGATCGCGTTTCCGGGGTCGAGACCACCGGACACGAGTGGGACGGCCTGAAGGAGCTGAACAACCCGCTGCCGAAGTGGTGGTTGTATCTCTTCTACGCCTGCATCATCTGGTCCGTCGGATATTACTTCTTCTATCCGTCCTGGCCGCTGGTGCAGAGCTACACGACCGGTCTGCTCAACCACTCGCAGCGTCTCGAGGCGCTCGACGTAACGGCGGCCGGCGCCAAGGCCCGTCTCGCCAACGCGACGGGTCTCGCCGACGCCACGGTCGCGCAGATCAAGGCCGATCCGAAGCTGCTCGAGTTCGCCATGGCGAACGGCAAGGCGGCCTTCGGCGACAACTGCTCGCCGTGCCACGGTTCCGGCGCGACCGGCGGCCCGGGCTTCCCGAGCCTGCAGGACGACGATTGGCTGTGGGGCGGCAAGCTGGACGACATCTACCAGACGATCCGCTTCGGCATTCGCTCGACCCCGAGCGATACCCGGACGAGCCAGATGCCGGCCTTCGGCAAGGACGGCGTCCTGAAGAAGGACGAGATCGAGCAGGTGGCGGACTTCGTGCTGTCGCTGTCCGATCCGGCGGTCAAGGGTGCCGACAAGGGCAAGCAGATCTTCGCCGACAACTGCGCCGCCTGCCACGGCGACGCAGGCAAGGGCAATCAGGAGCTCGGCGCGCCGAACCTGACCGACAAGATCTGGCTCTACGGCGGCACCAAGGCGGCGATCGTCGCCCAGGTGACCAATCCCCAGCACGGCGTCATGCCGGCCTGGGAAGGCCGCCTCGACCCGATCACCATCAAGTCGCTGGCCGTCTACATCCACTCGCTGGGTGGCGGTAAGTGATCCGACGCCGATGAGGCGTGACGACTTCGAACGGCGGGGAGCGATCCCCGCCGTTTTTCTTCTGCCCGACCGGATCTGTGACGCCAGTTGTGCACGACCGGCGCCGCGTCGTGGCGGAACGGGTCGCGCGCCGCACCGGCCCGTGCCATGGTCGCCTGCCCAAGCACAGCACGGCGGAGGACGACATGCCCGGCAGTATCCGGATCGGCATCGGCGGCTGGACTTTTGAACCGTGGCGCGGCGTGTTCTATCCGGACGGCCTCGCCCAGAAGCGCGAACTGGAATTCGCCTCGCGCCGCCTCACCGCGATCGAGATCAACGGCACCTACTATTCGACCTTCAAGCCGGACAGCTGGAGCAAGTGGCGCGACGAGACGCCCGACGATTTCGTCTTCACGGTCAAGGCCTCGCGCTTCTCGACCAACCGCCGCGTTCTCGCCGAAGCGGGTGAGAGCGTGGCGAAATTCCTCGGCCAGGGCATGACCCTGCTCGGAGCAAAGCTCGGACCGATCAACTGGCAGTTCATGCCGACCAAGCAGTTCGATGCCGCCGATTTCGGCGCCTTCCTCGCGCTGCTGCCGAACGAGCGCGACGGGGTCCGGCTGCGCCATGCGGTCGAGGTACGCCATGCCTCGTTCGACTGCGACGCGTTCCGCGCGCTCTGCGCCGAGCACGGCGTCGCGATCGTCCATGCCGAGGGCGCCGAATACCCGACCATCGCGCCCGCGCCGGTCGGCTTCACCTACGCCCGCCTGATGGGCAGCCGCGACGAGGCGGCCGGCTTCTCGGACGCCGAACTCGACGCCTATGCGGAGCGCGCCAAAGCCTGGAGCGCAGCCGGCGACGTGTTCGCCTTCTTCATCTCCGGCACCAAGGTGCGCAATCCGGCCGCGGCCGAGGCGCTGATCGGCCGGCTCGGCGGGCGTTGACGCCGCTCGTGATCTTCATCCGCCCGAAACCACATTCCGTCCTACGCACTCACCGCAACTCGTCTCGCATGTCAGGCCCGACATATAAACCGGCATCGCGCTTGACGTAGCTCAAGCAGGGGAAACCGGCTCCTCGGTATAAGTTCGGCCGTGGTGTGGGAGGGGCCCGCACCGGGGTGCGGCGCGACGGGCGCAGCGCCGAATGTCAGGATCAGCCATGCGAGCGGAAGCCGAAGCCTCCGGTGCCGGTGTCGCCAACGACACGCTTTATGCCGAACACAAGAAGATCTACTCCGCGGCCGTGCAGGGCACGTTCCGCCGGATCAAGTGGGCGATCCTGATCGTCACGCTCGGCATCTATTATCTGACGCCGTTCATCCGCTGGGATCGCGGCCCGGATCATCCCTCGCAGGCCGTGCTGATCGACTTCCCCGGCCGCCGCTTCTACTTCTTCTTCATCGAGATCTGGCCGCAGGAGTTCTACTTCATCACCGGCCTCCTGATCGTCGCGGCGCTGACGCTGTTCCTGATGAACGCCGTCGCCGGCCGCGTCTGGTGCGGCTATCTCTGTCCGCAGACGGTCTGGACCGACCTGTTCCTGGCGGTCGAGCGCGTGATCGAGGGCGATCGCCGCGATCGCATGAAGCTCGACGCCCAGCCCTGGTCCCTGTCGAAAGTGGCCAAGAAGGTCGCCAAGCACGCCTCCTGGCTGATGATCGCCTGGTGGACCGGTGGCGCCTGGGTGCTCTACTTCGCCGATGCGCCGACGCTGGTGAAGGATCTCGCGACGCTGCAGGCGCCGTTCGTCGCCTATGCCTGGATCGGCATCCTGACCTTCACGACCTATGCGCTCGCCGGCTTCATGCGCGAGCAGGTCTGCATCTACATGTGCCCGTGGCCGCGCATCCAGGCGGCGCTGACCGACGAATGGGCGCTCAACGTCGCCTACCGCGTCGATCGCGGCGAGCCGCGGACGTCGCTGAAGGCGGCCGAGAAGGCTCGCGCGGCCGGCGAGGCGGCCGGCGACTGCATCGACTGCAATCAGTGTGTCGTGGTCTGCCCGACCGGCACGGATATTCGGCTCGGCACGCAGCTCTCCTGCATCCAGTGCGGCCTGTGCATCGACGCCTGCAACAACGTCATGGACAAGGTGAACCGGCCGCGCGGCCTGATCGCCTACGACACCGACATCAACATCGAGCGCCGCGAGCACGGCAAGCCGCCGATCTTCAAACTGGTCCGCGCCCGCACGATCATCTATGTCGTGATGATCGGCGGCATCCTCGGCTTGATGCTGTTCGTCCTGCTGACCCGCGCGACGCTCGGCGTCAACGTTCTGCACGACCGCAATCCGCAGTTCGTCGCCAATTCCGACGGCTCGGTCCGCAACGGTTACACGATCCGTGTGCTCAACAAGGCGACCGAGGCCCGCGACTATGTCCTCGCGGTCGAAGGCCTGCCCGAGGGGACGACGGTCGACGCGATCGGCATCGAGGCTAAGAAGGACGGCAAGCCGATCGTGACGATCGGTGCCGACCAGACCCGCGAACTGCGCGTCAACGTGCATGTGCCGCCGGGCCGCAAGCTCGACAAGTCGACCGACATCGTCTTCCGCGTGATCGACGCCAACGGCGGCGAAAGCGCCAAGGCGGCTGACTTCTTCAAGGCGCCCTGAGCGGGCGCACGGCCCCGGCTCCGGCCCCGACTCCGGAATGGGGCGGGCCGAGGACAACAGAGACCGGCGGTCGCGTCTTCGTGACCGCCGGCTGTCCATTCGGAATGATCCTGGTCAAGGACGGACGATCCGGATCCTCGCATGAATGGCGCATCGAAGGACCAACACATGCGGAGGGGCATGATGTCGATGACGATGGATAGGCAAGAGAAGCGGCTGACCGGCTGGCACGTTCTGGCCATGCTGATCGGCTTCTTCGGTTTCATCTTCGCGGTGAACGGCGCGATGATCTATTTCGCGATCGGCAGCTTCCCCGGCACCGTGACCGACAGCTCCTATCGCGACAGCCAGCGCTTCAATGCCGAGATCGCCGCTGCGCGCGCGCAGGCCGAGCGCGGCTGGAAGGTCGCCACCCATACCGAGCGCTCGGCCGACGGCCACGCGGTGGTGCGCATCGAGGCCCGCGACGCGGCCGGCAAGCCGCTCACCGGCATTGCCTTCAAGGCGACGTTGCAGCGCCCGACCGACCGGCGCGAGGACCGCGTCGTGGCGCTCGGCGCCGTTCCGGGTCGGGAGGGCGTGTTCCAGGGCCTGACCGAGGGCGTCGCCGCCGGCCAGTGGCATCTGGTCGTCGAGGGCGACGGACCCCAGGGCCGTCTGTTCCTCTCCGAGAATCGTCTCGTCCTGAACTGAGCCGGCCGGGACGCGCTCCGCCGCTTCGCGCCTCGCCGGTTCGGCGAGGCCGGTCGGAGCCGGGCGCGACCCCGCGAGCAGGAACTCCGTCGATGAATTCGCCGATGAACTCGCCCTCGTCGCCCATCTCGGCGTCGTCCGCCGCCCCGGTCGCTCTGAAGCCGGTCGCCGCTTCCGTCCGTGACGGCGGTCGCGACTGGAACGCTTTCGCGACCCCGCGTCCGGATGGTTCCACGCACATGGACCTCGCGGTCGAGGGCATCACCTGCGCCGCCTGCATGTCGACGATCGAGCACGGGCTGAAGGCGCTGCCCGGCGTGACTGCCGCCCGGCTGAACCTGACCACGCATCGCCTCGCCGTCGACTGGACGCCCGCCGCCGTCGATGCGGGCCAGGTCGTGCGCCGGCTCGAGGAACTCGGCTATCGCGCCCATCCGTTCGATCCCGGCCGCCGCTCGGCCGAGGAGGAGGCCGAGACGCGCGAGCTGATGCGCTGCATGGGCGCGGCCGGCTTCGCGACCATGAACATCATGCTGCTGTCGGTCTCGGTCTGGGCCGGCAACGCCACCGACATCGACGGCCCGACGCGCGACCTGTTCCATTGGGTCTCGGCGCTGATCGCGGTGCCGGCGGTGTTCTACTCCGGTCGGCCGTTCTTCCGCTCGGCGCTGCGGGCGCTCCGGGCCTATCGCACCAACATGGACGTGCCGATCTCGATCGGCATCACGCTGACGCTCGGCCTGTCGATCTTCGAGACCATGCGCCATGCGCCGGAGGCCTATTTCGACTCGGTCGTGATGCTTCTGTTCTTCCTGCTGACCGGCCGCTTCCTCGACCAGAACATGCGCCGTCGGACGCGTTCGGTCGCGGAGAATGTCGCGGCGCTCAGGGCCGAGACCGCGAGCCGCATCCTGCCCGACGGTGCGGTGCGCGAGGTGCCGCTGTCGAAGATCGATCCGGGCGCCCTGGTGCTGGTGCGTCCCGGCGAGCGCGTCGCGGTCGACGGCGTCGTCGAGGACGGCGGCTCCGAGATCGACCAGAGCCTGGTGACGGGCGAGACCACGCATGTGCCGGTCGCCAAGGGCGCCCGCGTCTACGCCGGCACGCTCAACGTTTCCGGCGCGCTCCGGGTCCGCGTCACCGCCGCGACCGAGGGCACGCTGCTCGACGAGGTCAATAGGCTCCTGGAGGCGGCCGCGCAGGCGAAGTCGCGCTACATGCGCCTCGCCGACCGCGCGGCGCGGGCCTACGCGCCGGTCGTCCACACCGCGGCGCTCCTGACCTTCCTCGGCTGGACGGTGGTCAAGGGATTACCGGTCGCCGATGCGCTGGTCGTCGCCGTCTCCGTGCTGATCATCACCTGCCCCTGCGCGCTGGCGCTGGCGATCCCGGCCGTGCAGGTCGTGGTCTCGGGCCTCTTGTTCAAGCGCGGCGTGCTGCTGCATTCGGGCGATGCGATCGAGCGGCTCGCGGCGGTCGACACCGTCGTGTTCGACAAGACCGGCACGCTGACGCTGCCCGCCCCCGCGCTGCTCGACGGCGCCGCGATCCCGACGCCGGTGCTGAAGGCCGCCGGCCGGCTGGCGCGCGCGAGCCGGCATCCGCTCGGGCTCGCATTGGCCGAGGCGACGCACGCCGCCGCGCCACCCGAAGATGCGCGCGAGATCCCCGGCCAGGGCGTCGAGGCGATGCTCGACGGCGAAATGGCGCGGCTCGGCTCGCCCGCCTTCTGCGGCGTCGATCCGGCCGCGGTCGAGGCCATGGTCGAACGCCGTCCGAATGCCTCCTTCGTCGCCTTCCGTCATGGCACGGCCGAGCCGGTGCTGCTCGCCTTCGAGCAGGGTCTGCGCGCCGACGCCGTCGAAGTGGTCGGCCGGCTGAAGGCGGCCGGCTACCGGATCGAGATCCTGTCGGGCGACCGCGAGGAAGCCGTCGCCGAGGCCGCCGCCGCGCTCGGCGTCGCCGACTGGCGCGCGGGATTGAAGCCCGCCGACAAGATCGCCCGGCTCGATGCGTTGAAGGCCGAGGGCCACCGCGTGCTGATGGTCGGCGACGGCCTCAACGACGCGCCCGCGCTCGCCGCCGCGCATGTCTCGCTGTCTCCGGTCACCGCCGTGCATCTGTCGCAGGCAGCCGCCGACGCGGTGTTCCTCGGCGACCGGCTCGCCCCGGTCGCGGCGAGCCTGAAGATCGCCCGCGCCGCCCGGGCCGCGATGGTCGAGAACCTCTGGATATCCGTGATCTACAACTTGATCGCCGTGCCGGTCGCGGTCGTCGGCCTGGTGACGCCGTTGATCGCCGCCTTGGCAATGTCGGGATCGTCGATCATCGTGACCCTCAACGCGCTGCGCCTGCGCCTGAAGCGCGCCTGAGCGCGCCGGGCGTCACCAAGCCCGGCGCCACTAGAACGGAAGGATCACCGCCGTGGACGTGCTGATCTACCTGATCCCGATCGCGATCGGCCTCGGCCTCGTCGGCCTGTTCGGCTTCATGTGGACGCTGAAGGCCGGCCAGTACGACGATCTCGAGGGCGCCAAGTGGCGCATCCTCTCCGACGACGACCTGCCGTCGCCGGCGAAGAAGGACTGAGCCGGCGTCAGCCGCGCCGCGCCGCCGCCGTGCGCGCGGGGCTGGAGCCGATCGAGTGGCCGTCGGCGAAGAACAGCCGCCAGCGCCGCGGCTTCAGGCCGATTCGGTCGCCGATCGCGACCTCCTCGGCGGCATCGATCTCGATCTCGACCAGATGCCCCTTGCCGATCTCGATCTCGGCCCGCCGCGCCGCGCCGTGGCGACGCAGCGTCACGACCGTGCCGACCAGCTCGAGCCCGCCCGCGCCGCCGCCGGCCGCGCCGACGTCCCAATGATGCGGCCGCACGTAGAGCTTCGCCGGTCCATGGCCGAGCACATCGACGCCGAGCCCGATCCGGCGGTCGTAGAAGAACGCCTTGCCCTGATCGACGTTGACCGGCAGCACGGAGGCGTCGCCGATGAAGTCGAACACGAACGGCGTCGCCGGCTCGTCGTAGATCTGATCCGGGGTGCCGATCTGCTGGATGTGGCCCTTGTCGAGCACCACGACGCGGTCGGCGAGTTCGAGCGCCTCTTCCTGGTCGTGGGTGACGAACAGGGTGGTGTTGCCGGTCCGGTCGTGGATCTCGCGCAGCCACTTGCGCAGTTCCTTGCGTACCTTGGCGTCGAGCGCGCCGAACGGCTCGTCGAGCAGCAGCACCTTCGGTTCGGTGGCGAGCGCACGGGCGAGCGCGACGCGCTGGCGCTGGCCGCCGGAGAGCTGGGTCGGGTAGCGCTTCTCGAGCCCGGTCAGCTGCACGAGGTCGAGCAATTCGCCGACGCGCTTGTCGATCTCGACCTTGGGCGGCCGGGTCGCGCGGGGGCGCACGCTGAGGCCGAAGGCGATGTTATCGGCGACGGTCATGTGGCGGAACAGCGCATAGTGCTGGAACACGAAGCCGACGCCGCGCTCGCGCACCGGGATGGTGGTCGCGTCCTCGTCGCCGAAGTAGACGTGGCCGCCGGTTGCCGCCTCCAGGCCCGCGATGACGCGCAGCAGCGTGGTCTTGCCGGACCCGGACGGACCGAGCAGGGCGACGAGTTCGCCGGATGCGATGTCGAGATCGACGCCGTGCAGCGCACGGAAGCCGTCGAAGCTCTTGGCGAGGTCGCGGATGCGGATCTCCATGAGGTGCTCCGAAGCTCTCAGTGTCGACGGCCGGCGGCGATTTCATCGCCGAAACGCCATTCGAGGAAGGTCTTGACGGCCAGCGTCACGAGCGCGAGGCCCGCGAGCACCGAGGCCATCGCAAAGGCGGCGACGCTGTCGTAGTCGTTGTAGAGAATCTCGACATGCAGCGGCATCGTGCTGGTCAGGCCGCGGATCTTGCCCGAGACCACCGAGACGGCGCCGAATTCGCCCATCGCCCGGGCATTGCAGAGCAGCACACCGTAGAGCAGGCCCCACTTGATGTTCGGCAGCGTCACGCGCCGGAAGATCGTGAAGCCGCTCGCCCCGAGCGTCAGCGCGGCCTCCTCGTCGGCCGAGCCCTGCTCCTGCATCAGCGGGATCAGCTCGCGCGCCACGAACGGGAACGTCACGAACACGGTGGCGAGCACCAGTCCCGGCAGCGCGAAGATAATCTTGACCCCATGCGCCGAGAGCCAGGGGCCGAAATAGCCCTGCGCGCCGAACAGGAGCACGTAGACGAGACCGGACACCACCGGCGACACCGAGAACGGCAGGTCGATCAGGGTGACGAGCAGGCTCTTGCCCGGAAACCGATAGCGCGTGATCGCCCAGGCCGCGGCGACGCCGAACACGAGGTTCGCCGGCACCGCGATCGCGGCGACGAGCAGCGTCAGCCGGATCGCGGCGACCGCGTCCGGATCCTCGAAGGCGGCGAAATAGGCACCGGCGCCTTTCCGGAACGCTTCCGCCAGCACGACGCCGAGCGGCAGCACCAGAAACAGCGCCAGGAAGCCGAGCACGATCGCGGTCAGCAGCCAGCGCGCGACCGGCGTCTCGGTCACCGCGGCGCGGGCGTCGAACAGCGGCCGCGCCGGCGCGTCGCGCAAGGACGTGTCCGTCATCAGCCGATCCTCCCGCGGGTCCAGGCCTGGAGCAGGTTGACGAGGAGCAGGAGCGCGAAGGAGATCACCAGCATGACGAGCGCGAGGCCGGTCGCTCCGGTGTAGTCGAAGCCTTCGAGCTTGATGACGATCAGCAGCGGCGTGATCTCGGAGATGAACGGCATGTTGCCGGCGATGAAGATCACCGAGCCGTATTCGCCCACCCCTCTGGCGAAGGCGAGCGCGAAACCGGTCAGCACGGCCGGCAACAGCGCCGGCAGGATCACGCGCCGGATCGTGGCGAGCCGCGAGGCGCCCATGGTCGCCGCCGCTTCCTCGACCTCGCGGTCGAGCTCGGCCAGGATCGGCTGCACGGTGCGCACGACGAAGGGCAGGCCGACGAACACGAGCGCGACCAGAATGCCGAGCGGCGTGTTGGCGACCTTGACGCCGAAATGCGTATCAAGGAACGCGCCGACCCAGTTGTTGGCGGCATTGCCCGACGCCGGCGCGTAGAGGGTCGCGAGCGCAATGCCCGCGACCGCGGTCGGCAGCGCGAATGGCAGGTCGACCGCCGCGTCGACCAGCGATTTTCCGGGAAAATCGTAACGCACCAGCACCCAGGCAGTCAGGAGCCCGAACACCGCATTGATCAGCGCCGCCGCGAAGGCGATGCCGAACGACACCTGCAGCGAGGCGATCACGCGCGCATCGGTGGCGATCGCCCATAGGCCGGAAAGCCCGAGGCCGCTCGCGCGCAGGAACAGCGCAGCGAGCGGGATCAGCACGATCAGCGTCAGGTAGGCGATCGTGAAGCCGAGCGACAGGCCGAAGCCCGGGAGAAGCCCCGGGCTCTCGAGCTTGAAGCGGGCCCGCGCGGGGGCGGTGAGGGTGGTCGTCGCGCTCAATCCCATATCTCCGTGGGGCCCGCGTCTCCCGTCCGGGCCGTCTGAAAGGCCCGAGCGTCAGATCACTTGGTCGGCTTGTAGATCTGGTCGAACACGCCGCCGTCGCCGAAGTGGGTCGGCTGCGCCTTGGCCCAGCCGCCGAACGCACCGTCGATGGTGACGAGTTCGAGCTTCGGGAAGGCATCGACCAGCGCCTTGTCGACCGCCTCCGGCTTCGACGGCCGGTAGTGGTGCTTGGCGATGATCTTCTGCGCCGCGTCGGTGTAGAGGTAGGCGAGATAGGCCTCGGCCTGCTTGCGCGTGCCCTTCTTGTCGATGTTGCCGTCGACGACCGCGACCGGCGGCTCGGCCAGGATCGACAGGCTCGGGACGACGATCTCGAACTTGTCGGCGCCGAACTCGTCGCCGACCAGATAGGCCTCGTTCTCCCAGGCGATCAGCACGTCGCCGAGACCACGCTGGGCGAAGGAGGTGGTCGCACCGCGGGCGCCGGTGTCGAGCACGGGCACGTTCTTGTAGATCGCGGCGACGAACGCCCGGATCTTGGCCTCGTCGCCGCCGAACTTCTTGGCCGCGTAGGCCCAGGCGCCGAGGTAGTTCCAGCGCGCGCCGCCCGAGGTCTTCGGGTTCGGCGTGATCACCGCGACGCCCGGCTTGGCGAGATCGTCCCAGTCCTTGATGCCCTTCGGGTTGCCCTTGCGGACGAGCAGCACGATCGTTGACGTGTAGGGCGAGGCGTTGTTCGGCAGCTTCTTCTGCCAATCGGCCGGGATCTTGCCGGTCTTCGCCGCGATCGCGTCGATGTCGCCGCCGAGCGCCAGCGTCACGACGTCGGCATCGAGCCCGTCGATCACGGCGCGCGCCTGCGCGCCCGAGCCGCCGTGCGAGGCGCGCACGGTGACGGTCTCGCCGGTCTTCGCCTTCCAGTCGGAGGCGAAGGCGGCGTTGATCTCCTTGTAGAGCTCGCGGGTCGGATCGTAGGAGACGTTGAGCAGCTGCGTCTGTGCATGCGCGCCGATCGTGGTCGCGGCAACGAAGCCGAAGGCGGCCGCGACGAGCGCGACGTCGCGCAGCGTGCGCCAGACGACGCGCCGGGTCAGGCGCGGCGCGATCCGGTGCGAGGTGAATGCGGTAGCGTCCCGAGCCGTGGTCATGGTGGGGTCTCCTGAAGAGGCCTTTGTCTGACGCTAATGTCGACTTGGGAGGTCGCCTTAGTCAATTCCAGAGTTTCGGCGACCACGATAGGATCGTTTCACAAAAGGGCGTTGGCGCGAAATCACATTTTTTCCCGATCCGGCCCGAAGTCCTCATACGCAAGATGGTTCTAAGAGTTACCCGAACCTTAACGGACGTGTCTGGTCGTTCCGGGCCGATCTCGGCCGGAGGGGGAACGCGAGGATGGAAGAGGGACGCGTTCAGGCGCCGAGCGCGGCCATATCGCCCGTACCGGCGGTGACGAGACTGTCGGCGAGGGTCGTGCGGTCGAGCACGGCGACAGTGGCGTCATAGGCCTCGGCGAACACGTGGCGGACCGCGCAGGTCGCCTCGTCGCTGCAGTCGGCGCAGGGGCGGTAGGAGTTGCGCGACAGGCAGGGCAGCGGCGCGACCGGGCCGTCGACCAGGCGCAACACGTTGCCGATGGTGATGTCCGTCGCCGGTCGGGCCAGGAAATAACCGCCCTCGCGGCCGCGCCGGCTGCCGACCAGCCCGGCGCGCTTCAGATCGAGCAGGATCTGCTCGAGGAAGGCCTGCGGGATCTGCTCCCGCGCCGCGACGTCGCGCGCCGCCAGACCCGTCTCGCCGGCGCGGGCGAGCGCGATCAGGGCTTTGAAGGCGTAGCGGGCTTTCTGCGTGATCATGCGCGGGTGGCCGGGTTCTCGATCGAGCCGGGATATCGTGTCGGAAGGACGATGACAACCGTCCGGCGGCGAGCTGCGCCGCTCAGGCCGCCGCGTCGCTCTTGGCCCCGATGACCTGCGGCTTCGATTCCCAGATCTTCTGCCGGTTGCGGATCGCGCGCGGTGCCGGGCCGAAATAGGTCGGCGTGCGAACGAATTCGCGCGGATGCAGGATGACGCTCGCCACGCGCTGGTAGAGCGCCTTGGCCGAGATCGGCTTGCACAGCAGTTCATGGATGCCGAGCTTGCGCGCCTCCAGGATGCGCGAGCGCTCTGTATGCGCCGTCACCATGATGACGGGCACATAGGCGAACGGGTTCTGCGGGTTGCGGATCATCCGCACCATGTCGGCGCCGTCGAGGATCGGCATGACCCAATCCAGGATCAGGATGTCCGGGTTGGCGCGGTCCATCGCCTCGAGCCCGGACGCGCCGTCTTCGGCCTCGACAATGCGTCGCGCGCCGAAGCCCTGCAGCATCGTGCGCAGGATCGTGCGCATGTAGGCACTGTCCTCGACGACGAGAAATGTCAGCGATGCCAGATCGAGGTTCACGAGTACCCTCCGTTCCGGCATTCTGCTCCGGAAAACGTGAAGAACCGGTTGCCGGAGAAGGACCCGCGCCGATCCGGGCCGTTTTCGGCGTTTCCCCGCGTCCCGGCGTCGCACTGCCGCCATGCGCAGGCGACGATCCGCCCCTCTGGTTGATTTCCGTCAAGGTGTTTAGAAGTAGCCTAACTTAAACGACGTGTTGCCGGCTCGGGACGGGTCCGGCGGTGCGGCCAGGAGGGGCGCGGCGGCGAGAACCCGGAAGGGGCTCGACGCCGGGGGAAAGCGGCCGACAAGCTCGAGGACGGACATGGACTATTCCGCGATTTTCGAATCCGCGCTCTCGGCCCTCAAGACCGAGAAGCGCTATCGCGTCTTCGCCGATCTGGAACGAATCTCCGGCCGCTTCCCGCGCGCGGTCTGGCGCCGCGACGGCGCCGAGCGTGAAATCGTCGTGTGGTGCTCCAACGACTATCTCGGCATGGGCCAGCATCCCTCCGTCACCGGCGCGATGATCGACGCGGTCCAGCGCATGGGCGCGGGCGCGGGCGGCACGCGCAATATCTCCGGCACCAATCATCCGCTGGTCGAGCTCGAGGCCGAGCTCGCCGACTTGCACGGCAAGGAAGCCGCGCTGACCTTCACCTCGGGCTTCGTCTCCAACGAGGCGGCGATCTCGACCATCGCGCGCCTGCTGCCCGACTGCCTGATCCTCTCCGACGAGCTGAACCACGCCTCGATGATCGAGGGTATCCGCCGCTCGGGTTGCGACAAGAAGGTGTTCCGCCACAACGACCTCGCCCATCTCGAGGAACTGCTCGTCGCGGCCGGCCCGGACCGGGCCAAGCTGATCGCCTTCGAGTCGGTCTATTCGATGGACGGCGACATCGCGCCGATCGCGGCGATCGCGGATCTCGCCGACAAGTACGGCGCCATGACCTACATCGACGAGGTCCATGCGGTCGGCATGTACGGCCCGCGTGGCGGCGGCATCTGCGACCGCGAAGGCCTGATGCACCGGATCGATGTCATCGAGGGCACGCTCGCCAAGGCGTTCGGCACGCTTGGCGGCTACATCACCGGCTCCAAGGCCGTGATCGATGCCGTGCGCTCCTATGCGCCGGGCTTCATCTTCACGACCGCGCTGCCACCGTCGATCGCCGCCGCGGCGACCGCCTCGATCCGCCATCTGAAGGCCTCGGGCGCCGAGCGCGAACGCCATCAGGCGCAGGCGCAGCGCACCAAGGACGTGCTCGCCGCCGCCGGCCTGCCGGTGATGCCGAGCGAGACCCACATCGTGCCGGTGCTGGTTGCCGATGCCGACCTCTGCAAGAAGGCCTCGGACCTGCTGCTCGAGGTGCACGGCATCTACATCCAGCCGATCAACTACCCGACCGTGCCGCGCGGCACCGAGCGCCTGCGCATCACGCCGACGCCGTTCCACGACGAGGCGCTGATCGGGGCGCTGAAGATCGCGCTGGTCGACGTCTGGACCCGCCTCGGCCTGCCGCTCTCCGGCCCGGTCGACGCGGCGGAGACCGAGGCGGCCGTCGAGGCGCCGGTCACCCGCATGGCCGTGACCCGCGCCGGCGGCTGATCGTTCGGGTCGCGATCGGGGCGGCGCGGACGATGGCGCCGCCTCGGCCTTAATGGTCGGGCGAACTCCCCTTTTTGCCCGACGCCTCGGCCGGGGCCGGATCCGCGACGTCGCCTTTCGCGAAGGTCGCCTGCATGGCCACGCCTGCGCCTTGATCCTTGCCTAGCGGTCGGGCCCTATCGCTGCTGCGATTCCTTCCCTCTCCTCCGCTTGGCGAGATCCTTCATGCCCCGCTTCGTGCCGACCGGCGCTGCCGCCGCCTTCCTGAAGCGGGCGGGCACCGTCTCCGGCTTCACGATGCTGTCGCGCGCCTCCGGCTTCCTGCGCGACGTCGTGCTCGCGGCCGTGCTCGGCGCCGGGCCGCTCGCGGACGCCTTCTTCATCGCGCTCAGGCTGCCCAATCATTTCCGCGCCATCTTCGCCGAGGGCGCGTTCAACTCGGCCTTCGTGCCGACCTATGCCGGCCAGCTCGAACGCGTCGGCCAGCAGGCGGCGCTGATCTCGGCCGGACGCATCGCCGGGGCGCTGACCGCGATCATGGCGATCCTCCTCATCGCCGCCGAGATCTGGACGCGGCCGTTCCTGGTGCTGTTGACGCCCGACTTCGGCAAGGATCCGGTGCTCGGCGACCTGACGGTGGCGCTGACCCGCATCACCTTCCCCTATCTGACCTGCGTCACCGCCGTGACCGTGATGGGTGCGGTGCTCAACGCGCATCAGCGTTTCGCGGCGGCGGCGGCCGCACCGATCCTGTTCAATCTCGGCGTGGTGGTCGCGCTCGGCCTGGTCGCGGCGCTCGGCGTCGCCAAGGGCGAGGTGCCGGCCTATGCGGCGGCGATCGGCGTGACGGTCGCGGGCTTCGCCGAGATCCTGCTCCTGGTGCTCGCGCTCGGCCGCGCCGGGCTCGACCTGCGCCTGCGCATGCCGACGCTGGATCCGGCGTTCCGGACGTTCCTGAAGCGGCTCGGTCCGGCGGTGATCGGTTCGGGGGCGTCGCAGATCGCCATGTTCGTCGACACGATCGTCGCCGCGAGCCTGCCGGTCGGCGCGGTCTCGGCGCTCTACTATGCGGACCGGCTGTACCAGCTACCGATCGGGGTGATCGGTGTCGCGGTCGGCACCGTATTGCTGCCGGAACTGGCGCGGCGCATCGCGGCCGACGACGAGGCCGGCGCGCGCCGCGCCCAGGGCCGCGCGGTGTTCTGGAGCGCGGTGCTGACGCTGCCCTTCGTGCTGGCCTTCCTGTTCGTGCCGAAGCTGCTGGTCGCGCTCGCCTTCGAACGCGGCGCCTTCCATGCCGATGCCGCCGACCGCGCCGGGCTGACCTTGCAGGCCTATGCGTTCGGACTGATGGCGATCGTGCTGTTGCGATCGGTCGTCTCGGGCTTTCACGCCCGCGGCGACACCACGACACCGATGTTCGTCGCCTTCGTTGCGATCGGCGCCAATGTGGTTTTGAAGCTGCTCCTGACCGAGCGCTATGATGTCGTCGGCCTCGCTGCCGCCACCTCGGCTGGCGCCTGGATCAATCTGCTGCTGCTGGTCCTGCTCGAGGCGCGCCGGCGATCGCGAGCCGAGTGATGACGGTTCCGAAGCAAATCTCGACGCAGGATCTATCGCTCTGAGCAATCCGTCCTGTAGTTCATGATGTGTTCCGCAAGGTTATGCACGAAAATATATACGATCCGATATTAATGGACGTATAAAGAACAGAAGCATTACAAAATGACATTGCGGCGGATTTTACGAAACATTGAACAAAAGCGATGTGATTTGGCTATGCGCCAAGGCGCTGGCGCCACCTCGTCAGGCTTTCCGCGGCCCGCGCTCCAGCCGATTGCCAGGCCCGGGTGATCTTGCCACAGTCGCATCGTCAGGGACGGCCGACCCGGTGTGCGGAGTGGCCGCGGAGGGGGTATGCGGCAGGAAGCGGCGGTTCTCTCGAACGCGTACCGATATTTTCTTGCCGTGGCCGAGGCCGGATCGATCCGGGCTGCAGCCCGCGAGCTCAACATCGTCTCATCGGCGGTGAACCGGCAGATCCTGCTGCTCGAGGATCAGCTCGGCATTCGCCTGTTCGATCGCGTCGGCCGGGGCTTGCGCCTGTCCGAAGCCGGTCAGGTCTTGGTGCGCCAGCTCCGCGCCACGCTCGTCCACGTCGGCGACGCCGTTGCCGAACTCGATGCCCTGCGCGGGCTGAAGCGTGGCCGGGTGCGCATCGCGACGGTCGAAAGCGTTTCGGTCGAGCGCCTGCCGCGGCTGCTCGCCGCCTTCTGGCAACGCTATCCCGGCATCGAGATCGCGATCGCGGTCGCCGGCTCGGAGGCGGTCGAGCGCATGGTCGAGGCCGGCGACGTCGACATCGGCTTCACCTTCAACCCGCGCGAGGACGAGGCCTTCGAGGCGGTCTTTGCCGAGGCGCATCGTATCGGCGCGCTGGTCGCGCCCGGCCACCGGCTTGCGACGCGCTCCGGCATCGCCATCGCCGACCTCGCGGGCGAACCGCTGGCCGTGCCGGCGAAGGGCCTCAGCTTGCGCGAGGCGCTCGACCCGGCGCTCGCGCGCCACGCCGGTACGCTGACGGTCCGCGTCGAGGCCGATTCGCTGCGGCTGATGTCGACGCTCGCCCGCGACGGCGTCGCCGTCGCTTTCCACACCCCGGTCGGCATCGAGCGCGAACTCGCCGCGGGCAGCCTCGCTCTTCTGCCCATCGAGGACGCCGACGTCGCGCTCGACCGGCTGGTGGTGATCCGGCTCAAGGCGCGGACGCCGAGCCTGGCGCTCGCCGCCTTCGCCGATTTCCTCGAGGAGGTCTGGAGCACGGCTCGCTCCGGCGACGGCGCGACGGCCGAGGCCACCGCGTCCCGGGTCTGAAATGCCTGCCCTATGGGCAATAGGCTGCCGCAAGGCTGAGCGATGGCCGAATCGATCTAATTGTTCGATCCATTCCGTCGAAATTCTGCGCTTTTTCGAGCAATCGACATCAGCGCATGATAGCATCCGGTGAAATGCGAAGCACCGATCGTCGCCTGCGGGCGGACGACGGGTGCAAAGGGACGTTGCGGATGGGGCGCCTGACGACGCATGTACTCGACACCGCGACAGGCCGCCCGGCCCACGGGCTGGCCGTGGCGCTCTTCGCCTTGGACGGTGGGAGCGGACGCCGTCTTCTGAAGCAGGTGCTGACCAACGCCGACGGCCGCATCGACGGCCCGCTGCTCGAGGGCGCCGCCTTCGCGGCCGGCACCTACGAGCTCGAATTCGCGGTCGGCGACTATTTCCGCGCCATCGGTGTGACGCTGGCCGAGCCGGCCTTCCTCGATGTGGTGCCGCTGCGCTTCGGCGTCGCCGATCCGGCCGCGCACTACCATGTGCCGCTGCTCGTCTCGCCCTACAGCTATTCGACCTACCGGGGGAGCTGAGCCATGCGTGATCGCATCCGCTATTTCTCGCGCGGTCAGATCGTCGAGGTCGCCGGTTTCGCGCCGACGACCACGCTGCTCGATCATCTGCGCCTGGAGCGCAAGCGCCTCGGCACCAAGGAAGGCTGCGGCGAGGGCGACTGCGGCGCCTGCACGGTCGCGATCGGCCGCCTCGAAGCCGGCCGCGTGGTCTATCGCCCGGTCAATGCCTGCATCCAGCTGCTCGGTCAGATCGACGGCGCCGAGATCGTCACGGTCGAGGATCTCACCGGCCCGGACGGCGCCCTGCACCCGGTTCAGGACGCGATGGTGCGCCACCACGGCAGCCAATGCGGCTTCTGCACGCCCGGCATCGTGATGAGCCTCTTCACGCTCTATCAGGAAGAGGGCGAGGCGAGCCGCGCCGCCGTGCTCGACCGGCTCGCCGGCAATCTCTGCCGCTGCACCGGCTATCGCCCGATCGTCGACGCCGCGCTCGACGCCTGCGGCGCGCGCCCTGAGGCGGCCCCGGCTGATGCCTTCGGCGCGGCGCGGGCCGAGACCGCACGCGCCCTCGCCGGGCTCGCCGACGGCATCGACCTCTTCGTCGGGACCGAGCAGAGCTTCTTCGCCGCGCCCGCGAGCATCGATAGCTTGGCAAACCTGCTGCTGGCCCATCCGGATGCGACCATTCTCGCCGGCGGCACCGACGTCGGCCTCTGGGTGACCAAGCAACTGCGCAGCCTGCCGAAGATCGTCCATCTCGGCCGCGTTGCCGGTCTCGACGCGATCGAGACGACGGCCGAGGGCCTGTCGATCGGCGCGACCGCGACCTATGCGGCGGCTGAGGCTGCGATCGCCGCGCTCGACCCAGACCTCGGCGAACTGCTGCGCCGGATCGGCTCGACCCAGGTGCGCGCCTCCGGCACGGTCGGCGGCAATGTCGCGAACGGCTCGCCGATCGGCGATACCCCGCCGGCCCTGATCGCGCTCGGCGCGACCATCGAGCTGCAGTTCGGAACCGAAATCCGCCGGCTGCCCATCGAGGATTTCTTCATCGCCTATGGCAAGCAGGACCGCCGGCCGGGCGAATTCCTGCGCCGCATCCTGGTGCCGCGGCCGGGCACCAACGATGCGTTCCGCGCGTTCAAGCTGTCGAAGCGGTTCGATCAGGACATTTCCGCCGTGATGGCGGCGATGCGGCTGACCCTCGACGGCCGCACAATCACCGCGGCGCGGATCGCCTTCGGCGGCATGGCGGCGACGCCGAAGCGCGCGAGCGCCACCGAGGCGGCGCTGGTCGGCGTCAGCATCGACGACGAGGCGGCGTGGCTGCCGGCGCTCGATGCACTGAGCGTCGACTTCCAGCCGATCGGCGACATGCGCGCGAGCGCAACCTATCGGGCGACCGCCGCGCGCGGGCTGCTGACGAAGGGATTGATCGAGATCGCCGGCCGTCCCACGGCCGAGACCCGGGTGATCGGACACAGGGAGGCCGGCCTTGAACGCGTCGCCTGATCCGAACGGCTTCGACGGCCTCGCGGTCGTCTCCAAGCCGCATCCCCATGACAGCGCCCCGAAGCACGTCGCCGGCGCCGCGACCTATATCGACGACATCCGCGAGCCCGCCGGCACACTGCATGTCGCGCCCGGTCATGCCCGCAGCGCGGCGCGCGGCCGGATCGTCTCGATCGATCTCGCCGACGTCGAAGCCTATCCGGGCGTGGTCAAGGTTCTGACCGCCAGGGACGTGCCCGCGCTCAACGACTGTTCGCCGTCGATCGGCGGCGATCCGGTCTTCGCCGAAGACGAGATCCTGTTCCACGGTCAGGTCGTTTTCGCGGTGGTCGCCGAGACGCGCGATGCCGCCCGCCGGGCCGCGCGGCTCGCGAAGATCGCCGTCGATGCCGCCAAGCCGGCGGTCACCGCCGACGATGCGCTCGACCGCAACACCGATGTGCTGCCGCCCTACGAGTTCCTGAAAGGCGATCCGGATGCTGCGATCGCCGCGGCTCCGCTCAGCCTGTCGGAGACGTTCCGGATCGGCGGCCAGGAGCACTTCTATCTCGAAGGCCAGGCCGCGCTCGCCATCCCCCAGGAGGACGGCGATATCCTGATCCACTCCTCGACGCAGCATCCGACCGAGGTCCAGCACGTCGCCGCGCGCGTGCTCGGCCTGCCGGATGCGGCGATCGTCTGCGAATGCCGCCGCATGGGCGGCGGCTTCGGCGGCAAGGAGAGCCAGGCGACGCAATGGGCGGTCATCGCCGCCATCGCCGCGCGCGTGACCGGCCGCCCGGCCAAGATCCGGCTCGACCGCGACGACGACATGATCATGACCGGCAAGCGCCACGACATGCGCGTCGACTGGGCGGCGGGCTTCGACGAGACGGGCCGGATCCTTGCCGTCGACAGCAAGCTCTATTCGCGCTGCGGCTACTCGGCCGACCTGTCGCTCGGCGTCAACGACCGGGCGATGTTCCACTCCGACAACGCCTATCTCTACCCGCACGCGCGCATCCACTCGCGCCGGCTCCTGACCGATACGGTCTCCAACACCGCCTTCCGCGGCTTCGGCGGTCCGCAGGGCATGGTCTTCGCCGAGCGGATGATGGATGCGATCGCCATCACGCTCGGCCTCGATCCGCTCGAGCTCAGAAAGCGCAATTTCTACAAGGACCCGACCGATACGACGCCCTACGGCATGCCGGTCACCGACAACATCATCCACGAGCTCGTCGCCGAGCTCGAGCGGACGTCGGACTACGCGCGCCGCAAGGCCGAGATCGATGCCTTCAACGCGAAGAGCCGCATCCTGAAGAAGGGCATCGCGCTGACGCCGGTGAAATTCGGCATCTCGTTCACGCTGATCCATCTGAACCAGGCCGGCGCGCTCGTGCACGTCTATTCGGACGGCTCGATCATGGCCAATCACGGCGGCACCGAGATGGGGCAGGGGCTCCACACCAAGGTGGCGCAAGTGGTCGCCGAGGAATTCGGCGTCGGCCTCGATCAGGTGCGCATCACCGCGACCACGACCGCCAAGGTGCCGAACACCGCGCCGACCGCGGCCTCGTCGGGCACCGATCTCAACGGCATGGCGGCCAGGATCGCCGCCGGCGCGATCCGCGAGCGCATGGCGGCGCACGCCGCCGCGCTCTGGGATTGCGTGCCCGCCGAAATCCGCTTCCGCGACGGTCGCGTCTTCGGCGCCAACAAGTCGATGAGCTTCGGGGAACTGGCGAAATCCTGCCACCTCGCGCGCATCCAGCTGAGCCACGCCGGCTTCTACCGTACGCCGGAGATCCACTGGGATCGCGCGGCGGTGAAAGGCCGGCCGTTCTTCTACTTCGCCTATGGCGCGTCGTGCTCGGAAGTCACCATCGACACGCTGACCGGCGAGATGCGGATCGACCGCGTCGACATCCTCCACGACGTCGGCAGATCGCTCAATCCGGCGATCGATATCGGTCAGATCGAGGGCGGCTTCGTGCAGGGCATGGGCTGGCTGACCACGGAAGAACTGGTGTTCGACGCCGAGGGCCGGCTCCGCACCCATGCGCCGTCGACCTACAAGATCCCGACCGCCTCCGACGTGCCGGCCGATTTCCGCGTCGCGCTGTTCGAGTCCGGCGGAGCGCGCGAGGATACGATCTACCGGTCGAAGGCGGTCGGCGAGCCGCCGGTGATGCTCGGCATCTCGGTGTTCTCGGCGATCACCCACGCGGTGGCGAGCCTTGCGCCCGGTATCGTGCCGCCGCTCTCCGCGCCGGCGACGCCGGAGGCGATCCTCAAGGCCTGCGCCGCCGTGAAGGCGCGCGCGACGCGCGGAGGGCTGGCGCCATGAGCCACTGGGCGAAGATCCGCCGCGCTCTCGATCGTGACGGCCGCGTCGCCGCCGTCACGATCGTCGAGGCGCTCGGATCCTCGCCCCGCGAGCCGGGCGCACGCATGATCGTCCACGTCGACGGCAGTTTTCACGGCACGATCGGCGGCGGCACGCTCGAATGGCAGGCGCTCGCCGAGGCGCAGGCCGGCCTCCACCGTGGCGTCGCGGGATGGAGCGAGACGAGCTATGCGCTCGGCCCCGATCTCGGCCAGTGCTGCGGCGGCCGGGTGATCGTCGGCTTCGAATATTTCGACGCGAGCCGGCTCTCCGAGGTCGCCGACTACGAATCACGCGAGGCGGCCGGCGGCTTCGTGACCCGGTCGCAGCGACCGGCCGGCGGCACAGGCACGCTCCGGCGCGCGATCGTCGCCGCGGACAGCCTCGCGGCCACGCCCGAGCTGCCCCCATCGGCCACGCTCGCGACGGGCTCGGATCGGCAGATGACGGAGCGTTTCGGCGCGGTTGGCCGTACCGTGCTCATTTTCGGTGCAGGACATGTCGGACGCGCGCTCGTGCTCGCTCTTGCGCCACTGCCGTTCCGCGTGCTCTGGATTGATCCGAGACCCGAAGCCTTTCCTGCTCATGTCCCAGGCAACGTCACGCTCGTCCGTCCCGATGATCCCGTCGCCGCGGTCGCCGCAGCGGCGCCCGGTGCACTGGTTCTGGTCATGACCCATTCTCATGCCCTCGATCTCGCGCTCGTCGACGCGGCACTCCGCCGCGACGTCTTTCCTTATGTCGGCGTGATCGGCTCGGCGACGAAACGCGCGCGCTTCTCCAAACGTCTGGCCGAGACGGGCCACGGCCCGGAGGCGGTGGCCGCCATGGTCTGCCCGATCGGTGCCGGCGGCCCGGTCTCCAAGCTGCCGGCCGCCATCGCGGCCTCGGTCGCGGTCGAGCTGCTGGTCGCCGACGAGACGGCGAGCGCGGTTTCGGGCGCCGATGGCGCCGGCGCCGGGCCCGCCGACGCGGAGCGGCCGATCCCAACGCGCGGCGGCATGGTTCGGAGGCGCGCATGAGCGTGGCGGAGATGGATACCCCGACGCCGGGCACGGCCGCAGCCCCGGCCGTGCCGCTGATCGAGGCGCGCGGCATCGTCAAGCGCTTCGGCACGCTGACGGCCAACGACCACGTCGACCTCAAGGTCATGCCCGGCGAGATCCATGCACTGCTCGGCGAGAACGGCGCCGGCAAGTCGACGCTGGTCAAGATGATCTACGGCTCGCTGCAGCCGACCGAGGGCGAGTTCCGCTGGAAGGGCGAGCCGGTCGTGATGGCCTCGCCGAACGTCGCCCGCAAGCTCGGCGTCGGCATGGTGTTCCAGCACTTCTCGCTGTTCGAGGCGCTGACCGTCGCCGAGAACATCGCGCTCGCGCTGCCAGGCCCGTTCGACCTGAAGAAGCTTTCGGCCACGATCGCGCGCGTCTCGGCCGAATACGGCCTACCCCTGGTGCCGAGCGCGACGGTCGCGGATCTGTCGGTCGGCGAGCGTCAGCGCATCGAGATCGTGCGCTGCCTGCTCCAGGAACCGAAGCTCCTGATCATGGACGAGCCGACCGCGGTGCTGACGCCGCAGGAGGCGGATCAGCTGTTCCTGACGCTCGAACGGCTCGCCAGCGAAGGCTGCGCGATCCTCTACATCTCGCACCGTCTGGAAGAGGTGAAACGCCTCTGCCACGCCTCGACCATCCTGCGTCACGGCAAGGTGGTCGGCCGCGTCGATCCGCGCAACGAGACCGCCGCGAGCCTCGCCCGCCTGATGGTCGGCGCCGACGTCCATGCCATCAGGCCGAAGCGGGCGCGCAGCGAGGGCAAGCCGCGGCTCGTGCTCGACAAATGCGACCTGCCGGCCAACGGCCCCTTCGCGGTCGCGTTGGAGAAGGTCTCGCTTCGAGGTGCGCGCCGGCGAGGTGCTGGCGATTGCCGGCGTCGCCGGTAACGGCCAGTCCGAGCTCTTCGACGTGATCTCCGGCGAGCGCACCGCCGATCGGGTCGGCGCCGTGAAGCTCGACGGCCGCGAGGTCGGCCATCTCGACGTGACCGGCCGGCGCGCGCTCGGCGCGGCCTTTGTCCCCGAGGAACGGCTCGGCCACGGCGCCGTGCCGGGCTTCAAGCTCTCCGAAAACGTCATCCTGACCCGCCATGCGACCGGTTCGGGCGGCGGCGCCTCGACCGGCGGCTTCATCGATTTCGGCGAGGCGAACGGCACGGCCGCGCGCGTCTCCTCCGCCTATGACGTGCGCAAGGGCAAGCCCGATCCGGAGGCGCGCGCGCTCTCCGGCGGCAACCTGCAGAAATTCGTCGTCGGCCGCGAGCTCGATCGCAAGCCGGGGATCTTCGTCGTCAACCAGCCGACCTGGGGCGTCGACGCGGGCGCGGCGGCGCTGATCCGGCAGGCGCTGGTCGATTTGGCGGCGGAGGGGGCGGCGGTGCTGGTGATCAGCCAGGATCTCGACGAGATCTTCGAGATCGCCGATCGCATCGCGGTCATCTCGCGCGGCCACCTGTCGCCGGCCTACGACGCCCATGTGCTGACGCTCGAGAAGATCGGCTTGCTGATGGGCGGCGCCCACGGCAGTTCGGACAAGGTCGATGTCGCCAACAGGCTCCGGGAGGCGGACGGCCATGCGCATTGAGCTCGAAAAGCGCGCCGAGCGCTCCTCGACCATGGCCATCGCCTCGCCGATTCTGGCGATCGCGCTGACGCTCGTGACGGGCGGTCTGATCTTCGCGGCCGCCGGCGTGCCGCCGCTGAAGGGGCTCTACGTCTACTTCGTCGAACCGCTGACCACGCTCTGGTCGATCGAGGAACTGATCGTCAAGGCGACGCCGCTCGCGCTGATCGGCGTCGGGCTCTCGGTCGCCTACCGCGCAAACGTCTGGAACATCGGCGCCGAGGGTCAGTTCACGATCGGCGCGCTGGTCGGCTCGGCGATCCCGATCCTGGCGAACGGCTGGCAATCGCCGCTGACGCTGGTCGCGATGCTGGTGCTCGGCATCCTCGGCGGCGTCGTCTGGGGCCTCATTCCGGCGCTGCTCAAGGTCAAGGCCGGCGCCAACGAGATCCTGACCAGCCTGATGCTGGTCTATGTCTCGCAGCTGCTGCTCGATTGGCTCGTGCGCGGCCCCTGGCGCGATCCGAAGGGCTTCAACTTCCCGAAGTCGGTCGCCTTCGAGGACTGGCAGACGCTGCCGTTGCTCGGCGGTGGCCGGGTCCATATGGGCGCACTGGTCGCGCTCGTCGTCGCGGTCGCGCTCGCGATCATGATGACGCGCATGCTGAAGGGCTTCGAGATCCGCGTCATGGGCCAGGCGCCGCGCGCCGGCCGGTTCGCAGGGTTCTCGGCCGAGAAGAACGTGCTGTTCGCCTTCGCGCTCTCCGGCGGCCTCGCGGGCCTTGCCGGCATCATGGAGGTGATGGCGACGGTCGGCCAGCTGCAGCCGGGCATCTCGCCGGGCTACGGCTTCACCGCGATCATCGTCGCCTTCCTCGGCCGGCTCAATCCGATCGGCGTGGTGTTCGCGGCGTTGCTGCTCGCGATCTCCTACCTCGGCGGCGAGGCGGCGCAGGTCGGCCTCGGCATCTCCGACAAGGTGGCGCGCGTGTTCCAGGGCATCCTGCTCTTCTACGTGCTCGCCTGCGACACGCTCATTCTCTACCGCATCCGGCTCGTCGCCGGCCGTGAACCGGCGGAGGCCCGCACGTGACCGCGCTCGCGCTCCAGGCACTGATCCTGACCATCATCACCGCCTCGACGCCGCTCCTGCTCGCCGCGATCGGCGAACTGGTGGTCGAGCGTTCCGGCGTGCTGAACCTCGGCGTCGAAGGCATGATGGTGATGGGCGCCGTCGCCGGCTTCGGCGCGGCGCTGACCACCGGCTCGCCGCTGATCGAGCATCGTCGCCGCTGCCGCGGCGGGGCTTTGCTCTCGGTGCTGTTCGCGGTGCTGACGCTGTCGCTGGTCGCCAACCAGGTCGCGACCGGCCTCGCGCTGACGCTGCTCGGTCTCGGCCTGTCGGGCCTCGCCGGCGAGCGCTTCGTCGGCCAGCCGGGCGTGCGGCTGCCGAAGCTCGACATCCCGGGTCTGACCGATCTGCCCTTCGTCGGCCCGATCCTGTTCGGCCAGGATCTGCTCGTCTATGTCTCCTTCGCGCTGGTGCTGGCGGTCGGGCACGTGCTGTTCCGCACCCGCCTCGGCCTGATCATCCGCGCGGTCGGCGACAACCACGGCTCCGCGCATGCGCTCGGCTATCGGGTGATCGCGGTGCGCTACGGCTGTGTCATGTTCGGCGGCGCCTGCGCCGGCCTGTCGGGTGGCTATCTGAGCCTCGCCTATACGCCGCAGTGGGTCGAGAACATGACCGCCGGCCGCGGCTGGATCGCGCTGGCGCTGGTGGTGTTCTCGTCCTGGCTGCCGGGCCGCGTGGTCGCGGGCGCCTATCTGTTCGGCGCGGTGACGATCCTCGGCTTCTACGTCCAGGGCGTCGGCATCGGCATCCCGGCGCAGTTCCTTTCGGCGCTTCCCTATCTTGTCACCATCGGCGCGCTGGTGGTGATCTCGCGCAATCGGCTGGTCATGCGGGCGAACACGCCCGCCTGCCTCGGCCAGCCCTTCGTTCCGGACCGCTGAGCAGCGATCCCGATCCCCGGCGGTTCGCATGAGGCCGCCGGCCATCGAATACCAGGCCCCCGCGCGCGCGGTCCCGCGCGGGCGGCCGACCAACGAATACGACGGTGCCGCAGCGTCAGACGGAGGTTTTCGACCGATGAAGAAACTCGCCACTCTCGCCGCCGCGCTCGCGGTCGGCCTGATGTCCGGCGCCGCGCACGCGGCCGACAAGTTGAAGGCGGCCTGGGTCTATGTCGGCCCGGTCGGCGACTTCGGCTATTCCTACCAGCACGACCTCGGCCGCAAGGCGGTCGAGAAGGCGCTCGGCGACAAGGTGCAGACCACCTACGTCGAGAACGTGCCGGAAGGCCCGGACGCCGAGCGCGCGATCGAGCGCCTCGCCCGCGACGGCAACAAGATCATCTTCACCACTTCCTTCGGCTTCATGGACCCGACCATCAAGGTCGCCAAGAAGTACCCGGACGTGAAGTTCGAGCACGCCACCGGCTACAAGCGCGCCGACAACGTCGCGACCTATTCGGCCCGCTTCTATGAAGGCCGCTACGTGATCGGCCAGATCGCCGGCAAGATGAGCAAGACCAACACGGTCGGCTACATCGTGTCGTTCCCGATCCCGGAAGTCGTCTCGGGCATCAACGCCTTCATGCTCGGCGCGCAGTCGGTCAACCCGAACATCAAGGTCAAGATCGTCTGGGTGAACTCCTGGTACGACCCGGGCAAGGAAGCCGACGCCGCCAAGGTGCTAATCTCCCAGGGCGCGGACATCATGGTCCAGCACACCGACTCGACCGCGCCGCTGCAGGTCGCGCAGGAGAAGAACATCCTCGGCTTCGGCCAGTCCTCCGATATGGCCAAGTTCGCTCCGAAGGCGCAGATCACCGCCATCACCGACGACTGGGACGGCTACTACATCGACCGCGTCAAGGCCGTGCTCGACGGCACCTGGAAGTCCAAGGACACCTGGGACGGCATGAAGGAAGGCATGGTCGTGCTGCCGCCGATCGCCAACGTGCCGGACGACGTCAAGAAGATGGCCGAGGAGACCGCCGCCAAGATCAAGGCCGGCACGCTGAAGCCCTTCGGCGGCACCATCACCAAGCAGGACGGCACCACGGTCAAGGATCTCGACGACGGCGCGATCCTGTCGATGAACTGGTACGTGAAGGGCATCGACGACAAGCTGCCGCAGTGATGCGACGGCCGCGGCGCCTCGCGAGGGGCGCCGCAGGCGCGTTTCGCCGGGAAGGCATCGGGCTTTCCTGAGCAGGCTCTGCACGGGCCGCATGCGTTCCGAGCCTGCCGTTCATCGGCCCGCCCGCATGTGCATGAACCTTGCATCTCGTAGCGACACGCCGCGCCGGCATCCTCCGGCGCGGCCCTGAACGACGGACGTTGCCCACGATGCAGGCCTATATCGCCGACTGGCTCAATCTTCTGATCCGCTGGTCCCACATGATCGCGGGCATCGGCTGGATCGGCGCCTCGTTCTATTTCATCGCCCTCGACGTCTCGCTGAAGAAGCGCGAGAAGATGAACGAGGGTGTCTACGGCACGGCCTGGGAAGTCCACGGCGGCGGCTTCTACCATGTCGAGAAATACATGGTGGCGCCGAAGCATCTGCCGGACGATCTGATCTGGTACAAATGGGAAGCCTATCTGACCTTCCTGACTGGCTTCGCGCTGCTGATCGTCCAATACTATTTCAATGCGCGCGCCTATCTGATCGATCCGAACGTACTGGCGATGACGCCGGCGGAGGCGATCCTGATCTCGGTGGCGAGCCTCGCCGCCGGCTGGTTCGCCTATGACGGCCTGTGCCGCTCGGCGCTCGGCCGGAACACGCCGGTGCTTGCGGTCGTGGTCTTCGCGCTGATCGTCGGCGCCGCCTATCTGTTCACCCACGTGTTTTCGGGCCGCGGCGCGCTGATCCATGTCGGCGCCTTCGTCGGCACGATCATGGCAGCGAACGTCTTCCGCGTGATCATCCCGAACCAGCGCAAGATCGTCGCGAGCCTGCTCAAGGGCGAGGCGCCCGACCCGCGCCTCGGCGCGATCGGCAAGCAGCGCTCGGTGCACAACACCTATCTGACGCTGCCCGTGCTCTTGATGATGGTGTCGAACCATTATCCGATGCTGACCAACCATCCGCAGTCCTGGCTGCTGGTGGCGTTGATCCTGGTCGTCGGCGGCACGGCGCGGCACTTCTGGGTTCGCCACGAGGCCGGCGATCCGACCGCGAAGATCCTGTGGGCGCCGGGCGTCGCCGCGCTCGGCCTCGTCGCCGCGCTGATCCTGACTGCGCCGCGTACCAATCCCGCGCTCGCCGGTGTCACCGTGTCGGATGCCGACATCCTCGCCCTGACCGCGAGGCATTGCACCATGTGCCATGCGGCGAAGCCGAGCCATGACGGCTTCGCGGAGGCGCCCAAGGGCGTGACCCTTCAGAAGATCGAGGACATCCGCCGCTATGCGGCTCTGATCGAGCAGCAGGCGGTCAAGTCCGACGCGATGCCGCTCGGCAACGAGACCGGCATCACCACGGCCGAGCGCGACAAGCTCGGCGCCTGGATCGCGAGGCAGTGATGGCGCTTTCGCTCGCCGCGGTGAACGGCCTGTCCTTGACCGATTTCGTCGCCCGCTTCGGCGATGTCGCCGAGCATTCGCCCTGGGTCGCGGCGCGGGCCGCCGAGGCCCGGCCCTATGCGTCGCGCGACGCCATGCACGAGGCCTTCGTCGCCGCCGTTGCCGCGAGCCCGCTCGACGATCGGCTGGCGCTGATCCGCGCCCATCCCGACCTCGCCGGTCGCGCCGCCGTCGCCGGCACCATGGCCGACGATTCGAAGAAGGAGCAATCGAGCGCCGGGCTCGATCGGCTGACGTCGGAGGAATTCGCCCGCTTCCAGATGCTCAACGAGCGCTACCGCGATCGCTTCGGCTTCCCCTTCATTCTGGCGGTCAAGGGCGCTACCAAGGACCAGATCCTGGCGAGCTTCGCCGAGCGGGTCGACAACGACCGCGACGTCGAATTCGCCCGCGCGCTCGCCGAGATCGCGCGCATCTTCCGTTTCCGCATCGAGGACCGGGTCGCCCCGGCCGATGCGCCGTCATCCGAAGGGCCCTGAGGCGCCATGAGCATCGACATGTTGGCCGTCCACGATCTCGGCAACCGGGCCGTGGCGCTGCTCGACGAACTGGCCGCGATCACCGACGAGCCGGGCCGCGTCACCCGGCTCTACCTGTCGCCGGCGCACCGTCGCGCCGCCGACCGCATGGCCGAATGGATGCGCGAGCGCGGCCTGTCGGTGGTCGAGGACGCGATCGGCACGGTGCGCGGTGCCCGCGCGCCCGACGAGGCCGGCCCCAGCGCCAACAAGCGCCTGCTGATCGGCTCGCACATCGATACGGTGATCGACGCCGGCCGCTACGACGGCAACCTCGGCGTGGTCGCAGGCTTGCTCGTGGTCGAAGAACTGGCGCGACGCGGCACGAAGCTGCCGTTTGGCCTCGAAGTGCTCGCCTTCGGCGACGAGGAGGGCGTGCGCTTCCCGACCTCGCTGTCGTCCTCGGCGGCGGTGAGCGGCACCTATCGGCCGGAATGGCTCGACATGGCCGATCGCGACGGTGTCTCGCTGCGCAAGGCGATCGCCGATTTCGGCGGCGATCCGTCGCGCATCCGCGAGGCCGCGATCCCGAAGGACAGCGTGATCGGTTACGTCGAACTGCACATCGAGCAGGGCCCGGTGCTGGAGCACAAGGGCGATGCGCTCGGCGTGGTGAGCTCGATCGCCGGCCAGTCGCGGTTTCGCATCTCGGTTGCGGGTGAGGCGGGCCATGCCGGCACCGTGCCGATGCCGCTCCGGCGCGACGCCTTCGCCGCTTTCGCCGAACTGGCGGTCGCGATCGAGCGTCTGGCGCGCGAGGGTACCGGCAATCTGGTCGCGACCATCGGCCGGATCGAGCTGAAGCCGGGCGCGGTCAATGTCATTCCGGCGTCGGTCGAGGCGACGCTCGACATCCGTGCCGGCGCGGATGCGCCGCGCCTCGCCGCCATCGATCGCATCCGCCATGAGGCCGAACGGATCGCCGGGCGCCGCGGCGTGACGATCCGCTTCGAGCGCTTCGCCGACGCGCCGACCTGTCCGATGGACGACAGTCTGCAGGATCTGCTCGCCGCGAGCGTCGCCTCGCTCGGCGAGGCGAACCGGCGGCTGCCATCAGGCGCCGGCCATGACGCCATGGCGATGGCGCGGAGTTTCCCCTCCGCCATGCTGTTCGTGCGCTCGAAGGCCGGCATCAGCCACAATCCGGCCGAATACTCGAGCCCGAGCGACATCGGCCTCGCCGTCGAGGCCATGGTCCGCTTCGTCGAGAAGCTCGCGGAGACGCATCGCGCATGACCGAGATCGCTGCCGCACCAGTTGCCGACCGCTCCCGCGTCGTGATCGGCCGCACGCTGAGCTTCCTCGGCGATCCCGCGATCGAGGCCGATGCGGCGGTGCGCTACGAGGAGCATGGCGCGGTCCAGATCGGCCCGGACGGCCGGATCGTCTGGGCGGGCGCACTCGCCGACCTGCCCGAGGACGCCCGCGCCCTGCCGCGCGACGAGCACGGGGCCAAGATCATCACGGCCGGCTTCGTCGACGCCCATATCCATTTCCCGCAATACCGCATGCTCGCCGCGCCCGGCCGCGACCTGCTCGACTGGCTGGAACGCTTCACCTTTCCCGAGGAGAGCCAGTACGCCGAGCGCCCCCATGCCGAGGCGGCGGCCGAGATCTTTCTCGACCGCCTGCTCGCCAACGGCACGACGACCGCGCTCGCCTTCTCGTCGAGCCATCTGGTCGCCGCCGATGCCCTGTTCGCGGCGGCCGAACGGCGCGGCATGGCGCTCGCGACCGGCAAGACCATGATGGACCGCAACGCCGCTCCGGGCTGTCTCGACGAGGCCGAGGCGAGCGGCGTCGACAGCCGCGCGCTGATCGCCAAGTGGCACCGCCGCGGTCGCGCGCGCTACTGCATCAGCCCGCGCTTCGCGATCACCTCGACCGAGGCGCAGCTCGCCGTCGCCGGCGAGCTGCTGCGCGACAACCCCGACTGCCTGATGCAGACGCATCTCTCCGAGAGCCTGCGCGAGATCGAGACCGTCAAGGCGCTGTTTCCGAACGATCCTGACTACACGGCCGTGTACGAGCGCTTCGGTCTGGTCGGCCCGACCGGCCTGTTCGCCCACGGCATCCATCTCTCCGAGAGCGAATGTGCAAGGCTCGCCGAGGCCGGCGCGGCGGTGGTGCATTGCCCGACCTCGAACAATTTCCTCGGCTCGGGCCTGTTCGACATCGACCATGTCGGCGATCCGCGCCGCCCGGTCGGCGTTGGTCTCGCGACCGACGTCGGCGGCGGCACCAGCTATTCGATGATCGAGACCATGGGCGAGGCCTATAAGGTCGCGATGCTGAAGGGGCGCCGCCTGTCGGCGCTGCGCGCCTTCTATCTCGCGACGCTCGGCAATGCGCGTCTCCTCCGGATGGCCGACGAGATCGGCAGCCTGACGCCCGGCCGCTTCGCCGATCTGGTCGTGCTCGACCCGGAGGCGACCCCCGTTCTCGCCGCGCGCGATGCGCTGTCGGCCTCGATCGAGGACCGGCTGTTCGCGATGATGATCACCGGCGACGACCGCTGTATCGCCGCGACCTATGTCGCGGGCGCGGTGTGGCGGGGCACGGCGGCGCACTAGATAGGATCGGGTATCGGTCGATCACCAAGTCTCTTTGAGGACGGGCCATGCCGGACATTGTCGCCCTGATCCAGGCGGGCGCCGCCAATCCCTGGATCTATCTTCCGGCCGCCGTGCTGCTCGGTGCGCTGCATGCACTCGAGCCCGGACACTCGAAATCGATGATGGCCGCCTTCATCGTCGCCGTGCGCGGCACGCCGGCGCAGGCGGTGCTGCTCGGCGTCAGCGCCGCGGTGGGGCACACCATCGTCGTCTGGGCGCTCGCGATCGTCGGCCTGTGGCTCGGCGACCGCCTGATCCTCGACCGCGCCGAGCCCTGGCTGGTGCTGGTCAGCGGCCTCATGGTCATGGGTCTGGCGTGGCGCGTGCTGAGTCTGGTGCATGGGCATGAGCACGATCACGAACATGCTGACGAGCATGACCACGATCATCCTCATGACCATGCGCATCACCACGACCACCATCATCATCACGGCCACGATCATGCCCATGCCGCCGCGCCGGCGGGCCTGGATCCCCACGCCGCCGCGCACGCCCGCGCGATCGAGACCAGCATACGCGGCCGGCGGGTGACCAATATCGACATCGCGTGGTTCGGCTTCACCGGCGGCCTGCTGCCGTGCCCGGCGGCGATCGCGGTGCTGTTCATCTGCCTGCAGCTGAAGCAGTTCGCGCTCGGCATCGGCATGGTCGCGGCCTTCAGCGTCGGCCTCGCCGTGACGCTGGTCTCGGTCGGTCTCGTCGCCGCCTGGGGCACACGGGTCGCCGCGGCCCGGATGCCGCAGTTTGATCGGCTGGCGGGCCGGCTGCCCTATCTGTCGGCCGGGCTGATCTTCGTGATCGGCGCTATCGTCACCTTGCGCGGCCTCGTCGAACTGGGCGTGTTCGGCTGAGCCACGGACCTCTCTTTGGTCGCCCCTCCCTTGTCGGTCCGCGCCGAAGGTGGTCTCGTCGGAACCTCGCACCGCCTGCGGCATGGACGACTTGCGGCGGTATGACCCATGGTCCGGCGGCCCTGTCGTCGCACACTCGGGCCGAGAGACGAGAACCGCCCGCGGCGACGCAAGGGCGGCGTCGCAATTGCGGCGGCTCGCGCCGGGGCGGGGAGAGGGATCCTCCCGTGCCGGACGCGCCGCCGGGGGAAACCGACCAACCGAAGGGCCTGCGCTTGACGCCTCCGACCCGTACCCTGCTCGACCGCCTGTTCCGTACCGCGGTCGCCGCCGCCGATCCGGCTCTGCTGGTGCCGCAACATCTGCCGGCGAAGCCGAAGGGCCGCACGATCGTGATCGGTGCCGGCAAGGCTTCGGCCGCCATGGCTCGTGCCTTCGAGACCGCCTGGGACGGTCCGCTCGAAGGCCTCGTCGTCACCCGCTATGGCCATGGCGTGCCCTGCGACCGCATCGAGATCGTCGAGGCCTCGCATCCGGTACCGGACGCCGCCGGCCGGGCGGCGGCGCTGCGCATCATGGACAAGGTGCGCGGCCTGACCGAGGACGACCTCGTCGTGGCTCTGATCTCGGGCGGCGGCTCGGCCCTTCTCGCCGCGCCGGCCGAGGGCCTGTCGCTCGAGGACAAGCAGGAGATCAATCGCCGGCTGCTCAAGTCCGGCGCCGACATCGGCGAGATGAACTGCGTCCGCAAGCATCTCTCGGCGGTGAAGGGCGGTCGGCTCGCCGCGCTCGCCGCGCCCGCCCGCGTCGTCACGCTGCTGATCTCGGACGTGCCCGGCGATGATCCGGGCGTCATCGCCTCCGGCCCGACCGTGCCGGATCCGACCACCTTTGCCGAGGCGCGCGCGATCCTCGCCCGCTACGGCATCGACGGTCCCGAGGCCGTGATCGCGCATCTCGACCGCGCCGAGGACGAGACGCCGAAGCCGGGCGATCCGATCTTTGCGCGCAACGACGTGGTGATGATGGCGACGCCGCAGATGTCGCTCGAAGCTGCCGCCGCCGTCGCGCGCGAGGCCGGCATCACGCCGCTGATCCTCTCCGACTGCATCGAGGGCGAGAGCCGCGAGGTCGCGCGCGTGATGGCCGGCATGGCTCGCGCGGTGAAGCAATACGGCACGCCGATCCCGGCGCCGGCGGTGCTGATCTCCGGCGGCGAGACCACCGTCACCGTGCGCGGCAAGGGCCGGGGCGGCCGCAACGTCGAGTTCCTGCTGGCGCTCGCCGTGGCGCTGCGCGGGCTCGACGGCGTCCATGCCGTCGCCGGCGACACCGACGGCGTCGATGGCCTGGAGGAGATCGCCGGCGCCTTCGTCGATCCGGGCACGCTGGAACGCGCGCGCGCGGCCGGCGTCGACACGCTCGCCCGCTTCGCCGACAATGACGGTCACGGCTTCTTCGAGGCGTTGGGCGATCAACTCGTCACCGGCCCGACGCTGACCAACGTCAACGATTTCCGCGCCGTGCTGATCGAGTGAGCCCGGTCGGCTCGAGCTGCCCAAAGTTTCGCGTTGACGCGTGGAACCCGGCGGCCTAATCGGAATCGTATACAATCTCGAAGAGCAGGATCCGCCATGACCGCCGAGGCGCGCCGCCGCATCATCGACTACATCGACGCCCGTTTCGACGAGGAGGTGCGGTTCCTGGCCGAGTTGGTCAAGATGCCCTCGGACAATCCGCCCGGCGATTGCGCAGCCCATGCCGAAGGCACGGCCAAGCTGATGGAAGGCCTCGGCTTCGCGGTCGAGCGTCACGTGGTGCCGCAGGCGACTGTCGAGGCCGCCGGCATGATCACCGCGACCAACCTGGTCGCGCGCCGGGCCTATGGGGCCGTTGACGCTCGTGAGTTTGCATCTATTCTCCGCGGCCTAGACACTAAGCAATACAAAATTCTCGAGATGCTGGTCCGCCCTCAAGGGGCGACAGCATCGGAGATGACCGCCGCTGGTCTGGATGATGTATCCGTTCGCACCTATGCAAAACAAATTGCTGCACAGTGTGGCCTTGATTACAGAGAAATAAAAGAAGGTCGCGGTGCGCGTTATTGGATCTATCGGGCCGGCCCGGTCATCGCGCTCAATGCCCATGGCGACGTCGTGCCGCCCGGCGAGGGCTGGACGGCCGACCCTTACGGCGCCGAGATCCGCGACGGCTGGATGTACGGCCGCGGCGCGGCGGTGTCGAAGTCGGACTTCGCGACCTATGCCTTCGCGACGCTGGCGCTCGAGCAGGCCGGCGTGCCGCTCAAGGGCGGCATCGAGATCCACGGCACCTACGACGAGGAGGTCGGCGGCGACATCGGTCCGCGCTGGCTGATCGAGCAGGGTATTTCGAGGCCCGACCTCGCCATCGCCGCCGGCTTCTCCTATTCGGTGGTGACGGCCCACAACGGCGTGCTGCACCTCGAAGCCGTGATCGACGGCAAGTCGGCGCATGCCGCGATCCCGTTCACCGGCATCGACGCGCTCGAGGCCGCCAACGGCATCATGTCGGCGCTCTATGCGTTCCGCCGGTCGCTGGCGACCAAGGTCTCCGAGATCACCGGCATCGGCTCGCCGCAGCTCACCCTCGGCCTGATCAAGGGCGGCATCAACACCAATGTCGTTCCGGATCGCGTCACGATCCGCATGGACCGCCGCATGATCCCGGAGGAGAACCCGGCCGAGGTCGAGGCGGAACTGCGTGCGGTCATGGAAGGCGCGGCCAAGGCCTATCCCGGCATCAGGCTGACCGTGAACCGCATCCTGCTCGCTCGCCCGCTGGTGCCGCTGCCGGGTTCGGAGCGGCTGGCCGAGGCGCTGGTCCGCCACGCGGGTGACATCATGGGCGAACGGGTCGAGACCAAGGGCGTGCCGCTCTATACCGACGCGCGCCATTACGCTGCTGCGGGCATCCCGATCGTGCTCTACGGCGCCGGGCCGCGGACGATCACCGAGGCCAATGCCCACCGCGCCGACGAGCGCCTGCCGATCGAGGATCTGCGCCGCGCGACGAAGGTTGTGGCACTGGCGTTGCTCGACCTGCTGGCGCAGTGAGCGCAGCTCGCCCGCGCCTCTCGGAGGTGCCGCGTCTAAATGGTCGCGGCATCTCAAAAATTCCACGAATGTTGCTTGGATGAAACCTAGGACATTCTGGAATTTCTGATGCAAGAGCAGCATTTTAATCGAATGCATACCAATCTGCCGTTCAATCGTTGCCATCCGGGGCAGAATGCGGCCGGGTCGTCGACCAGAGCGGTAGTGCAGTGATCCAATCGGCGGGATTAGATTCGAACTGGCTGCTGGGATGTGCCGCGTTTGGCATGCTGATCTTGGTCGGTCTTCAACTTCGAGCCGGCGCCTATGTTCGATCCAAGAACAACGCCGAGGCTGTCGCCGCGCTCTTCATCGCGGTACTGGCCGCGATCTTCTCGTTCTGGATCTCGGGCTGGTCGATCCTGACCAGCCAGGACGAGATCGGGTTCCTGCCGTTTCCTTCGTCGCTCACGTATAGCGGCCGCACCGGCGAGCCGGCTTTCTTCGTTTTCGGCGCCGCGCTCTCGGCCTTGGCTGCGGCGAGCGTTGTCGCGACATCCTTCGAGCGGCTCCAGCGCTTCGTCGCGCCGGCGGTTGCGCTGATGATCGGCGGCTTGGTCCTGCCGCTAGCCGGCTATTGGACCGGCTCCGGCTTTCTCGCGCGCGCGGGCTTTGTGGATCCGGCCGGCCTCCTGACCATGCATCTGGTGATCGGCTTCGGCGGACTGGGCCTGGTGCTCGTCGCCGGTCCGCGCCAGGGGGCATTTGGTGGCGATCCCTTCTCGGTGCCGACCTTCGCCCCGCCGATGCTCGGCGTCGGCACCGTCATGCTGTTCCTCGGCTGGCTCGGTCTCCGGGCTGTCGCGTTCGCCGGCGACGGCATCCGGATCGCCGAACTGGTGATCCATGTCCTGCTCGCCGCCGCAGCGGCCGGCCTGGTCTTGTCGTTCCTGCTCACGCGGCGCCGGCCGGTCGTCATCATCAAGGACGCCATCAACGGTGCGGTCGCCAGCGGCCTGCTCGCCGCTCTGCTCAGCGAAGTCGCCTCGCCGTCGGTGGCGATCCTGTCGGGGCTGATCGGCGCTGCCTTTGCGGTCGGGGTTCGCCGCCTGCTCGCCTCGCTCAAGATCGATGACAGCCTCGGCATCGTCCAGATCCACATCGGCCCGGCCATCTGGGGCGCGGTGCAGCTCGCGCTGACCGCGCATGGCCCGCTCGCCCGGGATGCGCAGGGCCCCGAGGCCCGGCTGCTGGTCGAACTCGGGGGCGCCGCGATCGTGGCGGCGTTTTCGTTCGTGGCGGTCGCTGGCCTCGCCTATGCGTTCCGGCGCGGTGGCGGCCTGAGGATCTCGCCGGAGATCGAACAGCGCGGCTTCAATTCGGCCGTGTTCGGCTTTCGCTCGGACATGGCGATCCTGCTCGGCCGCATCGGTCTCTACCGCGCGACCGCCGATCTTGCCGAACTGGTCGACCTGCGCGAAGGCGAGATCGCCCGGATGGCGCGCGACTACAACCACTCGGTCGAGCGCTTCCGCAACGCCTTCCGCCGAGCCCGGCGCGGTCTCGATGCGGCGGAGGATCCGGCACCGATGCCGCCGACCCGGCTGCGCGCGCTGGAGCACGAGGAAGACGAGCTGAAGATCACCGCCGAGGAGGTCAACCTGGTCGCCGACCAGGTCAACAACGCCCTGCCGCTGCTCGTCGCACCGGCGCGGCCGCGCGAGGCCATGCTGCGCATGCTGCACGGCGCCTTCGAGGCGCCGATCCGGGATCTGGCGGATCTCGAACGCCGCATCCGCGTCGAGCAGGACTTCGATACCATCGAGGCGGCGATCGAAACCGCGCGCGAGCGCTCCGCCCAGCTCGCGCGCCGCCTGTCCACGCTGGTCGAGTTCGCCGACGTGGTCACGGCGCACGCGCTGCCGCGCCGGACCCGGATCGACCTGCGCGACCTGCTCGGCGAACTCGCGCGCGATCTCGGTCCGCGCGCGCAGGCGATGAACATCCTGCTCGCCTATTCGGTCGAGGACGGGCTGGAGCCGGTGAGCGCGCATGCGGCGAGCCTGCGCAAGATCATGAACAAGCTGCTCGACAATGCGATCCGCTTCAATCAGGACGGTGGCATCGTCGAGATCTCCGCCTCGCGGCATCAGCAGGATGCGGTGCGCATCGTCGTCTCGGACACCGGGTCCGGCATGACGGCCGAGCAGCTGCGCCGGATCCACCAGCCCTTCGCCGCCGCCGACAGCAACCCCGGCGCCGGACTGATGCTGTCGCTGATCGACCGTCTGATCACCCTGCACGGCGGGCGCCTCGAAGTGACCAGCAAGACCGGCATCGGCACGCGTTTCGAGATCCTGCTGCCGACCGACGCCGGCGCCGCGGTCACGAAGGCCGGCTGACATCCCCGTCGAGCCGGAGCCCCGCGCCGGGCAGCAGCGTCTCGGCCTGGCCGAGCACGGTCTCCAGTGTTCCGGATGCATCGATGGTCGGCCAGCGCATCGTCGCCGTATCGTAGCCAGCCTGTTTCCGCACGACGGCGGCATCGGCATCCGACGCGTCACCGACGCGCGCCTCGACCCGCGCCGTACGGCAGTCGATCGGCGCCGCGAGCCAGAGCCCGACGAAGCCGGCTTCCGCCGCGCGCGCGATCGCCTCGAATGCGTTGCGCTCGCTGGCCCTTGCGGCAACCGCATCCACGATCACCGATCGCCCGGCCGCCAGCGCCGCCGCGGCGCTCGTGCCGATCAGGCGGTAGACTTCGGCTGAAGCCTCGGTGTGTAGGCCGTGGGCGGCAGGCGCTCGGTCTCCGCCACACCGGCCGCGACCTTCCGGAGCACGTCCGAGCGCAGGTGCAGCGCACCGGGCGCGGCGCCGAAGCGCGGCGCGAGTGCGCGGGCCAGCGTGGTCTTGCCCGTCCCCGACAATCCGGCGACGACCACGAGCGCGGGCGGGCATGGTTCGAGGTAGCGTTCCGCAGCGGCGAAATAGGCGAGCGCCTCGGCGGCGAGCCGGTCGCGCTCCGGCGCGGGGGCATCGGCGATGCGCGCCGCCGTGACCTTCGAGCGGATCGCCGCCCGCATCGACAGGAAGAACGGCAGCGCCGCGAGCCCTTGGATCTCCTGGTCGAGCGCGGTCTCCAGCGTCGCGCCCGGTGCCTCGCGGCACCGATCCGCGGCGAGCAGGACGACCAGACGGCCGAGAAACGCGTTCGCCGCCGCGCGATGGCCGCGCTCGTCGAGATCCATGACCAGGAAGCCGGCATCGTAGAGCACGTCGCCGGTTGCGATCACGTCGTCGAACTCGATGGCATCGAAGGCGACCGGACGGTCGTCGATGATCGCGATGTTGCCGGCATGGAGATCGCCGTGCCCGATACGCACGAGGCCGAGCCGCCCGCGCTGTTCGAGGAGCCCGTGGATCCGGGCGTAGGCCGCGCGCGCGGCACGATCGAGCGCCTCGACGCGCGCGTCCGGATAGAGATCCGGCATGGCCCGGAACGCCGCCCGGTTCTGATCGAGATAATGGCCGAGATCGGCGATCCAGGCGGTCGCGTCGGTGCGGGGCGCGCACGCCGCGACGGCCGCCGCCATATCGGCCAGTTGCCCGACAAGCTCCGGCGACGGCGGGCCTTGCGTCAGGATGCGATCGAGTGTGCGCGTCTCGTCGAAGCGCGCCATCTCGAGCGCCCATTCGACGATCTCGTCCGCGCTGCCGTCCTCGTCGAGCGGCCCGAACAGGAGGCGACCATCCGGGCGCCGCACGATCGGGCGCAGGCGCCGATAGAGGCTGGGGGCGTTGCGCCGGTTGATCTCGAGCTCCCGCGCCAGCGCGTCGTGGCGCCGGTCGAGCGTCGAGAAGTCGAGGAAGGGAAAGCGGACCGGCTTCTTGATCTTGTAGGCGCGCGGCCCGGCGAGGAATACGATCGCCGCATGCGTCTCGATGCGGCCGACCGGCCCCTCGACGCCATGGCTCGCCGGATCGGCGAGGAAGGCTTCCAAAGCTGCCCGGTCCATGGCGCCGTCTCCCGATCGGTTCGCTTCACTGTGCCGAACGCTCGTCTCGCCCACGTTGACGGAGGTCAATGTCGGGGCGCCGCGAACGGTCCGAAGTGGTGAGTGCATCAACACCAAGAGGGAGGTCCGCGTCCATGGACGACGGCGGCTTGAAGAAGATCCGGCTCAATCTCGCGCGCACCAAGGAGCATCCGAACGGCTCCGCCCGGCACGGCTATGAATTCGTCGCTCCGCTCGACGCGGCCGGCCATATCGACGCCGGCGCCTGGAAGCTCCACCGCGACCGTTGCCGCGTGCGCCGGTTCTGGGGCGGCGCGACCGAGGAACTCGGCCATCTCGTGCATCGCCCCGGCGGCTCCTGGGCATTTCGCTACGACATCTCCGGTGATGACGATCCGGAGGCAGGCTACCGGTTCGGCACGCATGCCTTCACGGTCGGGGAATATGTCTCGATCCGCGACGAGGACGGCGAGATGAACACGTTCCAGGTCGCCACCGTAGACGACGTCTGAGCGTGGCGGATCGCACCGCGCGTTGATCTCCGTCAATGAGGTGCGCGCGGTTCGATGAAACAGTCCATCCCACGGGTCCGCACCCCGTATCGGTTTTCCTCCCGGATGGTGTCATTCCCATCCGAAACTCAAGGGCCGCCCCGCTGACCGGAGTGGTCCTTTTCTTTTTGGGGCGGCTTGTCCGCTCGCGCCGCCGGGGCCCGCCCTGCGCAACGGTCCCCGGCGAATCCGGAGCTTGGCCCCGGCGCGGGAACGTGCGAAAGCCGTGGCACCGACTGGACATCGACGGATAACGACAATGACCGAGACGACCAAGACCGGCGCCGAACTGCTCGTGGAAACGCTCGAGGCGAACGGTGTCGAGCGCGTGTTCTGCGTGCCGGGCGAGAGCTATCTCGCGGTGCTCGACGCGCTGTCGGTCTCGAAGATCGAGACGGTCGTCGCGCGCCAGGAATCGGGCGCGACCTTCATGGCCGACGCGGTCGGCAAGCTGACCGGCAAGCCCGGCATTGCCTTCGTCACCCGCGCGCCCGGCGCTTCCAATGCCTCGGCCGGCCTGCATGTCGCCGAGCACGACGGCACGCCGATGATCCTGTTCATCGGCCAGATCGAAGCCGGCTTCCGCGAGCGCGGCGCCTTCCAGGAGTGGGATTATCGCAAGGTATTCGGCTCGGTCGCCAAGTGGGTCGCCGAGATCGACTCGGCCGATCGCGTCACCGAGATGGTCGGCCGCGCCTTCGCGACCGCGACCGCCGGCCGACCGGGTCCGGTCGTGCTGGTCCTGCCCGAGGACATGCTGGTCGAGACGGTCGCGAACCCGGCGCCGGTGAAACCCGCGACTGAGGTCGAGACCTATCCCGGCCTCAACCAGATGTGGGATCTGCAGAAGCGCCTGTGGGCGGCCAAGCGGCCGATCGCGATTCTCGGCGGCTCGAAATGGTCGGAGAAGGCGGTGCGCCAGTTCGCCCGCTTCGCCGACGCGTTCGACCTGCCGGTCGCCTGCTCGTTCCGGCGCCAGATGCTGTTCGACCACCTCGACCCGCACTATGCCGGCGATGTCGGCATCGGCATCAATCCGAAGCTCGAGGCGCGCATCAAGGAGTCCGACCTGATCCTGCTGGTCGGCGGCCGCCTCGCCGAGATGCCGAGCCAGAGCTATACGCTCCTCGACATTCCGAACCCGGCGCAGACGCTCGTGCACGTGCATCCGGGCGCCGAGGAACTCGGCCGCGTCTATCGGCCGGATCTGGCGATCCATGCGAGCCCGGCCGCCTTCGCCGCCGCGCTCGAGAGCCTGCAGCCGCCGCATGGCGAGATCGCCTGGCGCGACTGGACCCGCGCCGCCCATGCCGATTATCGCGCCTGGACCGACGACCTGCCGGCCATCCCCGGCCCGGTGCAGATGGCCTCGCTGATCGCGCATCTGCGCGCGACCCTGCCGGCCGATGCGATCTTCACCAATGGCGCGGGCAACTACGCGACCTGGGTGCACCGCTTCTGGCGCTTCCGCCGTTTCGCGACCCAGGCGGCGCCGGTGTCGGGCTCCATGGGCTACGGCCTGCCGGCCGCGGTCGCCGCCAAGCTGCAGTTCCCGGACCGCCCGGTCCTCTGCTTCGCCGGCGACGGCTGTTTCCAGATGACCTTGCAGGAGTTCGGCACGGCGGTGCAGTACGGCGCCAACATCGTGGTCGTCGTGGTCGACAACGGCATGTACGGCACGATCCGCATGCATCAGGAGCGCGAGTTCCCGGCACGCGTGCATGGGACCGCCCTGCAGAACCCCGACTTCGCCGCCTTCGCCCGCGCCTATGGCGGCGCCGGCTTCACGGTCGAGACCACGGCCGAACTCGCCCCGGCGATCGACGCGGCGCTGGCCGCCGGCCGCCCGGCGCTGGTCCATGTGAAGATCGACCCGCAGGCGATCACGCCGACCACCACGATCGACAAGATCCGCGAGAAGGCGCTGGCGGGGCGGTGAGCCCCGCCGGGGTCCATGCCACCGTGGTGCTGAAGAATTACAATCAGTCCGCGAAAATCGATTCGGTGCGGCTGCATTCTTGGCCTATCCTCCGTTGTGTGGCGGATGGAATGGGTGCAATCGAATGTGGGTCATGCGGATGGTCGCGGTGGTGCTGACTCTGTGGCCCGTTGTCGCCGAGGCCGCGGATCCACGCCGGACGTTCGTTGCCCGTAACGTATGCGCGGTCCGGACCACGCTCGAGCTTTTGCACGCGGTTCCCGAACCCGAGAACAGCCGCGACCGCTTCATGGTGGTCGCCGCACGGGACATGTTTCAGGCCTATGTGCAGTGCATGTTCATCGACGTCGACACGCGGCTCTACTGTGAGCTGAGCTCCGGCGCCTATGCGACGAAGCCGGGCGAGCCGCGGATCGTGCTGCACACGCCGGCGCAGGTCGAGCGGATCGCTCGACTCGGCTTCGAGGCCGATGATCCGCAGCAGAATTACGGCAAGATATTCGTGCTCGCCGAGATCGGCTTCGACGCCATAGCTCGCAACTTGCTCGAAGCGCTGCACGAAGGTTTCGACCCGCCGCCCGATGCGGTGGTGGAGCTGGAGGCCCCGAAGCTGCCGATCCGCGAACAGACGACCGATCGCGTGGCGGAATGCGTTCCGACCCAATGATGCCACCGTTGGCCGTCGCCCAATGAAAAACCCCGTCGGCGGAGCCGACGGGGTCTCTGGTGGTCGAGGGGCTGCGGCTTACGCCGCGCCCGAAAACCCGATCAATCGAAGATCGCGCTGGTGACGTTCTTCTTGCGGTCGTACTTGATGGTGATCTTCGACACCGAGCAGAGGTCGATGTTGTCCCACACCGCGTCCGAATCGTCGTCCGAATAGACGACCTTCAGATCCCACTTGCAGGTCTTGGCCGCGCGATGGAACTTGATGTCCCAGGAATCGCCGTCGGCGAAGGTGTCACGGCCGAGAACGTCCTCTTCCCAGTCGTTCGACTTGGACGGCGAAACGAAAACGCTCTTGATCTCGTAGCCGGTCTTGTTCACCAGCGTGAAATCCTGCTTGGCTTCGGCGGCGAAAGCATTGCCCGCGACCAGCGAGCCGAACATGAGGGCGGAGGCGAACATGAACTTACGCATAGAAAAGATCTCCCTGATCGAGATGGATTGACCTAAACAAGGCCGTAAGGGAAATCAAGCGAACTTTTTTAACGTGCAATGCCTCGTGTAGAGCTATTCCAAGCTCGACGTAATAGGCCGGAAACAATGAAATGCGCTGTTTCCTCTATGCTGTCGGTCTTGTCAGGCTGTGGCGTTCCGGCCCCGCGCGGCTCCCAATAGTCATACAGTTGCGTAAGGCTTGCGATATCGCCGTCCGCGCCGACCGTTACTCGGCGGCGCGCCCCGCTGAAGCCGCTGCTTCCGCGACCGGCAGAGTCACGACCGCGATGCTCTCGTCGTCCGGCGACGACTTCACCGAGAAGCCGAGCGCCCGACACATCTCGAGCATGGTCGAGTTCTCGCGCAGCACCTCGCCCTTGATCGTCTCGATGCCGTCCGCACGCGCCCATTCGATGATCAGCCGCATGAGTTGCCAGCCGAGGCCCTGACCCTTGAGGTTCGATCGGAGCAGGATCGCATATTCGCCGGTCCGGTGGTCGGGATCCGCGTGCAGCCGCACCGCGCCGAGCATCTTGCCGCTGGTCTCCTCGATCGCCGCGAAGGCGATGGCGCGGGCATAGTCGAGCTGCGTCAGCCGCGCCAGAAAGGCGTGGCTGAAGTCCTTGATCGGCGCGAAGAACCGGAGCCGCAGGTCCTGCGGCGTGACCTCGGTGAAGAAGTCCGGATAGAGCGCCTCGTCCTCGGGACGCACCGGCCGGGCGAGCGCCTTGCGGCCGTCCTTCAGGGTCAGTTCGCGTTCCCATTCCTTCGGATAGGGCCGGATCGCCAGCCGCGGGTTGCCGATCCGCCCTGCGCGGCCGGAGAGCGGTCGCACGCGGATGCGCGCATCGAGCACGACGACGCCGGTCTGGTCGGCGAGGATCGGATTGAGGTCGAGTTCGCGCACCTCCGGGATGTCGGCGGCGAGCTGGCTGAGCTTGACCAGCGTCAGCGCGATCGCGTCGCGATCGGCCGGCGGCCGGTTGCGATAGCCGGCGAGCAGGCGCGACACGCGCGTCTCGGCGATCATCGAACGCGCCAGATTGAGGTCGAGCGGCACGAGATCGAGCGCCCGGTCGGCTATCACCTCGGCCGCCGTGCCGCCACGGCCGAACACGACCACCGGTCCGAACACGAAATCGTCGGCGATGCCGCACAGGAGCTCGACCCCGAAGCGGCGTTCGATCATCGGCATGACGACGACACCGTCGATCTCGGCATTCGGATGCGTCTCTGCGATCCGCTCCATCATCTCGGCCGCCTCGAGCCTGACGTCGTCGATGTCGGCGAGGCCGAGACGGACGCCGCCGACATCCGACTTGAAGGCGATGTTGCGCGCCGCGATCTTCACCGCGACCCGGCCGCCATTGGCGAGATGAGGCTTCGCCAGCGCCGCCGCCTCGTCGGGGTCGCGCGCGAGCGCGGTCGGGACGACCGCGATGTCATAGGCTTCGAGCAGCCGGCGCACGTCGACCGGCGTCAGCCATTCCCGCCCGTCGGCGATGGTGTCGGCGACGATGGCGCGCGCGACATCGGGCTGCGGCGTGAATTCGCGCGGCAGGCTCGGCGGCGTCGCCATCAGCCGCTCCTGCGCGCCGACGTACCGAACCAGGTGGCCGTAGGAGCCGACCGCCTCCTCCGGCGTCGGATGGCACGGGATGCCCGCCGCATGCAGGATGCCGGGCGTCTCCGGGCGTTCGTCGAGGAAGGAGGTGATGATCGGCTTCTTGCGGCCGAGCTTCTTCTGTTGCGCACGGCCGATTTCGGCAACCGCCTCGGCGACGGCGGTCTCGTCGACGAAGGCATTCGGCGCATGGATCGCGATCACCGCGTCGATATTCGGGTCTTCGAGCGCGGCCCGGATCGCGCCGGCGAAGGTTTCCGGGCTCGCATCGTCGGCGAGCGCGATCGGGTTGGTCGGCAGCTTGCCTTCGCGCACCAGCGGCCGCAGGCGTTCGATCGTGTCGGCCGACAGCATGCCGACCGCGCCGCCGCGCTGTTCCAGATGGTCGGCCGCGACCGTCGCCAGACTGCGCCCGTTGGCGACCAAGGCGACGTTCCGGCACGGCTGCGGCTTCACGCGGGTGATCGTTTCCACCGCGTCGAACAGCTCGTCGATCGAATCGACGCGGAGCAGGCCGGCGCGCTTGAAGGCGGCGTCGTAGACCGCGTCCGTGGACGCGAGACGGCTGGAATGGGTGGCGCCTTCCATGCGCCGGTCGCGGCTCGCGCCGGAGCGGATCACCACCACCGGCTTGGTGCGCGCCGCCGCGCGCGCCGCCGACATGAACTTGACCGGCGTCCAGATGCTTTCCAGGTGCACGAGCACGGCGCGCGTGCGGTAGTCGGCGGTGAACTGATCGAGCAGGTCGCCGATATCGACGTCGACCTTCTGGCCGAGCGAGATCACCGACGAAAAGCCGACGCCATGCGCCGCCGCCCAGGCGAGGGTGGAGTTGATCACCGCCGCCGAGCGCGACACGAGCGCGAGATCGCCCTTGGCGGCCGGCTTCACCGCGAGCGAGGCCTCCAACCCGATATGCGGCATCGACACGCCGAGACTGCCCGGCCCGATGATCCGGATCGTATAGCGCCGCGCCGCCTCGAGCGTCGCCGTGACGAGGTCCGGCGACCATTCGTCATAGCCGCGGGCGAGGAACACCACGACCTTGACGCCCTTCGGCCCGAGCCGCTCGACCAGCGCCGCCGGCTCCTCCGAGCCGGACAGCACGATCGCCAGTTCCGCCCTGTCGATGTCGTCGAGCTGCCCGACCGTCCGGAACGGCAGCACGGCGGCCGGATCGAGCCCGACGCAGGTGATCGGCCCGTTGAATCCGCCGGTCGCGAGATTGCGGATCAGCACCGCCAACGCCCCCGGCCCGAGCCGGTCCGGGCCGACGAGGATCACCGAACGCGGTTGGAACAGACCGTCGAGATTGCGAAGCGTCATGCGGGGCTCCAGGCTCGGGCGCTGCCGGTCGGGAGGAGAGGGGGCCGGGGGTGGGCAGGTCCAGTGCGGCGCCTGCACCGCGCCCCGGCCTGCCCGGATTGTCCGCCCGGCTGATCAGTGCGCCATCAGCACCGGCAGCGTCATGCTGCCGAGCAGGCTGCGGGTCGCCCCGCCGAGCAGGAACTCGCGCAGTCGCGAATGGCCGTAGCCGCCCATCACGAGCAGGTCGAAGCCCTTGTCGGCGGCGTGGTTGAGGATCGCGTCGCCGACGCCGATGTCCGGCGCCACCACTTCCTCGATCTCGACCGTCACGCCATGGCGGGCGAGCCAGGTCGCCACGTCGGCGCCGGCCTGACCGGCGCTGTCGAGCGAGCCGACCACAACGATCGAGACCGTGCGGGCGTGTTCGATGATCGGCAGGGCGGCATGGACGGCGCGCGCCGCCGTGCGGCTGCCGTCCCAACCGAGCATGATGCGGTCGAACTTGACCGGGCCGCGCTGGATATGCGGCACGATCAGCAGCGGCGCGGTGCCTTCGAACAGCGCCGCCTCGATCATCGCCTCGCGCATCGGCTCGGGATGATCGGGATCATCCTGGCCGATCACGATCAGGTCGGTCAGCCGGCAGTTGACCACGAAACTGTCGGGCGCGCCGCCCATCAGGATCTCGACGATGCGCGATTCGCTCGCCACGCCCTGGCGGCGGGTCGATTCCTCGAAGGCCGAGACCGAGTCCTGCGCGGCCTTTAGCGCGTCGGCGCGGGCCGATTCGATCAGCTCGACCGGCAGCGGCGCGACGACGAAGCCGGGTACGACCGGATCGACCGCGAGGCCGAGACCGGTCAGGTGGGCACCGAACCGCGCCGCCAGATCGACGGCAGCCTCGGCAGATGGGCTCGACGAGCGGACGAGGTCGAGCAGAACCAGGATGTCCTTGATAGCCATGTGAATTGCCCCTCTCTCGCGCATTGTCTCGCGCCGACCGGGACCGGTCGGCTCGAGCTCGCGCCTGGTTGGTCGCGACTTTCCGTCAGCCGTCCGGCCGCGTCCTTGATTCCCATCAACACGCCGGTCTACGGCGGCGACAAGGAAACGCGAGCGGGGGCTCGGCAGTTCGGAATGCCAGTCTTCAAAGATCGATGATCGCGCCGATTTCCCGCTCGATCTGGTCGAGCGGCGCGCGGGTCAGATCCTTCGGAACCGTGTCGGCGATCACGGCCGCCAACGCGGGCGAGACGACCTCGCGCAAGGTGCCGAGCGCCTTCGGCGCCGCGACGACGACGGCGCGGTCGAAGGCATGGGCCGCAAGGCCCGCCTCCAGCCGCTCGGCCACGGTTTTCAGGAACGCCACCTCCGCGGCCTCATGGGGCGAGTTCCGCGGCTCGGTCGCGTGGCGGTGGCCGCCGACGCTCTCGAAGCTGCGGCCGGGCTCGTCGGTGCCGAGCTCGCTGTCGAGCGCCCGGCTCCCTTCCAGGACACCGTCGGCGAGGGGCTGCAGCCCCGCGCCGGGATGTTCGTTCGCGAATAGGCGCGCCCGTGCGCCGTCGGCCACCACGACCCAGGTCTTCTTCGGTTTCATGGTCAGCACTCCTCGGTGAGAGGTTGGGATCAGACTATGAAACGGCGTGAGAACCGGCCTTGATCCTGCGCAAGACGAGGGGGCGATTCGACCCACGCGCCTTGTTCAGTCCATGGCCGACGATCCGACGCCCGCGAGGACGCGCGCGTCGCCATATCGGGATCACCGGCCGCGTCGGGCCGATCACATGGTGCCCGGGAACTTGCCGCCGTCGATCAGCACGTTCTGGCCGACGATGAAGCCGGCGGCATCCGAGCACAGGAACGCGCAGGTCTTGCCGAATTCCTCGGCCCGGCCGAAGCGCCGTGCGGGGATCGTGGCGAGCGCGCCGGCGCGGGCTTCGTCGAGCGTCTTGCCGGAGCGCTTGGCCTCGGCCGCCATGGTGCCGGCGAGCCGGTCGGTCTCGAACTGGCCCGGCAGCAGGTTGTTGATGGTCACGCCATGCGGCGCGACCTGCCGGGCGAGGCCGGCGACGAAGCCGGTCAGGCCCGTGCGCGCGCCGTTGGAGAGGCCGAGCACCGCGATCGGCGCCTTGACCGCGCCGGAGGTGATGTTGACGACCCGGCCGAAGCCGCGCGCGATCATGCCGTCGACATAGGCCTTCATCAGCATGATCGGCGTGATCATGTTGGCTTCGACCGCCTTGTGCCAGGCCTCCTCGTCCCAGTCGCGGAAGTCGCCGGTCGGCGGGCCGCCGGCGTTGTTGATCAGGATGTCGGTCTCGGGCCAGGCGGCGAGGATGGCGTCGCGGCCGTGCTTGGTGGTGACGTCGCCGGCGAGCGTATGGACGGTCGCGCCGGTCGCGGCGCGGATCTCCGCCGCGGTCGCCTCCAGCTGCTCGGCCCCGCGCGCGGTGATCATCACCTCGACGCCTTCGGCCGCCAGCGCCATGGCGCAGCCCTTGCCGAGCCCCTTCGAGGCCGCGCAGACGAGCGCGCGGCGCCCCTTCAGTCCGAGATCCATGGATTTTCCCTCTGATCGTATGCCGATGTCCGGCCGAGCGAACGGTGCCGGATCATAGAAAGCCGCGCCCGGATTCCGAATGCCGATTTCGCATTCCCGATGCCCGTCAGGCATCGCGGCATCGAAACCCGTCGCGCCGCCGGCGGGCGGCGTTCACTTGTCAGAACAGCGAGCCCTGATCGGCCGGCGGCGTGGCGCGCTTGCGCGGTCGCGGTGTCGCCGGCGGCCGGTCCGGCGCGGGCGCCGGCGCCGACGTGATCGGCTCCGGCAGAGGATCGACGGCATCGCCCGCGACAGCCGCGATCCGTCCGTCGGCGAACTCGATCCCCAGCCGGGCGCCGGCCGCGATTGCCGAGGCGCTGCGGATCGGCCGCCCTTCGTCATCGCGCACGAGCGCAAAGCCGCGGCCGAGCACACTCTGATAGGAGAGCGTGCAGCAGCGGCGCCAGTCCTTCCAGTCGGTCACGCCGCCGGGCAATCGCTACCCCGATTGCCCGGTCGCGCCGTTCCGTCAGCCGGACCAGCCGCTCGCGGCCGATACCGAGCGCCCGCACCAGCGTCTGCGGGGTCAGACGCCCGGCGATGCGGGCGAGCGCGGTGCCCTTCAGCCGCGCGGCGGCGACCAGCGCCTGACCGAGCCGGTTGCCCGCGATGTCGAGCCGCTGGCGCGGCACGCCCAAGAGGTTGCGCAGATCCGGCAGCGCGCGGGCGGCCGAGCGCAGCTCGACACGCCGCCGCTCGACGCCGCGCCGGACCGCGCCGGAGAGGCGCACGCCCAGCCGATCGACCGCCTCGATCAGGTCGGCCTTGACCGGCACCACCATCTCGGCCGCACCCGTCGGCGTCGGCGCCCTGAGGTCGGCGGCATGGTCGATCAGCGTCCAGTCGGTCTCGTGGCCGACGGCCGAGACGAGCGGGATCGCGCTCTCGGCGGCCGCACGCACGACGATCTCCTCGTTGAAGCTCCAGAGGTCCTCCAGGCTGCCGCCGCCACGCGCTACGATGATCACGTCGGGCTTGGGGATGCCGCGATGTCCGGCCTCGGGCAGGGCGTTGAAGCCGCGGATCGCGTCCGCGACCTCCCGTGCGGACGTCTCGCCCTGCACGCGCACCGGCCAGACCACGACATGAACAGGGAACCGGTCCGAGATCCGGTGCAGGATGTCGCGGATCACCGCGCCGGTCGGCGAGGTGACGACGCCGATCACGCGCGGCAGGTAAGGCAGCCGGCGCTTGCGTGCCGGATCGAACAGGCCCTCGGCCGCGAGCTTCTTCTTGCGCTCCTCGAGCAGCGCCATCAGCGCGCCGACGCCGGCCGGCTCGAGGCTCTCGATCACGATCTGATAGGACGATTTGCCGGGGAAGGTGGTCAGCCGCCCGATGGCGATGACCTCCACGCCCTCCTCGGGCTTGAACCGGAGCTTGCCGAACGAGCCGCGCCAGACGACCGCATCGATGCGCGCGCCCTCGTCCTTGAGGCTGAAATAGGCGTGCCCCGACGAATGCTGCCCGCGATAGCCCGAAATCTCGCCACGCACGCGCACATAGCCGAACCCGTCCTCGATCGTCCGTTTGACGGCCTGGGACAGTTCGGAGACGGTGAATTCGGGCGTGTTGACCAGGGTTTCGGACAAGGCAGAATCTCCCGCGCGGGGCCGAAGGCTGGTCTGCTTGCCCGGACGCGTCAAGGTCGCTCGGACAAGTCTGCTGCGGCGATGCTCACCGGTAATATCCCGTTAACCATCTTCACCGAAGCATGGCCCATGGCCCGCTACGAATTCCGTCTCCAACGCCTGTTCCTGCGCAACCCGCTGATCAAGGGCGCGCTCGTCGAGTTGTCGCGCGAGCAGGCGAACTACCTCGTTAACGTGCTGCGCATGGAGCAGGGCGCGCGGGTGCTCGTATTCAACGGCCATGACGGCGAATGGCTCGCCGAACTCGCCGAGGTGACGCGCCGCGGCGCGAAACTCGGCATCGTCGAGCAGACCCGTCCGCAGACGCCCGCTCCCGACCTGCACTATCTCTTCGCACCGCTGAAGCATGCGCGGCTCGACTACATGGTTCAAAAAGCGGTCGAGATGGGCGCCGGCGTGATCCGGCCGGTGATCACCGCCCACACCCAGGCGACGCGCGTCAACACCGAGCGCATGGAGGCGAATGTCATCGAGGCGGCCGAGCAATGCGGCATCCTCGCCGTGCCGAAGGTCGCCGATCCGACCACGCTTCGCCATCTACTCGATACGTGGCCGGTCTCGGGCGACCAGGCGCGCCGGCTGATCTTCTGCGACGAGGGTGACGAGGGTGCCAACCCGCTGACGACGCTCGCCAAGCTGACGCCCGGCCCGCTCGCGGTGCTGATCGGTCCGGAAGGCGGCTTCTCGGAGGAGGAGCGTCTGATCCTGCGCTCGAAGCCCTATGTGACCGCGATCCCGCTCGGCCCCCGCATCCTGCGTGCCGACACCGCCGCTGTCGCGGCGCTCGCGGTGGTGCAGGCGGTGCTGGGGGATTGGTGAGGGGCGGGATCGCAAGGGACTAGACGCGGCCCGGCCGGCCGCGCCACCGCCTCAATACGCGTATTCCTCGAACACCGGTTCGATGTTGCCGCCCCATTCGCCGTGGAACTTGCGCAGCAGCACCTCGGCGAGCGTCTCGCCGGTCGCGACGATCTCCTCGAGCGGGGCGAGATAGACGGTCTCGTTTTCGGCGAGCGGCGCGGCGCCACAGGTCGCGAACATGTTGCGGCGGGCGAGGCCCTTCTTGGCGAGCGCGACGACGTCGCGCGCGACGTCGAGGACGGTGCCATCGCGGAATGGCGTCTTCAGCGCCTGGCGGGGCACGCCGTCGCGCATCGCCTGGCGCTCCTCGGCGCTCCAGCCCTTGACCAGCTCCCACGCCTCGTCGAGCACGCCTTCGTCATAGAGCAGCCCGACCCAGAGCGCCGGCAGCGCGAGCAGCCGCCGCCACGGGCCGGCATCGGCGCCGCGCTGCTCGATGTAGCGCTTGAGCCGGACCTCCGGGAACAGCGTGCCGAGGTGGTTGGTCCAGTCGCCGATCTCCGGCTCGACGCCGGGGATCTCGTTCTTGAGCGCACCGTCGAGGAACTGACGGAACGTCACATGCGTGGCGTCGTGATAGGTCGCGCCGCGCTTGACGAAATACATCGGGATGTCGAGCGCCCAGTCGACATAGGCCTCGTAGCCGAAGCCCGCCTCGAAGGCGAAGGGCAGCATGCCGGTGCGCGCCCGATCGGTGTCGCGCCAGACTTCCGAGCGGAACGACAGGAAGCCGTTCGGCTTGCCTTCCAGGAACGGCGAATTGGCGAACAGCGCCGTCGCGACCGGCTGCAGCGCCAGGCTGACGCGCATCTTCTTGACCATGTCGGCCTCGGAGCCGAAGTCGAGGTTCACCTGCACCGTCGAGGTGCGGAACATCATGTCGAGCCCCTTGGTCCCGACCTTCGGCATGTAGTTCGCCATGATCCGGTAGCGCGACTTCGGCATCACCGGCGTCTCGGCGCGCGTCCACTTCGGGCTGGCGCCGAGGCCGAGGAAGCCGAGGCCGAGCGGCTCGGCGATCTCGCGCACCTGGGCGAGATGGGCGAAGGTCTCCGAACAGGTCTGGTGCAGCGTCTCGACCGGCGCGCCGGAGAGCTCGAACTGGCCGCCGGGCTCGAGGCTGATCGCGCCGCCGCCGACCGGGTCGGCGAGGCCGATGATGTTGTCCTCGTCGTGGATCGGCTCCCAGCCGAGCAGGCCTTCCATGCCGTCGAGCACGGCGCGGATGCCGCGCGGGCCCTCATAGGGGACCGGCGCGTGATCCGCCTTGCGGAAGCCGAACTTCTCGTGCTCGGTGCCGAGCCGCCATTTTTCGCGCGGTTTGGCGCCTTCCGCGATCCACGCGACCAGTTCATCGCGGCTTTCGATCGGGCGGGCATCGGTGGTATCGCGCGCCATGCGGCCTCCTTGAATTCGGGCGCGAACCATAGCGGCCCGACCATGACGGTACAAACGCGATTTCGTGAAGGGTCGCCTGCGTCAGCTTGAACGATCCGCACCGTCACGTGCGAAAATTTTCCGCAGGAATCCTCCGCCGCGAAACGCTACCTCTTCGCGTGGAGGACGACCCGACCATGCAGAACCACGGCCGCTACCCTTATTCTCCGATCGTCTCCCGCCCGGTCTACGACTGGCCGGGCGGCCGGCGCCTCGCCGTCTATGTGGCGCTCAACCTGGAATGTTTTTCCTTCGGCGAGGGCCTCGGCGCCGAACTCGCCCCCGGCGGTCCGCAGCCCGATGTGCTGAACTATGCCTGGCGCGATTACGGCAACCGCGTCGGCGTCTTCCGCATGCTGTCGCTGTTCGAATACCTGAAGCTGCCGGTCAGCCTGCTGGTCAATTCGGACATGTACGCCCACGCCCCCGCGGCGATCGCGCCGTTCCGGGCGCGCGGCGACGAGATCCTCGGCCATGGCCGCACCAATGCCGAGCGCCAGGGCGTCTTGGCGGAAGACGACGAACGGGCGCTGATCGCCGAGGCGACCGCCACCATCGCCCGTCACGAGGGCCGGGCGCCGAAGGGCTGGCTCGGTCCCTGGATCTCTCAGAGCCGGGTGACGCCCGATCTCCTGCACGAGGCCGGCTACGACTACCTGCTCGACTGGTGTCACGACGACCAGCCGGTGTTCATGAAGACCCGGCGCGGCCGCATCCTGTCGGTGCCCTATCCGCAGGAATTGAATGACATTCCGCAGATCGTCGGGCGCAAGCGCGAGGGCGACGAATTCGCCGACATGATCGTCGATGCCTTCGAGGTGATGCGCGAGGAAGCGGCCGAGCGGCCCTTGGTCATGGGCATCGCGCTGCATGCCTATCTGGTCGGCTGGCCGCACCGCTTCCGCCACCTCGCACGCGCGCTGCGCCATGTCGTCGACAATGCCGGCGACCGTGTCTGGCTGACCACGTCCGGCGCGGTGGCGAATCATGCGCTGGCGCTGCCGGAGGGGGTCGTACCCTGAGTTGCGGCTGAGGTGCCGCGACCGGGCGTCGCGGTAAGCTCATGCGTGTCGGGCCGAATTTGACGCCGGCCCGGGCCGGGCGGACAATCGCGCCGGATCGACAGCGCGTCACGGCCGGCGGCCTGAAGCCTCGCCGATCGAGAGCCCGGAGGCGCCGATGTTCAACCTGAACGACATTCTGATGCAGGCGCAGGGCGGCGAGGCGTTGGCGAACCTGTCGCGCCAGTTCGGCCTGCCGCGGGAGGACATCGAGAAGGCGGTCGGGGCGATGATGCCGGCCTATGCCGCGGCGATCCGTCGGCAGATGGCCGAGCCGGAGACGATGCAGCGGCTGTTCGCCTTTCTCTCCGCGCAGGCCGGCTTGCAGGCGGCGTTTCAGGACGGTGTGAGGGCCTTCTCGCCGACGACGCGCGACGAGGGCGAGAAGCTGATGGGCTCGCTGTTCGGCTCGCCCGAGGGCGCCAAGGCGATCTCGGACCATGTCGCGCGCGTCAGCGGCCTGACCAACCAGGCGCTCGAGGCGATGATGCCGGTGGTCACCGCCATGCTGATGGGCGGGCTCTCGGAGGCGCTCGCGGCCACGCCGCCGGGCGCGCTGTTCGGCGGCAAGCCCGAGGCGGGGCGGCCAACGGCTTTGCCGACCTGTTCGGGGCGATGTTCGGCGGCGGTGCGGCAAGCGCCGGCGCGACCGGTCTGGTCGGCTCCTGTTCGGAGCCGACGCGCCGAAGACGCCGGCCGAATGGCTGGCGCGGATCCCCAATCCGGTCGGACCGAAGACGCCGGTCGGCGACCTCTTCGGCGAGTTCTGGCGCGGCTACAACAATGCCGGGCCGGTGCCCGGCGAGCCGCCGACGCGCGAACAGGAGGAAGGCGATTTCGGCCTGATCGTCGCCCGCCTGTTCGAGGCCGGCCGCGACGCGCAGGAGAGCCATGTCCGCGCGATCGAGGACATCCTCGACCGATACGGCAAAACGGGCGGCGCTCCGGTGGAGACGCCGCCCGTCAAGGATTGAAGCTGTGGCCGACCGGGCTCAGGCCGCGGTCAGATCGCTCGAGCGATCCGACGCGGACGAGTTCGCCTGCGACGGCCGCTCATCCGCGGCCCGCAGCCGCTCGCGCGCCTGCTCCCGGGCCGCTGCGCGCCGCTCGACCGCCATGATCTTGAGCCGCGCGGTCGGATCGACCGGATAGGGCGAGGCATAGGCCGAGGCGACGTCGCCGCGCGTGATGCCGATGTCCTTCAGCATGTGGTCGTTCCAGCCGAGCAGTTCCCGAACCTCGCGGCGGCGCATATGGGCGTTCCAATAGGCCGCGATCGTGTTCACGGCCTTCGTCGCCACGCGGATCACCGCGGCAACAGCAGCAGCGGAGGTGCGGGAATGAGACGTGGTGGTCGTGAACATCGGATCTCTCCTTCAAAAAGGCATGGGTCGACCGTTCTCGCGAAAGCCCTCCTTTGGCGGCGAGTTACGGGTTGCAGCGTAGTGCTGAAGACATGAGAAGGATGCCTTGCATTCTTCGATCGATCCAGCGAATGTTTCGAATGATACCATTCACGAAAATTGATGAGGCTCCGCCATGGGTGCCGTTCTCGATCTCGACCAGTTGAAGACCTTCGTGGCGATCGCCGAATGCGGCAGCTTCACGCGCGCCGCCGAGACGGTGCACAAGACGCAGTCGGCGGTGTCGATGCAGATGCGTCGGCTGGAGGAGCGGGTCGGCAAGCCGATTTTCGCCCGCGACGGCCGCATGTCGAAGCTGACCGAGGACGGCGAGCGGCTGCTCGCCTACGCGCGCCGGCTGATGCGGCTCAACGACGAGACGCTCGCCGCCTTCGACGAGGCCGAGCTCTCCGGGCGCGTGCGGCTCGGCACGCCCGACGATTATGCCGACCGGTTCCTGCCCGAGATCCTGGCGCGCTTCTCGCGCTCCAATCCGCGCGCCGAGGTGACGGTCGTCTGCGCGCCGACGCCGATGCTGATCGAGACGCTGCGCGGCGGCGATCTCGACATCGCGATCATCACTCATGTGCGCGAGAAGGGGCCCGCCGACGTGATCCGGCGCGAGCCGCTGCTCTGGGTCACTTCGGCGCGCCACTGCGCCCACGAGGAAGACCCGCTGCCGCTCGCGCTCGGCCGCCCCACCTGCAACTGGCGGCGCACCGCGCTCGAGGGCCTGGAGGCGGTCGGCCGGCGCTACCGCATCCTCTATTCGAGCTGGAACTCGACCGCGGTCGGCGCGGCGGTGATGGCGGGGCTGGCGATCTCGGTCCTGCCGGAATCGGCGCTGCGTCCCGGCATGCGCGTGCTCTCGGAGGCCGATGGCTTCCCGCGGCTGCCCTCGGTCGAGATCGGCCTGCTGCGCGCCTGGGGCCAGAACTCCGCGCTGATCGACGCGCTGGTCGGCCACATCGTCTCCTCCCTCGACAACCTGTCGATGAGCCTCGCGGCGGAGTGAGCGGCGCGGTTCAGTCTGTGGTGAAGTCCGCCTTGCGCGGATCGAAATCGAGCGACAGCACCGGCAGGCCAGTGTCCTGGTCCGGCAGATACTTGAAGCCAGGACAGGCCTTGACCGCATTCGGACCGCTGATCTGCATGACGCCGTATTGGAGATCCGGGATCAGGCGGTTCGCATTGATGACCCGCTCCGGCATGAGCGCCGTCTCCATCTGGCCGCAGTTGTAGCCGCCTCCAGCCTTGCAGGCGGCGAGCAGCGCCGGATCGGCGGTCCACTGCCAGCGTGAGCCGACGGTGAGGCCGACCGTGCCGAGCTCCAGCGTGTGGCCGAACGCCGCCTTGGCGAGCCCGGCCTCGCAGCCCGGCTGGAACGCGTCGACCGGGCACTGGCGGGTGCGCTGCGCGGCGTTGAGCCAAGCCGAGATCTGTTCGAACGGCAGCATGACCGGCATGAAGTAGCCGTTCTTGTCGACCGTCGTGGCGTCGAGCGTGACGCTCGCCGGTGCGAACAGCCGGAGCTGACTCGGGTCGAACAGCCCCTTGCCGGTGACGTCCTTGAAGACGAACTGGCTCTGGTCCGGGAACTGCCGGACCGGTGCTGTGACGGCGACGTTCATCCTCGGCGTGACCAGCTTGCCGGCGCCGTCGCGCAGCGCCTTCGGGTTTGGCGCGATCTTCAGCCAGACGACCGCATGCTCGGGATGTCCCTCCATGAAGGCCACGATGCGGCTGTAGTTGAGCGGGCTCGTTGGCTTCAGCGTACAGCCGGAGCTGTCCAGCACGTCGTCCTTGGTGCGGACGCAGGAGTGGATGACGATCTGCTTGTGCAGTTCATCCTTGAGGCTCTCGCGCACCTTGTCCTTGGCGGCTTCGCTGAGCTGGTCCCAAGCGGCCTCGCCGATCGTCGCCTGCGCGCTCTCGGCGACCGCTCCGCCCGCCGCCGACGCACCGATCTGGCCGGCCGCGTACTGCACCGCGACGGACGAGGCGTATTCGATGCCGTTGTCGAGCAGGGCGCTCGCCGACGGCAGCGTCGGCGGTAGGCCGACGCTCGACATGGCGACGTTGAGGCCGGTGCCGACCGCGGACTTGTAGATTTCGCAGGCCTTCGGTTGCTTGGTCTCGAGCGCCTGCGGGCCGGCGATCTTCGGCGAGAACGGGCACTCGCCGGCGGTCGTCGCATAAGCGACCGCCTGGACGGCGATATCCTTGAAAGCGTCCCACGTAATGGCCAGGAAGTCGACGATGAACACGATCTGGTCCATCAGGCTGTCGGGCCACTTGGACTTCTCCTGCTGGTTTTCCTCGACCGCGCGCAGCATCATGTTCGGGTCGTAATGGCAGTTGCCGCCCCAGTTCTGCTTGCGCGAGGCGGGCCAAGGGAAGCCGTCGCCCTTGCCGAACGGGCCCTGCACCTTGGCGTTCAGGCTGTAGGTCTCGTATTTTTCCTGGGTGATCGGGTGGTTGTAGACGGTCGATTGGAGGATCCCTCCGCGCCCGAACGGCGGTTCGTAGCCGACCACGGTGACCAGCAGCGGCGCCAGATTGGCGTTGCCGTGCGAGGCGAGGAACTGCGCGCGCGCGTCCTCGTAGGCCTTCTTCTGCTCCTCCTTCGCCTTCTGGCTCGCGGTGATCGCCTCGACGACGGCCTTGGTGTTCTGTTCGGTCGGCGACGTCCCGAAGTCGAGTTCGATCGGCGCGGTCGGCGGTAGCGCGCATTTGAAGCTCGGACCGGCTGGACCGTTCGTGCCGGAAACCACGACGATGCGCAGGTTCGCTGTCAGGTCGTTCGGTGCGAGCTTCGCCTTGATGCCTGCCCAGGATTGGGCAGGGACGGTCACCTGGTTGAAGAAGGCGGTCGGGCCGACCGGGATTCCGACCTCGGCAGCCGCCTTGCGCGCGATCGTCGTCGCCGGTGCGGAGGTGAGCGTCGCCCCGAAGGTCGCGAGGACGCCGGGCGTCTTGTCCCAGGTCGCGCAACTCGGATTCGGGTCGACCGGCGGCTTGTCGAACACCTGGATCAGCGCGGTGGTCGTCGGCGCCTTCGCCAGCGTGAAGAAGCCGAGCGTCGCTTCGCGCGAGCCGACCTTGCGCCAGAGCTTCTTGTTGACCTCGTAGTAGAGCTCGCCGTTCGGATCCCGCGACTGGAAGAAGTCCGCGACCGGAACGCCCGGCAGCGCGATCTGGCTCGCGGCCTTGCTGGCTGCCGGGCTCATCGCGTTCGGGGCGGCCAGATCCTGCGCGTGCGGCGGTCGGAACTGGTGCAGCGACGCGATTGCCAGCGCCCGGCAGTGCAGCGACATGGCACGCTGCTCGATCACGAAGCCGTAGGTCTTCGGATCCTTGCGATAGGTCTCGAAGGCCGTGAAACAGGCGGTCGCGGCTTGCGACCGACGGGCGCCGAGCTTGGCATTGCCGAAGCTCCTGAGCGCGAAGGTCGCGATCTGCGCGGGCTTGCCCGGCACGACCTTGCCGTCGATCTCGGCGTGTTCGCAGCGGACGCGCAACACGATGCCGCCGGCCTCGTTGCGGATGCCGATGGCGTCCTTGGCCCGTGCCACGCCGAGACACAGCATCTTGCGCGGTTGCGGGGCCGAGAAGGCGGTCGCGACCGTCAGGTTCGGCGGCAGCGCCTCGCCGAGATCGACGAACTTCGCCGCGGGCGCCGTGGGTGCCTTCGGGTCCGGTGGCGCGAGCTTCTGGAGCCTCGGCTGGTTCTGCGCGATATGGGCCGGCGCGATCTGGGATTGCCCGCTCGCCTGCGGACCGGAGATGGCAGCGAAACCGACGACGGCGATGCCGAGAAGCGCCCGCATGACCGAGCTCCCGCATGAAATGGAGGGGGGCCGGCGAACCCGCCGGCGACAGGATGCTGATGATCAAAATGCGTTTGCGCGTACCCGCCGTACAAAATGGCGGGGCGGGTCTGCGAGCGTCCACGTGGCGGCAAACCGACGTAACGGCAGAATGTCAGCGCGGATCCCCGTGCCTGTCAATCCGTCAGGTGCTGAAACGGGAGCCGGGAATGGCGATGCCCTTGGCAACGCTCGCAAACAAAATTGTTCGGGCGTGGCGGGCGGCCCAGGGGTTGCGCCGGGCGGCGTGCCGTTACGCGCCCCGGCGCAGCACGAACAGGTTGCCGGCGAGCACGAAGCCGAGACCGAGGATCGCGGCGAGGCTCCATTGATAGCCTTCGAAAGCCGTCGAGATCATCAGCGCGAACACCGGGAACATGACGGTCGTGTAGCCCGCGCGGCTCGCGCCGATGCGGCCGAGCAGCGTCAGATAGGCCCAGAAGGCGAGGCCCGACGAGACGAAGGAGAGCCAGGCGAGCGAGCCGAGATAGCGCGCGGTCGGCTCGATCATGAAGGTCTCGCCCTTCGCCGCCGCCGTGATGGCGAGCAGGATCGTGCCATAGACCATGCCCCAGGCGTTGGCCGAGAGCACCGGGATGCCGACGCGCTGGTTGGCGCCCGAGACCATGTTGCCGAGGCAGAACGACAGCGTACCGGCGACGCAATAGCCGAGCCCGAGCGCCGCACGACCGTTGAAATCGGCACCGTGGATGATCGGCCAGAACATCAGCGCGACGCCGGCGAAGCCGAGCACGCCGCCGACAAGCACGCGGCCCTCGATCCGGGTGCGGAACAGGAGCGCGCCGAGAATGAGGTTGAAGATCGAGGCGAGCGAAAAGACGACGGACAGAAGCCCGGAGGCGAGCTCCTGTCCGCCGTAGTAGAACAGCGCGAAATTGGTCGAGAAGATCAGCGCGCCGAGCGCGACGAAGCGCAGATGCACCATCGGCGGGAACCGCCAGGGCAGGCGGGCGACGATCACCCACACCCACATGAACAGCGCCGACAGCGAGAAGCGCCAGACCAGCGACACCTCGGGCGCGACCACGCCGAGCTGGACCTTGAGCGCGATCCAGCTCGTCGACCACGCGAACACGGTGATGGCGTAGAGGCCGAATTCGAAGAGGCCGAAACGGCCCGCGCGATCGGCGCTCCGCATCGGCGAGGGCGCCGTTTCGACCATGGTCCGCGACATATGCCGATCCCGCCGGCACGCGCTGGCGGTCCGGGGCGGACCGCGCGTCCCGGCGCGCCGAAGGCCGCACCATCGGTATTTTGACGGGCGGCGTCCAGCGATACTTGGTGATCGGACGATCAATCTCCGTGATGGTTCCGATCGGTCTCGAGCGTGGCGCTCGGATGCCAGACCGGCTGATAGCCCGCCTGCAGCGTGGTGACGATCGACGGCGGCGTCAGCAGCGATACGAGCCGCGCGCGCGGCCGCACGATCGGCGTGCCGTAACCCTCCGGCGCCCAGGGCAGGACGTAGGCGCCGCGAACCGCATAGGCGCGGCGCTCCGGCCCGTCGCAGGTGATCATGGCGCCGTCCGGCAGCGTGTCGATGAAGGCGACATAGATCTGCTTCGCGTCCGGACCCTGCGCCTCCGGATCGAGATCGCCGGGCCGATCGGCGGTCGTGCGCGCCAGCCGTTCGGCGTGCAGCACCTTGTCGATCGCGGCGGCGTGCGGCGGCGAGCCGAGGCCGTTGCCTTGCGCGAAGGCGGCGGCGAAGGCTTCCGCCGCACGCCGCCGGCATTCGAAACAGGGCCGGTGCCCGGCCGCGAGCGCGGTCACTTCGTCGAGGAAGAAGAGCTCCGTATAGCTCTCCGCCCAGACTTCGCGTCGCCGCTCCTTGAAGCTGGTCTCGCAGCAGATCCAGGACTTCGAGACCCAGCGGCGGGACCCGAGGGTCTGCGTCGCCGGATCGTGCAGCCGGCCGCCGCGATTGCCCATGAACAGGCCGCGCGCGGGCGCGCGAAGATGCGGCCGAACGGGTCGACCCGGTTCGACAGCGGTCGTTCCGCCGCCGCGGGCGGGACGAGTTCAGTCGGTGGAAGCCGAGGCGTCGCCCGACCAGCCGCCATCCCCGGACGATCCGAAGTCGACGCCGGCCTGTCCGCCGTCGCTCGCGACACGGCCGCCGTCGATGTAGCCGCCGTAGCTGCCTCCGTCCGAACCGGCCCCATGCGAGCCGTTTCCGTGCGAGGCGGCTCCGTGGGCGCCGATGTCGCCGGCGGATGCATGGTCGACCGCTCCGTGATGGCCCGATCCGTCATGGCCCGATCCGTCATGGGTCGACCCGTTGGCGCCTGCGGCATCTCCGCCCGCGCCGTGTCCTGACTGGCTTGCGGCGTCGCCCGATCCTGAGCCGGCTCCGTCGCTCGAATCGGCCTCTGCTGTGTCGTCTGCCTCAGATCCCGGGTCGGGATCAGGCTTCGTCGTCTGCTCTCCCGTGCCATGGTCGCCTCCCGTCGGCGTGGCCGATGCGTTGATCGCATCTGGCGTGGGATCGAGCGCCTGCCGCGCCTCGATCGCTTCGACCACCACCGGTCCGAGGACGACGGCCGCGCCGGCGGCGGCTGCCGCGGCGGCGACGGTCGAATCGGAGACCGGCGTCGGCGCCGGTGCGGCCACATCACCCGTCGCGGGGGCGCGGGCGATCGGCCGGATCACCGGATCGCGTCTGCGTCTTCCACCCATCAACGCCAAAAGCCATCGCATCATGCTGAACTCCGATGGCCTCCGCTCGACAATTGCGGATCTTCGATCGCGGGTTTCGATCCTTCCGACGGTCATGACACGCCGCTTCCGTGGCACGACGATGACCGTTCGAACAAAGGATAATGCGCGCCCGCCCCAAGTCGAGGCGGAATTGTGAAATCACCACGATGTCATGAGGCTTCCGCGGCGTCGCAGCACCGCGCGAGGCTGCGCCGTTCAGCCGACCACGATCAGATGCACGCTGCGCGGTCCGTGCGCGCCGAGCAGCAGCTTCTGCTCGATGTCGCCCGAACGCGACGGGCCGGTGATCCAGTTGACCGTGCGCGGCATGGCGCCCTTGCCGTAGACGGCGCGCAGCGCATCCCACACCGTCTCGTAATCACCGGCGATCGCCTCGGCCGGCACGACGACCAGATGGTGTTCGGGCAGGAGGTTGAGCGTGGTCGGATTGTCCTCGCCCGAGACCAGCACCACCGTGCCGGTCTCGGCGACGCCGGCGAAGGCCGCCGACAGGCCGACCAGATCCTCCCCGTGCGACCGGCCGACCGAAACATCAACCGCGGGCTCGCGCGCCCAGGGCAGGGCGGCGAGCCGCTCATCCGTGCCGCGCCGGACCCGCGCCGGCAGGTTTTTGGCGCGCAGGTAGGCCGCGACCGCCGAGGGCACGTCGGCGAGGTCGGCGACCCGCTCGACCGTCGCGTTCGCCTTCTCCGCCATGGTCGAGAACAGCGCGATGCGCGCCTCGCCGTCCAATTGCCCGCGTTCGGGCACGAGCCCGCGCGGCGCCCGGATCAACCGGTCCGAGACGGCCGCGCGCCGACCGATGTCGTCGCCCGTGGTTCCGAGCGAGCGGCGGATTTTTGCAAGGATGCTGTCGCGGGCGGTCATCGGACGATCCGGTTGGAGAGGGATCCGGGACGGTGTTCGGTCAGGCGGTGAGCGGTAGACCGGCACAATCACGCCGGTCGGCGCGCGCGCCAGAGCTCCTGAAACGTCTTGCCCTCGGGCGCGGGCAAGTCGCGATGGCGGGTCCAGCCTCCGGCGAGCGGCAGGCGCGCGAGCCGGCCCTTGCCGCCCGAAAGCCAGCCGATCGCCTTGGCGGCGACCGAACTCGCCAGCCGGTAGAGCGCCGGGCGTCGGGCGAGGAAGGCCCAGGCCTTGAGCCCCCAGCGCTGCACGGCCGGGTTCAGATGCCGTTCGAACTCGCGCTCGCGCCAGGCGCGCATCATCCGCGGCAGCGGGATGCGCATCGGGCAGACGCTTTCGCAGCGGCCGCAGAAGGTCGAAGCGTTCGGCAGATGCCCGGCCTTGTCGATGCCGATCAGCGTCGGCGTCAGCACCGCGCCCATCGGTCCGGGGTAGACCCAGCCATAGGCATGGCCGCCGACCGAATGATAGACCGGGCAATGGTTCATGCAGGCGCCGCAGCGGATGCAGCGCAGCATGTCCTGGAATTCGGTGCCGAGCATGGCCGAGCGGCCGTTGTCGAGGATCACGACGTGGTATTCGCCCGGCCCGTCCGGGTCGTCGGCGCGCCGCGGGCCGGTCGAGAAGGTCGTGTAGACCGACATCTCCTGGCCGGTCGCCGAGCGGGCGAGCACGCGCAGGATCTGCGTCACGTCCTCGAGCGTCGGCACGATCTTCTCGAGCGACGCCAGCACGATATGCGCCTTCGGCAGCGTCTGGGTGAGATCGCCGTTGCCCTCGTTGGTGACGATGATCGAGGTGCCGGTCTCCGCGACCAGATAATTCGCGCCGGTGATCCCGACATCCGCCGCGATGAACTTCTCCCGCAGCACAGTCCGCGCCTCGCCGAGCATGGTCACGGCTTCGTCGAGATTGCGGCTCGGATCGAGATGCGTGTGGACGCGCCGGAAGTCGGCTTCGACCTGCTCGCGCGTCACATGCACGGCCGGGGCGATGATGTGGCTCGGCCCCTCGTTGCGGATCTGGATGATGTATTCGCCGAGATCGGTCTCAACCGGCTGGATCGCGTTCTCCTCGAGGAAGTCGTTGAGGCCGATCTCCTCGGCGATCATCGTCTTGCCTTTGGTCACGGTGCGCGCGCCGAGCGAGCGGCAGATGTCGAGCACGATACGGCGGGCATCCTCGGCCGTCTCGGTCCAGTGGACATGGCCGCCGCTCGCGACGACCTTGCGCTCGTAGGCCTCCAGGTAGAGGTCGAGATGGGCGAGCGTGTGGTCCTTGATGTCGCGCGCGCGGTCGCGCAGCGCCTCGAATTCGGGCAGCGCCGCGGCCGCGATCTGCCGCTTGTCGATGAAGCCGCGCTCGACGTTGCGGAGCGCCTTCTGCAGGTTCGCATCGACGAGCGCGTGGGCGGCGTTGTCCTTGAAGGCCGGGGAGGTGATCCGCATGGGTCAGGGGGCCTCGGTCGCGCAGGGGAAGGGGCGGTCGCCGCGGGTCATTTCCGCGCCTCGCCGATCGCCGGGCCGTCGGTCATGCCGGCGAGGACTTCCGCGACATGGCGGACCTCGACGGCGCTGCCGGCGCGCTTGAGCTTGCCGGCCATGTTCATCAGGCAGCCGAGATCGCCGGCGAGAAGCGTGCCCGCGCCGCTGTCGCGCACGTTGGCGATCTTCTTCTCGACGATCGCGTTCGAGATGTCGGGATACTTGACGCAGAACGTGCCGCCGAAGCCGCAGCAGACGTCGGCGTCCTTCATCTCCTTGAGCGTCAGCCCCTCGACCGCGCCGAGCAGCCGGCGCGGCTGCTCGGCGATGCCGAGTTCGCGCAGGCCCGAGCAGCTGTCGTGATAGGTGACGGAGCCGGCGAAGCGCGCATTCTTCGGGGCCCGGCCGAGCACGTCGGCGAGGAAGCTCACGAGCTCGAAGGTCTTGGCCGACAGCGCTTCGGCGCGGGGCGCCCAGGGGTCGCCGGCGGGGAACAGCTCGGGAAAGTGCTTCTTGATCATGCCGCCGCAGGATCCGGACGGCACGACGAAGTAATCGTAGCCCTCGAACAGCCGGATCACGTCCTCGGCGAGCCCGCGCGCATCGCGCCGGTCGCCGGAATTGAACGCCGGCTGGCCGCAGCAGGTCTGCGCCGGCGGCACCTCGACGTCGCAGCCGGCGTCCTCGAAGCAGCTTCACCGCGGCGAAGCCGACCGTCGGCCGGAACAGGTCGACGAGGCAGGTCACGAACAGCGCCACGCGCGGGCGCTGAACTGAGGCGGGGGCGGAGAGCGGGTCGGCGGTCGGGCCGGTCATGGCGTGTCTGATTCGGTTCGGGAGATGAGGGGGGCGGCGGCCGGCGCTCGCCGGGGCGGGTGCGCGGGCGGTCGATCAGTTCGAGCCGGAGCGCGGCCGTATGGGCACGATCCTCGGTGCGCTCGACCTCGCGGCCGGTGCGCTCGACATAGTCGATATGGGCATGGGCTGCGGCCTCGGCGCGGTCGCCGTCGCCGGCGAGGATCGCCTCGGCGATGGCGCGATGCTGGTCGAGCAGCGCCTCGCGCACGTTCGGGCGGTCGAACATCCGCGCGCGGTGGGTGAAGACGCCGTCGGCGATCAGCCGATAGCAGGACCGCAGCGTATGGAGCAGCACGATGTTGTGCGCGGCCTCGCCGATCCGCATGTGCAGGTCGAGATCGAGTTCGGCTTCCGCCTCCGCATCGCCGCGCTGGTGCGCCTCGACCATGGCCTCGATCGCCCGGCGCAGGATCTCACGGTCGCTGTCGGTGGCGCGCTCGGCCGCGAGCCGCGCCGACCAGCCCTCGATCTCGCGGCGGAACTCGAAATAGTCGGCGACCGCCTGGCCGTGGCGCTGGATCAGATCGACCAACGGTTCGGAGAACACCGTGCCGGCGACATCGGCGAGGAAGGTGCCTTCGCCGTGGCGTGACACGATCAGCCCCCGGCCTTCGAGCACCGACAGGGCCTCGCGCAGGATCGGCCGCGACACGTCGAGATCGGCGGCGAGATCGCGCTCGGGCGGCAGCCGATCGCCGGGTCTGAGGATCCCTTGCAGGATCAGCACCTCGAGCCGGTCGACGACCGCGTCGGCGGTGCGGCTGTGGCTGATCTTCTCGAACACCATCGGACGGCACACCTGAGGGTCGGCGATTGCCTCGGGCCGCGGGCGGAGCGGGACGGAACGTCGTCACCACCGCTCTCGGACCGCGCGACGATAGGCGTGCCGTCGCCGGTGGTCAAATTTCTTGGCCACTCAGGTGTCGATCGCTCGGGTGCGCCCGCGCAATGGCCCACCATCGCCCCGGCCGGGCCCGTGCTCGCGACCTTTCGCCGACGACAGCGCGATTCCGCTTCGGCGCGAAACCCATTATGCATGTCGCCATGCTCGGGCGACGCTGTCGTCGCCGATCCGGAGACCCGACCTTCATGGACCAGACCGCTGCTCCGCCTCCCGGTTCGCGCGCCTTCGAGCCGCATCCGCTTCGCGGCGCGGTGCTCGGCGAGATCCATGCCCGGCCGTTCCGGCTCGTCTCGCCGCCGCGCGTGTTCCTGCATTATGCCTTCGAGGTCGTGCGCGGCGCTTCCAAGCCGGATCGCGTGTTCTTCGACGGCCTGTGTCGCGCGCAGGGCCAGGCCGGGCCGGGGCCCTCGGCGCGCCATCACGTGATCGGCTTCGGTCCGGGCACGCTGAAGTGGGAGCGCCACGCCGAGTTCACGACCTATTCCTGGGATGGTCCGCTCGCGGCCGCGGCTGGCGAGGGCGGGCGGGGCCCCGGCCTCTCCGTGCTCGGTCAGGAGCCGATCGGCCATCCGTTCGGCGCGGAATTCGTGCCGCCGGGGCCGCTGCTCGTCGCCGTGCGGCTCGACCTCGTGCCGCATCCGGGCGACCTCGCCGAGGCGGTCGCGCTGTTCGATCCGACCAGCCTGTGCGTGGCGCATTGCTACGGCGAGAGCGCGATCGCGATCACCGACTTCCGCCAGGACGGCGACGGCCGGACGCGCATTCTCGTGCTCGACCGCGGGCTCAATGCCCAGCAGGCGGGTGCGCTGGTGCAGCGGCTGCTCGAGATCGAGACCTATCGGACGCTGGCACTGCTCGGCCTGCCCGAGGCGCAGCGCGTCGGGCCGGAGGTGCGTCGCATCGAGCGCGATCTGGTCGACATCAACGGTCAGATCCGTGCCTCGAATGGGCTCGAGGCCAATCGCAAGCTGCTCGACGACATCTCGAAGCTGACCGCCGACCTCGGCGCCGTCGCGGCCGAGACCTCGTATCGGTTCGGCGCCTCGCGCGCCTATGACGAAATCGTCCACGACCGCCTGAAGGCGATCCACGAGGGGCACGTCCCCGGCTACGGCACCTGGTCGAGCTTCCTCGATCGCCGCACCGGTCCGGCCATGCGCACGGTGCGCATGACCGGCGACCGCATGGAGGATCTGTCGGAGAAGCTCGCCCGCGCCGCGCAGCTGCTGCGCACCCGCGTCGACATCGATCTCGAACAGCAGAACCGCGACCTGCTCGAATCGATGAACCGCCGCGCCCGCCAGCAGCTCCGCCTGCAGCAGACCGTCGAGGGGCTCTCGGTCGCGGCGATCAGCTATTACGTGATCGGACTGGTCGGCTACCTGTTCAAGGCGATCAAGGAGATCGGCCACCTGCCGTTCGATCCGCTGGTGGCGACCGGCCTTGCGGTCCCGGTCGTGCTGCTGCTGGTCTGGTGGGTGGTGCGCAGTATCCGCGCCGCCCACGGCGACGAACACTGATCGGATGCGGCCGCGCGGCCGCATCCCGGAACGCCCTTCCTGAAACAAGAAGGCCGGGCTTGCGGCCCGGCCTTCCTCGGATCACGCGTTCGCGCAGATCACTTCTTCTTGCCGTCCGCGCCGAACTGGCCGAGGTAGGCGATCACGTCCTCGATGTCCTGGTCCTTGTTCAGGCCCACGAACGACATCTTGGTGTCGGCGACATAGGCCTTCGGGTTCTTCAGCCAGGTGGTCAGATCGGCTTCGGTCCAGTCACCGCCCTTGGCCTTCAGGCCGGCCGAATAGCCGGTGTAGGCGGCGATGCTGGCCTTCGGGCGGCCGATGATACCGTTCAGCTCCGGACCGACCTTGTTCGCGGCGCCTTCGCCGACGGCATGGCAGGCCTTGCACTTGTTGAAGACCTTCTCGCCGTCGCCGGCATTGCCGGCCGCGAAAGCCTGACCGGCCATGGCCACGAACCCGAGCGCGGCCAGAACGACAACCTTCTTCATAGTTCACTCCCGTAGGCGTTGACGGATGGGACGTTGTTGTTTCGCCCGACGTCCCTGTTCTCACGCGATCGCTAGATAGCACGAAAACGGAGCCCGCCCGACCCACGCGACAATTCGCAGCAGCCGGGCGCACCCCTACCTTAGACTATTCGGCGGCGGTGGATTGCTCGTTGTTCCCCGACAACAAAAGGTGATCGAGGCCGCGGTCCCAGTAGGGCTGGGGGCCATAGAGCTGGGCCAGATAATCGATGAACACCCGCACCTTGGCCGGCAGGAAGCGTCGGGTCGGGTAGACGGCGTGGACCGCGACATGGCGCGAGGCCCGGTAGCCCGGCATGACCACGACCAGCCGCCCGGCCGCGAGTTCCGGGCCGATGTCCCAGGTCGAACGCAGCGCGATCCCGAGGCCGGAGAGCAGGGCCTCGCGCACGACCTCGCTCGAATTGGTGTGGATCGGCCCGACCGGCCTGAACGCCACCGCGCCGGCCGGTCCTTCGAGGCGCCAATGATCCTGCGGTGCCGCGGCGAGGCAGACGTGGCCGGCGAGGTCGTCGACCGTGCGCGGCACGCCGCGCTCGGCGATATACTCCGGCGTCGCGCAGAGCACCCGGTGGATCGGCGCCAGCCGTCGCGCGACCAGACTCGAATCGGACAGCTCGGCAATGCGGATGGCGAGATCGAAGCCATTGCCGACAATGTCGACGAAGGCGTCGTCGAGATCGAGATGCACGGCGAGGTCGGGGTTCTGCTTCAGGAACGGCCCGAGATGCGGCGCGATGTGCAGGCGTCCGAACGAGGTCGGCGCGGAGATCTTGAGCGTGCCGTGGGCGAGCGCCGAGCGGCGCGACACGAACGCTTCGGCCTCGTCGATCGAGGCGAGAATCGCCACCACCCGCTCGTAGAAGCCCTGGCCGGCCTCGGTCAGCGAGATCTGCCGGGTCGTGCGTTGGAGCAGGCGCGTGCCGAGCCGGTCCTCGAGCCGGCGCAGGCGCTTCGACACAACGGCGGGTGAGAGGCCCATCTCACGCCCGGCCGCCGACATCGATCCGGCGCCGACGACCCGGGCGAAGATCTCCATATCCACGAATTCGCTCATGCTCGCCTTGCTCCGCGGCGGCCGGCGAAGAGGGAAAACCGAGGCGGCTTCCGTATCGTCGACGGCGGTTTACTGTCGCCTACGCAAGAGAACGCCGGCAAGATCACTTCCGAACATGCCCGGTGGCGGAAAAAGTGATTGGCCCCCGAGGGCAGCCGGGCTGTGTGGATGATGTGGTAAAAATTTCGGACCACTGCTAGGGTGCCGCGCAAGTCGACATGCCGATACGAGACGACCGATCGTGGCGCGGGCCGCGATTTGGATCGCCAGGGAAGCGAGGCCGAGACGCCATGACCACTCTCGCCATGCCGGAGCCGAATGCCGTGGTGCTGTCGCGCCGCGCCGAGATCGTCGCCGCCTTGCGCGCGATCGTGCCGGGCGAGGGCGTCATTGCCGACGAACGCGGCATGCGGCCCTACGAATCGGACGGCCTGACCGCCTATGCGCAGTTGCCGATGGTCGTCGTCCTGCCCGAGACGACGGCCCAGGTTGCCGCGATCTTGCAGTATTGCCACGCCAACGGCATCCGCGTGGTGCCGCGCGGCGCTGGTACCTCGCTGTCGGGCGGCGCGCTGCCGCTCGCCGACGGCGTGCTCCTGTCGATGATGAAGTTCAACCGCGTGCTCGACATCGACTTCGCCAACCGCGCCGCGGTGGTGCAGCCGGGCGTCACCAATCTCGGCATCACCCGCGCTGTCGAACACGCCGGCTTCTATTACGCGCCCGATCCCTCGTCGCAGATCGCCTGTTCGATCGGCGGCAATGTCGCGGAGAATTCCGGCGGCGTGCACTGCCTGAAATACGGCCTGACCGCCAACAACGTGCTCGGCGTCGAACTCGTCACCATCGAGGGCGAGATCGTCCGTCTCGGCGGCAAGCATCTCGATGCCGAGGGCTACGACCTGCTCGGCGTCATCGTCGGCTCGGAGGGTCTGCTCGGCGTCGTGACCGAAGTGACGGTCCGGCTGCTGCGCGCCCCGGAATCGGCGCGCGCGGTGCTGATCGGCTTCCATTCGAGCGAGGCGGCCGGCCAGTGCGTCGCCGAGATCATCGCGGCCGGCATCATTCCGGGCGGCATGGAGATGATGGACCGGCCGGCGATCCACGCGGCAGAAGACTTCGTCCACGCCGGCTATCCGCGCGACGCCGAGGCGCTGATGATCGTCGAGCTCGACGGCCCGCCGGTCGAGGTCGCGCACCTGATCGAGCGTGTCGAGGCGATCGCGCTGAAGAACGGTGCCTTCGAGTGCCGGATCTCGACCAGCGACGCCGAGCGCCTGACCTTCTGGGCCGGCCGCAAGGCCGCGTTCCCGGCCGTCGGCCGCATCTCGCCCGACTACTACTGCATGGACGGCACGATCCCGCGCCGGGAACTGCCGAAAGTGCTGGCGCGCATGCGCGAGCTCTCGGAGCACTACGGCCTCGGCTGCGCCAACGTCTTCCACGCCGGTGACGGCAACCTGCATCCGCTGATCCTCTACGACGCCAACATCCCCGGCGAGTTGGAAAAGGCGGAGGCCTTCGGCGCCGACATCCTGCGGCTCTGCGTCGAGGTCGGCGGCGTCCTGACCGGCGAGCACGGCGTCGGCGTCGAGAAGCGCGACCTGATGCCGGAAATGTTCGCCGAAGCCGATCTCGACCAGCAGATCCGGCTCAAATGCGCCTTCGACCAGGACCACCTGCTCAATCCGGGCAAGGTGTTCCCGAACCTGCATCGCTGCGCCGAACTCGGCCGCATGCATGTCCACGCCGGCGCGACGCGCTTCCCCGATCTGCCGCGGTTCTGAGCGAGGCGACCATGACCGAGCACCATCGCCCGGAGACGACCGACGCGGTCCGCGCCATCATCCGCGACGCGGTCGCGGCCCGCACGCCGCTCGAAGTCGTCGGCCGCGGCACCAAGCGCGGCCTCGGCCGGCCCGTTCAGGCCGCAGCCGTGCTCGACACGACCGGGCTCGCCGGCATCGCGCTCTACGAGCCGGACGAACTCGTGCTGCAGGCCGGGCCCGGCACGCCGCTCGCCGAGATCGAGGCGCTTGCCGCCGCCCATGGCCAGGAACTCGCCTTCGAGCCGGCCGACTACGGCCCGCTCTATGGTCTGCCCGCCGGCCAGGGCACGTTCGGCGGCGCGATCGGCGTCAACATCGCCGGCCCGCGCCGGCTCTCCAAGGGCGCCGCGCGCGACCACATCCTCGGCATCACGGCGGTGACGGGCGGCGGCGAGGTATTCAAGTCCGGCGGCCGGGTGGTGAAGAACGTCACCGGCTACGATCTCGCCAAGCTGCTGACCGGCGCCCATGGCACACTCGGCGTGCTGACCTCGATCACCTGCAAGATCCTGCCGCGCCCCGAGACCAGCACGACCATCATCGTCGCCGGTCTCGACGATGCCCGTGCGGCCGAGGCGATGAGCGCGGCGATGGGGTCGCCGACCGAGGTTTCCGCCGCCGCGCATCTGCCGGCCCCGGCGGCGGCCGGTATCGCCGAGGTCGCGGGCCTCGGCCGCGCCGCGACCTGTCTGCGCCTCGAAGGCATCCCGGTCTCGGTCGCCGAGCGCGCCGACCGCCTGTCGAAGCTGCTCGCGCCGTTCGGAACCGTCGCCCGCCTCGCCGAGGAACCATCGAAGCGGCTCTGGACGGCGATCCGCGACGTGCGGCCGTTCTGGCCGACGGCCGGCGCAACCGAGGACACCGCGCCCTTGCTCTGGCGCCTGTCGCTCGCCCCGATGGCCGGCGCTGTCGCCGTCGCCGCGGTCCGGGCTCGGCTGCCGGGCGCGGAGGCGTTCTACGATTGGCAGGGCGGCCTCGTCTGGCTCGCCGTGCCGGCCGACACGCCGGACGCCGGCGCCGCGATCGTGCGCGCCGCGGTCCGCGCGGCCGGCGGCGGTCACGCGACGTTGGTCCGCGCCCCGGCCGCGGTTCGGGCGACGGTGGCGGTGTTCGAGCCGCAGTCCGCGGCGCTCGCCGCGCTGTCGGCCCGCGTGCGCCAAGCCTTCGATCCCGAGACCATCCTCAATCCCGGCCGCATGGCGGCGAGCAACTGAGCGACCGATGCGGACCTCTTTCTCCCTCGCGCAACTGGCCGATCCGGCGACCGCCGAAGCCGAGAAGATCCTGCGCAAGTGCGTGCATTGCGGCTTTTGCACGGCCACCTGCCCGACCTTCGCGCTGCTCGGCGACGAACTCGACAGCCCGCGCGGTCGCATCTACCTGATCAAGGACATGCTCGAGAACGACCGGCCGGCCGACGCCGAGACGGTCAAGCATGTCGATCGCTGCCTCTCCTGCCTGTCGTGCATGACGACCTGCCCCTCAGGTGTGCACTACATGCATCTGGTCGACCATGCGCGCGTCCATATCGAGCGCACCTATCGGCGCCCGCTCGCCGACCGGCTGATGCGAGGCCTGCTCGCCAACGTGCTGCCGCATCGCGGCCGGTTCCGGCTGGCGCTGCTCGGCGCCTTCTATGGCCGGCTCGCCGCGCCGGTCTTGAAACACGTGCCGCGGATCGGCCCGAAGCTCGCCGCCATGCTGCGGCTCGCGCCGAACCGCCTCGCCGGCCGCTCGCGGTTGGAGCGGCCCGGCAGCCACCGGCCGGCCGGGACCGCGAAGCCGCGCGCCCGCGTCGCGCTCCTGACCGGCTGCGCCCAGCCGGTGCTGCGGCCGGAGATCAACGAGGCGACGGTCCGGCTGCTGACGAGGCTCGGCATCGAGGTCGTGGTCGCCGGCGAGGGCTGCTGCGGCTCGCTCGAGCACCACATGGGTCGCGAGCACGGCGCCCACGCCCGCGCCGCCGATGCCATCGAACGCTGGTGGCGCGAGACGCGCGAGGGCGGCGGCGCCGGTCTCGACGCGGTCATCGTCACCGCCTCGGGCTGCGGCACGACGATCAAGGACTACGGCTTCATGTTCCGCGACGACGCGGCGCTGAAGGACAAGGCGGCCGCGGTCTCGGCGCTGGCGAAGGACATCACCGAGTTCCTCGCCGGCCTCGACCTGCCGGAGCCGGTGGTCGCGCCCGAGATCGCCGGGGGGCTGACGGTCGCCTATCACTCGGCCTGCTCGATGCAGCACGGCCAGAAGATCACCCACGCGCCGAAGGACCTGCTCGCCAAGGCCGGTTTCGTGGTCAAGGATCCGCCCGAGGGGCACCTCTGCTGCGGCTCGGCCGGCACCTACAACATCCTGCAGCCCGAACTCGCCACCCGCCTGCGCGATCGCAAGCTCGATAACATCGCGCGCGCCGCGCCCGATCTGATCGCGGCCGGCAACATCGGCTGCATGACGCAGCTCGCGACCGGGACGGATACGCCGATCCTGCACACGGTCGAACTCCTGGACTGGGCCTGGGGCGGTCCGGATCCGCGCGGCTGAGCCCCGCCGATCGGGCGAGAACGGTTGCAACGTCATCGGGATGATCCCCGAGCGCAAACATTCCGGCTTGCCAAAGCGAGCAAACGTGTCACTCTGCCGCATAAGAGGAAACACTAGGTCGTCACCTCAACGGCGATCAGGAGGAAGACATGTCTGGATTTGCCGGCGATCATCGCGGAATTAAATCGATTAACTCAGACGTTAAATCGATTGATTCCGGGCCGAAGGTCCGGGCGCTGACTGTCGACGACATTTCGGCCGCGCTCTCCGCGGGCATGCGAGACTTCCGTGCCGCGCCGACCTTCGGCTTGATCTTCGGCGGCATCTATGCCGTCGGCGGCATCACCATCTTCGAGACGGCGACCAGTCTCGATCTCGGCTTTCTGGTCTACCCGCTCGCCGCCGGCTTCGCGCTGATCGCCCCGCTCGTCGCGGTCGCGCTCTACGAGGTCAGCCGCCTGCTCGAGCGCGGCGAGACGCCGACCTGGGATCGCGTGCTCGCCGCCATCCCGCACCACGGCGGCCGTGAACTCGGCTACATGGCGCTGGTCGCGGTGTTCGGCCTGATCGGCTGGGTCTATGCCGCCGGCTTCATCTACGCGCTGTTCTTCGGCGTCCGTCCGGTCGAGTTCGGCGATTTTCTCAGCGCGGTGGTCTCCACCCCGCAGGGCATCGCCTTCCTGCTGGTCGGCAATCTGGTCGGCGCGCTGATCTCCGCGGTCCTGTTCGCGGTCAGCTGCGTGTCCTATCCGATGCTGATCGACCGCGACGTCGATTTCGTCACTGCCATGATCACCTCGATCCGCGCGGTGGTGGCGAGCCCCGGCCCGATGGCCGGCTGGGCGATTTTCATAGCGGCCATGCTCGCAATCGCCATCCTGCCGATGTTCCTCGGCCTGTTCTTCGTGCTGCCGCTGCTTGGCCATGCGACTTGGCACGTCTATCGTCGGGCGGTCGAATCCTGATCCGCCCGAGGTTTGAGCCGGAATGATCGCATTGAGACCGTCGGTCGAGGCCGACATTCCGGCTATTGCCGCCATCTACGACCGGGCCGTGCTGACCGGTCTCGCCTCCTTCGAAGTCGATCCGCCCGGCGTGGCCGAAATGGCCCGGCGCCGGGCTGCCGTTCTGGCGGCCGGCTACCCGCATATCGTCGCGGTCGAGGGCGACGAATGCCTCGGCTACGCCTATGCGAGCGCCTATCGCACGCGTCCCGCCTATCGCTTCACGGTCGAGAATTCGGTCTATGTCGCCGAGGCCGCGCGGGGCCGCGGCGTCGGGCGCCTGCTGATCGAGCGCCTCGTTAGCGACTGCACCGCGCTCGGCTACCGCCAGATGATCGCGGTGATTGGCGACAGCGGCAACGCCGCCTCGATCGGCCTGCATGCCGCCTGCGGCTTCGTCGAGGTCGGGCGCATGACCGCGATCGGCTTCAAGTTCGGCCGCTGGGTCGACAGCGTGCTGATGCAGCGCCCGCTCGGAGAAGGGCAGGGCACACCGCTGCCGGTCGAGGCCGCGCCGGATCTGCACCGTCGGCCGGCCGGCTGAAAGGACGGGGCGGTGAACCGCTCACCACCCGACCGTGTCGCCGAAACGGCCGAGCGGACGCCGGCGAGCGTGGATCCGCGCGCCGGCCGGATTCTTGGATCTCAGATCACGATCACCTTGGTGCCGACCTTCACGCGGCCGTAGAGATCGGTGACGTCCTCGTTGCGCATGCGGATGCAGCCCGAGGAGACCGACTGGCCGATGGTCCAGGGCTCGTTGGAGCCGTGGATGCGGTATTCGGTCGAGCCGAGGTAGAGGGCACGGGCGCCGAGCGGGTTGTTCGGGCCGCCGTCCATGTGGCGCGGCAGATGCGGCTGGCGCTTCAGCATGGCGGCCGGCGGCGTCCAGTCCGGCCACTCGGCCTTGCGGGTGACGCGGTGTTCGCCCGCCCACTGGAAGCCGGGCCGCCCGACGCCGACGCCGTAGCGCCGCGCCTTGCCGCCTTCCTCGACCAGATAGAGATAGCGTTCCTCGGTGTTGACGATGATCGTGCCCGGCTTCTGCGGGCCGGTGTAGTCGATCACCGTGGGCAGGAACTTCGGATCCGGCTCGCGCTGCGACCGGCGGCTCGCGGCCGGGTCGATCGCGGCCTGGCGCTGGTAGCCGGGGTTGGCCGGCGCGGCCGCGGCCGGCGCCTGATACGGCGCCACCACGACCGGTCGGGCATAGCCCTCGGCACGGGAGTAGCTCTCGGAGCGAACATAGCGCGGCGGCGGCGTGGTCACTGCGATGGGCGCGCCCATCACGCTGTCGCGGTAGCGCGGCCGGAGCTGCATGATCCACGGCTCCGCCAGATCCGGCGAGAGCAGCACTGGCGGGCGCGGCGCATAGCGATCGTCGACGGTGCCGGCAGCCGCGGACAGGGGGGCGAGGCCGAGAAGGCCCACAACGAGAAACGCGCGATGGATCGTCATCGGTACAGGCTCGATCGCTGGAACAGAGGGCCGCGGCACGGGTCGTCTGGCCCGGGCGTGGTCTGGGAGCGAGAGTGACGGGGCGATGGCAACCGAATGGTGAACGCGCGCGGCTCGCCGATTCACCAATCCTCAAAAGGTTTCGTTATGGTTAGCGGCGGGTTCACGAGCATGGTGAACGCTGCGTTAGCGCCATCTATCATAATAGTGCCCCGCCATTCGCATATCGGGAACACTTCGTTAATGCCGCAAGGCTAACCATTGGAACATCAGAATTTTGGGCGCGGATGTCTCCCCATGGGCTCACGGAAAGTTTTCCGCATCGAATCGATCGCTCAGGGCGAGGGCAGGGTCAGTGCCGATCCGGCCGATGTCCGGCATCGCCAGCTCATGGCGGAACTGAAGGCCCTCAAGCAGTTGATCGCGCCGACCTCCGAGCTCAGCGAGCGCGGCATGGAGCAGATGCGCCGCGAGCATCAGGAGGCGATGAAGATCAAGGCCGAGATGGACCTGATCTACGAAGCGATCAATCGCACCAAGCGCGAGATCGCCACGCTGCACGTCTCCGGCTGCAACGGCCATGAACTGTCGCGCGTCACCGACGAACTCGACGCCGTCGTCGGCGGCACCGAAAACGCGACCGAAGTCATTCTCTCCGCAGCCGAGATCATCGACGACCGCGCCAACACGCTCGCTGCCAAGCTCAACGGCGACGATCAGGGTCTCGCCTCCGACATCCAGGAAAACATCATCCAGATCTTCGAAGCCTGCAACTTCCAGGATCTGACCGGCCAGCGCATCACCAAGGTCGTCAATACGCTGCGCTTCGTCGAGGAGCGTATCGTCAAGATGATGGACATCTGGGGCGGCGTCGACAGCTTCCGCGACATCGAGGTCGAGCTCGAACATCGCATGGGCGACCAGGCTCTGCTCAACGGTCCGGCGCTCGACGCCGACAAGAACATCGCCTCGCAGGACGACATCGACGCGCTGTTCGCCTGATCCGGCGAACATGCGGGCGCGCGCCGGCCAATGGCCGGGTCGCCGGCCGCGGAACCGGGTCGCACACGCGACCGCGCGGTGCTAAGCGGTTCCTCCGGGAGGAGGGACCATCCGATGATTGCCGAAGAACTGCCGCCCGGCCTGATCCGCGGAGACGATGGCCTGTGCCGCTGCGCCTGGCACGGCGGGCTCGCGGACTACCGTGATTATCACGATCGCGAATGGGGCCGGCCGGTCGCCGACGACCGCACGCTCTATGAAAAGCTCTGCCTCGAAGGTTTCCAGTCCGGGCTCTCCTGGCTGACGATCCTGCGCAAGCGGGAGAATTTCCGACGCGCCTTCGCCGGCTTCGAGCCGGAGGCGGTGGCGGCTTTCGGCGAGGCGGACGTCGAGCGGCTGGTCGCCGACGCCGGCATCGTGCGCCACCGCGGCAAGATCGTCTCGACCATCAACAATGCCCGCCGGGTTCTCGAACTGCGGAGCGAGGTCGGCTCGCTCGCCGCCTTCGTCTGGCGCTATCGGCCCGATCCGGCGTCGCGTCCGGCGGTCTGCGACTGGGCGACCCTGCGGACGCTCGGCAAGACGCCGGAGTCGATCGCGCTGTCCAAGGCCCTGTTGAAGCGCGGCTGGAGCTTCGTCGGCCCGACGACGGTCTATGCCTTCATGCAGTCGATGGGGCTCGTCAACGACCACGTCGAGGGTTGCGCGTTCCGCGCGGTCTGCGAGACCGAGCAGCAGGCTTTCGCGCCGCCGAAGTGAAGGCGCCTTCAGGGCGCCCGCGTTGTTCCTGGAATCAGTCCGAAAGCGCTGATCCGGCGCATATGCCGCAACGTAATATGATCGATGGTTACCGGGCACCTTGTCCGCCTTCGAGCGGCGCCCGGACGACGTCCTGACGGTCCGCCCCGATCGGCCGTTCAGCTTCAAGGGCCGCTTCCGGGAGGAAGCGGCCTCTTTTTTGCGCGCTGCGAGCGGTTCAGAGACCGGGTGCGAGCCGAGCCTCGAGCGCGTCGGCGAGCCGGTTCTGGTCCTGGAACACGTATTCGAGCGTCCGGACCGCCACCACCGGCGCGCCTTCGGCGCGCAGCGCGGTCGCGACATCGGCGACGAGCTTCGTCGGCACATGCAGCGTCAGCATGCCGGCGCCGTCGCTCGATCCGAACGGCGACACTGTGCCGAACCGCGCCGCCGCGGCGGCCGCCTTCGATCGGTCGGGCACATGCGCGCGCACCTCGCGGATCGACCGGGCGGTCGCCTCGGCGGCGACGCGGTCGAGGATCGCCCGCGCCTGTGCCCGCGCCGTCGCGCTCCAGTCGGCGGCGAGGCCGGCGACCAGATGCGCCTGGCTCTTCAGGATCACGCCGTCGGCGATGATCTTCAGGTTGTTGGCGGCGAGCGTCGAGCCGGTCGTGGTGATGTCGACGATCGCCTCCGCCGCGCCCGAGGCCGGCGCGCCCTCGGTCGCCCCGAGGCTCTCGACGATCCGGTAGTCGGAGATGCCGTGCTCGGCGAAGAAGCGTCGGGTCAGGTTGACGTATTTGGTTGCGACCCGGAGCTGGTGACCGTGGCGGCGGCGGAATTCGGCCGCGATGTCGGCGACGTCGGCCATGGCCGCCGTGTCGATCCAGGCCATCGGCACGGCAACGACCACGTCGGCGAAGCCGAAGCCGAGTTCGGTGACCAGATGCACCTTTTCGGCGAAGCCCGGGATCGTCTCCTGCACGAGATCGAGGCCGGTGACGCCGAAATGCACGTTGCCGCTGGCGATCTCCTTGGTGATCTCGGAGGCCGACAGGAACGCGACTTCGACGCCCGGCAGGCCCCCCAGCTGGCCGCGATAGTTGCGGGCGCCGCCGGGCTGCAGCACCGGCAGGCCGGCGCGCTTGAAGAACTCGTTGGTGTTCTCCTGCAGCCGGCCCTTGGACGGAATTCCGATGACGAGGTTGGTCTCGCTCACGAGCGGCCTCCTTCGCGGCCGTAGCCCTCGACGCCGAGGCGATCGAGCCACATGGAGAAGCCGAGCGCCGGGATCGGCTGCCCGGCGCCGAGCCGTTCGAGCAGGCCGTCGTAGCGGCCGCCGCCGACGACCGGCTTGTCGTCGCCGCGCTCGGGATCGCGGATCTCGAAGATGAAGCCGGAGTAGTAGTCAAGGTGCCGGCCGAAATCGGCGGCGAAGCCGAGCGAACGCAGGTCGATGCCGCTGTCGATCAGCGCCTCGTTGCGGCGTACGAACAGGTCGATCGCGGGATCGATCGTGAGCCCCGCCTCGCGCGCGAACCGCTCCAGATGATCGGCCGCGACGTCCGGCGCACCCGCGATGTCGAGGAAGCGGGTCAGCACCCCGGCCTTCTCGGCCGAGAGCCCGCCGCCGCCGCCGAGCGTGGCCTGATCGAGGAAGCGTTCCGCGATCTCGTGCGCGGTGCGCGCGCCGACCGCCTTGATGCCGGCGATCGCCAGCAGATCCTCGACCACGGCCTGCGCGGCCTCGCGGTTCGCGCCCGCGATCGCGCCGAGGAAGCCGGCATGCTGCACGAGCTCGGAGCCGGCGCCACTACCGGCGAGCCGGGCGATCGCCTGATCCATGCGCGCCCGGTCGCCGAACACGGCGCGCAGGCGCCGCCGCCACGGCAGCGGCAGGTCGAGCCCTTCCATCACGGCGGTGAACAGACCCTCGTCGCCGAGCCGCACCTGCGGGTCGTCGACGCCGAACAGCGCGACTGCCTCGACCGCGAGCCGGAGCGCATCGGCATCCGCCGCGGCCGGATCGTCATTGCCGAACATCTCGATGCCGGCTTGCAGGAATTCGCCGGTCTCGCCGGGCCGCTGGCGAAAGACAGGGCCGAAATAGGCGAGGTTCGCCACCCGGCCGGCCTCGCCCTGCGCCAGATAATGCCGGCAGACCGGAATGGTGAAATCAGGCCGGAGGCACATCTCGCGGCCTTCGGCGTCCGCGGTCACGAACAGGCGCCGGCGGATGTCCTCACCGGCGGTGTCGAGGAACAGCTCGGCCGGCAGCAGGATCGCCGGCTCGACCATCTCCGCCTCGGCCTCTTCCTCGAACAGGCCGAGCAACTGCGCCGCCGGATCGGCGTCGGCCTCACCGGCCTCGCCGATGCCGAGCATGGCTTCGAGGTGCTCCGCGGTCTCGATGCCGGCGCCGGTCAGGATCTCGGCGAAACGGTCGGCGAGCGGATGGCGGCCGAGGAGGCGCGAGCCCCCCGCCATCGGTCCGGTCATGCTCTTCTTGGCCATGTCAGCCCCTCACCCCAACGATCGAGACGGGTTCGCCCTGTGCCCGGCCGCTCAGCGGTGCCGGCCGAGGATCTCGGTCACGGCGGCGACCAGCTCCATCTCCGGCACGGTCACCTGCGCCGGGCGGCTCTCGCGCCATTCCTTGTTGTCGGTGATGCCGGCCGCGAGCCGCTTGCCCTCGATCAGGTCCTTCAGCTGGACCACGCCCTGGGTGCGCTCGTCCGAACCCTGGATGATCACGCAGGGCGCATTGCGCCGGTCGGCGTATTTCATCTGCGCCTTCATGCCGGAGCCGCCGAGATAGAGTTCCGAGCGGATGCCGGCGGCGCGGAGTGTCGCGACCATGGCCTGGTAACGGCCGATCTCGGACTTGTCCATGACGAGCACGACGACCGGACCGACCTCTTCCGAGGCGCCGAGCAGGCCCTTGAGCTTCAAGGCCGAGAGCAGCCGCGACACGCCGATCGAGAAGCCCGTCGCCGGCACGCTCTCGCCGAGGAAACGCGACACGAGCCCGTCGTAGCGTCCGCCGCCCGCGACCGAGCCGAAGCGCACGATCTGGCCGTCCTCGTTCGGCACCTCGAAGGTCAGCTCCGCCTCGTAGACCGGGCCGGTGTAGTATTCGAGGCCACGAATGGTTTCTGCCGAAATTCGGATGCGCTTTGAGCCATATCCGGACGCTCTGGTCAGTCGAACGATATCCCTGAGTTCCGAAATCCCTTCGCGCCCGGCTTGAGTGGAGCCAACGATCGCCTCCCAATTATCAAGGAGAAGGTCCGTGTCGTAGTACATGACCGCCCCGGGAGGGTTCCACGACACGGGCGCTGCGAGGCGTTGTGGATCGTGGTATCCAATGAACTCATCATCGCCCGGCGCGTCAGGGTTCTTCCGAGAAGACCAAGCCTCGCCAACGCCGCCGACGAACGACAATACCTTGTTGGCCGCGTCGTCGGACAACCCCGCGCCTTTGGTGAAATCGCCCGACTCGTCCAGGCGACCCTCGCGCAGCAGCTTGAACACACCGTCTGTGCCGAACTTGTCGAGCTTGTCGATGGCTCGGAACACAGCTAGCCGCGTTTTGGCGTGCTCGTCACCGCCCAGACCGATCGCCTCCATCAGTCCGTCGAGCACCTTGCGATTGTTCACCTTGACGACGAAGTCGCCGCGCTTCAGCCCGAGTTTTTCAAGCGTGTCGGCGGCCATCATGCAGATCTCGGCATCGGCGGCGACCGACGGTGCGCCGACCGTATCGGCGTCGAACTGCATGAACTGGCGGAAGCGGCCCGGGCCGGGCTTCTCGTTGCGGAATACCCAGCCGGCGCGATAGCTGCGATAGGGCTTCGGCAGCCGCTCGTAGTTCTCCGCCACGTAGCGGGCGAGCGGCGCGGTCAGGTCGTAGCGTAAGGAGAGCCACTGCTCGTCGTCGTCCTGGAACGAGAACACGCCCTCGTTCGGGCGATCCTGATCGGGCAGGAACTTGCCGAGCGCGTCGGTATATTCGACGAGCGGCGTCTCGACCGGCTCGAAGCCGTAGAGCTCGTAGGTCTCGCGGATGACGGCGAGCATCTTCTCGGCCGTCTTGATCTCGTGCGGCGCGCGATCCACGAAGCCGCGTGGAAGCCGAGCCTTGAGCCTGTCGACGGACGCCATTGTCTTGAACCCTGATCGCAAACGGGCGGATGCCCTCGATTTTCCGGCCTTATGACCGGGCAGGGGGTTCGTAGACGAATGATGGGGCGCGGGCAAGCCGGCCGCGCTCGTGGCGACCCGCGATGAGCGTTGCCCGTCGGTTCACGCGTCGCGGCGGGTCTTGGTCGGGAACGGCACGCGCCGCGCAGGCGCCTCGTTGATCAGCGCCACATGACGGCCGTCGAAGCCGATGTGGTCATGCAGATCGGCATAGGCCTGGCGCGGCATGGGATAGATCCACGCGGCCCGCTTGAGCCGCAGATTGTCGACGACGATGTCGAACATCTCCGCCGCGCCGCGTTCCTCGCAGACCAGCACCGCGCCGGAGGGAACGAGATGCCGACGATCCACATCGGTCGAGGGTACATAGAAGCTGACGGGTTCGTCGGCCTCGACCACCTCGAGACAATGGGTGGTGCGCGCGAGCGTGGTGCCTCCGACTTCGAAGCGAACGGGATCTTCGATGGAGATGACGCCCCTGATGAAATGGCGGCCGCGCATGTCCGCTGCCCTGTTCTCAATGCGACTGACGACGCAATCGCATCTCTTCTTTCAGGAGATTAGCTTAGATTTTCATATATTAAAAAATAGTATATTTCCCTCATGAAATTGTATCGTAACGTTTCGAATATCGAATTCCGCGATGCGAATTCGTCATGGGGTCTGACGTTTTCAATGTTGCGGTGCAAAGTAATTGAGTTGCGGAATGAATTGCAGGTTTGTCTGGTTGTTTTATTGCATGTGCTGCGTTCTGGGTTGTTTTTCGCTCGTTGATATCCTGTATCCGCCTTTATGACGCTACGTACGGCTGTCGTTTTGCCCGCTCGAAAGGGTCCGCATGCGTCAGTCGTGATGCCGGGCTGTGCCGGGCGGCTGGGGAGGAGCGGCGTCGCCGCCGAAATTCGGCCGTGGTCGTGGAACATATGCCGCGCCACTCGCGTCGTCGGGCAGGTCACACCCCCTTGAGAACCGCTGCATATTGCAATGCGGCGAATTGTGTTTTGCCGCGATTTCGAGCACGGTGATCGCGCGAGTAACGCAGGCCAGAACAATAAAATGCGTTTGGTGGATGGAAAGGCAGAGGCGATGGAGCCCCGCGTCAACGTGGTACCAATGGTCCCCTCGTCGCCTGAGCTCTCGATCGTCGTCCCGACCTACAAGGAAGCCCAGAACGTCCAGGCGCTGGTTTCGCTGCTCGATCGCGCGCTGACCGGCATCGTCTGGGAAGTCATTTTCGTCGACGACAACAGCCCGGATGGCACGGCGCGGGTCGCCAAGGATCTCGCGCGCGAGGATGCGCGCGTGCGCTGCATCCGCCGGGTCGGCCGCCGCGGTCTCGCCGGCGCCTGTATCGAGGGCATTCTTTCGAGCGCCGCGCCGGTCGTCGCCGTGATGGACGCCGACCTCCAGCATGACGAGACGCTGCTGCCGCGCATGCTCGACGAGATCCGCGCCGGCGCCGATCTCGCGGTCGGCAGCCGCTATGTCGAGGGCGGCTCGATGGACGACGGCTTCTCGTCGATCCGCCGCTGGGGCAGCGAGACCGCGACGGCGCTGGCGCGCCGGTTCCTGAAGGTCGAACTCAGCGATCCGATGAGCGGCTTCTTCATGATCCGCCGCGAACGGGTCGAGGCGATCGCGGGCGAGTTGTCGCGCGAGGGTTTCAAGATCCTGCTCGACATCGTCGCCTCCACGCCGGAGCCGTTGAAGACGGTCGAACTGCCCTATTCGTTCCGCGAGCGGCAGATGGGCGAATCGAAGCTCGATTCGCTCGTCACCGCCGAATACCTCGGCCTGCTGTTCTCGAAGATCTCGGGCGGCATCCTGCCGGTGCGCTTCCTGATGTTCGCCGCCGTCGGCGTCTCCGGCATCATCGTGCACCTGGCTATGATCAAGCTCGCGGCCATGACGATGGACGTCAGCTGGGTGAGGGGGCATTTCTCGGTCGTTCAGTTCGCCGCGACCATGATCGCGATGACCTGGAACTTCGTACTCAACAACCAGCTCACCTATCGCGATCGCCGTCTGAAGGGCCTGCAGTTCATCGTCGGCCTCCTGACCTTCTATCTGGTCTGCTCGTTCGGCACGCTCGCCAACGTCGGCGTCGCGAGCTGGCTCTACGGCTTCAAGGCGAGCCTCTGGGTCGCCGGCATCGCCGGAGCGATCATGGGGGCGGTGTTCAATTACGCCGCGAGCTCGGTCCTGACCTGGCGCGACAAGTGACGCGCGTGCCGCCCGAGACTGTTGCGCCATGACCGAGACGTCTGCCCCGCTCGCCGGCTCGGCGGCTTCACGCCGCCTGCCGGTCTTGCCGCCGCCGCGCCTGCTCGGCGCGCTCGTTGCTCTGACGCTGCTGCGCCTGATCGTCGCCGGTTGGACCGGCCTGGTCGACGACGAGGCCTATTACCGGCTCTGGTCGCTGTCGCTCGCCTTCGGTTACTACGATCACGCGCCCTTCGTCGCCTGGATGATCCGCGCCGGCCGGGCGATTGCCGGCGATACCAGCCTCGGCGTCCGGCTGTTCGCGCCGCTCCTGGTGTTCGCCGGCTCGCTCATGCTCTGGCGCACCGCGGCGCTGCTCTATGATCGGGCGCGGGCGAGCATCGCGGTCGCGTGGTTCAACGCTGCGATCCTGATCGGCGCCGGTGCCGTGCTGGTGACGCCGGATACACCTTCGGTGTTCTTCTGGGGCGCGACGCTCTGGGCGCTGGCCGAGCTCGATCGGTCGCGCAACGCCAACTGGTGGCTCGCGGTCGGCCTGTTCGCCGGTCTCGGGCTCCTGTCGAAATATTCCTGCCTGTTCCTCGGCGCCGGGATCGTGCTCTGGCTCGTCTGGCGGCCGGAGAACCGGGTCTGGTTCCGCGCCTGGCAGCTCTGGGCCGGCGGCGCGCTCGCGCTCGCCCTGTTCGCGCCTGTGGTCGCCTGGAACGCGGCGCATCAGTGGATCTCGTTCGAGAAGCAGTTCGGCCGCGCCGTGCCGCATGGCTTCACGATCGCGCCAATCTTCGAACTCCTCGGCGCGCAATGGGCGCTGCTCGGGCTCGCGACCGCGCCCTTCGCGGTCTGGGGCGCGCGCATCGCGTTCCGTGCCAGGGCTGACGATCCGGTCGGCCGTGCCGCCTGCTGCCGCTCGCGACCTCGCTGCCCTTTGCTGCCTACCTCGTGTTCCACGCCTTCCACGGCAGCGTCGAGGCGAATTGGCCGGCGCCGCTCTATCCGGCGGCGATCCTGCTCGCCGTGCTGCCGCTCGACCGGATCGGCCGGCTCGGCGATCGCGGTCGGCGGCTGTTCACAATCTCGCCCGCGCGGTGCTGCCGCTCGGCGCGATCGTCACCGCGCTGCTCTATCTGCACGTCTCGTTCCCGCTGCTGATCCTGCCGCCGGCGCGCGATCCGACCTCGCAGATGCGCGGCTGGGACGGTTTTGCGCAGGCGGTCGAAAAGCGCCGCGCAGAGGCCGGCGCGAGCTGGATCGCGACGCCGACCTACGCGCTGACCGGCCAGCTCATGCTGCATCTCGGCATCGATGCTGTGGCGCAGCTCGACGAACGCGCGCGCTACGGCTTCCTGGCCCCGCCCGATCCGGCGCGGATCGCCGGCCCTGCGCTGTTCGTCGTGCGCGCCAACCGCGACCGCATCGCCGACTTCGCCGATCGGTTCGAGACCGTCGAGCGGCTCGCCGATCTCGATCGCACCGCCGGCGGCCGCGTGATCGAGACCTATGCGCTCTATCGGCTGAGCGGCCCGAAGGGCGCCGTGCTCGGCCCGGACGGCCCGGCACCGAAGCGCTGAGGGACTCAGGCCGTCGCGAGCGTCTTCCTGAAATGAGCGACCGCGCGGCCTCAGGCCGTCGCGAGCGTCTTCCTGAAGAATGCGATCGTGCGCTCCCAGGCGAGCTCGGTCGCCTCGCGATTGAAGGCGCGCGTCATGGTCTCGTTGGCGAAGGACGCACCGACGCCGTCGTAGATATATTGCTCGTAGACCTTGCTGTGGCCGATCAGCTGCTTCTCGAAGGCGTCGATCACCGGCCCGGTGCGCGCGTCCTGTTCGGCATAGTGGAACTGCATCGGCACTTTGATCGTCTGCGCCTTGTCCGGGCTCGGCGGCAGCGTGTAGTAAGCGACGCCGCATTTGAGCTTCGAGGGCGTCGCCATGGCGAGCTGCAGCACGAACGAGCCGCCCCAGATATAGCCGAGCCCGCCGACCGAACCGTTGCAGTCCTGCTGGCGCGCCAGCGTGTCGAGCGAGGCGTCGAACAGTTGCACGACCTCGGCCGTGGTCAGCTTGGCGATCGCGATGCGGGCGTCGTCGCCGCCGCCCTCGAGCCCGAACGGCGCGCCGAGATCCGGCACGAAGGCGACGAACCCCTCGGCCGCGAGCCGACGCGCGATGTTGCGAAAGCTCGGCGTCGAGCCGCGCTGATCCGGCAGCACCAGCACGCCCGGTCGTCGCCCGCCGCTGCGGGTGCGCACCAGCCAGCCCTTCATGGTCCAGCGCTTGGCGGGGAACGACACCGTCTCGCCGACGAAGCGCGGATCGAGCGCGGGCTCGGCCTCCTGCGCGAAGGCGGTATCCGGCGAGAGCATCGCCGGCGTGGCGAGCGCAGCGGCGCCGAGGATCAGCGATCGGCGGGTCGGGCGGAAGGACGTGATCCGGGACGTGGACATCGATGGCGTGATCCGGCGACACGGCGAAGCTTGGCCTGATGCGGGTTAGCATCCTTCGCCGGAGAAGGACACCGCGATTGTGCCGAGAGCGGGGCGGGGGAGCACTCGGAGGGCCCGGCGAGCGGGTCGATAGGTCGCGGAAGCGTCTGCCCGCCGTAACAGCCTCGCTGAAGCAATGAAGCGCCCAGGGTGTCCTGAGCGCCTCTCATCGCGACCCTTGGAGGCGCGGCACCGCGACACGGGTTTTGATCAACGCTAGCGGCTTTTTTCAAAACGGCAACCGGGGATGCCGGGAGGCCCGTTCAGCCTGTGGTCGAGATTAGCGTCTCTCTGACGCCGATAAACGAAAAGGGCGCGGCTCGCGCCGCGCCCTTTCAATTTCATGAGACCATTTCGATCCCTTTGGGATCAGAAGTCCATGCCGCCCATGCCGCCGCCGGGGGCCGGCATCGCCGGCTTGTCCTTCGGGAGCTCGGCGATCATCGCCTCGGTGGTGATCAGCAGGCCGGCGACCGAAGCCGCGTCCTGCAGCGCGGTGCGCACGACCTTGGCCGGGTCGATGATGCCCGCGGTGACCATGTCGACGTAGGTCTCGGTCTGGGCGTCGAAGCCGGCGTTGGCCTCCTTGGCCTCGAGCAGCTTGCCGACCACGATCGAGCCTTCGACGCCGGCGTTCTCGGCGATCTGACGGATCGGGGCCTCGAGCGCCTTCAGGACGATGTTGATGCCGGCCTGGACGTCGGCGACGTCAGACTTGACCTTCTCGACCGCCTTCTTGGCGCGCAGCAGCGCGACGCCGCCGCCCGGGACGATGCCTTCCTCGACCGCAGCGCGGGTCGCGGCGAGCGCGTCGTCAACGCGGTCCTTCTTCTCCTTGACCTCGATCTCGGTCGCGCCGCCGACGCGGATCACCGCGACGCCGCCCGCGAGCTTGGCGAGACGCTCCTGGAGCTTCTCGCGATCGTAGTCCGAGGTGGTCTCTTCGATCTGGGCCTTGATCTGGGCGACGCGGGCCTCGATTTCCTTCTTCTTGCCGGCGCCGTCGACGATCGTGGTGTTTTCCTTGGCGATCGTGACCTTCTTGGCGCGGCCGAGCATGTCGATCGAGACGTTCTCGAGCTTGATGCCGAGGTCTTCCGAGATCACCTGGCCGTTGGTCAGGATCGCGATGTCCTCGAGCATGGCCTTGCGGCGATCACCGAAGCCCGGCGCCTTGACGGCCGCGATCTTCAGACCGCCACGGAGCTTGTTGACGACGAGCGTGGCCAGAGCCTCGCCCTCGACGTCCTCGGCGATGATGAGGAGCGGCTTCGACGACTGGACGACCGCCTCGAGGATCGGCAGCAGCGCCTGCAGCGACGACAGCTTCTTCTCGTGGATGAGGATGTAGGGATCCTCGAGGTCCGCGATCATCTTGTCGGCGTTGGTGATGAAGTAGGGCGACAGGTAGCCGCGGTCGAACTGCATGCCCTCGACGACGTCGAGTTCGGTCTCGGCGGTCTTGGCCTCTTCGACCGTGATGACGCCCTCGTTGCCGACCTTCTGCATCGCCTCGGCGATCATCTCGCCGATCGCCTTCTCGCCGTTCGCGGAGATCGTGCCGACCTGCGCTACCTCGGCCGAGGTCTTGATCTTCTTGGCGCGCTTCTCGAGATCCTTCAGGGCCTCGACGACGGCGAGCTCGACGCCGCGCTTCAGATCCATCGGGTTCATGCCGGCGGCCACGGCCTTGGCGCCCTCGCGGACGATGGCCTGGGCGAGCACGGTCGCGGTGGTGGTGCCGTCACCGGCGAGGTCGGCGGTCTTCGAGGCCACTTCGCGCACCATCTGGGCGCCCATGTTCTCGAACTTGTCCTCCAGCTCGATCTCCTTGGCGACGGTGACGCCGTCCTTGGTGATGCGCGGAGCGCCGAACGACTTCTCGATCACGACGTTGCGGCCCTTCGGGCCGAGCGTGACCTTCACCGCGTTGGCGAGGATGTCGACGCCGCGCAGCATCTTGTCGCGCGCGTCGGTGGAAAAACGAACGTCCTTGGCAGCCATGGGAATTGCTCCTCGGGTATCGGGGTACGAGCCCCGCGGCGATCACGCCTGCGGGGCCGATGGAATGGGCTCAATGCGCCGCCCGACGGTCGGGCGATCGGGTGATCAGGCGATCACGCCCAGGATGTCGCTCTCCTTCATGATGAGGAGATCCTGGCCGTCGATCTTGACCTCGGTGCCCGACCACTTGCCGAACAGCACCTTGTCGCCGGCCTTGACGTCGAGAGCGACGAGCTTGCCGTTCTCGTCACGCGAGCCCGGGCCGACCGCGATCACCTCGCCCTCCTGGGGCTTTTCCTTGGCGGTGTCCGGGATGATGATGCCGCCGGCGGTCTTCTGCTCGGCTTCGATGCGCTTGACGACGACGCGGTCGTGGAGCGGGCGGAAGGAGGTCTTGGCCATGAGAACTGGTCCTCTGGAGGCGGCTCCGCCGGTCTCCGGCGCCGATGGCGCGGCCGGCGGGCGCGTTGGAAATCCTTGGGGGAAGTCCCTGGAGTGGAAATCCTGGTCGGTTAGCACTCACCAAAAGTGAGTGCTAACACCGCGGCTGCAATAGGCCGGGGAGGGGCGGGATGTCAAGCCTGTGCAGGTGTTTGGGCGTCGAACGGCTGCGGCTCAGTTAACGCCGGCGCTTCAATCGCATCGAAAGCCGACAGGAATGCGACGGAGTCGCCGCCGGCGTTTGGAAAACGCAGACGCGCGGGCGTTCGGCATGCGGTGGTCCGACCGGGTCGAGAGCGGATGGCAGGTGGCTCAGCTCAGGCGAAGCCGAGCATCTTGCGGGCGTGGCTCACGGCCTTGATGAGGCGCGCGAGCTTGCCCGGCACGGCGCGCCGGCAGATCGCGAGCTTGCGCACCGGGCGGACCACGGTCCAGACCGCGGTGGAATGCGCGGGGAAGAACGCGACCGAGCCTTCGACGAGCTTGTGGGTCTCGCCGGACGGCAGGACGACGTCGACCTCGCCTTCCAGGATGTGCACGGTCTCTTCCCAGACGAACTGCCACGAGAAGGAGCCTTCCGTGCAGGACCACAGCGTCACGGTCGACCAGCCGTCCGCGCCGCCGGCGAGCGGGATATAGGCGGCTTCCGGCGTACCGGCGCGGATCCAGCTCGGCTCGATCGGCGCGGCGCGCCAGTCCGAACGCGTGTCGGGTGCCAGCACGAAGCCGCTCGGTGCGGCGCCGCCGAATCCGCCCGCGATGGCGGGCCGTGCGGCGGCGAGGACGGTGGCGACTTCGGCGAAGGCGATGTCCGACATGCGGGCTCCCGGTTCGTCACGCCGCGGCAGTCCTTGCGCGGCTCGGATGACCGCATCCTGACATCCGGCTCTGAAAACGCGCTTGCGGATTTCGCTAAAATCCGATGGATCGCGCTCAACCCGGTGAAATTTCGCCGTTTTTCTCTTCGACCGTAAAGGTGCCGGCCTCGACCAGGGCCGCGAAGCGGCCGCCGCGACGGACGAGATCCTCGAAGCGGCCGCGCTCGACGATCCGGCCGGCCTCCATGAACAGGATCTGGTCGGCCGAGCGCACGGTCGACAGCCGATGCGCGATCACGAAGGTCGTGCGGCCTTGCGACAGCCGGTCGAGCGCGATCTTGATCCGCGCCTCGGTTTCGGTGTCGAGCGCGCTGGTCGCCTCGTCGAGGATCAGGATCGGCGCGTTCTTGAGGATCGCGCGCGCGATGGCGAGCCGTTGGCGCTCGCCGCCGGAGAGCGCCCGGCCGCGTTCGCCGGCGCGGGTATCATAGCCGCCGCGCTTCTCGGCGACGAAACCGTCGGCTTCGGCGAGCCGGGCGGCGTCGCGGACCTCGTCCTCGGTCGCGTCCGGCTTGCCGATGCGCAGGTTCTCCGCGATCGAGCGATCGAACAGGCCCGGATCCTGGAACACCACGCCGATCGCTTGGCGGATGGAGTCGAGCGACACGTCGCGCAGGTCCTGCCCGTCGATGGTGATGCGCCCGGCGTCCGGATCGCGCGCCCGCTGCAGGAGCGCGATGGTGGTCGACTTGCCAGACCCGGTCGGCCCGACGATCGCGACCGTCTGCCCGGGTTCGGCGACGAAGGAGACGTCGAAGATGCCCGCCGAGGCGTTCGGATAGCGAAACGATACGTCCTCGAACACGACACGTCCGGCCGCGACCGCGAGCGCCGGCGCGCCCGGTTTCTCCGGCAGGGTCGAGCGCTGGTCGAGCACATCGAAGAACTGCCGCATCGCGGCGGCTTCCTTGACGAGGTCGGCGAGAAAATAGGTGAGCTGGTCGAGCCGACCGATCAGCAGGCCGGCGAAGCCGACGAAGCTGACGATCTCGCCGACCGAGATCTCGCCCTTGTCGTGCAGCGCCGCGCCGAGCCCGAACAGCGACACGATCGTCACGGTCGCGGCGGCGCGCGTCAGCACGGTGGTGACCGCCCACCAGGTCAAGACCGGGAACTGCGCTGCCATCAGCTTTGACATCACGGCCTGCAGCGCGCGCGTCTCGTCCTTGAGCCGCACGAAGCTCTGCACGACGCCGATGTTGCCGATCACGTCGACCACCCGGCCGGAGAGCTCGGAATGGTAGCCCTCCGCGACCTCCTGGCCGCGCCGGGTCTTGCGCACGACGATCGCGCTGAGGCTCGTGTAGACAACCATCAGGCCGACGAGCAGCAGGCCCATCTTCCAGTTGATCCAGACCGACACCGGCAGCATCACCACCAGCATCAGCACTGCGGTCAGGTGCTCGCGGAACACCGACAGCAGGATCGAGAACAGCCGGTCGGTGCCGCGCAGCATGATGCCGATCAGTCGGCCGGACTGCGCCTCGCTGTGAAAGGCGGCCGGCAGCTCGACGACATGCTCGAAGAACATCTTCATCACGGCGAGCCGGCGGCGATGCGCCATGCGATCCGCGTACATCGCCACGAAGATGTTGGCCGCGATCGCCGCGAAGCCGAAACCGGCCCAGAGCGCGACCAGCGCCAGCGCCGGCCGGTCCTTCGACAGCGCATCGACGACGCGGCCGAACAGCACCGGCTCGGCGAACTGCAGGCCCGCGAGCACGACGGAGGCGACGGCGAGCCCGATCGCGAGCGGCCTGTCGGGGCCGACCAGGCCGATGGTGCGCCAATAGACGCGGAAGAAGGACATGGGACGCGCGGGCTCCGGCGACGACGACGCTCATCGATTAAGCTCCGCCGTAGCGGAAGGCAATCGGGATGCGTCGCGGTCCGGAGCGCTGCGCCGATCAGGCTTTCACGTCGTAGCCGGCGTTCTCGATCGCCTCGACCAGCGCCGCGCGCGGCACGGCGCTCTCGATCTCGACACGCCCGGTCTCGAGATTCACGCCGACGGTGGCGGCGGGATCGGCCTTGGCGAGCGCGTTCTTGACGCTCTTCACGCAGCCCATGCAGGTCATGCCTTCGACATCGATCGCGATCATCGGCCTCTCCTCGTCTCGGTCCTTGCGGGGGCGGCGGCTTCGTCCGCCCCGCCGTTCGGTCGTCGTCAGAGCATATGGGGCCGCAGGCGGCGTCAACCACGCAAAAAGCCAGATGGCCGTCTCGCGTCCGCCGCGGATCGCGGTCGCCACCCGCTGGCACCTCGCGCGGTGATCCACGGAAAAACACGAGGGCGGAGCGATTTACCCGGAGTTTACGCTTTGCCGCCCTTGGCCTCGAATCGGTGAATCACGCATAGTGCGGGCACCTTCGAGACGGCCGGGCGCGTGGGGACCCGGTCACGGACCCGCTAGATGCGCCGCTTCGCCGACGTCTTCATCTTCCTGTGCATCCTCGTCGTGGCGATTTCGCTGGGCGTCATCCTGCGCCTGCAATTCGACGCGTCGATGGTCGGGACGGTGCTGTCGATCGCGGCGCTGGTCGGGGTGCTCTACCTGATCCACCGCGAGACCTCGCGGCGGCGCCAGCGCGACGAACTGGCCCAGGAGGTCACGCGCATCGGCGAATATCTCCAGCGTCTGAGCGAGGATGTCATCGCGCTCGAGCGCCGTGTCTCGGCCGGCGAAAACGGCATGCCGCGCCGGGCCCGCGACGAGATCGAGCCGCTGGCGGCCGAGGTCGAGGTGATCGGCGGGCTGGTCAAGCAGGTCGTCGAGACGGTTGCGGATCTGGAGATGCGTCTCGGCGACATCACCGCGCGGCCGGTCCCGCAGGCCTATGCGCCGCAATACGCGCCACAGCCCGCGCCGATGCCGCAACCCGTGCCCCAGCCCGTGCCTCAGCCGATCGCGCAGCCGGCCTTCGCGCCGCCGCCGCAACAGGGCTGGGTGCCGGCGCCGGCCTCGGCGCCGCTGGTGTTCGCGCCGGACGGCTATGTCGGCCAGCCGCAGGCGGCGCCCGCCGTGCAGCCGCCGCGGCGCGCCGACGCGATCGGTGCCGCGGCGGTGCCGCTGGCGCCACAGGTCGCGCCGGCTGCGGCGCCGCGCGAAAATCTGGTGCCGAAGCGCTTCACCCACCTCGACGAGCGCGCCTTCCTCGATTTGGTCCGCCGCGCGATCGATCAGAACCGCATCGATGTGCACCTGCAGCCGATCGTGACGCTGCCGCAGCGCAAGGTGCGCTTCTACGAGGCGCTGACACGGCTCCGCGCCGAAGACGGCGAGACGATCTACCCGTCCGACTATCTGCCGCTCGCCGAGATGAGCGGCCTCGTCGCGCCGCTCGACAATCAGATCCTGCTGCGCTCGGTGCAGCTGCTGCGGCGCCTGTCGCAGCGCACGCGCGACATCGGCATCTTCGTCAATCTGTCGACGACCAGCCTCGCCGACGCCTCCTTCTTCAAGGACTTCGTCGGTTTCCTGGAGCAGAACCGCAACCTCGCCGACATGCTGATCTTCGAGTTCGCCCAGCGCTCGGTCCGCTCCATGGGGCCGATCGAGTTCGAGGCGCTCAAAGGGCTCTACGATCTTGGCTTCCGCTTCTCGCTCGACCAGATCACCGACCTGAAGATCAGCTTCCAGAACCTGTTCGAGCGTGGCTTCCGCTATGCCAAGATCAGCTCGGATCGGCTGCTGACCCGCTCGGAGGAGCTCGGCACCGACATTCACCCGGCCGATCTCGCCAACTATTTCCAGCGCTTCGGGATCGACCTGATCGCCGATCACGTCGAGACCGAGAGCCAGGTCGTCGACATCCTCGATTTCGGCATCGGCTACGGCCAGGGCTTCCTGTTCTCGCCGCCGCGCCCCGTGCGCCCGGAGACTTTCGGCGCCGGCCTGCCCGAGCCGGGCACGCGTCCGCCAGAGATCTCGGCTCCCGCCAGGGGCGAGGGTGGGCGTGGGGATGCCGGTCGGGGCGAGGCCCGAAGGCCGACGCTGGTCGGGCCGAGAGCGGGCGGGCCGAGACCGGTCGGGGCGACAGCGGGCGCGGCGACGCCCGTCCGTCGCTGAAGGCGCCCGGCGGCGGTGAGGGCCGCCGCGCGTCGCTGCGACCGGCCGGGACGCGCTGACCGCGTATTCCGCACGATCGGCGAGAGCCGAACGAAAAAGGCGGGCCGCTCGCGCGCCCGCCTTTTTATTCTTCGGCCTGATCGGATGCGGTCAGGAGAACAGCTTGTCGATGTCGTCCTGATCCGACGACGAGAACACGTCATCGACGAAATTCTGGCTGACGCCTTCGCCGGCGAGCTGCGGACCGTGCAGGATGAGCTCGCGCATGCGCCGCTCGTCCTCGGTCTCCTCGGCCGGCTCGTCTTCGATCTTGGCACCGGCCATCTTGAGCTTCTGGGCGAGCATCGCGACGCGATCCTCGATCCACGACAGCGTGCGCACGACCTTGCGGATGCGCTGGCCGGTGATGTCCTGGAAGGTGCAGGCCTCGAAGATCGTGATGATCTCCTGGTCGACCATGGTCTTGTAGGCGACCGGATCGGCGGCGTCGGCCGCCATGATCTTCTCGGCCGATTCCATGATCGTATGGGTCGCGCTCTCGGTCGCCTCGACCACGGCGTCGAGTTCGAGCCCGGCCTCGGGGATCTTGTCGAAGCGGACGTGGTCGGGCCGGATCGTGCCGATCTCGTGCTTGAGATTGGCGATCTCGCCGGCGATCGACTTCAGTTCGTCATGGAGGAGAGTGTCGACGGTCGAGACCGACTCGTCGAGGGTCAGCGCCATCTTCTCGGCGAGTTCCATCACGTCCTGCAGCGACATGTCATGCCGCTCGCGCTTGAGGAACTCGACGATGTGCGAAAGCTGCTCGGCGTTGGGCTGAGCCATCGGATCTCTCCCGGGGTTTTGGCGGAGGTGTTCTTCGGTTCCGATCGGCGTCGGCCGATCTCCGCGCGTCGGCGGAGTGCGGGCGCGCGACCGTCGAAGAAAGGGAGAGGGCGCGCCGGCTGCCTTGCGATCGGATCTCCGCGCCAGTGCCGGAGCCGAGATCGGCTCCGGTGGTCGCGTCGTGGCCGGTTCAGTCGCTGAACACGGCTTCGATCTTGCCCTTCAGCGTCTGCGCGTTGAACGGCTTGACGATGTAGTTGTTCACGCCGGCCTTCTTGGCGGCGATCACGTTCTCGGTCTTGGATTCGGCCGTCACCATGATGAACGGCGTCTTGGTCAGGCCCGGATCGGCGCGCACGTGCTTGAGGAGCTCGTAGCCGGTCATCGGCTCCATGTTCCAGTCCGAGATGACGAGACCGTAGCGACGGTCCTTCATCTTGCCGAGCGCCTCGGTGCCATCAGAGGCCTCGTCGACGTCCTCGAAACCGAGCTGCTTCAGAAGATTCCGAATGATGCGGATCATGGTCTTGTAGTCGTCGACCACGAGAATCGGCATCGAAAGATCGAGCGCCATCAGGTCTACTCCGAACTAGGCTGCGACGTACCCTGGCGATGTCGCGTCCGAACTCAACTGGAGGCGTGAGACGACCGTCCCATCGACGTCACTCCCTTGCCCGTAGACCAACATAGACTGGAGCTTCAAAAATTTTCGTTAATGGCGGAACGTCTTGTTTCGCGGCCTCCCGTTGCGTCGTTTCTTGCCCGGAAATCCAGTGGATCCGCTCTGATCGGGCTCGCTGGTTCGCGCGGCAGGCGGGACCGGCGCTTCCGTTTCGCCCGCACGACGAGCGCTTCTTTTGGTCGCGCCGCCCTAGACGAAGGTGCGCTTGCCAGCGGGATGAAGCGATGGTCAGCTTGGTTCCACGATGCGGATCGGCTCGGGAGCAATGGCCGGACTTGTCGAGACCGGCGCATCCGACGCGCCCGATCCGCAAGAGATCATGAATTGGCGCGAGCGCCGACGGCCGGCGAGTGAACCGCGGTTCCGGTCCGGCCCGCGCCGGGAAAGAGAGGCCGCCGATGGCGATGCCGGTGCTGACGTCCTATTTCTTCGAAGATCTCGCGCTCGGCATGCGCGAGACCATCATGAAGACCGTGATGGAATCCGACGTGGTCGGCTTCGCGCAGGTCTCGGGCGACGACAACCCGATCCATCTCTGCGACGTCTATGCGGCCAAGACCCGCTTCGGCCAGCGCATCGCGCACGGGCTCTATACCGCGAGCCTGATCTCGGCCGTGCTCGGCACCCGGCTGCCCGGTCCCGGCGCCGTCTACATGTCGCAAACGCTGAGCTTCAAGGCGCCGGTCAAGATCGGCGATGTCGTTGTCGTGTCGGTCGAGGTCGTCGAGCTGGTCGAGAAGGGCCGCCGCTGCCGTCTCCACTGCGAGGCGAGCGTCGACGGCCAGGTCGTGCTCGACGGCGAGGCGACGGTCATGGTGCCGGGCCGCCCGAAGGAGCGCGCGCCCGAACCGGCCCCCGGCCAGCCCGCGAAGACCGAGGCGGCCTGAACGTAGCGCGGATCACGACCGGCGCTCCGTCGGCCGGTTGCGTCGAGGTGGCCGGATCTCTCCTCGGCGATCCCGAACCCGTGCATCGGATCATCCTGCGCTGCGCGATCTTGACCGGACCCGGCCGGCGGGGCAGGGTCCGCGCGCTCGGGGGCCGCGCGTCAGCGTCGCGTCACCGGGCCTTGCCATAGCTCCCCGAGATCCGCCTCCGAGATCCGCCGCGACATGATTCCCGCCGAGCCGTCCGCCGTTCGCCCCTTCCACGTCGTCGAGCGGCTGGAGGACTTCCCCGCCGCGCTCAGCGGCGGCATCGTCGCGATCGGCAATTTCGATGGTGCCCATCGCGGTCATCAGGCCGTTCTCGCCGCCGCGCGCGATCATGCGCATGACAAGGGCCTTCCGGCCTATGCCATGACCTTCGAGCCGCATCCGCGCTCGGTATTCCGGCCCGACAGCCACATCTTCCGCCTGACGCCGCCACACGCCAAGGCCCGGCTCATGCGCGCGCTCGGTCTCGACGGCATCGTCGTGGTGCCCTTCGACCGCACCTTCGCGGAGAAGACGGCCGAGACCTTCGTCGCCGAGATCCTGGTCGAGCGGCTCGGCATCGCGGGTGCGGTGGTCGGCTGGGACTTCCACTTCGGCAAGGGCCGCGGCGGCTCGCCGATCTATCTGTCGGAGGCCGGGCTCATCAACGGCTTCCCCGTGCAGATCGTCGAGGCCTTCTCCGACGAGGGCGGCGCGACCGTCTCGTCGAGCCGTATCCGCGACGCGCTCGCCGGCCGCGAGCTCGGTCTCGCCAACGGCCTGCTCGGCTATCGCTGGTTCGTCGAGGCCGAGGTGATCCATGGCGACAAGCGCGGCCGCGACCTCGGCTTTCCGACCGCCAACATGCGGCTCGACGCCGATTGCCGGCTCGCCCATGGCGTCTATGCCGTGACCTTCTCGGTCGACGGCGTGACGCACCACGGCGTCGCCAACTACGGCCGCCGCCCGCAGTTCGACGACGGCCCGCCGCTGCTCGAGACCTACCTGTTCGATTTCCGCGGCGACCTCTACGGCAAGACCGCCCGCGTCGGCTTCGTCTCCTATCTCCGGCCGGAGGCCCGTTTCCCGTCGGTCGATGCGCTCGTCGCCCAGATGGAACTCGACAAGGCCGAGGCGCGCACGCTGCTCGCCACGCTCGATCCGGGGACGGCGCTCGACCGCGCGCTCGCCGACCTGCCGTGACCAGCACGCCCGCCGACGGCAGCAAGACGAGCGCAGGCCATAGCCATCCGGCGATCGGCGCCGGCATGGCCTTCATGGTCGGCGGCATGGTGTTCGCCCCGATGATGGACGTCGTGGCGAAATACCTCGCCGCGACGCTGCCGACGATCGAGGTCGCCTTCGGTCGTTTCGTCGCCCAGATGGTCGTCGTTCTGATCGTCGCCGTCGCGCTCGGGCGCCTGCGCGAGCTTGTGCCGCCGCGCCTCGGCCACCATTTCGCGCGCGGCGCGTTCCTGGCGATGTCGTCGATCCTGTTCTTCACCGGCCTCAAGGTGATGCCGATCACCGACGCGCTGGCGATCGCCTTCGTCGAGCCGATGATCCTGACCGCGCTGTCGGTGCCGCTGTTCGGCGAGAAGGTCGGCTGGCGGCGCTGGACCGCCTGCGGCGTCGGCTTCCTCGGCTCGCTGATCATCGTGCGCCCGAGCTTCCAGATCTTCGGCTGGGCGGCGTTGTTCCCGCTCGGCTCGGCTTGCAGCTTCGCGCTCTATCACGTGATGACGCGCGTCCTCGCCGGCTTCGGCACCATGATCGGCGCGCAGTTCGTGACCGGCCTGTCAGGCACACTGTTCATCGGCGTGGTGCTGGCGATCACCTCGACGCTCGGGATCGCCAATCAGGTCGCGATCGTGCCGGGGGCCTTCGAGCTGATGCTGCTGCTCGGCATGGGTGTCCTGTCCTTCGTGTCGCACGGCTTCATCCTGATGGCCTTCGAGCGCGCGCCGGTCACGGTGCTGGCGCCGTTCGGCTATCTGGAGATCGTCGTCGGCTCGATCGCCGGCTACCTGATCTTCCACGACGTCCCGGCCTGGACGACCTGGATCGGCATCGCGCTGATCGTCGGCTCCGGCCTCTACATCGTCCATCGCGAACGGGTGCGGAAGGCTCCCTGAGCCCCGGCCTCGCTTTGGCCCGGCATCAGGCGCCGATGCGTCTCTGCGCGGCGTTTCCCGCTCTTCCCCGACCGGGGGCGACCTGTTAGAACCGGCGCCATGACCGATCGGCGAGACGTTGCGGCCCTGATAGGGGCCCCGGAGACGATGCGCACCACGGGGCGAATTACGGGCCCGGCCTCCGAGATGGGCCGCGCGGCCTGACGCACGCGCGCCCCGGAGGTCCGGGACGTCTCTTTCCGCCGACGGCCGATCACCCGCATCGGCCTCGCGCTTCGCCAGCGATCCCTATCCTCTTTTCATCCTCGCGTGCCGGCTGATCGCGCCGCACGCGTTCCAGCTGAAGATCGAGCCATGACCGACACCACCGACAAGACGGCGCGCGACTATTCCGAGACGCTGTTCCTGCCGAAGACCGATTTTGCGATGCGCGCCGGCCTGCCCGAGAAGGAGCCGCAGATCGTCGCGCGCTGGGAGGCCCAGGGCCTCTACCAGCGCCTGCGCGCGAGCGCCGCCGGCCGACCGAAGTTCGTGCTGCACGACGGCCCGCCCTACGCCAACGGCAACCTGCACCTCGGCCACGCGCTGAACAAGATCCTCAAGGATGTGATCACGCGCCTGAAGCAGATGCAGGGCTTCGATTCGAACTACGTGCCGGGCTGGGACTGCCACGGCCTGCCGATCGAATGGAAGATCGAGGAACAGTATCGCGCCAAGGGCAAGAACAAGGACGAGGTGCCGGTCGTCGAGTTCCGCAAGGAGTGCCGCCAGTTCGCCGAACACTGGATCGGCGTGCAGTCGGCCGAGTTCCAGCGCCTCGGCGTGATCGGCGACTTCGCGCATCCCTACACGACCATGGCCTATGAGGCCGAGGCGGTGATCGCGCGCGAACTGCAGAAATTCGCGCTTTCCGGCCAGCTCTATCGCGGTTCCAAGCCGGTGATGTGGTCGGTGGTCGAGAAGACCGCGCTGGCCGAGGCCGAGATCGAGTACCACGACTATCAGTCGGACACGATCTTCGCGAAGTTCCCAGTCATGCATGCCGAGGGCGAGGTCGAGGACCATGTCGCGGACTTGCTCGACGCGAGCGTCGTGATCTGGACCACCACGCCCTGGACCATCCCCGGCAACCGCGCGGTCAGCTATTCCTCGAAGGTGGCCTACGGCCTCTACGCGGTGACCGCGGCGCCGGAGGGCAACTGGGCCGCGGTCGGCGACCGCGTCGTGCTCGCCGATCGGCTTGCGGCCGATGTGATGAAGGCCGCCAAGGTGGAGGCCTTCGAACGCGTCCGCGACGTGCCGGCGCGCGTGCTCGAGACGGTCGTGCTCGCGCATCCGCTGAGCGAGGCGGGCTACGGCTTCAAGGTGCCGATGCTCGACGGCGACCATGTCTCCGACGACGCCGGCACCGGCTTCGTCCACACCGCGCCGGGCCACGGCCGCGAGGACTTCGAGATCTGGACCGCCAACGCGCGCCATCTGGTCGCGCGCGGTATCGATCCGGCCATCCCCTTCACCGTCGACGACGACGGCTTCCTGACCGAGGACGCGCCCGGCTTCGTCGGCCGACGCGTGATCACCGACAAGGGCGAGAAGGGCGACGCCAATGGTGCCGTGATCGAGGCGCTGGCCGCGGCCAAGGCGCTGATGGCGCGCGGCCGGCTGAAACACCAGTATCCGCACTCCTGGCGCTCCAAGAAGCCGGTCATCTTCCGCAACACGCCGCAGTGGTTCATCCACATGGACCGTGACCTCGACGGCGTCGGCGACACCTTGCGCGACCGTGCGCTGAAGGCGATCGAGGCGACCACCTTCTATCCGCCGCAGGGCAAGAACCGCCTGCGCGGTATGATCGAGGCCAAGCCCGACTGGGTGATCTCGCGCCAGCGCGCCTGGGGCGTGCCGATCGCGGTGTTCCGCAATGTGAAGACCGGCGAACTCGCGCCGGGACCGACCTTCGCCCGCAACGAGGCGCTGACCGACCGGATCTACTGGGCCTTCGTCGCCGAGGGCGCCGACGCCTGGTTCGAGGACGACGCCAAGAAGCGCTTCCTCGACGATCTGGTCGCCGAGCCGTCCGAGTGGGAGCAGGTCCGCGACATCCTCGACGTCTGGTTCGATTCGGGCTCGACCCACGCCTTCGTGCTGGAGAAGCGGCCGGATCTGAAATGGCCGGCGGACATGTATCTCGAGGGCTCGGACCAGCATCGCGGCTGGTTCCATTCCTCGCTGATCGAGTCCTGCGGCACGCGCGGCCGCGCGCCATACGACAGCCTGCTCACCCATGGCTTCGTCATGGACGAGGAGGGCCGCAAGATGTCGAAGTCGCTCGGCAACACCGTGACGCCGCAGGACGTCATCAAGCAGTCCGGCGCGGACATCCTGCGCCTGTGGGTCATGTCGTCGGACTATTCCGACGACATGCGCATCGGCCCGGAGATCCTGAAGACCAACGTCGAGGCCTATCGAAAGCTCCGTAACACGCTGCGCTGGATGCTCGGCACGCTCGCGCATTTCGATCCCGCCGCGCCGGTCGCGCTTGCCCAGATGCCGGAGCTCGACCGGCTCATGCTGCACAAGCTCGCCGAGCTCGACGAGACGGTGCGCGCCGGCTACGGATCTTACGACTTCAAGCGCGTGGTCGCGGCCCTGATAAACTTCATGGTCGTCGACCTGTCGGCGTTCTACTTCGACGTCCGCAAGGATGCGCTCTACTGCGATCCGATCTCGTCGGTGCGCCGGCGTTCGGCCTTGCAGGTGGTCGATCGGTTGTTCCACTGCCTGACCATCTGGCTCGCGCCGATGCTGCCGTTCACGACCGAAGAGGCCTGGACCGTTCGCACCGGCTCGGATGCCGGCTCGGTGCATCTGGAGCAGTTCCCGGAGATCCCGGCCGAATGGCGCGACGAGGCGCTCGCCGCCAAGTGGGAGACCGTGCGCCGCGTGCGCAAGGCGGTCACCGCCGCGCTCGAGCTGAAGCGCGCGGAGAAGGTGATCGGCTCCTCGCTCGAGGCCGCGCCCGTCGTCTACCTCGACCCGGCCGCGCCGGAACTCGCCGCCGCGCTCGCCGGCGTCGACATGGCCGAGGTCTGCATCACCTCGGGCTTCGTGCTCGGCGACGGCTTCCCGGGTACCGACCTCGTCGAGCCGGCCGAGGATGCCGCCGTGCGGGTATCGTTCCGCAAGGCCGAGGGCACCAAGTGCGCCCGCTCGTGGAAGATCTCGCCCGAGGTCGGCACCGATCCCGACTATCCGGACGTGACCCCGCGCGACGCGGCCGCGCTGCGCGAATGGGACGCCGCCAAGGCGCGCGCCGCATGAGCGACAGCATGACGCCGCAAGCGCAAGTGCCGGGGTCGGATCAGGCGCGAGGGCGGTTCGCCGCCCTCGGCTTCGCCGTGGCCTTCCTCGGCCTCGTGACCGATCAGGCCTCGAAGCTCTGGCTGCTCTACGGCGTCGATTTCGGCGAACACGGCCCGATCGCGATCGCGCCCTTCGCCGAGCTGCGGCTGGTCTGGAACTACGGCATCTCCTACGGCCTCTTGCAGCAGAGCACCGATATCGGCCGCTGGCTGCTGGTGGTGCTCTCCGTGGTGGCCGCGGTCCTGATGGCGGTCTGGCTGGTCCGCTCGCATTCGAAGCTCGTCGTCGTCTCGCTCGGCCTGATCATCGGCGGGGCGATCGGCAACGCGATCGATCGCGCCTGGGCCGGCGCGGTCGTGGATTTCGTGCACCTGTTCCTGCCGGACCGCTCGATCTCCTGGTACGTCTTCAATCTCGCCGATGTGTGGATCGTTGCCGGGGTGATCGGCCTCCTGTATGACTCCGTCGCGCCGAGCCATGACGGCGCCACAAAGTCGGGGTCTTCCTGACGTTTGTGAAGCCGCGTCTTTTGCGCGCGGCTGCCGACGTTCGGACTCGGGCGCGACCGCCCTCGGACGAGAGCGCGGCGACGATGTCGGTGGAGTGCGGCCGTTGGGCCGGTTGGGAGTGGAAGTCTCGTGACGATCAAGTCTGACGCCCTGAGCCGCACGGCCCGTCGCTTCGTTCCCATCGCCGCCTTCGGTGTCGTGCTCGGCCTCGGCGGCTGCGCCAGCGGTCCGCAGTTCGAGGAAGAGGGCTCCAACGACCGGTCGCTCGAGCAGAATGCCGTCAAGTCGATCATGACCTCGCTCGGCGCCATCGACCCGCACGAGAAGCCGATCGATTACAAGCCGCGTGCGACCCTGGTGGTGCCGCCGAAGCGCGACCTGCCGTCGCCGCAGTCGGGCACGGTCTCCGGCGCCTTCCCGCGCAATCCGGAAGACGTCGCCGAGGAGCGCCGTCAGGAGGCGATGAAGAACGAGAAGGACCCGTCCAAGGCCTGGACGCCGGACGAACTCGCCAAGTACCGCATCAAGGGTGCCGGTCAGGCCGAAGGCCGGCCGGTGAACGACCGCGAGGTCGGCCGCCCGCTGACGCCGGACGAGATGCGCGGCCAGAGCGTCGCCACCGCCGAGGCGATCAAGCGCGCCGAGAACCCGGGCCAGCGCCAGACGCTGATCGAGCCGCCGGTCGAGTACCGCAAGCCCTCGGCCAACGCGCCGGTGGAGCTGCCGCCGGAGCAGAAGTCGTCCTGGTGGCCCTTCTGAGGCCCCGCCGCGGACCTTGTTCTCATCGACGTTTACACGGCCGTGCGTCCGCTCGAACGGATGCCCAGACGCGTTCTGACGCGACCCGCGCCCTTGCCGCAGCGGTTTCCTTCACGCGAAGGTGAGGCGGGGGTGTCGACGCGGCCGATTCGGTGCCCATATTTCGCCTGAAGGCTCACCTCACATGTGAGCAATCAGCCTTTCGACGCCGCCGGCCGCCACGGGCGACGCGTCGCACCCAGGAGGACGCCCGTCCGTGATCCCGACCGCCCCGGCCCGTCAGTCCCGCCCGTCGTTCCTCAGCCGTCGAACCGTGAGCTTCGCGGCGGTCCTCTTCGCCGGCGTCGCCCTTCTGGGTGTGCCGGGACAGGCCGAAACCGGCCCCGGTGCGACCGCGCCGACCGGCACGACGCTGCCGGGGGCGCCGACCATCGGATCGAAGGTCGAGAGCTTCACGCTGGCGAACGGCATGACCGTCGTGGTCATCCCCGACCGCCGCGCGCCGGTCGTGACCCACATGGTCTGGTACAAGGTCGGCGCCTCCGACGAGCAGCCGGGCAAGAGCGGCATCGCGCACTACCTCGAACACCTGATGTTCAAGGGCACCAAGGACTACCCGATCGGCGCCTTCTCCAAGATCGTCGCCTCGGTCGGCGGTCAGGAAAACGCCTTCACCTCCAACGACTACACCGCCTATTTCCAGCGCGTCGCCAAGGAGCGCCTCGGCCTCGTCATGAAGCTCGAGGCCGACCGGATGGCCAATCTCGTGCTCAGCGACGAGATCGCCCGCCCGGAGTTGCAGGTCGTGCTCGAGGAACGCTCGATGCGCACCGACAACGACCCGTCGGCGCTGCTCTCCGAGCAGATGGATGCGATGCTGCATCCGAACCATCCGTACCGCGTGCCGGTGATCGGCTGGCGGCATGAGATGGAGAAGATGAACTACAAGGAGGCGCTCGCCTTCTACAATCGCTGGTACACGCCGAACAACGCGATCCTGGTCGTCGCCGGCGACGTCGACGCGGCCGAAGTGAAGAAGCTCGCCGAGGACACCTACGGCAAGGTCGCGCGCCGCGCCGAGCCGGGCGTGCGCGAGCGGCCGCAGGATCCGGAGCCTGACGCCGCCCGCTCGGTGACGCTCGCCGACGAGCGCGTCAGCCAGCCGAGCCTGCGCCGGGCCTATCTGGTGCCCTCGACCCGCACCGCGGCGCCGGGTGAATCCGAGGCGCTCGATGTGCTCGCCGACGTGCTCGGCTCCGGCTCGACCAGCCGGCTCTACCGCGAACTGGTGGTCGAGAAGGGCGTCGCCAGCTCCGCCGGTGCCTGGTACCTGTCGACCTCCTACGACGACAACAAGCTGATGGTCTACGCGACGCCGCGCGACGGCGTCTCGCTCGACGAGTTGCGCGCGGCGATCGACGCCGTGCTCGCCGACGTCATCAAGAACGGCCTCTCCGACGAGGAGATCGCCCGCTCGAAGAAGAAGATCGTCGCCGAGGCCGTGCGTGCCCAGGACAATCAGGCGACGCTGGCGCGGATCTTCGGCGCCGGTCTCGCGACCGGCCTCAGCGTCCAGCAGATCCAGTCCTGGCCGAGCCGCATCTATGCCGTCGACAAGGAAGCCGTGAAGGCGGCGGCGACCAAGTATCTGCTCGCCGAGCGCAGCGTCACGGGTTACCTGCAGAGCGCCCCGCCGACCGGCCGCAAGCTCGGCGCCCGCGCGCCCTTCGCCGGCATGCCGATGGGCGGCCCGATCCGCTACGGCGAGCCGGGGCTCCTGTCGGGCGGCCTGGGCACCGCGATCGACTGACGGTGCTCTCCCCGCGGTTGGTGCCGCGGTCGCGTGTTCCGGCACGGCCCCGTTCGTGCCGCGCTTGAGATTGAGCCGTTTCGAGCCGGGCGGCCCCTTTGCCGCCGGCCCTCCGAAGACAAGCCCGGGAGATCCGAGCGCCATGACGTTTCATTCGATCTTCACTCGTCCCCCCCGCGCACTCGTCGCCGCCGTGCTTGCCGTCGGCGTGCTGACCGGCGTCAGCGCCGCTCCGGCCGCAGCGACCACCATCCAGCGTGTGGTCAGCCCCGGCGGCATCGAAGCCTGGCTCGTCGAAGAGCACACCGTGCCGCTGATCGCGCTGAACTTCGCCTTCAAGGGCGGCTCGTCGCAGGATCCGGACGGCAAGGAGGGCGTCGCCAACCTGGTCTCGACCCTGATGGACGAGGGCGCCGGCGACATGACCGGCCAGCAGTTCCAGACCGCACTCGACGACATCTCGGCCGAGATGAGCTTCGAGGACGGCCGCGACCGGTTCTACGGCCAGATGAAGATGATGGCCGAGACCAAGGACAAGGCCTTCGACCTGCTCGCCCTGTCGCTGAACAAGCCGCGCTTCGACGCCGACGCGATCGAGCGCATGCGCCGGCAGGCGATCGCCGGCGCGCGGCGCGAGCTGAAGGATCCGGATGCCGTCGCCGGCCATCTGTTCGGCCGCACCGTGTTCGGCAACCATCCCTATGGCCGGCTGTCGAGCGGTTCGGAACAGTCGATCCAGGCGATTACCGCCGACGATGTTCGCAGCTTCCACAGGAACACCTTCGCCCGCGACGGTCTGAAGGTCGCCGTGGTTGGCGCGATCGATGCCAAGACGCTGGCGCCGCTGCTCGACAAGCTGTTCGCGGGCCTGCCGGACAAGGGCTCGCTGAAGGAGGTTCCGGAAGCCAAGCTCGCGCTCGGCGCCACCGTCGCCGATACCATGGCGATCCCCCAGGCGACCGTACGCTTCGGCACCGAGGGACTGAAGCGCCGCGATGCCGACTTCCAGGCGGCTTACGTGATGAACCACATCCTCGGCGGCGGCACTTTCTCGTCCTGGCTCTACACCGAGGTGCGCGAGAAGCGCGGCCTCGCCTATACGATCTCGACCGGCCTCGCGCCGTTCGAGCACGCCGGCCTGTTCGTCGGCGGCGTGGGGACGCGGGCCGACAAGGTCGGCGAGACGATCGGCATCATCAAGGAACAGCTGAAGCGGATGGCCGAGCAGGGCCCGACGCAGGAGGAGCTCGACAAGGCGAAGGAGTACATCATCGGCTCCTACGCGCTGCGCTTCGACACCTCGGACAAGATCGCCGGCCAGCTGCTGGCGATCCAGATCGACGATCTCGGCATCGACTACATCGACAAGCGCAACGACCAGATCTCCGCCGTGACGCTCGCCGACGTGAAGCGCGTGGCCAAGCGCATCCTGTCGAACCCGGTCACCTTCGTGACCGTCGGTCCGAGCGCGAGCTGAGCCGGCGCTTCAGCGCGGCGCCTCGGCCCATCGGCTCACCACGCCAGCCGCGGGATCGCCGCGCGGGCGGCCAGCCCTTCGCGGGCGAGACGCGCGGCGACCTTGGTCATGTCGGGCGTCTCGGGCGCGCCGAAGTCGGCCGCGTGGATGCCGGCGGTGACGAACAGCACGTCGATGCCCTGCGCGACGCCGCCGCGGACATCGGTCGGCAGGCCGTCGCCGATCGCCAGGATCTCCGACTTCGCCACGACGCGGTCGGCCGCGAGCTCCAGACGGGTCAGCGCCTCGGCATAGATCGGCGAGAACGGCTTGCCGAGCATCTCGACCCGGCCGCCGAGTTCCTCGTAGAGCTTCGCCAGCGCGCCGGCGCACCAGATCAGCTGGTGGCCGCGCTCGACCACGATGTCGGGATTGGCGCAGACGAGCGTCAGGCCGCGCGCCGCGAGCGCCGCGAGCCGGTCGCGGTAATCCTCGGGGGTCTCGACTGTATCGTCATTGAGCCCGGTCACGCAGATGATCTCGCCGGCATCGTCCGCCGTGAGTTCGAGGTGCAGGCCGTCATAGAGGCCGAGATCGCGCTCCGGGCCGATATGGACGAGCGACCGCTCGCCGCGCGTGGCGAGCAGGTGGCGCGTGACATCGCCGGAAGTCACGATGTCGTCGTAGGCGTCGCGCGGCACGCCGAACTGCGCGAGCTGTTCGTGGATCGGCGCATTCGGCCGCGGCGCGTTGGTGACGAGGCAGACCCGGCCGCCGCCGCGCCGGAACGCCGTCAAGGCCTCGATCGCGCCCGGAAACGCCGCGACGCCATTGTGGATGACGCCCCAGACGTCGCAGATCAGCGCGGAATAGCCGGAAGCGATCTCGGAGAGGCCGGCGATCAGCGGCGGCGGGGCGGGCGTGAAGGTCATCGGGCTCGGATCTCGTGTTGCTCGCAAAGGCGCCGGATCAGTAGCGGTCGCGGCGCGGTTCCGCAATGGAGGCGGGGAGATGGCCGCATCCCGCCGCGATCCGGCTCCATTCGGTTCGGCGTGACGCGGGCGGGCGAATCCGCGAGAATGCCGGCCCGCACGAGGAACCGAGAATGCCCGTCCGCCAGCTCTCCGAAGTGACGATCAACCGCATCGCGGCCGGCGAGGTCGTCGAGCGGCCGGCGAGCGTCGTCAAGGAACTGGTCGAGAACGCCCTCGATGCCGGCGCCGCGCGCATCGAGATCGTCACCGCGGGCGGCGGCAAGACGCTGATCCGCGTCACGGACGACGGCTCGGGCATGACGCGCGAGGATCTCGACCTCGCCGTCGAACGCCATTGCACCTCCAAGCTCGCCGACGACGACCTGCTGACGATCGAGACGCTCGGATTCAGGGGCGAGGCGCTGCCCTCGATCGGCGCCATCGCGCGGCTCGCGATCGCGACCCGCCATGCGAGCGAGCCGCACGGCTGGGAGATCGCGATCGAAGGCGGTGACAAGATCGAGCCGCGCCCGGCGGCGCTGAGCCGCGGCACCCGTGTCGAGGTGCGCGACCTGTTCTTCGCCACGCCGGCGCGGCTGAAGTTCCTGAAGACCGAGCGCGCCGAAGCCGCCGCGATCACCGAGATCGTCAAGCGTCTGGCACTGTCGCGCCCCGACGTGCGCTTCTCGCTCGCCGGCGCCGATCGCAGCGCGCTGGAACTCTCGGCGCAGACCGGCGACGACGCCTGGATCGCCCGTATCGCGGCGGTGATCGGCGCCGACTTCGCCGAGAATTCCGTGCCCGTCGATGCCGAGCGCGAGGGCGTCCGGCTCGTCGGCCATGTCGGCCTGCCGACGTTCCATCGCGCCGCCTCGACCCAGCAGTACCTGATGGTCAACGGCCGTCCCGTGCGCGACAAGCTTCTCATGGGCGCGATCCGCGGCGCCTATGCCGATGTCATGGCCGGCGATCGCCATCCGGTGCTGGTGCTCGACCTCAGGCTCGATCCGCACGAGGTCGACGTCAACGTCCACCCGACCAAGGCCGACGTGCGCTTCCGCGAAGGCGGTCTCGTGCGCGGCCTGCTGGTCGGCGCGATCCGCGAGGCCTTGGCGCGCGCAGGGCACCGCTCGTCGACGACCGGCGGCTCCGCCACGCTGGCCGCGCTGCGGCCGGGGCTCGGCGGAGCACAGGGGGCCGCTTGGCAGGGCGCCGGTTGGCGACCGGGCAGTTGGGCCGGTGCGGCGCCGGCCGGCGGTCAGGCGGGGCCTCCGGACCGGCCATGGAGGAGAGCGCCGGCTTCCGCGTCCATTCCGGCCGTCCCGCGGCCTGGAACGACGCCGTGCCGGCCGCGCGCGACATCGGCTTCGACTGGCGCGCCTCGCCGTTCCGCCCGGCGGACGGCACGGGCGGAGCGGCCTGGAGCCCGGCCGATATCGCGGCCAATGACGCAGCCTTCCACGAGGACGGCGTCACGCCGGAGTTGCCGTCGGCGGCAGCGATCGCCCTCTCCGTGCTGGCAGAGCCCTCGGGCGACACGCGCGGCCACGCGACACCGCTCGACGAGGAGCGCGTGCACCGGCCGCTCGGCGCGGCGCGCGCGCAGCTCCATGCCAATTACATCGTGTCGCAGACCGAGGACGGGATCGTCATCGTCGATGCCCATGCCGCGCATGAGCGGCTCAATTACGAGCGGTTGAAGGCCGCGCTCGCCGCCAAGGGCGTCGCCCGGCAGATCCTGCTGATTCCGGAGATCGTCGAACTGCCGGAAGAGGACGTCGAGCGTCTGGTCGCCGAGGCGGCGGCCTTCGCCGAGGCCGGGCTGGTGCTGGAGGGCTTCGGCCCGACCGCGGTCGCGATCCGCGAGGCGCCGTCGATGCTCGGTCCGATCGACCTGCGCGGCCTGATCCGCGATCTCGCCGATGATCTCGCCGAGTGGGACCGCTCCTCGCGGCTGGAGGAGCGGCTGCACCGCATCCTCTCGACCATGGCCTGTCACGGCTCGGTGCGCACCGGCCGCAGGCTCCGGCCCGAGGAAATGGATGCGCTGCTGCGCGAGATGGAGGCGACGCCCAATTCCGGCCAGTGCAACCACGGCCGGCCGACCTGGGTCGAGCTGAAGCTCGGCGATATCGAACGCCTGTTCGGACGGCGCTGAACGCCCGACCGCCGGTCGGGCGCTCGTTGGGACCGGATCAGCTGCGCAGCTTGCGCAGCGCGGGGCCGCTCTCGGGTGTTCCCAAACCCGGTGTTCCCAGCCCTGGTGTTCCCAGACCGGGGGTGCCGAATTCGGACGCGTCCACCCCTCGCGCGCCGGCGGCGGCCGCGAGCGAGCGCAGATGTTCGGCGTCGAACATCCGGAACGTGTTGCGCCCTGCCGCCTTCGCGGCATAGAGCGCGGCGTCGGCGTCGCGGACGAAGCGATCCGGTCCGGAGGCGCCGAGGAAGGCGATGCCGATCGAGGCGCCGACCCGGTAGGTGGCCTCGCCGTCGTCGATCGGCTCGGCGACGGCCGCGACGATCCGTGCCGCGATGGTCGCCGCGGCGGCGCGATCGGCCTCGATCAGCACGGCGAATTCGTCGCCGCCGATGCGCGCGACCAGCCGCGCCTTCGGACAGGCCCGCTCGAGCCGGCGCGCCGTGACCTGCAGCACGTCGTCGCCGCAGTGATGGCCGTGGGTGTCGTTGATGCTCTTGAACCCGTCGAGATCCATCAGCAGCAGCGCGACGTCGCCCGTTCCGTGGCGGGCAGCGGCACGGAGGTCGGCGAGCGCGGCATTGAAGGAGGCGCGATTGGCGAGGCCGGTCAGCGTGTCGCATTCGGCGAGATAGCGCAGCCGCTCGAACAGCCGGCGTTCTTCTGTGATGTCGCGCTTGATGCCGAAGATCCGCACCGGCGTGCCGTCGACGACCTCGACGCTCGCCGTGATGCGGATCCATTTGCGCGTGCCGCGCAGGGTGACGATCTCGGCGTCGAATTCGAAGCCTACGCCGCGCGCGATCGCCTCGCTGCGCAGTCGACCGAGCTCGGAGGAGGCCTCCGGCGCGTAGCAGGACACGATCGCGTCCCGGCTCAACGCTATGCCGCGCGGCACTTCGAAGATGTCGCGCACCGCGTCGGACCACTGCAGACGCTCATCCGGCAGCGTACATTCCCAGACGCCGAGCTTGGCAGCCGAGAACGCGGCTTCGAGCACCCTGGGATCGTGCTGGAGCAGGCGGATCGGGCTCGTCGCGGCGCCATGAAACGGCGCAGGATCGTTCGACGGCAGTTCCCGTCGAACGATGCCCTCCGGCGCCGTACCAGCTGCGGCCATGCCGACTGCGGCCATGCGATCCGTCCCCGCTGGAGATCGATCGCGAACGGGCCGGCACGGCCCATCGGACAATCTCCGCCGAACAACGATGCTGCCGCAGGCTCATGCCCTCGGATCGACATCGTGTCCCCAAATGCCAGTCTGTCGAGCGAAGGTTGATATCCGCTTGAGACCTACGGAATAACACACAAAAAATCGCGCCGCGAACCCGGAATTCGCAAGACCTTCTTAACAGTATCGCAAAAATACCAACTGACTTTCGCCGTAGTCGCGCCGGTCGAGTTCCTCGAAACCGTCCGGGGCGACGAAGCCGGCCTCGGTGGCCTCCTCGACCACGCACAGCGCGTCCGGAGCGAGCCAGCCGCCGGCGCGGCAGGCCGCGAGTGCCTTCTCGGCGAAGCCCTTGCCGTAGGGCGGGTCGAGGAAGACGAGCGAGAACGGCTCCATCGGCGAACACGGACCGATCTGCGTGGCGTCGCGCCGCCAGATCTTGGTCGCGCCGGTCTGGGCGAGCGTCTCGACATTGCGGCGGATCAGCCCGCGTGCCTCGGCGCTCTCCTCGACGAACAGGCAGAAGCGCGCGCCGCGCGACAGGGCCTCGAGCCCGAGCGCGCCCGTTCCGGAGAAGAGGTCGAGCACCCGCGCCTCGCCGATCGGGTCGGCGTAGGCATGAGCGAGGATGTTGAACAGCGTCTCGCGCAGGCGATCCGTCGTCGGACGGATCGCCATGCTCTTGGGGCCCGCGAGCGCCGTGCCGCGGTGCTTGCCGCCGACGATGCGCATGGCGCGCGACGTCGATCAGCGCTCGCGCGGCGGTCGCCCGCCGGGCTTGCCACCACGACCGCCGGCACCGCCCTTCGGGCCGCCGAAGCGCGCGCCGCCGGGCTTGCCGCCGCCCTTGAACCCACCCGGCTTGCCGCCACCGGGCTTAGCGCCCCCGGCCTTGAAGCCGCCGGGCTTGCCGCCGCGCGGCTTGAACGGACGGCCGCCTTCGGCACCCTCGCCACCGGCGCCCTGATCGTCGCGGCGCGGCCGGAAGAACGGCCGCTTCGGCGCGCCACCCTCCGCACCATCGGCACGCGGCCGTCCCCGGAAGCCCTCCGAGCGCCCGCCCTCGGGCCGGTCACGGAAGCCGCCCGCACGCGGCCGGTCGCCCTCGGGACGATCCTCGCGCGGCCGTCCGCGGAAACCTTCCGGGCGCCCACCCTCGGGCCGATCGCGGAAGCCACCCGAACGGGGCGGTCGCCCTCAGGACGATCCTCGCGCGGCCGCCCCGGAATCCTTCCGATCGCCCGCCCTCGGGCCGATCCCGGAAACCGCCCGAACGCGGCCGATCGCCCGCGCTCTCGGCCGGCCCGCGCGACCGCGGGCCGCGGCCCTCGGCGAGATCCGCCGCGCCATCGAGCCCGGCCTCGCGGAGCCGATCCGGCCGACCACGCCAGCCCTGGGACTTGTAGCCGCCACGGTCGCCGCCCTCGGGACGGTCACGGAAGCCGCCTTCGGGGCGGTCACGGAACCCGCCGGCGCGCGGCGGACGGGGACCGTCGCCGTCGCGGAATTGTTGACGCGGCGCGTCGCCGTCGCGCCGGGGCGGACGCGGTCCGCGCCGGCCTTCGCCCGCCTCCTCGTCGCGGTAGCGGCCGCGGCCGGCCTCAGGCGTCCAGCCCGCGCGCGGGCCGTCGCGGTCCTGCCGATCGGGGCGCCCTTCGGCGCGATCGCGCCCGCCGAGCGAACCCTCGGGCCGCGAGCGGAAGCCCGCCGCGCGGCTCTTGCCCTCCTGGCTGCGGAAACCCTCCGAGCGGAAGCCGCCACCCGAACGTTCGCCTTCACCGCGCTCGTCTCGGTCACGGCCGCGCGGGCCGGCGCCGTCCGGCCTGGCGCTCCGGGGCCCGCGCGACTTGCGCTCCGCCTCGGCGCGGCCGGCCGAGCCGGTGCCGACGAACTCCATCTCGGTGCGCTTGGTGCGGCCCTTCGGCCCCGCCGTCTTCGCGCCGGACTTGCCCTTGCCGTCGGCGTCCTTGCCCTTGCGCCCCTTCGGCGGCTCTTCGCCTTCGCCGGGGATATGGGTCAGGATCGGCGCGTCGAGATCGGCGCCAGATTCCTGGATGAGCCGCGCGCCGAGCTGGTCGCGCAGCACGCGGCCGCGGATCTCGCGCACGTCGCCTTCGACGAGGTCGGCGAGCTGGAACGGGCCGAACGAGATGCGGATCAGCCGGTTCACCGACAGGCCGAGATGGGCGAGCACGCGCTTCACTTCGCGGTTCTTGCCTTCGCGCAGGCCGAGAACCAGCCAGACATTGGAGCCCTGCTGACGGTCGATCTCGGCTTCCATCGGCCCGTAGGAGATGCCGTCGAGGGTGATGCCTTCGCGGATCTCGTTCAGCGCCTCGTCGGTGACCTCGCCATAGGCGCGGACGCGGTAGCGGCGCAGCCAGCCGGTCGCCGGCAGCTCGAGCACGCGCGCGAGGCCGCCGTCGTTGGTGAGCAGCAGCATGCCTTCGGTGTTGATGTCGAGGCGACCGACGGTCACCACGCGCGGCATCTCCGGCGGCAGTGCGTCGAACACGGTCGGCCGGCCTTCGGGGTCGCTTGTCGTGGTGACGAGCCCGCGCGGCTTGTGGAACAGCCACAGCCGGGTGCGTTCGCGGATCGGCAGCGGCTTGCCGTCGACGCTGACGCGGTCCTTCGGGCCGATCGTCACGGCGGGGGTGTCGAGCACCTTGCCGTTGACGCTGACGCGGCCTTCCGCGATCCAGGCCTCGGCCTCGCGGCGCGAGCAGAGGCCGACGCGGGCCATGATCTTGGCGATGCGCTCGCCGCTCTCCGCCGCGGCCTTGGCCGGGGCGGTGGTGTTTTGTCTTGTGTCTCGGTCATGGCGCCTTACTAACAGAGCGGATGCCGGCCCGCGAGCCGGCTCGTGCGATTTTGCGACGGGGAATGCGCGAATGGCGGCCATGTCGTCGGAGCGACGACCGATGGAGGTGGCGCTCGACGAGGCGCGGGCGGCGGCGGCGCGGGGCGAGGTACCCGTCGGCGCCGTGATCGTGCACGACGGCCGCATCATCGCCGCGGCCGGCAACCGCACGCTGGAACTCCGCGATCCGACCGCGCACGCCGAGATCCTGGCGATCCGCGCCGCTGCCGCCGCGCTCGGCTCGGAGCGCCTGATCGGCGCCGATCTGCATGTGACGTTGGAGCCCTGCCCGATGTGCGCGGCGGCGATCTCCTTCGCGCGCATTCGCCGGCTCTATTTCGGCGCCGGCGACCCGAAGGGCGGCGCGGTCGAGCACGGCGTGCGCCTCTACGCCGCGCCGACCTGCCATCATGCGCCGGAGGTCTATTCAGGCATCGCGGAGACCGAAGCGGCAGCGCTGCTCAGGGATTTCTTCCGCGACCGGCGCGGCTAGAGCGGCATCCGATCAGATTGGATCGGATGCCGCTCCAGCCGACTTGTCAACGCAAGCCTGTTCCGATCGGCGTGAATCACTCCGATCGGGCCTTGCTCTAGTTCGTCTCCTTCGCCCGGCCGATCAGCCGCCGCCGGGGCCGCTTCGGCAGCGCCATGGGCTGCGGCGGGGCCGGGAGCTCGGCCACGGGCTCGAGCGGATGCGCCTCGATCATGCGGGCGAGCTTGCGCTTGACCTCGTCCTTGGCCGGCTCGGTCGCGGCCAGGATCTGGCGGGCCTTGAGGAAGTCGAGCACGTGGAAGGCGTTGACCGGCGGCCGGATCAGGATGTCCGGCGGCCGCTTCTCGAATTTCGCCGCCGCGACCTGTTGCATCAGGAGCTGCGTCGCACCGACGATGGCCTCCATCGCGCCCGGCGCGACCTTGCCGTCCGACGGCTCGGGGAACGACACGACATCGACCGCGATCACGATGTCGACCGGCACCGGCAGCGCATCGACCGGCACGGGATTGATCACGCCGCCGTCGATCAGCGCCGCGCCATCGAGGATCACCGGCTTGAAGATGGTCGGCAGCGCGATCGAGGCCGCGACGGCGGGACGCAGGTCGCCGTCGCGGAGCACGACCTCCTTGCCGCCGTAGAAGTCGGTTGCCACGACCGCGAAGGGCACCCGGCAGTCGGCGAAACGCGGCGGCAGCGCGTCGCCGACGAAGGTCTCGAGGATCTTCTCCGGATCGATCTGGCCGAGGCCGAAGCCGCCAGCGAACAGATCGCCGAACCGCTTCGGTCGCAGCGACCACAATCGGGCGAGCGCGGCCGTCCGGTTGCCGAAGGTTTCGACCGTGCGCTCGCGGATCTCCGCGCCCGAGAGCCCGCCGGCCCGCGCCGCCCCCATGATCGCGCCGATCGAGGTGCCGGCAATCGCGGTGACCGAAAGGCCCAGTTCGTCGAGCGCCTCGATGACGGGAATGTGCCCGAGCCCGCGTGCGCCGCCGCCGCCGAGCACGAGGCCGATCTTCGGATCCGACATGACGTCCCTTGGGAGTAGCGATTGCGGAAGTAACGGTTGGAACAATCTCCCATTATGCCGCTCAATTGCGGCGCTCGCGCGAAGTCACCCCAACTTCGGGAATTCGCGGCGCGCCGCTCAACCGAGAAAGCCGCGGATCGCCGCGAGCGTCGCCTCGGGCGCTTCCTCGGCGACGAAATGCCCGGCGTCGATCGCCCGGACGTCGAGCCGGCTCGCCCAAGGCGCCCACGCCGCCTCCGGCCCGGCCTCGACGTCGCCGCGCGCGCCGTCGGCCGGAATGCCGCTCGCGCCGTAGAGCACCAGCGTCGGCACGTCGAACCGGGCGCCCGCCGCCCGCGCGGCGCGGTCGTGCTCGAGATCGATCGTGGCGCCGGCGCGATAGTCCTCGCAGGTCGCGGCGATCCGCTCCGGCACCGTGAACGAGGCGCGATAATGCGCGAGCGCGCCGGCATCGAAGGCATCGAGCGATTTCGATGCCGTCCAACTCGCCAGCGTGTGTTCGAGATAGGCGAGGGCGTTCGCGCCGATCATGCGCTCTGGAAACGGTGCCGGCTGGGCGAGGAACAGCCAGTGGTAGACCTTCATCGCGAGCTGGGCGTTCATGCCCTCCCACATCGCGAAGGTCGGCACGATGTCGAGCAGGATCAGCTTTTCGAGCCGCCCCGGATGATCGAGCGCCAGCCGGTAGCCCGCCCGCGCCCCACGATCGTGGCCCACATAGGCGAAGCGGACGTGGCCGAGCTCCTCCATCACGCGGACGATGTCGGCGGCCATGGCGCGCTTCGACATCTGGGCATGGTCGGCCTGCGCCTCCGGCACCGACGACCAGCCGTAGCCGCGCAGGTCGGGGACGATCACGCGATGGCTCCTGGCGAGCGCCGGCGCGATTGCGTGCCACATGGCGCCGGTCTGCGGATAGCCATGCACCAGCACGACCGGCGGTGCGTCCTCCGGCCCGCCGATCCGCGCGAAGATCTTGGCGCCGTCGGTTCGGACCGTGGTCGACGAGAAGCCGGGGAAGAGATCGGGCAGGTCCATGGCGGCGTCCTCTGGTGATGCGGGGTACGAGGATCGCCGAGCCGGGGCGCGAGAACAACCGCGCCTGGAGCTCATGCGCCCCGCAAAAAGGCCTCGGCGACGAGACCCGCGAACAGGAGCCAGCCGGCGTCGCGGTTGGAGCGGAACAGCTTCAGGCAGCCATCCGGATCGTCGATGTCGATCGCAGCGATCTGCCAGGCGAGATGCGCGGCGAAGGCGGCGAGCCCGAGCTTCGCCGGCCAGCCGACGCCGACCATGCCGAGCGCGACGGCCATGGCGAGGACCGCCGCACCGTAGAGGATCGTCAGTGCGAGCCGGGTGTGCCGGCCGAACAGCAGTGCGGTGGAGCGCACGCCGACGACCGCGTCGTCCTCCTTGTCCTGATGGGCGTAGATCGTGTCGTAGCCGATCGTCCACAGGATCGACGCGGCATAGAGCGCGATCGCCGGTGGCTCGATCCGGCCGAAGGTCACCGCCCAGCCCATCAGCGCGCCCCAGGAGAAGGCGAGGCCGAGCACGGCCTGCGGCCAGTTCGTGATCCGCTTCATGAACGGATAGATCGCCACCACGCCGAGTGAAGCGATACCGGCGACGATCGCGAAGCCGTTGAACTGCAGAAGCACGATGAGGCCGACCAGCGCCTGGACGAGCAGGAAGATCTTGGCCTGCCGGACCGTGACCTGCCCCGCCGGGATCGGTCGCGAGCGCGTGCGCGCGACCGCCGCGTCGATGTCGCGGTCGACGATGTCGTTGTAGGTGCAGCCGGCGCCGCGCATGGCGATGGCGCCGATCATGAACAGCACGAGATGCCAGGGGTTCGGCCAGCGCGCGCCGGCCGCCACCGCCGCGAGCGCGGTCGACCACCAGCACGGCCACAGGAGCAGCCACCAGCCGATCGGTCGTTCGAGCCGGCAGAGCCGGGCATAGGGCCGCGCGGCCGCCGGCAGCCAACGGTCGGCCCAATGCCCGCGCACGGCATCGGCGACGGTGGCAGTGTCAGCGGGCTCGGAGGAATCGGGCATGGTCGCGCTGCCGTAATGAGAAACCGTGGCCCCGGTGGTCGCGCGGAACGCCCGGCCGGTCAAGGGCCGGGTGCCGGCTCGCGCCCGCCGCCGCTTTCGGCCGCGCTGGCGACTTGACGCCCCAGCCGTCGCTGCTACACCCGCGGCAATCCCCAATCCCCAATCCCCAATCCCGGCGCGCGCTCGCGCGGTTCCACGAGGTCGCTCATGAAGGTCCTGCTCATCGGCTCCGGCGGCCGCGAACACGCTCTCGCCTACGCGCTCGCCGCCTCGCCGGTGCTGACCAGGCTCTATGCCGCGCCGGGCAATCCCGGCATCGCCGAGGCGGCGGACTGCGTGGCGCTCGACGTCGCCGACCATCGCACCGTGATCGGGTTCTGTCAGACGACCGGCATCGATTTCGTCGTCGTCGGCCCCGAGGCGCCGCTGGTCGCAGGCCTCGTCGACGATCTGGAGGCCGCCGGCATCGCCGCTTTCGGGCCGAGCGCCGCCGCCGCCCGGCTCGAAGGCTCGAAGGGCTTCACCAAGGATCTCTGCGCGCGCCACGATATCCCGACCGCAGCCTATGGCCGGTTCGACAACCGCGATGCCGCGCTCGCTTTCGTGCGCGAGAAGGGGGCGCCGATCGTGGTCAAGGCCGACGGTCTCGCCGCCGGCAAAGGCGTCACGGTGGCGATGACGCTCGACGAGGCGATCGCTGCCGTCGAGGATTGCTTCGCCGGCGCCTTCGGCGCGGCCGGCGCCGAGGTGGTCGTGGAAGAGTTTCTCGAAGGGGAGGAGGCGAGCTTCTTCGCGCTCTCCGACGGCGTGCATGCGCTGGCGCTGACCTCGGCGCAGGACCACAAGCGCGTCTTCGACGGCGATCTCGGCCCGAACACCGGCGGCATGGGCGCCTATTCGCCGGCCTCGGTGATGACGCCGGCGATCACCGAGCAGGTGATGGCCGAGATCATCCGCCCGACGGTCGCCGCGCTCGCCGCCGAGGGCTCGCCGTTCAAGGGCGTGCTGTTCGCCGGCCTGATGATCACCGCGACCGGTCCGAAGCTGATCGAATACAATGTCCGCTTCGGCGATCCGGAGACGCAGGTGCTGATGATGCGCCTGAAGTCGGACCTGCTCCTGCTCCTGAAGGCGGCGCGCGACGGCGTGCTCGACCGCGTCGATTGCCGCTGGCGCGACGAGGTCGCGCTGACCGTCGTCATGGCCGCCAAGGGCTACCCGGGCGCGGTCGAGAAGGGCACCGAGATCCGCGGCCTCGATCGCGCCGCGGCACTCCCCGGCACCAAGGTCTTCCATGCCGGCACCAAGCAGGATGGCGATCGGCTGGTCGCCGCCGGCGGCTGCGTGCTCGCCGTCACCGCCACGGGCGCGACGGTCGCCGAGGCGCAGGCCCATGCCTATGCCGCGGTCGATGCGATCGACTGGCCGGGCGGTTTCTGCCGCCGCGATATCGGTTGGCGCGCGGTCGAGCGCGAGCGGCAGGGCTGACGTCGAGCAGGTGGTCCGTCGCTGCCGCCGCGCGAGCGAACGGGACGCGTGCGGAGCGGCATTGCAGGCCGCCCCGCTTGCCGGCGCTCGCGCTGACGCCTAACGGTGGGTGTCCGCCGTCTCGGAGACCCGCGCGCCCCATGACCGCTTCGCCGCCCGCCCCGCCTCCCGTCCCCGCTGCCGCCGCCGCGCCGGCGTCGTCCGCGGCCTCGCTGGTCGATCGGCTGCGCGCGATCGTCGGTCCGGCCAACGTGCTGACCGCGCAGGCGGATGTCGCGCCCTATCTCGTGGAATGGCGCGGGCTCTATCACGGCCGCACGCGCGCGGTGGTCCGCCCCGGCTCGACGGCGGAAGTCGCCGCCGTGATGAAGCTCGCGACCGAGACCGGCACCGCAGTGGTCCCGCAGGGCGGGAACACGGGCCTCGTCGGCGGCCAGATCCCGTTCGACGGCGAGATCGTGCTGTCGCTGCAGCGCATGAACCGGGTGCGCGAGGTCGATCCGCTCTCCGACACGATGACGCTCGAGGCGGGCGTCACGCTCGCCGCCGCCCATGCCGCGGCCGAGCGGGAGGACCGGATGTTCCCGCTGTCGCTCGCCTCGGAAGGCACCTGCACGATCGGCGGCAATCTCTCGACCAATGCCGGCGGCACCGCCGTGCTCGCCTATGGCAACGCCCGCGACCTCGTGCTCGGCATCGAGGTCGTGCTCGCCGACGGCCGCGTGCTGAACAGCCTCGGCAAGCTGCGCAAGGACAACACCGGCTACGACCTGAAGCAGCTGTTCATCGGCTCGGAAGGCACGCTCGGCATCATAACGGCGGCGGTGCTGAAGCTCTATCCGCCGGTCCGGGCGACCACGACGGCCTTCGTCGGTCTCGCCTCGCCGATCGCGGCCCTCGCCCTGCTCGCGCGCGCCAAGGCGGAAGCCGGCGCCGCGCTGACCACCTTCGAACTGATGCCGCGCTTCGGGTGGAACTGGTGCTGCGCCACCTGCCGGGCGCCCGCGATCCGCTCGAGCGCGTGCATCGCTGGTACGTGCTGATCGAACTGACCTCGCCCAAGGAGGACAGTCTCGAGCCGCTTGCCGAGGCGATCCTGGGCGCCGCGCTGGAGGCCGGCGAGGCCGAGGACGCCGCCATTGCCGCCTCGCTCGATCAGCGCACCGATTTCTGGCGGCTGCGCGAGGCCATGTCGGAAGTGCAGGGCAAGGAGGGCGGTTCGATCAAGCACGACGTCTCCGTGCCGCTCGCCGCGATCCCCGCCGTGCTCGCCGAGGGCATCGCCGCCGCCGAGGCGCTGATCCCCGGCATTCGGCCCGTGCCGTTCGGCCATCTCGGCGACGGCAACATCCATTTCAACTTCAGCCAGCCGGTCGGCGCCGACAAGCAGGCTTATCTCGATCGCTGGGACGAGCTGAACCGCGCCGTCCACGCGGTGGTGCTCGCCCACGGCGGCTCGATCTCGGCCGAACACGGCATCGGTCGGCTCAAGAAGCACCTGCTCGCCGAGGTCAAGGATCCGGTCGCGCTCGCCCTGATGCGGGATATCAAGCGCAGTCTCGATCCGTGCGGGATTCTCAATCCATCTAAAATACTAGATGTATTCGTAAATGATCGTGAACTTTGACCAAGCCGCCTGGGCGGCCGATAGCGGCTCTGGCCGATTCTGACCGGGCACCTCGAGCGCCGCAGCGGCTTTTAGCTCCCATTCGGCGATTGGAATTCGCGGCCCATTTAATCGATCGCTAAGTCACGGGTGCTAGTGTTACCCCCGGATTTTTGGGGAATAGCACGTGCTGCTAGAGAAATTCATCTCGGCGACCTTCGAACAGGCGAACCTGATGTTCGGCTGGTTCGACGAGAATGGCGCTTTGCTGGGATGCAGCGCGGCTTTCGCCCGGCGGCTGGGGTTTTCCACCTCCGCTGAGGCTGTGGTCGCGGTCGATGCCCAGCGCCTGGGTTTCCAACCCTGTGCCTGGACGGCGCTGTGGACCCGTCTCGGCGATGTCGGTCGGGTCCGGCAGTCGGTTCGCGCGTTGAACGTGATCGGAGAGACCGAGCCGGTCCTGGTCGACGTGCGGCGGATCGTCTACGACACGCAGATGCTCGCAGCCGTCGAACTGGTCGAGATCGGATCCGGCTCGGCGCCGACCGCGATGAGCGCCTTGCAGGCTGAGATTCTGGAACGCGTCGCCCGCGGCGAACGTCTCCGCGAGGTCGCGGAGCGTCTGTGCCTGGGCGTCGAACAACTGGTGACCGGCGTGCGCTGCTCGATGCTGCGGCTCGATGGCGGCCGTCTGTTCAACATCGCCTCGCCGAGCCTACCGACGGCCTATACCCACGCCGTCGACGGTCTCCGGATCGGACCCACGGTCGGTTCCTGCGGCACCGCCGCCTGGTACGGCCGCCCGGTCGAGGTGATCGACATCGCGCACGATCCGCTCTGGGACGACTATCGTGACTTCGCGCTTCAATGCGACTTGAGGGCCTGCTGGTCGACACCGATCATGGCGCATGACGACAAGGTCGTCGGCACTTTCGCATTCTACTACGCGTCGCCGCGCGGTCCGTCCGACATGGAACGGCAGATCGTCGCCGCCTCGTGCCATCTCGCCGCCATCGCGATCGACAGCGACGATCAGCAGGCGCGGATCCGGCGGCTCGCCTATCTCGATCCGCTGACCGGTCTGCCCAATCGCACGTCGTTTCGCCACGAGATGGCTCAGGCGCTCGCCGATCTCACCGATGACGGAGCGCTCGCGATCCACTGCATCGACCTCGACGACTTCAAGGGCGTCAACGACACACTCGGTCATCCGATCGGCGACTGCCTGCTCGAGATCGTGGCGGATCGGCTGCGGGCCACCGTCGACGAACATGCGACCGTCGGGCGTCTCGGCGGCGACGAGTTCGCCGTCCTGCAGAAGAACATCTCGCGGCCGGGCGATGTGACCGGGCTTGCGCAGAAACTCCTGAGGCAACTGTCCGGGCCGCTCGACATCGACGGCCATACCGTGCAGCTGCGCGCCTCGATCGGCATCGCGCGCGCGCCGCTCGACGGCCGCGACATGGACGAGCTCCTCAAGAAAGCCGATCTGGCGCTCTACGCGGCCAAGCGGAGCGGCCGCGGCACCTATCGCTTCTTCGTCGACGCGATGGCCGAGCAGAGCCGCTCGCGGCGTCTGCTCGAGGAGGATCTGCGGCGCGCGTTGAGCCGGGGCGAATTCGCGTTGCATTACCAGCCCTTCGTCGATCTCGCGACCGGTGGCGTCCGCGGCGTCGAGGCGTTGATCCGCTGGTTCCATCCGCGTCGTGGCCTGATCTCGCCGGCGGAGTTCATTCCGGTCGCCGAGGAATGCGGCCTGATCGATCCGATCGGCGACTGGGTGATCCAGGAGGCGGTGACCGCGGCGCGCAAGCTGCCCCGGCACATGACGGTCGCGATCAACCTGTCGCCGATCCAGCTGAAACGCCCCGGCTTCACGCTCGGCGTGATCCATGCGCTCGGCGATTCGGGCCTGTCGCCGGAACGCCTCGAATTCGAGATCACCGAGACGGCGCTGCTCAACCAGGATGGCTCGATCCTCGCCGCGCTCGGCCAGCTCCGCGATCTCGGCATCCGCATCTCGCTCGACGATTTCGGGACCGGCTACTCGTCGCTGAGCTATCTGCGCAGCTTCCCGATCGACAAGATCAAGATCGACCGGTCCTTCGTGGCGGATCTCGTCGACAGCACCGACTCCGCCGCGATCGTCCGCGCGGTGGTCGGTCTCGGCCACGATCTCGGCATCGAGACCACGGCCGAAGGCGTCGAGACCTCCGATCAGGCCGTGATGTTGACCGCCATGGGATGCACGGCCGGGCAGGGCTATCTCTATGCCCGTCCGGCGCCGATCGATGACATAATTGCATCGCTCACCACCAGGTACCCGACGGCATTGGCGGGCTGATCTGACCGCTCCCGTACCGAATGCGGTGCTAGCTTGTCCTATTCGTCATAGCTGGTCGGCGCTCACGGCGTGTTTGCCGCATTGCGGTATCTCTTTGAATAGGCTACATAGGTTTCGTGACGAGGCGCTCCGCGCTTCGTTGCTGCCCTCCTTGGGCGTTTCCTCCCTAGACTTGGGCCGCCGATAGGCGGCCTTTTTTTTGGCCTGACGCCAGCCGGCCCCCGCGTCGCGACCTATGCAAAAATGCGGAGAGCCGCGCTGGTCGCACGGCTCTCCGGAAAAGGGCTTTTCGAGGTCGCGACGCGCGCCGGTCACTCCCAGCCGCAGATTTCGCGTTCGACCGCGACCATCACGATCCGATCCGCCGAGCCGGGCTGACGCCGGACCAGAAAGCGCGGCCGGCGGCCCGCCAGCACCGAGCGACGCCGGCGCGGCTTGGTCGGGCGGACGGGCAGGCGCCCGAGCCGCTCCTCGATCGGCCGCACGGCGCCATCGCCGCCGACATGGATCATCGGCAGGCCGAGCACGCGGCTCCAGGCCTTCCAGTCCGCGACCACGTCGATGTCGTCGTCGAGCACGGCGAGCGGGATCGACAGTTGCGGATCCTGATGCAGGAGCTCGATCACCATCAGCGGCGTGTCGCTCGCCAGATGCACGGTGTTGCGCACCGCGACGCCCTCGAAAGCCGCCATCGGCAGACGCAGCGCGGCCGGCACGCCCGAGGGCAGCCGCCGGCAGACGCTGACCGTCTCGCGCTCGATCACGACCGACGCCTCGCCGGCTTCGCCGTCGAGACCGGTGTGATAGCGGAACCGGTGCGGCAACTTGAACGGGTCGAGCCGGACAGACACGCTCGGCTCGATCCGAGTCATCGGATCATTCGCCGCGGTAAGTGCTGTTTGACACCACAAGGTAAGCCTCCTGCGGGTCCTGTTGTGTTCGTGGAAGACCTCGCGAATTGAAGGCAGATTGCCAAATCGATCTTCGGTCCGGCTTAAAAAGGCTGGTTAAATTTTTGATGATTGGCGGAGGGTTAGCGAGTAGTGACCCTCGACGTAAGGAATTCTTTCGTAATTCTTGAGAGATTCTCATCGAATGCGACGACGCTAAAATTCCGACGCTGCGCGCATGCCTCCCAGTCAGCGCGACCGCCGCCCTTGTTCAGGCGGGTTCCCGGCATAAATCGGCGGGAAACCAGTGACGTGCTACGACGAGATCCCAGCCGGGATTGTCGCCGCCCGGCGTGGCGCAGCGATCCGGCGATCACCTCCAGCGCCGCGCCGCGGCCGCCCGTTGTTTGAAAAAGGCCCTTCCATGTCAGACGTCCTCGACCAGTCCGCGCTCGAAGCCAACGCCCAGCGTCTCGTCGAGGCGGCGAAGCGCGCGGGCGCCGATGCGGCGGATGCCGTGGCGGTGCGCGGCATCGCGCTGTCGGTGACGGTGCGCCTCGGCAAGGTCGAGGAGAGCGAGCGCTCGGAGGGCGACGACTTCGGCCTGCGCGTCTTCGTCGGCCGCCGCCATGCGACGGTCTCCGCCAATGCCTTCTCCGATCCCGATGCGCTGGCGCAGCGCGCCGTCGCCATGGCGCGGGTCTCGCCCGAGGACCGTTACGCCGGCCTCGCCGACGAGCGCCTGCTGGCGACCGCCTTCCCGGATCTCGACCTGCTCGATCCCTCGACCCCCGATGCGGCGACGCTGACCGCGCGGGCGCTGGCGGCCGAAGATGCCGCGCGCGCGGTGCCCGGCGTCACCAATTCCGGCGGCGCCTCGGCGTCCTGGTCGCTCGGTGGGCTCGTGCTGGTCACGTCCCACGGCTTCCGCGGCGCTTATCTCGGCTCGCGTCATTCGCTGTCGACGACGGCCGTCGCCGGCGAGGGCACCGGCATGCAGCGTGATTGGGAGGCCTCGTCGAAGATCTACGGCGCCGACCTTCTCGATCCGGAGACGATCGGCCGCAACGCCGGCCACCGTGCGGTCGCGCGTCTGGCGCCGCGCCAGATGCCGACCACGACCGTCCCGGTCGTCTGGGAACCGCGCGCGGCCACGAGCCTCGTCGGCCATCTCCTGTCGGCGGTCAATGGATCCTCGATCGCGCGCAAGACTTCCTTCCTGCGCCACGACCTCGGCAAGCCGGTGTTCGCGCCGGGTGTTTCGATCGTCGACGATCCGTTCCGCCCGCGCGGCCTCGGCTCGCGCCCGTTCGACGGCGAGGGCATTGTCGGCGACCCGATCGAGCTCGTCTCCGACGGCGTGCTGACCTCCTGGCTGCTCGACAGCGCCACCGCGCGCGAGCTCGACCTCACCACCAACGGCCGCGCCAGCCGCGGCACGGGGTCGCCCCACCCCGGATCGACCAACGTGACGCTTCGCGCGGGCCGCGTTTCGCGCGATGATATGATCCGTTCCATTCGCAGCGGACTTTATGTCACCGACATGATCGGCTCGGGTGTGAACGGCGTCACGGGCGATTACAGCCGCGGCGCGTCCGGCTTCTGGATCGAGAACGGCGAATTGACCCACGCGGTCAGCGAAATCACGGTCGCCGGCAATTTGAAGGACATGTATCGACGGCTCGTGCCCGCCGACGATCTCGAATACCGCTTCGGGATCAACGCGCCGACCGTCATGATCGAGGGGATGACGCTTGCCGGACGCTGATCTTTCCGGAAAACGCGCGGAGACGCTGCTGCCCGAGGCGCTGCTGCCCGAGCCGGCGGAGGATGCCCGCCTGCTCGCCGAGGCCGCACGCGCGGCCGGCCGGCTGGCGCTCGCCTATTTCGGCCGCGATCCGGAAGTCTGGACCAAGGAAGGCAACTCGCCGGTCTCCGAGGCCGACATCGCGGCCGACAATTTCCTGCGCGAGCATCTGATGGCCGCGCGTCCCGATTACGGCTGGCTCTCGGAGGAGAGCGCCGACACGCCGGATCGCCTGCAGCGCCGGCGCGTCTTCGTCGTCGATCCGATCGACGGCACCCGCGCCTTCATCGCCGGCGACAAGGAATGGGCCGTCTCGGCCGCGGTCGTCGAGGACGGCCGGCCGATCGCGGCGGCGCTCTATCAGCCCGTGACCGACGACCTGTGGGTGTCCGCGCTCGGCCTCGGCGCCCGCCGCGGCAACGTCGGCCTGGAGGCCACCGCGCGCGAAAGCCTCGACGGCGCCCGCGTCACCGGCCCGCGCCGCTACCTGAAACATCCCGAGATGCATCGCCATGGCCTGGAGCCGCGGCCCTTCGTGCCGTCGCTGGCGCTGAGGCTCGCCTATGTCGCCGATGGCCGACTCGATGTCGCCTTCGGCTCGAGCTTCGCCAACGACTGGGATCTCGCCGCCGCCGACCTGCTGGTGCACGAGGCGGGCGGCACGCTGACCACGCTTCGAGGGCCAGCCGGTGCGCTACAACGCCGTGGTGCCGCGGCATCCGCCGCTGGTCGCCGCCGTGCCGGGCCTGGTCGACACCGCGACCGAGCTTCTGGCGCGCGTCGCCGAGACCGATCACACCCTGACGGCGAGCTGATCCGCTCGTTCGCAAAACGCCCGGTTGGTCCGTTTCGTGAATGAACGCCCGCCGCTTCATGATCTGCGCACGGTCGTGGCTGGACCTTGACGGTCTGCTGCCATAATCGTGTCGCGCCCCCGACCCGCATCGAACGCAAGAGCCGGATATCCATGACCGACAAGCAGCTTCTGCACCTCGTCTTCGGCGGTGAACTCGTCGACCTGCACGGCGTCGAGTTCCGCGACCTCGACAAGCTCGACCTCGTCGGCATCTATCCGAACTATGCGAGCGCCCATGCCGCCTGGAAGGGCAAGGCGCAGGCGACGGTCGACAACGCGCACATGCGCTATTTCATCGTCCACTTGCATCGGCTGCTCGATCCGGATCACCCGTCGAAGAGCTGAGTGGTTGGAACTTCTCCAGAATGGTCGCGGATGTGGTGACGTCCGCGGCGTTCGGCGCTAAAACGCGCCGACGCCGGGGCCGGGACCACAGGACTGCATGACCGATTCCATCTCAGACGACCGCTCGCGCGGGGCGCGCGGGCGCGATACCGGCGCCTTTGCGCCGGCCGAACCGGCCGTGGGCGCGATCATGCGGCGGTTGATCCGCGGCTATGTCGCGCCGCGCTGGCGGTTGATCGCCGGCGCCGTCGTCGCGATGGCCGTCGTGGCCGGCACCACGGGCGCCCTGCCGTTCCTGATGCAGGCCGCCGCCGACCGGATCTTCAACGGCAAGGACGAGCAACTGCTCTGGCTGCTGCCGCCGCTGATCGTCGTGGTGATGGGCCTCCGCTCGGTCGCGGAGTACTTCGCCCGCATCGCGCAGGGCTATCTGTCGAACCGCGTCGTCGCCGACCTGCGCGGCGAACTCTACGAGCGCCTCGCCTTCGCCGATATCGGCTTCCTGCAATCGGCCCATTCCGGCCGTTTCGTCTCCATCGTGCAGAACGACGTGAGCGTGGTGAACCTCGCCGCCACCCAGTCGCTGACCGGCATGGTCCAGAACGGCCTTCAGGTGATCGGCCTGGTCGTCGCCATGTTCTGGATGGACCCGATCCTGGCGACCATCGTGACCGCCGCGCTGCCGGTCGGCACGGTCGCGCTCCGCAAGCAGAAGCGCAAGGCGCATCGCGCGGTCGACGACACGCTGAAAGGCGTCGGCCGTCTCGGCGCCATGATGGCCGAGACGCTGCAGGCGATCCGCGTGGTGAAGTCCTACAATCGCGAGGCCGAGGAGGCAGCGCGGGCCCGGCGCGAGATCGAGGCGACGCTCGCCCATATGATGACCACGGTGAAGAACCGCGCGGCGACCGGTCCGATCACCGAAGGCCTCGGCGGCATCGCCATCGCCGCCGCGATCTTCTACGGCGGCTGGCAGGGCATCCACGGATCGCTGACACTCGGCAGCTTCATGGGTTTCATGACCGCCGCGATGCTGCTCTACCAGCCGGTCAAGGCGCTCGCGAGCCTGCATAATCAATTGATCGAAGGCGCGACCGCCGCCGCGCGCGTCTTCGCCGTGCTCGATCACGAGCAGAAGATCACCGAGCTGCCCGGTGCCGTGCCGCTGAAGCCCGGCCTCGGCGCGATCCGCTTCGAAGCCGTGAGCTTCGCCTACGAGCCCGGCAAGCCGGTGCTGGACGACTTCTCGCTCGACATCCCCGCGGGATCGCGCGTCGCGCTGGTCGGACCTTCGGGCTCGGGCAAGTCGACGGTGATGAACCTGATCCTGCGCTTCTTCGATCCGGATGCCGGCCGCGTGCTGATCGACGGCCAGGACATCCGCGAGGCGACGATCGCCTCGACGCGCCGTGCCTCGGCGCTGCTGACCCAGGATCCGGTGCTGTTCGACGACACGGTCATCGGCAATATCCGCTACGGGTCCGAGGACGCGTCCGAGGCGGCGGTGATCGCGGCGGCCAAGGCGGCTGCGGCGCATGACTTCATCATGGCCCTGCCCAACGGCTATCAGACGCAGGTCGGCGAGGGCGGCGGGCTCCTCTCCGGCGGCCAGAAGCAGCGCATCGCCTTCGCCCGTGCCATGCTGCGCGGCGCGCCGATCCTGCTGCTCGACGAGCCGACCAGCGCCCTCGACGCCGAGAGCGAGGCCAAGATCCAGGAGGCGCTCGACACCTCGCTCGTCGGCCGCACGGTGATCGTGATCGCGCATCGGCTGTCGACCGTGAAGAAGGCCGACCTCATCGTCGTGCTCGACGCCGGCCGCATCGTCGAAATCGGCCGGCATCAGGATCTGGTCGACCGGGGCGGCGTCTACGCGCGGCTCTACGCCAGCCAGTTCGACGATGGCGATGCCGGCGCGGGCGCTGCAGCCACGGCGGAGGGCGTCTGATGGGGCTCCTGAAGCGCATCACGCGCTCGCGCGGCTTCCGCCGCTTCCTGGCCGAGATCGCCGCCGGCTACTACCGGCTCGTCCACGCGACCGGGCCGAAGATCGTCGAGCCCGCCGACGCCTACGACCGGCTGCGTCGTCTCGGCCCCGGCGTGGTGATCGCCATGTGGCACGGCGAGCATTTCATGATGCCCTTCGTGAACCGCGAGAACATGGACGTCACCGCCATGATCTCGCGTTCCGGCGACGGCGATTTCGCTGCGGTGCTGGCCGAGAAGCTCGGCATCTCGGCGATCCGCGCTTCGGGGGGCTCCAAGGGCGCGCGCGAGGACACCGCGCGGGCCGATCGCCACGATAATGGCAACACGCTCCGGCGCGGCGGCATCAAGGGCGCGCTCGCCGCGATCTCCGCGGTGCAGGAAGGCCGCTTCGTCGCCCTGACTGCCGACGTGCCGAAGGGCCGTCCGCGCGTCGCCAGCGACGGCATCATGCTGATCGCCAAGAAGTCCGGCCGTCCGATCGTGCCGGTCGCCATCGCGACCGGTCGCTATATCCGGCTGGAGAGCACCTGGGACAAGTCGGTCGTCAACCTGCCGTTCGGCCGGGTCGCGATCGTGTTCGGCGATCCGATCTCGGTCCCGGCCGATGCCGATTCCGCCGCCACCGAGGCGGCGCGCAAGGCGGTCGAGGATGGGCTCAATCGGGTTACGGCGCGTGCCTATGCCATCGCGGAGCGCCGCGATGGGTGATCGCACGGCGGAAGCCGCCCTGCGCCTTTGGCGCCGCCTCGGGTTCGTGCTCGCCCCCGCCGCCCGGCTGGTCCTCGGCGCGCGTCTCAGGCGCGGCAAGGAGGATGCCCGCCGCGGCTCCGAGCGGCTCGGCCGTTCGCCGCTCGCGCGTCCTGACGAGCCGATCGCCTGGGTCCACGCGGCGAGCGTCGGCGAGACCATGTCGGTGATCACGCTGGTCGAGCGGCTGATCGCGCGCGGCTTCGTCGTGGTCATGACCTCCGGCACGGTCGCCTCGGCCGAGATTGCCGCCGCACGCCTGCCGAACCGCGCGATCCATCAGTATGTGCCGGTCGATCTCGCGCCTTACGTCTCGCGCTTCCTCGACCATTGGCGGCCGTCGCTGGCGGTTTTCGTCGAGTCGGAGATCTGGCCGGTCACCGTGCTCGAACTCTGCGAGCGCGGCATCCCGCAGGTGCTGGTCAACGCGCGCATGTCGGAGCGCTCGGCCCGGCGCTGGGGCCACCTGCCGTCGTTCGCGCGATCGATCTTCGGCCGGCTCGCGCTGGTGCTGGCCCAATCGGAGGCCGACGCCGAGCGCCTGCGCGGCCTCGGCGCCCGGCCGGTGTTCACCGCCGGCAATCTGAAGTTCGACGGCCGGCTGCTGTCGGTCGACCGCGCCGAACTGGACACGCTCGCAGCCCAGATCGGCGACCGCCCGCGCTGGGTCGCCGCGAGCACCCATGCCCGCGAGGAGGCGGCGGCGGCGGACGCGCACTTGCGGCTCGCCGAGCGGTTCCCCGGTCTACTGACCATCGTCGCGCCGCGCCATCCCGGCCGGCGCGACGAGATCCTGACCGAATTCCGCGCCCGCGGCCTGCGCGTCGCGCTGCGTTCGGCCGGCGAGACGCCCGGGCCGGAGACCGACGTCTATCTCTGCGACACGATCGGCGAGATGGGCCTGGTGTTCCGGCTCGCGGCCGTCACCTTCCTCGGCGGTTCGCTGGCACCGATCGGCGGTCATAATCCGATCGAGCCCGGCCTCGTCGGCGTCGCCATCGTGCACGGTCCGAACGTCGGCAACGCGACCGAGATCTACGACGGGCTGCGCGAAGCCGACGCCTCCGTGATGGTGCAGGACCCGGCCGAACTCGCCGAGGCGATCGGACGCCTGCTCGCCGATCCGGTCGAGGCGGCGGCGATCGCCAACCGCGCCCATGCGGTGGTCGAACGCTCGGCCGGTGTGCTGGATCGGACCCTCGCCAGTCTCGATCCGCTGATCGTGCGCGCCTTGGCCGCCGATGCGGCATCGGTGGTCGCCCAGCCCGGCATTCTGCCCGGAGCAAGGTCAGGCGCAAGGTCAGGCGCAGGGCCGGGAGCCGGACCATGAGCCGCGCCCCCGCATTCTGGACCGAGCGCGGGGGATGGGCGGCATGGCTCCGGCCGGTCGCCGCGCTCTATGGCGCGGTCGCCGCCGCGCGGCTGCGGCGGGTGCCGGACTTTCGGGCTCCGGTGCCGACCGTCGTGGTCGGCAACCTGACCGCCGGCGGCGCCGGCAAGACGCCGACCGTGCGCGCGCTGGTCCGGATCGCGAAAGAGCTCGGCGCCCGCCCGGCCGTCGTTTCGCGCGGCTACGGCGGCCGGCTCGCCGGTCCGGTCGAGGTCGACCCGGCGTTGCACGGCGCTCACGAGGTCGGCGACGAGCCGCTGCTGCTTGCCCGCGATGCGCCGGTCTTCGTCGCCAAGGACCGCCCCGCCGGCGTCGCGGCCGCGGTCGCGGCCGGCACGGACCTCGCGCTGCTCGACGATGGGTTCCAGAGCAATCGCATCGGCACCGATCTCGCCGTGCTGGTGGTCGATCGTGCCTACGGGATCGGCAACGGCCTGACGCTGCCCGCCGGTCCGCTCCGGGCACCGCTCGCTGTCCAGCTCGACCGCGCCGGCCTGATCGTCGATCTCGACGGCGGCGACGGCGAGACCGACCGGTCCGCCGCGCTGCGCCGCATGGCGAGCGATCGGGGCCTCTCCGTCGTCTCGGCGCGCCTCGAGCCGCGCGCGCCGGAACAGGTCGCCGGGCGGCGCGTGCTGGCCTTCGCCGGCATCGGCCGACCGGAGAAATTCGCCGCCTCGCTCGCCCGCGCCGGCGCCGAGGTGGTGCACTTCCGCGCCTATGCCGATCACATGGCCATGCGCGACGCCGAAGCCGCCTCGATCCTCGCCCTGGCCGAGCGTGAAGGCTTGGCGATCGTCACGACCGAGAAGGACGCCGCGCGGCTCGCGCATGCCGCCGATGGCCCGCTCGCGCGCCTGAAGGCGGCGAGCGCGGTTTTCGCCGTCGATCTCGTATTTGCCGATGAGGCGCCGATAAGGTCGCGGCTCGCCGCGCTTGCCGAAAAAAGCCCGGATCAGAACCCGCGCAGCGCTTCCTGATGGCGCTTCAGCGACGAGGCGGCGTCGATATAGGCCTCCTGGCGCTCGACGCTCCAGTATTTGAGCTCGTCGACCGCGATCGGCAGACCGGTGACGGCGCAGCGCACGAAGGCGCCCGGCGAGAGGATCTGATAGTCGCCGTCGAGATAGCGGATGCGCGCCTCGCCACCGGAGCGCGGGTTTTCGTAGCGGTTCATCATGAGATGTCAGGTGTTCCCGTGTTATCCGGCCAATGTAGACCCCGGCGGCCGCTTGCGCCAGATCCGGGTTGCCCCCGCGCCGATCAGCCGCCGCGCTGCGACGTCGTCGCGGCGGGAGCGCCGATCCGGCCGACCACCCGATAGGCGTAGACCACGGCCAGCGCGCCGAAGACGACCGAGCCGAGCGCGAAGCCGCCCGCTGCACCGATCGCGCCGGCATGCGCCGCCCCGATCCAGACGAACGGCATGGTGCCGATCGTCGCACGGCCCCAGTTGAACACCGTCGACATCATCGGGAAGCCGAGATTGTTGAACGAGGCGTTGGCGACGAACAGCGCACCGACGAAGATGAAGCTGCCAGCCGAGATCCGGCAGAAGAACCGGACCAGTTCCGCGCCTTCACCGGTGACGCCGAACACGGCCGCGACATGGTCGGCGAGCAGGAACAGCCCGGCCCAGACCGCGATCGTATAGATCGTCGTGACGATCAGGCAGTCGGTCAGCGTGCGGCGGACCCGGTCGTAGAGCCGGGCGCCGAGGTTCTGGCCGAGGATCGGCCCGACCGCGCCGGAGAGCGCGAAGAGGCCGCCGAAGGCGAGCGGGATCAGCCGGTCGATCACCGCATAGCCGGCGACCGCGCTGTCGCCGAAGCGCGCGATCGCCGCGGTCACGACCGCATTGGCGACCGGCGTCGCCACATTGGTCAGGATCGCCGGGACCGCGATCGCCGACAGCGGCCTGGCGTCGGTGATGAGATCCGCTAGCCGCGGCCGGGCGACCAGCTTGTGGACCGTGACCGCGCCGTGCCAGCCGACCCAGAACAGCACCACCCGCGACAGGATCGTCGCGATCGCCGCGCCGGTGATGCCGAGACCGAAGCCGAAGATGAACAGCGGATCGAGCACCGCCGTGGTGAGCCCGCCGGCGAGCGTCACGTGCATGGCGCGGCGGGCGTCGCCGGCCGCGCGCAGCACGCCCGACAGCGCCATGCCGACCGCGAGCAGCGGCATCGCCGGCAGCACGATGCGCAGGAAGTCCATCGCGATGCCGTGGGTGATGCCGGTCGCGCCGAGCAGCGTCAGCGCCTCACCGAGCAACGGCCACAGCAAGAGCGTGATCACGCCGATGAAGCCGCCCATGTAGACGAGGCTCGAGGCCGCCAGCCGGCACGCGTCGTCGGGCCTGCCGGCGCCGAGCGCACGCGCGACCAGGGCGGTCCCGGCGATGGTGATGCCGATCGCGAAGGACAGCAGGAAGAACAGAATCGCGCCGGAATAGCCGATCGCGGCCGCCAGTTCCTGCTGCCCGAGCTGGGCGATGTAGAACAGGTTCAGGAAATCGACCACGAAAATCGCGACGAGCCCGATCCAGCCGGTCGCCGACATGACGATGACATGGCGCATGACCGAGCCCGTCGTCAGCGGCGCGAGGCCGGCGGGGCCGTTTTTCGTCGGCGTCGACATGGGATCCGCTCCGGGGGGCATCGATCGGCCGGCGCACGCCTCGCGGCGGGCCGGCCTGAAAAGCGAAACGGCATCGACGAGGCGTCGATGCCGTTCGAACTCAAATACACCCGACTTTCGGTCGGTAGAAGGTCTGATCCAATCAGCCCTTCACGACCGCCGGCGCCGGAGCCGGGGCCTTCGCGCAACCAGCGACCGAGAGACCGGCGGCGGCGACGACGGCGACGAGAGCAATGCGAACGATCTTCATGTCGTAATCCCCCAAAAGGCTAGACGAATCAGACTCTATCACGATGCGGCCGCGTTTCCGCCATTCTCCGGCCTCGGGAGCTCGCAGGGCGCAGAAAACCTGTGCCGGAGCTGACATTGTTGCCCTCCGGCAACAGAAAACGTCTGCGATAACCCCGCCGCGCCGTTCTCCACAACGCGGGGTCTCGGTCACGGCATGGCTCAGTCGACGACCTTGGTCAGGTCCTCGCTCTCGCGGTTGAGCGCCTTGGGCGAGCGCTTCGGCTGGGTGAGCGGCTCCGGCGTCGGCGCCTTCGGCGTCGGCCGCTGCAGGATCGGCGTGCCGGCCATGATGCCCTCGGCCTGCTGCAGCGTGAGCCGGGTCATGTCGCGGCGCCGGACGTCGTCCTCGATCTCCGCGGTACGCTCCGGCGACAGGCCGAGCTCCTCGAGCGAGGCGCGGCCGAAGGCGATGGCGGATTCGTAGGTCTCGCGGATCTGGTAGTCGACGTTGCGGCCGAGCAATTCCAGCGTGTGCCGGCGGTCGAACGAGCGCGCGTAGACCTTGGCGAGCGGGAACTCGCTCTTGATCAGGTCGACGACGCGGTTTGTCGTGTCGCTCTTGTCGGTGGTGATCGCTATCAGCTTGGCGTTCTCCGCGCCGGCGGCGCGCAGCACGTCGAGCCGCGTGCCGTCGCCGTAATAGACCTTGAAGCCGAACCGGCCTGCGGCGCGGATCATCTCCGGGTCGTTGTCGATCGCGGTGACGTCGATGCCCTCGGCGTTGAGAAGCTGCGACACGACCTGACCGAAACGGCCGAAGCCGATCATCAGCACGGAGCCCTGCGCCTCGGTGAAATCCTCCTGGATCTCCTCTTCGGCCTGTCGCTTCATCAGCCGCGGCGCCAGCGCGACCAGGAGCGGCGTCACCGCCATCGACAGCGTCACGACGGCGACGAGCAGCGAGGCGTCGGTGTCCTTGATGATGTCGGCCGCGACGCCGTTGGCGTAGAGCACGAAGCCGAATTCGCCGCCCTGCGCGAGCAGGAGCGCGACCCGGATCGCGTCGTCGTGGTCGTTGCGGGTGGCGCGCATCAGCGCATAGGTCACGGCGACCTTGATGCCGACGACGGCGATGACGCCCGCGAGCACGCGCGCCCATTGGTCGACGATGACGTTGGGATCGACCGTCATGCCGACCGACATGAAGAACAGGCCCATCAGCAGGCCGCGGAACGGCTCGATGTCGGCCTCGAGCTGGTGGCGGAAGTTCGATTCCGCCAGCAGCACGCCGGCGAGGAACGCGCCGGTCGCCATCGACAGCCCGGCCAGCGCGACGAGGCTCGCCGCGCCGATCACCACGAACAGCGCCGCTGCCGTCATGATCTCGCGCGCGCCGGCCGAGGCGAGCACGCGGAACAGCGGATTGAGCAGATAGCGGCCGGCCACGACGATGCCGCCGACCGCGACCACCATTTCGGCGATCGCGAGCAGGATGCCGTCGCCGCCGGGCTTTTCGACAGGGGAGAGCAGGGTGACGAGCGCGAGCAGCGGCACGATGGCGAGGTCCTGCATGAGCAGGATGCCGAAGGCCTTCTCGCCGTAGTCGGTGCGCACCTCGCCCTTTTCCTCGAGCGTCTGCATGGCGAGCGCGGTCGAGGACAGGGCCATGCCGAAGGCGACGATCAGCGCGCCGCGCCAGGGCGCGTTGAAGCCGAACACGCCGACCAGCGTGCCGAGCGCCGCGGTCGCCAGGATCTGCGCGCCGCCGAGGCCGAAGATCACATGGCGCAGCGACCACAGCCGCGACGGCTTCAGCTCGAGCCCGATCAGGAACAGGAACATCACGATGCCGAGCTCGGCGACATGCATGATCTCGCCGCCGAAGCCGAACAGCTTGAGCGCCGAAGGCCCGATCGCGATACCCGCCGCCAGATAGCCGAGGATCGACCCGAGCCCGAGCCGCCGGAACACCGGCACCATGATCACCGCCGCTCCGATCAGGATCAGCGGCTGCAGGAAGGCGACGGCAGGCGAAGCGGCGTCGACGGCCATGGGGCGGGCTCCCTCGAAACATGGCTGGGCGTCGCGAGCCCGGCGAACGGGCTGCGACCAAACAAAACCGGACCGCAGTCGCTCACGCAAAGGCATGCGCAAAGCGTCGGGACGGGTGCATCGAAATGGTGACGGATCCGGCGGGCCGGGGAAAGCGGCGCGATGGCGCGGGGCCACCGACAGTCGCCAGATGTTATGTGAAAGCGGCGTGGTCAAGGCAACGCAGCGAAGATTTCAGCGCCTCGGCAGAAATGACACGGAGGAGGGCGCGACCGACGTTAAGCGACCCGGAGCGCTGAAAAGACCGAGCGCGCGGACGGTGCCGTCCGCGCGCTCGCGATCATTCGATTGCAGAACCTCCGAAGGCTATTCGGCCGCCTGCCGGATGGTAGATTCCGCGGGCTTGTCGCCTTCGTGCGCGTCGTTCTTGGCCTGGGCCGGTGCGGGCGAGGGCGCGCTGACGGCGATCGGCGCAATGTCGTTTGCCGGCGCGCTCTGTGGCGCGGTCGGGGTGAGCGCCCGTGCCGGTGCGTGCGAGAGCGGCGGCCGCGGCTCCTGTTGCGAGGGTGCCGCGACGGACGCGACCACCACCTCGGCCGCCGGTGCGTCGGCGACGATCTGGTCGCTGTGCGCCGGGGCGTGCGACTGATCGTCCTCCTCCTCGGCCATCTCCGAGGACACGAAGCGGTCGAGCAGCAGATAGACCACCGGCGTCATGTAGAGCGTCAGGATCTGGCTGACGATCAGGCCGCCGACGACCGCCACGCCGAGCGGCTGGCGCAGTTCGGCACCGGCGCCGACGCCGAGCGCGATCGGCAACGTGCCGAGGATCGCGGCGAAGGTGGTCATCATGATCGGCCGGAAGCGCAGGAGGCACGCCTCCTCGACCGCCTCGCGCGCCCCGAGACCTGCGTGCCGGCGCTCGACCGCGAAGTCGACGATCATGATCGCGTTCTTCTTCACGATGCCGATCAGCATGATCACGCCGATCATCGCGATGACCGACAGGTCCATCGAGAAGCCCTGCAGGGTCAGGAGCGCGCCGATGCCGGCGGCCGGCAGGCCCGACAGGATCGTGATCGGATGGATGAAGCTCTCGTAGAGAATGCCGAGCACGATGTAGATGACCAGCACCGCGGCGAACACGAGCAGTCCCTGACCGGCGACCGCATCCTGATAGAACTGCGCCGTGCCGGAGAAGCTGGTGATCACCGTCTGCGGCAGCTTCATATCCTGCTCGATCTTCTTGATCGCATCCACCGCGGTCGACAGCGAGTTGCCGGGCGCGAGGTTGAACGAGATCGTCACGGCCGGCAGCTGGCCCTTGTGGGTGACCAGCGTCGGCGCCGCGCGCTCGGTCACGGTCGCGACCGCGTCGAGCGGCACGATCTGGCCGGACGGCGTCTTGATCGAGAGCTTGCGCAGCTGGTCCGGGCCGGTCGTGTAGTGGTTCGCCGCCTCCAGGATCACCTGATAGCTGGCGGTGTCGGTGAAGATGGTCGACACCTGCCGGCTGCCGTAGGCCGAGTAGAGCTGGCTGCGCACCTTGTCGACGGTCAGGCCGAGCTTGGAGGCCTTGTCGCGGTCGATGTCGACCATGGCCTGACGGCCGCGGATCTGCAGATCCGAGTTGACGTCGACGACGCCGCCGATCTGCCGGATCGCGCTCTCCATCTTCGGACCGATCGCGACCAGCTCGTCGAAGTCCGAGGACTGCAGCGTGTACTGCCAGAGCGCGCGCGACGAGGTCGCGCCGAGATTGATGTTCTGGATCGACTGGAAGAACGTGTTGATGCCCGGCACCTGCGCGGTGGTCTTGCGCAGCCGTGCGATGATCTGGTCGGCCGAGGCGCGGCCTTCCGACTTGGGCTTCAGCGTGATGTAGAACCGGCCGGTCGACTGGTTGGCGCCGACCGAGCCGCCGCCGATCGTCGACATGACGCTCACCACGTCCGGGTCCTGGCGGATGATGTCGGCGACCTTGTTCTGCCGCTCGACCATGGCCGGGAAGGCGACGTCGTCGGGCCCTTGCGTCAGCGCGGTGATCTGGCCGGTGTCCTCGAGCGGGAAGAAGCCCTTCGGGATCGAGCCGTAGAGATTGACGGTCCACCAGATCGTGCCGATCAGCACGGCCACCATCAGCCACTTGAGCTTCAGGACGCCGCGCAGCGACCATTTGTAGAGGAAGGTCAGGCCGGCGAAGAACACGTCGAAGGCGCGGATCACGATGTTCGGCCGCGCGTGCAGATGCTTCTCCGAGATGATGCGGCCGGCGAGCATCGGCGTCAGCGTCAGCGCGACGAGGCCGGAGATCATGATCGCCATGGTGATCGTGACGCCGAACTCGAAGAACATGCGACCGACGACACCGCCCATGAACAGGACCGGAATGAACACCGCGCAGAGCGAGATGGTCATCGACATGATGGTGAAGCCGACTTCCGCCGCGCCCTCGTAGGCCGCCTGCATCGGTCGTTTGCCCATCTCGACGTGGCGCATGATGTTCTCGAGCATCACGATCGCGTCGTCGACGACGAAGCCGACCGCCAGCGTCATCGCGAGCAGCGAGATGTTGTCGATCGAGAAGCCGAACAGATACATGCCGCCGAAGGTGCCGATCAGCGACACCGGCAGCGCCAGGGCCGGAATGATCGTGGCGCGCGCCGACTTCAGGAACAGGTAGATGACGCCGATCACGAGCAGGATCGCGATGCCGAGCGTCTCCTGCACGTCATTGATCGAGTCGCGGATCGAGATCGAACGGTCGTTCATGATCTCGACCTGCATCGCCGGCGGCATGTCGGCGGTGATCTGCGGCAAGACCTTGCGGATGCTGTCGACGACCGCGACCGTGTTGGCGTCCGGCTGGCGCTGGATCGCCAGGATGATGGCACGGGTGCCGTTCAGCCAGCTCGCGACCTTGTCGTTCTCGACGCTGTCGATCGCGTGGGCGACGTCGGAGATGCGCACCGGCGCGCCGTTCTGATAGGCGACCACCACCGGCGCGTAGCCGGCGGCCTTCTGGATCGGCCCGGTGGCGTCGAGCGTGACGCTGCGGTTCTGGCTGTTGAGCGAGCCGACCGGCGAATTGGAATTCGCCGCCACGATCGCGCTCTGCAGATCGGCGACGGTCAGGCCGCGCGCCGACAGCGCGTCGAGATCGGCCCGGATGCGCACCGCGTATTTCTGCGCGCCATAGACCGACACCTGCGCGACGCCGGGGAGCGTCGACAGGCGCTGGGCGATGTTGTTCTCGGCGTAGTCGTCGACGTCGGAGAGCCTGAGCACGTCCGACTTCAGCGCCACGAACAGGATCGGCTGGTCGGCCGGATTGACCTTCCTGAAGCTCGGCGGCGCCGGCAGTTCGGGCGGCAGCTGGCGCTGGGCCGCGCCGATCGCCGCCTGCACGTCGAGCGCCGCGCCGTCGATCGAGCGGCCGAGATCGAACTGCAGCGTGATGGTGCTCGATCCGGAGGTCGACACCGACGCCATCTGCGACAGGCCGGCGATGCCGGAGAACTGCCGCTCCAGCACCGAGGCGACCGAACTCGCCATCGTCTGTGGACTGGCGCCCGGCAGGCTCGCGCTGACCGACATGGTCGGGTAGTCGACGCGCGGCACGGCGGCGACGGGAAGCTGCCGGTAGCCGAACAGGCCGGCCGCGAGGAAGGCGACCATCACCAGGATGGTCGCGACCGGGCGCTTGATGAATGGCGCGGAAATCGACATGCGGTCGCTCGTTTCCTGCTCGCTTTGAGGTCGGATCAGCTCTTCGGCGCGGCGGTGTCGGCCGCCGGCGGGTTCGAGGCGGCCGGAGCAATTTTCGCGCCCGGGAACAGCCGGAGCTGGCCCTCGGTCACGACCGTCTCGCCGCCGGTGAGGCCGCTCGATACGACGCTCTGGCGATCGACGGTGCGCGCGACGCGGATCTGCCGCGTCTCGACCGTCTGGTCCGGCTTGACCACGTAGACGAAGGCGCCGGCCTGACCCATCTGCACCGCCTGATCCGGCACGACGAGCGCATCGGGCTCGACCGACAGGATCACGCGCACCTGCACGAATTCGCCCGGCAGCAGCCGCTCCTCGGTGCCGCCGACGGTCGCCTTGGCGGTCAGCGTGCCGGAGGTCGTGTCGAGCGTGTTCTCGGTGAAGGTCACGGTGCCGTCGAGCGTCTTGCCGCGCGTGCCGCCGAGCGTCACGCGCACCTTGACCGGCCCCTCGCGCATGGCGTCGACCAGCGTCGGCACCACCGCCTGCGGCGCGGCGAAGGAGACATAGACCGGATCGAGCTGGTTGACGGTGGCGAGCAGGGCCGAGTCGGCTGAACGGATCGCCGAGCCGGCCTTCAGCGGCAGCGAGCCGACGCGGCCGTCGATCGGGCTCTTGATCGTGTAGTAGGTGAGCTGGACCTCGAGGTTCTCGACCGCCGCGCGGCTGGCGGCGATCACCGCCTGCTGGGTCGCGACCTGGGTGCGCGACGTTTCGGCCGTCTGCTGCGAGCCGGCATTGGTGCGGGCGAGCGTCTCGGCGCGGTTGAGATCGTTCTTGTATTGCTGGAGCTGGGCTTCGTCGCGGGCGAGCGTGGCGCGCGCCTGGGCGAGCTGCGCCTGCAGCGCGCGGGCGTCGAGCGTGAACAGCACGTCGCCCTGTTTGACGTGATCGCCTTCCTTGACCTGCACGCTGTCGATCTGGCTGTCGACGCGCGACTTGATCGGGATCGACGCGATCGCCTGCACGGTACCGACCACGTCGAGCACGACGGGGGTCGCCTTCTTCTCGACCTTGGTCGTGGTGACCGGAACTGGCGGCGTCTCGCGACGGGGCGTGGCGGCGGGAGCCGTGGCCGGCGTCGCGCCTGCGGAAGCCGCGGCGGTCTTGGCGGCGGGCACCTTCGCATCCGGCGCCGCGGCGCCCTTGTCGCCGGCCGGCTTCGGCGCGCTCGGCAGATAGGCGGCGACGGCCGGCAGGTGCTTCTCCAGGAAGGCGGCGGCGGACTGCGCGATCGGATCGACGGTCGGTCCGACCGCCTCGATGCCGGCGCGAACCGGGCGGACGGCACTTTCGGGCAGCACGGCGGCCATCTTGTCGACGACGACGTCGCGACCGAGCCAACCCCACAGAAGAGCGGAGGCAATGATAACGAGCAGGATAATCGTCTTAAGTATTCTCATCGTGTCGACACAACCCGTTCTCATGGCCTCGCGGTCGCGACCCATGGCGCCTCGACCTGAGCTTACCGCGATTTTCGTGAAATGACGCCTTGCAGGCAAGCCATACGACGCCATTGTCGTTCAATAACAATTGCCTCGATATGACGTTGCGATCACGTTTACGTAAGTCGATCGTCAGCAAATTGTTAGCTTGAGCTGAGCCGCAAGCACGCGAGTCGGTGTTCCGAAGCGCGGGAATGCCACGCCGACATCGACGGAAATGCCAAGAATGTCGGTGAGAAACGGAGAAGATCGACCCGTGCGAAGCTTCGAACCGGTCGCGCCGAGCACGACCGTCAGCGGGCTCACGACTTGATGATCTTCGGCGCGGCCGCGATCATCAGGATCGCGGCCGGCATGATCAGTCCATGATGCGAGCCTGATCGCCGCACGCCGGCCGCCGCGCACCCACCTGGAACCCTGCGCGTGGGCGGGGGCGTCGTGCGGGAGATCCGCGCGCCGCGCCCGGCGCGCCCGCGCTCAGCGCGCCTCGGTGCCGCCGATCGTCACCGCGTCGATCCGGAGCGTCGGCTGGCCGACGCCGACGGGAACGCCCTGGCCCTGCTTGCCGCAGGTGCCGACGCCGAGATCGAGTTCGAGGTCGTTGCCGATCATCTTCACCCGCGTCAGCGCATCCGCGCCGTTGCCGATCAGCATCGCGCCCTTGAGCGGCGCGCCGACCTTGCCGTTCTGCACGCGGTAGGCCTCGGTGCATTCGAACACGAACTTGCCGGAGGTGATGTCGACCTGGCCGCCACCGAAGTGCACGGCGTAGATGCCGTCCTTGACCGAGGCGAGGATCTCGCCCGGATCGCTCTGACCCGCCAGCATGTAGGTGTTGGTCATGCGCGGCATCGGTATGTGCGCGAAGGACTGGCGCCGCCCGTTGCCGGTCGGCTTCATGCCCATCAGGCGGGCGTTCTGGCGGTCCTGCATGTAGCCGACCAGGATGCCGTCCTCGATCAGCGTCGTGCAGTTCGACGGCGTGCCCTCGTCGTCGATCGAGATCGAGCCGCGCTTCGCGGCGATCGTGCCGTCATCGACGATGGTGACGCCGGGTGCTGCGACCCGCTGGCCGAGCAGGCCGGCGAAGGCGGAGGTCTTCTTGCGATTGAAGTCGCCCTCGAGCCCGTGGCCGACCGCCTCGTGCAGCAGCACGCCCGGCCAGCCCGGGCCGAGCACGACGTCGAAGGTGCCGGCCGGGGCGGGCACCGCTTCGAGATTGACCGCCGCCTGCCGGATCGCCTCGTCGACGCCGTGGCGCCACATGTCCGGCGTCACGAAACGCTCGAAGCCCTCGCGACCGCCAATGCCGTAGCTGCCGGTCTCCTGCCGGTCGCCGTGGCCGGCGACCACCGAGACGTTGAAGCGCACCAGCGGCCGGACGTCCCGCACCCGGTGGCCGTCCGCGCGCAGGATCTCGACCACCTGCCAGGTGCCGGCGAGCGACACCGTGACCTGCCGGACGCGCTCGTCGCGGCGGGCATAGGCGTCGATCTCCGCGAGCAGCTTGGCCTTGTCCTCGAACGACGGCAGGCCGAGCGGGTTCTCCTCGCCGTAGAGCTTGACGTTGGTGCGCGCCGGCGCGGCGGCATAGGTGCCAGAATGGCCGGCGGTGACCGCGCGCACGGCATCCGAGGCGCGCCGCAGCGCGCTTTCCGAGATCTCGCCCGCATGCGCGTAGCCGGCCGCCTCGCCGGCGACCGCGCGCAGGCCAAAACCCTGTGTCGTGTCGAACGAGCCGGACTTCAGCCGGCCGTTGTCGAACACGAGCCCTTCGGACTGGCGATATTCAAGAAAGAGCTCGCCGTCGTCGGCGCCTGCCGTCGCCTCGGCCGTGATGCGGCGGGCGGTTTCGAGGTCGAGGCCGGTGGCGGCGAAAAGGTCGGCGGCGGGAGAGGTCATCGGTTCGTCCTGATGGGCGCGGAGGGCGCCGGAGCGGCGGCCGCGCGAGGAGAGGGAGCGGGAAAGGCGGCTCCTCTCAACATGGGGATCGTCGCGCAGGTTCGCACCCGCGCCGGCCCCGATCAACCGTCGAGTTCTCGAGTTCCCGATCGTGCGTTCACGAACCTGCCGGTTCCGCCCCGCGGCGTTCTCAGCCGCCGAGCTTGCCGACGAGCACCGGCGCGGCCGCGACCAGCAGCGCGATGCCGGTCAGGAACAGGAGCCCGAGCACCACGCGGCGGAACGCCATCTCGCTGATCCGGGCGTAGAGCCGGAGCCCGATCAGCGTCGGCACCAGCATGGCCGGCAGCACGATCGGAAACATCGATGCCGACGTCCAGGTGATCCGGCCGGCGACGAGATAGAGCGTCAGTGTGGTGGCGTGCATGGTCAGGTTGAAGGCCTGCAGTACCGAGCGCTGTGTGACCTTGTCCCAGCCGTTGAGCGTGCACCAGAGCGTCGGCAAAACGCCGGTGATGCCGCCGATGCCGCCGAGCACGCCGCCGAGGAAGCCGACCGCGCCGTCGCCCGCGGGTCCGGAGATCTTGAGATGCGGCAGCCGCGTCGAGAACAGCATCGCCGGACAATAGACGACCAGCAGAAGCCCGAGCCCGGCCTTGAACCAGGCCGGCTCGACGTGCGGCAGGATCGCGACGCCGATCGGCACGCCGAGAAGCCCGCCGACCACCAGGGGCGCCGCGCGGCGCGCGCTGAAGCCCTTGCGCGTCGCCGGGATCGCCAGGATCTGGCCGACCAGCGAACCGAACACCACGAGCGGCGACGAGAGCTGCGGCGGCAGCACCCATACCCAGATCGCGCTCGACACCATGGCGAAGGCGAAGCCCGAGAGCCCCTGCACGAAGCCGGCGGCGGCCGCGCCCAGGATGATCGCGATCGTGATCGGGTCGAGGAGCGGCGCCATCAGTAGAGCGTCTGCTTGTAGCGTTCGACCATCTCGGACTGCGTCTCGGTCTTTACCCCTTCGACGACGCCGATCTGGTCGCGCATCATTTCGCCCATGGACGGGAAGATCGATCGGTCGATCTGCGCGGCGGGATCCCAGAGCCGCGAGCGCATCAGCGCCTTGGCGCAATGGATGTAGACCTCGCGCACCGTGATCCGCAGCACCGTCTTCGGCAGCTTGCCGTCGACCGCGAAGCGCGCATTGAGCGCCGGGTCGGCCAGGATCTCGGCCGTGCCGTTGACGCGCAGCGTCTCGTCCATGCCGGGGATCAGGAACAGGAGCCCGATGCCGGGCCGCTCGATCAGGTTCTGCAGCGTGTCGAGACGGTTGTTGCCCGGCCGGTCGGGCAGGAGGAGCGTGCGGTCGTCTTCGACGGTGACGAAGCCCGGCGCATCGCCGCGCGGGGTTGCATCGCCGAGCCCGTCCCGGCCTGCGGTCGCGATCACGACGAAGGGGGCGAGCGAAATGATGTGCTTGGCGTGGGGATCGAGCCGGTCGAGCTGCTTGCGCCGCGAGCGCTCGCGGACAGTGCCGTAAAGCGCGCGCAGCGCCTCAAGATCCGTCACCCTGGTCATGCTTCCCCTCGTGTGCCTCTCGTCGGGCGAGGGGAGATTAGGCTGCCGCAGCGGGTGTGCACCAGCCGCGGCGCGCGCAGATCAGGGCAGCTTGTCGAAGCCTTCGCCGAAGCTCGCCAGGCTGATCGGGATGCCGATGCCTTCCTCCGGCGTCTGGAAGATCGAGAAGGTCGCCGTGGTGCCGGTGCGGAGCTGGCCCATCAGCGTGTCGTCGATCACCACTTCGGCGATGCAGCCGTTCGGCAGGCAGCGCACGAACGGCGTGCGGCCAATGTCGGCGGCGTCGATCTTCAGGCCGAGGCCCGACGGGATCAGCACGCCGAGCGGCGCCAGCACGCGCAGGATGCGCGTCTTCTTGTCTGACGTCTTCAACACGATCACCGACAGGCCGACGTTCGGCCGGTCCTCGGCTGTGACGTTCTGGATCAGCGCGCACTGCTCGGCGCGGGCGCCCGGCGGCGTGTTGCAGCGGATCTGCCAGTCGCCGTGCTGCGACTTGACCGGGCCGAGACCGGGCCGGTCGGCCTGGTTGACGACCGCCGCCGTGCCGGCTTGTCCGCCGCCTTGGGCGGCCGGACGCGGATCGGTCTGCGCGCTGTCCGCGCCCGACCCGGCCGGACGGCTGGGGCCGCCGAACATCATGAATGCGATCAGAGCGCCGATGATGACCACCACCAGGGCGATCAGCGCGACGACCAAGGCGCGCGTGCCGTTCAAATCTCAAACCTCCAGAGCCGCCGAGACAGGGTCCGCCCGACGGCGGGCTGCCGAAACAGCGAGGCGCCGGACCCACGCCGGCGCGCCGCAGCGCGGTCCCGGTCGCGCGAATCGGTCTCGGCGCGCGATCTTGACGTTGCCCCATGGCCGGCCGCGGCGCCAGAGGCGTGGACCCTGCGCGGCATCGGCCATGAACGGGTCCGAGGAGTTGCCTCCGATCATGGCGGATCAGCGACCAAATTGCCTCGCCCTGCAAAAATGCCGCACGAGATGGGTGGAGCACCCGTTGCGGCAACGCGCGGGCTGTGCTTTTGAATCCCTCGACTTTGATCTCGATCAAATCGAAGGACGCTTTTTGCCGCAGCGCAGCATTGCGTAAGGAAAAGCGCCTAGTAGAAGGGTGCGTCGAGTCCGGGCCGCGACCACAGAGCCGTGGACGGGCCCGATACGTTGGCCCGGATCCGGCCCGAGGGGCGGATCTCCGGGACGACGACGACGGAATAAAAACGACGAGCGCGCCGGCCGTGCCTCGCGGCCGCGGCGAGCAAGGGAGCCAAAAGCAGTGATCCCGACGAAGAAGCGTCCGATGGCGCGTGGACTGGCGGTCATGGCCGTCCTCGCGGTCGCCTTCATCTCGACCCTCGGCGTCGCCGGTGCGACGCAGCCGCAGCCGTGGCAGGTCTATTTGCAGCCGGCGAACACCGATGTGCACGAGCACATCCACTGGTTCGCCGACTTCACCATGTGGATCATGGCCGTGATCACGCTGTTCGTGCTCGGGCTGCTCATCTACGTGATGGTCAAGTTCAACGCCAAGGCGAACCCGACCCCGTCGAAGACGTCGCACAACACCCTGATCGAGGTGATCTGGACCGTCGCGCCGATCATGATCCTGGTCATGATCGCGATCCCGTCGTTCCGCCTGCTCTATGAAGAGATGGTGGTGCCGCCGGCCGACATGACCATCAAGGTCACCGGCTATCAGTGGTACTGGGGCTACGAGTACCCGGACCTCGTCGACGCCAAGCAGAAGCCGGTCTCCTTCGACAGCATCATGCTCGCCGACGAGGACCGCAAGGACCCGGCGAAGCAGCCGCGTCTGCTCTCGGTCGACAACAACCTGATCGTCCCGGTCGGCAAGATCGTGCGCGTGCAGGTCACCGGCGCCGACGTGATCCACTCCTGGGCGATGCCGTCCTTCGGCGTGAAGATGGACGCCAATCCGGGCCGCCTGAACGAGACCTGGTTCAAGGCCCGCAACGTCGGCATGTACTACGGCCAGTGCTCCGAGCTCTGCGGACGCGATCACGCCTTCATGCCGATCGCGATCCAGGTCGTCACCGACGAGCAGTACAAGGCGTGGTCCGAGGCGGCGAAGACCGACCTCAAGAACGCCGGCAAGGTGCTCGCCGAGATGGTCGAACGCGACGGCAAGAAGACCAACGTGGCCGCCAACTGACGGCCCCGACGAACCGCACATTCCATCCGGCGGCCGAGGCGCCCGTGACGTCCGACATGTGATGTCCGACACTCGGGATGCCCGCCGAGCCGAGACCCAAGGGAGCAGGACATGGCTCATTCCGCAGCCGCCGACGCGGCTCACCACGATCACCCGACCGGGTGGCGCCGCTACGTCTATTCGACGAACCACAAGGACATCGGTACGCTGTACCTGTTCTTCGCCATGTTCGCGGGCCTGATCGGTGCGTCGCTGTCGATCGGCATCCGCATGGAGCTGCAGCAGCCCGGCCTGCAGATCTTCTCGGATCCGCACCAGTTCAACGTGTTCACGACCGCACACGGCCTGATCATGATCTTCTTCATGGTCATGCCGGCGCTGATCGGCGGCTTCGCCAACTGGTTCGTGCCGATCATGATCGGCGCGCCGGACATGGCGTTCCCGCGCATGAACAACATCTCGTTCTGGCTGCTGCCGCCGGCCTTCATCCTGCTGCTCCTGTCGATGTTCGTCGAAGGCCCCCCGGGCGCCAACGGCGTCGGCGGCGGCTGGACGATCTATCCGCCGCTGTCGTCGACCGGCCAGCCCGGTCCGGCGATGGACTTCGCGATCCTGGCGCTGCACATCTCGGGCGCCTCGTCGATCCTCGGCGCGATCAACTTCATCACCACGATCTTCAACATGCGCGCGCCCGGCATGACGCTGCACAAGATGCCGCTGTTCGCCTGGTCCGTGTTGGTGACGGCGTTCCTGCTGCTCCTGTCGCTGCCCGTGCTCGCCGGCGGCATCACCATGCTGCTGACCGACCGCAACTTCGGCACCACCTTCTTCAAGCCGGAAGGCGGCGGTGACCCGATCCTGTTCCAGCACCTGTTCTGGTTCTTCGGCCACCCGGAAGTGTACATCCTGATCCTGCCGGGCTTCGGCATCGTCAGCCACATCGTGTCGACCTTCTCGCGCAAGCCCGTGTTCGGCTATCTCGGCATGGCCTACGCCATGGTCGCGATCGGCGTCGTCGGCTTCATCGTGTGGGCGCACCACATGTACACGGTCGGCCTGTCGGTCGACACGCAGGCCTACTTCGTGGCGGCCACCATGGTCATCGCGGTGCCGACCGGCGTGAAGATCTTCTCGTGGATCGCGACGATGTGGGGCGGCTCGATCGAGTTCCGCACGCCGATGCTGTTCGCGATCGGCTTCATCTTCCTGTTCACGCTCGGCGGCGTCACCGGCGTCCAGCTCTCCAACGCCGGTTTCGACCGCGTGCTGCACGACACCTATTTCGTGGTGGCCCACTTCCACTACGTGCTGTCGCTCGGCGCCGTGTTCGCGATCTTCGGCGGCTGGTACTACTGGTTCCCGAAGATGTTCGGCTACATGTACTCCGAGACGATCGGCAAGCTGCACTTCTGGACCATGTTCGTCGGCGTCAACATGGTGTTCTTCCCGCAGCACTTCCTCGGCCTCGCCGGCATGCCGCGCCGCTACGCGGACTATCCGGACGCCTTCGCGGGCTGGAACTTCGTGTCGTCGATCGGCTCGTACATCTCGTTCCTCGGCATGCTGATCTTCTTCGCGGGTGTGGTCTACGCCTTCGTCCGCAAGGAGAAGGCCCCGGCCAATCCGTGGGGCGAGGGGGCGACCACGCTCGAGTGGACCCTGTCGTCGCCGCCGCCGTTCCATCAGTTCGAGACGCTGCCCCGCATCAAGGGCGACCTCCACTGAGTGCATTTCGGGCGGCGCCTCGTCGGCGCCGCCCGGTCCACCCGCGGAGCGATCCGCGGTTCTTCGACCCCGCCGATCTCGAACGGCACCGCACGCCGCGGTGCCGCTCCGGATGGACGGGACCGGCCGGCGGGAGGGGCCGTCCGGGCGTGATGCAAGCACGAGCCGTCGTGAACGACGGCCGCTCGAGGTGAGGAATGACAGATCTGTCGAGTGCCGCTTCCGAGGTCGCTGCCGACCTGACGCGCGCGAGCGTGTCGAACGCGGAGCCCGCGGACTATATCGCGCTCCTCAAGCCGCGCGTGATGTCGCTCGTCGTCTTCACGGCGCTGGTCGGTCTGATGATCGCGCCGGCGGGCATCCATCCTGTCCTCGGCGCGGTCGCGATCCTCTGTATCGCGGTCGGTGCCGGCGCCTCCGGCGCTCTCAACATGTGGTACGACGCCGATATCGACCGGCTGATGTCGCGCACCAAGGGCCGCCCGATCCCGGCCGGCCGCGTGCGCCCCGAGGAGGCGCTCGCCTTCGGCCTGACCCTGTCGGCCGGCTCGGTCGCGATCCTCGGACTGGCGGTCAACTGGCTGTCGGCCGGCCTGCTCGCCTTCACCATCTTCTTCTACGTGGTCATCTACACCATGTGGCTGAAGCGGCGCACGCCGCAGAACATCGTGATCGGCGGCGCCGCCGGCGCCTTCCCGCCGATGATCGCCTGGGCGGCGGTGACGAATACGGTCAGCGTCGAGTCGATCGTGCTGTTCCTGATCATCTTCATGTGGACGCCGCCGCACTTCTGGGCGCTGGCGCTCCTGAAGTCCGACGACTATCAGCGTGCCGGTGTGCCGATGCTGCCCGTGGTCGCCGGCGAGACGGCCACGCGCAACCAGATCCTGCTCTATTCGGTGCTGATGACGCCGGTCTGCGTGGCGCCCTATGTGCTCGGCTTCGGCCATCTCGCCTATGGCGTGGTGTCGGCCGGCGGCGCCGCGGTGTTCCTCGCGCTCGCCTTCGAGGTCTGGCGCAAGCGCGACGGCCAGCCGGCGCGCAAGGCGGCCGCGCGGCTGTTCGGCTTCTCGATCCTCTATCTCTTCCTTCTCTACGCCGTCCTCCTGGGCGAGCGTCTCCTCAACCTGTGACGGGGCGGGCGGGGGCTCGACGATGAACGGTGATGTGATGACCGAAGACGAAGGTGTCCGACTGACCGAGACGGAGGCGAAGCGCCGCCGCAGTCGCAACGCGGCGATCGCCGTGGTGCTCGTCGGGCTCGTGGTGCTGTTCTATGCGATCACCATCGTCAAGATGGCGCCCAACCTCGCGCACGGGTGACGCCATGACCGACCGCACCACTCCGATCGCGACCGACGAGCCGACCGACGAGCAGACCTCCGCGGCGGCCATTACCGTGGCCGTGCCGCCGGACCCGAAGAAGCTGCGCAACGTCGCGCTGATCTGCACGGCGATGACCTTCAGCATGCTCGGCCTCGCCTTCGCGGCGGTGCCTTTCTACGACTGGTTCTGCCGGGCCACCGGCTACGACGGCACCACCAACGTCGCGACGTCGGCGCCGAACGTGGTCGGCGAGCGCGAGTTCGAGATCCGGTTCGACAGTAACGTCTTCGCCGGCCTGCCCTGGCGCTTCACGCCGGTCGAGAAGTCGGTCAACGTTCACGTCGGCGAGGTGAAGACGGTCGAATACGAGATCGAGAACCTGTCCGACAAGGAGCTCTCGGCGACCGCCGGCTATAATGTGACGCCGGGCCTCGCCGGCTACTACTTCACCAAGCTCGTGTGCTTCTGCTTCTCGGAGCAGACATTGAAGCCGCACGAGAAGATCCGGGTTCCGGTGACCTTCTTCGTCGATTCGTCGATCGACGAGGTCAAGGATCTGCGCGGCGCCAAGACGATCACGCTCTCCTACACTTTCTTCGCCGCCAAGACCCCGACCAAGCCGCTCGCGGCGGTCGACGGCACCAAGGCGCCCGACAAGCTCTGAGGCGCCTGCGTCGCCGGCCCTGGGTCGGCGTGCAACGAGCCTCGCCAACAAAGACGACCCGTCAGGGTTCAGGATATCAAACCGGGGGACCACCATGGCCGGAGCCCACAGCAAGCCCAACCACGATTATCATCTCGTCGATCCGAGCCCGTGGCCGTTCACGGCCTCGCTCGGCGCCCTGATCATGGCGATCGGCGCGATCGGCCTGTTCCGCTGGCTGAAGGGCGAGGCGGTCGTGCTCGCCGGCCTGAATATCGCCACCCCGTGGCTGTTCGTGCTCGGCCTCGCCATCGTGCTCTACACGATGTTTGCCTGGTGGCGCGACGTCGTGCGCGAGGCCCATGCGGGCTATCACACCCGCGTGGTCGGCCTGCACCTGCGCTACGGCATGATCATGTTCATCGCCTCGGAGGTGATGTTCTTCGTGGCGTGGTTCTGGGCCTATTTCGACAGCGCGCTGTTCGTGCACGAGGCCAAGCAGTACGCCCGCGTCGCCGCGACCGGCGGCGTGTGGCCGCCGCACGGCATCGAGACGTTCAACCCCTGGCACCTGCCGCTGCTCAACACGCTGATCCTGCTGACCTCGGGCACCACCGTGACCTGGGCGCACCATGCGCTGCTGCACGGCGACCGCGACGGTCTCAAGAAGGGCCTCTGGCTCACCGTGATCCTCGGCGTGATCTTCACGATCTGCCAGGCCTATGAGTACAGCCACGCGCACTTCGCCTACTCGGGCAACATCTACGGCGCGACCTTCTTCATGGCGACCGGCTTCCACGGCTTCCACGTGATCGTCGGCACCATCTTCCTCGCCGTCTGCCTGATCCGCGCCTACCTCGGCCATTTCACCGCCAAGCAGCACTTCGGCTTCGAAGCCGCGGCCTGGTACTGGCACTTCGTCGACGTGGTCTGGCTGTTCCTGTTCGCCTCGATCTATGTCTGGGGCCGGGGCGCGGCGATCCCGCACTGAGCCACTGCGAAAGCAGAATACGCCCGGGCCCAAAGCCCGGGCGTTTTCGTTTGGAAAGGCCGTGCCGGTCTGGCATGAACCCGGCCGGACCGCCGCGAACCCGTCTTGCAAGAGGAAGCCGCCATGACCGATCCCGCGCCGCAGGGCCACGACCATTGGTTCGAGACGCCGTCGCCGGTCGCCGCCGCCCTGCGCGGCCGCTGTCCGCGCTGCGGCGAAGGGCGGCTCCTGTCCGGCTTCCTGAACACGGCGCCGCGTTGCGAGGTCTGCGGGCTGGATTTCAAGTTCATCGACAGTGGCGACGGCCCGGCGGTGTTCGTGATCCTGATCGTCGGCTTCATCGTCGTCGGCGCGGCGCTCTACACGGAAGTGAAGTACCAGCCGCCGATGTGGCTGCACGCCGTGCTGTGGCTGCCGCTGATCCTAGGCCTGTCGCTCGGCCTGTTGCGGCCGCTCAAAGGCGCCATGATCGGCTTGCAGTATCAGAACAAGGCCAACGAGGGCGTACTCGACGATCCGCGCGAGTGAGCGACGCCGGCGGGGCGGCAGACGCGCGAGCGCCGTGGCGCGCCACCGCCTTGATGGGTTTTGCAGGCTCGTTTCCTGCCTTCGGAAGCGGTCGACGAACGCGGCCTGCTTTGCACTGCCGGCCCCGCGCCGAAAATTCCTGATCCGCGTTCAATGGTGGAAGCGATGGCCGCCCCAGCCCAGATGTCTGCTCCGACGCCCGGCTCTCTGTCGGCCGAGATCCGCCGCGCCGTGTTCTGGCCGACGCTGGCCTTCCTGCCGGTCTTCGCCGCGCTGGTCGCGCTCGGCGCCTGGCAGCTCCATCGCCTGTCGTGGAAGACGGCGCTGATCGAGGCCGTGACCGCGCGCACCGTGGCGCCGCCGGTCGCCGCGCCCGGCCCGTCGGCGTGGGGCGATTTCGACGCCGACGCCTGGGACTATCGCGCCGTGACCGCCTCCGGCCGCTTCGACCATGCGAAGGAGTTGCATGTCTACGCCGTGCTCGGCGAAGCGCGCGGGCGCTTCTCGGGGCAGGGCTACTGGATCGTGACGCCGCTTGTGGGCGATGACGGCGCGATCGTGCTGGTCAACCGGGGCTTCGTGCCGGCCGACCGGATCGATATCAAGACCCGCGCCGAAGGCCAGATCGAGGGGCCGGTCACGATTACCGGCCTCCTGCGCCGCCCGGAACCGCGCTCGTGGTTCACGCCCGCCGATACGCCGGCGAAGAACATCTGGTTCGTGCGCGACCCGGCCGTCATGGCCGCCACGCTCGGCCTGCCGGCGAGCAAGGTCGCGCCCTACACGATCGATGCCGGCACGGCTGCGACGCCGCCCGGCGGCCTGCCGCAGGCCGGCGAGACCCTGGTCAGCTTCGAGAACCGCCATCTCGGCTACGTGATCACCTGGTGGGGCCTGGCGCTCTGCGCTCTCGCGGTGTTCGTGCTGTTCTTGCGCGGCCGCGTGCGGCTGGCGATTGCCGCGTCGGCGATCCGGGCCGCGAGCCGCGGCTGAGCTATCCGGCCTTGTGCCGGCCGCATGGTCTGGCGCTCGGGCAGTCGCTGAAGGGCAGGGCGCTTACTGCGCCGCCTGCCGCAGCTTGCGGGCGAGCAGCTTGCGCGCCTCGTCGGTGGTCATCGGCTGGCCGTAGTGGAAGCCCTGGGCGTACTCCGCCTTCAGGCCGCGCAGCTCGTGGACGTCGGCATCGCTCTCGGCGCCCTCGGCGATGACCTCCATGCCGAGGTCATGGGCGAGCGACACGATCGAACGCAGCAGCACCGGGCGCTCCTTGCCGTCGCCGTGCACGAACTGGCGGTCGATCTTGATGCTGTCGAACGGGAAGCGCTGCAGATAGGCGAGCGAGGAATAGCCGGTGCCGAAGTCGTCGAGGGCGAGGCTGGCGCCGAGCTCCTTGATCCGCGTCAGAACCTTGGCGGCGTATTCCGGGTTCTCCATCACCAGGCTCTCGGTGATCTCGATCTTGAGCGTGCCGCGCGCGATGTCGACGCGCGACAGCACGGCCTTCACGTCGTTGATCAGATCATGCCGGATCAGCTGGCGGCTCGACACGTTGACCGAGACGAAGATCGGCGGCTCGGAGCCCAGCTCCTCCTGCCATTGCGCGAGCTGGCGCGCGGCGCGTTCGAGCACGAACAGGCCGAGCGGGATGATCAGGCCGGTGCGCTCGGCAAGCGGGATGAACTCGCCCGCCGGCAGCCGGCCGCGGCGCGGGTGGTCCCAGCGCAGCAGCGCCTCGAAGCCGGCGACCGTGTCGTCGGCGAGCCGGATGATCGGCTGATAGAGAACCTTGATCTCCTCGCGCTCCAGCGCGCGCCGGAGATCGGATTCGAGCGCCAGCATGTCCTCGGAATGCGCGCGCAGCGACGGCCGGAACGCCTCGATGCGATCGCCGCCGAGCCGCTTGGCGTGGTACATCGCGATCTCGGCGTCCTTGACGAAGTCGTCTTCCTTCTTGCCGGATCCGTCGTAGAGCGCGACGCCGATCGAGGCGGTCAAAAACACCTCGCGGTCGCCGAAGGTGATCGGCGCCCGGAGCGCGCGGCGCATGACGTCGGCGAAGGCCGCGACCCGTTCGGGCTCCTGCTCGGAGATCACCAGCACGCCGAACTGGTCGCCGCTGATACGCGCCAGCGTGTCCTGCGGCTTGATCTGGCGCGCCAGGCGACGGGCGACGGTGAGCAGCATCGAGTCGCCGACCGACAGGCCGAGGCTGTCGTTGACCTGCTTGAACCGGTCGATGTCGATCAGCACGATCGACGGCTTGCCGGTGCCGTCGGCGCGGGTGCGGGTCAGCGCCGAGGCGATGCGGTCGAGGAACAGCTCGCGGTTCGGCAGGCCGGTCAGATTGTCGTGCACGGCATCGTGGAGCATGCGCTCCTCGGCCGTCTTGGCGTCGGTGACGTCGAGCAGCGTGCCGGCGCAGCGCACCACCTCGCCGTCCGAGCCGAGGACGGGCCGGGCGCGGAGCTGGAACCAGCGATAATGCCCGTCGGCGGCGCGGAGCCGGAAGGTCAGGGATACGCGGCCGCGCCGCTGTTCGACCACGGCGTCGAGCGTCGAGCGGAACGGATCCTTGTCCTGCGGATGGATGAATTCGAGCCAGTCGCGCGCCGCGCCCTCGAGCGAGCCGGCCTCGAGCCCGAGCATGTCCTCGGCCTCCGGGCTGGTCCAGATCGCGTCGCGCGCGACGTCCCAGTCCCAGATCACGTCGCCGGAGCCGATCACGGCGAGCGCGCGCCGCTCCATGTCGCCGATCGCGCCCTGGCTGACCGTGCCGCCGGCGAAGGCGTGCTGCATGACCGTGAAGCCGATCAGCATGACGATCAGCACGAGCCCGCCGGCGAGCGCCGGCTGGACGAGATCGTTGACGAGACCGCCGGAGACCGTCAGCCCGCCGGCGATCAGCCAGGCGATCAGCAGGAGCCAGGTCGGCACCAGCATGATCGCGCGGTCGTAGCCATGCGCGGCGAGATAGGCGAGCAGGCCGGCGCCGACGACGGCGAGCACCGCGAGCGAGATCCGCGCGATGCCGGCCGCCGTGGTCGGATCGATCACCGCGACGCCGAGCAGGCCGAGCAGCACGACCACGGTCGCGACCGCGACATGGCTGTAGCTGACGTGCCAGCGGTTGAGGTTGAGGTAGGAATAGAGGAACAGCACGAGCGTGGTCGCGAGCATGACCTCGACGCCGGCGCGATACACCTGATCGTTGCCGGCCTGGACCATGAAAACCTTGTTCCAGAAGCCGAAATCGATGCACAGATAGGCCAGTACCGACCAGGCCATCGCCGCGGTCGCCGGGAACATCATCGTGCCCTTGACCACGAACAGGATGGTCAGGAACAGCGCGAGCAGGCCGGAGATGCCGAGGATGATGCCGCGATAGAGCGTGTAGGCGTTGACGCTGTCCTTGTAGGCCTCCGGCTCCCAGAGCAAGAGCTGCGGCAGCTTGCTCGATTGCAGCTCGACCACGAAGGTGACGACCGTGCGCGGATCGAGCGTGATCAGGAAGACGTCGGCCTCCTGGCTCGCCTGCCGTTCCGGCGCAAAACCCTGCGAGGTCGAGATCGCCACGATGCGCGTCGCGCCGAGGTCCGGATTGATCAGGCCGGAGCCCGCGAGCCGGAAATAGGGCGCGACCAGCAGGCGGTCGATCTGCTCGTCGGTGTTGTTCTTCAGCGTGAAGACGATCCAGTCCGAGCTGCCCGGCCGGGTCGCGCGCACCTCGATGCGCCGGACGATGCCGTCCGGGCCCGGCGCGCTCGACACCTGCAGCTTGTCGCCGACGTTGAAATGCGGCTCGACCACATTGGTGAGGTCGAGTGCCGGCACGTCGAGCGGCACGGTGATCGTCTCGGCCGCCCGTGCGGGACCCGCGGCCACGCTCGCCCCGGCGACGACGCCCGCGAGGATCGCGAACCCGGCGAGGATCGAAACGAGAAAGGAGCGCAGAAAATCCAAGAGTCCGAATCCCTCGTGGCGCGGGCGTGGCGCGACGGACAGAGTTACCGGTTCGCCGACGCGCTCACAAGCGCGGACGAGCCCGAGCAGGCGGCGGGCGCTGCGTAAGATCGGGCTGACCAGGGTCCGGCCGCGCTTCCGGATGCGCTCCAGGGGCGGCCGTCAGGCGATTCTGGGCGGATGGCGTGCCGAGCGCAGGACCGGATCCTCCGCGAGGATCGCGTAGAGGACATGGTCCTGCCAGCTCCCATTGATGCAAAGATAGCGGCGCGCGTAGCCTTCGCGGGTGAATCCGACCTTTTCGAGGAGATTGAGCGAGGCCGCATTGTGCGGCAGGCAGGCGGCCTCGACCCGGTGCAGCCTGAGCGTGGCGAAGGCGAAGCCGAGCACGGTCCTGACCGCTTCGCTCATGTGGCCACGCCCGGCGAAGGGTTCGCCCATCCAGTAGCCGAGCGAACAGGCCTGCGTCACGCCACGCCGGACGTGGCTGAGCGTCAGTCCGCCGAGGAGCTGGTGATCCTCGGCGCGAAACAGGAAGAACGGGTAGCCGGTGTCGTTGCGGATCTCCTGGCCGTAGCGCTTGAGCCGGCGACGGAACGCGGTGCGATCGAGATCGTCGGCCGGCCAGATCGGCTCCCACGGCGCGAGGAAGCCGCGCGAGCGATCGCGCAGCTCCGCCCAAGCCGGATGGTCGGTCATCACCGGCGTGCGCAGATAGAGGCCGTCGCCGCGCAGGATCGGCAGCGGATCGAAGGCGACGGACCTCAGGAATGCCATCGCCGCCTCCGTCTCAGGCCGCAGGCTTGGCCTGGGTGAGCCGCCGGGCGACCTCGCCGGCACCGGGCGCGCCGGCGACCGGGCCGATCAGCGCCACCGTCGGGGCGCTGTCGCGGAAGATCTCGCCCGCGAGCCGGCGCACGTCGCGCACCGACACCGCGGCGATCTTGGCGGTGATCTCGTCGACGGTGAGCGGCCGGCCGTAGATCAGGATCTGGCGCGCGATCTGGCTGGCGCGCGCCGTCGGGCTCTCCAGGCTCATCAGCAGGCCGGCGCGCATCTGCGCCTTGGCGCGCGCGACCTCGGCCTCGTCGAGGTCGCGGCCGATGCGTTCGATCTCGTCGATCATCACCGGCACCAGCCGGTCGACATCGGCCTCGCCGGTCGCGGCATGAATGCCGAACAGGCCGGTCTCGCGGTAGCCCCAGTGGAACGCCGAGATCGAGTAGCAGAGCCCGAGCTTCTCGCGCACCTCCTGGAACAGCCGCGAGGACATGCCGCCGCCGAGCGCGGCCGACAGGACCTGCGCGCCGTACTGGTCGGCCGAGCCATGGGCACGGCCCTCGAAGGCGAGCGTGATCTGCGCCTCCTGGAGCTCGCGCTCCTCGCGGCTCTCGCCGCCGGCGTATCGCGCGGGCTCGGGCGTCGCGATCCGGTCGCCGGCGAGGCCCGAGAACCGCGCCTCGGCGAGCGCGACGATCTCGGCATGCTCGAGCTTGCCGGCTGCCGCGACGACCATGTTGGGGCCGCGATAGTGCCGGTTCAGATAGGCGCGGATCGCGTCCGGCCCGAACGACGACACGGTCTCGGGCGTGCCGAGGATCGGTCGGCCGATCGGCTGGCCGGGGAAGGCGCTCTCCTGCAGCAGGTCGAAGACATGGTCCTCGGGCGTGTCATGCGCGGCGCCGATCTCCTGCAGGATGACGTGCTGCTCGCGCTGGAGCTCATCGGCGTCGAACACCGAGTCGGTCAGGATGTCGGACAGGATGTCGAGCGCGAGCGGGATGTCGTCCTTGAGCACGCGGGCGTAGTAGTTGGTGTGCTCGACGCTGGTCGCGGCGTTGATCTCGCCGCCGACCGCCTCGATCTCCTCGGCGATCTGCCGGGCCGTGCGCCGCTGCGTGCCCTTGAAGGCCATGTGTTCGAGCAGGTGCGAGATGCCGTGTTCCTCGGCGGCCTCGGAACGAGCCCCTGCATTCACCCAGACCCCGACCGACGCACTTTCGAGCTGCGGCATGGTCTCGGTGGCGATGGTCAGCCCGTTGCCGAGCGTCGTCACCTCGACTCCCATTCGACGTCCTCCCGATTCTTGTTAGCCGCCGACCTTGACCGATCGGCTCCGCTCTTCGACGAAACGTTCGACGATCAGCTGATCATTTGCAACGACGTCGTACAATTCCGGCCTGGTCATCAGATCCGAGAGCCACGCCGGCAGCGCAGGGCGGATGCCGCAGGCCGCTTCGACCGAGTCCGGGAACTTGGCCGGATGCGCGGTCGCCAGCGTCACCATCGGCACGCCCGGCGTCACATGCGCCTTGGCGACCGCGTAGCCGATCGCGGTATGCGGATCGAGCAGGTAGCCGCTCGCCTCCAGCGTATCGCGGATGGTCGCCGCCGTGGTCGCCTCGTCGGCGCGGCCGGAGGCGAACAGCTTGCGCATTTCCGCGAGCGGCTCGTCGGCGACGGTGAAGGACTTGGCCTGCGTCAGCCGCGCCATCAGGCCGCGAATCGCGCCGGCGTCGCGGCCATAGGCTTCAAAAAGCAGCCGTTCGAAGTTCGACGACACCTGGATGTCCATCGACGGCGCCGAGGAGGGCACCACGCCGCGCACCTCGTAGAGGCCGGTTGCGATCGTCCGGTGCAGGATGTCGTTGACGTTGGTCGCGACCACCAGCTTCTCGATCGGCAGGCCCATGCGCTCGGCGACGAAGGCGGCGAAGATGTCGCCGAAATTGCCGGTCGGTACCGTGAACGACACCTTGCGGTGCGGGCTGCCGAGCGCGACGGCCGAATAGAAATAATAGACCACCTGCGCGACCACGCGCGCCCAGTTGATCGAGTTGACGCCCGACAGGTTCACCCGGTCGCGGAACGAGAAGTGGTTGAACATCCCCTTCAGGATCGCCTGCGCGTCGTCGAACGTGCCTTCGAGCGCGATCGCGTGGACGTTCGGATCGGCGACGGTGGTCATCTGGCGCTGCTGCACCGCCGACACCCGGCCGTGCGGGAACATGATGAACATGTCGGTGCGGTCGCGGCCCTGGAACGCCGCGATCGCCGCGCCGCCGGTGTCGCCCGAAGTGGCGCCGACGATCGTCGCGCGCTGATTGCGCTCGGTCAGGACATGGTCCATCAGCCGGCCGATCAGCTGCATGGCAACGTCCTTGAACGCCAGCGTCGGGCCGTGGAACAGCTCGAGCACGAAGTGGTCGTGGTCGAGCTGGACGAGCGGTGTCACGGCCGGATGCCGGAACGTGGCATAGGCCTCGCCGATCATGCGCTTCAGATCCGCCTCGGCGATCGCATCGCCGACGAAGGGCGCGATCACCCGGAACGCCACCTCGGCGTAGGACTTGCCGGCGAGCGCCGCGATCTCGCTCGGCAGGAGACGCGGCCAGCTCTCGGGGACGTAGAGGCCGCCGTCACGGGCGAGACCGGCGAGAAGGACATCGGAGAAGCCGAGGACCGGCGCCTCGCCACGGGTGGACACGTATTGCACGGGATCGAACCTCGACGTCAGGACGGCTCGGGCCGGCTGCGCGCGACAACACCGCGCCGCCCCGGAGGAACGCGACCGTAGTCGCCGCGCGTCCGAGCGGCAAGTCATGGGAGAACCGAAAAATGCGGGACGTCGGACGACCCCGCCGTCCGCTCACGCGTGGCCGGCGTCGCGCGACAGAAGGCCGATCTCGATGCCGAGGCTGCGCATGGCGCGGTCGTATTTCGAATCGAGATCGGGATCGAAGAGCAGCGACGGATCGGCCGGGCAGTTGAGCCAGCCGTTCCACTGGATCTCGTTCTCGAGCTGGCCGGGCGCCCAGCCGGCATAGCCGAGCGCCAGGATGGCGTTCTCCGGCCCGCGGCCCTCGGCGATCGCCTTCAGCACCTCGAGCGTCGTGGTCAGCGACACCTGCCGGTCGATCGGCAGCGTGGCGTTCTCGATGAAATAGTCCGAGGAGTGCAGCACGAAGCCGCGGCCGCTCTCGACCGGGCCGCCATGGTGCACGCGCATGCGCTTGGCGAGCGGCGGCAGCTGGATCTGTTCGGCCTTGGGGATCACGTCGAGCTGGACGAGCAGTTCGCCGAACGACATCTGCGGCGCGAGCTGGTTGATGATGATGCCCATCGCGCCCTCGGCCGAATGGGCGCAGACGTAGATCAGCGCTCGCGAGAATCGCTGATCCTCCATGCTCGGCATGGCGATCAGGATCTGCCCGTCCAGATAACCCGTCTCCTTGATGTCGGCGCTTCCCATCATCGTCTCCGTGTCGGGGACTCCGATCCTGCTCCCGCTGTCGGTCCGCCCGGTCGACGCCGAGATCACCGATCGCCCCAGAGATCGGCGGTTCGGCCAAAACCGGCCTGAGCCCCGGTCTTCCCCGAACCACTGGCGCCACCCGCTCCGACCGTCGCGCCCGATCGTGCCGATCCTGTGACGAGAAGAGTAAAGCGGCAATTTCTCTTTGCAATATTCTCCAAGGAATAATGTCGCGGCTAACCCCGCTCTCGACCGTTCACGTCGAAATGAGCGGCAGCCGAACGGCGGCCATGAGAGAAGGGGCGACGAAATCGACGCCCCTGTCCGAGAGGATCCGAGAGAAAGTGCGCGCTCCAATACGTTTTGCACGGGTTTCCGCCGCCTTGTTCTTGGGGGTGACGCTCCCGCTGGCCCCGCTCGCCGTCCCGAGAGCGGCGACCGCAGCGGAAGTCGAGCGGTTCGAAGGCGTGGAGCTCTCGCTGCTCGCCGGGCCCCGCGATGGCGCCGTGCAGAAAGCCGGTGTCTCGATCGCGCTCGCGCCGCACTGGAAGACCTACTGGCGCTATCCCGGCGATGCGGGTATCCCGCCGGTGATCGACTGGCAGGGCTCGGAGAACGTCAAGGCGGTCGCGGTGCGGTTTCCGGCGCCGATCCGCTTCGGCACCGACGGCCTCGAGTCGATCGGCTACACCGCCCCGGTGATCCTGCCGATCGAGGTGACGCTCGCGGATCCCTCGAAGCCGGCGCGCCTCGACGTCACCGTGCTCGCGGGCATCTGCAAGGACATCTGCCTGCCCGCGCAGACGAAGCTGTCGCTGCCGCTCGCGCCGACCGCCCCGGCCGACCCCGCGCTCGACGCCGCCTTCGCGCGAGTGCCCGAGCCGCTGCCGGCGGGCACGACCGCGCCGCTGTCGGTCGCCGCGATCGAGCGCGACGCCAAGACGACGCCGGAGAGCGTGATCGCCACCGTGCGCGTGCCGGCCGGCGCCCAAGGGCTCGACCTGTTCGTCGAAGGTCCCGAGGGCTGGGCGCTGCCCTTGCCCGCCCGCGAGGCGGATCGCGGCGGGCTCGCGAGCTTTCGCTTCGCCCTCGACGGTCTGCCGACCGGCGCCAAGGCCGCGGGTGCGGACCTGCGCTTCACCGTCGTGACCGCCGGCCGCGGCGTCGAGCAGACGCTCCGCCTGCCTTGAGACGCGGCTCGGGGCATGGTTGGTCATGTTACGGGAAATTACGCAATTTCACGTCTGCCCGCCTCGACGGATGCGCGGGCGCGGCCTATCTCTGGCGTCGCAGTGCGCGGGTAGCCGCCCGCGCGGAAAAGCAATGAGCGGGCAGCCGCCCGCGCGAAAACAAGGGCGTCCGCAAGGCCGCTGGCGACATGCCGGCAGGCGCGGCGCGAACCAAGAGGGAAAGCCATGACGATCGGCATCGGCGACAAGCTTCCGGACCTGACGCTCAAGGTGGTGACGGCGGACGGCCCCGTCGACAAGTCGACCGCCGACGTCTTCGGCGGCAAGAAGGTCGTGCTCTTCGGCGTCCCCGGTGCCTTCACCGGCGTGTGCTCCGGCAACCATCTGCCCGGCTACCTGGACAACCTCGACGCGATCAAGGCCAAGGGCGTCGACGAGGTCATCTGCCTCGCCGTCAACGACGCCTCGGTCATGAAGGCCTGGGCGACCCACACCGGCAGCCTCGGCAAGCTCGGCTTCATCGCCGACGGCTCGGACGTGTTCACCAAGGCCGTCGGTCTGGAGATCGACCTCAACGCCTTCGGCATGGGCATCCGCTCGAAGCGCTATTCGGCGATCGTCGAGGACGGCGTCGTCAAGTCGCTGAACATCGAGGACACCCCCGGCACGGCGGTCGCCTCCGGCGCGGCCAAGATCCTCGAACAGCTCTGATCTGACCTCATCGAAAGCGAAGCCGTCGGAACGCCCGTTCCGGCGGCTTCGTCGTATCTGAAGCGCTGATCGCGTACTTTATGGCACCAGCACCGGCAGCGTGCGTTCGGCCGCCACCACGTCGAGCGGCGTCGTCGCCATCGCCTCGCCGTCGATTTGGGTCGCGACCGGCGTTTCAGAGGTGATCCGGACGCGCCGGACCGGCTCGACGATCACATTGGCGCTCGGCCCGAGTCGCCCGGTCGCGAGTGCGGCCGCGGCGCGCATCAGCGCCCACGGCCGATCCGACTTCAGCGCCACCAGCACGAGCCCTGGCGCCACCGCCGAGGCCTCGCGCGCCAGCACGAACGGCCCGCCATAGTGTTTGGCTTTGGCGACGACCGCGATCCGCGCGGTGTGGCGCCGCCCGTCGGCTTCGATGGTAAGGTCCGGTCCGCCGTGGCCGAGCGCGCGTGTCAGCGCGTTGTGGACGAAGGCGAGCTTCTTGAAGCGCGGCCGCGGCCCGGTCTCGACCGCGTGGACGATCTCGGCGTCGAAACCGGCGGAGGCCATCAGGAAGAACGGCCGGCCGTTGGCGAGGCCGATGTGCAGATCGCGCCGGCGTCCGGTCGCGATCACCGCAGCGAGCCGCTGCGGATCGGAGGGCAGGGCGATCTCGTGTGCGAGCACGTTCGCCGTGCCCTGCGGCACCACCGCCAGCGTCGGCACGGGCGCGGGCCGCGCCATCAGCGCGCCGACCACCTCGTTGACCGAGCCGTCGCCGCCGGCGACCGCGATCACGTCGGTCTCGACGGTCGCGGCCAGTTCGGCGAGATGTCCCGGCGCCGTGCTCATCCGGATCTCGACCGACAGGCCGCGGCCGCGCAGCGCCTCGGCCAGCGCCTGGATCGTCTTCATCCGGAAACCGCCGGCGGCCGGATTGACCAGCAGGGTCACGGAGCGGACGGTGGAGGGATCGAAGGCGTTCTCGTCGGACATGCGGAGGGCGAGGCTCATGCGGGTCTCCGGGAGGCCTTGAACGGGGCCATGCCCTCGCGGGCGAGTTCGTCGGCGCGTTCGTTCTCCGGGTGGCCGGCGTGGCCCTTGACCCAGTGCCAGGTCACCTGGTGACGATTGCGCGCGTCTTCCAGCCTTTGCCACAGGTCGGCGTTCTTGACCGGCTTCTTGTCGGCGGTCTTCCAGCCGTTGCGCTTCCAGCCGTGGATCCAGCCGGTGATTCCGCCCTTCACATAATTCGAATCGGTGAAGATCTCGACCACGCACGGGCGTTTCAGCGCCTCCAGCGCCGAAATCGCCGCCATCAGCTCCATGCGATTGTTGGTGGTGTCGGCCTCGCCGCCCTTCAGTTCCTTGACGTGCTCGTTCCAGTGGAGCAGTGCGCCCCAGCCGCCCGGGCCCGGATTGCCCGAGCAGGCGCCGTCCGTGTAGACGCGGACCGTCGTCGGGGTTTCGCTCACGAGGCCGCCCCGGCGGGGACCACCCCGGCGGAGGGCGGCGCGTCGAGCGCGAGCCCGTAGCCGCTCGCATCGGCGATCGTGCGGTGGAAGCGCAGCTTGCGCAGATACTCGATCGGATCCTTCGGCTTGACGAGCGCGCCCGGCGGCACGTTCAGCCAGTCGTAGAGCCGCGTCAGCAGGAAGCGCAGCGCCGAGCCGCGGCAGAGCAGCGGCAGGCTCGTCCGTTCCCGGTCGGTCAGCGGCCGCACCCGCTCATAGGCCGAGAGTATCGCCCGGCCCTTGGTGATGTTGAAGGCGAGATCGGGCTCGAAGCACCAGGAATTGAGGCAGGTCGCGATGTCGAAGGCGAGGAAGTCGTTGCAGGCGAAGTAGAAGTCGATCAGCCCGGACAGGTCCTGGCCGATGAAGAACACGTTGTCGGGGAAGAGATCGGCATGGATCACGCCCGCCGGCAGATCGCTCGGCCACGCCGCTTCCAGGTGATCGAGCTCGGCGAGGATGTCGGCCGACAGCCCCGGCGCGACCTCATCGGCGCGCGCCCGCGAGCGCTCGAACAGTGGTCGCCACGACGGCAGTGTCAGCGCGTTCGGGCGCCGGATCGGGAAATCCGCGCCGGCGAGATGGAAGCGCGCCAGCGCCTCGCCGACTTCCGCGCAATGCGCCGCGGTCGGCCGGCGCACCCACATGCCGTCCAGGAACGAGATAATCGCCGCCGGCCGTCCGGCGAGCTCGCCGAGCGCCTCGCCGGCGCGGTTCTTGACCGGCAGCGGGCAGGTGATGCCGCGACTGGCCAGATGCTCCATCAGGCCGAGGAAGAACGGCAGGTCACCGGGATCGACCCGCTTCTCGTAGAGGGTCAGGATGTAGTTGCCGCGATCGGTGTGCAGCAGATAGTTCGAGTTCTCGACGCCTTCGGCGATGCCCTTCGAGGACAGGACCGTGCCGATGTCGTAGCCGGCGACGAACCTGACGAGCGCGTCGTCGGAGACTTCCGTGTAGACCGCCATCGCCTCACTCCGCTGCGGCGTCGCCGCGCAGCTCGCGAGGCAGGTTGAAGGTGATCGATTCGTCGGCGGTGCGCACGGTCTCGACCGTGACCTCGTAGCGCTCCGCGAAGGCGGCGATGACCTCCTCGACCAGCACCTCCGGCGCCGAGGCGCCGGCGGTGACGCCGAGGCGCTGGATGTTGCCGAACAGCGACCAGTCGATCTCGCTCGCCCGCTGGATCAGCGCGGCCTTGGTGCAGCCCTCGCGCTCGGCGACCTCGCGCAGGCGCTGAGAGTTCGACGAGTTCGGCGCGCCGACCACCAGCAGCGCATCGACCCGCGGCGCGATGCCCTTGACCGCCTCCTGGCGGTTGGTGGTCGCGTAGCAGATGTCTTCCTTGTGCGGCCCGACGATGCCGGGGAAGCGACGCTCCAGCGCGGCGATGATGCCGCGCGTGTCGTCGACCGAGAGGGTGGTCTGCGTCGTGTAGGAGAGCGCCACGCCCTCGGGCGGCGTCAGGCGATCGACGTCCGCCGCGGTCTCGACCAGTGTGACCGCGCCCTCGGGCAGTTGCCCCATGGTGCCGATCACCTCCGGATGGCCGGCATGGCCGATCAGGATCACGTGGCGGCCCTTGCGGTGATGGATCTCCGCCTCGCGATGCACCTTGGTGACGAGCGGGCAGGTGGCGTCGAGGTGGAACAGGTTGCGCGCGGCGGCGGCGGCCGGCACCGACTTCGGCACGCCGTGGGCGGAGAACACCACCGGCTGCTCGGTGTCCGGGATCTCGTCGAGCTCCTCGACGAACACCGCGCCCTTGCGACGCAGGCTTTCGACCACGAAGCGATTGTGGACGATCTCGTGGCGCACGTAGACCGGCGCGCCGAACTTGGCGAGAGCCAGTTCGACGATCTGGATCGCGCGGTCGACGCCGGCGCAGAAGCCGCGCGGCGCGGCGAGCAGGATCTCGAGGGCAGGCTTCTCGGACATGGGTTCCGGGCGTTCGAAACGGCCGCCGGCGGCGGGCGGAAAGGGCGGACGATCCGGCCACGGATCGAAGCCCGCGGCGCGAGGCCTGGCGACAGGTCTCGCGGGCGGTCGCATCGTCCCGGACCGTCCCGCCCGAAATGAGGCGCGGGGGCGTGGGCTGTCAAGGCGTCGCGGCCGATGCCCGGTGCGAGAGCCATCGCAAATCCGGATGCCGCCCCGCGCCTCCGCCATGCTGCCGCCATGAAACATGGCGATGCCGTGGCAGCGCTGCTATAGAAGGCGGCCGCGGTGGCTCCAGGCCGCCAGGCAGTTCACGAGCGGCGGCCTTGGCCGCCCGATCCGACCGTCCCGCGTTCCGGCCTCGTCGAGGGCGGAACGCTCCAGTTCCCGAGTGTCACGCCCATGGCCTTTCCGATGTCGACCTCGCCCGCGACCGCCCGCTCCGCCGCTCGTATCGCCGCCGTGACGGGGCTGGTTCTGGCCGGCCTGTCGCTCGCCGGCTGCGGCAGCGTGTCCGACGGTATCGGCAACGCCCTGCTGCGCGGCACGGCCGAGGAGCCGAAGGGCATCGACCCGGCCGAGATCGCCAAGACGCCGACCTGCCCGATCGCCGAGGTCCGCTACGGCTCCGAGATGCTGCCGCTGTTCGAGGGCGGCAAGCAGGGCGACCCGACGGCACTGCGCTTCCAGCTGACGGTGCAGAAGGTCGCGCGCGACTGCGACGTGGTCGGCGACAAGGTGATCGCCCGCGTCGGTGTCGCCGGCCGCGTGCTGGCCGGTCCGAAGGGCGCGACCGGCACGGTGTCGGTGCCGGTCCGTATCGCCGCCGTCCGCGGCGAACAGGTGCTCTATTCGAAGGTCACGACCGTCGCCGTGCCGGTCAACGCGCCGGACTACGCGGCGAACTGGTCGATCATCGACGATCAGGTGACGATCCCGGTGCTCGGCTCCGGCGACGTCACCATCTACGCCGGCCTCGACGGCAAGGACGCCAAGGATCTCGGCCCCGCCAAGGGCAAGGGCAAGGCGAAGAAGTGATGCTGCGGGCCGCCCTCGAGGCGGCCCGTTCTTTCTCGGTTCAGGCAGCCACGCCGCGCCGGCAGCGATCCGCGTCGGCGCCGGGTCCGTACCGCCCTCATGCGGCCTCGCCCCTCACGCCGCCCGGACCGTGACCAGAAAGCCCTCGACCTGACGGCGCAGGGTCTCGGCCTGTTTGGCGAGTTCGCCGGATGCCTCCAGCACCTGCGAGGCCGCGCTGCCGGTCTCCTCGGCCGAGCGCGCGACATGGGTGATGTTGGTGGTCACCTCCTGCGTGCCGAGCGAGGCCTGCGTCACCGCCTGGACGATGTCGGAGGTCGCGACCGCCTGCTGCCGGATCGAATCGGAGATTGCGGTGGTCGTCTCGTCGATCGCCCGGATCGTGCCCGAAATGCCCGAGATCGACGCGACCGCGCGGTTGGTCGAGGCCTGGATCTCGGCGACCTGCTGGCCGATCTCGGCGGTGGCGCGCGCGGTCTGGTCGGCGAGGCCCTTGACCTCGGCCGCCACGACCGCGAAGCCGCGACCGGCTTCGCCGGCCCGCGCCGCCTCGATGGTGGCGTTGAGCGCGAGCAGATTGGTCTGCGACGCGATATCGGAAATCAGCTGCACGATCGCGCTGATCCGGCCGGCGGCATGATCGAGCTCGCCGACGATCCGGACCGTGGCCTCGGTCTCGGCGACCGCCGCGGTCGACCGACCCGCCGTATGCTCGACCTGCCGGCCGATCTCGTCGACCGATGCGCCGAGCTCCTCGGTCGAACTGGCGACCGAGGTCACGCTCGTGCCGGCCTCCTCGGCGGCCGATGAGACCGACGTCGCCTTCTCGGAGGTCGCCTGCGCCGAGGCCGACAGCTGCGAGGCGGTCGCCTGCATCTCGGTCGCCGCGGCCGAGACCATCTGGACGATGCTGCCGACCGCCTTTTCGAATTCGTCGGCGAGATCGAGCATCATCTGCCGGCGCTGCTCTTCGGACGCCGCCTTGGCGCGCTGCGCCTCGGCCTCCAGTTCGCGGGTGCGCAACAGATTGTCCTTGAACACCGCCGCGGCGCGGGCGACGTCGCCGATCTCGTCCCTGCGGTCGCCATGCGCGATCGCGGTGGTGTAGTCGCCGCCGGCGAGCCGCTGCAGCACCTCGACCATCGCGCGCGTCGGCTTCGAAATGCCGAAATGCCCGATCGCGCCGCCCAGCCCGAGGCCGAACAGGATGCCGGCGATCGCGACGACGGTCATGGTCCGCGCGTTCGCCTCGTAAATCTCGGTCGCCTCGGTATTGGCCGCGTCGACCGCCTTGGCGAAGGCGGCGAGCACCTCGCGGTTGGCGAGCCGCAGCTTGCGCTGCACCTCGTAGGCCGCGGTCGCCTGATGACGGAACGCCGCGCGCTCGGCCTCGCTGCCGGTCTTCGCCGTCGCCTCGGCCTTCTGCGCCAGCGTGGCGGCGAGATCGGCGTAGGTGTCGAACTGGGACCGGACCTCGGCGACCCGCGCCCGCAACTCGCCGGTGGAGGCCGCCAACACATCGCCGGACCGTTTCCGGAAGAGATCGCTCTCCTCCGCGATGATCTTCAGCGAGTCGGCCCGCACGTCGGCGGACGGCTCGGACAACGCCCGGAACAAGGCCGAACCGATCGCCAGGATCGGGGTGTTGAGGCGGATTGCCGTGACCGACAGATCCGAGGCGCGGTTCATGCGCGTGGCCGCCTCGTTCATGCCCTGCAGCGAACGGATGCCGGTGAAGGCGATGGCGCCGGCGATCGTGGACAGCACCACCACGACCGCCAGAATCTTGGTCGATATGCGCAGATCGGAAAAGCGAAGCATGCGGCTGACCTCTTCGGATCGGACGCGGGACCGGCTCGGGTGGCCCGCGGTCTCGGCGGCCTTGCCGCTTCGACGGATGTCGCAGACCTCCATCGACGTCGCCGTCGGTGACACATCGATGGGTCAATCAGAAATTACAGATGACGTGCTGAACGAGCGGTAAATGGTCGCCGCCGTTCGGGGTTGCTACTTAGCGTTCCCCGTTGCTCGGTCGTCGGCAGGTCGCGCCCCGGCAGGGCGGGCGGAGCACATCCGCGATACCAGGTTCGGCGAGGAGACGTTCGACGTCGCGCCGGGTATGGCCGAGGCGCTCGCCGCAGTCTCCGGTCGGGCAGGGCACACGCGAGCCCGCCTGGGGCGACCCGGCCCTTCGCCATCATCAAAGCGGCCCGTTGACGAGCTTCAAAATGTACTGTACGGTACAGAACATAATCGCTCACGCGAGCCGATCCTGCCGATCGGGCGTGGCGCGTGCTGGCGGAGCAGGGTCTTCGTCATCGCTGTTTCCGTTTCACTTCGACACACGACCGCCCTTTGCGGCCCTGAGGATGATTGCCATGACCGCTTCCACGCTCGCCTTTCGTATTGCCGTTCTGCTCGCCCTCGCCGGTTTCGGCGTCGGGCTCTACATGGGAATCTCGCACGATCACGCGGTCGCGCCGGCCCATGCGCATCTCCTGCTGCTCGGCTGGCTGTCCCTGTTCGCCTTCGGTGCCTTCTACCGATTCAACCCGATGCTCGACCGGGGGCGTTTCGCCTTCCTTCAGGTGATGTTCTGGGCTATTTCCGTTACTGTAATGGCGCTCGGGATCGCGCTGATCACGACTGGCGGGCAGGGGCGGGGCGAACCGCTCGCCGGCATCGGATCGATCGGCGTCTTTCTCGGCATGATCGCCTTTGCGATCCAGGTGTTCCGGTCAGGTGTTCCCGTCGCGGACACCGCAGCGGCCGACCCGCGTAGGCAAGAGGTCCTGTGCCTTGGTGAAGTCGACGCCGCGCGGTGAGCGCCGGCAGCTTGCCATTCTCGAAGCCGCGCGCGACCTCTTCGTCGAGCGCGGCTTCGACGCCGTCAGCGTCGACGAGATCGTCGCGCGCGCCGGCGGCTCGAAGGCGACGGTCTATCGCGCCTTCGGCAGCAAGGAGGGCCTGTTCGAGGCCCTGATCGGTTCGGTCAACCGCGAGATCGCCGACAACGCCGGCACCGTGCAACTCGACGAGACGCTGCCGCCGCGCGAGGCGCTGCTCGCCTATGCCAGGACCGCCGCCGCCTCGATCCTGACCGCCGATCTCGCCGCGCTCTACCGTCTGGCGGTCGCCGAGACGCCTCGCTTTCCAGAGATCGGCCGCCGGTTCTGGCAGGCCGGCCCCGGTCCCGCCTCGGCACTGCTCGCCGACTACATCGGCCGCCGGCAGAAGGCCGGCGTGTTCCGGGCCGGCGACCCGAGCCGCCTCGCCGACCGGTTCTACGCGATGCTGGTCGACCGGCCGGTGATCGCGATCTCGCTCGGCATCCTGGCGCCGCCCGATGCCGCCTGGATCGCGGCCCATGCCGAGGAGGTCGTCGACCACTATCTGGTCGGCATCGCGGCCTGATCCCCCGCACCGCCGGCCTCGACCCGGCCGGCTCCGGCTCTTCGAACCCGTCCGTATCTGCGCTGCCGCTCCCGCCCTTGACCCGGAGGGGGCGAGCGACGACCTTGCGTTCGACCAAAGACGAAGAAGCAGAGTGGATCATGTCGCAGATCGAAGAGACGCCGCCCCCGATCGCCGCCGAGGAATTCACCGATGCGACCGCGGCGGTCGCGCGCCTCGTCGAGATCTACGAGCGCAACACCCGTTATCTGACCGAGCGCTTCCGGGCGCTCGTCGACGGCGCCAAGCCGGCGGGCCGGATCCGCGCCTTCTATCCGGAGATCCGCGTCGCCTCCGACACCCACGCGCGGCTCGATTCGCGCCTCGCCTACGGCTTCGTGCCGGGTCCGGGCACCTACACGACCACGGTCACGCGCCCGGATCTGTTCCGCAACTATCTCGCCGAGCAGCTGAAGCTCCTGATGCGCAATCACGGCGTCGCGGTCTCGATCGGCGAATCCCGCGCGCCGATCCCGCTGCATTTCGCGCTGTCGAATGACGTCAGCCTCGCCTTCGACATCAACGAGCGGCTCGGGCGTCCGTTGCGCGACGTCTTCGACGTGCCGGATCTGGCCGTCACCGACGATGCGATCGCCAACGGCGACTTCATCGCGGTTCCCGGCCAGCCGCAGCCGCTCGCGCCCTTCACGGCGCCGCGCGTCGACTATTCGCTGCATCGCCTGTCGCACTATACGGCGACCCGGCCCGAGCATTTCCAGAACTTCGTGCTCTTCACCAACTACCAGTTCTACATCGACGAGTTCATCGCACTCGCCCGCCGCGAGATGCAGGATCCGTCGAGCGAGTACGAGGCCTTCGTCGAGCCCGGCAACGTCGTCCTGCCGCGCGGCGCCCATGAGCCGGTCTCCGGCACGCCGCCGGTGCGCCTGCCGCAGATGCCGGCCTACCATCTGGTCCGGCCGGGCCATTCCGGCATCACCATGGTCAACATCGGCGTCGGGCCCTCGAACGCCAAGACCATCACCGACCACATCGCGGTGCTGCGCCCGCACGCCTGGCTGATGCTCGGCCACTGCGCCGGCCTCAGGAACACGCAGAAGCTCGGCGACTACGTGCTCGCCCACGCCTATGTCCGCGAGGACCACGTGCTCGACGCCGACCTGCCGCTCTGGGTGCCGATCCCGGCGCTTGCCGAGGTGCAGGTCGCGATGGAGGAGGCGGTCGCCGAAGTGACGGGCCTGTCGGGTTGGGAACTGAAGACGGTGATGCGCACCGGCACGGTCGCCACCATCGACAACCGCAACTGGGAACTGCGCGACCATCGCGAGCCGGTGCAGCGCTTCTCGCAGTCGCGCGCCATCGCGCTCGACATGGAGAGCGCGACGATCGCCGCCAACGGGTTCCGGTTCCGCGTGCCCTACGGCACGCTGCTCTGCGTCTCCGACAAGCCGTTGCATGGCGAGTTGAAGCTGCCGGGCATGGCGAGCGAGTTCTATCGCCGCCAGGTCAATCAGCACCTGCAGATCGGCATCCGCGCGATGGAAAAGCTCCGGGCCATGCCGAACGAGAAGCTGCACTCCCGCAAGCTCAGGAGCTTTGAGGAAGTGGCGTTCCAGTGAGATCCGCCGCCGCCGATCGGCGACGCGACTAAAACGCCGAGGTGGATCAACTCCACCTCGGCGTTTTCACTTGAAGTCCGGGTCAGGCGATCACCTTCACTCCGCCGCCTGCGCCACCGCCGGCTCCGGCCGCTCCCACTTCAGGACCGGCGCGCGGGCCGCGCGGGTCTCGTCGAGGCGGCGGCGCGGGGCGAAGCGCGGGGCGTCCTGGAAGCGGGCGAGGTCGCCGCGCTTGGCCGCGAGAACCAGATCGCGCAGCGTCGCCACGAACAGGTCGAGCGAGGCCTTGGATTCCGACTCGGTCGGCTCGATCAGCAGCGCACCGTGGACGACGAGCGGGAAATACATCGTCATCGGATGATAGCCCTCGTCGATCATCGCCTTGGCGAAGTCGAGCGTGGTCACACCCGTGCCCTCCAGGAACGAATCGTCGAACAGCACTTCGTGCATCGACGGGTGATCCGGGAACGGCAGCGACATCAGATCCTGCAAGCCGGCACGCACGTAGTTCGCCGAAAGCACGGCCGTCTCCGACGCGAGCTTCAATCCGTCCGCGCCATGGCTGAGGATGAAGGCGAGCGCGCGCACGAACATGCCCATCTGGCCATGGAACGCCGTCATGCGGCCGAACGGCTGCGCCGCCGCATCCGCATCCGAGCCCTCGACCAGCTCGAAGCCCGTCTCGCCCTTGCGCACGAACGGCACCGGCGCGAAGGCGGCGAGCCGTTCCGACAGCACGACCGGGCCGGCGCCCGGACCGCCGCCGCCATGCGGGGTCGAGAAGGTCTTGTGCAGGTTGATGTGCATGGCATCGACGCCGAGATCGCCGGGCCGGACCTTGCCGACGATCGCGTTGAAATTGGCGCCGTCGGCATAGAAGTAGGCCCCGGCCGCATGCACGGCCTCGGCGATCGCCGCCACCTCCGGCTCGAAGATGCCGCAGGTGTTCGGGTTGGTCAGCATGATCGCGGCGACGTCCGGGCCGAGCAGGGCCTTGACCGCCTCGACATCGACCGTGCCGTCGGCGCGCGCCGGGATCGTCTTCACCTTGAAGCCGATCAGCGCGGCGGTCGCCGGATTGGTGCCATGCGCCGATTCCGGCACCAGCACCACGTCGCGGGCCTCGCCGCGTGCCTTGATCGCGGCCTTTATCGCCATCATGCCGCAGAGCTCGCCGTGCGCGCCGGCCTTCGGGCTCATCGCCACGGCCTTCATGCCGGTCAGCTCGATCAGCCAGTCGCCGAGTTCGCCGATCAGCTCGATCGCGCCGGGGACGGTCGAGACCGGCTGCAGCGGATGCACGTCGGCGAAGCCGGCGAGCCGCGCGGCCTTCTCGTTCAGCCGCGGGTTGTGTTTCATCGTGCAGGAGCCGAGCGGGTAGAGCCCGCTGTCGATCGCGTAGTTCTGCCGCGACAGCCGCACGTAATGGCGCATCGTCTCCGGCTCGGAGAGCCCGGGCAGGTCGATCGCGGTTTTTCGCGCATGCGCGCCGAGCCGCGATTTCACGCCTTCCGGCTCGGGCAGATCGACGCCGGTCACTTCGCGGCGGCCGATCTCGAACAGGAGTGCCTCCTCGAGATCGAGGCCGCGATTGCCGGTGAAGGTGGCACGGCCTGCATCGACCGGCGCGGCGTCGTTGGCGGGCGTGGTCGGGCGTCCCTGATTGTTCAGCATGAGAGCACCTCCTTCAGCGCCGTCGCATAGGCCGCGCGGTCGTCGTCCGTGTTGATTTCCGTCGCCGCGACGATGATCAGGTCGTCGAGACCGGCGGTCGGCGCGAGCCGCGACACCGGCACGCCGCCGAGCACGCCGCGCGCCGCGAGCCGCTCGACGATCGCCGCCGCATCGCCCGGCACCCGGATCGTGAACTCGTTAAAGAACGTGTCGTTGAGAACGCCGACCCCCGGCACGGCCGCGAGGCGGTCGGCGAGTTTCACCGCCGCCTCATGGTTCAGCGCCGCGAGCCGGGTCAGTCCCGCCTCGCCGAGCAGCGTCGCGTGGATCGTGAAGGCGAGCGCGCAGAGCCCGGAATTGGTGCAGATGTTCGACGTCGCCTTCTCGCGCCGGATGTGTTGCTCGCGGGTCGAGAGCGTCAGCACGAAGCCGCGCCGGCCCTCGGCATCGACCGTCTCGCCGCAGAGCCGGCCCGGCATCTGCCGGACATACTTCGACCGGGTCGCGAACAGCCCGACATAGGGGCCGCCGAAGGTCAGCGGGTTGCCGAGCGACTGGCCCTCGCCGACGACGATGTCCGCTCCTTGAGCGCCCGGCGGCTCGATCGCGCCGAGCGACACCACTTCGGTGAACACCGCGATCAGCAGCGCGCCGACGGCATGCGCCTTCTCGGCGATCGGCTTCAGGTCGATCAGCCGGCCGAACACCGACGGCGACTGCACGACGACGCAGGAGGTGGTCGCATCGATCGCGGCGAGAATGTCCTCGGTGCCGGTCGGATCGGCGGCGAGAGCGACGACCGTGTCGCCGGCCATGTCCGAGGTGGTCTTCACGACCTCGGCGTAGTGCGGGTGCAGCCCGCCCGACAGCACCGCCTTGGTGCGCCGGGTGATCCGGTGCGCCATCAGCACGGCTTCCGCCGTGCCGGTCGAACCGTCGTACATGGAGGCGTTGGCGACCTCCATGCCGGTCAGATGCGCGACCTGCGTCTGGAACTCGAACAGCACCTGCAGCGTGCCCTGGGTGATCTCCGGCTGATAAGGCGTGTAGGAGGTCAGAAACTCCGACCGCTGGATCAGGTGGTCGACCGTCGCGGGCACATGGTGCTTGTAGGCGCCGGCGCCGACGAAGAACGGCACCGACGAGGCGGAAACGTTCTTCGCCGCCAGTCGGGCGAGATGGCGCTCGACCTCGAGTTCGCCCTTGGCGCGCGGCAGGTCGAGAAGACCGTCGAGGAGCTTGCCGGCGGGCACGTCGGCATAGAGCTGGTCGACGTCGGCGACGCCGACACGGGCGAGCATCTCGGCCCGGTCGGCGTCCGTGATCGGAATGTAGCGCATGGGCGCGTGTCCTCGGATGGCGGGGCGGGCGGTCAGTGCGACGCGACGAAGTCGGCGTAGGCCGCCGCGTCCATCAGCTCGGAGACGTCCGTGCCCTGCGGGACGTGCAACTTGACGAACCAGCCGGCGCCTTCCGGATCCTCGTTGACCAGCGCCGGATTTTCGGAGAGCTGGGCATTGACCTCGACGACGGTGCCGGAGATCGGCGCGTAGACCTCGCTCGCGGCCTTGACCGACTCGACGACGGCCGCTTCGGAGCCCTTGGCGATCGCCTTGCCGACCTCCGGCAGGTCGACGAACACGACGTCGCCGAGCTGCGACTGCGCATGGGAGGAGATGCCGACGGTCGCGATGTTGCCGTCGATGCGGATCCACTCGTGGTCCTTGGTGTAGAGGGTCATTGGAAGGCTCTCGGGTCTCGGGGAAAGGGAAACGGGGAAGACGGAAAGGCGCGATCAGGCGCGCGCGCCGGCGCGGCGGAACCGGGCCGGCACGAAGGGGAGGGCGGTGACGGTCGCGGCGACGGCCTTGCCGCGCACGATCAGGTCGAGCTCGGTGCCGATCGCGGAATGGCTGCGCGTCACGTAGCCCATCGCGACCGGCGCGCCGACGCTCGGGCCGAAGCCGCCGGAGGTGACGATGCCGATCGGCTCGGCCGCGCCGCGAAGATGGATCGGCGCGCCCTCGCGCACCGGCATGCGGCCGTCGATCTTCAAGCCGACGCGCAGTCGCGACGGCCCGTCGCGGAGCTCGCGGGCGATGCGCTCATAGCCCGGAAAGCCGCCTTCCTCGCGCCGCCGCTTCTGCATCGACCAGACGAGCCCGGCCTCGACCGGCGAGGTGCTCGTGTCGATGTCGTGCCCGTAGAGGCAGAGCCCGGCTTCGAGCCGCAACGAATCGCGCGCGCCGAGGCCGATCGGCTCGACGTCCGGATGGCCGACGAGTGCGTCCCAGACCGCGACCGCGTGATCGGCCGAGACCGAGATCTCGAAACCGTCTTCGCCGGTGTAGCCCGAGCGCGTGATGCCCACCTCGATGCCGGCGATCGTGGTCGTGCCGACGTCCATGAAGGTCATCGCCGCGACGGAGGTCGCGCCGAGATCGACCAGCGCGGCCTCCGATGCCGGCCCCTGCAACGCGATCAGCGCGCGGTCGTCAGCGACGTGCAGCTTGACGTTCCCCGGCAGTCGCGCCGCGATATGGGCGTAGTCGGCCGCCTTGCAGGCGGCGTTGACGATCAGCATCAGCCCGCCCTCGTCGGCCGGATCGGCCGAGCGCGCCACCATCAGGTCGTCGAGGATGCCGCCGTCGTCGGCGAGGAGCTGCGAATAGCGCTGCTTGCCCGGCGCGAGGTTCAGGATGTCGGCGGGGATCAGCGCCTCGAGCGCAAGGGCGGTCGTGGCGTGGTCCGGACCGACCAGCACGGCCTGGCCCATGTGCGAGACATCGAACAGACCGGCCTTCTCGCGCGTCCACTTGTGCTCGGCGAGGATGCCCTGCGGGTACTGCACGGGCATGGCATAACCCGCGAAGGGCACGATGCGTGCGCCGGCCGCGACGTGGCGGTCGTGCAGGGGCGTGTATAGAAGGTCGGCGTCGGCGTGAGGATCGGAAGCAGGGGCGTGGGATGCGGTGTCGGTGGCGGCGCTCATCCGTCGGTTCCATACCGGACATGTGGAGACGCAATCGGCCCGATGTCGGTCCGTTCGCGCCCCCTCTGTCCGAGAACCTGAGAGTTTCCCGTGTCGGTCCCGTTCTCCATTCAACGGGGTGCCGGCCGGTTACTCCTTCGGTGAGCGCACGGCCGGTCGCCGGGCGCTGCTTTCCAGAGTGTCGCTCGCCGCTGCGGTCCTTGCAGCCTGAGAGTTTCCGGGGCGGTTTCTCCTTCGGCGCCGGTCGACGTCACATCGGTCGACCGGGCTCTCCCGCTACGGCGTATGCCAAGGCCGCCCTGTCGGGTCGGCCGAAGCAGAAGGGGTGCGACAAATTTTCCCTTCACGACGACGCATACCCCGACGCCTCGCATGCGTCAATTCGGCGCGGAGGGAAATGTGGTGGTCGGTTTTGGGAATGCCGCTGTCATGGCGAGAGCGGCGAGGGAATGGCTTCGTGGGTTGAAAGGCTGATCACGCCGCCAGATGAGCGGCGACGACGGCATGCAGGTCGCTCATCGCCTTGAAGGTTGTCCGCGCGCCGGCGCTGGTCAGGCGGTCGCCGAGATCGTCGTCGGCATGGCCGCCGCCGATGAAGCCGACCACCTTCATGCCGGCGCGCCGCGCCGCGGTGACGCCCGCGACCGAATCCTCCACCACCAGGCAGTCGGCCGGGTCGACGCCCATCTGCGAGCAGGCGTGCAGGAACACGTCCGGCGCCGGCTTGCCGCGCTTCACCTGGCTCGCCGAGAAGATGTGCGGGTCGAACAGGTCGATCAGGCCGGTCGTCTGGAGGTTGGTGCGCAACGACGCGAGCCCGGTCGACGAGGCGACACAACGCGCGACGTCCATGGCCTCGAGCGCCTCGCGCACACCCTCGATGGCGCGCAGTTCCTCGAGGAAGCGCGCGCTCAGCGCCGCGCGGTGGTCGCTCAAGAAATTCTCGGGCAGCGGCGTGCCCAGTTCGGCTTCCAGCGTGCGCCAGCTGTCGATGAAGGGCACGCCGGTGAAGCGGCGGGCGAACTCCAGGGTTGTCGTCGGTCGCCCGAGCTTCGTCAGCGCCTCGGCGTCGTGGGCGCAGGCGATGATCTCCGAATCGATCAGCACACCGTCGCAGTCGAAGATCACCAGCATGGTCGGGCCCTCCCTCGGCCGTCGCGTTTCGCGCTCCGACCTATACGGCGGCGCCCCGGCCGGCTAGGGCCCGGACGGCATGGCTCGTGTTCGCCCCGGGCTCGTGGCGGCCTGCCGCCGTCGTCCGGCGGGGCGCTGAAAAGGGTTCCCGAAGCAGAGCAAAAAGCTGCGAACATGGTAAATAAGGTATTGAGTAACCGAGTTGTTTTCGTGATCCGGGCTTAACGCGCCCTTTACCCTGATCGCCCACGATTCAGGCCGTACGCGTCTGTTTCGAGTGGCGTCATGTCAGTTTTGCGTAAGCGGTCCTCGCCGGATGCGGCGGCTTTCCCTGCCTCGGGTTCCCCCGTCCCGGAGGCGCCGGCCGTCGCCGGCCGCCGCGGGCGCACGCCTAGGGGTGGCGAGGTCGATCGGTCCGCCTTCCTCGATCGCATCTTCGTCGGCGACTGCGTGGCGGAGCTCTCGAAGCTCCCGGCCCATTCGGTCGACGTCGTTTTTGCCGATCCGCCTTACAATCTGCAGTTGGAGGGTACGTTGCATCGGCCGGACCAGAGCCTGGTCGACGCGGTCGACGACGCCTGGGACCAGTTCGCGAGCTTCGAGGCCTATGACGCCTTCACGCGCGCCTGGCTGCTCGCCGCGCGCCGTGTGCTGAAGCCCGACGGCACGCTGTGGGTCATCGGCAGCTACCACAATATCTTCCGGGTCGGCGCGATCCTGCAGGATCTCGGCTACTGGATCCTCAACGACGTGGTCTGGCGCAAGACCAACCCGATGCCGAACTTCAAGGGTCGCCGGTTCCAGAACGCGCACGAGACGCTGATCTGGGCGGCCCGCGACAAGGACGCGCGCAAGTACACCTTCAACTACGACGCCCTGAAGGCCTTCAACGAGGACCTTCAGATGCGCTCCGACTGGCTGATCCCGATCTGCACCGGCGGCGAGCGGTTGAAGGACGACGCCGGCGACAAGGTTCACCCGACCCAGAAGCCGGAAGGTCTGCTGCACCGCGTGCTGGTCTCGTCGACCAAGCCCGGCGACGTCGTGCTCGACCCGTTCTTCGGCACTGGCACGACCGGCGCGGTCGCCCGGCGGCTCGGCCGGCACTTCGTCGGCGTCGAGCGCGACCGCACCTATGCCGCCCATGCCGAGGCGCGCATCGCCGCGGTCGAACCGGCCTCGGCCGAGGCGTTGGCGCTGACACTCGGCAAGAAGGCCGAGCCGCGCATCCCGTTCGGCTCGCTGATCGAAGGCGGCCTGCTCGCGCCCGGTGAGACGCTGTCGGATGCCAAGGGCACGGTCGCCGCGGTGGTCCGCGCCGACGGCTCGCTCGACTGGAACGGCATCACCGGCTCGATCCACCGCGTCGGCGCGGCAGCGCAGTCGGCCGAGGCCTGCAACGGCTGGACCTTCTGGCACGTCTTCCGCGAAGGCCGGCCAGTGGTGATCGACGATCTGCGGCAGGCCGTGCGCAAGATGATGGGCAATCCGGGCTGAAGCCGGCCGACGAGCCCGCCGCCGCGAGCGGCCTCCAAACGCAAAACGCCGGGCGACGAGCCCGGCGTTTCCCGTTTCAGTCGAGCCGGAGAAGCCTCACTTCGCGGCGGTCTCGTTGATCGGCTGGAAGACGAACGGCATCGCCGCGTTGTCCGGATCGACCACGACGCGGACCGCGCCGATGACCTTCTCGCCCGGCACCATCATGCTGGTGACGTTGGCGACCGGCTTGCCGTCGGTGCCGAGGAAAGGCTGGATCATCAGGTGATGGGCGTCGCCGTAGATCACGAGCACCGGCTTGCCGAAGTCCTTGGCGCCCTTCTCGATCGTCTTCAGCGTCTTGACGAAGCCCGAGGCGAGGGGGATGTCGGTCTCGGTCTGCTTGATGTCCCACATGTCGGCCTGGATCGAGATCACGACCGCGCCGGCGCCGTCCTTCTTGGCCTTGGCGAAGCTGTCCTCGATCCACAGGTTGTTCGCCTTGTCGCGGGCGAAGAACTCCTGGACGTTCTCCAGGCTCCGGGTCTCGAAATTGTTGTTCGAGCCGGGAATGTGCGGCTGCACGAACAGGACGCCGCCGTGGGCGAAGCGGGTGATCTCGACGAAGCCCTTGCCGTCGAACGACTTCGTGTCCGGGAAGACGTCGGCGAAGCGCTCGAGCGCGAGCTTGGTCTTGCCCTGGCTCTTCGGCTCCGCGAAGAACCATTCGCGCAGCTTGTTCAGCCGCTCGACCGGATTGAACTTGCCGGCCTTCTCGCGATGGCAGTCGGTCCATTCGTTGTCGCCGATCGTGTAGACGAGCGGCTGCTCGAACAGGTCGAACTCGCCCTTGACCTTCAGGATGTTCTCGTCCGTGCAGGGCGTCGAGCCGGCCTTGATGTCGCCGACATGGACCGAGAACGCCGGCTTCAGCTTGTTGATCTCGCCGATCAGCGCCTCGAACCGGGCATAGTCCTCGGGGATCTTGTAGGGCATGTCGCCGAGCGCCACGAAGGCGAAGGCCTTCGGGCCGCCGATTTCGACGGCCTGCGCGGCCGGGGCGGCGAGCACGGCGGTGGCGAGAGCGGCCGCGAGGGCCTGCGTCACGAAACGCGTCATTGAAAATTCTCCTCCGACGTCAGGGATGGCGCGAAGCTGCATAGGCCCGGTGACGGGCCGATGACGGCGGACAGCTTTTCGTTAGATCGGGCGTGGGGGCGCCAATCTCAAACCGGCCGCCCCAGCGCCGCCGAGACGACCTTGCGGAACACGCTCGGCAGCGCCTCGCCGCCGAGTTCCGCCGGCGGCGACCACCACATGCCGGCCGGTGCCGCGCGATCCTGTGGCACGTCGAGCACCCGCACGGTCTGGATCAGGTGGAAATGCGTGAAGGTGTGCTCGACGCGCGTCGGCAGCACCCGCCACGGTCCCTCGAACGGCGCGGCGGACAAATCGTCGGCCGCGCTCTTCGCGGTGGTCCAGGCGCCGGACGGCACCTCGGTCATGCCGCCGAGCAGGCCTTTGGGCGGCCGCCGGCGCACGAGCACGGCGCCGTCGGCGCGGATCGCGACGAAGGCCGTGCCATAGCGCGTCGGCCGCTCGGCCTTCGGCGCCTTGACCGGAAAGAGCTCCTGCGTCCCTGCTGCCCGCGCGGCGCAGGAGCGCTCCCATGGGCAGAGCGCGCAAGCCGGCTTCTTCGGCGTGCAGATCGTCGCGCCGAGATCCATCATGGCCTGCGCGAAGTCGCCCGGCCGCCGGTCCGGCGTCAGCGTCGCGGCCTGGCGCTTCACCGCCGGCTTGGCCGCCGGCATCGGCTCCTCGATCGCGAACAGCCGCGTTACCACCCGCTCGACATTGCCGTCGACGACCGTCGCCTTGCGGTCGAAGGCGATCGCGGTGATCGCCGCCGCCGTATAGGCGCCGATGCCGGGCAGATCGAGAAGCGCACTCTCCTCGGCGGGAAAGCGTCCGCCGTGCTGCGCCACCACCGTCTCCGCGCAGGCTTTGAGGTTCCGGGCGCGCGAATAGTAGCCGAGCCCGGCCCAGGCCTTCATCACATCGGCCTCGTCGGCGGCGGCGAGCGCCTCGACGGTCGGCCAACGCTGCGTGAATGCCTCGAAATAGCCTTTGACCGCGGCCACGGTCGTCTGTTGCAACATGATTTCCGACAGCCAGACCCGGTAGGGATCGGGCAGCAGACCATGGCTCTCGCGGTCGACCGGCGTCACCCGCCAGGGCAGGCGGCGATGGTGACGGTCGTACCAGGCGAGCAGCGCACCGGGATCGGGCGGCACGGAATCGGGCGAGGCGGGGCGAGCGGACATGGATGGGACCATGGCCGAGCCGAGCCGCTGTTGGAAGTCTGCACCGCGGCGAAACCGCCGTGGTCTGTGGAACGCGGCGCAGCCACGAGCCGCGCGGTGGTCCGGGCAGGGCATTGCGGGGACGGCGCGACGGCACGGATTGCTCGCAGGCCATCGGGAGTGTCAGAACAGCAGCGGCAATCACGCGCCGCGGGAGCGCGAGGGCGAGGAAGCGATGAACGGCGGACGCTCCGACCGTGAGATCCGGAAGGGCCCGAGAGGCGCGCGCGCCGTCGGGGATCTGCTCGGCGACGTCCTGTCGCCGGCCGCGCGCCGTCGCGGCTTCGCCTCGGTCGACATCATCGCGCACTGGGCCGAGATCGTCGGCCCGGCCTATGCCGACGTGACGCAGCCCGAGCGGCTGCTCTGGTCGCGGCGGCTGGAGGACGGTGGCGAGGACGGTTTTGTCCCCGCGACGCTGGTCGTGCGCTGTGAAGGGCCGCGCGCGCTCCTGCTCCAGCACGAGCTGCCGGTGCTGGTCGAGCGCATCAACGCCATGTTCGGCTATGCCGCGGTCGACCGCATCCGCATCGTCCAGCGGCCGATCGCCCGGCCGGCGGTGCAGCGCGCGCCGCGTCTGCGCGCGCTTTCAATCGCCGAGGAACGGCGCATCGCCCGCGCCGTCGAAGGTATCGAGGACGAGGGCCTGCGCGCCGCGCTCGAGCGGCTCGGCCGTGGGCTGATCGGGCGCAAGGCCGATCGCGGCACGACTTGAAACGGCTGAAAAGGCCGTTTGGGCGGGCCTCTTCACGCAACTGCGATCGGTCGCGGCGCGGTGCCGCCACAATCCTCCTGTTGCGTCCCGGTCAGGAATGAGCAAACTGCCGGCCGCACGCGAGCGGCCGGACACGTCGTTCCGCGACCCGCCATCTCACCCGTGACGGCCTCCATCGAAGGATCGCCCCTGTGACCGAATTCTCCGCGACGCTCTCCCGCCGCACCATGCTGTCGACCGCCGCCACGCTCGCGCTGGTCGGCGCCACCGCGGGCGTCGCGCCCGAGCGCGCCCTCGCCCAGTCGGCGATCGAGGCCGAACTGATGAAGCCCGGCACCCTGCCGGACATGGTGCTCGGCAAGGCCGATGCCCCGGTCACGATCGTCGAATACGCCTCGATGACCTGCCCGCATTGCGCCAACTGGCACAAGACGGTGCTGCCGCACATCAAGGAGAAGTACATCGAGCCGGGCAAGGTCAAGCTGATCTTCCGCGAATTCCCGCTCGATCCGCTCGCCGCCGCCGCTTCGATGCTGGCGCGCTGCGCGCCGCAGGACAAGTACTTCGACATGACGTCGATGTTCTTCGACCAGCAGCGCACCTGGGCCCATGTCGACGATCCGGTCTCGGCGCTGTTCAACCTGGTGAAGCAGGTCGGTTTCACACAGGATTCGTTCAAGGCTTGCTTGACGAATCAGACCCTGCTCGATGGTGTCAAGGAGAGCAGGGCGCGCGCCGACGAGAAGTTCGGTGTGGACGCGACGCCGACCTTCTTCGTCAACGGCAAGAAGCAGAAGGGCTTCTCGACCCCCGACGAGGTCGATCAGGTGCTCGGTCCGCTCGTGAAGAGCTGATCCTTCGTTGCGGCTCGCTCTCGGGATCGCTCGTTTGAGCCCTCCCGAGACCGGGTCGATGACGATCGGGGCGGCCCGGCCATCGCTTACCAGGGCCTGTCCTCGTGAAATTCGACAAGCTCCGCATCCTCGGCTTCAAGACCTTCGTGGAGCCGACCGAGTTCCTGATCGCGCCGGGGCTGACCGGCGTCGTCGGGCCGAACGGTTGCGGCAAGTCGAACCTCGTCGAGGCCCTGCGCTGGGTCATGGGCGAGAATTCCTACAAGAACATGCGCGCGTCCGGCATGGACGACGTCATCTTCGCGGGCTCCGGCCATCGCCCGTCGCGCAACACGGCCGAAGTCACGCTCTTCCTCGACAATCGCGAGCGCCGCGCCCCCGCCGGTTTCAACGACACCGACGCGCTGGAGGTGACGCGCCGTATCGAGCGCGAGGCCGGCTCGGTCTACCGGATCAATGGCCGCGACGTTCGCGCCCGCGATGTCCAGCTCCTGTTCGCCGACGCCTCGACCGGCCCGCGCTCGCCCGCTATGGTGCGTCAGGGCCAGATCGGCGAGTTGATCGCCGCCAAGCCGACCCAGCGCCGCGCGATCCTCGAGGAGGCCTCCGGCATCTCCGGCCTGCATTCGCGCCGCCACGAGGCCGAGATCCGGCTGAAGGCCGCCGAGCAGAACCTCGAGCGGCTCGAGGACGTGCTGGTTCAGATCGAGAGCCAGCTCGAAAACCTGAAGCGTCAGGCCCGGCAGGCGACGCGCTACCGGATCATGTCGTCCGAGATCCGTTCCGCCGAGGCGACCATCGTCTATCTGCGCTGGCTCGCCGCGCGCGATCAGGTCGCGGAGGCCGAGGCGCAACTGCTCGACGCCGACAAGGCGGTGTCCATGACGGCCGAGGTGCAGGCGCGCACCGCCCGCGAACAGGCGCTCGCCGCCCATGCGCTGCCGGGCCTGCGTGACAAGGAGGCCGCCTGCGCCGCCGCCCTGCAGCGGCTGCGGCTCGGCGCCGGCGAGCTGGAGGCCGATGAGCGCCGCATCCGCGAGCGCATCGCCGAGCTCGAACGCCGGCTCGCCCAATTGGCGCAGGACCGCGTCCGCGAGGAGAACATCGCCCGCGACATGGCCGCCGCGCTCGCCAAACTCGACGAGGAGGAGCGCGAGCTCGCCGCCGCCAATGCCGAGGTCGAGACCGAGGCCGAGGATCTGCGCACAACGCTCGCCGAACGCGAGGCCGCGCTCGCTGCCTCCGAACGCGACCTGTCGGAGCGTCAGCAGGAGATCGCCTCGACGATCGCCGCGCGGCAGGCGATCGACCGCACGCTGGCCGATCTCGCCGAGCGCGCCCGCAAGACCGAGGTCGAGCGCGCCACCATCGCCCGCGAGGAGGCCGAGCTCGCCGAACGGCTCGGCGAGGGCTCCGAACTCGAAGAGGCGCGCGTCGCTGTTGAAGATGCCGCGATCGAGACCGAGGAGGCCGAGAGCCGGGCCACGCTCGCCGAGGAGACCCATCGCGACGCCCGCGCGGCCGCCGACGCCGCGCGCGGACCGCTGGCCGAGGCCGAGCGCGAGTTGCAGCGGCTGGAGACCGAGGCGAAGACGCTTTCCAAGATCCTGAACGTCGGTGCCGCGGACCTGTGGCCGCCGGTCATCGACCGCATCACGGTCGCGGCCGGCTTCGAGGCCGCGCTCGGCGCCGCGCTCGGGGACGATCTGGAAGCCTCGGCCGACGAGGCCGCGCCCGTGCATTGGCGCGACGCCGGACCGGCCGATGCCGACCCGAAGCTGCCCGACGGCATCGCGCCGCTCGCGACTTATGTGAAGGCGCCGCCGGTGCTGGCGCGCCGGCTGGCGCAGATCGGCCTCGTCGCACGCGCCGACGGTCCGGCCCTGCAGAAGCGCCTCGCCGCCGGCCAGCGGCTGGTGTCGCGCGAAGGCGACCTCTGGCGCTGGGACGGCCTCGCCGCCGCCGCCGAGGCGCCGACCGCCGCCGCCCAGCGCCTCGCCAGCCGCAACCGCCTGATCGAGCTCGAAACCCAGGTCGAGGTGGCGCGCGAGATCGTCGCCGACCGCCGGGCCGATTCGGAGGCGAAGCGCCGGACGCTGACCGATGCGGAGGCGGCCGAACGGTTCGCCCGCGAGGCGCACCGCGCCGCGCAGAAGCGCGAGGCCGATGCGCGCGAAGCGCTCGGCCGGATCGAACGCGAGGCCGGCCAGGTCGCGGCCCGCCTGTCGGCCTTGCGCGAGGCCGGCGATCGGCTCGCCGCGAGCGCCGAGGAGATCGCCGCGTCCCGTGTCGAGGCCGAGATGGCGCGCGAGGACCTGCCGCCGGTCGTCGGCCTCGAGGAGGCGCTGGCCCATGCTCGCGCCGCGGTCGCGCTCGATCGCGCCGGCGTCGCCGAGGCCCGTGCCGCGCTGCAGGGCGCATCGCGCGAAGCCGAGATGCGCGTCCGCCGCATCGAGGCGATCGCCCGCGAACGCGAGAGCTGGCTGTCGCGCTCGACCAATGCCGAATCACAACTGGCCGTGCTCGCCGATCGCGCCTTCGAGGCCGAGGAGGAGCGGGCGGCGCTGATGGAGCGGCCGGGCGAGATCGCCCTCGAACAGCGCCGCTTGGTCAATGCCATCGCTGAAGCCGAGAAGGCGCGCGCCGAAGCCGCCGATGCCCTCGCCGTCGCCGAGCGCGCCCAGGCCGAGGCCGACCGGCTGGCGCGCAGCGCGCTCGAGAGCATGTCCGGCGCCCGCGAGGCCAAGGTCCGCGCCGAGGAGCGCTACGAGGCCGCGCGCAACCGCCGAATCGAGATCGAGGCCCGCATCCGCGAGGCCTTCGACGTCGCGCCGCCAGGCCTCGTCGGCCTGACCGAACTCAAGGAAGGCGCGCCGCTCCCCGACGTAGACGGCATCGAGCGCCGGCTGGAACGCGTCCGGCAAGAGCGCGAGCGGCTCGGCGCCGTCAACCTGCGCGCCGAGGACGAGGCGCGTGAGATCGACGAGCGCCGCGGCGCGTTGACCGCCGAGCGTGACGACCTGATCGAGGCGATCAAGCGTCTGCGCCAGGGCATCTACAATCTGAACCGTGAGGCGCGCGAGCGCCTGATGGCGGCCTTCGAGACGGTCAACAACCATTTCCAGGCGCTGTTCACGCTGCTGTTCGGCGGCGGCACCGCCGAACTCCAGCTCGTCGCCTCCGACGATCCGCTCGAGGCCGGTCTGGAGATCATGGCGCGCCCGCCCGGCAAGAAGCCCTCGACCATGACGCTGCTCTCCGGCGGCGAGCAGGCGTTGACGGCCATGGCGCTGATCTTTGCGGTGTTCCTGACCAATCCGGCGCCGATCTGCGTGCTCGACGAGGTCGACGCGCCGCTCGACGACGCCAATGTCGAGCGCTACTGCGATCTGCTGGTCGACATGACCCGGCAGACCGCGACCCGCTTCGTGGTGATCACCCACAATCCGATCACCATGGCGCGCATGGATCGGCTGTTCGGCGTGACCATGGCCGAGCGCGGTGTCTCGATGCTGGTTTCGGTCGATCTGGAGGCGGCCGAGCGAATCCTCGAGGCCGTCTGAAATCCGCCGCGGACCGGCCATCGTCGGGCCGATCGGCGCTGCACCGCGGCATCGCGGCTGCGACCTTCGTGCAGCCTGTGTTCGAAATCGCCGAAAAACGTTTATGTTCAAAGCGATGGCCGAAATTCACCTCTTCTTGACACACTCCTGACGCGCCACTATGGTGCGCCCGGCTTCGGGGGGTGGGGTTTGGACGCCGCGTCCCGGTTCGCCGCGATCCGGCCGTTTTCCCGTCGATCGACATCGATCAGGGACGCCCTCGGGAAACCGAGGACGTCAGACCGAGTTGACCGAGGGGTTTTCGAGCGAGGGACGTGGTCATGACCGGCGACGACAGCAACCAGCAGCCGATCCGGAACGATGTGTCGAGCGCTGCCGGTGGCGGCGCCGCCCAACGCTCCGCCGCCGATGAAGCAAGACTGGCCGAGCGCCTCGAAGGACTGGAGAAGACGCTCCAGGACAAGCGGCGCGCGGAAGCGGAGCGGGTCCGGGGTGACGAGCCCAAGGCCGGTTACGCCCTGGCGGTGAAACTCGCATCCGAGTTCGTCGGCGGTGTGGTCGTGGGAGCCGGCCTCGGTTGGTTCATCGATCGGATGTTCGGTTCGGCCCCTTGGGGGCTGATTGTGTTTCTGCTCCTGGGCTTTGCGGCTGGCGTCCTGAACGTCCTGCGCGCCCAGGGGATGGTCACTCAGCCGGGATCCAAGTCTGGATCCGGGTCGGGCGACGGTCGCGGTCCGGGGATCTGAGGCGTTCCGCCTCGATGGCCTGACGGCGGCAGGGAATTCGGGGTGCGGTCGGGGTGGTGACGCCTTGAGACGGCATCATGTGTGGGGACGGTCCGGCCATCATGGTCGGCGACGTAGGACGGCGGAGACGGACAGGTGGCTGGCGATAAGGTCGATCCGATCCATCAGTTCCACATCAATCCGATCATCCCGATTCATATCGGGAAATACGATCTGTCCTTCACCAACTCGGCCCTGTTCATGGTCGTGGTCGTCGCGGTGACGACGCTGTTTCTGACCTGGGCCGCCTCGCCGCGTGCCCTGGTGCCGGGCCGGCGCCAGCTCCTTGCCGAAATGGCCTACGAGTTCGTCGCCGGCACGCTGCGCGACGCCGCCGGCAAGCAGGGCATGGTGTTCTTCCCGCTCGTGTTTTCGCTGTTCATGTTCGTCTTCGTCGCGAACATGCTGGGCCTGATCCCGTACTTCTTCACGGTGACGAGCCAGATCATCGTGACCTTCATGATGGCGCTGATCGTGATCCTGACGGTCGTGATCTACGGCGTCTGGAAGCACGGCTTCCACTTCTTCGGCCTGTTCGCGCCCTCCGGCGTGCCGGCCCTGCTGATCCCGCTCGTGACGGCGATCGAGATCGTCTCGTTCCTGTCGCGTCCGGTCAGCCTCTCGGTCCGTCTGTTCGCCAACATGCTCGCCGGTCACATCACGCTGAAGGTCTTCGCGGGCTTCGTCGTGATGCTCGGCGCCGCTGGCGGCATCGGCACGATCGGCTCGATCCTTCCGCTCGGCATGACGGTCGCCATGACCGCGCTCGAGTTCCTCGTCGCCTTCCTGCAGGCCTACGTCTTCACGGTGCTGACCTGCATGTACCTCAACGACGCGATCCATCCCGGCCACTGAGCCGGGGCGGATCGGTCACGCTGTTCGAACCATCCCACCAAGGAGCAATTCCCATGGACGCTCAAGCTGCGAAGTACATCGGTGCCGGTATCGCCTGCCTCGGCATGGCCGGCGCGAGCATTGGCCTCGGCACCATCTTCGGCAACTACCTCGCCGGCGCCCTGCGCAACCCGTCGGCCGCCGACGGCCAGTTCGGCCGCCTGATCCTCGGCTTCGCCGTGACCGAAGCTCTGGGCATCTTCTCGCTCCTCGTCGCGCTGATCGTCCTGTTCACCTGATCGGCGAAGGAGCGGCCGCAAGGTCCGGTCGGCGCGCCCGAGCGATCGAGGCGCCGACCGACTGCAGCGGCTGCACGGGCACCCGTGCTATCCCGTGATCCGGCGCCGGTCGCCTCTCTGGTTGAGAGGTCGGCCGGTCGGCGGTTTCAGGGGCGGGTGCCGGGACCGGGCGTTCGCCGCGCACCCTTCGGGGATGCGGGTCGCCCTGTCGATGGTCGGGATCGCAGCGGTGAACGGCCCGCCGTTCGCCGCGATCCGGCCGAAAGATCGAATCACGGACCGGCTCCGTGTGGGCGAGCGTTTCGGGCAGCCGGAACCTCGACGGCACGGGCGACCGGTCGGATCGGATCGCCAGATCGAGTAGCCCCATGGCCGAGACCGCACACACCACGTCGACCGAAGCCCACGGTGGGGCCGCCCAGCACGGCGGTGCCTTCCCGCCCTTCGACCCGTCGACCTTTCCCTCGCAGATCCTGTGGTTCGCGCTGACCTTCGGCGTGTTCTTTCTGCTGGTCTCGAAGCTGCTGGTCCCGCGCATCGGCGGCATCATCGAGACCCGTCGCGACCGGATCGTCCGCGATCTCGGCGAGGCCGAGCGCCTGAAGGCCGAGACCGACGCCGCCGTCGCGGCCTATGAGAAGGCGCTCGCCGAGGCCCGCGCCAAGGCGCAGGGCATCGCGGCCGCCACCCATGCCGAGCTGACCGCCGCGACCGAAGCGAAGCGTGCGGCGACCGAAGCCTCGCTGACCGCGAAGCTCACGGACGCCGAGGCGCGGATCGCCGACATCAAGGCCAAGGCGATGGCCGACGTCGATCAGATCGCGATCGACACCGCCGAGACGCTCGTCTCGACCCTGATCGGCACCGGCGTCAGCCGCGAGGAGGTCGCCGCCGCGGTCTCCGCCAGCCTGACGAAGTGAGGAGGCTCTCATGGACGCGACATCTCTCGCTACATTCTGGGTCTTCGTCGCCCTTCTGATCTTCTTCGCCATCCTCTTCTACATCGGCGTTCCGGCCAAGGTCGGCGCGGCGCTGGACAAGAAGTCGACGGAGATCGAGCACGAGCTGACCGAGGCCCGTCGCCTGCGCGAAGAGGCCCAGGCTCTGCTCGCCGAGTACAAGACCAAGGCCGGCGAGGCCGAGCGCGAGGCCGCGGCCATCGTGACCGAGGCCAAGGCGCAGGCCGAGCGTCTCACCGAGGAGACCAACAAGGCCCTCGAGGAGATGATCGCCCGCCGCACCAAGGCGGCCGAGGCGAAGATCGCTCAGGCCGAGACCCAGGCGATCGCCGAGGTCCGCGCGCGCGCCGCCGACGTCGCGGTGTCCGCGACCGAGAAGCTGCTCGCCGCCAAGGTGCCGGGCGCGACCGCCGCGGCGCTGGTCGACCAGGGCATCGCCACGGTTCGCGCCAAGCTGAACTGATCGTCCGGCCCGAACGCACGGCCAGAACAAGACCAATAAACAAAGGCCCGCGGGTGATCCCTGCGGGCCTTTTGCTATCGAGGCTGGTCGGATGGATACCGACAAGACGCAGTCAGGCTACCGGCGCCCCCGATCGGGAGCCTTGCGCTTGGAAGGGCGCCTGGCGCTTCGTTGCGGTCCGGGGCCGAGTGCGCCGGCGGGGTCGGCCGGGTTGGGCCTTGTCGGGTCGATCTGCGGCCATTCAGAGCAGGGCTGGGCGCCGCTCCGGCACCGTCACGGCGTCGCCGAGCTTGACCCGGATCGGCTCGAACGAGCGCCTGTGCAGCACGCAGGGGCCGAGCCGGTCGAGGGCCTGCTGGTGTTCGGCCGTGCCGTAGCCCTTGTGACGGTCGAAGCCGTAGCCGTCGAACTCGCGCGCGAGCCGCACCATCATGCGGTCGCGCGTGACCTTGGCGACGATCGACGCCGCCGCGATCGACAGCGCCCGTGCGTCGCCCTTGACCACGGCCTCGCCGGGGCAGGGCAGGCCGGGCGGCACGTCCTGCCGTCGACGAGCACGTGGATCGGCAGGACGCCGAGCGCGCGCACGGCCCGGCCCATCGCCCAGAGCGTCGCGCCGCGAATGTTCATGCGGTCGATCCGGTCGACCGAGGCGAAGGTCACCGCGACCAGATGATCGGCGCAGATCAGGTCGTAGAGCGCCTCGCGCCGCGCTTCGGTCAGCGCCTTCAGATCATCGAGGCCGCGCGGGATCTTCGCCTCGTCGAGCACGACCGCCGCCGTCACCACTGGCCCGGCCCAGGGGCCGCGGCCGGCCTCGTCGACGCCGGCGACCGGCGCCCGGCGTGCCCCGGCGCGGATCTCCATGCTGAAATCCGGGCCGGCGTCGAGATCGAACAGGAGGGTCGAGTCGCTTTTGCGCATGGCTGGACCGTGCCCGCCGCGCCGCCCGGAATCAAGTCACGCGATCGGGTGGGCACGGTCGCTGCCAAGGCAGCATGGGTCGCGCTCCTTCGCCAAGGGCGCGGGCAGGACCGACGTCAGGCCGGCAGCGCCACGGTGCCGTCGGCATCGAGCGGCCAGAACGGATTGTGGGCGACCTCCCAGGGGTAGCCGTCCGGATCGGCGAAGTAGCCGGAATAGCCGCCCCAGAACGTTTCACCGGGCTGCTTCAGCAGGCGTGCTCCGCCTTCGACCGCGGCCGCGATCACCGTGTCGACCTCGGCCGTGCTGCCGACGTTCCAGGCGAGCGTGATGCCGCCGAAGCCGCTGCCCTCGGCCGGAACGTGGGCGTCCTCGGCGAGCGCGACCCGGCCGAACAGCGACAGCACGACGCCGCCGGCATCGATGAAGGTCACCGCGTCCTGGCTCTCGCTCGAAATCGAGAACCCGAGCCCCGCATAGAACGCCGTCGAGCGCTTCAGATCGCCGACCCCGAGCGTCACCACCGTCAAACGTCCGCGCATCTCGCGTCTCCCCGATTTCGGTCACTGGCGGCCTTTCCGCTCCGGCCGTCAAAACAGCTTCAGTTGCACGCCCGTGGTCAGCGGTGGCTCGAACAGGTCGGTGCGCAGCTTGGTGCGGCCGCCCTTGTTGAGCCCGATCCGCCGCGCCGCGACCTCGAACCGCTTGGCGATGGTCTGCGCATAAGGGCCGGTGCCCCTCATGCGCTTGCCCCAGGTCGCGTCGTAATCCTTGCCGTCGCGCATCGAACGCAGGATCGACAGCACGTGCCGATAGCGATCCGGGCAATGTTCGAGCAGCCACTCCTTGAACAGCTCCGAGACCTCGAGCGGCAGCCTGAGCAGCACATAGCCGGCCTCGCGTGCGCCATGGGCATGGGCGGCTTCGAGAATGCGCTCGAGCTCCGAATCGTTGAGCGCCGGGATCACCGGTGCGACCATCACCGCGGCCGGAATGCCGGCCTCGGCGAGGTCGCGGATCGCCGCGAGCCGCTTGTCCGGCGTCGAGGCCCGCGGCTCCATCGCCCGCGCCAGATGTCGGTCGAGCGTCGTCACCGACAGCGCGACCTTGGCGAGACCCTTCGCGGCCATGCGGCCGAGAATGTCGCGGTCGCGCGCGACCAGCGCCGACTTGGTCACGATCGCGACCGGATGGTTCGCGCGTTCGAGCACCTCGAGCACCTCGCGCATGATGCGGTAGCGCCGCTCGATCGGCTGATAGGGATCGGTGTTGGTGCCGATCGCCAGCGTCTTCGGTTCGTAGCCTGCGACCGAGAGCTCGCGCGCCAGCAGGTCGGCGGCGTTCGGCTTGACGAACAGCTTGGTCTCGAAATCGAGACCCGGCGACAGGCCCATATAGGCATGCGTCGGGCGGGCGAAGCAGTAGGAGCAGCCGTGCTCGCAGCCCCGATAGGGGTTGATCGAGCGATCGAAGGAGATGTCCGGCGAGGAATTCCGGGTGATGATCTTCTTCGGCTTCTCGATCTGCACATGGGTGGCGAGCGGCGGCAGGTCGTCGAGGCTGTCCCAGCCGTCGTCGACGGCGACCCGCGCCTCGCTCTCGTAGCGCCCGCTGCGGTTCGAACTCGCGCCGCGCCCGCGCCGCCGCCCGGCCTCGATGCCGACCTCCGTCGGCGGTGCCTCGACACCGATCTCCGTCGATGGGGCCTCGACGCCGACCTCCGTCGGCGGGGCCTCCGCCGCGATCGGATCGAAGGCCTGGACCGCGGCGGCCGTCCCGTCGTAGACGGGGTGTCGTCCGGCAAATGGGGTTCGAGTCATCTGAGCCATGCCCCCAGGCTAGACAAAAACCTCGAACAAAACAAGAACATTTGCCAAAGCGCCGCACCATTGGGCTGGCGTGGCGGCGTCGGGCCGTGATAGAGGCAGCTTTCGGCGAAATCTGACGTTTCCCGGCAAAGCGATCGGCGCATCGCGCGAAGCGCAGCCTCCGACCTCCCGAGGCCTGGATCAAGATCCCCGGATGCTCTCCGTCGTCATTCCGACCTACGATTCCGAAGAGGGCCTCGCCCGCACGCTCGCCGCGCTCGTCCCGGCGGCGGCGGAAGGCATTGTCCGCGAGGTCGTGGTCGCCGACGGCGGCTCGACCGACGGCACGCGCGTCGTGGCGGAGGCGGCCGGCTGTACCGTGGTGATCGCGGCGCGCGATTGGGGCACGCTGGCGACCGCCGGTGCCGAGGCGGCGCGGCGCGGGCCCTGGCTGATGATCCTGTCGCCGGGCGTGATCCTCGAGGGCGACTGGTTCCGCGAGGTCGCGGGCTTCATCGAACGGGCGGAGCGCGGCGGCCGCGCCGAGCGGCAGGCGGCGACATTCCAACTCGTCTTCGATGAATACGGCTGGCGCCCGCGCGTGGTCGAGCGGGCGATCCGCGTCGTTGGCCGGCTGCTCGGTCGGCCCGTGCGCGATCAGGCGCTGGTCGTCTCGCGCCGGCATTGGGATCGCATCCGCGGCGCCGCGACGCCGCGAAGCCATGGCGAACTGGTGCGGCGCATCGCGCGCCGGTCGATCCAGAAGCTCCGCGCCAACGCGGTCGTGCTGACCCGTCCCGGCTCGGCCGATGTCGTGCCGAGTTTCCGCGAGGTGCTCGCCATGCTCGGCGACGGTCTCGGCCTGCCGGTCCGGTCGCGCTGGCTCTGACGGGGCGCCGCGGAGACGATGGGGCGATATCCCGCGGCGATATCGGGGGGCGGGGTTCTCAGCCTGCCGTCGGCTTGAGCTTGCCGCGCTTCAGATGCTCGTCGAGCCGCGGCATGATCTCTACGAAATTGCAGGGCTGATGCCGATAGTCGAACTGTGCCTTCAGGATGCCGTCCCAGGCGTCCTTGCAGGCACCGGGCGAACCCGGCAGCACGAAGATGAAGGTCGATCGCGCGACACCGGCGGTGGCGCGCGACTGGATCGTCGAGGTGCCGATCTTCTCGAACGAAAGCCGATGGAAGATCGCCGAAAAACCCTCCATGCGCTTCTCGAACAGCGGCTCGACCGCCTCGGGCGTCACGTCGCGCCCGGTGAAGCCCGTGCCGCCCGTGGTGATCACCACATCGATCGCCGGATCATCGATCCACGCCTTCACCACGAGCCGGATCTCCTCGATCTCGTCGGGCACGATCGCCCGTTCGACCAGCTCGTGACCGGCCTCGGCGATCCGATCCGCGAGAGCCTGACCGGAGCGGTCCTCCGCGAGCGTGCGGCTGTCGGAAATCGTCAGGACGGCGATCCGGACCGGAATGAACGGTTTTGATCCGTCGATGCGGGACATGCGGCGAACCTCCGAGGTCGTGAGGAAGAAGCGAGACGGGCGCCGGCCCCGGCGCGGTCGGACGACCTTAGCCGCACCGGCGCGCGAGCGAAACTCCGGGACGTCCCGCGCGGCGGCGACCGCGGCGATGGATCAGCGTCCGACGGATGGCGGAAATTGAATAGGTCTTGCCTGTGGACGTCGCAACTTTTCGTCTTGAGCCAAATTGTGCATTGCGGAAACTACACACCAGCCCGACACTAGGGGAGGTCGAACGCGCGCTTGCGCGGCCGATGCTTCGGGACGAACGAGGAGGCGCGCCGATGACGGTGAAAGAGATCCGCGAACTCCCGATCTTTGCGGGCGTCACCGATCGCGATCTCGCGTGGCTGCTCGACCGGTCGCGCCTCGTCACCGTCGATCCCGGCGATGTCGTGATCTCGCGCGTGGTCCGGCCGAATCACTTCGTGTTCCTGCTGGTCGGCCGCTGGTCGGTGTTCCGTTTTCCGCAGCACCCGTCCGAGCCTCTGACGATCGTCGAGGATCGACCCGGCTCGTGGCAGGGCGGCGGCCTCGACATGCTGGACGTGCTCGCGCCATGCGAGGTCCGCGTTGAAGTGCTGAGCCGCTTGCTGCTGGCGCCGCGCACGGCGATCAACGATCTGTCGCTGCGCGCGCCCGCCTTGGGGCGTCGTCTGCTCGCCGGGCTCCGGACGCGAGTCGATCAGGTCGCCGATCACGTCGAGGCGGGACGTGCCGATCGCGCGGTCGCCTGATCCGGGGATCTTCCGATCCGGGTGCTTTCCCGGCCCGATCGTCCCGTGCTCCGTCACGTCGTCAGCACGATCTCCGACCGCACCTGCACGCTGTCTTCGACGGTTGCGCTCTTCCGTCCGCAACAAGCCTCCGCATCGCGGGCGGCGAGGATGCTGCGCAGCAAGCCCGGAAAACGGGCCTCGATCTCGTCGAGGCGCAACTTGTTGAGCAGTTCGACGCCCCGCCGCTCGCTGCGCACCAGACCGGCCTCGCGCAGGATGCGGAAATGGTGCGACAGTGTCGATTTGGACAGGCCGGCCAAGTCGGCGGCCGAAGTGATGCAATTCATCTCGCATCCGGCCGTGCACAGGCGCCGCACGATATCGAGACGGATCGGATCCGCGAGCGCATGCAGCAGACCCGCTAGGCTGATCTCGTCTGTGGTGGGATGGGCGATAGGGCGCATGGCACTTCGGGGGCTGGGCTCTCTGGGAACATTCGAGGCGATGACGTTAATGTGGGCGATAGCACCTGCCAATTCAATCATCCAGCGCTGAGACGTCCCGGCCGGCCGCGCCGCAGCGCGCCTCTTCCGGCCACTTCGAGCAAATGTGATCGGTGCTCCGGGGCGTCACTCGACTATCGCGAGCCACCGGTTTCAATGTCGCGCTTACGCAACTCGTCGACCAGCATCGACAGGCCTTCGCTCGAGCTCTTCGGAATAGTGACCGGGCCCGTGTCTTTCGGCTTGGGTTCTTCCTTGGGGGCGATGCCGAGGCGCGGCAGCTTGTCGGTGGGCTCGCGGGGTACCTTGTCTTCGTTGCCGATCCTGTTCAGGAAGTCCTGCATGCCGCTGTTGCCGACGCTCAGCATCGGCGGCGGCTCAGAGGTCTTGCCGGATTTCTCGGCGACCGGATCGGACTTGGGCGGGATCTCGTCCGGCGTTTCCGGCTGTGATGTCTTCGTCTCCGGTTCGCCATCGCGCTTGCGCAGTTCCTCGACCAGCTGCGACAGACCTTCGCGCGAGGTCGTCGGAACGACGACCGGGCCGGCGTCTTTCGGCTTCGGCTCTTCCTTCGGCGCGATGCCGAGGTCCGGCAGCCGGTCCGACGGCTCACGGGTTTCCTTGTCGTCGCCGCCGATCTTGTTCAGAAAGTCCTGCAGGCCGGTGTTGCCGACGCTCAGCATCGGCGGGGCCGGCGGCTTCCGGGGCTCCGATCCGCCCTGCGGCACGATGGTCTCGCTCTCGGAACGCCGCTCGCGCCGGGACGTCGATGTCAAGGGTTCGTCGTCGATCAGGCCGAAGCTCGACGAGCTGTCGAACGTATCGATCTGCGTGTCGTCCTTCGACGCGTCGAGACCGAATTCGGCAAACCGGCGCGAGGTGTAGGACATCGCCTCCTGCACCTGTTCCTTCGGCTTCGGCACGAGGGTGAAGTGCTTGAGCCCCTGCATGTGCGACTTGTCGAGCGTGCCGTTCTTGACCTGGTTCAGAACGTGCAGCTCGGACAGGATCTCCTTGGCGTCGGACAGTTTGAGCGGCGCGTCGCTGTGAATGTCGATCTTGGTCTCGATGTACTTGATCACCTTCTCGCTGAGCCCGAACTCGCCCTTGAGCGCCATGCTGAAATTGAGCTTGGCGTCGAGCGCTTGCTCGCGCGACGCCTGGCTGAACGGGCTCTCGACCTTGGAGATCCCGGGGAAGTTCGGCGATTGCACCGTGACGCCGAAGCCGGAGGTCGCCCCGACCGTGCCTTCGCCGGAGGACTTGAGGATCTGATCGAGCCCGCGCGACAGGCCGGAGACGTTGGTCGAGGACACCCCACTCATTGCCGTTCCCCCTCCGGTCAGACGCGGATCATTGAAAAGTCGGCCGCCGGCTCGTATGGCGTCTGCGCTTCGAGACGGCCGAGCAGATCGGGAATCTCGCGGTTCCAGAACGCGACGGCGCTCGCCGCGCGATTGAGGACCTCGTGCAAAGTGGCAGCCGTCAGACTGCGCGGGTCGATCCGGTCGATCCAGACCCAGGCGCCGAAGTCCTGGTCGAGCAGCACCGAACCCATGCCCCGCGACGCTGCCACGTAGTTGATGCCGTGCAGCGCGAACAGCAGATCGGGCGTGACCCTGTCGGTCGGGATCGCCATCAGGGATTTGAGCAAGATGCCGATCGATTCGGATCGGCAATCGAGCGTGATCTCGCTGCCTTCGATGTTGAAGGCGAGCAGATTCTCGTCATCGAAAGCGAGATTGTCGATCCCGAGAAAGGCGCCATAGTCCTGGATCAGCAGATCGACAGCGACCGATCGTGGCTTCTTGCTGCTCATGGAACACCCGGGACCGTGATGACGTCGCGGCGGCGACATCCGTTGCACTCTAGCGTGCCGCCGCAGCCGCCGTGTGACCTACGGCACAAGTCCCGAGCGCTAGCGCGTCGCGGTCGGCCTGTCGGGAGGCCATCCGCATTCGCGCCCCTGTCCGATCTTCCGTCGAGCACCTATGTTGGCGGCGGTCGGCGCGATCGTCCGGCCGGAACCGGAGCCGACCTTGGATATCTCCGTCGATTCGATTCTGCAGTTCATCGAGGCCCATCACGAGTGGGCCGGCGTGGTGTTCGGCCTGATGGCCTTCGGCGAGTCGCTCGCCTTCATCGGCGTGCTGATCCCCGCGACCACCGTCATGATCGCCGCCGGCACGCTGGTCGGAACCGGCGTGCTGCCGTTCTTCGACGTTTTCGTCGGCGGCACCATTGGCGCGGTACTCGGCGACGGCATCTCGTTCTGGGTCGGCCGCTGGCTCGGACCCCGGGCGCATGACATCTGGCCGTTCCGCCGCCATCCGGAGCTGCTCGCCGCCGGCGAGCGCGTATTCTCGCGCTGGGGCTGGGCGGCGGTGTTCTTCGGCCGCTTCATCGGCCCGCTCAGGGCGAGCGTGCCGCTCGCCGCCGGCATATTGGCCATGCCGCATTGGCCGTTCCAGTTCTTCAACACGCTCTCGGCGATCGCGTGGATCCCCGTGCTGGTCGCGCCGGGGGCCGCCGCGAGCATCGTCTACCAGCTGGTCGGCGAGGGCCATGTCTGGGAGGCCGGCACGATCGGCATTCTGCTGCTCGTCGGCCTCGCCGCTGCCTGGTGGCTGATCCGCCGAAAGGCGCCCGCCTTGGCGCGTGGAGAACAAGACGAGACGAACGGTCGCTGATCACCGGCGCGTCGGCCGTGCTATGGCAGGAGCTATAGGACGCGGGCGCGATCGGCGAGAGCGGTTCTTTCGGAGGATTCATGGAAGGCGTCGGCGTGGTGGTGCTCGGTTACGGCCCGGTCGGACGGTCGCTGACCGAACGACTCGCGGCGGTCGGCGCGCGCGTCACCGTGGTGCAGCGCCACTCGCCGGAAGGACTGCCGCGCGGCGTCACCTATCGCAAGGGTGATGTCTTCGACGCGGCATCGCTGCGTTCGGCGACCAAGGGTGCCGATACGCTGATCTCGACCATCGGCCTGCCGTACCGCACCGCGATCTGGCAGACGCAGTGGCCGAAGGCCATGGAGGCGATGCTGGAGGCCGCAGAGGCCGCGAGCGCCCGCTTCATCTTCGCCGACAATCTCTACATGTACGGCCCCTTCGACGGTCCGCTGACGGAGGATCTGCCGATGCGGCCGGTCGGCCCGAAGGGGCGCGTCCGCGCCGAGATCACCGAGATGTGGCAGGAGGCCCATGCCAAGGGCCGGGTGCTCGCGACCGCGGTCCGGGCGCCGGACTTCTATGGCCCGTTCGCCCTGTCGTCCTGGCTCGGCGACCCGACCGTCGGACGCCTCGCGCAGGGCAGGGCGGCCCAGTGGATCGGCTCGCCCGACGTGCCCCACGACTACGCCTATGTCGCCGATTTCGCTCGCGCGCTCGAGAGCCTGCTCGGCGCGCCGGACAGCGCCTACGGTCAGGCCTGGCACGTGCCCAACGCGCCGACCCGCACCTCGCGCGAACTGATCGCGCTGACCGCCGAGATCCTCGGCGTGCCCGCGCGGGTCCGCAGCCTGCCGGCCTTCCTGCTGCCGATCGCCGGTCTGTTCAGGCCCGATCTCGCCGAGATCGAGGAACTGCGACACCAGTTCCGCGAGCCGCTGATTGTCGACGGATCGAAGTTCGCCCGGCACTTCTGGAACGACCCGACGCCGTTCGAGACCGGGCTGCGGACCACGGCCGCGTGGTTCCGCCACCGCGTGCGGACCTGAAACGGGTTCAGCGTCTCGACTGCACTCACGCCTGGACGATCAGCATGGGCTGCGCCCCGCGGTCGATCTCGACGCGGCTACGGCCGGCGCTCTTGGCCCGATAGAGCGCGGCATCGGCGCGCTCGAGCAGCCGCGCCGGGCTCGCCGCACTGCCGATGGCGGCCGCCACGCCGATACTGACCGTCACGACGCCGAAGGCCGAGGCCCGATGCACGTCTGCGCGGGCGCGGATGTCGCGGCAGAGATCGACCGCGATCATCGCCGCCGTCTCGCCGGAAAGCCCGCTGAACACGATGGCGAACTCCTCGCCGCCGAAACGCGCCGCCTGCCCCCCGTGCATCTGCGCGGCGGCAGCCAGATCCTCCGCGATGCGTCGCAGGCAGTCGTCGCCGGCGAGGTGGCCATAGGTGTCGTTGTAGGCCTTGAAGTGGTCGACGTCGATCAGCGCCACGGCGACGGGCTCCCCGTCGGCGCGGCCGACCGCGCAGACCTCGGCCAGCGTCTGATCGAAGCGGCGCCGGTTGGCGAGGCCGGTCAGGCCGTCGGTCGCACTCAGCCGGGAGAGCTTGCGGTTGGTCTCCTCGAGCGCCGCCGTGCGTTCGCGCACGTGCTCCTCGAGCACCCGTGCGTGCCCCCGCTGCTCGGCGAGCAGCAGGGCGAAGCCCATGCCGACGATCGACAGCGTGACCACGAACTCCTGAATGCGCAGGACCGTCGCATGCGTCTCGCCGGGCCCGAACGGCGCGTGTCCGGCCGCTTGCGACCACGCCGTGCCGACCGACAGCGCCGCGACGAGCAGCGCCGTGCCGCGCGGCCCGTAGCGCGCCGCGATGAACAGCACGGCCGGCAGCAGCGCGGTCGGGGTCGGCGACACGTCGCCGATGATCCGCGTCGGTAGACCCGATAGGATCAGCACCGCGACCCCGCAGGTCGCGACCACCACCACCGCATCGAAGGCGGTGGTGCTCGGCTCGGTCTCTGGCGGATCGAGGACCGCGAGCAGCAGCGGCGTGACGATCAGCAGGCCGAGCGCGTCGCCGTACCACCACAGCAGCGTCAGCGAGGCGACGGGCAGATCGACCCGGCCGGAAAAATGGATGGCCAGCGCTGCCGCGATCGAGCTGGCGATCGGCGCGACCAGCGGGCCGGCGACCACGAAGCGTCCGAACGAGGCGATGTTGTCGAGCCGGGCCGAGGCGCCGAAACGCGCCATCAGCTGATAGGCGATCGCGACCTCGACGAGGTTGGTCAGGCCGTAGAAGCCTCCTTCGACGACGGTGAAACGGACGGCACCGATGAAGAAGTCCGACGCGAAGGTGATCGCCGCCATCGTCCAGGCGCGCTCACCCTTGAAGTGCAGGAGTGCTGCGAGCAGGACGGCGTTCGGCAGCCAGATCACGACCTCGCCGAGCGTCGTGACCGTGCACATGTAGGTCAGCACAGTGGCCGTGACGTGCGTGAGCAGCAGAGCAGCGAGCGCGGCTCCGTTCGGCTTCTCGGGGATGCGGATCCCCCAACGCATACGTCATCCTCTTGCGTAATAGGTGCACGAGAAGATGTGCGCGGCGCCGGTCAATAAAGGATGACGATGGCCGATCGCATTGCATGCATCGGCGATCTGCATCGATTAAGTCCGAGTTTTTGATCGCCCGGTGATGCGTTAGCGGCATTGGGCGCCGTGAGCAGGGAGCGGTCGGTGCCTTGCCGGGCCCCGGCCGCTCCCTGCATCGCGTCACATGTTCGGATAGTTCGGACCGCCGGCGCCCTCGGGCGTCGTCCAGTTGATGTTCTGGTTCGGATCCTTGATGTCGCAGGTCTTGCAGTGCACGCAGTTCTGCGCGTTGATCACGAAGGTCGGTCGCTCGTCCTTGATCACCCACTCGTAGACGCCGGCCGGGCAGTAGCGCTGCGACGGGCCGGCATAGGTGCCGTACTCGTCGGCGATCTGGGTCGACATGTCCTTGACCTTGAGGTGGATCGGCTGATCCTCCTCGTGGTTGGTGTTCGACAGGAACACCGACGACAGGCGGTCGAACGAGATCTTGCCGTCCGGCTTCGGATACTGGATCGGCTTCATCAGGTTGGCCGGCGCCAGGCTCGCATGGTCCGGCTTGCCGTGCTTCAGCGTGCCGAACAGCGAGAAGCCGAACAGCTCGTTGGTCCACATGTCGAGGCCGCCGAGCGGAATACCGAGGAGCGTCCCGAACTTCGACCACAGCGGCTTGACGTTACGGACCTTGTGCAGGTCCTTGCCGATGTCCGAACCGCGCCAGCCCTTGTCGTAGGCGATCGGCTCGTCATTGGCGCGGCCGGCGGCCAGCGCTTCCGCGACGGCCTCGGCCGCCTGCATGCCGGAGAGCACGGCGTTGTGCGAGCCCTTGATGCGCGGCACGTTGACGAAGCCGGCCGAGCAGCCGATGAGGGCACCGCCCGGGAAGGTCAGCTTCGGCACCGACTGGAAGCCGCCCTCGGTGATGGCACGCGCGCCGTAGGAGACGCGCTTGGCGCCCTCGAACACGTCGCGGATCGCCGGATGCGTCTTGAAGCGCTGGAACTCCTCGAACGGCGACAGCCACGGATTCTTGTAGTTCAGGTGCACCACGAAGCCGACGACGATCTGGTTGTCTTCGAGGTGGTAGAGGAACGAGCCGCCGCCGGTCTTGCCGTCGAGCGGCCAGCCGAACGAATGCTGCACCAGGCCGGGCTTGTGCTTGGCCGGGTCGACGGTCCACAGCTCCTTGAGGCCGATGCCGAACTTGGCCGGCTCGCGGCCCTTGTCGAGGCCGAACTTGGCGATGAGCTGCTTGGCGAGCGAGCCGCGCGCGCCTTCGCCGATCAGCACATACTTGCCCATCAGGGCCATGCCGCGGGTGAAGCTGTCCTTCGGGGCGCCGTCGCGGCCGACGCCCATGTCGCCGGTCGCGACGCCGATGACCCGGCCCTGATCGTCGTAGAGTACTTCCGAGGCGGCGAAGCCCGGATAGATCTCGACGCCGAGCGCCTCGGCCTTCTGCGCGAGCCAGCGCGCGACATTGCCGAGGCTCACGACGTAGTTGCCGTGGTTGTCCATCAGCTTCGGCATGGCGAAGTTCGGCAGCCGGATCGAGCCGGCCGGGCCGAGGAACAGGAAGCGGTCCTCGGTCACCGGCGTCTTGAACGGATGATCGCTCTCCTCGCGCCAGCCCGGCAGCAGCCGGTCGACGCCGACCGGGTCGACCACGGCGCCGGACAGGATGTGGGCGCCGACCTCGGAGCCCTTTTCCAGCACGACGACCGAGATGTCCTCGCCCTTCTCGGCGGCGATCTGCTTCAGCCGGATCGCCGCGGCAAGGCCGGCCGGGCCGGCGCCGACGATGACGACGTCGAATTCCATGCTCTCGCGTTCGGGCAGATCGGTCTCGGCCATGGGTCGCTCCGTTCCTCGGGTTTGCGGCGCGCGTGGCCCGCAATCGGAACGCTGCCCTCGAAGGGCGGTTCCGTGCGGGCTTCGGAGTCGCACCGCTAGCGCATCTCCTTTATGATGACTGTCCCTTAGACGACTTCCAGGGTTCGGCCAAGGTGGCGGAAGGTTCGATGTCGCGCGGATTTTCGGACGTGGATGCGCTCGCTGCGGTCCTCGACTGGTATGCCGCGTCCGGCGTCGACCTCGCGCTCGGCGAGACGCCGGTCGATCGCTTCGAGGAATCGCGTCTGGAGCTCGAACGGGCGGCCGAAGCACGCGCCGCGATGATCGCCGCACGCGGCGCCGCGCCGCAGGGCGGTGCATCGCAAGGCGGCGATCCGCGCGGACGTGGGCTCCCCCATCGCCGGGCCAGCCGCCGGCGGCTCGTTCCTACAATCAAAGTCCGGTCGACCCGTCGCCCGACCGCGCCGCCCCGCGCCGCGACGTGCCGATGCCGGCCGAGCGCCCGCGCTTCGAGCCCGCGCCGCAGCCGGCGGCGCGGCCGGCTGGCATGGCCGCCCTGCCCGGCGAGGAGGCGGTGGTCGCCGCCCGCGAGGCCGCGCGCTCGGCCGCGAGCCTCGACGAGCTCCGCGCCATTCTGGAGCGCTTCGAGGGCTGCAACCTGCGCCAGACCGCGCGGCGGCTCTGTTTCGCCGACGGCAATCCGGAGGCCCGCGTGATGTTCGTCGGCGAGGCACCCGGCCGCGACGAGGACGAGGCGGGTGTCCCCTTCGTCGGCCGCTCCGGCCAGTTGCTCGACCGCATGCTGGCCTCGATCGGTCTCGACCGGACCGGCGCCTATATCGCCAACGTCATCCCGTGGCGCCCGCCGGGCAACCGCACGCCGACGCCGCAGGAGACCGAGATCTGCAAGCCCTTCGTGCTGCGCCAGATCGAACTCGCCAACCCGGATGTGCTGGTCTTCCTCGGCGGCGCGGCGGCGAGCGCCATCGTCGGCACGACCGAGGGCATCACCAAGCTGCGCGGCCGCTGGCTCAAGCACCAGGTCAACGGCCGCGAGATCGACGCGCTGCCGACGCTGCACCCGGCCTATCTCTTGCGCCAGCCCTTGCAGAAGAAGTTCGCCTGGCGCGACTTCCGGCAGCTGAAGGCGGCGCTCGCCAAGGGCGGGTGAGGGCAGTTGCCCTCGCTCACAATCCGTACTTCGACCACATCAGGCGCCGCTCGACCGCCGCGATCGCCGCCTCCGGATCGACCAGCCCGATCGCGCCGCCGGCCGCGCCCAAGCCGCGGATGCCCGGCTTCTTGCCCCGGAACAGGAAGAACCCACTCTTCTCGTCGACGAGCTTCAGCCGCACGTCGTCGCCGTAGCGGGCGCGCATGGCCGAGCGTAGGTCGCCGAGTTCGTCGACGAGGCCGAGTTCGAGCCCGCGCCGGGCGGTCCAGAACAGGCCGTCGAACAGATCCTCGTCGTGCTTCAGCCGCTGGCCGCGCCGCTCGCGCACCAGATCGACGAAGATCTCGTGCACGTCGCGCTGCAGCGCCGCGAGATGGGCGACCTCCTCGGGCTTTTCGGGCCGGAACGGATCGAGGATCGCCTTCTGCTCGCCGATGGTATGGACGCGCCGCTCGATGCCGAGCTTGGCGATCAGCTCGACGAAGCCGAAGCCGGCCGAGACGACGCCGATCGAGCCGACGATCGACGACGGATCGGCGATGATGTCGTCGCCGGCGCAGGCGATCATGTAGCCGCCCGAGGCCGCGACATCCTCGACCACGACATGGACCTTCTTGTCGTGCTCCTCAGCGAGCGCGCGGATGCGCTCGAAGATCAGCCGCGACTGCACCGGCGAGCCGCCGGGCGAATTGATCACGATCGCCACCGCCGGCGCCCGCTTCATCTCGAAGGCGGTCTCCAGCGTGTCGGCGACGCTCTCGATCGACAGCGAGCCGCGGAACGGCTGGCGCACGCCGATCGCGCCGTCGAGCAGCACCACCGGCACGGTGACGAGATCGCGTCTGAACCGCGCCGGGATCCAGTCCCGCCAGCCGCCCCGTTTCGCCGTGTCGCGCGCCATGCCGTCGGCCTCCATCTGGTGTTCGAGCTCTGAGCGTTCGAATACCGAACATAGGCACGCGCCGGCCGTCCCGCAAAGCGGGGGCCGGTGCCGAGGTCAGCCAAGAGAAGGGGGGCCGTCAGCCTCGGCTGTAGGCGCGCGAGGCTTCCTGGTGCGAGGTGTTGCGCCGACCGGCTTCCTGCGCGGCGATGGCGGCATGCGCCGCGCCGCTCGACAGGCGCTCGACCGGCGCGGACTGCGTCGGCTGGCCGGCTGGCGCGGGCTCGCGCGAACGCGACGCCTCGGCCTCGTCGGTGGCGGCGCTCGCCTCTTCGGCGCGCGCGGACTGCGCCGTCTCGCGAACCGCGGTCTGCGGCGCGATGGTGCCGAAGGAGGATCCGATCGATCCGATCGCCATGGGGTATCGCCTTTCCGTGCCTTCGGGCGCTCGTCGCGCCCGGCCGTGTCATCGTCGTCCCTTTCCCTGTCCCAAGGGCAGTGTCGCAGACGCGGCTCGCCGAAGCCTGAATGGGATCGTTCGAATTCGACCGATCGGCCGGATACCGGCTCACGATACCGGCTCCGATGCCCGCGCGGGCGGACGCCCGCCGTGCGGGCATCGCAGCCTTTTGCCGTTTCCAGTTTGGAAACAGGGCTGACAAACCGGGGCGAGCTTGTTAAGCCCTCGCCCACCTCATTTGCCCGAGCCGAGAGCCATGCCCGACCTCCTTCTCGAACTCTTCTCCGAAGAGATCCCCGCGCGCATGCAGCGCAAAGCCGCGGACGACCTGAAGAAGATGATCACGGACGGTCTCGTCGGCGCGGGTCTCGTCTACGAGGGCGCCAAGGCCTTCGCGACGCCGCGCCGGCTGACGCTGCATGTGACCGGCGTGCCGGTCCGCTCGCCGGATCTCAAGGAAGAGAAGAAGGGCCCGCGCGTCGGCGCGCCCGAGCAGGCGATCCAGGGCTTCCTGAAGGGCGCCGGCATCGCCTCGCTCGCCGAGGCCGAGATCGTCTCCGACCCGAAGAAGGGTGACTTCTACGTCGCCACCGTGACGAAGCCGGGCCGCGACGCCGTCGCGATCATCGCCGAGCTGGTGCCGCAGGTGATCCGCTCGTTCCCCTGGCCGAAGTCCCAGCGCTGGGGCACCGGCAGCCTGCGCTGGGTGCGCCCGCTGCATTCGATCGTCTGCACCTTCGGTCCGGAGACCGAGGAGCCGGAGATCGTGCCCTTCGAGGTCGAAGGCATCCGCTCGGGCAACGTCACCTACGGCCACCGCTTCATGGCGCCCGAGGCGATCACCGTGAAGCGCTTCGAGGATTACGAGGCGAAGCTCCAGTCGGCCTTCGTCGTGCTCGACGCCGATCGCCGCAAGGACATGATCCTGCACGACGCCAAGGATCTGGCCTTCGCGCAAGGGCTCGAACTGATCGAGGACGAGGGCCTGCTCGAGGAAGTCGCCGGCCTCGTCGAGTGGCCGGTGGTGCTGATGGGCTCGTTCGAGGAGGAATTCCTCGAAGTGCCGGGCGAGGTGATCCGCGCCACCATCCGCGCCAACCAGAAGTGTTTTGTTCTCCGCTCGCATCACCACCAGCCGGGCGGTGGCGAGGGCAAGCTCGCCAACAAGTTCATCCTGATCTCGAACATCGTCGCCAAGGATGACGGCAAGGCGATCGTCGCCGGCAACGGCCGCGTCATCCGCGCCCGTCTCTCCGACGCGCGCCATTTCTGGCTGACCGACCTCGCCGACCTGCCCGACTACGCGCATCGGGCCACCAAGCCGCTCGACCAGCGGCTGGAAAAGCTGAAGGCGCTCAAGGTCGTCTTCCACGAGAAGCTCGGCACGCAGTGGGACCGCATCCAGCGCATCGCGCGGCTGGCGGTCGAACTGGCGCCGGTCGTCGGCGCCGATCCGGTCAAGGCCGAGCGCGCCGCGATGCTCGCCAAGGCCGATCTGATGACCGAAGTCGTCGGCGAGTTCCCGGAAGTGCAGGGCCTGATGGGCCGCACCTATGCGCTGCGCCAGGGCGAAGACGCCTCGGTCGCGACCGCCATTGAAGATCACTACAAGCCGCAGGGCCCGTCCGACCGCGTGCCGACCGACCCGGTCGCGATCGCGGTGGCACTCGCCGACAAGCTCGACACGCTGGTGGGTTTCTGGGCCATCGACGAGAAGCCGACGGGGTCGAAAGACCCGTTCGCGCTGCGTCGTGCGGCGCTGGGTGTGATCCGGATCGTGCTGGAGAATGGGGTGCGGCTTAAGCTCACCCGTCGCCTAATCTCTGCCGGCATGCGCGTTCTCGACAGGCACGTGATCCTGACAAATGCGGAGCAAGCAAGAACAATTCGATCGCAATTATGGCAGGCGCCTCCTACGGCGGAGGCTGCACTGGCCATTATGAGCAAGCTCTCCGACTATGGAATTAACCCGAATTGGATCGTTGAGAACCATCTAACGAACCCGATCGACAGCCTCGTCAGCTTCTTTCATGAGAGGCTCAAGGTTCAACTAAGGGACTCCGGCGCTCGGCACGACCTTGTTGATTCTGTACTTTCATTCTCTGGCCAGGACGACCTCGTCCTGATCGTCAAGCGCGTCGATGCGCTGGCCAAATTCCTCGCCTCCGACGACGGCAAGAACCTGCTCGCCGGCTACAACCGCGCCGCCAACATCCTGCGCGCCGAGGAGAAGAAGGCGGGCGAGACCTACACCGGTCTGCCGCATGCGCATCTCTTCGAGGTTGAGGAGGAAAAGGCGCTCTCCCACGCGGTCGAGACCGCCAAGATCGCCGCCGCCCGCGCCGTCGAGGCCGAGGATTTCGAAGCCGCGATGGCCGCGCTTGCGGGGCTCAGGGCGCCGGTCGACGCGTTCTTCGACAAGGTGCTGGTCAATGCGCCGGATGCCGCGGTGCGCGAGAACCGCCTGAAGCTGCTCTCGGAAATCCGCGCCGCCTGTCACACGGTCGCCGATTTCGGCAAGATCGGCGGATGACGTGTCCCGCTCGGCCGTCGCACCCGCGAAGGTGAACCTGGCGCTCCACGTCGTGGGGCGCCGGAGCGACGGCTATCACCTGCTCGATACCCTGGTCGCCTTCGCCCATTTCGGCGACCGCGTCACCGCCGAGACGATCGACGCGCCCGGCCAAGTCGCCTTCGCGGCCGAGGGTCCCTTCGCCGACGTGATCGGCCCGGATGCCGACAATCTGGTCGTGCGTGCCGCCAAGCTCGTGCAGGCCGAGGCCGAGAGCGCGGCCGCGGCCGGCCGGGCCTGTGCATCGTGCTCGACAAGCGCCTGCCGGTCGCCGCCGGCATCGGCGGCGGCTCGGCCGATGCCGCTGCGACGCTGCGCCTGCTCGACGATCTGCTCGGCCTCGATCTCGGGCTCGAGGTGCTCTGTCGCTTGGGGTTGGCGCTCGGCGCCGACGTGCCGATGTGCCTGCACGGCGCGACCGCGCGCGTCGGCGGCATCGGTGAGGACGTGCAGCATCTGGCGCCGCTGCCGGAGTTCGGCCTGCTGCTGGTCAACCCCGGCGTCGCGCTGGCCACCCCGGCCGTGTTCAAGATCCTCGAAAGCCGGCACAATCCGCGCCTGCCACTGCTGCCGGAGCGTTTTGCCGATTGTATGCATCTCGCCCGTTGGCTCGCCGACACCCGCAACGATCTCGAACCGCCGGCGATCCGGCTGGTGCCGGTTGTCGCCGCGGTCCATGCCGCGCTGGCGGCCGAGGCGGACTGCCTGTTCGCGCGCATGTCCGGCTCCGGCGCGACCTCTTTCGGCCTGTTCCCGAGCCGGCAGGCCGCGATCGAAGCCGGCCGCCGGCTGGCGGTCCGGCATCCGGACTGGTGGATCGCCGCGGATTTCTGATCGGCCTCGCGTCGACGTTCGGTGCAGGTCACGGCGCGAGAACTGGTCTCGCCCCGCCATCGCCGCAATCCGTGCTAAGCTTCGGTTCCGATTGGCCCAGGAGGGTTTGCCCATGCCGCAGTTCCTGATCCTCGCCGCCGCCGGTGCGGCGGTCGTCGCCGGCTACAAGCTGCTGCGTCGCGAGATGGACCGCGTCGGCGCGACGCTCGCAGAGGCGCGCGCGGTGCGCGAACCGGTCGAGGCCGGCCGCCTCGTGCGCGGCGACGACGGCGTCTATCGGCCCGACCATCGCCGCGACTGATCGCCCGCCCGAACGGCGCCAGAGCCGCCATGTGGGTAAACAATCACGACGCCGAGCCACCACGCCGCACGTCCATTGCCGCCCGCGCCGCGTAAGATGGCCACCGAGAGGCAAGTCCGCCGGCCCGGCCGGCGCCCGGAACGACACTCATGCTGGTCATCGATCTCCACGGCGGCGACAATCCTTACGCGCTCGCCGCGCGGCTGAAGGATCTGCCGCATCTGGCGCTGCTCGAAAGCGCCATGCGCGACGCGCGACTCGGCCGCTGGTCCTATCTCGCCGCCGATCCCTTCGCGGTGTTTTCCGCCCGCGATGGCCGCGCCGCCTGGAACGGTATCGACGTGCCCGGCGAGCCGCTGAAAGCACTGCGCCGCGCCTTCGACGTGTTCCGCCACGAGCCCCGCCCCGACATCGCGCCCTTCACCGGCGGCGCGATCGGCTGGTTCGGCTACGAGTTCGGCCGCAGCCTGGAAGAATTGCCGGCGCCCGCGATCCCCGAGCCGGCGATCGCCGATCTGATGCTCGGCTTCTACGACGTCGTCGTGGTGTTCGATCACGAGACGGGCGTGACCCGGCTCGTCTCGACCGGCCTGCCGGAACGCAATCCGGAAGCGCGCATGTACCGCGCCCGCGTGCGTGCCGATGAGTTTCTGGAGCGTCTGGCGCAGGCCCCGGCGCCGAGCGGCCGCGGCGCCGCTAAGCTGGCGTTCCGGTCGAATTTCGAGCGCCCGGCCTATGAGGCGGCGGTCGCCAAGGTGGTCGACTACATCCTCGCCGGCGACATCTTCCAGGCCAATCTGGCGCAGCGCTTCTCCGCCGCACTGCCCGACGGCTTCGATCCTTTCGCCTTCTACGGCCGTCTCCGGCAGGCGAACCCCGCGACCTTCGCCGCCTTCCTCGATTTCGACGCCGTGCAGATCGCCTCGTCCTCGCCCGAGCGTTTCCTGGAACTCGCCGGCGGCCGGGTCGAGAGCCGGCCGATCAAGGGCACGATCCGCCGCTCGCCCGATCCGGCCGAGGATGCGGCCCGCGCGGCCGCGCTCGAAGGCTCGGAGAAGGACCGCGCCGAGAACGTCATGATCGTCGACCTGCTGCGCAACGACCTGTCGCGCGTCTGCGCCGACTGCACCGTCGAGGTGCCGGTGCTGTGCGGGCTCGAATCCTACGCCAGCGTCCATCACCTCGTCTCGGTCGTGACCGGCCGGCTGCAGCCGGGCCGCGACGGGCTCGACCTGATCGCGGCGAGCTTCCCCGGCGGCTCGATCACCGGCGCGCCGAAGATCCGCGCCATGGAGATCATCACCGAACTCGAAGGCAACGCCCGCGGCGTCTATTGCGGCTCGATCGGCTGGCTCGGCTTCGACGGCGCGATGGACCTCAACATCGCGATCCGCACCGTAACGTTCCGGGACGGCGAAGCGGTGTTCCACGCCGGCGGCGGCATCACGGCGCTGTCGGATCCCGCGGCCGAATATGACGAGACGCTCGCCAAGGCCGAACGCCTGTTCCGCGCTTTCGAACCGGACCGGTGAGTGACCGCCGCCGAGGTCTCGCTCGGCGCCGCATCGATGCGACGCAGCATCGCCGGGGCCCAAGCCCTTGACGCATCGTCCGGACGCCCGACATCTTGGGACAATGAACCGCGCCGCAGAGGCTGCGTGGGAGGTCGCGTGATCCTGATCCTGGACAATTACGACAGTTTCGTCGCCAACGTGGCGCGCTACCTGCGCGAACTCGGCCGCGAGACCCGGCTCGTCCGCAACGATGCCGTCTCGGTCGACGAGATCCGCCGCATGGCGCCGGAGGCGATCGTCGTGTCGCCGGGCCCCTGCGGCCCGCGCGAGGCCGGTGTGTCGAATGCCGCGATCGCAGCACTCTCCGGCCGCGTGCCGATCCTCGGCGTCTGCCTCGGCCACCAGTGCATCGGCGACGTGTTCGGCGCGCGCGTGACCCCGGGCCGCGCGGCCGATGCACGGCCGCGCCTCGCGCATTGCCCATGACGGCTCCGGCCTGTTCGCCGGCGTGCCGGAGCGCATCGCCGTCGGCCGCTACCATTCGCTGATCGTCGAACTCGACGACGCCGACGCGTCGGTGCCGCTGGTGGTGACCGCGCGCTCCGACGAGGGCGAGGTCATGGCGCTCGCCCATCGCAGCGACCCGACCTACGGCGTGCAGTTCCACCCCGAATCGATCCTGACCGAACATGGCCACGCGCTGTTCGGCAACTTCCTCGCGCTCGCCGACCAGTTCTGGGGCGGTCTGCGCAAGACCGCGACATGATCGTCGTCAACGGCCGCCGTCTCGCCGCCGGCGAGGCGGCGATCGACCCGGCCGATCGTGGGCTGCTGCTCGGCGATGGCCTGTTCGAGACGCTGCCGGTGTTCGGTGGCATCGCCTTCCGGCTGGAGGATCATCTCGATCGGCTGGCGCGCGCCTGCGCGGTGCTCGGCATCCCGGTCGAGCGCGCGCGCTGGGCCGAGACGATCGCGTTGCTCGCGGCGAGCGCCGATCCGGCCGGTGGGGTGGTGCGCCTGACGGTGACGCGCGGCCCCGGTCCGCGCGGCGTGAAGCCACCGGCGGAGCCGCGGCCGACCGTGATCGGCACGCTCGCCCCCTGGTCACCGGCAATCGTGTTCCAGACGGTCCGTCTCGCGACCGTGAGCATCCGGCGCAACGACCGCTCGCCGGTGTCACGGCTGAAGGCGCTCGGCTATCTCGACGCGATTCTCGGCCTCGCCGAAGCCGAGGCCAAGGGCGCGAGCGAGCCCCTGTTCCTGAACACGGCCGACCGTATGGCCTGCACGGCGATGGCGAGTGTCTTCGCTGTGTTCGGCGATCGTATCGTCACGCCGCCGGTCGAGGCCGGCGTGCTACCCGGCATCGCGCGGGCGCTGGTGCTCGGCGCCGGCTCGATCGCCGGGCGGCCGGTCGTCGAGGCCGACCTCTCGCCGGAGGATCTCGGCGACGCCGAGGCCCTGTTCCTGACCAACAGCGTGCGCTTCGTGCTGCCGGTCGCGGAATGCGACAGCCGACCTTTCGCCGATCACGCGGTGGCGCGTGCGGCGCTCGATCTCATGGCGACGGCGGTCGAGGCCGACTGCGGCCTCGATCCGCTGGCGACGGTTCAGCGCACGACCTGATCGCGGCAGGCGCGGACCAGGACACCGCCTTCCCAGTACTGGACCTGATGGTGGCACTTGGTCGGCAGGACGCGGCGATGACGCTCGCGGTTCGGCTGGCGCGGCTCGTTCGGCGCGCAGGCGATGGTCGGCGGGCAGTTGCCGTTCGAGCCGTAGCGGACGATCGCGCTGCCGGTGCCCGGATCGCCGCCGGGGGTGTTCGAGGACTGGCCGCGGCTGTTGTTCGCGGCCTGCGCGGCAGCCTCGCCGACGCCCGCGACCAGGCTCGACAGGATCAAGGCGGTGATGAAAAGCGTCTTGGACATGACTGGGATCCTTCCCGAAACGACGCCGCTTCAAATGCCCGGCGTCCATGTTCGGCAGACTGCACCCCTCTAGCTGAACGGGAGCTGAAATATCGGTTGCGCTCCGCGACAGCTTCGGGCCTTCCGCGGTTGACCCTCAGGGCCCCGGTCGATAGGGTCCGGCGCGCTTTCAAAGCGCGACGAACTGAGCCGCGCGAACCGTCGGTAGCCGCCATGATCGATCCGAAGACGCCCGCCCATCTCCGCCCCGATCGCTCGTTCCAGGGGCTGATCCTGACCCTGCAGACGTTCTGGGCGAACTACGGTTGCGTGGTGCTTCAGCCCTACGACATGGAGGTCGGCGCCGGCACGTTCCATCCGGCGACGACGCTGCGCGCGCTCGGGCCGAAGCCCTGGAAGGCCGCCTACGTGCAGCCGTCCCGGCGCCCGAAGGACGGCCGCTATGGCGAGAACCCGAACCGGCTCCAGCACTATTACCAGTATCAGGTCATCCTGAAGCCGAACCCGCCGAATCTGCAGGAGCTCTATCTCCAGAGCCTCTATGCGATCGGCATCGATCCCGGCCTACACGACATCCGCTTCGTCGAGGACGACTGGGAGAGCCCGACGCTCGGCGCCTGGGGGCTCGGCTGGGAATGCTGGTGCGACGGCATGGAAGTGTCGCAGTTCACCTATTTCCAGCAGGTCGCCGGTCAGGAATGTTCGCCGGTTTCGGGCGAGCTGACCTACGGTCTGGAGCGCCTTGCCATGTACGTTCAGGGCGTCGACAACGTCTACGACCTGAACTTCAACGGCTTCGACGGCGATCAGAAGATCACCTACGGTGAGGTGTTCCTGCAGGCCGAGCAGGAATATTCGCGGCACAATTTCGAGCACGCGGACACCGAGATGCTGTTCCGCCAGTTCGAGATGGCGCAGGCCGCCTGCAAGAAGTACCTCGACGCCGGTTGGGAGAGCGATGCCAAGCAGCGCCATCTGATGGCGCAGCCGGCCTACGACCAGTGCATCAAGGCGAGCCACGTCTTCAATCTACTCGACGCGCGCGGCGTGATCTCGGTCACCGAGCGTCAGAGCTACATCCTGCGCGTCCGCGAACTGGCCAAGGCCTGCGGCGAGGCGTGGCGCGCCACGGATTCGGGCGGCGTCGACTTCGCCGCCTGAGCGGCCGTTTCCCGCATGCGCGTCAGATAACGAAAGAGCGGCCGGTCGGCCGCTCTTTGCATTTTGGATCGCATTCGGACCGGTCGGGTCAGTGCGCGCGCGCCACGCAGAAGTCGACGACCTCGATCAGTGCGCGCTTGTGGGCGCTGTCCTTCATCGGGGCGAGCGCGTCCTTGGCCATCTTGCCGTAGTGGCGGGCGCGCTCGACCGTGTCCTCGAGCGCTTCGTGCTTCTTCAGGAGCTCGATCGCGCGGGCGAGGTCGCCGTCGTGGATCTCGCCGCCCTGCAGGCAGCGGGTCCAGAACGCGCGCTCCTCGTCGGAGCCGCGCCGATAGGCGAGCACGACCGGCAGCGTGATCTTGCCTTCGCGGAAATCGTCGCCGACGTTCTTGCCGAGCTTGGCCGACGAGCCGCCGTAGTCGAGCGCATCGTCGATCAGCTGGAAGGCGATGCCGAGATTGCCGCCGTAGCTGCGGAACGCCGCCTCGTCCTCGCGCGGCCGGCCGGCCACGATCGGGCCGACCTCGGCCGCGGCCGAGAACAGCGCCGCGGTCTTGGCGCGGATGACGGCGAGATATTCGTCCTCGGTGGTCGCCATGTTCTTGGCAGCGGCGAGCTGCATGACCTCGCCTTCGGCGATGATCGCGGCCGCGTCGGAGAGCACGCCGAGCGCCTGCATCGAACCGACCTCGACCATCATCCGGAACGCCTGGCCGAGCAGGAAGTCGCCGACCAGCACGCTCGCCTGGTTGCCCCAGAGCTTGCGCGCGGCGAGCTTGCCGCGGCGCATGTCGCTCTCGTCGACGACGTCGTCGTGGAGCAGCGTCGCGGTGTGCATGAACTCGACCGCCGTGGCGAGCCGGATGTGGCCTTCGCCCTCGTAGCCGCACATCTGCGCGGCGGCGAGCGTCAGCATCGGCCGGAGCCGCTTGCCGCCCGACGAGATCAGGTGGTTCGCCACCTCCGGGATCATGGCGACGTCGGATCCGGCCTTCGACAGGATGAGCCGGTTGACGCGCTCCATGTCGGCGGCGACGAGCGCGACCAGCGGTTCGACCGAGGGTTCGGACTTCTGCCGGTCATCGAGCGGAACGACGACGCCCATGGGTATGCTCCTGATTGTGGCGCCGTCGATGCCGACGGCCGTGCCCGATTGTGCCGGCTCCGCGCGCGGCGCGCGACCGCGCTGCCCGGCATGCCCCGATTTCGGCCGGGAGAATAGGGATGCCGTCCCGACTGGGCAAGCCTGCGAAAAGCCTATTCGGTTGGACGCTTCGTTCGCCGAAGCGGGGGGATCTTCCCTCGCGTCTCCGCCCTTTGCGCCTTGTCCGCCGGCAGTGGACCGATCTCGCCGCTCCGCGTTAGACTCCTGCCTGAGCCGTGGGCACGCCGAGCGGCAGGATGCGAGGAGCACCGATTGAAAGAGCTGATGCGATCGAACGATCTCGTCGTCATCGCCACCGTCGAAGCCCTGCTGGCCGGGCGCGACATCGACTGTCTCGTGCTCGACCAGCACATGAGTGCGCTCGAAGGCTCGATCGGCATCCTGCCGCGCCGCGTGCTCGTCACCGAGGACGACCTGCCGCGCGCCCGCCGGTTGCTGACCGACGCCGGGCTCGGTCACGAACTCCGGCCCGAGGTCGGCCCGTGACGACCGAGGACGGTGACGCCGGGAGCGCCGAGATCGTGTCGGCGACCTCCGTCGATCGCCTGTTGGGCGGCCTGATCGAGATCGAGCAGCCGCTGCGCAGCCGGCATCGCGCCGGTCTTGACGCGCTGCTGCTGGCGGCGACGGTCCCGGAGGCCGCGAGCGGCCGGCTGGCCGATCTCGGCGCGGGCGTCGGCACGGCGGGTCTGGCCGCCGCGGCCCGGGCCCCTGACCTCACGGTGGCGCTGGTCGAGAACGATCCCGTCGCCGCGGCGCTCGCCCGCGCCAATGCCGCGCGGCCGGCCAACGCGGGACTGCATGGCCGCCTGACGGTGATCGAGACCGACGTACTGGCCAAGGCGAGCCTCCGCGAGGCGGCGGGCCTGGCGCGCGAGAGCTTTGATCATGTGATCTGCAATCCGCCGTTCTGGGCCGAGCGTGACGTGCGCGTGACCCCTGAAGGCGCCAAGGCGCGGGCGCACGTGCTCGAGGCTGGCGGGCTCGACGCGTGGGTCCGGTCGGCGGTGTCGATCCTGAAGCCGGACGGGCGCCTCGCGCTGATCTTCCACGGCGATGGCCTCGCCGAACTCATCGCCGCGCTTCGAGGGCCGTGTCGGCGGCGTCGAGCTGATCCCGATCCATCCGCGCGCCGATCAGACCGCGCACCGTTTGATCGCCATCGGCCGCAAGGGTGCCCGCGGCCGCCCGCGAATCGCGCCCGGACTGGTGCTGCATCCGCCGGGATCGAGCCTCTATCTGGAGCGTGCCGAAGCGATCCTGCGCGGCCGGGTCGGGCTCGCCTGAATCACGTCTGCGCGAGGTGGATGCCGCCCGTACGGCGCACCGCCGCCGAAGCGCGGCAGCTCTGCCACAGGGCGCAACGGAACCGGTGGAGGAGCCGATCGGACGGTTTTTTTCCCGGCGCGCCGGGACTAGGGTGCGCCGCAACGAAATGTGCTGGAGCTCAGCGATGTCCGTTCGCTCTCTCGTCCTCGCGGCCGCTGTTCTGGCCTCGGCCGCGCCGGCCCTCGCCGCGTCCTTCGACGGGACCTACGAAGGCGCCTCGTCGATCGCGACCGGCACCGCCGCCTATTGCACCGGCAACGCCTACACGCGCGCGACGGTCTATGGTGACGCCATCACGATCCAGGGCCAGGCCTATGAGGGCGTCGCCGCCGACGGTCACGGCACCGTCAAGGCCGATGGCAGCTTCACAGCCTCGAAGCCGACCAAGGACGGCGCCGCGGTCGCCTATTCGGGCAAGATCTCGGGCAAGAACCTGATCGCGACCTGGAAGGGACCGGCCTGCACGGGCACGTTGAGCCTCCAGTCGCGCTGAAGCTGCCGCGCGCAAAATTGCGCGCCTCGCAGCATCTCTGAAACTTCAGTATGCGATGGTTCGTTACGACGTCGAACGAACCTTTCGCGGCGGCCGATCCGGTCGGCATAAATCCAGGATCTTGGTGATGAGCATCAACGTACGCGCCGCGGTTTTTTCGGCGATCGGAGCCGTCGTGCTCGGCCTCGCGGCCATCGGTAATTACGCGACGGCGAGTTCGGCCGGCGTGCCGGCGGCGGGCGCCGTGTTCCGGCCGACCGAGTCCTTCGTGCACACCGAAGGCAGCGCCCAGGTGCTCGGCTTCTTCGTGCGCGAGGGCCAACGCTGCGTCACCAGCCTGTCCCGGCTCGACACCGGCGACAACGGCGTGATGATCCGCAACTCGGGCAAGTTCCGCGTCGTCCTCGCCGCCAACGAGACCCGCGACGTGCCGACGGGCGCGAACTCGAAGCTGCGCCTGACCTGTGGCGACGGCGCCGAGACGATCGCCATCGCCAGCGGCATGGCCGAGGCGTTTTGAACCGTCTCGATCCGGAAAGCTGGACAACGCAACGCCCCGAGCCGAGCTCGGGGCGCTTTTGTTTGAGGTTCCGGCGCCTTTTGTCGCGGGCGGGCGCCTTGGGTCGTGGACGGGCGGGGCCCGCATCCGGCTCGGTTCAGGCGACCGCGACGGAGCGGCCGTGGCCGGCCGTCGCCTCCACGGCGACCCGGCGCGCGTCGTCGAGCGTCAGCAGGCTCCGGTGCGCCTGTGCCGGATCGGTCTCGGGGAAGTCGGAGCGGTAGTGGCCGCCGCGGCTCTCGGTCCGCGCGAAGGCCGCCGCCGCGACGATCCGCGCCGCGACGATCATGTTGAGCGTCGCCTGGGTCCGCACCCGCCGCTCCGCCGCATCCAGGATCGCCAGCGCCCTGGCGATGCCCTCGGCGTCGCGCAAGACGCCGACATGCGCCTGCATCGCCTCGCGGATCTCGGCGACGAGGTGCACCTCCGAGGCCGGAGAGCGCGGGGCCGAGGCCTCGAGGGCTCCGACGGCGTCGGTATCGAAGCCACTCGATTGGGCCGCGGCAGGCCCACGCGGCGCTGGCCCGCGCCCGCGAATGTCGTCGGCGATGCGCGCGGCGAACACGACCGCTTCCAGCAGCGAGTTCGAGGCCAGACGATTGGCGCCGTGCGCGCCGGTCGAGGCGACCTCGCCGCAGGCCCAGAGGCCCTCCAACGAGGTGCGGCCATCCGCATCGGTCCAGACGCCGCCCATGTGATAGTGCGCGGCCGGCGCGACCGGGATCGGCATGATCGCCGGATCGATGCCTGCCGACAGGCAGGCCGCATATACGGTAGGGAAGCGCTCGGCGAAATGCGCGCCAATCGCGGCACGGCAGTCGAGGAAGGCACCGCGACCGGCCATGCGCTCGGCATGGATCGCGCGTGCCACGACGTCCCGTGGCGCGAGCTCGGCGTCCGGGTGGATCGCGGGCATGAAGCGCCGGCCGGCGGCGTCGATCAGGATCGCGCCTTCGCCGCGCAGCGCCTCGGTCGCGAGTGGCGCCGGATCGCGGCCGACCGCGACGGCGGTCGGGTGGAACTGCACGAACTCCGGATCGGCGAGCCGGGCGCCGGCCCGCGCCGCCATGGCGAGGCCGTGGCCGTTCGCCTGCGGCGGATTGGTTGTCACCGCATAGAGGTGGCCGATGCCGCCGGTCGCCAGCACGACCGCGCGGGCCGGGAACAGGACGGCTGCGCCGCCCACGGCCGGCCGGGCGACGACGCCGGTCACGCGCCCGTCGGCGGTGACGAGCGTCTCGCCGACGAAGCCTTCGACCAGCCGGATCGACGGCGTCTGCCGCGCCGTCTCGATCAGCGCGGCCATGATCGCCTGGCCGGCCATGTCGCCACGGACATGGACGATGCGCCGCTCGGAATGTGCGGCCTCGCGGCCGACCGTCAGCCGGCCCGCCAGGTCGCGATCGAATGGGACGCCGTAGCCGAGCAGGTCCTCGATGCGCCCGCGTGCCTCGCGCGTCATGATCCGCGCGATCGCCTCGTCGACGATGCCGGCGCCCGCGGCGAGCGTGTCGGCGAGGTGCTTTTCGGGCGTGTCGCCTTCCGCGACCGCCGCCGCCATGCCGCCCTGTGCCCAGGCCGAGGAGGCGCCTTCGCCGATCGGAGCGGCGGTCAGGATCGTGACCGGCCGGGGGGCGAGCTTGAGCGCGGTGAAGATGCCGGCGAGGCCGCCGCCGACGATCAGCACGTCGTCGATGCCGTCACGGCTTCGGGGCGCTGCGGTATCCAAATTGAGACGGGCCATGGTCGCGGCTCCGCGCTTTGCCGGCCGCTGGTCGCGACCGGCGCTCCGGCCGTGCGGCCGGAGCCTGTCCGGGGAAGGCGGGGAGGGCGCGGGCCGGCGCGGTGCCCGGGCCGGGCGAGCCGACGCGCGCCTCTCCCGTCAGTTCTTCAGCGCGATCATCCGCTCGACCGAGCGGCGCGCCCGCGCGGCGATCGCCGGATCGACGACGACCTCGCCCGACATGTCGAGGAGCACGTCGAGGATCTTCGGCAGCGTGATCCGTTTCATGTGCGGACAAAGATTGCAGGGCCGCACGAATTCGACCTGAGGCGCCTCCGCCGCGACGTTGTCGGCCATGGAACACTCCGTGACCATGACCACGCGCGATCCGGCCGCCGCGCCCTTCGCCCAGTCGATCATCTTGGCGGTCGAGCCGGTGAAGTCGGCCGCCGCGATCACGTCCGGCGGGCATTCCGGATGCGCGATGATCTGGATCGACGGATCGGCCTCGCGATAGCGCCGGAGCTCGTCGCCGGTGAAGCGCTCGTGCACCTCGCAATGACCCTTCCAGGCGATGATCTTCACGTCCGTGCGCGTGGCGACATAGCGGGCCAGATACTCGTCCGGCACCATGATCACGCGCGGCACGCCGAAGCTCTCGACCACCTCGACCGCATTGGCCGAGGTGCAGCAGATGTCGACCTCGGCCTTCACGTCGGCCGAGGTGTTGACGTAGGCGACGATCGGCAGGCCCGGAAACCGCTCGCGCAGGAGCCGGATGTCGGCGCCGGTGAGCGAGCTGGCGAGCGAGCAGCCGGCATGGGCGTCGGGAATGAGCACGGTCTTGTCCGGGCTCAGGATCTTCGACGTCTCGGCCATGAAATGCACGCCGCCCTGCACGATCACGTCGGCGGTCGACTTGGCGGCTTCCTTGGCGAGCTGCAGGCTGTCGCCGACGAAATCCGCTACGCAGTGGTAGATCTCCGGCGTCATGTAGTTGTGCGCCAGCAGCACGGCATTGCGCTCGGCCTTGAGGTCGAGGATCGCCTTCACATAGGGCGCATGGAACGGCCACTCGATCTCGGGCACGACGTGGCGCACGCGCTCGTAGAGATGCGCCGTCGCCGCCTCGACCTCGGGCGTGAAGGTGAGGTCCGGCCGGGGCAGCGGAGCGAAGCGCGCGGCTGCGACCGAGCCGGCCGCGGTCGGGCCGGCCTTGCGGGCGCGAGAGGGACGCGGCTTGGCTGCCGAGGCGGTCCCGGCCCGGCCTGCGGTGCCGGCCGCCTTGCGGCGGGCCGGGGCCCGAGCCCCCGTTTCGGTCGTCGTCGTCATCGTCGCCTCCGTGACGGTATTATGCTCAACTTGAGCATAAGAAGGGTCCGAAAAACACCGGCCCGTGCCGGCGTTCGATCCGGGCGCACCCGGATCGAGGAGGCATATAGCAACTGCCGGGGCGGATGAACAGATGTCGCAGGGCTGGGGAGCCCTGCGGCACAGCCGGCGCGTCTGTCGCGGTACTTGCCGCTGGAAAAGGCGACGGGGTCCACCTAAACTCCAACCCCGTCAGATCGGAGCATCCATCATGGCTCAGCAGCTGAACAAACTCGATCTTTCGGAAGATGTCGTGCGCGCGGTCCGGGAGAAGGTGGCGAGCGGTGCCTACCGGTCGGAGAGCGATGTCGTGGTCGCCGGACTTCGAGCGCTCCAGGACCGCGAGGATGAGACCGAGCGTTGGCTCCACGAGACCGTCGGCCCGACCTATGACGCACATCGGCGGGAGCCCGAAGCCGCGGAGCCGATCGGCTCGGTCATGGCTCGTCTCCGTGCACGTATGGACCGCGTAGTCGACGAGAACTGATCTTGGTTCGCCGGGTTCGACTGAGGCGCGAGGCCGAAGACGACCTTCTCGCGATTCATCGCTACATTGCCCGCCGGGCGTCACCGATTATTGCACGGCGATATCTCGATCGGATCGGTGGTTTCCTCGAAAGTCTGGGCCACACGCCGGAACGAGGCTCGATCCGGGACGACGTTCGGCCGGGCCTTCGGATCATCGGTTTCGAGCGGCGTGTGAACGTTGCCTTTGTTGTAGAGGCGGACGAGGTCGTCGTGCTTCGCATTCTCTACGGCGGCCGCCAATTCGGCGGGTAAGACCGGCAACCATCAACATTCCAGATCGATCCGCTCCAAACTATTGACTGGTGCCTATCAGAAATTCCGACAATCCTGACCGAAAGCGAACCGTTTCAACACCGTTTTCCGGAGCCCCGGCCATGGCCTCGCCCTCCACCGCTGCCGCGCGTCCCGCGGGCTCGCGTTTCTCCCTCGCCACCATCGTGATCTGCGGCTGTCTTGTGGCGGCGATCAACTTCGGCCCGCGGTCGTCGATGGGCTTCTTCCAGCTGCCGCTGATCGGCGAACACGGCTGGAGCCGCGAGACCTTCTCGCTCGCCATGGCGATCCAGAACCTGATGTGGGGCGTCGGCGCGGCGCTGTTCGGCGCGGCGGCCGACCGGTTCGGAACGGCGCGGACGCTGGCGCTCGGCGCGGTCGTCTACGCGATCGGCATTCTGGTCATGGCCTGGGCGCCGGCGCCGGTCTGGCTGCACGTCGGCGGCGGCGTGCTCGTCGGTCTCGGCGTCGCGGCCTCGTCCTTCGGCATCGTCATGGCCGCCCTCGGCCGCGTCGTCTCGGCCGAGAAGCGCACGCTGGTCTTCGGCTTCGCCACCGCGGCGGGCTCGTTCGGCCAGTTCTTCTTCTCTCCGCTCAGCCAGGCGTTGATCCAGAACTTCGGCTGGCACGACGGCCTGATCGCGCTCGCCGGCATGCTGATGCTGATCCCGCTGCTGGCGATCCCGCTGCAGGGCCGGCCGACGCCGCGCCAGGCCGGCGAACGCGATCAGACGATCGGCGCCGCGCTGGCGGAAGCCTTCGGGCACCGGAGCTATCTGCTGCTCGTTGCCGGCTTCTTCGTCTGCGGCTTCCAGGTCGCCTTCATCACCACGCACTTCCCGGCCTACATTCAGGATCTCGGTCTCGAGGCCAGGTGGGGCGTGATCGCCCTGATGCTGATCGGGCTGTTCAACATCGTCGGTTCGCTGTCCTCGGGCTATCTCGGCATGCGCCTCTCCAAGCGCTACATGCTGTCGTTCATCTATCTGGCGCGCTCGGTCGTGTTCACGGCCTTCATCCTGATCCCGCCGACGCCGCTGACCGTCGTCCTGTTCGCCGCGACCATCGGCATTCTCTGGCTCTCGACCGTGCCGCCGACCAACGGCCTGGTCGCCCTGATGTTCGGCACGCGCTATCTCGCCATGCTCGGCGGCGTCGTATTCTTCTCCCATCAGGTCGGCTCGTTCCTCGGCGTCTGGCTCGGCGGGCGGCTCTACGACCTCAACCACTCCTACACGCCGGTCTGGTGGCTCGGCGTGGCGCTCGGCATCTTCGCCGGCATCGTCCATCTGCCTATCCGCGAGGCGCCGGTCGAGCGGCTGGCGGCGCCGCTCGTCCCGCGCGCTCAACCGGCCGAGTGAGGCGCGGGCATCCGGTCGGAAAGCGCTTTTTGGTTGCATAACCTCTTCTCCGGCGCCAAGTTGTTTTCGGCGCAGATACACGGAGGGGTGTCATGCTCGCGATCCTGAACGAACCCGGCTTCATGAAGCTCTTGGCGCTGTTGCTGACCGGCGGCTTCCTGCTGGCCATGGTGGTGGTGATGCGCACGGTTCTCGGCGCGCTGAAGGGGAGCAACTGGAGCTTCCCCGATGCGCTGTCGGAGGATGTCGCCGATCCGAGCACCCCGCGAGGCTGGGTCCTGGTGGCGAGTTCGAGCCGCTTCATCGCCTTCATCGGCGCGACCATCATGTCGACGGTGTTGGTCTTCGTGGCGGCGATCGGTATCTACAATGTCGCGATGGGCATCCCCGCGGAGACCAACATCAAGGGGCTGCTCGACGCGCTCGTGACCGGCTCGGCGACCTTCATCCCCTATGGCGTCAACAAGATGAGCGGTCTCATCTCGGGCAAGTGACGCGCGGTGGCTTGAAACGGGTCGAGCCTTGCGCCAGCTTCGCGGTCCCGACCCAGCGAGGCAGTGCACGATGACGACCTTTCCCGCGATCCGGATCACCCGCGACGAGGCGACCAAGAAGACCGCCGCCGCGCTGGTCGACTTCCCCGAGGCGGAGCTGATGGATGGCGACGTCACGGTCGCAGTCGAGTGGTCGACGGTGAACTACAAGGACGGCCTCGCGGTGACCGGGCGTTCGCCGGTGGTCCGCCGTTTCCCCATGATTCCGGGCATCGATTTCGCCGGCACCGTGCTGACCTCGGCCCACCCGGATTTCGCGTCCGGCGATGCGGTGATCCTGAACGGCTGGGGCGTCGGCGAGACGCATCTCGGCGGCTATGCCGCGCGGGCGCGGGTCAAGGGCGATTGGCTGATCAAACGGCCGGCCGGGCTCTCCGCCCGCGCCGCCATGGCGATCGGCACGGCCGGCTACACCGCCATGCTGAGCGTGCTGGCGCTCGAGAAGGCCGGGGTGACGCCGGCGCATGGCCCGGCCGTCGTGACGGGCGCGGCCGGCGGCGTCGGCTCGGTCGCGATCGCGCTGCTGGCGAAGCGCGGCTGGCACGTCATCGCGGTGACCGGGCGGGCCGAGACCGAGGGCGACTATCTGAAGAGCCTCGGCGCCGCCGAGATCCTCGATCGCGCCGAGCTCGCCGGCCCGGCGAAGCCGCTCGCCAAGGAGCGCTGGGCCGCGGGCATCGATGCGGCCGGCAGCCATGTGCTCGCCAATGTGCTGTCGATGACCCGATACGGCGGCGCCGTCGCGGCCTGCGGGCTCGCCGCCGGCATGGACCTGCCGACCTCGGTCGCGCCCTTCATCCTGCGCGGCGTGTCGCTCCTCGGCATCGACTCGGTGATGGCGCCGAAGCCGCTGCGCGAAGCGGCCTATGCGAGGCTCGTCACCGATCTCGACCTCGGAACGCTCGAGGCGATGACGCGCGAGATCGCACTCACAGACGTCTTCACGGTCGCCGAGGACATCCTGGCCGGCAAGGTGCGCGGGCGGCTGGTCGTGAAGGTGGCATGACGCCGGCCTCGCGACCGGCTCAGCTCCAGCCGCCGTGGACGGTGCGATAGAAGCTGTGCACGCCGATCTTGGTCAGGCGGATCATCTGCCGGCGCCAGCCGGGCGCGACCCAGTAGGCGTGGTAGTGCGTCGCGTCGGCGACCTCCGGCAGATAGATGCGACCGGCGGTGACCTCGCGGGCGATCTCGACCGCGCGCTTCATCGCGTCCGGCTCCTTGATCACCCGGCGCGTGCCGTCGCAGGCGAAGGAGAACTGGCAGCGGTTGCGCCAGTTGGCGTTCTGGTAGACGACGCCGCAGATCGTGTTCGGATAGGCCGGGTTCTTGACCCGGTTGAGGATCACCTGCGCAACCGCCGCCTGGCCCTTGGCCGCCTCGCCGCGTGATTCGTAATAGATGCCTTCGGCCAAGCATTTCTGCTGGCGCGGCTCCCAGACCGACAGCGGCAGCGGATCGTAGGCCCAGCCGTGCATGTGCTCGGGCAGGCGGAGCTGCTTGACCTCCGGGGCGATCGGCGCCGGGCTGGCGTCCGGCGCGCCCGGGTTCGGCGCCAAGAGCGCCTTGAACGGCGCTTCGGTGCGCGTGGCATCGCCGGCATAGCCGAGCGGTACGGCGCTAGCATCGGCCGAGGTCGCGACCGCGACGGTGCGCACCGGCTCGATCGTGCCGCGCAGCGCCGGACGCGGTCGCGGATGCGGCAGGGCAGCGAAACGCATGGGCTCGGGCTTGGCCGTCGAGGCGACCGCCGCGCCCGAGGCCTCGGCGGCCCGCGCTTCCGCGACGAGGACGGCCGCGCGGGCGGCGATGCTCGGCTCGCGTTCCGGCGCGGGATCGGCGCTCGCGACCATGGTCGCCGGCTCGGCGACCGCTTCCGGCGCGAAGGCCAGCCGCGGCATTTCCTTTTCGTCGAATTCGCCGGTCAGGTCGAAGGCGTCGAACAGCGAGTATCCGGTCGCGCGTTCCGCACCCGCCTCGGTCAGGTCCGGCGCGACGAACAGTGCGGCGTCCTTCATGGTCTGAAGCGGCCTCGGCGCGAGCAGCCGATCCTCCTTCGGGCCGGCTTGGCCACTGTCACCGTCGCCGGAGGGCACCGTGCCGGTCGTCTCCGGCGGCGCGCCGTTATCGGCGGGCACGGCCTTCGGCGTGTCGCGCAGCGGCTCGCCTGCATCGGAATCGAGCGCCAGCCGCGCCGGGGGCACAGGGATCGGGTCGCCCGGTCGTCCCGTCGCGCGCTCATCCGGGCCGGAGGGCGGCTCGCGGAACGCGACCGGCGCAACCGGTGCAGTCGCGGGTTCGACGCTCGCCGGCACGGCGACGACGGGCGCGGTGCAGCGGCGACCGGAGCGGCGGTTTCCATAAGGGCGGTGGCCGCCGGCGTCGCTTCGGTCGTGGCCGTGCCTGTGGGCGCCTGCTGGCGAATCACATCGAACGCCGCCATCCAGCCGTCGGTCGACTGCGTCACGAACACCGGCCGGCGCTCTTGGCCGGCGGCGCCGCCGGCGCCGAGCATCATCGCGGCGCTGGCGAGCAGGGCAGCGGAGAGCCGGGCGCGCGCACGGCGGCCGGTCGGCCGCGCGGAGCCGCTTGGCGGCGAGGCGGCGGGGAAGATCCGGAACAGGGCACTCTGGCGCATACGCGATCGCAACTCTCGAACCATCTGCGAACGAGCGCCCTTCGATCACCGCCGAAAGCGGTCGGCGGGGTCGGGACGGGTGGCCCGCGGGCGCGCCCGTGCGGTCACGGTCGCTCCCGAAGCGATCATGGGTCAGTAACCTTGATGCTTGGTTAAGCCGTGTGCCGATCCCGAACGCCCGCTTGAGTGGGATTTCGTGTCTCGCAAGCCGGGCCTGGGTACGGGGCGAATGCGACGGCGATCAGGCGCCGGCGAGGCGAGATTTCAGCGTCGCACCAAAGGCCAGAATGGCGGAAAACGGCTGCGTTTCCGCTTGGGCGCCGATCTGCGGCGCGACCGCCGCGAGGCCCGTGGTGCCGAACCGGACCCGGATTGCGTCCTCGATCCAGGCGCGCGCCTGCGCGGCGCGTCGGGTCGAGCGGCCACCCGCGGAGAGATGCGCGCCATGCGCCGCGACCGCCTCGCCGAGGGCGTCGAGCCCGTCGCCGGTCGCGGCCGAGATCAGCACGACCGGCGCGCGCCACTGCTCGGCCGCCATGCTGGTCAGCGTCAGCGCGCCCTCGACATCGGCTCGTGCGCGTCGCGCCGGCTCGCCCATGTCGGCCTTGGTCACGGCGACGACGTCCGGCAATTCCATGACGCCGGCCTTCATGAATTGCAGGCTGTCCCCCGAACCGGGCTGGATGCACAGCACCACCGTGTCGGCGACGAAGGCGATGTCGCCCTCGGACTGGCCGATGCCGACCGACTCGACGATGGTCAGGTCGAACAAGGCCCGCATCAGCACGATCGCCGCGATGGCATGATCCGACAGCCCGCCGAGCCGGTCGCGCGCGGCCATCGAGCGGACGAACACGCCCTGGTCGTCGGGATCGGTCCGGAGCCGCGTCCGGTCGCCGAGCAGGGCGCCGCCGGTGAACCGCGACGACGGATCGATCGCGATCACGCCGACGGTCCGCCCGGCCTCGCGCGCCCGCCGGATCAGCGCATTGGTCAGCGTGGATTTGCCAACGCCCGGCGGTCCGGTCAGCCCGAGCACGTCGCCCTTCGGCTCGGCCGCCGCGCGGTCGAGCAGGCGCGCGAGCGCCTCCGACCCGTCGGCCGTCTCGATCAACGACAACCCCGCGCCACCGCCGGCTTGCCGCCGGCACGGATGTCGTCGAGGGAGGGAGGGGCGGGTCATGGCTGGAGGCTCGTCTTCGGATCGATCGCAGGGCGAACGAGGCAGAATGCAAACGGGCGCCCCGGCATGATCCGAAGGCGCCCGTTCTCAATAACGATCCCCGCCGCGTCCGTCGATGCGGCGGAAGGACGAGGCCTTGCCAGCGCCGGCAAGCGCGGCCCGCGTCACCCCTTCTTGCCGCCCTCCAGCGCCGCCTGCGCGGCCGAGAGCCGGGCGATCGGCACGCGGAACGGCGAGCAGGACACGTAGTCGAGCCCGACCGTCTCGCAGAACTTGACCGAGGCCGGGTCGCCGCCGTGTTCGCCGCAGATGCCGAGCTTGAGGCCGGCGCGGGTCTTGCGGCCGCGCTCGGCGGCGATCTCGATCAGCGAACCGACGCCGGCCTGGTCGAGGGTGACGAACGGATCCTGTTCCAGGATGCCGGTCTTCAGGTAGGCGCCGAGGAACTGGGCGGCGTCGTCGCGCGACAGGCCGTAGGTGGTCTGCGTCAGGTCGTTGGTGCCGAAGGAGAAGAACTCGGCGCTCTCGGCGATCTTGTCGGCGATCAGCGCCGCGCGCGGCAGTTCGATCATCGTGCCGACCGAGTAGGCGATCTGGATGCGCTTCTCCTTTTCGACCGCCTTGGCGACCGCATCGACGCGCGCCTTGGCATAGTCGAACTCGCCCTTGATGCCGACGAGCGGGATCATGATCTCCGGCACCACCGGTGCGCCGGTCTTGGCGGCGGCCTCGACGGCCGCCTCGAAGATCGCGCGCGCCTGCATCTCGTAGATCTCGGGATAGGAGATCGCGAGCCGGACGCCGCGATGGCCGAGCATCGGGTTGAACTCGTGCAGCGCCTCGGTCCGCTCGCGCAGCCGCGACGCCGGCACGCCCATGGCTGCGGAGACCTCGGCGATCTCCTCCTCGGTCTTGGGCAGGAACTCGTGCAGCGGCGGGTCGAGCAGGCGGATCGTCACGGGCAGACCGTGCATGATCTCGAACAGCGCGACGAAGTCGGCACGCTGCATCGGCAAGAGCTTGGCGAGCGCGGTGCGCCGGCCGGCCTCGGTGTCGGCGAGGATCATCTCGCGCACGGCGACGATGCGGCCCTCGTCGAAGAACATGTGCTCGGTGCGGCAGAGGCCGATGCCCTCGGCGCCGAACTCGCGCGCGGCGCGCGCGTCGGCCGGCGTCTCGGCATTGGTGCGCACCTTCATGCGCCGTGCCGCGTCGGCCCAGACCATCAGCTTGGCGAAATCGCCGGAGAGCTCCGGCTTCAGCATCGGCACCTCGCCGAGCAGCACCTGGCCGGTGCCGCCGTCGATCGTGATGCGGTCGCCGCGCTTCAGCACCTCGCCGCTGGCGGTCAGCGTGCCGGCGTGCTCGTCGACGCGGACCTGGCCGGCGCCGGAGACGCAGGGCTTGCCCATGCCGCGGGCGACCACGGCCGCGTGGCTGGTCATGCCGCCGCGCGTGGTGAGGATACCCTCGGCGGCGTGCATGCCGTGGATGTCCTCCGGGCTCGTCTCGATACGGACCAGGATCACCTTGCGGCCGGCCTGCTTGGCGGCCTCGGCCTCGTCGGAGGTGAACACGATCTCGCCCGAGGCGGCGCCGGGCGAGGCCGGCAGGCCCTGGGCGACAATGCGGCGCTCGGCCTTCGGGTCGATAGTCGGATGCAGGAGCTGGTCGAGGCCGGCCGGATCGATGCGCAGCACCGCCTCATCCGGCGTGATCAGCCCTTCCTCGACCATGTCGCAGGCGACCTTGAGCGCCGCCTTGGTGGTGCGCTTGCCCGAGCGGGTCTGCAGCATCCAGAGCTTGCCGCGCTCGATGGTGAACTCGACATCCTGCATGTCGCGGTAATGGTTTTCCAGCCGCGCGCAGATGTCGATGAAGCTCGCATAGGCCTCTGGCATCAGCTGCTCGAGCGAGGGCTTGTCGGAGCCGGCTTCGATGCGCGCCTCCTCGGTCAGATCCTGCGGCGTGCGGATGCCGGCGACGACGTCCTCGCCCTGGGCGTTGACCAGGAATTCGCCGTAGAGGCGCTTGTCGCCGGTCGAGGGATTGCGCGTGAAGGCGACGCCGGTCGCCGAGGTCTCGCCGCGATTGCCGAACACCATGGCCTGGACGTTGACGGCGGTGCCCCAGCTCTCCGGGATGTCGTGGAGCCGGCGATAGGTGATCGCGCGGGCGTTCATCCACGAGCCGAACACGGCGCCGATCGCGCCCCAGAGCTGCTCGCGCGGATCCTGCGGGAACGGCCGGCCGAGCTCGTCCTCGACGAGCTTCTTGTAGTCACCGATCAGGCCCTTCCAGTCGGCGGCGGTGAGATCGGTGTCGAGGACGTAACCGTTGTCCTCCTTGAACCGCTCGAGGATCTCCTCGAAGGCGTGATGGTCGAGACCCATCACGACGTCCGAGTACATCTGGATGAAGCGGCGGTAGCTGTCGTAGGCGAAGCGCTCGTCGTCGGCCGCCGCGGCGAGGGCGATCACCGTGCGGTCGTTGAGGCCGAGGTTCAGCACCGTGTCCATCATGCCCGGCATCGAGGCGCGCGCGCCCGAGCGGACCGAGACGAGCAGCGGATCGTGGTCGGCACCGAAGCGCTTGCCGGTCAGCTTGGCGACATGGTCGAGCGCGGCGTCGACCTGCGGCGCCAGCTCGTCCGGGTAGGCCTTGGCATGGGCGGTGTACCAGGTGCACACCTCGGTGGTGATGGTGAAGCCCGGGGGCACCGGCAGGCCGAGGTTGGACATCTCGGCGAGGTTGGCGCCCTTGCCGCCGAGCAGCGCCTTCATGTCGGCGGTTCCCTCGGCCTTGCCGTCGCCGAAGGTGTAGACCCACTTCGTCATGCTTCATTCTCCCGGGGCAGCGGGCGTCGTTCTGCGGCGGCCCGTTCACGCTGCAATGCAATGCCACGCCGCGGCTTGCAAGCACAACGCTGCGAAGATCGTAATCTCGTGGGGTCAATCGCATGGCGGCCATCCGGCCCGGAATGGAACCCCGGTCGATCACGGATGGACAAGCCTGTGCGATCTGGCGTGCGATGGCTTGTGCGGCCGATTTCGATCCTTCACAACCCGACGCAAAACGGCCATGCTGGCCAGCCATAGACAAGAGCCCCCGTCCGCCGAGGGGCCGAATTTCCGGCGCCGCCATGCGTGGCGGAGCCGGCGCCGGGATCGCGAGAGCCCGGCCGATAACGGAGCCTCCGATCGATGACACGTCGTACCGCATGGTCCCGCCAGCGCCCCGGCCGCCGGCCGTCCCGCCACATCCCGGCGGTCCTCGGCGCCCTCGCTCTCGCGCTTTTGGGCGGCGCCGCCCCGCTTCAGGCCAAGCAGGTACAGGACCAGCTCAGCTTCGAGCCCCCGGCGACGCTCGCCGGCAGCTACCTCGCCGGCCGCGCGGCCTCCGCCGTCAGCGACATCGGCAGCGCGGCCGCCTTCTATCGTGAGGCGCTGTCGGCCGATCCGGGCAATCCGTTCCTGCTCGAGCGCACGTTCCAGCTCCTCGTCGCCGACGGGCGAATCAAGGAAGCCGTGCCGCTCGCCGAACGGCTGATCGCCAAGGACAAGGGCAACGCGCTGGCGCGGCTGACCCTCGGTGTCGAGGCGATGCGCAAGGGCCAGTTCGAGCGCGCCCGCGCGCACTTCCAGGCGACCCAGACCCGGCCGCTGTCCGACCTGACCGTCGGCATCCTGGTCGGCTGGACCTACGCCGGCCAGGGCGATGCCGATGCCGCGTTCCGGGTCATCGACAAACTGTCGGGGCTCGAGTGGTACGGCGTCTTCAAGAACTTCCACACCGGCCTGATCGCCGAACTGTCCAACCGCAAGATCGAAGCCGGCAAGCGGCTCTCCGCCGCCTATCAGGCCGATCAGGGCGCGCTGCGCGTGGTCGAGGCGCAGGCGCGCGACCTCGCCCGCAACGGCAAGCCCGACGAGGCGGTTCAGATCATCGAGACCTTCGAGAAGACGATCCCCGACCATCCGGTGATCGAGGCGCTGAAGGCCGACATCAAGGCCGGCAAGCAGCCGAGCTACCTGCTCGCCACGCCGCAGGCCGGCGCCGCGGAATTCCTCTATGGCCTCGGTGCCGCGCTCGGCCGCGACGGCGGCGAGGATCTGGCGTCGATCTATCTGCAGCTGGCGCTTTGGCTCGATCCGAAGGCCGAGCTGCCGCTCATCTCGCTCGCCACGATCCAGGGCCGGATGAAGCACGATGCCCGGACGCAGGAGATCCACTACAACAAGGCGATCGAGATCCTCGGCCGCATCCCGGCCGACAGCCTGATGCGGCCGCTCGCCGATATCCAGGTCGGCCGCTATTACAGCGTCTTGCAGAAGTTCGATCAGGCCGCCAAGGCGCTGCAGGCCGTGCTCGATCGCGATCCGAAGGACATCGACGCGGTGATGGCGCTCGGCGACGTGCTGCGCGCCTCCAAGAAGTTCGGCGAGGCCGCCGAGGTCTACACGCGCGCCATCTCGCAGATCCCGAACCCGGAGAAGACCCACTGGTGGCTCTTCTACAACCGCGGCATCTGCTTCGAGCGGACCAAGCAGTGGCCGAAGGCGGAAGCCGACTTCAAGAAGGCGCTGGAGCTCAGCCCGAACGAGGCCTCGGTGCTGAACTACCTCGGCTATTCCTGGATCGACATGGGCATCAATCTCGATCAGGGCCTCGACCTGATCAAGAAGGCGGTCGAGCAGAACCCCGACGACGGCTACATCGTAGACAGTCTCGGTTGGGCCTATTATCGCCTCGGCCGCTGGGACGAGGCGGTGAAGGAGCTCGAGAAGGCGGTGAACCTGAAGCCGATGGACGCGGTCATCAACGACCACCTCGGCGACGCCTATTGGCGGGTCGACCGCAAGCTCGAGGCAACGTTCCAGTGGAACCACGCCCGCGACAACAAGCCGGAACCCGAGGAACTCGTGAAGATCGAGAAGAAGCTCCGCGAGGGGCTGAAGGACGAGCCGGCCCCGGCCGCCGCCCAGATCGATCAGACACCGAAGACCAAGTCGGAGTGATACGCGGCACCGCCCGATCGATGCGCCGCCGGACGGCGCATCGACGCGCGAGCGATATCGAGACCAGCGGTCTCGCGAGACGAGGGATTGCGAAGGCGCCGGTGGGGCGGAGCGGTGGTGCTCCTCACCCCGTCGGCGCCTTTCGCGTGAGCAGCTTCTGGTAGAGAAGCCCGATGCCGACCAGCACCGCGCCGAGGCCGATGAAGGACAGCGCGCGCCAGATCCCGGTCAGGCTGCCGAGATCGATCCAGAACACCTTGACGACCGTCAGCGCCACGATCGCCGCCGAGGCGACGCGCAGCCATTTGGCATCCGCGCGCAGGCCCGCCATCAGCAGGGCGACGCCGAAGGCGAGCCAGGCGGCCGAATAGGCCCAGAGCTCCTGGTCGTCGAAGCCGCCGGCGGAGAGAACCGGCCCGTGAAACGCGCGCCGGACCGTCAGCGTCACATAGGCGAAGGCGAGCACCAGGCTCGTCACGCCGAGGAAGCCGACGAACAGCGGCGATCGGACCGGCCGCGCCAGATGGGCGGCGAGCGCAGCCGCGAGCGCCGGCAACGCATAGCCCGCGAGCAGCATGTTGAAGATCGTGCCGTCGCCGATCGAGCGTCCGGTCAGCATCGGGTTCTCGATCAGACAGGCATCGATCAGCGCCGAGAAGGCGCCGATCACGGTGAACACCGAGGCGCCGGCCGTATAGACCGCGCTGTCGAGCCGCCGCCCGGCGATCTGCGCGCCGGCGGAGAGCAGGAAGCCCATCGTCGCTACGAGGCCGGCCTCGTCGAGGCCGCCCTTGGGCGAGAACACCACATAGGCGCTGTCGAGACCGCCATGGACGAGATGGCGAATTTCGAACAGCGCCAGCAGTCCGGCGAAGACCAGCGTCACCGCCTCGATGATGCCGCGCCAGAGATCCGCGCGGGTCGAGCGGAATGTCCAGGCCGCATAGCCGAAGCCGATCACCGGGATGCCGTAGCCGTAGAGGATCCAGTTGAAGATCGGCGTGGTGCCGAGCGTGTCGCCGACGATGCGCGGATCCCACAGCACGCGGGCGAGCACGATCAGCGCCATCAGCGCCGCGAGCGGCCTCAGCACCGGGATCGGCCGGAGCAGCCAGACCCGCGCGATCGCCGGCACCACGAGCGCCAGCGCGACGGTCAGGACGCCGCGATCGAGCCCGATCGCCAGCGCCGCGCCGAGGGCGGCGAGCGTGCCGACCGCATAGGCCGCGACCGCACGCGACGGCGCGTCCGGGCTCTCCCGGCGAACCAGTGTCGCGGTGGCATAGGCCGACAGGGCGGCGAGCGCGAGGGCGAGGCCGGCGAAGGCGATGTCGCGCTCGAACCCGCTCGCCCGCAGCCAGGCGGCGACCAGGATCAGCGTCGGTCCGACGACGCCGGCGGCGGCGAACCAGCCGGCGCTCCGATCGGCCTGCGGCGTCGCGCGGCGGGCGCCGGCGAAGCCGATCGCGCCGATCGCCACGCCCGAGACGAGCGCGACGGTCAGGAAATCGGCGATCACGCGCGGCCGGACGGCGACCAGGCCGTCCGCGCCGATCGCGAACGTGTCGTTGACGAGGCTGCCCGCGACGTCGACCGACCAGCCGAGCACGGCGAGCGCCGCCGTGGTCGCGGCGACGACCGCCGCCGGCGCGACCGCCGGAATGCGCAGGCCGATCAGCATCGGTCCGAGCACGACCAGCGCCAGCAGCAGACGGCTCGCGACCCCGTGGCCGTCGGCATCGAGGGCCATCAGCGTCAGCACCGATACGATCGCGAAGGCGCCGACGCCGGGCCAGTCAATGGGCCGATCCGCCGGCTCGAAGACGATGTCGTCGATGCCGATGACCAGGAACACGGCGACGAGCACGCCGAGGCCGCCGACATACATGCAGAAGGGCAGGGCGTGGACGTGATCGGCCAGCGCCATGGCGCCGATGACAAAACCCCAGAACAGCGACAGGGCAAGGGCCGAGAGCGCGACCCACAGCCAGAGCCGCACGCGAGCGATGGCGAAGCTGGTCGCGGTGACGACCAGCAGATAGGTGACGAGCGCCGGCGTGTTGGGCGTCGTCGAGGCGACCAGCACCGGCGTCGCATAGGCGCCGAGCGCGCCGAGGACGGCGAGCCAGGGGCCGTGCAGAATGGCGGCGACCATCGCCGCGACGCCGATCGCGCCGAGCGCCAGGAACGCGGTCGCCGGGCCGATGAAGCCATAGAGCGCGTGCGCGCCGTAGACGGTCGCGAAGGCGCCCACCGTGCCGGCGGCGGTGAGCACGCCCGGAATATGGGCGCTCGGCACCCCCGCGAGATCGAACCGGATCTCGCGCCGCCGCAGCCATTCCCCGGCGCCGACCAGCGCCGCCGAGAACAGGCCCGCGAGGGTCAGCCGCGCGGCCGGGCCGAAATAGCCCTGTTCGATCGTGAACTTGACCAGGAAGATCGCGCCGAGCGCCAGTGCCACGCCGCCGACCCACACCGCCCAACGCGTGCCGAGCGTCTCCTCGAGCCCGCGCGGTGGCGTGGCCGGGCGCGGTGCCGGCGCGCTTTCGGTCGCCGTCGTACCGTCGACCACGATCTCGTCGGCACCAGATGCGGCATCGGCCCCCGGCTGCGTCTCGGCCTGCATCTCGGCCGGCCCCTGGCCGGATCGCGCCGCTTCGGGTGCCGGCCGCGTCGTCTCGATACCGGGAAGCGGCGTCGCCGACTTCGCGCGCGCCAGTGCATCGAGCTCGGCCGCGGCGCGACGGCGGCGCTGCTCGGCCGTCTCCGAGGACGGTGTCGCCACGGTCTCGGACGGCGCTTCGATCCCGAGCCGGGCTTCGACGGCCGCGAGCCGTTCTCCGATCGCATCGAGCCGCGCGGCCAGCGCGGCAACCTCGCCGGGAGTCGCGCCGCTGCTGCGGCTCAACGCGGCGATCCGGCCGCGGGCGCCCAGCACCATGACGAAGGCCGAGATCGCCAGCGCGGGAACGCCGACCACGAGCAGGAGACCGAGCAGGATCAGCAAGCCTTCATCCATGAAGCAAAGCCCGTCCGAGGTTATGAACGACGTTCAATGTACAGCATCTGCGGCGCCGCGCAACGCCCGCTCCGAGCCGCTCCGCAGGCCGGTCCGTGGGGCCGGCGGCGGCGTCGCGGGTCGACTGCGCGGTCCCGATCTCCCGTCGAGACGAGAAACGGTCGATCCCGGGTGCCGGGATCGACCGCCGATGATCGAGGCCTGATGTTTCAGGAAATCGTCGCAGGTGGCGCGGCCGCGCGGTTTGCTCAGGGCGTACCGTTGATGAAGTCGACGATGAGCTTGGCGTTGAGCACGATGATCACGGCCGCGACCAGCGCCGACAGGAGCGTCATCCAGAGCGGCGCGGCGAGGGCGCCGAGCTTGCGTCGGTCGGCGGTGAAGGCGACCAGCGGCACGATGGCGAAGGGGAGCTGCAGGCTGAGCACGACCTGCGAGAAGATCAGGAGCCCGGCGGCGCCGCTTTCGCCGTACCAGATCGTGACCGCCGCCGCCGGCACGATCGCGACCAGTCGCGTCACCAGCCGGCGCACCCAGGGCTCGACCTTCAGATGGACAAAGCCCTCCATGACCGCCTGACCCGCGAGCGTGGCCGTCACGGTCGAATTGAGGCCGCAGGCGACGAGCGCGATCGCGAACAGCGACGGCGCGATGCTGGCGCCGAGCAGCGGCATGAGCAGCCCGTGCGCCTCGCCGAGGTCGCTGACGTCGTGGCGGCCGGTCTTGTAGAAGGTCGCGGCGGCGAGGATCAGGATCGAGGCGTTGATGGTCAGCGCGAAGCAGAGCGCGACGGTCGAGTCGATCGTCGCAAGCCGAATCGCGTCGCGCTTCTCCTCCAGGCTCGCGCCGATCTTGCGGGTCTGCACGATCGCCGAGTGGAGATAGAGATTGTGCGGCATGACGGTCGCGCCGAGGATGCCGAGCGCCAGATAGAGCATGTCGCCGTCGGTCACGATCCGGGTCGTCGGCAGGAAGCCCGCCAGCACCGCGCCCCAGTCCGGATCGGCGAGCACGATCTGGATCGTGAACGACGCCGCGATCACGCCGAGCAGCGCGACGATGAAGGCCTCGATCCAACGGAAGCCGAGCTTCTGCAGCGCGAGTACCAGGAAGACGTCGAGCGCGGTGACCACCACGCCGATCTCGAGCGGCAGGCCGAACAGCAGCTTCAGGCCGATCGCCGTGCCGATCACCTCCGCGAGGTCGGTCGCCGCGATGGCGACCTCGGCAATGAGCCAGAGCGGGATCGCCGTCCAGCCCGGCAGGCCGTCGCGACAGGCCTGCGCGAGGTCGCGACCCGAGGCGATGCCGAGCCGGATGCACAGCGCCTGCAACAGGATCGCCATCAGGTTCGACAACAGCGCGACCGTCAGCAGCGCGTAGCCGAACTTCGAGCCGCCGGCGAGCGAGGTCGCCCAGTTGCCGGGATCCATATAGCCGACCGCGACCAGATAGCCGGGGCCGAGAAACGACAGGAACCGCCGCCAGCGCGAGCCGCCGCGGCGCACGCCGACGGTCGCGAAGACCTCGGCCAACGCAGGCTCGGCGCGTTCGCGCCGCCAACCCTCGGTCTTGCCTGCGCCCGTCGCGATGGTGCCGCCGTCGGCCATGCCCGGTTTCTCCACGGTTTCCACGGGGCCTACTTTCGCGCAGAGTTTTTGCAGTTGCAAGTCATTTGCAACAGGATCGATCCGATGCCGTGCGCGGGGTGATCCGCGCCGGGGAAGCGGCCGGTCTGTCGGCCGCCTACCCGGTTGCATGTCGGCCTTGTTGCATGCGGGTCCAGCTATACTGGAACAATTCCAAAAAGTCTGCTGCGCCGCATCAATGAGCGTTGGCCCAAGCGACCGGCCTCAGGCCGGGAGGGCATACGGGGATGCTCTGCTGTCGGGGATGAGACGCGGTCCGCGCCGCTTTCGTAACGCGGCTGGCCAACGGCCTCCGGGGCGCGGCAAGATCAGGCGTCGCGCGGTCCCTTGAACGGGCCGACCTCAGACGCGGGCGCCATAGCGCAGGCCCGGTGCCGGGCGCTCGCTCAGCACGTCGCGGCGGAAGCGATAGAGCTGCGCCGGGCGGCCGCCGGTGACGAGCGAGGTCTCGCCGGTCGCCTCCACCAGATCGGACTGATCGACCAGCCGGCGGAAATTCTGCTTGTGCAGGTGCCGGCCGCCGATCGCCTCGACGCTGCGCTGCAACTCGGTCAGCGTGAAACTGTCGCCCATCAGCTCGAACACCACCGGCCGGTACTTGAGTTTCGAGCGGAGCCGCGAGATTGCGGTCGCCAGGATGCGGCGGTGGTCGAAGCGCATCGAGCGGCCGAGGAACGGCCGGTCCGGCCGCGCGAGCGCGGCCGGGCGGCCGTCGCGTAGCGCCTCGCGCACGAGGCCGGCCTCGTAGAGCAGTTCGTAGCGCTCGAGCGCCTTCTCCTCGTCGAAGTCGCCGCCGTCCGCGCCCTCGCCGCCGAAGCACATCCGCACGCGCTCCGGCCGGCCGAGGCCGCGCGCGGTCTCGGTCGGCGAGCTCGGTCGCGCGGCCCAGTCGGCCAGCGCGGGCAGGATCGCCTCGTCGATCAGCGCCGGCCGGCCGCCGCGCCAGTCCTCCCAGGGAAAATAGTCGTACCAGGGCCGGAACGCCGCGCCTTCGCGCGCCAGCGCGGCGTCGGACTCCGGCCGCTTGCGGGTCAGGGCCAGATAGCCGACCGAGACGACGTGCGGCCCGGTATCGCCGAGCCGGGCATGCCGGCCGCGGTCGCCGAACGTGTAGAGCTGCTCGGCATAGCCGAGCCGGAGCGCCGTCTGTGCCTCGACCCAGGCGCGCAGGCCGATTTCGAAGGTGCGGTGCTGGACCGGGTCGAACGGCCCGAACGGCAGCGCATCGACGCGTCCGTCCTCGGCCGGATCCGGGCGAGCCACGCCCGCCGGTTCGCCGCCCCCGGCCTGTGTCGCCGCCATGGTCAGGATCAGCGGCGTGTCGTCGGCAACCGCGACCACCGCCGCGCTGAGGCCGATCTCGACGCCCGGCCGGGCAGCACCCGCCGCGATCTCCGATTCGGGGGCGCTATCGGTCGAGATCCTCGTGGCGCGGGCCGCGCCGACCGTCGCCGCCCCGACTGACGCCGATCCGGTCCGCTCGTCGCTCATCGTCCCACGGCTGCGCGCACCGGCGCCGCGATCGTGAACGGCACGCCTTCGAAGGCGTCGCAGCCGCGGCCGATCGCTTCGATGGCCGCGACCATGCGGCCGCCGCGGCCGAGATGGTCGTCGGCGAAGCGGACGAGACGCAGGTTCGGCGTCGCCGAGGGCGAGCGCCGGCGGATCTCGTCGGCGATGTCGTGCTCGGGGCGGTCGGGATCCATCACGCAAGCCGCGATGAAGGCGCCGGCGGTCGAGCGCGAGATGCCGGCCCAGCAATGGATCACCATCGGCCGCGACCGGTCCCAGGCCTGCACGAAGTCGATGAATGCCGCCACATGCGCCGCGCTCGGCGGCACCAGCCCCTCGACCGGCTCCGTGATGTCGTTGAAGCCGAGGAACAGATGATTCTCCGGCGAGATCGCCGCCGGCCGCGGCACCGGCGTGCCGGCGTTGATCAGGGTCGCGAGATGGCTCGCGCCGACCCGGTCGACGGTATCGGCGAGCCGCGACAGCGGGCAGACGTGAATGGCCGGCATGTCTTCTCCTGCTCCTCCCCCCAGACCGACCGGCATCATACCGCAAGGCGAGCCGGGATCGAAGCGGTCCAGCGCCGCCCTCGGCGCGATTTCAGCCGCCCCGCGCCGCGGTGGCGGCGGCGTCCAACGTGCGGAACCGCTCGATGAAGCGCTCCTGCACCAGCTCGGTCGGCCAGGGATCGAGCCCGTAGGCCGGGCCGAAGCCCTTGGGCCGGCCGAAGATCTTGGTCGCCTCCGCGACGGTGAAGCCGGCGAGCTCGATCGCCTCGAAATAGGCCGAGACGAGGTCGGCGCGCTTGGCGAGACGGGCGAGATCGTCCCGCATCGCCGGGGGCAGGCCGAAGCGCAGGTGCACGGCGGCGGCGAGGCGCTTCTCGACGTCCTTGTAGGTCGGGCCGATCACCGCCTTGAACGGCGAGATCATGTCGCCGATCACATACTCGGCCGCGTCGTGCAGCAGCACCGCGAGCCGGTCGGCCGGCGACAGCGTCGGCTCCCAGCGCAGCGCAATCTCCTCGACGACGAGGCTGTGCTGCGCGACCGAGAAGGGATAGGGGCCGCGCGTCTGACCGTTCCAGCGCGCGACGCGCGCGAGCCCATGGGCGATGTCCTCGATCTCGACGTCGAGCGGCGAGGGATCGAGCAGGTCGAGCCGGCGGCCGGACAGCATGCGCTGCCAGGCACGCGGCGAGGAGCCGGGACGATCGGCCATCGGACGGATCTCGCGAGCGGACGGATGGGCGGCAGCGGCGCCGGGCAAAGCCCGACACGGCGCGGCGCGGATTCGCCGGGCCGCGTTCTTCCTAGCCGATCGGCGGAGCGGGGCAAGTGGCCCCTTGGCGGTCGTCGGATGCTCAGTCGGCCGCCGGCGCCGGCCAGCCGAAGCGGGCGAAGGCCGGCAGGCGCGGCTCGAGCGCCACGTCGCCGGCCGCGAGCGCCGCGCCGGCGTCGATCGCCTCCTTCACGCGGTCGAGCCGCACCAGCGCCAGCCCGTCGGCGCCGACAGCCGATCCGACCGTGCCGACCGGCTTGCCCTGCGCGACGATCTCCGTGCCCGCAGCCGGCAGCGCCGCGCCGTCGACACCGGCGACCTGGATCACGCGCCGCCGCGCCGTGCCGCGATGCTTCATGCGGCTGACAACCTCCTGGCCGACGTAGCAGCCCTTGGTGAAGTCGACGCCGGCGAGGTCGTCCATGTCGGCATCGTGCGGGAAGGCATCGCCATAGGCGAAGTCGAGCCCGCCCTTCGGCACGCCGAGCCCGATGCGGTGGGTCTCGTAATCCGCCTCCGGCCGGAGTTCGGCGGCGAGCCCGGCGAGCACCGCGGCCATCGTCTCGCGCGGCACGATCGCGCGCCGGCCGAGATCGGCATGGCGCGGGTCGGCATAGGCGATCACGCCATCCGCGTCGAGAGCGGGCGCCGCGCCGCCGGTCGCCCAGCCCGCGATGACGCCGAAGATCTCGGAGCGGTCCGCAACCGTAACCTTGGCGCGCAGCTTGTAGAAGCCGAGCCGCTTGGCGAGGTCGGCCGCAAGCGCTCGGGGCGTATCGATGAGATAGCCTTCGGCAGTCCTGACCGGGAGGAAGTCGAACAGGATTTTGCCCTGCGGCGTCAGCAGCGCCGCGAAGGCGGCTTCGCCGGGCGCCAGCTTCTCCACGTCGGAGGTCACGAGGCCGTCCAGGAACGAAACCGCCTCGGGACCTTCGACCGCCACCACACCGCGGTCTTCGAGGACTGCGACAAACCCGGCCGCCATGACGCCTCCGTCGGCCCCGCGCGCCCGGCGCGGAACCCTGTTGTTGCACGTGCGAACGAAGATAGGCGTGAACGCCGCGCCCTCCAAGACGTCAACGGGGCAACGACGCGCGGCCCGGCCGGCTTCGCCGCTCGGACCGTCCTCAGTCGTTGAGCTTGAAATAGTGCCAGGTGCCGTCCGGCCCGATGCCGAGCGTGTAGAACGTGTACTTGCCGCCCGACTTCATCTCCTCGAAGTCGGAGGAGGTCAGGATCTTGTAGACCTCGACGAGCTGGTTCGGCTCCAGATGGTCGATCGGGATCGCCGCGAAATAGGGCCAGACATACATTTCCTGCGGCTTGCCGATATCGACCCGCGCCCAGCCCGCTTCCAGAACGTCGGTCATGATCGCGAGGATCTCGCGTCCCTCGCCGTCGCCGGACTGGGTCTTGAGGTAGTCGATCGGGTCGCGCACCTCGTTGACCGAGAAGATCGGCGGCGTCTCGTTGGTCTGCATCGCGAGCTTGAGCTGGCCCATGTCGCCGGAATACGCCGCGTCGAGGATGCGCTGGCGCATCTTGGCGACCAGCGGCGGCAGGCCCTCGACGCCCTTGCCGAGCTCGGGGGCGTTGGCGGCGACGGCGGCCGGCGGCCGCTGCTGGTTGACCAGCGGCGCGGTGTTGGCGGCCGGCGGCGCGGCGTCCTTCGGCGGGTCGACCACGACGCGCTCGGTCTCGACCTTCTTGGCGGCGAGGGCGCCCGAGGCCAGCGCGGCGGCGGCGAAGGCGAGGAGGCGGAGGACGGAACGGCGCAGCATGGCGAAAGGGTCCGGTGTGTCGGGCAGGGATCAGGCAGCGTGATCAGGCGGCATCTGGCGCCGGAGCATGGCGAGTGTAGCCGAGCACGGCGCCCGGCGCTGTGCCCTGCGCGCCGCAGCGCGGCAGAGGACGGTCCTGATCCTCGCTCATAACTTGGGCAGACTGCGGACCGCGTCGAGACTTGCGCTCGACCGCGCGATGGGCGATGCGGAAGGCGGGTTCGACGGCGGAGCGTGATGGGTGTTCGATATCTCGCTGATCATCAAAGGTATCGGTATCGGCATCCTGTTTTCCGCGCCGATCGGCCCGGTCAACATCATGTGCATCCAGCAGGCGTTCAAGCGCGGCTTCTTTCCGGGCCTCGCGGCCGGCATCGGCGCGGTCTTCGCCGACGGCTTCTTCGCCGCGGTCGCGGCCTACGGCATCACCGCTGTCTCGGCCTTCATCGAGGGCTGGTCGGTCTGGTTCCAGCTCGTGGGCGGCATCGCGCTGGTGATCTTCGGCATCAGGATCGCCCGCGAACATCCGCATCTCGATCCGGATGTCGGCGGCGCCTCGGTGCTCGCGACCGCGCTCGCCTCCTTCGGCATGACCATCACCAATCCGGCGACGATCCTCGGCTTTCTCGCCGTGTTCGGATCGCTCGGCGATCTGGCGCCGGAGCCCGGCGACTATGTCGGCGCCTCGCTCCTGGTCGCGGGCGTGCTCGCCGGCGGCACCGGATGGTGGTTGTTCGTCTCGGGGCTGGTGTCGCTGCTGCGCGATCGAATGACCGACCGGTCGCTCCAGCGCATCAATCAGGTCGCCGGCGGGCTCCTGATGATCTTCGGGGTCGTCATTCTCGGCCGGCTCGGCCTCGCGACGGTCCTCTGACCGAGCGCGGCCGGCCGTCGTCGGGCATGACCGGGCGCGGCCCCCGGTCTCACTGCAGGATGCGGTCGACCGAGAATTCGCCGTTGCGGACACGGTCGGGCAAACGGGTCGCGAACTCGGCGACGGCCTCCTCGCCGAAGGTCGAGACGAGGTCGATCAGCGCCGCGAACAGCGCCGCCTGGGTAACGATGTCCCGCTCGATCCCTTCCGCCTCGGCATCGGCCATGGCGTCCGCGAGCATCTCGAACGCTGCGCGCTTCTTGTCGGCGATCGTCAGATCGACGTCGTCGTCCAGAGCTTCATCGAGCATCGAAAATGTCCCCTCAACCCGGCGCGGTCCGGGTCACTGCACGCACGGCGCCCGGCCCCGTGCCGGGTGCGTCCCACAGGGATGGTCATAGCACGCCGAGGGGGCAGGCGAAGCGAATGCCCACAATTATCGTTAAATCGTAGTAACAAAGATGTGCGGGTGGTTAATGGGCTGCTACTGCCGGCCGTAGCGGCTTACGACATCGCGCGAAAGTTTCGCGCCTTCGCGCAGATATTGGTCGACGATCTCGCGCGCCGCCGGCGTGCAGGTCCGGTAGACCTCGGCGAGCGCCCGGTAGCTGCGGTTGAAGCGCTCGATGATGCGCTTGCGGCGGTCCGGCGCCGGCTCCTCGGCCTGGATCAGCGCATTCATCTTGTCGCGCCACATCTGGCCTTCGTCGGCACCGCAGAGCGGGCGCAGATGGTGCAGCGCGCCCATGATCTCGGCGAGCCTGAGGATCTGTTCGTCGTAGGGCGGACCGTCGGCCGGCGCCGCCGCCGCGTGGGCGGGGCCCGAGACCGCCATGCCGAAGGCGAGGCTTGCCGCGCAGGCAAAGGCGAGGACCGCTGCCCGCAGGTGCGGACCGGCGCCGCTGCCGTGCCGTCGCTCGATCCCGGGCCTGTCGCTCGTCGTCACCGCCATGCACGCCTCGCGCGGAACCGTTGGAGCAGCGCCGGGTCGGGGATCCGATCCAAGCCGGTCGGGACCCGCGCCGGCATGTCGCCGCAGTCGCTTCTTAGAGCAGGTCGCGCGCCGGCGAAATCCTCAAAAGCGCCGACACGATCGCGGCTGTCGAGGATCGGCGCTTCAGGCGTGCCGCTCGAGCAGCGCGTGCGCCCGCAGAATGTGCGGCACCACGCCTTCGACGAGCGGCAGCGTCTCGAGGTCGGTCAGCGCGACGAAGCGGGCGTCGCGCGCGTCGTCGCCGGCGACCGGCTCGCCCGACGTCCATTCGGCGGCATGCACCGCCAGTACCGCGTGGAAGCCCGGCGTGCTCTCCGTGTGGATGATCTCGCGGATATGGCTGAGGCCGACGATCCGGCAATTCACGCCCGTCTCCTCGGCGACTTCGCGCAAAGCGGCCGCCTCGAGCGTCTCGCCCCATTCGACCCGGCCGCCGACCGGGCTCCACAGCCCGACGCCCGGCGGTTTGCCGCGCTCGACGAGCAGCACCTCGTCACGCCGAAATACGCAGATGGAAACCGCGAGCATCGGCGTCGGGGGCGAACGCGACGGCATTGTCATGCGGGCTGCAACCGGTCAGGGGAACAGTTCGTCGATCGTCTCCTGGGCATTGATGCCCGCGAGATCGATCTCGGCCGCCGGCGTGGCCGGCATGCCGTTGATGACGCCGCCAGCCTCGGTGATCAGCGGCTTCAGCCGATGCGTGACCAACTCTCCGATGTGGAAGGCGTTCACCGGCTCGGACGGATCGCCCTTGCGCAGCAGATCCTTGGCCTCGGCCATGGTCTGGTCGAGCTCGTCGATGATCGCCTCGAACGTGGCGCGCACGTCGCGATCGGCCGCGCCATAGGCGGCGATGGCAAGCTCGCGCTCGCGGAAGTGCGAAGTGGCAAAATACTCGACATAGCTCGCCGGCTTCCAGGCCAGCACTTCGTCGGCAAAGTCGGGCATGCTCGGCACCAGCTCGAGCAACATCACGACGTTGTTGAAGTGGTTCAGGTAGTCCGTGGCGAGACGCGTGACCGGGTTGATATTGGCGGCCGCGAGCACCTCGGGACCGAAACGGTCCTTCTCCGGTGCGTCGAGCAGCGTGCCCGTGCCTTGCATCGCGTTGTCCCGCCCAATGTTATCTGTACCGAAATTAGAGGGTGGACGGTTGCCAATTGCTTACGATGCGTGAGTGTCATTTCGCCGGCTTTCCGTCGGGGCGCGGCGGCGAATGCGCAGCTGCGTCCGTGGCGGTCATCGATCCGGCCGCGACGACCGCGCTTCGTCCATGGTCGTCTGCAACGTTTGCAGCTGCGGTGATTCGGCGAGGACTGGAACCATGTGCGGACGCTACGCCCTGACCGCCGAGCCGGAAGCGATCCGCCGGACCTTCGGCTATGTCGATCATCCGAACTTCCCGGCCCGCTACAACATCGCGCCGACCCAGCCGATCGGCCTCGTCATCCGCGCCGAAGGTCAGCGGCGGTTTCTGCTCGTCCGCTGGGGTTTTATTCCGGGCTGGGCGAAGGACCCGCGCGACTTCTCCTTGTTGATCAACGCCCGCGCCGAGACCGCGGCCGAGAAACCGGCCTTCCGCGCCGCGATGCGCCATCGGCGCGCACTGGTGCCGGCCTCCGGCTTCTACGAATGGCGCAAGACCCCGGACGGCGGCAAGCAGCCCTACTGGATCCGGCCGCGCGACGGCGCACCGGTCGCCTTCGCGGGCTTGTGGGAAACCTGGGCCTCGGCCGACGGCTCGGAGATCGACACCGGCGCGATCCTGACCGTCCCTGCCAATCGCACCCTGTCGCCGATCCACGATCGCATGCCGGCCGTGGTGCACTCTTCAGAGTTCGAGCGCTGGCTCGACACGGTCGCGACCGACGCGCGCGCCGCGACCGCGATGCTGCGGCCGGCCGCGGAGGACTTCTTCGAGGCGGTGCCGGTCTCGACCCGGGTCAATGCCGTTCGCAACGATGACGAAGGTCTCCAGGCTCCGCTTTCCGAACCGCTGGCTATGGCAACCGACGCCGATACGAAACCGCCCTCGCGCCCGGCAGCGAAAACCCGGAAACGCGAGGGCGGGGATGACGGGCAGCAGAGCCTGTTCTAGTCGAGCCCCGCTGCGCGGGTTTTTCGAGCAGGATCCCCGGTCAGCGGCGGAAGCAGACGCGCTCGCGATGCGGCGGGATCCACTTGGTGCGGCAGCCGTGGCGCCCGCAGGTCTGGATCCGTCGGCCCGGCACCATGCGCGTCTCGCAGCGGCGCTCGTGCGGGCGATCGACATAGACCCGGACCTGGGCCGAAGCCGGTTCGATCGAGACGGCGACACCGGCGAGCGTCGAGGCGGCGGTTGCCGCGGCGAGAATGAAGGTCCTGATCATTGATCGTTTTCCTTTTGATCGGGGCGTAGTCTGGGAACGGCGGCCCTGCTGCCGTCGCCACGTCGAAGAATGCCGGAACGGGGCTGTGGTTCCCCCACGGCCGCGGCGCGTTCCGAGCCCACGGCGCGATCGGCGCGCGACGCAAGCCTGTGCGGACGTAGTCAAGCCGTTGATCGGGAAGTCACTTCAAGTCGCTCGTCCGACCCTTCGGAAGGGCGTGGCAGCTCGGTCGCGTGGGGTGGTAACCCCCGGATCCTCCGCTGCAGCATGAGCATACGAGCCAGACACCGGTGGCGGCTTCGGCTTGCCGTGCTTGCGGAGCCGGCAGCCCCTGTGTCATACGGTCCCGGCCGGCGGGACGCCCCCGGCGCAGGATTGTCCGAGCGAGGGAACTGAGGCGATGGTCGAGGCGAAAGGGTTGATGGCCGGCAAGCGCGGGCTTGTCATGGGTGTTGCCAACAACCGGTCCATCGCCTGGGGCATCGCCAAGGCCGCGGCCGATGCCGGCGCCGAGATCGCGCTGACCTACCAGGGCGACGCGCTGAAGAAGCGTGTCGAGCCGCTCGCCGCCGAGATCGGCGCGCTGGTCGCCGGCCACTGCGACGTCACTGACGCCGCCTCGATCGACGCCGTCTTCGCCGAAATCGAGAAGGCCTGGGGCAAGCTCGATTTCGTCGTCCACGCGATCGCCTTCTCCGACAAGGACCAGCTCACCGGTCGCTATGTCGAGACGACCGAGGACAACTTCAACAAGACGATGCTGATCTCGGTCTACAGCCTGACGGCGGTCGCCCAGCGCGCCGAAAAGCTCATGACCGCCGGCGGTTCGATCCTGACGCTGACCTATTACGGCGCCGAGAAGGTGATGCCCCACTACAACGTGATGGGCGTCGCCAAGGCCGCGCTGGAAGCCTCGGTGCGCTACCTCGCCGTCGACCTCGGCAACAACCAGATCCGCGTCAACGCGATCTCGGCCGGCCCGATCAAGACGCTCGCCGCCTCGGGCATCGGCGACTTCCGCTACATTCTGAAGTGGAACGAGTACAACGCGCCGCTGAAGCGGACCGTCTCGATCGAGGAGGTCGGCGACAGCGCGCTGTTCCTGCTCTCGGACCTCGGCCGCGGCGTGACCGGCGAGGTCCTGCATGTCGACGCCGGCTATCATGTCGTCGGCATGAAGGCCGTCGACGCGCCGGACATCAGCGTCGTCAAGGACTGATCGGACCCGGTCGGCGCCTACGGCGCGACAGGCGTTCCGTCGCCGGCCGGTGCCGATGCGAGACGCCCGGGGTCGCGGCGGTTCGTCCGGTTGCCGCCGGCGTCACGCCGGGCTATTGGCTGGTTGATCGTCGAGCCGGATTTCCGATGTCGCCGCGCACCATCATCCACATTCGCCATGGCCAGACCGACTGGAACGCCGCTCGCCGGCTCCAGGGTTCCAAGGACATTCCGCTCAACGCCACCGGCCGCGAGCAGGCGGCCCGCAACGGCCGGGCGCTCGCCGAGGAACTGGAGGCGCGCGGTCGCACGGCCGCCGAGTTCACCTTCGTCGCCAGCCCGCTCGCCCGCGCTCGCGAGACGATGGAGATCGTTCGCCGGCAGCTCGGGCTCGATGTCTCCGGCTATGCCACGACGCCCGCGCTGAGCGAGGTCTCCTACGGCGACTTCGAGGGGCTGACCTACGAGGACATCGCCGTGTCCGATCCCGCGTCGCACGCGGCGATCCTGGCCGACAAGTGGCACTTCCTGCCGCCGAACGGCGAGAGCTACGTGATGCTGACCGAGCGGGTCGGCGGCTGGCTCGCAGCAAGCCGCGGCGACCTCGTGATCGTCTCGCACGGCGGCGTGTTCCGGGCGCTGAAGGGCGTGATCGAGACGGAACGGGATCCGGCGCTCGCCGAACTGTTCGTGCCGCAGGATCGCTTCTACGTCTGGACCGGCACCGACGGCGTCTGGCGCTGAGGCAAGGCGCCCCTGTCGAGGCTCCGGAACGCGCGGAAAGTCAAAGTCCTAGAGCTTTCGGCCTTTTCGCCGCCCCCTGAAATGTTCTAAGAGTGCGCCCCGTGCACAGATGCCGGGCGATTGACCCGGCCGCGCGGGAGGAGATCAAGTCATGTGTTCGCTGGACGGCTGCGGTCATCACGCGGATCTGCCGCCGATCATCGTCCCCGACGCGTTGCGCCGGCGCTTCCTGGCCGGCATCGCCAGCCTGCCGCTCGCCGCCGTGCTTGCCGATCGCGCCCTCGCCCAAGCGGCCGCCGATCGCGTCGAGACCGTGTCCTTCCCCTCCGCCGGTGGCCGAACGGTGACCGGCGCGCTGGCGCTGCCGGCGGCCGAGAAGGCGCCGGTGGTGCTGCTGTTCCACGAATGGTGGGGCCTCAACGACCAGATCAAGGCCGTCGCGGCCGAGTTCGCCGCCCAGGGCTATGTCGCGCTCGCGATCGACCTGTTCGGCGGCCGCGTCGCCCAGGACGCCCAGCAGGCCCAGCAGCTCGTCGGCGGGATCGACCAGGCCGCCGCGGCCGATCTCGCCGTCTCCGCCGTGCAGTGGCTGCGCGGCCATCCGCGCTCGACCGGCAAGGTCGGCACCGTCGGCTGGTGCTTCGGCGGTGGCTGGTCGCTGCAGACCTCGATCGCGACGCCGGTCGACGCGACCGTGATCTATTACGGCAACGTCCGCCGCTCCGCGCAGGAGCTGAAGACGCTCGCCGGCCCCGTGCTCGGCCATTTCGGCACGCAGGACAAGTCGATCAATCAGGAGATGGTCGCGGGCTTCGAGAAGGCGATGCGCGAGGCCGGGCAGGCCGAGCGGCTGACGGTCTACTGGTATGAGGCCGACCACGCCTTCGCCAACCCGACCGGCGCCCGCTACGACGCCGAGGATGCCGCGACCGCGTGGGAGCGGACGCTCTACTTCTTCAAGAAGAACCTCGGCTGAGCCGATCGGCTTTGACGCCCGGCCCCGTTTGGCCTAGAGCAAGGCCCGGCCGGAACACAATGATCCGGTCGGAAAAGGCTTGCGCGACCAACACACAACGCGCGGGCTCGTCCTTCCGGAGCCGGCGCCCGATCCCATGTCGCACAACACTTTCGGTCATCTCTTCCGTGTCACGACCTGGGGCGAGAGCCACGGACCCGCGCTCGGCGCCGTCGTCGACGGCTGCCCGCCCGGCATTGCCCTGACCGCGGCCGAGATCCAGAGCTTCCTCGACAAGCGCAAGCCCGGCCAGTCGCGCTTCGTGACGCAGCGCCGCGAGCCGGACGAGGTCGAGATCCTGTCGGGCGTGTTCGAGGACGAGCGCACCGGCGGCCCGGTCACAACCGGCACGCCGATCTCGCTGATGATCCGCAACGTCGACCAGCGCTCGAAGGACTATTCCGACATCCGCGACAAGTTCCGCCCCGGCCACGCGGATTTCACCTACGACGCCAAATACGGCGTCCGCGACTATCGCGGCGGTGGCCGCTCCTCGGCGCGCGAGACGGCCGCCCGCGTCGCGGCCGGCGCGGTGGCGCGCAAGGTGATCCCCGGCGTGACGATCCGCGGCGCCATGGTGCAGATGGGCCCGCACAAGATCGATCGTGCCAACTGGGATTGGGAGCAGGTGAACGAGAACCCGTTCTTCTGCCCGGATGCCAAGGCCGCCGCGCTGTGGGAGGACTATCTCGACGGCATCCGCAAGGCGGGTTCGTCGATCGGTGCCGTCATCGAGGTGGTCGCCGAGGGCGTGCCGGCCGGCTGGGGCGCGCCGCTCTATGGTAAGCTCGATCAGGATATCGCCGCCGCGCTGATGGCGATCAACGCGGTCAAGGGCGTCGAGATCGGCGCCGGCTTCGCGAGCGCCGAACTGACCGGCGAGGAAAACGCCGACGAGATCTATGCCGGCGGCAATCACGAGCCGGAATTCCGCTCCAACCACGCCGGCGGCATTCTGGGCGGCATCTCGTCCGGCCAGCCGGTCGTCGCGCGTTTCGCGGTCAAGCCGACCTCGTCGATCCTGACCCCGCGCCACACCATCGACAAGTCGGGCGCCGAGACCGAGATCCTGACCAAGGGCCGCCACGACCCCTGCGTCGGCATCCGCGCGGTGCCGGTCGGTGAGGCGATGCTCGCGATCGTCCTGGCGGACCATTTCCTGCGCCACCGGGGGCAGACGGGCCGCTGAGACAAAAATTCCGCGAATACGCTTTATGAACCCTTTATGTTCCTCTTTAGTTCGTGTATTCCTTGGCGGGTCTACATGGATACGCCTGCGTGTGGAGCGGGGGAGGTTCATGATGAATGTGAAAGTTAAGGCCAAGCTTCTTGCCATCCGAGATCTTCCGGGATGCTTGGATGTTGAGAGCAGTCTCATTCTCTATAGCGGAAGGGCCGGCGAGATTAGCCCTCGATCAGAATCTTGTATCGACCAGTTTGCGTTTCGGAATTTTGGAATAAGTTTGGATGAAGCTAGCGCGTATTTTTCTGATGGCGAATTGGAAACTGATTACGAGATGACGGATGACGAAGTAGTAGAATATATGTTGAAAATTAATGTTGATTTTAGATGTGTAAAAGGGCAGCCGCTTCGGTGTACAAGGTCGTTGGCGCGGGTTGTTGAACTCGCCGCTCGTGGTTTGACTGGGCGGATGCCTGATCTTGAAGAAATAGCCCTTACAAAATCAGAGGAAAAGCTCAGATATGAAAGCTTTCAGTTCCTGGAGAAGCATCGAGAGCCAAATTGACGTATCAGCGAAAACATCTTCCCTAGGATCAACCAATCTGAATACTGCAACGGTCGGATTTGGCTCGGTGGACAACTCAGAGGCTGATTTGGCGCCCGCCTCATGGGCCTCTGATAGAGTCTCCCCGACACTGGCGTTCACTGACTTTCAGTAATGCTGAAAACGCAGGATGAATTCGCTGGCGCCGAATGCGGTTCGGCTCTAGCATGCCCTCATGCGTCTCGACCAATGGCTCTCTCAGCACAATGAAACCCGCAGCGCCTTTGCGCGCCGTGTCGGCCTGTCGCCGGCGGCGGTGACGGCGCTCTGCAACGATGATCGCGCCTGGGTCGGGCGCGAGACGGCGGAGAAGATCGCGCGCGCCACCGGCGGCGAGGTCACGCCCAACGACCTGATCGGCCTCTCCGGCCGCGACTTTGCCCTCAAGGAGCTCATGATGTCCCAGCAGTCCGTGGCCGAGGCGATCCGTGCCTTCGAAGCCGGCGAGATCGTGGTCGTCACCGACGACGACGATCGCGAGAACGAGGGCGATCTGATCGTCGCGGCGGTTCATGCGACGCCCGAGAAGCTCGCCTTCATCGTGCGCCACACCTCCGGCATCGTCTGCGCGCCGATCCCGCGCGATCTGGCGCGCCGGCTCCACCTGGAGCCGATGGTCGCCGCCAACGATGCGCCGCTCGGCACGGCCTTCACGGTCACGATCGACTACCGCCACGGGCTGACCACCGGCATCTCGGCCGAGGAGCGCTGCAACACCGTGCGCGCGCTCGCCAATTCGAACGTCGGTCCGGCGGACTTCGTCCGCCCCGGCCACATCTTCCCGCTGATCGCCAAGGACGGCGGCGTGCTGACCCGCTCGGGCCATACGGAAGCGGCGGTCGATCTCTGCCGGCTCGCCGGCCTGCCGCCGGTCGGCGTGATCTGCGAACTGGTCAACGACGACGGTTCGGTCAAGCGCGGCCCGCAGGTGGCCGAGTTCGCCCGTGCCCATGGCCTCAAGATCGTATCGGTCGCCGATCTGATCGCCTATCGCCAGCGCAACGAGAAGCTCGTCGCGCGCGTCGAGGAGCAGGAGATCGATACGCCGTTCGGCAAGGCGCGCGCGATCGCCTACCAGACGCCTTATGACCCGATGCACCACCTCGCGGTGGTCTGGGGCGACATCCGCGACGGCCGCGCCGTCCCGGTCCGGCTGCATCTGGAAAACGTCGTCGACGACGTGTTCGGGCTCAATCGCACCATCGACAAGGTCGCCGCCCAGGTCGCCAAGGGCGGGCGCGGCGTGTTCGTCTATCTGCGCGAGGGGTCGGTCGGCGTCGCCCGTGCGGCCGAGCGGCCGCGCGACGGTCTGGCGGCAGCCGAGACCGAGAGCCACATCTCGGCCTCCTCGCGGCAGGAGCAGTGGCGCGAGATCGGCCTCGGCGCGCAGATCCTCAAGGATCTCGGCGTCTCGTCGATCCGGCTGATCTCCTCGAAGCCGCGCCGCTACATCGGTATCGAGGGCTTCGGCATCGACATCGAGGGCAACGAAGCGCTTTCCGGCTGATGTCGGAACCCCGGGGTATATCCCCGGGGTCTTCACTCCAGCAGCAGGTCGAGCAGGGCCTTGCCGGCCGGCGTCGCCAGCTCCTTGCGGGTGAGCCTGCCGTCATGGCTCTGGTCGGCGGCATCGAAGCGGCGGCGGACCAGCGCCATCCACTCGTCGATCTCCAGCGTGCCGTCCTTGTCCGGATTGACCGCGTCGAAGCTGCGCCGGTTGAGCCGGTCGGCGAGATCGGCAAACGGGATCCGGCCGTCGCCCTTGCGGTCGAGCCGCGCGAAGGCGCGCCGGGCGGCGTAGTCGATCTCCGACCAGTCGAGCCGCTCGTCGCCGTCGCGATTGAGATAGGCGATCGCATCCGCGGGCCGCATCGAGTAGGCCGCCGCGGGCTGCGGCGCGGCGGCGAGGCCGGCCGAAACGGCGGCGATGACGGCAGCGACAAGCGGCCGAACCCGGTCCATGCGACGGCCTCCAATGAACGATCTCGCCGGAGCCTAGAGCCGGGCGAGCGGGTGCCGCAATCGAAATGTGCTAAGAAATACGTTTATTAATAATGACTTAGAGCATGTGCCTGGCTCAGATCGGCAGCTTGGTCGTGCGCTTGACCGTTCTGAGGGCGAGCGCCGAACGGATCTGGACGACGCCCGGGAGGCGGGAGATCACCTCGGCGTGCAGCCGCTCGAGGTCGGCCATGTCGGCGAACACCACCCGGATCATGTAGTCGGTCTGCCCGGCGACGAGGTAGCACTCCTGGATCTGCGGCACGGCCCTGACCCGCGTTTCGAAAGCCTGAAAGATCTCCGCACCCTGTTCCGCGAGGGTCAGGAACACGTAGGCCGTACCGGCGAAGCCCGCGACCTTCTCGTCGAGCACGAGATGGGTTCCGGCGACGATGCCGCTCTCCAGAAGCAGGTTGACGCGTCGAAGGCAGGCGGAGGGCGACAGGTTGACGCGTTCGGCCAGATCGGCATTCGACAGCCGGCCGTCGTTCTGAAGCTCGTTGAGGATCTGACGATCGCGATCGTCCAGCTGCAGCTCTCGCATGAACTGCGAGGCTATGCGGCTTTCTTGAAAGATTCAACGAATGCGAGCGGTGACAGACTGCCCACTTTCGCAAGAAATTGCGTAAAAAGTACTCTATATTGTCATCATCGGCGGCTGGCCATCCCCTACTCCCGGCCGCTGTAGAAGAGACCCCGCGTTTTCGACGCGGGGTCTCTTCTTTTTTGTCCGATCCCGGTCGGGCCGACGCCTTACCGGTTGGTGATCCGGTGCACGAGCTTCGGCAGCGCGTCGGTGATCGTCGTCGCCGCGAAGACGAGGAACAGCCCGCCAGTGACGCGGATGATCCAGACCGCATGGGTGAGATAGAGCCGCCGGAGCGGCGCGGTCCCGACGATCCAGACCAGGATCACATTGGCGGTCAGAAAGCCCGCGAAGGCGACCGCGACCAGGCCCGGCAGGTCGGCGAAGCCGAGCGTCTGCGAGGTGCCGGCGAAGAGCGCGGTGAACATCGCCAGCGCGACCGGATAGCTCTTCGGATTGGTGAGGCCGAACAGGATGCCGCGCCGGAACGGCCGCGTGCCGATGACGTCCTCGGCGGCGCGCGCCGACCGCGCGGTCACGCCGCGCCAGCCGAGATAGGCGAGATAGCCGCCGCAGGCGAGCGCGAGCACCTCGAACAGCACCGGATCGACCACCTTGGCGCCGACCAGCGCGAAGATTGCCAGCCCGCACCAGAGCGTGTCGCCGGCGAGATGCCCGGTCACGAAGTAGGCCGCCGGCGCGCGTCCCTTGGAAGCGCCGATGCCGACGAGCGCGAGCACGGCGGGGCCGGGCGACAGGATGTAGAGCATGGCGGCGAAATAGGAGGCGACGAGCGGCGAGGCGGTCATGGGGGCTCCGGCGGGTCAGGATCATCCGCAACCTGGAAGAAGGCATCCAGGTCGCGATCACCTTCGAGAATAGTCACGACCTCGAACCGCTCACCAGCTTACGGCGAGAAGATCACATATCCGCGAAACGGGAAGCTGCGGATAACGCGGGAACGACCGCTCACCCCCGCCGGAACACCGCCACGGCTTCCACATGGTGCGACCATAGGAACTGGTCGACCGGTACGACCGTGTCGATCCGGTAGCCGCCGTCGACCAGATAGCGCGCATCGCGGGCGAGCGTCGCGGGATTGCAGGAGACGGCGACGACCAGCGGCACCTTCGATCGCGCGATCTCCTTGGCGACCGGCGCGGCGCCGTCGCGCGGCGGATCGAACACCACGGCGTCGAACTTCTCCAGTTCCTTCGGCAGGAACGGCCGGCGATAGAGATCGCGCGCCTCGGTCGAAACGAGCTTCAGGCCGCGCGCAAAACGCCAGGCCTTGTCGAGCGCGGCGAGCGCGGTCTTCTCGGCCTCGACCGCATGCACCGGCGCGTGGCGGGCGAGCCGCAGGGTGAAGGTGCCGGAGCCCGCGAAGAGGTCGAGGATCCGCTTCGATCCTTCCGTTGCTGCCGCGACCATGTCGGCGATGGTCGCTTCGGCGCTGGCGACCGCCTGGATGAACGCACCCGGCGCCGGGTGCACCGCGACGCCGCCGAACGTCAACTGCGGCGCCCGCGCCTCGACGATCAGCTCGCCGCCGATCGCCAGCCGGGCGAAGCCGAGCCGCATCGCCCGCTCGATCGCCTGCGCCCGGCGCTTGTCGGGCAGTTCGGCTTCGGCAATGGCCAGATCGAGTCCGGTCTCGGTGTCGAGCACGGTGCAGATCGCGCCCTTTTGCCGAAGGTCAGGAGATCGCACAGCTCCGCCAGCTTCGGCATCGCCGCCGCGATCGCCGGCGTCACCACGAGGCAGCCCTCGGCCGGCGCGACCGTGTGGCTCAGCCGCTCGCGGAAGCCGACCACCAGCCGGCCCTCCTGGCGCTGGACGGCGATGACCGCGCGCCGGCGCGAATGCGCCTCGACCGGCACGGTCTCGGCAACGGAAACCTCGATGCCGCGGTCGGCAAAAGCGTCGATCACCGACTGGCGCTTGAAGGCGAGATAGGCCGCCGGCGCCATGTGCTGCAGGCTGCAGCCGCCGCAAGTGCCGACGTGCCGGCAGGCCGCCGCGATCCGGTCGGCGCTCGGCGCCTCGATCGATATGATCCGCCCGCGCTCGCCGTCGCGCGCGATCGTGACCGTCTCGCCGGGCAGGCTGCCGGGGACGAACACCCGACCGGTCGGCGTCTCGGCGACGCCGTCGCCCTTGTGGCCGATCGCCGCGACGGTCACTGTCTCTGTGGTCTGCATGAGGGGAATTCGATCCGGTCCGGGGTTCACTTGCGGCCGCGTGGCCGAACGTGGCGACTGGTTTAGAGCAACGACCGCCTCATGTGAAATACTCCGGCCGGATTCGGCCTGCACAAGAGGCCGGACGGGGTGCATTCGAGGCGCTCGAACAGCCCCGTCGACAACGAGGAGGATCGCCAATGACGTCTGTTGCCTTCACCCGGACCGCCCTCGGGGCGGCGCTTCTGGTCACGATGCTCGCGGGCTCGGGCACCGTCGCCCCGGCACGAGCGGCCGATGACGCCGTCACCACCGAGTTCCAGTCGACCGCCGGCAAGACGATCGGCAAGGCCACGTTGAAGCAGCTGCCGACCGGGCTCCTGATCGATATCGCGATCGCGCCGGGGTCGCTCACGCCGGGCAAGCACGGCCTGCATCTGCACGCGGTCGGCGACTGCTCGGACGCCGCTGACGCGTTCAAGAAGGCCGGCGGCCATGCCGACCATTCCGGCCGCGAACACGGCCTTGCCAATCCGAAGGGCCCGCATATGGGCGATCTGCCCAATCTGGTCGTCGCCGCCGACGGCTCGGCCGGCGCCGAATTCCTGACATCGCTGATCGCGCTGCGCGGCGCTCACGGCCTGATCGGCGAGACCGGCGGCTCGATCATCATCCATGCCGGGCCGGACGATCACATGTCGCAGCCGATCGGCGGCGCCGGCGGCCGCGTTGCCTGCGCCGTGGTGAAGTGACGGGCGCGTCGGCGGCCAACGCGAACTCAGGCTGAAGGCGACTTCTCGGCGGCTATCAGGAATTCCTGGTTGCCGTCGCCGCCCGCGATCGGCGAGGCCATGCGGCCGCGCACGCGCCAGCCGCCGGCCTCCAGGAACGCGGCGATGCCCTCGACCGCGGCCTGCGCCGCCGCTTCGTCCTTGACCAGCCCGCCCTTGCCGATCGCCTCGCGGCCGACCTCGAACTGCGGCTTCACCAGGAAGACGCCGAGCGCGCCGGGCCGCGCGAGCCGCAGCGCCGGTGGCAGCGCGAGCTTCAGCGAGATGAAACTGACGTCGGCGACCACGACATCCGGCGCGAAGCCGAGATGGGCGTCGTCGAGATCGCGGGCATTCAGCCCCTCGATCGAGCGGACGCGTGGATCGCCAGCGATCGTGGCGTGCAACTGGCCGTGCCCGACATCGATCGCGACCACCGACGCGGCGCCGGCCTCCAGCAGCACCTGCGTGAAGCCGCCGGTCGAGGCGCCGACGTCGAGCGCGCGGGCGCCCGCGACCGAGAGGCCGAAATGCGCCAGCGCCGATTTGAGCTTCAAGGCCGACCGCGACACATAGGCGCCGGCCGGATCGTCGATCGCGATCGTCGCGGTCTCGGCGACCATGGCGCCCGGCTTGGTCTCGACCTTGCCTTCGACGCGGACTTCGCCGCGCAGGATCGCGTCGCGGGCGCGCGCCCGGCTCGGCGCGAGCCCGCGCTCGGCGAGGATCTGGTCGAGGCGGCGGCGGGACATGGGTGAGGGAAGACTTTGAGGGGAGACTTCGAGAGGAGGGCGGGCGGGTCTGCTCAGAGGCAGGCCGCGACGGCGCCGAGCAGCATGTCGAGATAGACCCCGTGCCCATAGCGCAGCCAGAGCCAGCCGGCCGTGCCGAACGCGACGACGGCGGTCGGCACGCCGACGAAGAGCGCGGTTCGGCGTTCGGCGGTGGTCATGGTGCGATCATAGGCCCGGTCGTGGCGACGCGGAAGGGCTTCCGCGTCGGGATCGGCGTCAGCTCCCGATCAGCGCCTTCAGCTTGGCCTCGGCCTTCGCGGTCTCTTCCTGGTAGTTGATGATGCCGACGAAGCGGCCCTGCGCGTCGAGCAGGTAGATCGCCGCCGTGTGGTCCAGCGTATAATCCTTGCCGTTCGGGTCCGGCACCTTGCGCGAGAACACGTGATAGGACTTGAGCATGGCGGCGACCTTGTCGGCCGCGCCGGTCAGACCCATGAACCGGTCGCCGAAGGCGCCGAGATAACCCTTCATCACTTCCGGCGTGTCGCGCTCGGGATCGACGGTCACGAACACGAAGCGCAACTTGTCGGCGGCGGGTCCGAGATCCTTGAACCAGACCTGCGCCTCGCCGAGCGTGGTCGGACAGACGTCCGGGCAGTGCGTGTAGCCGAAGAACATCGCGGTCGGCTGGCCGGGCAGCGACTTGTCGGTGAACGGCTTGCCGGTCTGGTCGATCAGTTCGAACGGCCCGCCGATCCCGGTCATCGGCTTCGAGAGCCCGGCCTCGGTCGCGGCGCTCTTGCCGAACTTGGTGTAGACCGCGAAGCCCCCCGCGACGACCGCGGCGACCGCGACCATCACCCACAGAAACAGCCGGATCGCCTTCAGGTTCATTGCGCGTGTCCTCTCGCGGCCAAAGCCCGGTCACGACGTCGAGCCGAGCCGGCGCCGGTATGGTTGCCGCCGATGTAAGCCGTTTGTGCAAATTTGCCAGTCCGGTTCGTGCCCGATCCGGCCTGCGCGGCGCTCATGCCACAGGTCGGGCGTCGATCAGGCACGGAGGCCCGAGGCGTCGGCCAGCGCCTCGGCCCGGCCGAGCGCGGCGAAGGCGGTCCGTACGATACCGGCCGCGTCCAGCCCCGCCGCCTTGTACATCGCCTCCGGCGCGCCGTGATCGATGAACACGTCGGGCAACACCATCGGCCGGATCTTGAGCCCACGGTCGAGCGCGCCGATCTCGGCGAGATACTGCAGGACATGGCTGCCGAAGCCGCCGACCGAGCCTTCCTCGATCGTGATCAGAACTTCGTGCTCGCGGGCGAGCCGGGCGATCAGATCATGGTCGAGCGGCTTCATGAAGCGCGCGTCGGCGACCGTGGTCGACAGGCCATAGCCGTCGAGCGTCTCGGCCGCCTCGATAGCCGCCTTGAGCCGGGTGCCGAGCGACAGGATCGCGATCTTGGAGCCCTCGCGCACGATCCGGCCGCGGCCGATCTCGAGCGGCCGGCCTTCGAGCGGCAGGTCGACGCCGACGCCCTCGCCGCGCGGGAAGCGGAACGCGCTCGGACGATCGTCGATCGCGATCGAGGTCGCGACCATGTGCATGAGTTCGGCCTCGTCGGCCGGTGCCATGATGACGAAATGCGGCAGGCAGCCGAGGAAGGCGAGGTCGAACGATCCCGCATGGGTCGCGCCGTCGGCGCCGACCAGCCCGGCGCGGTCGATCGGGAACCTGACCGGCAGCTTCTGCAGCGCCACGTCGTGGACGACCTGATCGTAGCCGCGCTGCAGGAAGGTCGAGTAGATCGCGCAGAACGGCTTGTAGCCCTCGGTCGCCATGCCGGCCGCGAAGGTCACGGCGTGCTGCTCGGCGATGCCGACGTCGAAGGTGCGATCCGGGAACAGCGCGCCGAACTGGTCGAGCCCGGTGCCGGACGGCATCGCGGCGGTGATCGCGACGACCTTGTCGTCGGCGGCGGCGTGCTGGATCAGGCTATCGGCGAAGACGCGCGTATAGGCCGGCGCGTTGGCTTTCGGTTTTGCCTGCTTGCCGGTGATCACGTCGAACTTGGCGACGCCGTGATACTTGTCGGCAGCGGCCTCCGCCGGCGCGTAGCCCTTGCCCTTCTGCGTCACGACATGGACCAGGATCGGGCCGTGCCCGGCATCGCGGACGTTCTTCAGAACGGGGAGCAGGTGATCGAGATTGTGCCCGTCGATCGGGCCGACATAGTAGAAGCCGAGTTCCTCGAACAGCGTGCCGCCCATGGCGAGGCCGCGGGCGAATTCCTCCGCTCGCTTGGCGCCGATCTCCATGAACTTCGGCAGCCGCCTGGCGAGCTGCTTGCCGAAATCGCGCAGGCTCAGGAACGTCCGCGAGGAGACCAGCCGCGCCAGATAGGCGCTCATCGCGCCGGTCGGGGGCGCGATCGCCATGTCGTTGTCGTTGAGGATGACGATCAGCCGGGCGCCGAGCGCGCCGGCATTGTTCATCGCCTCGTAGGCCATGCCGGCCGACATCGAGCCGTCGCCGATCACCGCCACGACGCGGTTGTCGTCGCTGGAGAGATCGCTCGCGACCGCCATGCCGAGTCCCGCCGAGATCGACGTCGAGGAATGCGCGGTGCCGAAAGGATCGTAATCGCTTTCGTCGCGCTTGGTGAAGCCCGAAAGCCCGCCCGGCTGGCGCAGCGTGCGGATCCGGTCGCGCCGGCCGGTCAGAATCTTGTGCGGATAGGCCTGATGGCCGACGTCCCAGATCAGCCGGTCGCGCGGCGTATCGAACACGTAGTGCAGCGCCACCGTCAACTCGACCACCCCGAGCCCGGCACCGAGATGGCCGCCGGTGACCGAGACCGCGTCGATCGTCTCGGCGCGCAGCTCGTCGGCGACCTGGCGCAGCGCGGCGGCGGGCAGCGCCCGGAGCTTGTCGGGCGTCGGCACGGTATCGAGCAGCGGCGTGAGGGGCGGTTTCGACACGGGCGACACGAGCCTCCGGGGCACGGGCGAGCCGGAACGGATCGCCGCAAACGGCCCGCGGGAACGCACGGGCGGCACGCCCACGCATACTTCACCGGCAAAACCGGCGCAAATCGGGATGGTGTCGCGGGAGGAGGGGCGCGCTCGACGGCGTTGAACGGCTTGCCGCTCTCTCAGTCCACGTCGAGAGGCTCGGCGCCGACCGGGGCGCCGTCGGCCGAGAGCCGGATCTTGTCGACGCGCGCCTCGGCCGCGGTCAGCAGCCGGCTGCAATGCGCCTTCAGCGCCTCGCCGCGTTCATAGGCCGTGATCGACTCCTCGAGCGGCACGTCGCCGCGCTCGAGCTTGGCGACGATCGTTTCCAGTTCCGCGAGCGCCTTCTCGAACGAGAGGGCGGCGACATCGGCGTTCGGCTGGGCAGTGTCGGTCATCGGATTCGGTCGTCTCCGCTCGGCATGAGAGGGAAACGCCGCCCGGCGGCGGGAGTCAACCGTCGACCGTCAACCATCGACCGCGCGAGGGCCCGCATCACCCCAGGTCGCATGGACCTCTTCCGCCACAGCGCGGACCAGCGCCCGGAACCAGACCAGCACCGGATCGGAGGCCCGGACCGCATGCGAGACGAGCGTCAGGTCGAGGATCGGGTTCGGCACCGGCGCCTCCACGACCTTTAGATCGAAGGCGTCGACGAACCGGCGCGCCAGCGTGCCGGCGAGCGTCGCGACCATGTCGCCGGCGGCGACGGTCGCGAGCGCCGTGGCGAAGGAGGGCGTGACGAGCGCGATCCGGCGCGTGAGCCCGATTGCGGCCAGCGCCGCGTCGATCTCGGTCCGACCGTCGCCGAAGATCGAGACCGCGACATGGTCGACGCTAGCATAGTCGGCGAGCGTCCAGCTTGTATCGGCTCTCGGGTGTCCGCGCCGCATGACGAGCGCGAGCCGGTCGCGCACGATCGGCTCGCTGATCGTGCCCGCCGGCAGCGGCTGGTTCGCGAGCCCGAACACGGCGTCGAGCGTGCCTTTCGACAGGCGATCGTGCAGGTCGGGCCCGTAGGCCTCGATCTGGAGATCGATGCCGGGCGCCTCGCGGCCGAGGCGCGCGACGAGGCCCGGCAGGATCAGGATGCCTTGCGCATCGGTCGCGGCGAGCCGGATCGTGCGCGTCACGGCGGACGGGTCGAAACTCGGCTCGCGGAACACCGCCCGCACGCCTTCCAGCGCGGCCACTACGCGCGGCGCCAGACGCTCCGCCATCGGCGTCGGCACGAGCCCGCCGCCCGAGCGCACCAGCAGCGGATCGCCGAACAATGCTCTTAGCCGGGCCAGCGCTCGGCTCATTGCCGGCTGGCTGAGGCCGACGTCGTTGGCCGCACGCGTGACATTGCGCCGCCGGAGCAGCGCGTCCAGCGCCGGCAGCAGATCGAGGTCGAGTCCGGCCAAATTCACTTCACGCATGAACAGGATCATATCAATGCATTTCCATCATGTCGATCGAAGGCCTAAACCCGGTCCCGGACAGTCGCCGGGACGACCGGAGCAGGAGAGCGGACATGACAGCGGAAAAGATCGTCGTTTTCGGATATGGCCCGACCGGGCGCGCGCTCGTCGAGCGCCTCCACGCCAAGGGGCGCGCGGTCACGGTCGTGCAGCGGTCCCGGCCGGCCGATCTCGCGGCCGGCGCGGACTTCCTGCGTGCCGACCTGCTCGACCGAGACGCCGTGTTGGCCGTCACGCGCAGTGCCAGCCACATCGCGATGACCGCCGGCTTCGTCTACGACCGGCGCATCTGGGCGCGGGATTGGCCGATCGCGATGGCCAATCTGCTGGCCGCCGCTGAGGCGACCGGCGCGAAGACCGTGTTTCTGGACAATCTCTACATGTTCGGCCCGCAGGACGGACCGATTGCCGAAGAGACGCCCTTCGCGCCGGCGAAGGGCAAGCCGGCAGTGCGCGTCGGGGTGACAGCGCAATGGCAGGAGGCCGCCCGCGCCGGTCGCGTGCGCTTCGCGGCGCTCAGGGCGCCTGACTTCTACGGGCCCGGCGTGACCAATTCCCACCTCGGCGACATGGCCTTCGGCGCGCTCGCCCGCGGCCGCACCGCCGTGCTTGTCGCGCCGGCCGACCGGCCGCACGATGTCGCCTATGTGCCGGATATCGGGAGGGCGCTCGAGACGCTGCTCGATGCGCCCGACGACGCCTATGGGCAGGCCTGGCACATGCCCTCGGCGCCGACCCGGACCCTGCGCGAGATCCTGGCGCTCGGCGCCGCCGCGATCGGCGTGAAGCCGCGCGTGCTGGCGATCCCGCTCGGCCTGTTGCCGGCGTTGGGGATCATCCAGCCGATGTTCGGCGAGCTCGCCGAACTGCGCTTCACCTGGGACCGGCCCTACCGGGTCGACGGCTCGAAGTTCGCGCGCCGGTTCTGGGGCGACGTCACGCCGTTTGAAGTCGGTGCGGCCGCGACCGCGCGTGCCTTCGCCGCCGGCGCGGGTCGTGTGCTCACGCCGTCATCAGCGTCATGACGTGGGCGGCGACCGACTTCGCCAGCCCTTCGAGGTCGTAGCCGCCTTCGAGCACGGAGACGAGCCGCCCGCCCGCGTGGGCATCGGCGAGGTCCATGAGCTTGGCGGTTGCCCAGGCGAAATCGGCTTCGACCAGATTGAGCCCGCCGAGCGGATCGCGGTGGTGGCCGTCGAAGCCGGCGGAGATCACGATCAGGTCCGGCCGGAAGTCGGCGATGCGCGGCAGGATCGCGATCTCGAACGCCTCGCGGAACTCCGCACCGCCGTCGCCGGAGCGGAGCGGCGCGTTGACGATCGTGTTCTTCTCGCCGGTCTCGTTCAGCGCGCCGGTGCCCGGATAGAGCGGCATCTGGTGCGTCGAGGCATAGAGCACCGAGCCGTCGTTCCAGAAGATGTCCTGGGTGCCGTTGCCGTGGTGGACGTCGAAATCCATGATCGCGACGCGCTCGGCGCCGTGGGTGCGCTGCGCCCAGCGCGCCGCCGCGGCGGCGTTGTTGAACAGGCAGAAGCCCATTGCGCGGCTCCGCTCGGCATGGTGGCCCGGCGGTCGGATCGCGCAAAAGGCGTTCGAGACCCGGCGCGAGAACACCTCGTCGACCGCCATGCACACGCCGCCGACCCCGCGCAGCGCGGCTTCCCACGAACCCGGCGACACGGTCGTGTCCTCGTCGATGCGGATGAGCCCGTCCTCGGGCATGGCAACGCGGATGTTCTCGACATAGTCGGCCGGATGCGCGAGCTCGGCCTGCAGGATCGTGCCGAGCGGCGCGAGCTCGCGTTCGAGCGCCTGGAAGCGCTCATGCTCCAGGATGCGATCGACCGCGCGGATGCGGTCGGGGCGCTCCGGATGGCCGAGCGGCGTCAGGTGCTCGAGGAACTTCGGGTGATGGACGAGCAGCGTCGACATGGGCGTTCCGTCTCCATGGGTCGGTTCGACCCTGTCTCCCTGGCGTGCGGTCCGGCCCCGGGCGTCCCAGGGGCGGCCGAACCCTGACCCGCGTTCGGCCGGGGAGCATAAACCCTTCAGCCGCCGAGGTTCTTCTGGTCGATGAGACGCCGTGCCACGGTCGCCGTCAACCGCGACGGACGTCTCGTCTGAAAGGCGATTGTCTCGCGATGGCGGTAATGCGCCCCTGACATCGATCAAATCCGGCCTCGATCTTTCGTCGGGGCGACTTTCGGCGGGGCGCGGGTGAGGGCGAAGGCCTCGATGGTGCAGGAGCGGTGTGTCAGCCGCGCGGCGCGGCCGCCCGCGCCAGCCGATCGCGGATCGCCTCGCCGAGACCCTCGGCCGGGATCGGCATTACCGCGATGGCGGCCGCGCCGCTGCTGTCCAGCCGGCGTAGCGCGCCGAACAGGTTGGCTGCCGCCTCGGTGAGATCGCCGGTCGCGCTCAGCGTCTCGACCGCGACCGCCTGATCCTGCCCCGCGATCGGCTCAGGCCCGAATGCGAGCAGCGCCTCGCCGGCACGGACCTCGCGGGCGTCGAGCCGGACCGCCGCTTCGGGCGCGTAGTGCGAGGTCATCATGCCCGGCGCGAGCAGGACCTCGTCCGACGCATCGGCATCGTGTCCCGATGGAGATGCATCGAGCGGCCGCCCCAGCACGGCCTCGATCTCCGCGCGCGAGACGCCGCCGGGCCGGAGCAGGCGCACATCGTCACCGAGACAGGCGACGATGGTCGATTCCACACCGACCGGGCAGGGGCCATCGTCGACCACCACCGCGACCTTGGCCCCGAGCTCGGCGACCACATCGGCCGCGGTGGTCGGCGAGATGCGGCCCGAGCGGTTGGCGCTCGGCGCCGCGACCGGCCGGCCGAGCCCGGCGAGGACCGCGCGCGTGACCGCGTTCGCCGGCACGCGCAACCCGACCGAGTCGAGCCCGGCGGTGGCGAGATCCGAGATCGGCGAGCCGGGCTGCTTCGGCACCACCAGCGTCAGCGGCCCCGGCCAGAACGCCTGGGCGAGCCGCCGCGCGTCGGCGTCGAAGCGCCCGTGCGTCTCGGCCGCCGCGAGATCCGGGACGTGACTGATCAGCGGATTGATGCTCGGCCGGCCCTTGGCGGCGTAGATCCCGGCGACCGCCGTGCCGTCGGTCGCGTCCGCGCCGAGCCCGTAGACGGTTTCGGTCGGCAACGCCACCAGCCGGCCGGCGCCCAGGGCCTCGACCGCCGCGGCGATCGCGGCCGCGCGGGAGCCGTCGTCGGTCGAGATCAGGCGTGGGGCGGAAGAGGCGAAGGCGGACATGGTGCGTGAACTCTGCGCCCGCCGGCGGCTCATCCGAAAGAAAGGGGCCGGACAGGGTTGACGTATACGAGAGGGTGCATACTGTGCGTGCCGCCGAGCATGCGAGAGGCTTCGAGTAGCAGCCGCGCGAGCGAGCGTCGAGCCCGTCGCCAAGGCTCCGGCCGCGCACGAGAGCCCTGAAGGGCCGAATTCCGGGAGAGACAGCCATGACCTACCGCGCCCCCGTCGCCGATATCGCCTTCGCGCTGAAGCACACGGCCGGCCTTTCGGAGGCGATCGGGCAGGGGCTTCTCGGCGATCTCTCGATCGATCTGGTCGATGCGATCCTCGATGAGGCCGCGCGTTTCGCCAACGACCGGATCGCGCCGCTGCTCAAGGTCGGCGACAAGCACGGCACGCCGCTGAAGGACGGCGCGGTGACGACGCCGCCCGGCTGGGCGGCGACCTACCGCGCCTGGACCGAAGCCGGCTGGAACGGCCTCTCCGCGCCCGAAGCCTGGGGCGGTCAGGCGCTGCCGCTGATGCTCAACATGGCGACGCAGGAGATGTGGGCGGCCGGCTCGATGGCCTTCTCGCTCTGCCCGACGCTGACGGTCGGCGCGATCGAGGCGCTGGTCGCGCACGGCTCGGAGGCCCTGCGCGCGCGCTATCTCGAAAAGCTCGTGTCCGGCGAATGGACCGGCACGATGAATCTGACCGAGCCGCAGGCCGGCTCCGATCTCGGGGCGCTGCGCACCCGCGCCGAACCGGTCGGAGACGGCAGCTACCGGATCTTCGGCACGAAGATCTTCATCACCTATGGCGAGCACGACATGGCGGACAACATCGTCCACCTCGTGCTCGCGCGCCTGCCCGACGCGCCGGCAGGCACGCGCGGCATCTCGCTGTTCCTGGTGCCGAAATTCATGGTCAACGACGACGGCTCGCTCGGGGAGCGCAACGACGTCAAATGCGTCGGCGTCGAGCACAAGCTCGGCATCCACGGCTCGCCGACCTGCACCATGGTCTATGGCGACGAGGGCGGAGCGGTCGGCTGGCTGATCGGCGAGGAGAACCGCGGCGTCGCCTGCATGTTCACGATGATGAACAATGCCCGCCTCGCCGTCGGCATCCAGGGCGTGGCGATCGCCGAGGCGGCGTTCCAGAAGGCGCTCGCCTACGCCAACGACCGCCGGCAGGGCAAGGCGCCGGGCGCGAAGGCCGAGGGCATGAGCCCGATCGCCGAGCACCCCGATGTCGCGCGCATGCTCTTGACCCAGAAGGCCTATACCGCCGCAGCCCGGGCCATCTGCTACGCCTGCGCCCATGCGATCGACATGAGCCACACGACGGCGGGCGACGACGCGCGCCGCTGGTCGGAGCGCGCCGGCCTGCTGACCCCGCTCGCCAAGGCCTTCTCGACCGACGTCGGCTGCGAGGTCGCCTCGCTCGGCGTGCAGATCCACGGCGGCATGGGCTTCATCGAGGAGACCGGCGCCGCGCAGTTCTACCGCGACGCCCGCATCGCGCCGATCTACGAGGGCACCAACGGCATCCAGGCGATCGATCTGGTCACGCGCAAGCTGCCGCTTTCCGCCGGCGGCGCGGTGCGATCGATGACCGAGGAACTGGTCGCCTATGCGCGGGCGGCCGAGATCTCCGGCGCCACCTGGGGCCGGACCGGCCGTGCGCTCGAGGCCGCCTTCGAGGCGCTCGATCGCGCCACGGACTGGATCGCCGCCGCACAGGCGCGCGACCCGGCTGAGGCCCTGGCGGTCGCCACCCCTATCTGCGGCTGATGAGCCTGACCTACGGCGGCGCGCTGATGGCCAAGGGCGCGCTCGCGGCCGAGGCGGAAGGCGTCAACGATGCGCCGGCCCGCGTGGCGCTGGTGCGCTTCTTCGCCGAGCACCTGCTCGGCGAGGTCGCGTCGCTCGCCGATCGCGTGCTGCACGGCGCCGCCGTCGTCGCCGACGCGCGCATCGCGCTCTGAACAAAAGCCAATCGAGGGGGGGACACCATGACGGAAGCGACAGCCGCATCGAGCGAATTCATCCAGGCGAGCCGCGACGGCGCCGTCGCGGTGCTCCGGATCACTCGCCCCGACAAGAAGAATGCGCTGACAACCGCCATGTATGCGGCACTCACATTGGAGTTGACGCGGGCCGAGGCGGATCCGGCGGTTGCGGTGCATTGTCTGCTCGGCGTGCCCGGGGCTTTCTCGGCCGGTAACGACCTCGAGGACTTTCTGGCTTTCAGTGCGCAGGGCAAGCTCGGGACGGAAGTGCTCGATTTCCTGAACCGCGCCGCGACGCTGGACAAGCCGCTCGTGATCGGCGTCGACGGGCTGGCGATCGGCATCGGCACGACGCTGCTGCTGCATGCCGATCTGGCGCTCGCCTCGGATCGCTCGCTGTTCCGCACCCCCTTCACCGACCTCGGCCTCGTCCCGGAGGCGGCGTCGAGCCTGCTCGGCCCACGGCTGATGGGTCATGTGAAGGCGTTCGAACTGCTCGTGCTCGGCGCACCCTTCGACGCGGGAGCCGCCGAGAAGGTCGGGCTCGTCAACAAGGTCGTGGCGGCGGATGCGCTGGAGCCGGCGACGCTGGATCTCGCCCGCGCGCTCGCCGCCAAGCCGCGCGAGGCGGTCGCGATCGGACGTGCGCTCCTGCGCCAGTCGCAGCCCTTCGGCCGCGCCGAGGTGCAGGCGCGCATTGCGCTCGAGGGCGAGAAGTTCAAGGAGCGGCTGACCTCGGCCGAGGCGCAGGCCGCGTTCCGGGCCTTCCTGACCAAGAAGAAGAGCTGAGGCACGACAAAAGGCAGAAGGCGGCGCCACGTCGCGCCGCCCGTTTTCAGCCGAAGCGGAAGAACAGGTCTTCCAGGTCGCGGCCGAATTCCTTGTCCTCGACCAGCGTCCCCTCACGCCGCTTGAGGATATAGGGCCGGAACGTGCGGTAGATGCGCTTGACGTCGATCGAGATCGCGCCGCGCAGGATGTTCTCGTCGCAGATCTTCAGGCCGAGGCAGCGCGTGAACTGATCGAAGGATTGCACCAGCAGGTCGATGCGCGGTGCCAGGCCCTTCTCGCGGATGAAGGCATCGAGCGACGCATCGCGCTTGGCGATCAGCACGTTGCGGGTCTCGTCGTCCTTGGCGGCCGCGATTTCGCGCTGGATCGGTTCGATCGTCGACCACCAGGGCTTGAGGTCGTCGCTGAGCCGCATGTAGGCATCGTGCGCCGGCATCTCGTAGAAGCGGTCGACCAGATCGAGCGTATAGGCGATCCGCTGCGTCTCCTGCGCTGCAGGCACGCGCACGAAATGCTCGAACGAGCCCCAGCCCCAGCCGCCTGTCGCGACCAGCGCCACGCAGCCGAATGCCGCCGCGCTGCGCCCGCGGGTTCGCGGTCGCACGTGCGAGCATCCCGCCAGTCGCCAGACCGGAGGCGCCCGCGGGGAGGAGGCGATAGGGGCAAGGTCGGCAGGCGACCGGGCTTCCGTCGGTCGGGTCATCGGCTCCTCAGGGACCGGGGGCTCCTCGGCGGCCAGGGTTTTGCGACCGAGCCTCAGCGGCCGGGTCGCTGCGGCTTGGCGCAGCACGGACCGCCGCAGCAGACATCCTGCCACGGCGGACGCTGCGGCCGGTTCTGGGCCTCGGCGAGCGACACGCCGCCGATCACCAGGGTCGCGAACAGGATCAGGAACGTCTTCATCATGGAACGGGATCCCATCGGTCCTCGCGGGCTCGATCGAAACGCACGGATGCGGCCGTTTCGTGAAACCCGCGCGGGCTGACAACGCGGACAGACCAACATCATCGATCCCCGATCGAGGCGCGACACGTGCATCGCCTCTCCTCGGGTCTCGACCGCGCGGGCGACACGGCCCGCGCTCTCGATCGTCACCATGACACGGGCCACCTGAACGCAGGCCGAACGGAGCCTTCAGCCGGCCGTGCTCGCGCCGAAATCATCGCCGCTTGCGCGCCCTGAGGAAGGCCTCCAGCTCGGCGTCGCCCTCGTCAGGCAGGGTGATCCGCGGATGGACATAGAGATCGCCGCGGGTGCCGGTCTTGTCCGGCAGGCCCTTGCCGCGCAGGCGCAGCGACTTCGCGCCGGTCGTGCCCGCCGGCAGCGTGATCTCGACCGTGCTCTCGAGCGTCGGCACCCGCACCTTGGCCCCGAGCACCGCCTCGTCGAGCGCGACCGGCAGGTCGAGCCGCAGATCGCGGCCTTCGACGCGGAACTGCGCGTGCGGCAGGATATGGACCGTCACGATCGCATCGCCGGCGCCGCCCGGGCCGGCATGGCCCTGGCCCTTGAGCCGGATCTGCTGGCCGTCGACGACCCCCTCGGGCAGCGCGACGTCGAGCGTCTTGCCACTCGGCAGGTTCACGCGAACCTTGGCGCGGGTCGCGACCTCCTCCAGCGTGACATCGACCGAGGAGGCCACGTCCTGCCCCTTCTCCGCCGGCCCCGAGCCGGCGCCGCGACCGCCCTCGAAGCCGCCGAAGCCGCCGCGCGCGCCGCGTTTCTCGCGCCCGAACGCCTGGCCGAGGATGTCGGTCAGGAAGTCGTCGAACTCCGGCGCGCCGCGTGCCTTGCCGGCACCGCCACGGCCGCCGCCGAACGGATCGCCGCCGAAACCCTCGAAGCCGCCGCCGCCGAAGCCGGTGAAGCGCGGCTTGCCGTCGGCGCCGATCTCGCCGCGGTCGAACTTGGCGCGCTGCGCCTTGTCGCCGAGAATCTCGTAGGCGGAATTGACCTCCGCGAAGGCGTCCTTGGCCTTCGGGTTGTCCTTGTTCTGATCCGGGTGATGCTGCTTGGCGAGCTTGCGGAAGGCCTTCTTGATCTCGTCCTCGCTGGCCGAGCGGCTCACCCCGAGCACGTCATAAGGATCGCGCATGCGTCTTTCACCCCTCGGGTTCGCCGATCTGCGGCCGAACCCTTCCATCGGGCAGGCCGGCGCATCGCCGCACAGCCCGCAGTCCTGTCCCTCCGACGTCCGTGCAGGCCCGCCGGTCGCTTGGCGCCGCGTGCCGGGGCCCCGCGACGAAGCATAACTCGGGCCACAATGTGGGCGTTCGTACCGCGAAACGCCAGAGCGTTCGCGTCTTATCAAGCCAAGAATCGCGCATTTGACGCGTCGGGCGAGGGATTTGCCGAACGGATCCTCCGACGCGCCGGGCTCAGGCCGCGCGCTCCTTCGGCCGCGCCTTGGCGGCCGGCTTCGTGGCAGCGGGCTTCGCCGGCGACGGCTTCGCGTCCGGCGGAGGCGTCGCCGGGCTCGGCACGGCCGGTCCGATCGCGATCAGCTCCCAGCCGCCGGTCGCACCCTTGCAGATCCGGCCCTCATAGAGCTCGACGCCATCGATCTTGGCGAGTGTGGTCCGGAAGTCCCGGCAGGCCGCACCCGTCGGGCTGCGGCTCTCGGCGGTCCGCGTGATCGTGCCGGAATGGCCGGTCGCGGCATTGCTCCAGGCGATGGAGAGGATCTCCGCCGCCTCGATCTTGGCGATGCGCGCGGCGACGACGTCCCAGTCGCCGCTCGGCGCGTCGCGGCCGGCCGTGGCCGGCTGCGGGATCGAGCCCGTGACATCGCCCTGTCCCGGCCCGTCCCCGAACGGCAGCATCGAACTGCAGCCGGAAACGCCGAGGAGCATTGCGAGAACCGCGACGATACGACCCTGACGCAGGGCGTCGGGCGCGATATACCTCGCAAGAGACCGAGCCGCCAACTCAAACACCCCACGCGCGACATGACCGATCAGTTCACCGAGAATCCCCCGGAAGCGTTAACGGCCGGTGACTTCAGCGCCGCGGAGGAGCCGTTTCGCCTGTTTGCGGCCTGGCTGAAGGAGGCGGAGGCGAGCGAGCCGAACGATCCGAACGCCATGGCCGTCGCCACCGTCGACGAGACCGGGCTGCCGAACGTCCGGATGGTGCTGCTCAAGGGCTTCGACGAACAGGGCTTCGTCTTCTACACGAATTTCGAGAGCCGCAAGGGCCGCGAGATCCTCAGCGCCGGCAAGGCCGCGCTGCTGTTCCACTGGAAGAGCCTGCGTCGGCAGGTCCGTGTGCGCGGGCCGGTCGAGGTCGTCACCGACGCCGAGGCCGATGCCTATTACGCCTCGCGAGCACGCGGCAGCCGCATCGGCGCCTGGGCCTCGAAACAGTCCCGTCCGCTCGAGAGCCGCTTCGCGCTCGAGAAGGCGGTCGCCGAATACGGCCTGAAGTTCGGCATCGGCGAGATCCCGCGCCCGGCGCACTGGTCGGGCTTCCGCATCGTGCCGCAGGTGATCGAGTTCTGGCACGACCGGCCGTTCCGACTGCACGATCGCATCGAGTTCACCCGCGAAGCGCCGGGCGCCGCCTGGGGCAAGAGCCGGCTTTATCCCTGATGACCGCGGCGGCCTGGGCCCGACCCCGGCCGCCCGCTCACAGCCAGCCGCGATACTTGAACACGCCGTAGGTGCCGGCGACCGAGGCGACCATCAGCATGAGCGCCATCGGATAGCCCCAGGCGAGGTCGAGCTCGGGCATGGCGTGGAAGTTCATGCCGTAGATCGAGGCGATCAGCGTCGGCGGCATGAACACGACCGCGAGCACCGAGAAGATCTTGACGATCTGGTTCTGCTGCAGGCTGACGAGGCCGAGCGTCGCGTTGAGCAGGAAGTTCACCTTGGCGTCCATCGAGGCGGCATGCTCGGTGAGCGAGCGCACGTCCTGACCGAGGGTCGCGAGATGGGTGCGGTCGTGATCGGTCAGGCCGCAGTCGCGGTCCGGACGGTCCTCGACCAGGAACAGGAGCGCGCGCGACAGCGAGACGAGGCTTTCCTGGATCCGGCCGATCGCCGCGCCCTGGCGGCCGATCGCCTTGATGTTCGGCCCGAGATCGCGGCCGCGCGCGCCGCCGTTGATCTCCGCCGCGAACACGGCGGCCGAGACCTCGTCGATCTCGCCGCCGATCCGCTCCAGCACGTCGGCGATACGGTCGATGATCACGTCGAGCAGGCCGAGCAGCACCGCCCGGCCGCCGTCGATGCCGGAGCCCGGCTTGGTCGCGCGGCCGGCGAAGATCTCGATCGAGCGCGGCTCGTCGTAGCGCACCGTACAGAGCCGGCTCTGCGCCAGGATGAAGGTGACGGGCGTCGTGTGCGGCAGCGCCTTGTCGGTGCGGATCGGCAGCAGCACGGTCATGTAGACCGCGCCGTTCTCGTCGTAGAGCCGGCTCGATGCCTCGATCTCCTGCTGCTCCTCGCGCGTCGGCACCGAGACGCCGAGGATCGCCTCGACGGCCCGGTCCTCCTCGGGCGTCGGCTCGATCAGATCGAACCAGACCGCCTCGGGCGAGATGGCGGCCTCGCGCAGGGCATCGGCTTCACAGGCGTAGGATTTCAGCATCGTCGATCCGGGCAGGCGGCCCGGCGATCGGGCGAGACCCGAGAGATCGCGTCTCGCGGCGGCCACGTCAAGCCGAGACGCCGAGGTCGCGCGCCCCGAGATGCATGGCGAGCACATAGGAGCGGCACGAGTACGAGGGGAAGGGGAAACCGCGCGATCGCCGCGCTACGGCAGCGGGCGCGCCGCCGGCCTCGGCGCTGCGCCCCGAAAGCGCTGCGCTTCATAAACAGCAATGGCGCGAACCGGTCCGGCCGCGCCATTTGCTCTCATCCCGAAATCGCAACCCCGCCGGGCGCGGCAACACAGCGCCGCGCGCGAGCGTCACGACATCTGGTTGTTCGGCTTCTTCGGCTTCGGCGTGCGAAACGACGCCGCCGCCGCGACGGCCGAGATGCCGACCGACTTGTACTGCTGACCGAGATCGACCTTGTCCTTGCGCTTCGGGGTCGATTGCTCGAATTGCTGCTCTTGCACCTTGGTCTCGGACATTTCCAACGATCCTCATTCCTTCCCGGGGTGTTCGGCGCGCATCTGCGGGCGCGTCCGATCCTCATGACAGTCGATTCCGTCGGAGACACGACGATCCCGAATCCCGAGAGGGAAGCCGGTATCGGCGCCATCCACATGCCCGGACGGAGCTCTTTGGCATATGGGTACCGATTGCGGCTTCATCGTGATGTCACAAGGTACGATTCGAATATTTCAGACTTTCTTGACCACGTGCAAGCGTGAAAACGCAAGGGAATGGCGGATAAACCGCCGCACCCCGGTTTCGACCGGATGGTTCGATCACGTATGCATCATGCACTCGGTGGCGCTACTGCCGCATCCGGCGCATTTGCCTGTTTGATTGGCTGGCTGATAAATCGGCGCCCACCGATCCGCGCTGTCCCGGACCGTGTCGGTCACGCCGTGACCGGGCCGGCGGGGCGCACCGTCACATGGACGATTTCCGGCGGGGAACCGAAGCGGATCGGCAGATGCGAACAGCCGAGCCCGCCGGAGACGATCAGGTGCCGGCCGTCCTCGACGATATGGCCGTAGCGGAAGCGATTGCCGTAATCCGAACCGGTCTCGATCGCCCCGATGAACGGCAGCACGATCTGGCCGCCGTGGGTGTGCCCGGACAGTGTCAGCGCGACGCGATCGGGAATGTCGGGGAACAGATCCGGCTCGTGCGCCATGTGGATGACCGGCAGGTCGTCGGTGATCTGGGCGAGCGTGCCCGGCAGATCGTCGACGCCGCCGTGCCGGTCCTTGAGCGCGACCATGCTGCCGGTCCCCGACAACCAGAACCGATGTCCGAGCGCGTCGATCCGGCGCGCCGTGTTCTCGTAGAAGGTGATGCCCTGGCGGATCAACGCGTCGCGGACCCCTTGCGGCCCCTCCTCGCGCCAATAATCGTGATTGCCGAGGATCGCATGCACGCCGAGCGGCGCCCGGAGCTTGCCGAGCGGCGGCGACCACTCCTCCGGCGGCAGGATCCGTGTCGGCACCCGCCGCATCGACGAGACATAGTCGCCGAGCAGAAGCACGATGTCGGCATTGAGCGCATTGGTGGCCGCGACGATCTCCTCGATCCGCCACAGCGGCATCCACGGATCGCAGGCATGGATGTCGGCGACCAGCGCCATCGTCAGCGGCTTCGCATCGGCCGGCCAGCGCGGCAGCGCGAGATCGTAGCGTGTGACGTTCAGCCGGTAGCGCGGTTCGTAGCCGACCGCATAGCCGCAGAGGCCGAGGAACGCCGCGCCGGACGTCAACACGGTGCCGAGGAAGTGCCGTCTCGAGATCATTCTTCGTCCTGCTGGGGCGGAGGGTGTGCGGCGTTGGGGCGCCCGCTGGCCGCGCCGGTCGGGGCGGGCGGACAGCCGGCGTGGAACCACCCCGGCACGGCGAAATGGTGACGGCCGCGCCCCCGGGGGAGGGCGCGGCCGCATGGCAGCACGAATTGTTGCGGATATGGTGAAGATCAGCCGCGCAGGCCGTCCTTGGTCACCATCGCCTCGCCGTCGTCGAGCGCCTTCTCCAGCCGGTCGAACAGCTCGTTGAGCTCGGCCTCGGAGATGACCATCGGCGGGCAGAGCGCGATCGTGTCGCCGATCGCGCGCAGGATCGCGCCGCGAGCCTGCAGGAAGCCGACGATCTTGGCGCCGACGCCCTGCTTGGGGTCGAACGGCCGCTTGGTCTTCTTGTCGGCGACCAGCTCGACGCCACCGACGAGGCCCTTGACCCGCACGTCGCCGATCAGCGGATGCTCGGCGAGCTTGGCGATGCGCGCGGCGAACAGCGGCGCGAGCCCGCGCACGCGGCCGAGGATGTCGCGCTTCTGGTAGATCTCGATCGCCTTGACGCCGAGCGCGCAGCCGAGCGGGTGGCCGCCGTAGGTGTAGCCGTGGCCGAACACGCCGATCTTGGCCGACTCGCTTTCGAGTGCATCGACCATGAACTGCGGCAGCATGACCGCCGACAGCGGCGCATAGGACGCGGTGAGCTGCTTGGCGACCGAGATCGTGTGCGGCTTGTAGCCGACCGCGGTCGAGCCGAACCACTCGCCGGTGCGGCCGAAGCCGGTGATCACCTCGTCGCCGATCATCAGGATGTCGTGTTCCTCGAAGATCGGCTGGATCGCGGCGAAGTAGCCCTCTGGCGGCACGATGACGCCGCCGGCGCCCATGATCGGCTCGGCGATGAAGGCCGCGATCGTCTCCGGGCCTTCCTTCTCGATCAGGGCGCGCAGGTTCGCCGCGAGACGGGCGACGAAGGCCTCTTCGGTCTCGCCCTCGAGACCGAAACGATAGTGATGCGGGCAGTCGGCGTGCAGGACGCGCGGCACCGGCAGGTCGAAGTCGATGTGGTTGTTCGGCAGGCCGGTCAGCGAGGCGCTCATCACGGTGACGCCGTGGTAGCCCTTGACGCGGCTGATGATCTTCTTCTTGTCCGGCCGGCCGAGCGCGTTGTTGTAGTACCAGGCGAGCTTGATCTGGGTGTCGTTGGCCTCCGAGCCCGACGACGAATAGAGCACCTTGGAGATCGGCACCGGCGCGATCTCCTTGAGCTTCTCGGCGAGCTCGATCGCCACTTCGTAGCCCTTGGCGCCGAACAGGTGATAGTAGGGGAGCCGCTTCAGCTGCTCGGTGCCCGCCTCGACCATCTCCTCGTCGGAGAAGCCGAGACCCGCGCACCACAGGCCCGACATGCCCTCGATATATTCCTTGCCCTGGGTGTCGTAGACGTAGACGCCCTTGCCGCGATCGAGCACCAGCGGTCCGATCTCGCGGACGCGATGCAGCGGCGTATAGGGATGGACCAGGGCTTCGATATCGCGGACCTGGACGTTGGTGAGCTGGGTGGTCATCGGGATCTCTCGCGCGAGGCTGCGGTACGTCGGCGCGGGAAACTGGGGTCCCGCACCGATGCGGCGACGCGACACCATAGCGAAGCGGGGACGCCGGGTCAGTCGAGGATTTCGGGGATCCGGGGTGCGATGGGCGCGGGGCGGCCTAGTTCCGCGCCGGGCGTGCGCCGATGCCGTCGAGGAACAGTCCGATCAGATGGGCGATCCGCGTCCTCGGCGAACCGAGTTGTTCGGTGGCCAGCGAGGTCGCCACTGCGACGACGACGAGGTCGTCGAACGAAACGTCGGCGCGGACCGCGCCGGACTGTTGCGCGCGGTCCAGCAGGCGGCGGCCCTCCGTGCCCATCGCCTCGCAACCCGCCGTCCCGCTCTGCAGGATGGCGCCGAGCGAGGCCGCGAACCCGCGATAGACGCTCGTATAGACCACCAGCTCCTCGAGGTAGGCGCGCAGCGCCGCCAGCGGTTCGAGCGCGTTGGCGCGCGCGCGGCTCTCGGCCGCGACCGCCAGAAATCGCGCGCTATAGGCCTCGGCGAGAAGTGACTCGCGGGTCGGGAAACGCCGATAGAGCGTTCCGATCCCGACGCCGGCGCGCCTGGCGACGTCTTCCATGGTCGCATCGGCGCCACGCTCCAGAAACACCGCCTCGGCCGCAGAGAGGATGCGCTCGCGGTTTCGCTGGGCGTCGGCACGCAAGGATGGGGCGGCGGTCACGGGAATCCCTTTCGACGGCACTTGCGAAAACGGAGGAATCCTCCACATAAAACAAGCGGAGCAAGGCTCCACTTAATCGGAGGGACATGGAATGACAAGGCGATTCGAAGGCAAGGTCGTGGCGATCACGGGCGGTACCGACGGCATCGGGTTGGTGACGGCACGATCCTTCGCCGCGGAAGGCGCGCAGGTCTATGTGACGGGGCGGCGACCGGAGAAGCTGGATCAGGCCGTCGCCGAGATCGGCCACGGCGCGGTCGGCGTGCAGGGCGACGTCGGTGTGCCGGAGGATCTCGACCGGCTCTACGCGCGCCTCCGACAGGATCACGGCCGGCTGGACGTCGTCTTCGCCAACGCCGGCATTTCGGAATCCGCCGCGCTCGGCGCAATCGACGAGGCGCATGTCGATCGCCTGTTCGCGACCAACCTCAAGGGCACGATCCACACGGTGCAGAAGGCGCTGCCGCTGATGACGGCCGGCGGTGCGGTGGTGCTCGCCGGTTCCGTGGCCGGCAGCACGGGGATCGGAGCGCTCTCGATCTACAGCGCGACGAAGGCGGCCATCCGGTCGTTCGCGCGCACATGGACGACCGATCTGAAGAGCCGCGGCATCCGCGTGAACGTGGTATCGCCCGGCATGGTCCAGACGCCGGCGATGCAGGCCTACTTGGAGAACAATGCCGGTGCCGAGGATGCCTTCAAGCAAATGATCCCGTTCGGCCGCCTCGGGAGTTCGGACGAGATCGCCGCGGCCGTACTGTTCCTCGCCTCCGATGCGGCGAGCTTCGTCGCGGGGCACGAATTGTTCGTCGACGGCGGTGTGATGGCCGTCTAATTCGGTTGTTGCGACGATCGGACGAGCCGGCGGCAGGCGGCGTCGCGGGTCGGACCGAGCCGAGGCTCCGGTCCGGTCCGCGGCGTGGCCGGAGCGCCCGCCGGCCGCCGCGTGCGTCGAGACCATGGGTGCAACGTGCAAGAATTTGCCCGGCCTTGTCGCAGCCAGTCGTCGGCTTTCGCTCTCGAAGCGACCACAAGTCAGATCGAATTTTGGCAAGGTGGTACGCGCGCCCGTCGGGATCGGGTCTAACGGCTGGTCGGAGTGGCAGGATTTGAACCTGCGACCCCCTCGTCCCGAACGAGGTGCGCTACCAGACTGCGCTACACTCCGTCTGCCGTGGGCGTGCTTATAGCGACCGCCCCCCCGGCCCGCAAGCGCGAATTTCGCCTGTGGATGAATGCGGTTTCCGGCCTGTGGAAACCGCCGTGCCTCGACGGCGCCGCCGACGCGGCGGCTCGGCTCCGGCGAGGCGACGGACGGGCGCTCGCCGGGAGGCGGTCCCGCCGGCCGGCAACGCGGCCGGCGCACGCTTTGCCAGGAGGCCTGCCCGCCGCCGGCAGTGGCTCGGTACCAGCCAGGGTCTCATATGCGGCCGGGGAAACCGCGCCGCGCCCGTGTTGCCCGGCCGTGTCGACTTGGCTATACGGATGCGTCGCCGCCGCACCCTCATGGGAGCGTCGCGCATTGGGGCGTCGCCAAGTGGTAAGGCAGCGGATTTTGATTCCGCCATTCGCAGGTTCGAATCCTGCCGCCCCATCCAGGCTTCCGATCACGGATCGCTTTGGCGCGCTGGCATAACGCTCGCGTCGCGCGTTCCCCCCGGCCGGCAAATTCGCTAGGCTTTCCGTTCCCCTCACGGACGCCTCGACCCATGCGCATCCTGCTCGTCGAAGACAATCAAGACCTTGCCGATTGGCTCGGCCGGCTCTTGCGCAAGGACAATTACGTCGTCGACCATGTCGGTGACGGCGAGACGGCCGACGACGTGCTGAAGACCGAGGATTACGCGCTGGTGCTGCTCGATCTCGCCTTGCCCGGCATCGGCGGCATCGAGGTTTTGAAGCGGCTCCGCGCGCGCAAATCGAGCGTGCCGGTGATCGTGCTGACCGCCAACGACGCGCTGACCAGCCGCATCGGCGGGCTCGATGCCGGCGCGGATGATTACGTCGTCAAGCCGTTCGACGCGAGCGAACTGGCCGCGCGGGTCCGCGCCCAGCTTCGGCGCACCGGCGCGGGCCGGCAGACCGCGGTGACGGTCGGCCGGCTGACGCTCGATACCGGTTCGCGCAGCTTTCTGGTCGACGACCAGCCGCTGGCGCTGACCCCGCGTGAACATGCCTTGCTGGAGGCGCTGATCCTGCGCGCCGGCCGGCCGGTCCGCAAGGAGGCGCTGGTCTCGGCCGTGTTCGGCCTCGACGACGACGCCGGTCCGAACGCGATCGAGGTGCACGCGCACCGCCTGCGCAAGAAGCTCGAGGGCTCCGGCATTGCCATCGTGACCGTGCGCGGCCTCGGCTATGTGCTGAGGGCCGAGAATGCCTGACGCGCCCGCCGCCGGAGCGGCCGCCGAGCCTTCCGCGCCGACCCGGCGGCGCCGCGCGTTGCGATCGCTGCGCTCGCGCCTGCTCGCCTGGCTCCTGGTGCCGCTCGCGGCGCTGGCGGTCGTCAATGTCGTGACCACCTGGCGCACCGCCGACGTCAGCGCCGGTCTCGTCGTCGACCGCATGTTGACGGCCTCGGCGCGCGTGATCGCCGAGCAGGTCAAGGATCAGGACGGCGTCTGGGAGGCGCTGATCCCGCCCTCGGCGCTGGAGATGTTCCAGTCGCAGGATCGCGACCGGGTGGTCTATCGGGTGCTCGCGCCCGATGGCGCGCTGATCGCCGGCTATCCGGATCTGACGCTGCCGCCGCGCCCGCCGACCGAGGCGCGGCCGGTCAGCTACGACACGCTGTTTCGCGCCGAGCCGATCCGCGTTGTGGCACTATCCCAGCCCGTGGTCGGCCGGCAGGGCCTCGGCCATGCGACCGTGATCGTCGGCCAGACCCTGAAAGGCCGCACGCGCATCGTGACGGAACTCTGGACCACGGCGCTCGGCTCGCAACTCGTCGTGCTCGCCGCTGCCGGCCTGATCGCGGTCTATGTGCTGTCGCGCGGGCTTGCGCCGGTCGGCCGGCTCGGCCGCGCGGTCGCGGCGCGCGATCCGAACGACCGCTCGGCCATCGCCCGCGACGACATTCCGAGCGAGCTTCTGCCGCTCGTCGATGCGCTCGATGCCGCGTTCCGGCGGGTCGGCACCTATGTCGATCTGCAACGCCGGTTCATTGCCGATGCCGCGCATCAGCTGCGCACGCCGCTCGCCGTGATGAAGACGCAAGCCGCCGTCGGCCTCGATGAGACGACGCCGGAAGGCAGCCGTCGAGCGCTCGTCGGGCTCGATCGCGCGGTCGATGGCCTGACCCGGCTCGTGCGGCAGCTGCTCATGCTCGCCCGCGCCGAGCAGGGGCCGGATGCGGTGATGAAGACGCGGCTCGACCTGCGTGCCGTGACCGTCGACGTGCTCGATCGCCTGATCGGCTTTGCGCTCGATCGCCGCATCGATCTCGGTTTCGAGGCGCCCGAGGGCGAAATGCCGCTCGCCGGTCATCCGACGCTGATCGGCGAGTTGATCGCCGCGCTGGTCGAGAATGCGCTGACCTACACACCCGAGGGCGGCGAGGTCGCGGTCCGGCTCGGTGTGACCACCTTCGAGGATGGCGCGCCCGGCTGGCGGATCACCGTGATCGACACCGGTCCTGGTATCCCGGAGGTCGAGCGCGAGCGCGTGTTCGAACGCTTCCATCGCGGCCGCGGCGTTCTCCCCGACGGCACTGGTCTGGGGCTCGCCATCGTCCGCGAGGCGGTGGAGGCACATCGGGGCACGGTGACGCTGGCCGATGGGCCCGAGGGGCGCGGGCTCCAGGTCGAGGTGCGGCTGCCGGCGGGCGCGGCGTGACGAACAAAAAAGGCGGCCCGCAGGCCGCCCTTCGCGTTCTTCGGAATGCGTGATGCATCAATGCGTGTCGTGCAGCGGCTGCGGACGCCACTTGGCGAGGCGGTGCTCGATGAAGGTCATCACGTATTCGGCCGTCAGCGCCACGATCATGATGATGACGATCGCCGCATACATGCCGGCCGCGTCGAACGAGCCCTTGGCCACCGAGATCAAGAGGCCAATGCCGTAGCGCGAGCCGACGAACTCGCCGACGATGGCGCCGACGATGGCGAAGCCGAACGACACGTGCAGCGAGGCGAAGATCCAGCTCATCGCCGAGGGCACGATCACCGACCAGGTGAGCTGCCAGGGCGAGGCGCCGAGGATCTGCGCATTGGCGATCATGTTGCGGTCGGCCTCGCGGACGCCCTGGAAGGCGTTCGAGAACACGACGAAGAACACCATGACGAAGGAGAGCGCCACCTTCGAGCCGAGTCCGAGGCCGAACAGCATGATGAAGATCGGTGCCAGCACCACGCGCGGGATCGAGTTGATCACCTTGATGTAGACCGAGAAGATGTCGGCCAGCATCCGGTTGCGGCCGAGCGCGATGCCGACCACCACGCCGCCGACCGAGCCGGTCACGAAGCCGATCAGGCTCTCCAGCATGGTGATGTAGAGGTGATACCAGAGCGAGCCTTCTGACGTGCCCTCGGTGATCCAGTCGTAGAGCCGCATCACGATCGCGGACGGCGAGGAATAGAAGAAGGCGTCGATCTTGCCGGTCTGCGCGCCGAGTTCCCAGCCGCCGAGCAGCGCGGCGAGGATCGCGAAGCGCCAGAAGATCACCATGTTGTCGCGGTGGCGGCGCGCGGCGCGCGCGGCCGCTTCGATTTCGGCGTCGGAGGTGCCGGGGCGGGCGACCGCGGCTTCGGAGAGGATGGCTGCGTCGGACATGGGGGCTCTCTCCTCAGGCGGCGTTGCGCTGGTAGGCGCGCGTGACCTCGTCGCGGAGGTCGGCCCAGATCGTGTGGCTGAGTTCGATGAAGTGCTTTTCGTAGCGGATCTCGCTGACGACGCGCGGCCGCGGGATGTCGATCGGGTAGATCGACTTCACGGTCGCAGGTCCCGAGGTCAGCACATAGACCTTGTCGGCGAGCGCGATCGCCTCTTCGAGGTCATGGGTGACGAACACCACCGAGGCGCCCGACGACGACCAGAGCTTCAGGAGCTCCTCGTGCATGACCACGCGGGTCTGCACGTCGAGCGCCGAGAACGGCTCGTCCATGAGCAGGATCTCCGGGCCGTTGATGAAGGTCTGCGCCAGCGAGACGCGCTTCCTCATGCCGCCCGAGAGCTGATGCGGATAGTGCTTCTCGAAGCCGGTGAGCCCGACCTTGGCGAGCCAGGCGCGCGCATCGGCCTCGGCCTTGTCCTTCGGCACCCCACGGAAGCGCGGGCCGGCCATGACATTGTCGATCACCGAGCGCCACGGGAACAGCGCGTCGGTCTGGAACGCGAAGCCGATGCGCCGGTCGATGCCGTCGACCGGCTGGCCGTAGAGGCGGACCTCGCCCGACGACGGCTTGGCGAGGCCGGTGATCAGGTTCAGCGTCGTCGACTTGCCGCAGCCGGTCGGGCCGACGACGGCGACGAACTCGCCGCGCGCGACGGTCATGGTGAAGTCGCGGATCGCGGTCAGCGACTTGCCTTCGGGGGTCAGGAAGCGGCGGCTGACGTTGATCAGCTCGATCGCCGGGGTCTGAACTGCCGGGGTCTGGGCGTCTCGTGCGGACATGGCTCCTCCGGGGCCCGGATCGACGGGCCGTGTCACGGATCGGGAAATGGGGAGGGGGAGGACGCGGCCGGTCGCGCGGGCGGCGGGACCGGCCGGTCGCCTTACTTGGCGGCCTTCACGAACTGCGTCGTGTAGGTCTTCTCGAGGTCGATGCGCTTGCCCTGGACGTTCTTGGAGAACGACGACAGCACCGCGAGCACGGTCTCCGGGCCGCCCGCCGGCATCACGCCGTCGGCGGTGAACATCGCCTTACCGTCGTCGAGCGCCTTGATGTACATGTCCTTGTCGCCGGCGTAGTAGTCCTTCGGCATCTTCTCGGCGATTTCGGCGCCGGAATGGGTCGCGATGAACTTCAACGTCTTGACCATCGCGTTGGCGAGCTTCTGGACTTCTTCCTTGTGCGTCTCGACATAGGCCGTCGACATGTAGAGCGACGCGGCCGGATAGGTGCCGCCGAGCGCTTCCTTGGTCTTCTCGACGGTGCGCATGTCGATCAGGATCGCGGCCTCGCCGGTCTTGAGCATGCGCGAGATGGTCGGCTCGGTGGTCATGCCGGCCTGGATCTTGTCCTGCTGCATGGCGGCGATGAAGGTCGCGCCCGCGCCGACCGGCAGCGTGGTGAACTCGCCCGGCTTGATGCCGTGCTTCATGGCCAGATACTGGGTCAGGAAGTTGGTCGAGGAGCCGAGCCCGGTGACGCCGAGGCTCTTGCCCTTGAAGTCGGCGGCCGACTTGATCTCGGGATGCTTGGTCGAGACGAGCTCGACCTCGCCCGGCGCCTGGCTGAACTGGACGACCGACTGGACGAACTTGCCCTTGGCCTGCAGGTCGATGCAGTGATCGTAGAAGCCGACGACGGCCTGGACGTTGCCGGCGAGCAGCTCGTTCTCGGCATCGACGCCCGACGGCTCGCTCAGAACCTCGACCTCCAGCCCCTCATCCTTGAAGTAGCCGAGGCGCTCGGCGAGCTTGGCCGGCAGGTAGATCTGCTTCTCGACGCCGCCGACCATGATGGTGATCTTGTCGAGCGCCGCGGCGGGCGTGGCGAAGCCGGCGAGGGTGCCCGCGAGGGCGAGGACGGCGAAAGGCGTGGCGCGCAGGCGCATGAAATCTCTCCTCGATCGTTCCCGAACCTTCCCACGCTCGGCGCCACCACGGCATCCGTCGTTTTTCCCCGGCAGCGCCGGTCGAAAGGCATCTGATCGATTAGATAGCGCCTTCAGCTTTCATTAGGCTTTCATCCGTGAAAGCTTGACGGGGAAGTTCGCGCCGCCAAAAGGGATCCATGGACCAGACCCTGACCTTGATCGACATCGCCATCCGCCTCGTCGCCGCTGCCGTGCTCGGCGGCATCATCGGGCTCGATCGCAACCTGCACGCCAAGTCGACCGGCATCCGGACCCACGGCCTCGTTGCGGTCGGCTCGGCCTTCGTGGTGGTGATCGGGGCGAGCGTCGATGGCGCGATCGATCAGGATTCGGTCGCGCGCATCGCGCAAGGCATTCTGGCCGGCATCGGCTTCCTCGGCGCGGGCGTGATCCTGCGCAATACCGACGGCGGCAAGGTGCATGGGCTGACCACGGCCGCCTCGATCTGGGCGACGGCGGCGGTCGGTGTCGGCTGCGCGGTCGGCCAGATCGGCGCGACCGCGCTCGCCACCGCGACGATGCTCACCGTCGTGCTGCTCGGCGGCAAGACCGAACGGGCGCTCCGCCGCTTCCTCGCCCGCCACGGCCTCGACGAGAAGCCGTTGCCCGAGGAGACGCCCGCCCCTCCCTTGTCGGAGACGCCGGAGCGGTATGATGCGATCCGGCGCAATCCGACCGACTGAGCCTCAGCGGCCGTAGGTCGCCGTGATGGTGGCCGAGCCGAGCGCATTGGCGTTGGTCATGAAGCCGATCAGCGCGGCGCTGGCGTCGGCGTCGACGCCGAGCTTCTCGACCTTGAGCGCCGTGACCTTGAAGATGTAGCGATGCGGCGCGCCGGGTGGCGGGCAGGCGCCGCCGAAGCCGGCCTTGCCGTAGTCGTTGCGCGCCTGGACTGTCCCGGCCGGCATGCCGCCGGCGGTGCCTGCGCCGCGTGCGAGCCCGGACGTCGACGCCGGCAAGTCGAACGCGACCCAATGCCACCAGCCCGAACCGGTCGGCGCATCCGGATCATAGGCGGTCACGACGAAGCTCTTGGTCCCGGCCGGCGCGCCGCTCCAGCTCAGCGCCGGCGAGGTGTTGCCGCCGGTGCAGCCGAAGCCGGAGAACACCTGCGCCTCGGCAAGCGGCTTGCCTTCGGCGATGTCGGGGCTGGTCAGCCGGAAGCCGTCGGCGCGGGCCGTGCCTGCGGTCGACAGCGGCACGGCGGCGAAGAACGCGACGGCTGCAGCTAAGGCATTGAGTTTCATGGTTCGATCCCCGTGGTTGGAACGGGGCCGATCCTGTCACTCGACCATCGCCGCTGCCGCTCCGTCGCGCTCAATCGTTGTGCCGATCCGCTCACGCGCGTCGCTGCGCTGCCGGATCGCTGAGGGCGGCAGGTCGAACCGGGCTTTGAAACGGGCCGCGAAGCGCGAGGGCGAATCGTAGCCGACGTCGAGCGCGATCGCGGTGATCGGCGCGGCTGTCGTCTGCAGCCGGTCGAGCGCGACGCTCATGCGCGTATCGGTGACGAGATCGGTCAGCGACGTCCCCTCGTCGGCGAGACGGCGCCGCAAGGTCGCCGCGCTCATCGCCAGACCGCGGCGGGCGAGATGATCGAGCACCGCCTCGGTGTGCCAGTCGCGCGCGGGATCGGCGATCAGGGCCCGGCGGATCGCCACCGCGACCGAGGTCCGGCCGAGATCGCCGAGCGCGACGCCGGCCGCTGCGATCCAGAGCAGCAGCTCCCGGGCCCAATGGCCTCTGAGCGCGGCTGGCAGGTCGGTCGTCGGATCCGCGGCGGCCCGGCAGCGCTCCAGGCAATCGCCGACGCCGGCCGCCGTCGTGATCCGGCCGAAGCTCCGGGCGTTCGGCACGACAGGATCGATCCCGGCATGTTCGGTGAAGGTGAAGACTTCGGCGCGATAGATATCGTCGGGCGGCGTCAGGTTGGTCACGTCGACGGCCGTCCCGCCGCTGAGCGCGACCGCTTCGCCGACGCCGGCGCGGATCGGCTCGGCGCCCTCCACCGCGATCTGTTTCACCCCGCTGCGCACCACGATCAGCGCGGGATGCGCGATGAACAGGCGCCGGAACGATCCCGCCGAGGCCTGCCGGACCTGGCCGTGCAGAATGGGCAGCGCGGGTTCGGTGGCGAGCGGGGCGGGAAGCAGATGGTGGTCGGACACGGGCGAGAAGGCCTTCGAGAGGGACCACGGGACAATGCCTCGGCGCCGCGGCGTTTGCACGTTCGTTCAGGCCGGCGCCGTCGTCGGCACGAACACGCGAACCGCGCGCGGCAGGATACGGAATTCGGCCGGGGTGAAGGTCACGAGCTCGCCGTCGGTGTTGACCGGCCGGTGCTTGCGCGTGCGGACGCGAAACCGTGTGCCCCGCGCGGTGCGCACCTCGCGCCACAGACCGTGCCGGCCCGCCCGGAACGACGGCAGCATCAGGGCCAGCTTCCAGACCGCCTTCATCTCGAGGCTGTAGAGATCGAGATGACCGTCGTCGATCATGGCATCGTCGGTCACGGCCATGCCGCCGCCGTAGTAGCGGCCGTTGCCGACTGCGATCTGCAGCGTCTTCACGCGCACATGCGCGCCGCCCTCTTCGGTGATCTCGGCATGGAACGGCCGCGCGGCGACCAGCGTGCGCAGCGCGGCGAGGGCGTAGGAGAGGCGGCCGAAGCGGCGCTTGTCCTCGCCCGAGAGCCGCCGCGCCAGTTCGGCCGAGAGCCCTAGGCTCGCGACGTTGAAGAACGGGTGGCCGTTGACCTCGCCGAGATCGATCGGCGTCACACCGCCGGCCGCGATCACGTCCGCGGCGGCGGCGAGATCGACCGGCAGGCCGAGCGTGCGGGCGAGATCGTTGGCGGTACCGGCCGGCAGCACGCCGAGCGGCAGGTGCGTCTCGATGATGGCGGGGGCGGCGGCGTTCATCGTGCCGTCGCCGCCGGCGACCACGACCGCATCGACCCGGTCGCGCGCGTCTCGGATCGCCTCGGCCATGTCGGAAGGCCCGTCCGGGCGGACCAGTTCATGGCCGATACCGGCGGCATCGAAGCGCTCCAGCGCGGCATCGAGCGGGCCGCCGCCATTGCGGCTCTTGGCATTGGCGACGACGAGCAGGCGGCTCGGGCGTTCGATCCGGGTCGCATGCATGAGCTGCGGCTCTCCTCCGTCGTCCTCGATGTCTCCGATATCGGTATCGAGCCGAAGGTTTCAACCCGCGGGCCGTCATGTCGCCGCCGCCGGCGACGACCCGAGGCGCGGTGCGCAGGGGAGGGGCGGCGGTCCGAATGCTGCGCCCCGTCCCGAAAGCTCAGAGCAGCGACCGGATCAAGGCGTAGGTCGCCCGCACCCGCGCCTCGTTCGGATAGCTCCGGTTCGCCAGGACCACGATGCCGAGATCTTCCGACGGGACCAGAACGACATAGGCTCCGAAGCCGTTGGTCGAGCCGGTCTTGTTGAGGATCACGTCCTTGGCCGGCGGCAGCGGCGGCTCGATCCGTGTCACCGGCAGCGGCTTCAGGATGAAATCGTAGCTGTTGCCGGCCGCCATGGTCTCGACATCGACGGGCCAGGGGTACTGTTCCCAGACCATGTCCTGGGTGAACCTCGACGTCTGGAATTGACCTTGCCGCGTGCGCGCAATCGCCGACTTCAGGTTCGGCGACGGCGTGCCGTGGCCGAGTTCGACGTCGAGCAGCTTCAGCATGTCGCGCGCGCTCGACCGGACGCCGTAGGCCTCGGCGTCGAGCACGCCTGCGCCGGCCCGGATCGGCTTGTCGGTCTTGCGGTCGTAGCCGAAGGCGTAGCGATCCATGGCCTTGGCCGGTACGTCGATCCAGGTGTCGGTCAGCCCGAGCTCGGGCAGCAGCACGTCCTGGAACGCCCGGCGATAGCTCGTGCCCATCGCCTTGGCGGTGATGTGGCCGAGCAGGCCGATGCTGATGTTCGAGTAGCTGCGGGCGCCCGGCACCGGCGGCCGCCAGATCTTCAGCCAGTCCACGAGCTGATCGGTGTTGCGAGCCTCGTTCGGCACCTGCAGCGGCAGCCCGCCCGAATGATGGGTGGCGAGGTCCATGAGCGTCATGGCGTCGCCGATCGTGCAGGCGTCGGCGCAGACGTGATGGGCGACCGTGTCGCCGAGCGACAGCTTGCCGCGCCGCTCGGCGAGCGCGGCAAGCGTGACGTTGAAGATCTTGCTGACCGATCCGAGCTCGAACAGGGTGTCGGGCGTCGCCGGCCGGTTGTCGGCCCGCGATGCGAGACCGGTCGCGAAGAAGCGATGCTGGCCGTGATGGGTCACGCCGATCACCAGGCCGGGGATCTTGTACTCTGCGATCGGCCCGGCCAAGGCGGCGCGGGCCTTCGCATCGAAGTCGTCTTCAGCCGCAGCCGCAGGCACTGTCAAGGCACAGGCAAACAGCGTGCAGGCGACCGAAGCGCCGGTTGCCCATGTTGCGATTTTCATTGGATGAAGCCCTCGTCCATCGTCGCCGCCTCGGGTGTCGACCCACCGTCGCCCGGCCTCGCGGACGACGGTGGATCGGCATTGAGACGATCGCGCGACGGGCGCGGGCCGACGTCGAACTCAGCTGTAGACGACCAGCAGATCCTTCGCATCGATGGCAGAGCCGGCGTTGACCAGCACCTCGGCGATGGTGCCGTCGCGCTCGGCGTGGATGGCGGTCTCCATCTTCATCGCCTCGATCGACAGGAGCACGTCGCCGGTCTTGACCGTCTGGCCGACCTTGACCGCGACCGTCGAGATCACGCCCGGCATCGGCGCGGCGACGTGGTTGGCGTTGCCCTCGTCGGCCTTGCGCCGCGCCACGACCTTCGCCGCCACCGAGCGGTTCGGCACCTTGATGATGCGCGGCTGGCCGTTCAGCTCGAAGAAGACCTTGACCTGACCCTCCTCGTCGACGTCGCCGATCGCCTGACAGAGCACGACCAGCGTCTTGCCCTTCTCCAGGTCGACCATCACCTCGTCGCCCGCCTTCAGCCCGTAGAAATAGACCGGCGTCGGCAGCGCGGAGGTCGGACCGTAGAGGTCCTGCATGCGCTGGAAGTCGGTGTAGACCTTCGGGAACATGATGTAGGAGGCGAGATCGTCGTCGGAGATGTCGGCCGGCGTCTTGCCGATCTTCTGCGCGGCCTCGGCCCTGATGGCCTCGAGATCCGCCGGCTTCATCAGCGCGCCGGGCCGCTCGGTGTAGGGCGTCTGGCCCTTGAGGATCTTGGCCTGCAGCGCCTTCGGCCAGCCACCCGGCGGCTGACCGAGGTCGCCGCGGAACAGCTGCACGACCGAATCCGGGAAGGCGACGTCCTTGTCCGGATTCTCGACGTCCTCGGCCGTGACGCCCGAGGCGACCATCGCGAGTGCCATGTCGCCGACCACCTTCGAGGTCGGCGTCACCTTGACGATGTCGCCGAACAGCCGGTTCACGTCGGCATAGGTCTGCGCCACCTCGTGCCAGCGGCTCTCCAGGCCGAGCGAACGGGCCTGTTCCTTGAGGTTGGTGAACTGCCCGCCCGGCATTTCGTGCAGGTAGACCTCCGAAGCGCCGGCGCGCAGTTCGCTCTCGAAGGCGCGGTACTGGTTGCGCACCGCCTCCCAGTAGAACGACAGCTTCCGGACCACGCCCGGATCGATGCCGGTGTCGCGCTCGGAGCCCTTCAGCGCCTCGACGATCGAGCCGAGGCAGGGCTGCGAGGTGAGGCCGGAGAGCGAGTCGATCGCCGCATCGACCGCGTCGACACCGGCATCGACCGCCGCCAGAACCGAAGCCGCCGCGATGCCGGACGTGTCGTGGGTGTGGAAGTGGATCGGGATCTGGATCTCGTTCTTCAGCGCCTTGAACAGCACGCGGGCAGCGGCCGGCTTGAGCAAGCCCGCCATGTCCTTGATGCCGATGATATGGGCGCCGGAGCGCTCCAGCTCCTTGGCGAGGTCGACATAGTACTTGAGCGAGTACTTGGCCCGCTGCGCGTCGAGGATGTCGCCGGTGTAGCAGACCGCGGCCTCGGCGAGCTTGCCCTCTGAAGCGACCGCGTCGATGCCCGGCTTGATGTTCTCGATCCAGTTCAGTGCGTCGAACACGCGGAACAGGTCGATGCCGCCCGCCGCCGCGCGCCGGACGAAGAACTTCACGACATTGTCGGGGTAGTTGGCATAGCCGACGCCGTTCGCCCCGCGCAGCAGCATCTGCAAGAGGATGTTCGGCGCCTTCTCGCGGATCTCGTGCAGCCGCTCCCAGGGATCCTCGGTCAGGAAGCGCATCGCGACGTCGAAGGTCGCGCCGCCCCAGCATTCGAGCGACAGGAGCTCAGGCATGCCGCGCGCATAGGCGTCGGCCGCCGCGACGATGTCGAACGAGCGCATGCGGGTGGCGAGCAGCGACTGGTGCGCGTCGCGCATGGTCGTGTCGGTGACCAGCACGCGCTTTTCGCCGAGCATCCACTGCGCGAAGCCGGCCGGACCGAGCTGTTCGAGCTTCTGGCGCGTGCCGGCCTCGATCGGCGCCTCGAAGCGCGGCGGCACCGGCTCGGCAGCCTCCGGATTGGGCAGCGCACGGCCGCGCACCTCCGGATGGCCGTTGACGGTGACATCGGCGACGAAGGTCAGGAGCTTGGTCGCCCGGTCGCGCCGCTTGGCGCCCTGGAATAGCTCCGGCGTCTCGTCGATGAAGCGGGTCGTGTACTGGTTCGTCTTGAATTTCTCGTGGCCGATAACGTTCTCGAGGAAGGTCAGGTTGGTCGCGACGCCGCGGATGCGGAACTCGCGCAGCGCACGATCCATGCGCGCGATCGCCTCGATCGGCGTCGGCGCCCAGGCCGTGACCTTCTCGAGCATCGGGTCGTAGAAGCGGGTAATCACCGCGCCGGAATAGGCGGTGCCGCCGTCGAGCCGGATGCCGAAGCCGAGCGCGCCGCGATAGGCGGTGATGCGGCCGTAGTCGGGGACGAAGTTGTTCTCCGGATCCTCGGTGGTGATGCGGCATTGCAGGGCGTGGCCGTTGAGGCGGATGTCCGCCTGTGCCGGCACGCCGGAGCTCGCCGTGCCGATCGCCTCGCCCTCGATGACGTGGATCTGCGCCTTGACGATGTCGATGCCGGTGACGACCTCGGTCACCGTGTGCTCGACCTGGATGCGCGGATTGACCTCGATGAAGTAGAACTGCCCGGTGTCGGCATCCATCAGGAATTCGACGGTGCCGGCGCAGACATAATTGGTCGCCTTGGCGATCTTGATTGCGTAGTCGCAGAGTTCGGCGCGCTGCGCGTCCGAGAGATACGGCGCCGGCGCGCGCTCGACGACCTTCTGGTGGCGCCGCTGCACCGAGCAGTCGCGCTCGAACAGATGCACGATGTTACCGTGCCGGTCGCCGAGGATCTGGACCTCGACGTGGCGGGCGCGCTCGACCAGCTTCTCAAGATAGATCTCGTCCTTGCCGAAGGCGGCCTTCGCCTCGCGCTTGGCCGCGGTCACGTCCTTCAGCAGCTGCGCCTCGTCGCGGATCACGCGCATGCCGCGGCCACCGCCGCCCCACGACGCCTTCAGCATCACCGGATAGCCGATGCGCGCGGCCTCGGCCTTCACGGCATCGAGGTCGTCCGGCAGCGGCTCGGTCGCCGGCATGACCGGCACACCGACCGAGATCGCCAGATTGCGCGCCGCAACCTTGTTGCCGAGCATGCGCATGGTGTCGGCCGAGGGGCCGACGAAGGTGATGCCGGCGGCCGCGCAGGCCTCGGCGAATTCCGGGCTCTCGGACAGGAGGCCGTAGCCCGGATGGATCGCGTCGGCGCCGGAGAGCTTGGCGACGCGGATGACCTCCGGTATCGACAGATAGGCCTCGATCGGGCCCATGCCTTTGCCGACCTGATAGGCCTCGTCGGCCTTGAACCGGTGCAGCGCGAGTTTGTCTTCCTCAGCGAAGATGGCCACGGTCTCGAGGCCGAGTTCGTTGGCCGCGCGGAACACGCGGATTGCGATCTCGGAGCGGTTGGCGACGAGGAGCTTCTTGATCTTCGGCACTGGCTGATCCGTCTACTAATCGATTGAACGGGTAGGCAGGAGTCCGGGGACGCACGGTCTCCGGCCGCGGTCGCCCGACGGCCGGCCGGCATACCCACGTCGACGATGCAAGATTCGTGTCCGCGGGGCCGGGCACCCGGCAACGCTGACGGGTGGAATGCGCATGGGGCCCTCGAATCGGTGCCGAACCGGAGGTCGGCGCGCGAAACGCGGCCCGGGGGACGGGACAGCCCGCTGCACCGCGCCGCAGCATTCTCTCCCGGGCCGGCAAGGAACGGGATGGCGCGGCGAATTGCAAGCGCCATGCTGCATTTTTCATAGGCATTTCAGTGCACGCCGCCGTTCCCGTCGGCATGGGCCGGAGGGGCACGCCGCTCCGCGCCGCGGCTTTGCTCGGGCTTAGTGCCTCGGTCGCTCGCTCGCGGCCTCAGGGTGTTCGGAGAGCAGATGGCGCAGCGCCATCAGCAGCCGGCCGGCATGCTCGACGTCGCCGTCGTCGAGTGCGGCACGGATGTCCTCGATGATCATGTCGCGGATGCGCGCGGCGCCCTTGTCCATGTGGACCAGGTAGTTGCCGAGCGCGGCGGCGGCGACATCGGGGATATGCTCGTGTTCGGCGATGGCTGCGACCTCGTCTTCGGTCAGGTCGCAGAGCCCGATGATGTCTTCCCTGGAGATCATGGCCTCACCCTCCCGCGGACCATTCCGACGCGAAATATCCGCCGATCGAGGCGACGCCGCCTTGATGCCGCGCAAAGGCGCGCGTATTCGGCGAGCCGGATGACCACGGGCCGGCGAGGGGCCGGCCGAGGCTGCGAGGGACGGGCGATGGACGATCCGGTGTTGGTGGAAGTCATGCGCGGCGGCGCGGTCGAGAGCCGCCACCGGATCGCGCTGGTCGTCTCCGACGCAGAAGGCCGGCCGCTGGTCGCGCTCGGCGATGTCGCGCGGCCGGTGTTCCCGCGTTCGGCCGTCAAGGTGATCCAGGCGCTGCCGGTGGTCGAATCCGGGGCGGCCGATGCCTATGGCTTCGGCGCGCGCGAGATCGCGCTGTCGACCGCCTCGCACAATGGCGAGGTGTTCCATGTCGAGACCGCGGCCGCCATGCTCGCCCGCGCCGGCAAGGCCGAGCCTGATCTCGAATGCGGCGCCCATTGGCCGAACCGCGAGGACGACCACGGCCTGATCCATCGCACGACCGGCAAGCCGACGCAGTTGCACAACAACTGTTCGGGCAAGCACGCCGGTTTCGTCTGCTTCGCCTGCCACACCGGCCTCGATCCGCGCGGCTATGTCGGGCGCGACCATCCGGTCCAGCGCATGATCGAGGCCGCGCTCGCCGACGTCACGCGGACGGATCTTGCCAAGGTGCCGGTCGGCACCGACGGCTGCGCGATCCCGACCTATGCGATCCCGCTCGCGGCGCTCGCCACCGGCTTCGCGCGGCTCGCGACCGGCATCGGCCTCGCGCCCGAACGCGGCCGGGCGGCGGCCCGCATTCTCGAGGCCTGCATCGCCGAGCCGCAGATGATCGCCGGCACAGACCGCTTCGACACCGACTTCATCCGCGCCATCGACGGCGCGGCCTATGTGAAGGTCGGCGCGGAGGGCGTCTATTGCGCGGCCTTCCCGAAGCTCGGCCTCGGCGTGGCGCTGAAATGCGCCGATGGCCATCCGCGCGCGGCGGAAGTGGCGATGGCCACCGTCGCGGCACACCTGCTCGGCCGCCGCGACGATCCGGCGCTCGCGCGGTTCCTGACCCCGGAATTGAAGAACTGGAACGGCACGCTGGTCGGCGGCCTGCGCCCGACCGCTGAATTCGAGGCAGCGGTGCGGTCGCTCGCCGCCTGAGATGACGGCCAGCCGCGGATCGCCGGATGAGCTTGCCGGTTATTTCGCGATCCGGTTGCCGCTGATCGTCAGGTGCTTCGGCACGTCCGCGCCGGGCGAGCCGAGTTCGCCGGTCGCCATGTCGTGCCAGCGGAAGCCGACGATGCCGCCGCGCTTGGTGCCGTGGATGATGTTCTGCGCGATCAGCGTGTCGCGCGCCCCCTCGACCACGCTCACGGCGATGCCCACCCCGGCGTCGCGGATCAGGTTGCCGGTCACGGTCACGTCGCGCAGATAGGGGCCCCAGCCGAGCAGCATGCCGAACAGCGGCGCGCCCTCGATCGTGTTGCCGGTCACGGTCGTGTCGGCCTCCACGACGATGCCGATGCCGAACATCGGCTGCTTGACCTCGTAGGGCGGCACGGTGGTCAGGTTCCGGATCAGGTTGCCCTGCACGACGGCGAGCCGGCCGCCCTGCAGAAAATTCGCGACCGAGATGCCGCAGGTCGCGCCGTCGACGAGATTGTCGGCGATCAACGCGCCCTGGAACTCGTACTCCGAATAGATCGCCACCTCGCCGGAGTTCCGGCAGTGGTTGCCGACGATCTGCACGTCCGAACCGGTGTTGGAGCGGATCGCCGACAGCGCGCAGTCGGTGATTTTGTTGCCGGTGATCTGGACGTTGCCGGCCTTGAAGATGTTGATGCCGTTGCCGACCTGGCCCGTGCCGCCGGAGCGGGCCCGGATCCGCTCGATCCGGTTGCCGGCGACGATCGTACCGTCGTCGCCGGGGGCCGACCGATGCACCAGGATGCCGCCATCGGCGCAGTCGGCGACGGTATTGGCGCGGATCGCGAGACCCTTGGCCTCGCGCGAGATGATGCCGAACTCGAAGTTGGTCGCGAGCCGATTGTTCTCGATCCGCCCGCCGCAGGCCTCCAGCGCCAGCGCGCTGCGCGTGCTCTTGCCGATCGCGCAGTCCTCGATGACGAGGTCCTCGACCGCGCGGGCGACGACCACGCCGGGCTCGTTGCCCATCAGCCGATCGGCGCCGTCGATGTCGAGCCCGACCAGCGCCGCGCGCCGGAGCCGCTCGGCCGTGAACACCGGCCGGTCGGCGCTCGAGCGCAGGCGGGTGAAGCGTGGTTCGCCGGCGATGCGCGCGCCGTCGGGCAGGCGGATGCCGCCGATCTCGTAGCGCCCCGGTGCGAGCACGAGCGGCCGCCCGGCCGCGGTCGCCCGGTCGAGCGCCGCCTGAAAGGCCCGCGACTGGTCCTCCGGCACATTCGGCTTCAGCGACGGTTCGGGCGCGGCTGCCGCCCAGAGCGGTCGCGTGCGGAGACCCACGAGCGCGGCGGCCGAGGCAACGAGAAGGGCACGACGGGAGAGCAAGCGGATGGCTCCAAGGTGATATGCGGAGTTTATCGCACACCCCTGAACAACCGCTTATAGCAAGTCGCTCGTTGACGCTGAGACAGGGAATCAATCATTGATTGATCTGTATCGGTGATACTCTCTGGCGGGGCGGAAACTTGCAGCAGGACGAGCAGACGGTTCGCGCCTACGTTGGACGCCGATCCTACGCCATGCACCTAGCGCGCGCGAAGAAGACCGGGCTCATGGACCACGTCCAGGAGTTGTCTGACGCCGAAGCCGTTGCCCTGATCTGGTACACGTCCAAAAAGAGTGCGCTGTTCCTGAAACGAATGCGAAGCGGCGCTTCACGTCGTGATGATCAGGCCTTCTCACTGGTTCTGTCGAGCGCCTGCGCAAAGCTCCCGCCATTCGAAGGTGCTATCGTCTACCGCGTGATCAAGCTGGCCGAGCACGAGTTTGCGCCGTTCGTGGCCAAATACCGGGCCGGGGAGGTGGTCCAATGGCCGACGTTCAGCAGTTGTTCGATGTCGGATCGAACACGCTTCAATGGCAACGTGCTGTTTGCCATCCAGCACAAGACGGGTCGCACGATCGGAAACTACAGTTGGCATCCGGGGGAGAACGAAGTGCTCCTGCCGCCGGGCCGTAGCTTCCGTGTGGAGAGCCTCGTAGTGCCGGAGCAGGGAAGGCTGGAGGTTGAAATCGCAGAAATGTGATGTGGGTCGCCATGAATACAACTGAAGCATGTGGAACTTAGGGCAACGTTAATGATTCGCTCGCAGGGTGGGGATGGTCTAATGTCGATGGAGGAGGCAGTGGGGCGGCGGTACGTCAGGTCCACGGTCCCTGTCGAGGAGGCATCCGTGTCGCGCGTTCGATCTTCTCACAAGGACAAGCAAGCTGAGGCTTCCTCGGCGGCCGAACAGCACGGCAAGCCGAAGCCCATTTCCAAACGTAAGACTGGTCCGAGTCAGGAAGAAGCGCCGAAGCCGGTGTCCGATCGGCAGGCAAAACGCTTCGTTGCCAAGATGACCGCGAGTGGCTGGTAGCGCGATCGCCCCTTCTGTCAGCCGAGCCGCGCCGCGATCACGCCGAGCGTCGCCTCGACCGCGCGCGTCAGATCGGCGTGGGTGAAGACCGGCTGTGGCGCGCGGTCCGGTCGGAGCGGGCGCGGTGCGCGGCCGTCGCGCGTGTTCGGCAGGTGCAGGAAGCCGGCCGGGATGCCGCGCTTGGCGCAATGCGCCGCCGAACGATAGAGCGTGGCGTTGCAGAGATAGCGCCCGGCGTCGGTCGACAGCCGCGTGGGCAAGCCGAGCGCTGCGATCCGGTCGCGGATGGTATCGATCGGCAGCGTCGCCGGCCGGCGCGGCGGGCCCTCGCCATCGATGGCGCCAACGGCCGGTGATCGCCCCTCGGCATCGGCGAAATACGGCGCGGCGAAGTTTTTGGCGCTTGTCTCGACCCGGATCTCGCGCGCCCGGCCGGCGAGCCCGAGATGCAGGCAGACGTCCGGCGCCACTTGGTCGATCAGTGCCTCGATCCCGTTGAGCGCGGCCCAGGTGGTCGCGAACACATGCGGCACGACGTCGAGGCCGAGCCGGTCTCCGGAGCGTAACGAGACGATCGCCCGCACGATCCGCCCGGTCGGGTTGACCGGCGCGCCGGGGAAGGGCCGTAGCCGGTCAGGAGCAGCCTGGGGCGGCGGTCCGGCGCGGCCATGGCCATCAGACCCCGAAGGCCCTGGCGATCTCGTCGACCGCGACCGATGCCGCGACCGAGCCGTCACGGACGCCGCTCTCGAGCACCTCGAGCCGGTCCCTGATCGCGGGGCGCGTCCGGAGCGCCTGCATCAGGCGGTCCTCCAGCATCGACCACATCCACTTGACCTGCTGGTCCTGCCGGCGCCGGCCGAACTCGCCGGTCGCCTCGAGCTTGGCGCGGTGGGTCTCGACCTGAGCCCACATCTCGTCGAGGCCGAGATTGGCGAGGCCCGAAATCAGCACCACCGGCGGCGTCCAACTCGGGCTCTTCGGCGCCATGATGTGCAGCGCGGCGCGATATTCCGAGGCGGCCGAACGGGCGCGGACATTGTTGTCGCCATCGGACTTGTTGACCGCGATCATGTCGGCGATCTCGAGCACGCCCTTCTTGATGCCCTGCAGCTCGTCGCCGGCGCCCGGCAGCATCAGGACGAGAAAGAAGTCGACCATATCGGCGACCGTCGTCTCCGACTGGCCGACGCCGACCGTCTCGACCAGAATCACGTCGAAGCCGGCGGCCTCGCAGAGCAGCATGGTCTCGCGCGTCTTGGCGGCGACGCCGCCGAGCGTGCCGGACGAGGGCGAGGGCCGGATGAAGGCGTTCGGATCGACCGCAAGCCGCTGCATGCGCGTCTTGTCGCCGAGGATCGAGCCACCGGTGCGCGTCGACGACGGATCGACCGCCAGCACCGCGACGCGTTTGCCCGATGCGGTCAGATTGGCGCCGAGCTGGTCGATGGTGGTCGACTTGCCGACGCCCGGCACGCCGGTGATGCCGACGCGCAGCGCCCGTCCGGTCGCCGGCAGCAGCGCCTGCACGAGCTGGTGCGCCTTCTCCTGATGTTCGGCCTTGCGCGATTCGACCAGCGTGATCGCGCGGGCGAGTGTCGCGCGGTCGCCGGTGCGAATGCGCTGGGCGAGGTCGTCGATGGAGAGATCACGGGCGAGAGGCGCGGAAGGGGCGGTTTGGATCGACATGCGATCACTGGTCGCCGAAATCCCGCACCCGATCAAGTGCGACGGATGGCGCAGGCGGTCGGGGAGGGATGGGCCCGCGCCCGCCGATCAGGTCGGCGGGGTCCAGATGATGCGCTGCAGTTCGCCGGTGTCGAGCACCTGGCGCGGCGGCAGCGTGCTCGACATCGCCGCTTCGCCCTTGAACGAGTAGGTGAGCGTCACGTTCGGCGCGCCGCGCGACTTGCAGATCGCCATGCCGAGCCAGAGATTGGTGCCGATCCGGCAGGTCGCAGGGTCGGTGCCGGCCTCGCGGAAGGTCATGCCGGGCCGCTCGCCGGCCGGGCCGACGACGTGATGGGTGACGCCGTGGATCTGGCCGATCTTGCCGCCGGGGCCGGGCAGGATCTGCAGGGCCTGCACCTGGCCGCCATAGGCCTTGCGGAACAGGACCATGGCATCCGGCGTGGAGTTCTCCAGCCCGATGATCACGCTGCCGGTCGTGTAGTCCGGCAGCTGGGCGAGGATCGCCTTGGAACTGTAGGCGGTCGACCCGTTGAGCGGGCCGGCGCCGGCCGCGGTGATCTGCAGGAAGGTGCCGCTGTCCTGGGGCACGGCGCGGGTCGCGAACGTGTCGACGCCCGCGCTCGAGCAGGCGGACAGGGCGACAAGGCTGGAAAGGGCGATCGAACCCGGGCCGCACTTGATCGAGAACATCGTCTGTCAGTCTCCGTCGAAGTCGCCGCGCCGGTCCGCCGCAGGCCCGCAGGTTTGCGGCCGGCAGTGGGATACGGGCGCGGCCGGCTGGCGCGACAGCGATGCTGTGCGAACCGGCGGTGAATCAGCCCGTCTCCGGAATAGCATTGACCGGGGGCTGACGGGTAGCATCTGTGGCGCGGTCGTATCGGGCGGCAAATCGCGCGCCGCCGGTCCGCGACCGTGGCATCGGAAAATGGAGAGGATATCGAGAAATGTTGCAGCGCCGAAAGATTCACCGGTCGCTTCTTGTCCTCCGGCTACGGAACGATTAGATACACGCGCCGCCGACAGAGACGACGTCCCTCGACGCCCGGCCGGCAGATGGTCAGCAATGAGCGATCAATCGACGCAGGCGGCCGGCGGCAACGGCACGCAAACCCCGCAAGACGATACCGAAGGCCAACAGCTCCATCCCCAGGCCGGGTTCTGGTCGATGGCGCTCGGCTCGATCGGCGTCGTCTATGGCGACATCGGCACGAGCACGCTCTACGCGTTGCGCGAGTCGCTCGCCCATGTGGCGCATGACGGCCTCGAGCGCTCGGAAGTGCTCGGCGTCGTGTCGCTGCTGCTCTGGGCGCTGATCTTCATCGTCACGGTGAAATACGTCCTGTTCCTGATGCGGGCCGACAACAACGGCGAAGGCGGCACGCTGTCGCTGCTGGCGCTCGCCGAAGGCGCGCTCGGCCGGCGCACGCCGATCGTGTTCATGCTCGGCGCGGCCGGCGCGGCGCTGTTCTATGGCGACGCGATCATCACGCCCGCCGTGTCGGTTCTCTCCGCGCTCGAGGGCCTCAAGGTCGTCACGCCGGTGTTCGACGGCTACATCCTGCCGCTGACCATCATCGTGCTGGTGGTCCTGTTCGCCGTGCAGTCCGGCGGCACCGGCGCGGTGGCGGCCTGGTTCGGCCCGATCACGCTGGTCTGGTTCATCGCGATCGGCGCCGTCGGCGTCTGGCACGTCGCCGATGATCCCGGAATCCTCGCCGCCTTCGACCCGCGACAGGCGATCGCCTTCCTGATCCATCACAAGATCGTCGGCTTCGTCGTGCTCGGCTCGGTGTTCCTGGCCGTCACCGGCGCGGAAGCGCTCTATGCCGACATGGGCCATTTCGGCCGCCGGCCGATCCAGGTCGCCTGGCTCTGCGTCGTGTTCCCGGCGCTGGCGCTGAATTATCTCGGCCAGGGCGCCTTCGTGCTGACCCATCCGGAGGCGATCGAAAACCCGTTCTACCTGATGTTCCCGTCCTGGGCGCTGATCCCGATGGTGCTGCTCGCCACCATGGCGACGGTCATCGCCAGCCAGGCGGTGATCACCGGCGCCTTCTCGCTGACCCAGCAGGCGATCCAGCTCGGCCTGCTGCCGCGCTTCGAGATCCGCCATACCTCCGAGACCACCGCCGGCCAGATCTACATGCCGCGCGTGAACTGGCTGCTGCTCGCCGGCGTGCTGTTCCTGGTCGTGCTGTTCAAGACCTCGTCGAACCTCGCCTCGGCCTACGGCATCGCCGTCACCGGCACGATGATCGTGACCTCGGCGCTCGCCTTCGTCGTGCTTTGGAAGTCGTGGAAGTGGCCGTGGCCGCTCGCCGCGCTGACCATCGCGCCGTTCCTCGCGGTCGAGGGCGTATTCCTGGTCGCCAATGCGCTGAAGCTGGTCGACGGCGGCTATGTGCCGCTCCTGCTCGCGGTCGGCATGGTGGTCGCCATGTGGACCTGGGTGCGCGGCACGCAGATCGTGTTCGACAAGTCGCGGCGCGAGAGCGTGCCGCTCGCCGATCTCGTGCGCATGCTCGGCCGCTCCGCGCCGTTCCGCGCGCCGGGCACCGCGGTGTTCCTGACCTCGGACCCGGAGACCGCGCCGGCCGCGCTGATGCACAACCTCAAGCACAACAACGTGCTGCACAAGAAAAACATCATCCTGACGGTCAAGACGTTGCGCACGCCGACCGTGCAGGAGAACCGCGTCTTCATCGAGCACCTGTCGGACGACTTCACCCGGATCGTGTTGAACTTCGGCTACATGGAAACCCCGAACGTGCCGCGCACGCTCGCCAATTGCCGCAAGATGGGTGTGAAGTTCGACATCATGACGACGTCGTTCTTCGTCGGCCGCCGCTCGTTCAAGCCCTCGGCCAATTCCGACATGCCGCTCTGGCAGGACAAGCTGTTCATCGCGCTGGCGAAGGACGCCGCCAACGCGACCGACTTCTACCACATCCCCTCGGGCCGAGTGGTGGAACTGGGGCAGCAGATCACGGTGTGAGGAGGTAGGCCACGGCGCGGGACCGGGCTCGGTCTCGCCCGTGGTCCGCGTGGCGGCGACGACGCGGGTCTGCGATCAGAGCGCGCGAACGACGTCTGTCTGCGCGAAGTCGTCACCCTTGAACAGCAGCGGCTCACCGGTCGTCTTGGCCAGCGCATAGGCGAAACAGTCGCCGAAGTTGAGGCGCGCGGGGTGGAAGCCCTTCCCGAATCTGAGATAGGCGTTGCGGGCGACGAGGGCCTGCTCGTGGGTTACCGGTTCGATCACCACACGCCCCTTGGCCAGTATTAGGTCCAGCATAGCGGTTGGGATAGGGCTGTCCCGGCGGCTCGCGGTCACGCCGAGTTCAACGAAGGTGCCGGCCGACATCCGAGCGCGCGCAGCGTCTCTGAGAGCTGCCGAAATGGCGACGCTCTCGGGCTCGGCGAGAAGGATGGCCATGATCGCCGACGTATCGACGATCATTTCGGCAGACCGTTCTCGTCATAGAGCAGCGCGTCGTACTCCTCGCGCGTTTTCAAGTCGGGGCCCATGGCCTCCCGCCAACGACGTGCGAGGTCGAGTATCTCTTCGACGTCGGCCCGTGCTGCCGCCTCTTCGCCGGCATCTGGCAGCTTTTCGAGCTTGTCCCGCAGCGCCTCGGTCACCGCGTCCGTCAGCGATTGGCCCGTCCGCTCGGCAACCTGCTTCGCCAGCTCATAGGTCTCGGCGCGCTTGATGTTCAGCATGGTAGACGCCCTCTCGAACGTCTACCATGCTGCGCGCGAATTGCGGCCCTGTCGAGATCTCGCCTCCGTCGCGCTCGCCCGACCACCTTGCGGCGTCACTCAGCCGCCGCGCGCTCCTCGTAACCCAGCCGCCGGTTCAGCTCCGCGATCAGCTTCACGGCTGCTTCGGCGATCACCGTGCCGGGCGGGAAGATCGCGCTGGCGCCTGCTGCGAGCAGCGCGTCGAAGTCCTGCGGCGGGATCACGCCGCCAACAACGATCATGATGTCGCCGCGGCCCTGGTCCTCGAGCGCCTTCTTGAGTGCCGGCACCAGTGTCAGGTGGCCGGCGGCGAGCGACGACACACCGACGATGTGGACGTCGTTCTCGACCGCCTGTCGCGCCGCCTCGTCCGGCGTCGCGAACAGCGGTCCGATGTCGACGTCGAAGCCGAGGTCGGCGAAGGCCGAGGCGATGACCTTCTGGCCGCGATCGTGACCGTCCTGGCCCATCTTGGCGACCAGGATGCGCGGCCGGCGACCGTCGTTGGCCTCGAACGCCTCGACGAGACGCTGCACGCGCGTGACCGCATCGGACATGTGGCCGACCTCCCGCTTGTAGACACCCTGGATCGAGCGGATCTCCGCCTTGTGGCGACCGAACACCTTTTCCATCGCGAGGCTGATCTCGCCGACGGTCGCTTTGGCACGGGCCGCCTTGATCGAGAGGTCGAGCAGGTTGCCGGTGCCGGCGCGCGCCGCCTCGGTCAGCGCGTCGAGCGCCGCCGTCGTCGCCGCCTCGTCGCGCTCGCCGCGCAGGCGCTGGAGCTTGTCGATCTGGGCCGCGCGGACGGCCGAATTGTCGACCTTGAGCACGTCGATCGCCTGCTCGGTCTCCGGCTTGTACTTGTTGACGCCAACGACGGTCTGCGTACCGCTGTCGATGCGCGCCTGGGTCTTGGCGGCGGCTTCCTCGATGCGGAGCTTCGGGATGCCGGCCTCGATCGCCTTGGCCATGCCGCCGAGCGCCTCGACCTCGCGGATGTGCTCCATTGCCTTCTCGGCCAACTCGGCGGTCAGCCGCTCGACGTAGAGCGAGCCGCCCCACGGGTCGATCGTCTTCGTGGTGCCGCTCTCCTGCTGCAGCAGGATCTGCGTGTTGCGGGCGATGCGCGCCGAGAAGTCGGTCGGCAGCGCCAGCGCCTCGTCGAGCGCGTTGGTGTGCAGCGACTGGGTGTGGCCCTGCGTCGCCGCCATGGCCTCGACGCAGGTGCGCACGACGTTGTTGTAGACGTCCTGCGCGGTCAGCGACCAGCCGGACGTCTGCGAATGGGTCCGCAGCGACAGCGAGCGCTCGTCCTTCGGATCGAAGTTCTCCTTCATGAGCTTGGCCCAGAGCAGCCGCGCGGCGCGCAGCTTGGCCACTTCCATGAAGAAGTTCATGCCGATCGCCCAGAAGAACGACAGACGCGGCGCGAAACTGTCGACCGGCATGCCGGCGGCAATGCCGGCGCGGACATATTCGATGCCGTCGGCGATCGTATAGGCGAGCTCGAGATCCGCCGTCGCCCCGGCCTCCTGCATGTGATAGCCGGAGATCGAGATCGAGTTGAACTTCGGCATGTTCTTCGACGTATAGGCGAAGATGTCCGAAATGATCCGCATCGAGGGTGCGGGCGGGTAGATGTAGGTGTTCCGGACCATGAACTCCTTGAGGATGTCGTTCTGGATGGTCCCGGACAGCTTGGCCTGCTCGACGCCCTGTTCTTCCGCCGCCACGATATAGAGCGCGAGGACCGGCAGAACCGCGCCGTTCATCGTCATCGACACGCTCATCTGGTCGAGCGGGATGCCCGAGAACAACGTGCGCATGTCGTAGATGCTGTCGATCGCGACGCCCGCCATGCCGACGTCGCCGGGCACGCGCGGATGATCCGAGTCGTAGCCGCGGTGGGTGGCGAGGTCGAAGGCGACCGACAGGCCCTTCTGGCCGGCCGCGAGGTTGCGCCGGTAGAAGGCGTTGGAGTCCTCTGCCGTGGAGAAGCCGGCATATTGCCGGATCGTCCAGGGCTGATTGACGTACATGGTCGGGTAGGGCCCGCGCAGGAACGGCGGCAGGCCGGGCCATGTGGTCAGGAAGTCGAGGCCGGCGAGGTCGTCCTGGCCATAGACCGGCTTGACCGCGATGCCCTCGGGCGTGAGCCAGGTCTCAGCGGCGCCGGCCTCGGCGGCCGGAGCCGGCGAGGCCCCCTCGGAGAAGGCGATACGCGAATAATCCGGGATGCGGCTGGTCATGGCGCGATCCTCACCTCGTCGGCGGTTCTTGCGGCCGGTCTAGCCCGCCTGCAACCGCCGATCCATTGGACATAATATCATAGGTCGCGCGTGGTGCGGGCGACCGGAGCTGCCGATCCGGGCCGCGACGGCGGCCGGATCGGCGCGATGGGATGGTCCGCGGCTCAGGCGACGCCGAGCTTCGCCAGCGTGGCGCTGAGGGTCGCAACCGCGTCCTGGCCGGCGAAGACGAATTCGTCGACCCCGGCCTCATGCAACGCCGCCTGACGCTCGGCATCCTTGGGCTTGCCGGCGATGGCGACGAGGCGCGCACCCGCGGCCTTCAGCGCCTGCGCCGCCTCGACCGCCTCGGTCTCGTAGATCGCATCCGACGAGGCGATGCAGGCGAAACCGGCTCCCGAGGCCTTGAATGCCTCCACCAGTTCGGCGAGCGAGCCAAAACCGTCGTTGCCGAGCGTGCGGATGCCGCCGGCCTCGTAGAAGTTCTTCACCCAGGTGGCGCGGGCGTTGAAGTCCGGGATCCGGCCGAGGTTGGCCAGGAACACGGTCGGGCCGCCGGCCACCTCGGCGCGGTCGCGCAAGCTCTCGAACGGCTCGGCCACGCGGCGCGGAACGAGGCGGGAGACCGTCTCGGCCGCGGGCTGCGCCGGAGCGGGGGCAGGCGCGGCGTCGAGCGTGGCGACCGGGGTCTCGAGAATGTTCGGGAATTCCGAGACGCCGGTCACGGGTTCCTTGCGCCGCGCGATCGCGGCCTCGCGTTCGTCGGCCGTGGCGGAAACGCGCGCGGCGAGGCTCCCGGAGCGCAGCGCGGCGACAATGCCGCCTTCCGCCTCGATCGCCTGGAACAGCGCCCAGGCGGCCTCGGCGAGCTGCGACGTCTGCGTCTCGACCAGGCCCGAGCCCGCGGCCGGATCGGCGACCCGGGCGAGGTTCGATTCCTCGATCAGGATCGACTGCGTGTTGCGCGCGACCCGGCGCGCGAAGGCGTCCGGCAGACCGTTTGCGGCGGTGAAAGGCAGCACGGTCACCGAATCCGCGCCGCCGATGCCGGCCGCGAAGGCGGCGACGGTGGTGCGCAGCATGTTGGTCTGCGGATCGCGTGCCGCCATCATGCGCCAGGCGGTCTCGGCATGGAGCCGCGCCGGCACCGGCGCAACGCCGGCCGCGCCGAGGACGCGGGCCCAGAGCAGCCGGAAGGCGCGGAACTTCGCGATGGTCAGGAACTGGTTCTGGTCGGCGACCAGCGTCACGCCGATTCGCGCGGCTGCGGTCGTGAGATTGACGCCGGCGGCCTCGAAGGCGCGCCAATAGGCGAGCGCGGTCGCGAGCACGGCGGCGAGTTCCTGCGCTTCCGAGGCGCCCGCCGCATGCCACACCCGGCCGTCCGCCTCGACCGCCGTCGCGGTCGGAGCGAAGCGGCTCATGTCGGTCGCCACAGTGGCGGCGATCACCTGTTCCGCCGGGACCGCGAGCCGCCCGGTCGCGGCGAGCGTGCCGATCGGGTCCTGCACGAGGGCGAGAGCGAGCGGGGTCGCGATACCGCGGGCCGCCGCCACATCGGCGAGGTGCCCGGCCACCTGCGCGGTGTCGGCGCCGGCATCGATCCGGAGCGCCACGAGGTCGAGGAAGACGCCGGCGGTCAGCGCGTCGATCGCCACCGGCGTGGTCGCCCCGAGCCCGGCCCCGCGGGCCTGCGCGGAGCCGGCGAAGACGAGATCGAGACCGGAAGCGCCACCTTCGAGATCCGTCAGCGCCAGCGCGTTGGCGGCGCCGGCATCCGGATGGTCGATGCGCTGGCTGATGATCCAGGGCGTTCCCGCCGGCCGGGCCGCGATCGGCCGGGCCTCGGTGGCGCGCTCGTAGATCGGCTCGACGTCGAGCTTGTCCCAGGTCTTGGAACGCAGTCGCTCGAACGGCTGTCCCTTCAAGGCCTTGACCGCCGCGGCGGACCAGTCCTCGGCCGATGGCGAGGTGAAATTCCGCAGGAAGGTGGTTCCGGACGCGCTCACGCGAGCCTCCATCGATACCGATCGTGTTCAGATCCCAATAGCAAACTGGCGCGCCGAGCCGAATAAGCCGAAAGGATGTGCGACATCGTCACTCGCCGCCGGGGGCGCCACGGGCTGGAATAAAAACCCCATCCCGCCCGGTAGCACACTCCTGCCGCGGACTGGCGGCCGGGCCGAGAAAAACGCATGTAGAGTTGCGGCGTCTGCGCGTCAGTATGAGAATTTCGATCCTCCTTCCCCGGCGGCTCCGGATCGAGCGCTCGCCGATGATTGTTGAAGACACGTCAGATTTATTGCCCGACGCGACAGCCCCCGTCAGTTTCGACAATTGAATATTCGCCCGAGGTACCGTCAGGTGATCGTCGCGTTTCACAAGAGACCGAGCGGATGGACGGCACGACGGATTGGCAGGTCGATTTCGACGAGGCGCGCGCCATCGCGTCCGTCGCAGACGCGGATCAGGTATTGGATCGCCTCGAACGCCGCCTGCGTCAGCTCGGGGCGACCCATCTGCTCGTCACCGGTCTGCCGCTGCCCGGCCGCACCATGGCGAAGCTGATCGTGCGGATGTCCTGGCCGGATCGGCGTTCCGACGGCTATGTGATCGATGTCGATCCCGCCGATCCGCTGCTGCTGCGAGCGATCAGGGCCCGGGCGCCCCTCACTGTCAAGGGCCGGGCGATCCACTCGCCCGAAACCCCGGGTGCCGCGCCCGAGCCGCTCGCCGGGCGCTCGGATCTGGTCGAGGCGGCGGGACCGTCGACGGAGCTCGTGGTCTTCCCCGTGCATCTGGTGCACCCGTTCCAGGGCTGCGTCATCATCGGGACGACCAAGGCGCCGGTCGCGGTGCCGGCGCTCGCGGCCCTCTCGGCGCTCGCCACTTGCGCGTTTCGGCGGCTGATCGAACTGGGTCGTATCTCGTCGAGCCGGCCGGGCGATCTGTCTGAGCGCGAACGCCGCGTGCTGGAACTGACCGCGATCGGCAAGACCGCCGGCGAGATCGCCGACCTCCTGAAGATCTCGCAGCGCACCGTGCATGCGCATCTCCAGAACGCCAGCGAGAAGCTCAACGCCTCCAACAAGACCCATACCGTGGTCGAGGCGATCCGCTACGGTCAGATCAATCTCTGAAACGATCAGGCTCGACTCGACCCAACTCAACTCGACGCGGCGAGCGCGGCGGACGGCCGGGCCCGATCGCTGCGCGCGGCAGGCGGGCCCGGCACCGTCGATCAATAGGTCATGGTCGGCGGCAGTTCCTTGGCCTGCTCGATCCAGTCCGTGACCGCCTTCAGGCTCGGCGTCTGGCGCACGAGCTTCTTCGCCTCGTTCACCTCGACCATCTTGGCGTGCAGGTTCTCGGGCTTGCGGTGCTTCAGCTCCTTGACCGTGTCGACCCCGGCGGCCTCGAGCAACTCGGAATATTCCTCGCCGACGCCCTTGATGCGCATCAGGTCGCACATGTTGGCCCATTTGAGGATCCGGCTCTCGTCGATGCCGGTCTTCTCGGCCACGGCCTTGCGGCCCTTCGGATCCTTGGCGGCCTCGAGCAGCGCGGCCGTGGTGGTGAGCCCGGCGGCGGAGAGCTTGGCGGCATAGGCCGGGCCGACGCCTTCGATCGTCTCGATCGGATAGCTGGTGGACATCGTCTTGATCCTCCCTCTGCGGAGCGGGATCGGACGCGGCCGGGGACCCGCTCCAGTCCTCCGACTGCCCGGCACGGGTTGCGGTCTCCGCCGTGCCTGCCTGCATCGCCCGGACGCGCCGCGCCCGGGCGTCGCACTCACTTCACGAACTGGCCGAGTGCCGGGATCGACCCGAGCACCTTGTCGACGAGCTCGTCGCCGGCCGTCGCCCGGGCATGGGCGATGATCTCGGTCGTGATGGTCTTGATCTGCTCCATGTCGAGGCCCTGCTCGGTCAGCTTGCCGAGCGTCGCCATGGCATCGCCGAGACCGCCGCCGACCAGTCCGCCGACGAGATTGCCGATGCCGCCCATCAGGCCGCCGCCGAAGCCGCCGAACAGTCCGCCGGCCGGTTCGGGCTCGGGAACGGCCGCCGCGGCGGCACCTTCGCTCGCCAGCGCCTCGGCGCCGGGCACATATTGCTTGAGCTGTTCGGCGATCTCGGGCGGCGTCGCCTTCATCAGGAAGTCGAAGATCGTCGTCGCCGCTTGGGTCGCCTGCGCCGGGTCGAGACCGGTCTTTTCGCTGAGGCGTGCGATCAGTTCTTCCATTCCGGCGATCCTCTCCAGCGTTTGCGCCCCGGCGTTCGCGGCATGTGACACCAGTGCGAAGGCCAAGACAAGGCGGCGCGCGAAAGAAGGGCATTCGGGATGCCCGCAGCTTTTCGGCGATTCGCGCTTCGCCCACAGTGCCCGACCTCGATGACGGTTTTCAGCCGCCGACGGCTTGCTGTAAGGAAGAGCGGCAACGGAGGCGCACGATGCTGGTCGACGACAAGATCTTCCTCGGACTGTCCGAGAAGCCCGAATACCTGACCCTGAAGCTCGCCAACCGCCACGGCTTGGTGACCGGCGCGACCGGCACCGGCAAGACCGTGTCGCTGCAGGTCATGGCCGAGGGCTTTTCGGCCGCCGGCGTGCCGGTCTTCGCCGCCGACATCAAGGGCGACCTCTCCGGTATCGCCGCGCCCGGCGAGGAGAAGGACTGGGTCGTCAAGCGCTGTCAGGATATCGGCTTCTCCGAATGGGAGGCCACGCGTTTCCCGACCGTCTTCTGGGATCTGTTCGGTGAGGCAGGCCACCCGATCCGCGCGACCGTCTCCGAGATGGGCCCGCTGCTGCTCGCCCGGCTGATGAGCCTCAACGAGACGCAGGAGGGCGTGCTCAACATCGCCTTCAAGCTCGCCGACGAGGAGGGTCTGCTGATCCTCGATCTCAAGGATCTGCGCGCGCTGCTCGCCCATGTGGCCGAGCGCGCCGACGAGCTGACGGTCGAATACGGCAACGTTTCGAAGGCGACGATCGGCACGATCCAGCGTCAGCTCCTGGTGCTCGAACAACAGGGCGCGGAGGCCTTCTTCGGCGAGCCGGCGCTGAAGATCGCCGACCTGATGCGCACGGATGCCAAGGGCCGCGGCTATGTGAACATCCTCGCCGCCGACAAGCTGATGGCCAACCCGCGGCTCTACGCGACCTTCCTGCTCTGGCTGCTGTCCGAACTGTTCGAGGAACTCCCCGAGGTCGGCGACCTCGACAAGCCGAAGCTCGTGTTCTTCTTCGACGAGGCGCATCTCCTGTTCGACGAGGCGCCGGACGCGCTGGTCGACAAGGTGCAGCAGGTCGTGCGCCTGATCCGGTCGAAGGGCGTCGGCGTCTATTTCGTGACCCAGAACCCGCTCGACGTGCCGGATCGGGTCTCCGCCCAGCTCGGCAACCGGCTGCAGCATGCGCTGCGCGCCTTCACGCCGCGCGAGCAGAAGGCGGTGCGTGCCGCCGCCGAGACGTTCCGGCAGAACCCGACCTTCGACACCGCGACCGCGATCACCGAACTGGCGGTCGGCGAGGCGCTGGTCTCGACGCTGGAGGGCAAGGGTGTGCCCTCGATGGTCGAGCGCACCTTCATCCGCCCGCCCTCGGGCAAGGTCGGCCCGATCTCGCCGGCCGAGCGCGCGACGCTGATCAACACGAGCCCGGTGGCCGGTGTCTATGACGAGGCCGTCGACCGCGAGAGCGCCTACGAGCGGCTGAAGGGCAAGGCGGCCGCGTCGGGCGCACCGGCCGGGCAGGGTGCAAACGGGCAGGGCGACGGCGCTGGAGCCGAGCCGGCCTCGGGCGGCATCGGCGGCATGCTCGGCGGCGTCCTGGGCGGCATCGGCGACATTTTTAACGGCCCGGCCGGCCCGCGCCGCTCCGACACGCTCGGCCAGGCCGTCATGAAATCCGCCGCCCGCGCCGTCGCCTCGCAAGCCGGCCGTCAGATCACCAACGCGATCCTGCGCGGGGTTCTGGGGGGCTTTTCGAAGCGGTGAGGGGCGGGGCGTCCGATCGGCGGATCAGAGCCGCGGAACGATCGCGAGGCGTTCGACGATCCGGCCTCCGACGAAGTGTTCGTCGACGATCGCGTCGATATCCTCGGTGGTGCGTGGGGTGTACCAGACACCCTGCGGATAGACCACCATCAGCGGGCCGGCCGGGCAAAAGCCGAGACAGCCGGTCGCCGTCATGGCAACGCCCGGCAGGCGCGCACTTTCGAGCTTCGCCCCGAGCCGCTCCCACAGCGGCCCCGCTCCAGCCGTGCCGCAGGAACCGCGCGGGTGGCCAACCGGCCGGCTCTGGTGACAGGCGAAGGCGTGGATCGAGAACACCTGCGGCGGTTCGATCGCGTCCGGCTGTCCGGCGGTCGGTGAGGGGCTTCCGGCATTCATGGCATCGTCCTCGCATCATGGGCCACAGCGCCGGTGAGCAAGGGATGTGCCGGAGCTGCCGGAGAGCCGCTAGATGACTGACATACAATCCGTTCCCGGCGGCGTTGCCGATATCGACTTCGGCGACGTCGCGGGCTCGGTGAACGACCTCCTACAAACCGCCGTGTCGCTCTACCGACACGACCGTGTCGGAGGCGAAGCGGCGTTCCGGAGCGCTGCGGCGGCCGATCCACAGGCGCTCGCGCCGCATTATTGTCTGTACAAGATCCTCGCCTACCAAGGCCGCCTCGACGAGGCCCTTGCCGCCGCGAATGCCGCTCTCGCGCTCGCCGCGGGGCAGGCGGGCCTCGCTGCCGACTGGCGGCTCTGGCGTGCGGAAGACTTGCCGGACGTGTTCGGCGGTCCGGTCCGTTTCGCCCTCTACACGATGAAGGCGCTCGCCTTCATCCATCTGAAACGCGGCGAGCCGGCCTCGGCGTGCGCGTTGCTGGACAAGCTTCGCGACCTGGGGCGCCTCGATACCGTCGGCGGCGGCGTGATCGCCGAATTGGCGGCGGGGGCGGCGTGACAGGGCGAAGCCGTGCGCTGCACCGCTGCGATCCCTGCCCCGCCACGCGCCGGGTTTGCGAGGCGCGCGACACCTGACCTATAACAGCCTCCCATTCGACGCCGGCAGCGCCCGCGTCCCCTTGTCCTCTGCCCCCGCTCCCCGTCTCGGAGATCCCGATGTCCATCGAAGCCGTTCTCTCCCGCATCGACGCCGGGCTCGACGCGAGCCTCGGCCGTCTGTTCGATCTGGTCCGGATCAAGTCGATCTCGACCGATCCGGCCTTCGCCGAGGAGGTCCGGCGCGGCGCGGAGTGGTGTGCGGCGGAACTGGCCGGCATCGGCTTCGAGGCGAGCGTCCGGCAGACCGCCGGCCACCCGATGGTGGTTGCGCATTGGCGCGGGAAAGTGGCGCGCGAGGCGCCGCACGTGCTGTTCTACGGCCACTACGACGTCCAGCCGGTCGACCCGATCGAACTCTGGGCGACCGACCCCTTCGAGCCGCGCATCGAGACCCGCGCCGATGGGGCGAAGCAGATCGTCGGCCGCGGCACGGCCGACGACAAGGGTCAGCTCTTGACCTTCGTCGAGGCGGCGCGCGCCTTCGTCGCCGAGACCGGCGGCCTGCCGTGCCGGGTGACGGTCCTGCTCGAGGGCGAGGAGGAATCCGGCTCGCCGTCGCTCGATGCCTTCCTCCTGGAGAACAAGGCCGAGCTGTCGCACGACGTCGCGCTCGTCTGCGACACCAACATGTGGGACGCGAAGACCCCGGCGATCACCGCGACGCTGCGCGGTCTGGTCGGCGAGGAGGTGACGATCACCGCCGCCGACCGCGACCTGCACTCCGGCCTGTTCGGCGGTCCGGCGCTGAACCCGATCCGGGTGCTGGCGAAGATCCTGGCCGAGCTCCACGACGAGACCGGCCGCGTCACGCTGCCGGGCTTCTATGACGGCGTTTCCGAACTGCCGGCCGAGGTCAAGGCGAGCTGGGACGGCCTCGGCCTGACCGCCGATGCGTTCCTCAAGCCCTACGGCCTGTCGACGCCCGCGGGCGAGCAGGGGCGCTCGGTGCTGGAACAGCTCTGGGCGCGGCCGACCTGCGAATTCAACGGCATCACCGGCGGCTACACCGGCGAGGGCTTCAAGACCGTGCTGCCCGCCAAGGCGACCGTGAAAGTGTCGTTCCGGCTCGTCGGCGATCAGGATCCGGCCAAGATCCGCGCGAGCTTCCGCGCCTTCGTCGAGGCGCGGCTGCCGAAGGACGCCAAGGCCTCGTTTCATCCGCACGGCGGCAGCCCGGGTCTGGCGCTGCCCTTCGACAGCCCGTGGCTCGCGACCGCCAAGGCGGCGCTGACGGCGGAATGGGGCGTGCCGGCGGTGCTGATCGGCGGCGGCGGCTCGATCCCGGTGGTCGGCCGGTTCAAGACCATGCTCGGCATGGACACCGCGCTGGTCGGCTTCGGCCTCGACGACGACCGCATCCATTCGCCGAACGAGAAATACGACCTCACGAGCTTCCACGGCGGCATCCGCTCGTGGGCGCGCATCCTCGATGCGCTGGCGCAGGGCTGAGCGGAAGCCTCAGGGGGAGGGCACGGCAAGCCCGTGTCCCTTCCCCTACATGGCTCGTCCGACGCCTCGGGCCTACTTGGTCACGCCGAGCCGCTTCAGGATCAGGTAGACGAGCATGCTGCCGAAGGCGCACACCATGACGGCATACCAGAAGCCGTCCTCGTGGGCGTCGAACGGCAGGCCCTTGGTGTTCATGCCGAAAAGACCCGTGACCAGCGTCGCGGGCAGGAACAGCGCGGTCAGGATCGACAGCGTATAGAGCTGCTGGTTGGCGTCGGTCGCCACCTTGACCGCGAACTCCTCCTGCAGGATGCGCGCACGCTCCTGGATCGCCTCGACGTCGCGGCCGAGGCTGGTCAGGCGCAGCGACACGCGCTCGGCCATGGCGAAGACGTCGTCGGGCAGATCGCGTTCCTGGTTTTCCACGAAAGCGTGGAAGTGGATGCGCAGCGCGCCGACCTGCCGGTTGAGCCGGAGCGCGGTGCGCCGGATCGGTCCGAGCTTGACGCTGTCGGGGTCGACGCGATCCTCGACGACGCGATCCTCGATGACTTCCAGCGTGTCGGCGAGTTCGCGCGTCATCGCGCCGACCGCGTCGGCGAAATTGTCGAAGATGCGCTCGAGCAGCGCCTCGCCGGTCTCAAAAGCGTGGCCCTGCAGGATCGTGCGCCGGACCTCGTCGACCGAGGTCAGCGCCTGCCGGCGCCCGGTCAGCAGCACGCGCCGATAGAGCACGAAGCGCATGCGCGAGATCTCTTTGGTGCCCTGGTCGAAGTCGCGGCGGAAGTCGGCGAACACACCCATCAGCGCCGCGTCGTCGGCGACCAGCATCAGGTGCTGGTCCTGGTCGACCATCATGGTGCGCGCCGATTCCGGGATCGGCGCGCGATCCTCGACCCACTCCTTGCCGCGCTGGTTGGCGAGGTCGAGATGCAGCCAGACCCAGCCCTCGCGCGCCTCGATCGCCTTCAGCGCGTCGGCGCCCGAGACGGCACGGCCGTGGCCCTCATCGTCGAAGGCATAAGCCCAGACGAGGCCGGGGACGGCGTCGCCCGGACGCACCGTGACGGGAGCTTCGGCAGGACTGCGCAAGTCGGCCATGGACCTTCACTTCTCGCATTGCGGTGTTTGGCGCGGACCATGCCGGAGATTTGTGCCGGTTGGAAGACATGGTCCCGTCATCTGGCCGTTTTCCAAGGCGCGGCGCCAGTCGTCGGGGGTGCTCCGTCGAGATGACCGCGGATGGCCGAGGCCGTCGGTCAGCAATTGGTCAGGCGAGCGTCAGTAATCCGTCGAGGCTCGGCAGCACGGCGGCCGGGCGAATGTCGTTGTATTCCTCCGGCAGGCGGTTGCGGTTGATCCAGACGGTGCGGAAACCGAAGGCCGTGGCGCCGGCCGCGTCCCAGCGGTTGGAGGACTGGAACGACACCGCCTCGGGGAACACGCGGAACTCGGTGGTCACGAGGTCGTAGACGCGCGGGTCCGGCTTGTAGGCCTTGACCCGGTCGACCGAGATGACCGCCTCGAACATGTCGGCGATGCCGCCGGAGGCGCAGGCGGCGGCCAGCATCTTCGGGCTGCCGTTCGAGAGAATCGCGAGCTTGGCGCCGCGCATCTTGAGCTGCTTCAGCAGTTCGGGCACCTCCGGATAGGCGTCGCAGCTCCAATAGGCATCGAGCAGCGCCGGCCGCAATGCACGGTCGGCCGCCGGCACGCGGGCCATCGCGAAGTCGAGCGCGTCCTCGGTCAGCGCCCAGAAGTCGCGGTAGCGGCCCATCAGCGTCAGCATCCAGGAATATTCGAGCTGCTTGGCGCGCCAGAGCTCGGAGAGGAGCTGGGCGTCCGGTCCGATCGACGCGGCATGCCGGCGCACGGCCGCATGGACGTCGAAGAGAGTGCCATAGGCGTCGAAGACATAGATCGCGTGGGACATCGGAGGGCTCCTCGAAGTGCCGGGAGAATGGGGGACCGCGCGGCGGGTGGAAAGGGGGAAAGCGCGCACGCGCGATCACGCGGCCAGCGGCTATTCGTCCGGCGGCGGGCGCGGCCGCGGGTCCGCCGGCGGGCCGCTCGGCCCCTTCAGATCGATCGGCGGCAGGACATCGCTGTCCGGCGAGCCGCCGACGACCTTGTAGCCGCCATTCCAGACCCCGGCGCCGGCCGCCTGCGCGGCCGCGAAGGCGGCGGTGAGGTCCTTGTCGTCGACGGTCGCGATCGGGAAGGCGAAGCCCGCACGCACCTGCTCCAGCGCGAGGTTTCGGCCCTCGACGAAACAGTCGGCGTAGATCTCGTCTTCGGAGGCCGTCGGCCAGAACACCGGCCAGCACACCCCGCGCCTGCCGCGCACCATATTCTGCAGAGACGCGCGCGATTGCAGGCCGCAGGCGAAGCGCAGCCCTTCGGCGCTGAGGCAGATCGCGCTGCGTCGCACGCCCCCGACCCAGGTGAGCCGGATGCGCCGGTTCATCGCATCGAGGACGGTCGACTCCTGGGCCTCGTAGGGCGGAGCGATCGGAAACGGCGCCGCGAAGCCGCCGACCGCGGTCTCGGGTGGCTCCAGAATGTCGAGACGGGGATCCTTGAACTGACTGAGCCGGTTGCGCGCCGTCTGCTGGGCGACGCTGAGCAGCCGTTCCGGCGGCCGGTTGGCGGTCGGGGTGGCCGGTGCCGGTGCCGGCGCGCGCTTGGCGACCATCACGGCGGCGAGTGCGCCGAGCGCCACCACGGCCGCGATGGCGGCCGTCGCCGCCAGACGGGCGAGACGGGCGCGGCCGGCGACCACCCCTTCAGGCGGCGTCCCCTCGGGCGGCGTCCGTTCAGGCGGCATCCGTGCGTCGCGCGACCCGTTTGAACTGTCTTCGTCGACCATGCCTCGTCCGCCGCCGGGCCGCCGTCCGGATCGGTGGGCGCGAACCCTCCGTCAAAGGGGCGATCTGTCGGAAAAACCTGAGACTTCAAGATCACGCCGATGAACGGATGTCCAGTGCGCGCCGCCGACCTCGAGGCCTTGGCGATCCGCGCGGCCTCGGGCGGCACCGGTCGGTCCGCGCATCCGAGCCATGCGGCCATCCCCTTTCGTCACCGCGGAAATTGCCGCGACCCGGCGTTGCCGATCTCCGGACTGTTGCTTATGTTCCACCTGCCAGTTTGGCCGACCGGAGCCGCCCGGGGTCGGCGCGGGCGTTCGCGTCCGTGGGCAACGATGGAGAATTTGTCATGGCTTTCGAACTTCCCCCGCTCCCCTACGCCTATGACGCTCTTGGCCCGTACATGTCCGCGGAGACGCTCGAGTATCATCACGACAAGCATCACCTGGCCTATGTCAACAACGGCAACAACCTGCTGAAGGACAGCGGCCTCGAGGGCAAGTCGCTCGAAGAGATCGTCAAGGAGAGCTACGGCAAGAATGCCGGCCTCTTCAACAATGCCGGCCAGCACTACAACCACATCCACTTCTGGAAGTGGATGAAGAAGGACGGCGGCGGCAAGAACCTGCCGGGCAAGCTGCAGGCGGCGATCGACAGCGATCTCGGCGGCTACGACAAGTTCCGCGCCGACTTCATCCAGGCCGGCGTCACCCAGTTCGGCTCGGGCTGGGCGTGGCTCGCGCTCAAGGACGGCAAGCTCGTCATCACCAAGACCCCGAATGGCGAGAACCCGCTGGTGCACGGGGCCACGCCGCTGCTCGGCGTCGACGTGTGGGAGCACTCCTACTACATCGACTACCGTAACCTGCGCCCGAAGTACCTCGAGGCCTTCGTCGACAGCCTGGTGAACTGGGACTACGTCCTGGAGCTCTACGAGGCGGCGGTCTGATCGATCGCGTCTGCGGTGAGCTTTGCAGTTTTGACGGCCGGGCCCTGCGCCCGGCCGTTTCCGTTTGGCGTCCCTGACAGCGGTGGGACTCGTGTGAGGGTTACGTGTCGCAGCGAAATGAAATATTAGTGGTTGTCGTCGCAGCTTGCCTCTGACGCCGCTGAACGGGCGTTCAAGGATAACGAGAGGGGCAAGCCGGTCCGGTCCGCAACGCCGCGGGCAAAGGACGGCTGCGGGGACCATGGTCGACAGCGTCGCGCACCATGCCGAGCGCCGGTTGATCGTCATCGACGACAACCGCAATTTCCAGAACCTGATGCGCACGATCCTGCGCCATCTGGGCTTTCGCTCCGTCGAGGTGTTCGGCGATCCCGTCGCGGCCAAGGCCTATGTCGCGCAGAACCACATCGATCTCGTCTTCATCGACATCTCGATGCCCGCCTTCGACGGCGTGCGCTGGATCGGCGCGGTGCGCGTCGACCCGACCGTGCGCAATCGCATGATGCCGATCGTGGTGGTCTCGGGGCATACCAGCCGGGCCGTCGTTCAGGCCGCCGTCAATGCCGGCGCTGACGACGTACTGAGCAAGCCGATCAGCCCGCGCACGCTGCACGATCGGGCGCTGCGCCTGCTCGACCGGCCGTCGCGCTATGTGGAGCGTGCGAACGGTTATGTCGGTCCGGACCTCGTGCTCGGGCCGCGCCGGCTGGAACGGGTCGGCCGCGGGGCACGCGGCGACAATGGCGGCGGTCGCCGGGCGGACACGGCGCGGCCGGCGCTGCCGGGCTTCAACGTGCCGCTGAAGACGCCGGAAGCCGACATGACCTTTCTGGATTGAGCCGGCGCAATCTCGTGATCGCAAGTCCGTTGGTGTTCTCAGGGGCGTTCAGGACGCGATCGCATCGGCGGCGCATGCGCGCGCCGCCTCGGCGCAGGCATTGCGCAGCACCTGATCGAGCAGGCCGGGAAACCGCGCCTCGAGATCGGCGCGCCGCAGCGTGTTGATGTTCTCCACGCCCTTCTTGACCATTAGGATCACGCCCGCCTCGCGCAGTACGCGGAAATGGTGCGACAGCGTCGAACGCGGCACGGCCGTGAGCGGCACGGTCGCCGAGCAGTTCAGGCCCGCCTCCGCGGCGGCGAGGGTGCGGACGATCTCCATCCGCACCGGGTCGCCGAAGGCGGCGAGCACGGCGGTCAGGGTGATGTCGTCTCTGGAGGGGTGCAGGTAGCCGGACATGGCGAAACCCTAGCACGGTCGTTGACATGCTCCAATAGTTCGGTATTTTCGAAATACGGTAATATGGAATTACCGAGCAAAGGATCATGCTCATGCGCTTCCAGGATCAGATCGTGGCCGTGACCGGCGGTTCGACCGGCATCGGCTATTCGGCCGCCGAGGCCTTCATCGCCGAGGGGGCGAGCCGGGTGTACGTCACCGGACGTACGGCGGGGACGTTGAACGAGGCTGCCAACAAGCTCGGCAACCGGGCGGTTCCGGTCATCGCGGACGTCGGTACAGCCGCGGGCCGCCAGTCGCTCAAGGCGGCGATCGAGGCGAACGGCGATCGGCTCGACGTGCTGTTCGCCAATGCCGGCATCGCGGAATTCAACAAGTTCGAGGAGACCGACGAGGCGTTCTTCGACCGCACCTTCGATATCAACGTGAAGGGCGTCTACTTCACGGTTCAGTCGCTGCTGCCGGTGCTGAAGGACGGCGGTGCCGTGGTGCTCACCGGCTCGGTCGTCAGCAACAAGGGCATGGCCGACCTCAGCGTCTACAACGCCTCGAAGGCTGCGGTCCGCTCTTTCGCGCGCAGCCTCGCCAACGACCTCAAGGCGCGTAAGATCCGCGTCAACACGCTGAGCCCCGGCGTCACGCGTACGCCGATCATGGCCAAAGGCCTGAACTCGACGCTACCGCCGTCGCCGGCTTCGAGGCGAAAGTCGCGGTCGATGCGCCGGCCGGTCGTGTCGCCGAGCCGAGCGAGATCGCCGAAGCCGCCCTGTTCCTGGCATCGAGCGCGGCCGGCTACATCAACGGCGTCGAACTCTCGGTGGACGGCGGCCTCACGCAGGTCTGAGCCCGAGCGGAGCCCGGAGGCGCCCCCCTGACGCCTCCGGGCCTTGTCCCGGACGTTGTGCTCGTCAGCCTTCGGCCTTGCCGGTCGTGAGCAGCGCGAAGGCATAGGAGGTCGCGACCTCCTTCAACCGGTCGAACCGGCCCGACGCGCCGCCGTGGCCGGCTTCCATGTTGGTCTTGAGCAGGACCGGCGCGGTGCCGGTCTTGGTCGCCCTGAGCCGCGCGACCCACTTCGCCGGCTCCCAGTAGGTGACGCGCGGATCGGTCAGGCCCGCGACCGCGAGGATCGGCGGATAGTCCTGCGCGGCGACGTTCTCGTAGGGCGAATAGCCGAGGATGGTGCGGAACGCCGCCTCGTCCTCGATCGGGTTGCCCCATTCGGGCCATTCCGGCGGCGTCAGCGGCAGCGTCGCATCGAGCATCGTGTTGAGCACGTCGACGAACGGCACCTCGGCGATGATGCCGGCGAAGCGGTCCGGCGCGCGATTGGCGATCGCGCCCATCAGCATGCCGCCGGCCGAGCCACCCTGCGCGACGATCCGGCCCTTGGCGGTATAGCCCTCCGCGATCAGTGCATCGGCGGCGGCGACGAAATCGTCGAACGTGTTCTCCTTGTGCTCGCGACGGCCGAGCTTGTACCAGCGAAAACCCTTGTCCTTGCCGCCGCGGATATGCGCGATCGCATAGACGAAGCCGCGGTCGACCAGCGACAGCGCCGAGATCGAGAAGCTCGCCGGGATCGTGATGCCGTAGGAGCCGTAGCCGTAGAGCAGCGTCGGCGCGCTGCCGTCGAGCGCCAGGTCCTTGCGATAGAGCAGGGTGACCGGCACCGTCTCGCCGTCGGCGGCCGGCGCCTGGATGCGGCGGGTGACGTAGGCCGCCGGATCGTGGCCGCTCGGCACCTCCTGCTCCTTGCGCAGCGTGCGCTCGCGGCTCTCCATGTCGTAGTCGAACACCCGCGACGGCGTCGTCATCGACGAGTAGCTGAACCGGATCGTCGTCGTGTCGTACTCGTAGACGCCCGAGAGGCCGAGCGAATAGGCCTCTTCGGCAAAGGCGATCGCGTGCTCGGCTCCGGTGTCGAGCCGGCGGATCACGATCCGCGGCAGGCCGTCGACGCGTTCCAGCCGCACGAGGTGGTGCTTGTAGGCGGTCAGGCCGAGCAGCAGCCGACCCTCGACATGCGGCACGAGGTCGCGCCAGTTCTCGCGGCCGGGCGCATCCTCGGGCGCCGTGACGATCTTGAAGTCCTCGGCGCCGCCCTGGTTGGTCTCGATGTAGAAGACGCCCTCGGCATGGTCGACGTCGTACTTCTCCGCCTCGATCCGCGGCGCGATCAGGCGCGGCGCGCTGTCCGGCCGGTCCGCGTCGATGATCCAACTCTCGGAGGTCTCGTGATCGCCGAGGCCGATCACGATGAAGCGGCCGGACTGCGTCTTCGACAGGTTCACGAAGAAGCCCGGATCCTGCTCCTCGTAGACGACCGCGTCGTCGGCCGGCGCCGTGCCGATCACGTGCCGGTAGACGCGCCGGGGCCGGTGGTTGTCGTCGACCCAGACATAGAACAGCGTCTTGCCGTCGTTGGCCCAGACCGCGCCGCCGCTGGTCTCGGGAATCTCCTCGGCGAGGTCGGTGCCGGTCGACAGGTCGCGAATGCGCAGCGTGAAATATTCCGAGCCCTTCTCGTCCGCGGTCCAGGCGAGATGGCGGTGGTCGGTCGCATGCGCCGAGCCGGCGAGCCGGAAATAGGCCTTGCCGCTCGCGAGCGCGTTGCCGTCGAGCAGGATCTCTTCGGCGCCGCCCTCGCGCGGCGTGCGCACGATCAGCGGATGCTGGCCGCCCTCGACGTAGCGGCTGGCATAGGCGAACGGCCCGTCGGGCGTGGGCACCGAACTGTCGTCCTGCTTGATGCGCCCCTTCATTTCGTCGAACAGCTTCGCCTGCAGCGCCTCGGTCGATACCAGGAGCGTGGCCGTATAGGCGTTCTCGGCCTCGAGATGGGTGCGGATCTCCGCCGGCAGCACGGCGGGATCGCGCATCACCACCTGCCAGTTGTCCGCGCGCAGCCAGCCATAGTCGTCGACGACCGTCGTGCCGTGAACGGTGGTCTCGACCGGGCGGCGGGCGGCGACCGGCGGCTCGATCCCGGCCGGAATGTCGAAGGGCATCGCGTAGTCCTCTGAGGAAAGATATCGGTCGGCGGCGAAACACACCGGCCATCCGGGTCATGTAACACGCCGCTGCCGCGGGTCCAGCCCGGCCTTGCGCGGGCAGGCGCCGCGACCGCGTGTCTCAGTGTTGCTGGAACCGCGGAAATCCGCCCTCGGACAGGCAGGCGGAGCGCCCTGAAACCACGCGCGGGCGCTGGAGTTTCGTGCGACACGCCCTAGCGGTGGAAACCTCGAATGCTTTGTGATCCAGCCATGCGGTTGGCGCAATCTTACGCGACTGTGGTTGATCCATACGGATTTCATCATAATTCGTCGATGCGTCGCGATGGATATCTTGTTTTTCTCGGCGCATGTGCTTATACGAAGTCGAGACCGTGAGGGCGAGCGATTCAATTGCCGGCTCGGCGGTTGATCGAGTTATGCGAGGACGCGTGCGGGCCGGTCTCGGCTACAATCGTTCAGCCACATAAGGACAGCGCGGCCGTGATCCCCGCGCAAAACAGGTGAAAAATGACCGACTCTTCCGTCAGCTCCAATCTCATCGACCTTGCTGCCGACATCGTGTCCGCCTATGTCGCCAACAACACGGTTTCGTCTGGTGATCTGCCGAGCCTGATCGCGGACGTCTATGCGGCGCTGCAGCGGACCTCCTCGGGCGTGACGCCGGAGCCGCAGCCGGAGCCGCTGAAGCCTGCCGTGCCGGTCAAGAAGTCGGTGACGCCGGACTACATCGTCTGCCTCGAGGACGGCAAGAAGTTCAAGTCGCTGAAGCGCCACCTGCGCACCCAGTACAACATGACCCCGGAAGAGTACCGCGAGAAGTGGGGTCTGCCGGCGGACTATCCGATGGTCGCCCCGAACTATGCTCAGGCGCGCTCGGATCTCGCCAAGAAGATGGGCCTCGGCCAGCAGCGTCGTCGCGGCGGCCGCTGATCTCGTCTGACGAGAGGCATTTTGATTTCGGCCGCGGATCGGATCCCGATCCGCGGCCTTCGCATGTCTGGAGGTCCCCACGCGGGACAGCCCGCCAAGTCGAAAGATCGGCCTGCGCCAGCAGCCGACCGCATTGGAGCGCCACTGCGCGTCTAGATGGCCGTCACGGCTTGCATTCCCAAACGGAAGTGCGAGTGCCCATGCGGAGTCGTCTCGCCCCCCCTGTCTGTTGGAAGTGTGAGAAGCTCGGAGTGCGGAAGGGAGCCCGTCCCCCCTGTCGCTGCCCGGACCATCGGGCGGATGGTGGATGCGCGGGGCGACGGTGGGTCGGATCACGCAGGATCTCGTTGACGGCACGACCTCGCTTCGGGTGCCGGCCCGTCTTCGCGACTGCTCCGGACGCGCGGGATCGCCGATCCCGCGCCGGTTCGGTGGGATGATGACCGCTCGTCACTTCCCGCCGCCAGCCGCAGCGGGGCGGGTTGCCTGGGGCTGCATTTCGTAAGGTCTTCTCCCCATGTCGGGACTGGCTCGCGGCGGCGTTTCGGCCTAATCAGGAAGACGTGCCCGGCTCCGCCCGCGCCGCCCCTCCGTTCCGCCACATCCGGCAAAGCTCGTCGAAAACCCCTGGAGTTCCCGATGTCGAAGACCGTCCTGATCACCGGCGCCTCGGCCGGTTTCGGCGCCGCCACCGCGCGCCGCTTCGTCCAAGGCGGCTGGCGCGCGATCGTGACCGCGCGTCGTGCCGAACGCCTCGCCGATCTTCAGGCCGAACTCGGCGGTCCGGACAAGGTGCACGTCGCCGCCTTCGACATGCGCGACGAGGCCGGCATGGATGCGGCCATCGCCGCGCTGCCGCCGGCTTTCGCCGGTGTCGACTGCCTGATCAACAACGCCGGCCTGGCGCTCGGCACCGCGCCGGCGCAGAACTGCGACCTCGCCCAGTGGCGCCAGATGATCGACACCAACGTCACCGGCCTTGCGACGATCACCCACAAGCTCCTGAAGACGCTGATCGCGAGCCGTGGTGCGATCATCAATCTCGCCTCGGTCGCCGCGACCTACCCTTATCCGGGCGGCAACGTCTACGGCGGCACCAAGGCCTTCGTCCGCCAATTCAGCCTCGGCCTGCGCTCCGACCTCGCCGGCACCGGCGTGCGCGTGACCTCGGTCGAGCCGGGCATGTGCGAGAGCGAGTTCACGCTCGTGCGCACCGGCGGCGATCAGGCCGCCTACGACCGGCTCTACAAGGGCGCCAATCCGCTGCAGCCGGAGGACATCGCCGAGACGCTGTGGTGGATCGCCAACTTGCCGCCGCACATGAACGTCAACGCGGTCGAGATGATGCCGGTCAGCCAGTCCTGGCAGCCCTTCGCGGTGCACCGCGAAGGCGTCTGACCGCCGAACGGGCGATCGCCTTTTCATTGGGCTGTCGCGACGTCGGCCGGCAGGTTAAGCGGACGCCGGGGACCGCGCGCGGCCCGGACGGGGTTGCGCCATCAGGGATGGACCAGCGTGGATGGGCCGGGGAGGGCGCGCCGGCCGCAAGGGGATGTAATCCGTGACGACCTCCTATGATCTCGCCGTGGTCGGCGCCGGCATCGTCGGCCTCGCCCACGCGCTCGCCGCGGCACGCAAGGGCCTGAAGGTGATCGTGATCGACCGCGACGCCCAGGCCAACGGGGCCTCGATCCGCAACTTCGGCTTCGTCACCGTGACCGGTCAGGAGCGCGGCGACTGCTGGCGCCGCGCCATGCGCTCGCGCGACGTCTGGGCCGAGATCGCCCCCAAGGCCGGTATCCGCGTCGAACATCGCGGCCTGGTGGTCGCCGCCCGGCGCCCCGAGGCCATGACCGTGCTCGAGGCCTTCATCGCGACCGAGATGGGCGAGGGCTGCCGGCTCGCGACCCCGGCCGAGGCGCTCGGCATCGTGCCGGCGTTGAAGGCCGACGGCCTGGTCGGCGCGCTCCATTCGAGCCACGAGATCCGGGTCGAGAGCCGCGATGCGATCCCGAAGCTCGCGCGCCATCTCGCCGAGGCGCATGGCGTGACCTTCCTGCGCGACACCGTGGTGCGCGCGGTCGAGCCGCCGGCGATCGAGACCTCGTCGGGCACGATCCGCGCCGAGGCCGCGGTGGTGTGTCCAGGCGACGATTTCCTGACCCTGTTCCCGGAGCGCATTGCCGCCTATGGCGTGACGAAGTGCAAGCTGCACATGATGCGCCTGAAGCCGGGTCGCGACCTTCAACTCGGCGCGGCCGTCATGTCCGATCTCGGCCTCGTGCGCTATCTCGGCTACGCCGCGCTGCCCGAGGCGGCGGCGCTGAAGACGCGGCTCGTCGCCGAGCAGGGCCCGCATCTCGACAACGGCGTGCACCTGATCGTCGTGCAGTCGGCCGACGGCTCGCTGGTCGTCGGCGACAGCCACCACTACGGCACGACGCCGGACCCGTTCGCCCCCGAGGCGGTCGACGACCTGATCCTCGACGAGTTCCGTGCGGTACTCGATCTGCCCCAGGCGGCGGTGTCCGAGCGCTGGACCGGCATCTATGCCTCCGCCGCCGACCGGCTGATGTTCGTCGACACCCCCTCGGCCAAGGTCCGCATCGCCATGGTGACCAGCGGCACCGGCGCCTCGACCGCCTTCGCCATCGGCGAGGAAACCATCGGAGACCTGTTCCCATGACCGAGAGCCCCAGCGCGTTGAAGGCCGTCGTGTTCGACTGGGCCGGCACGATCGTCGACCACGGCTCGCGCGCGCCGATGGGCGCCTTCGTGAAGGTGTTCGCCGAATTCGGCGTCGCGATCACGATCGACGAGGCGCGCGGGCCGATGGGCCTGCCGAAGTGGGACCATATCCACGCGCTCCTCAACGCTCCCGCGATCGCCGCGCGCTGGACCGCCGCCCGCGGCACCGCGCCGACCAGGGCCGACGTCGATGCGATCTATGCGGTGTTCGTGCCGCTCAATGCCCGCGTCGTCACCGATTATGCCGACATGATCCCCGGCGCCGTCGAGACGGTCGCGGCGATCCGCGCCCGCGGCCTGAAGATCGGCTCGACCACCGGCTATACGCGCGAGATCATGGCGCCGCTGCTGCCGATCGCGGCCGCGGCCGGCTACGCGCCGGACAATCTCGTCTGCGCCGGCGACCTCGCGGCCGGGCGGCCGACGCCCTTGATGATGTACCGCACCTTCCTCGATCTCGGCGTGTTCCCGGCGCATGGGGTGGTCAAGGTCGACGACACCGAGCCCGGCATCGCCGAAGGTCTCGCCGCCGGCACCTGGACGGTCGGCGTCGCGGTCTCCGGCAACGCCATGGGCCTGTCGCGCGACGAGGTCGCCGCCTTGTCGCCGCAGGACTTCGCCGCCCGCCGAGCCGCAGCCTACGCGACGCTGAGGCGCGCCGGTGCGCACGTCGTGATCGACAGTGTCGCTGACCTGCTGCCGGTCCTCGACGACATCGAAGGCCGCCTGCTGCGCGGCGAAAGGCCCTGACGGAGCCAGAGCGCCGAAGCGCCATCTCGAAGGGAATGGAGCGCCCGGACCGCGGCGCGCCGCCGTGCGGGCCACGCGCAGCGGCGCGGCGATCCCCTGTGCGACGGCCTTGCGCGCGATCCCGTCGCGCCGGGGCGACAGGTCTCGGCGGGCAGCGGCGTCCCGAGTTGCCTCGCCGCGAAATGCCGGATCGGCGAAGACTTTTCCCCAGATGCGGATTTCGCGCGCCGCGGCCTTGAATCCCCGGACTCGATCGGCTAGATGGACAGCGTTCGCGGAAGACACGACGGTTCGATGACGGGCCGCCGCCGACTTCCCGGCCAATCCGGCCTCGGCCGGCCTCCGGATCCGTCTTCGACCATGGACCCGCGAGCGTGGCGACGATCCGCCCGGATCGCCCCGAACGCCCGAACCGACGGGCATCCCGCTGGGGGATAGTTTAACGGTAGAACAGCGGACTCTGACTCCGTTAGTCTTGGTTCGAATCCAGGTCCCCCAGCCAGACTCTCAGCAAAACATGAGCGCGTTCAGCGAGTTAGGGCCAGCCTAACGGGCCGGATCGTGGGCTTTCCCACCGATTTGGCCACCGCAGTGGCCACCGGCGTTTGAGCCTGTTGGTTCGGAGTGGTTCGAAACCCGTGGGGCGCGGGCGTAACCAGCTCGCGGCCCCGGCTCGCCGGACATGCTGGAGCGTCCCCAAAGATGGGCGTCGGATCTTATCTGCGTCTGAAGGGGCGCAGCTCCGTCTTCAGGCGCAAGGTGCCGCAGTGCCTGAGGGCTCGACTTGCGCGCACCGAAATCTGTGCGACCCTTGGAGTCGTCGGCAAGGAGTCGGCCGAACGTGGAGCACGTCAGGTCGCCGTCGCTGTCGACAATTTCTTCCTGCGTGCAGTGCGTGACATGAGTCTGACCGCTTCCGATCTGTCCCTCGTGGTTGCCAAGGCGATCGAAACCTGGCGCGAGGACCACGAACGCGACGAATCCGAAACCGTTCTCGCGCGCGGCCGGATGCCGGCTACTCCGCGCGACACCGCCAAGATCTTGGCCGAAACGGCGGAGATGGTCTTCAGGGCCCATGCCCATGGGGTAAGTCTGCATGGGAACGATTATGTCGCAGACAGCTTCGCCGCGGCGGAACTCGAACCGCCCGTGGATCCTGTCGACCTACACAGAGTTGGGCGCGGCCTGACCCTCGGGCTGTCGACATTCTATCTCGGCGCCGCCGTCGAATTGGCTGATCGTCACGATCTCGGTCGAGGCATCTTGGGCTTGCCGGTAGAGCGTTGGCGCGCGCGTCATCAGAAGCTGGTTCGGCAGCTCGGCCTCGATGAGACACCGGCTCGAGTTAGGCAGCCGGTCGCTCGGGACGCCAGCGGCGGTCCCGGCCGCCCCGAGCCGGCGCTTGCTACCGCAGAACCGAATCGGCAGCTACCGACTGTGGCGCCCGACGAGCCTGTCTTCTCCACGGTGATCGCGGAATCTCTCGAGCGCCGAATCAAGACGGGTGAACTCGCGAAGGGCGCTCTTCAGGACGCGCAGGCGACCATCCGCATCTGGATCGAGGTCGTCGGAGACCGTCCGCTGAAAACATATCGGCGCGAGGACATGAGCCGGTTTCAGGAGATCCTGGTTCAGCTCCCGAAGCACTATTGGCGATCGGAGGCGGCACGCAAGAAGCCAATTCTCGACGTAATTGCTGAGGCTGCGTCGGTCGATGCGAACTATGTTCGGGTTCAGAATACGACCGTGAACAAGCACCTATGCATTATTGCGCCGTTTTTTGATTGGGCCGTAAAGCATGGCAAAATGCTCGAGTCTGCCCAAAATTTTTGGACCGGCTTCCTTCTTCCGACCGGATCGAAGGTAACCGGCCTCGAAATAAACGAAGAGCGCCCCGGCTGGCCCGATGATCAAATCGCGAAGCTGTTCGAGCATCCCGTCTATACGGGTCGGAGGTCCGAATATTTTTACAACGAGCCCGGCTCCGTGATCATTCGGGACGGTCTATACTGGACGCCCGTTGTCGCGGGTCTGCACGGTATGCGACGCGAAGAGTTCAGCCAGTTGAGGGTCCGTCACGTCAAACAGATCGAGGGAATCTGGGTCTTCGATCTGCATGGTTCCGATATAAATCTAAAGACATCATGGTCAAGGCGGTATGTGCCGCTCCATCGCGATCTGTTCGAGCTGGGCTTTGTGGAAGACAAAGTTGTCGGACGACAGCCGGACGAAATGCTGTTCACCGAGTTCAAGCGCAGCGCGGCCAATGCTGTCTATGGAGATGGTATCGGAAAACGCGTCGCCCGGATGATGGAGCGCGCGGGAATGCAAGTCATTCGGAAAGACGGCACAGAAAGCGATGGTGTTTATCATCCTTTTCGCCACAGACTGCGTACGCTGTTGGTCAACAAAAACGTCAACGAGGCTGTTATCGACTCGATAACGGGCCATAGTCCGAAGCGGCGAGGCGGGCAGCAGGCGAGATATACGGATACGGTTCATGTTCCAGTTTTGAAGCAGAGCATAGACTTGGTGTACCTGCCGTACGATATCCAGAAGCTCAATAAGAAGTGGTTGGATTGTTGTCGGTAGAGCCCGTCGCACATCTCTCGCTCCGAGCTGACCGCAACGAAATAGCCTATTACAGCAGCCTGCAGTCGTTTTGTTTGATCGGTTGCGCCTGAAGTAGATTGATGTGGTGTGGATCGCCGCGCTTGTTGGTCTTTGACGATTACATCAGGCGCGAAACCTCGTCGCCGGTCAGAAAACGTCGCGCGATGAGTGCATCGGCGATACGCTCGATCGCGTCGCGATGCTCCGCCACGAGTTCGAGCGCGCGTCGATAATGAGCGCTGAGCTCGTCGGCGATCTCTCGGCGAACGACCGGGTCTTCGAGTAGACCCGTCGCGCGCACTGCGGGCTGGTAGAGAAGGTCGGCACCGAAGCCAAAACGCGCCCACATGCTCTCCATTTCACGCGTCGCGTGAGCCAAATCCGACTCGTCCGATCCGCCGGCGCCAGTGCTGACACTGCCGATGACGACCTGCTCGGCGGCCCGGCCGGCGAGTAGCGTGAGAATCCTGCCGACGAGGTCGTCCCGAAGTTGGAAGTGAACGTCGTCGTAACGGAGCCTCGTTCGGCCGCCGGCCGTTCCCGCGCTTCCGAGACTGACGCTCTCGACACGCGCGCCGGTCACGATCCCGGCCACCGCGTGACCTGCTTCGTGGATCGCAGCTCTGCGAGCACTCGCCGTATCCCGAAAGAAGTTCGGGATTGCCGCGCTTTCGAGATCCTCCAATATCATCGGGCGGCCGGCTGCGCGCGCGGTCCGTCGAGCCTGACGGACCCAGTCCATTGCCGCCGCTGGCGTCACTCCGGCGCACTGAATGGCGAGTGGTGTCAGGTCGACACTCTGCAAGTCTGAGCGGAGGTGATGACGTAGAACGTCCTCCAAACCGTCTGCATCGGGGGGGCCGATGTCAATCGGCGAGCAATCTTGACCCCGGATCGGCGTCGAACTTTGACCCCCTGGTTTCGCGCAGTTGGGCGCTTCCGATCGAATGTCGAAGCTTCGGTGTGAGCATGTCGTCGGTGTCGTGACGGAGGGAGGGCGTAGCCCGACCGGAGGCACTATACCGACGACGGCGCCGATCTCAGGCCCGGTGTTTGAAGCGCCAGCTGTCGTTGCCGGTCTCGACGATGTCGCAGTGATGGGTGAGGCGGTCGAGCAGCGCCGTAGTCATCTTGGCGTCGCCGAACACCGACGGCCATTCGCCGAAGGCGAGGTTGGTCGTGACCACGATCGAGGTGCGCTCGTAGAGCCGGCTGATCAGGTGGAACAGCAACTGACCGCCGGATTGGGCGAAGGGCAGGTAGCCCAACTCGTCGAGGACGACGAAGCCGAGGCGGCAGAGCCAGTCGGCCATTCGCCCCTGTCGGCCGGCACGGGTCTCGGCCTCGAGCTTGTTCACGAGGTCGACGACGTTGAAGTACCGCCCCCGCATGCCGGCTCGGATGCAGGCCCGTGCGATGGCGATGGCCAGGTGGGTCTTGCCCGTGCCGGTACCGCCGATCAGCACGACGTTGCGCTGCTGGCCGATGAAGCCGCCGGCGGCGAGGTCTCTGACCAGGTTCTCGTTGATCGGCGTGCCGTCGAAGGCGAACTCGTCGATGTCCTTGGCGAGCGGCAGCTTGGCCACGCCCATCTGGTAACGGATGGAGCGGGCCTGCTTCTCGGCGATCTCGGCGGTGAGCATCGCCGCGACGATGCGCTGTGGGTCGTGGTTGCGCTTCAGGGCCGCCGCTACGATCTCGTCGTAGGCCGCCTTCATGCCGAACAGCTTCAGCTCGGTCATCGTGCTCAGGATCTTGGTGCGGTCCATCAGCCGGCCCTCCGCAGGTCGTCGTACCGCGCGCAGTCGGCAATCGGCTCGAACCGCAGCTTCAACGCATCCGGGGTCAGGATGCCGACCGGGATCGGCGCGGGCCGCCGTCGCGCCAGGATGTTCAGCACCACGTCGGCGGAGTGCACGCCTTCGCCGAGCGCCTCGGCGCAGGCCGCCTCGACCGCACCCAGTCCGTCGTCGAGCACCGCGGCGAGGATCTCCACCATCTGCCGGTCGCCGTCGTTGGAGCCGGCGAGCTTGCGGCGCACCCGATCCATCGCGCCCGGCAGAACCCAGTCCTTGAACGGGGCGCCGTTGCGCAGGGCTCCCGGCTTGCGGGCGAGCACCGGCACGTAGTGCCAGGGATCGTAGATCGTCTCGCCGCGACCGAAGGAGCGAGGATGCTCGGCGACCACTCGGCCGTCCTGACGAACGACGATCCGATCGGCATAGGCCCGGATCTCCACCGGCCGGCCGACCGCGCTCGCCGATACGGAGTATTTGTTGTTGTCGAACCGCACGAGGCAGGTCTTCGATACCGACGCCGTCACCGCGTGGAACCCGTCGAAGGGGCCGCGATACGGCACCAGCGACGCCCGCTCGGCTTCGAACGCTTCCCATATCGTCCGGTCGGGGAACTCCGGGTTCCGATGCGCCTTGGCGTAGGCGATGCACCGGTCGAGCAGCAGGGTGTTCAACTCGTCGAAGGACCGAACCCGCAGGCGCGGGGTGAAGAACCGCTCGCGGACCAGCCCGACCTGGTTCTCGACCTGCCCCTTCTCCCAGCCCGAAGCCGGCGTGCAGGCGACCGGCTCGACGAGGTAATGCCCCGCCATCTGCAGGAAGCGCCGATTGTAGGCCCGCTCCTTGCCGACGAAGATCGTCTCCACCGCGGTCTTCATGTTGTCGTAGATGCCGCGCGTGCAGGTGCCCCGGAAGAAGGCGAAGGCCCGGTCGTGGGCATCGAACACCATCTCCTGGCTCTCGCGCGGATAGGCACGGACGAACATCATTCGGCTGTGGCAGAGCCGGACGTGCGCCACCTTCACCGTCATCGGCAGGCCGTTCATCAGGACGACCTCGTGGCTCCAGTCGAACTGGTACGCCTCGCCCGGCGCGAAGGAGAGCGGCACGTAGGCGTCGACCTTCGCCGCCGACGTCTCCAACGCCCAGGCCCGCGCGTAGCGACGAACGGCGTCGTAGCCGCCTTCGTAACCCCGGCCGCGCAACTCCTCGAACAGTCGAACCAGCGTCAGCCGCTCACGCGCAGATGCTGCCGCGTTCGCCGCGAGCAGCCCGTCCAACTCGGTCTTCCACGGTCCGAGCTTCGGTAGCGGCTGGTTCCCGCGACTGTAGGAGAAGATCGTTTCACCGGAACGCAGCACCTTCCGGACCGTGTTCCGGGCAACATGCAGTTCGCGGGCGATCTCCTTGATCGAACGACCTCGAACGAAGAACTCGCGGCGTATCCGCGCAATCGTATCCACTGACTTCATCCCCCGACCGCCGCCCTCCACGAAAGGAACGGCAGTCTGCTCGCGGTGGCGGTAAGGGGGTCAAAATTGGACGCCGATCACCCCTCGTAGGGGGTCAAAGTTCCACGCCGAAACACAGTCGGAGACGAACCGCGTCGAGTGGCACTACATCGCTCCCGGCAAGCCGATGCAGAACGGCTTCGTCGAGAGCCTGAATGGGCGCTTCCGAGACGAGTGCCTGAACGAGACGTTGTTCCGCGGGCTGGCACAGGCCCGCCAGGTCATCGAGGATTGGAGAACCGACTACAACACCGAACGACCCCACACGAGCCTGGACGGGCTCACCCCGAACGAGTTTGCAGCACGGTCCCGAGTGGACCATAACCAGAACGGATTCTGGTTATGAATGGGGACTATCCGGGGGCAAGGTCACTCCAGTTCCAACATGACACCTAAACTCGGTGTCCGTGAAACCGGCAGGAGGCCAATACGACCCCTGTCGACATCGAACTGGCGGCGTGACGGAGACAAGAACCAAGCTTAGCAAAGCCGCCGATCTGTCCGCCGAATGGGGACCACCTCAACGCAACGTCGCGCAGCGCGCGAGCGGTAACGCGTAAGCCAGATGAACGTATAGGTGACCCAGCGGCACATGCTGAACTCGCGTCCAGTCGAGCTTATGATCGATCATCGGTTTCATTGGTAGAATGGTCCGAGCCAGAAAATCTATCGAGGTTTGGCTAACGTCGATAATTCCGACTCCGATTAGCCTTGTGATGACGTGGCCGAATTACCGATCAATTGCCGCGTTGAAGGATATAAGCGTCTTTTTGAGGTATGAATCGCTATGTCAATTTGTTTCCGGAATCTTTGAATAAAATCCAAAAAATCACAAGTATATAATCGATAAAAACATATATCACATTGTGCATGAGACCGATTCCAGAAGGAAAGTGTTTATGAAAACTATGTATTGGTTCCGTGTAAAAACCTTTATCGCGGAGAAATACGAGTTAAAAACGCGATGATAGATTAAAATCTGAAGTAAGATTGCAAAAATAATATCGAAATACGCTGAGTTATCTGTGGCGCGCGAAAATATGGCGTTGTATATAAATACCAGCAATCTTTTTCATTGCTAATAACCTACTCTGTCCTCTATATAAAAGAGTGAGATAATAGTAACAATAACCTTACAATAAGTTAAATCCGAGTATAAATGGGAATTAGTGGCGCATGTGTCCAAGATTTTTTATTGAATACATGTACAATAATCAAAAATCGCAAGAAAGAGAAATAATAAATTTCTCTTTTTGGAAATTATTTCAGGCGATACGAACAATAAATCGATGGAAGTCGATCTCTTTCTGTTTGCTGATTGCGCGGAGGGCATGCCCTTTGGCGCCGTAGATGGATGCGCAACAAAACGAAGGGCCGCTGTAGATGATCGCTCGACCTTCCGCAGCTTTCATTCGCCTCGCTGTGTGACGCCCGTCACAGATCGAGGTGCAGTGTCGCGACAGAGCACGTAAGTCGAGATACCGTCGACCGGAGATGAAATACCGTCATTGTCTTGGGGGCACCGATGTCGAACACTCCTTCTTCCGGCAAAAATGATCCCATTGAAATATCGCTCGACGATCTCGACGGCGTGGTCGGCGGCGCGACGGCGCTCACCAAGACCCAACTGAACCAAATCGCCGGCTTCGACACGTCGCAACTGGATTTGAGTGCGCAAGCGGTTCAAAGCGGTGCTGCCGAGGCTGCAGTCGCCCATGTGGTGGCGGCCGGGCAGGGCACCGATGCCGGTGCGATGCATCTGCTCGAGGCGGTCGCCACGCAGAACCACCTCAATGTCGGCCAGGCGCTTGCCGGTTTCGCGGAGCAGATTACTCAAGTCGCCGGGCACACCTCTGATTGGAGCATCGTCGGTCAGGAGGTCGCGACGCAGATTGCGGGCGGGCAGATCACCGCCGCGAACGCATTTCAGGGCATCGAGGCCGCGCTCACCGGCAAGACGATCACAGCCGACCACGCGGTGTCGCTGTTGTCGGGCCTCGCCGCCGCCGGTGACGCCTCGCTACAGGCCGCGGTCGGCGGTGAACTGACGACGCTCGTGGCGCGCGGGCAGATCACGGCTGGTCAGGCCATGACCGATATCGACAGCGCCGTGGCACAGGGCCTCATGACCGGAGATCACGCCGTCTCCGTGCTGTCCGGCGTGGCATCCGGTGCCACGGTCACGCTGCTGAAGGCCGTCGGCTCGGAGATCGCGTCTCTGATCGGCCATAACTACGTCACTGCCGATCACGCCATGGCCGATATTCACACGGCCGTTTCGATCAACAAGCTCGGCGGCGACCAGGCAGTCGCGCTCCTGGCGTCTGTCGCCACCGCCGGCGGACTCGATCTCCAGACCGCAGCGGGCCGCGAAATCGGAGCCCTCGTCACCGCCAACAAGGTGACGGCCAGCCAGGCGATCGTCGATGTCGATCACGCAGTCGCCAATTCCTCTCATACGCTCAGTCCATCCGCGGCTGTCGGTGTCCTCGCCGGGATTGCGGCAGCCAATCCGAGCGCCGTCGCGGCGGCAAGCGCCGAGATCGGCACCATCATCCGTTCCGGTTACCTGACCGGGGTTCAGGCCGCCGGGGCTCTGGCGTCCGCGAGCGCGTTGGACGATGCGGGCGTGGCAGCCGCAGCCGGCCAGATGATCGCCGCCCAGATCGCCGCCGGAACCTTCGCGGCGGCGGACGTGGTCAACAGCGTCCATCAGGGGGCATCGTCGGCCGACCGGGAGGTGACGACCCTCGCCGTGCTCGGCGGATCCGGCAATGCGTCCCTTCAGAGCGCCGCCATTGCCAAGATCGCCGCTCTCGTGACCTCCGGCGCCGTTTCGAACACCCAGGCGATGATCGACATCGGCTCTGCCGCAATCGCGTCGAAATGCACCGGCGATCAGGCGGTGAGCCTCATGCTCGGCGTCGCGACGGCATCGTCCGGCACCTCGACCGCAACGACCTCGAAACTCGGCGGGACGCCGGCGGCCTTGGCTGCGGCGGGAAGCGAAATCGCCACGTTGATCGCGTCGGGCGTGCTCGGTGCCAGCCAGGCGATGACCGACGTGGCGTCGGCCGTCACGGCCAAGACCTTGACCGGGGATCAGGCCGTCACGCTGCTCGCATCGACGATCGCCGTCGGCACAGGAGCCGCCCAGACGGCGGCGGCTGGCCAGATCGCGGGGATGATCACGGCCGGTACCGTTACCGCAACCAAGGCGCTGACCGATATTTCCGCTGCGCTGACCGCCAAGACGATCACGGCCGATCAGACTGTGTCCGTGCTGACCGCGGTCGCGGGCGCCGGCACTCCGGCGCTGCAGACGACCGTGTGCCAGCAGCTCCAGTCGATGGTGTTCAACAGGACCATTTCGACGACCCAGCTGATGACCGACGTCGGCGCGACGGCCCTGTCGAAAGGCTGCACCGCCGACCAGGCGATCAACCTTCTGGTCCGCCTCGGCGTGAGCAGCAACGCCGCGATGAATGCTGCCGGCGCCGAGATCGCGACCTTGATCGCGGCGGGTGCGATCGGCGCGTCCCAGGCGATGGCCGACGTCGGTCAGGCGACAACGGCGAGGACGATCTCCGGCGATCAGGCGGTTGCGATGATCGCCGCGGCGATCGGCGCCGGCAGCGCCGCGATCCAGTCCGCCGCGGCCGGACAGCTCGCGGCATTGGCGTCGTCGGGCGCACTGACGTCCAGTCAAATCGTCACCGATCTCGGGACGGCTCTGACCGCGAAGGTCATCACGGTCGACCAGATGGCCGGGACGCTGATCGGGCTCTCCGTGGCCGCAGACGCGAACGTTCAGCGCGATGCCACCGCCAAGCTCGTGTCCATGATCAACGGCGCCACGATCAGCGCGTCCCAGGCAATGACAGATCTGGATGTCGCCGTGGCCGCGAAGGTCTGCTCCGCCGACCAGGCCGTCACCTTGGTGGCCGGCATCGTCAATGCGACCGGAACGCCCGCGGTGCAACTCGCCGCGAGTAAAGAAATCGGCGCGTTGATCGCTTCGGGCGCCATCACACCTGCAAAGGCTTTGGCCGATATCGGCGCTTGCGTCGGCAAGACCTGCACGGCCGACACAGCCGTCAATCTCATGCTCATGGTCGGGGGAGCGGGGCCGGCTTCCACACTGGGCGCCGTGGGAGCGCAGATCTCGAAGCTCTGCGACTTATCGATCGCCACCTCGCAAGTGATCGCCGACGTCCGCTCGGCTCGGGCGAACGGTATCATCACTACCGATCAGACCGTCGCTGTCCTCGGGTCCATCGCCGGCGCCGGCAGTCTGGGCGTGCTGACCACGGCGGTCGGCGAGATTGGGTCGATGGTCCAGGGTGGCGCCGTCTCGGCGACCCAGGCGGCCGCCGACGTCGCCTCCATGGCGACCGCATCGGCCGCCGCGCCCGATCAGATCGTCAAGGCGCTGACGGTTCTCGGCGCGTCGAGCGTCCCCGGCCTGACGGCAGCCGCTGCCCAGCAGATGACCGCCCTGATCGAGGGCGGAACTATCACGGCCGCTCAAGCGATGGCTGACGTTGGCTCCGTCGTCGCTGCCATCGGCTACAGCGTCGCCGAGCCGGTGGTGAATCTGATCGTCCGCGTCGCGGTCGGCGGCTCGGCCGCGACACAGGCGGCGATCGGAACCGAGATCGCGACCCTGATCACGTCAGGAGCGATCAGCCCCACGCTGGCGATGGCCGACATCGGTTCGGCCATCAACAAGGGCGCCTGTACCGCCGACCAGGCGATGAACCTCCTGATGAGGATCGGCACGAGCGCCTCGACGGCGATCCAGACCGCTGTCGCCGGGGAGATCGCGACCCTGATCGCGTCGGGCTCGATCAGCGCGACCCAGGCCATGGCCGACGTGGGCGCGGCGGTCGCCGCCAAGGCCGTCAGCGCCGACCAGGCCGTCATGATCCTGGCGTGCACTGCGCCTTCCAGCGCATCGGCGACGCGGATTGCGGCCTGTGGCGAAATCGCGGCTCTGGTTTCGTCGGGACTGGTCACAGCGACGCAGGCGATGGCCGACGTTGCAGCGGTCGTCACCAACAAGACGATCACCGCCGATCAGGCCGTCACCACCTACGCCCTGGTCGGGGTCGCCGGCGACGCCTCGATCCAGAAGGCCGCCGCCACTCAGGTGGCGGCCCTGGTGAGCACGGGCGCCGTCACCGCAACGCAGGCGATGGCCGACTTCCAGGGCGCGGTCGGCACCAACGGCCAGACGGGCAATCAGGCGATCGCCTTGCTCGCCCAGATCGCGGCCGTGGGCCCGGGCGTGCTCCAGAGCGCGGTTGCATCCGAGATCCGCTCGCTGATCGGCATCGGTACGGTCACGACGTCCCAGGTCATGACCGACATCGGCGCGGCAGTCGCCGGTAAGGCCGTCACCGCCGATCAGGCTGTGACGCTGCTCGCCTTGGCGGCAAGCGGCGGGTCGTCCGACGTGGCGACCGCCGCGCTCGGCCAGATCACGGCGATGGTGTCGAGCGGACAGGTCACGGCGGCGCAAGCGGCGGCCGATGTCGCGGCGACGGTGTCCTCGAAGGCGCTCACCGCCGATCAGGCGGTGCTCACGCTGCTCACGCTCGCCGGCACCGGCAATGTCGCATGGCAGGCTGCGGTTTCCAGCCAGCTCGTGACGATGATGACCGGTACGGCGATCACGCCGGCACTTGCCATGGCAGATATCGGCGCGGCGGTATCGAGCGGCACCTGCACGGCCGATCAGGCAATGGGCATCCTTGTTCGCGTCTGCTCCGCTGGCAATGCGTCGATCCAGGCTGCAGTCGGCACCGAGGTGAACACGCTGATATCCTCCGGCGCCGTCTCGGCGTCGCAGGCGATGGCCGATATCGGTGCCGCAGTGGCGACCAAGGTCTGCACGGCCGACCAGGCGGTGAAGATGTTGGCGCTCGTTTCGAGTGTCGGAACGGGCGCGATCACTGCTGCGGCGGGCGCACAGGTCAACGCGCTGATCGTCACGGGCGCACTGACCGCCACACAGGCGATGAGCGATATCGGCGCGGCCGGCCGCTCGGCGGCAGCAACCGTCACACTCATCGCGGCCGTCGGCACATCGGGATCCCCGACGACCCAGGCGGCCGGGGTCAACCAGATTCTCGCGCTCGTCGCATCCGGAACGATCGGATCGGCAAGTCTGGCGGCTTCTGCCTTCGGTCCCGCAGCCAAATCGGGCGCGATCACCGGAGACCAGGCCATTACGATGCTCGCAGGGCTCGCATCCGCGGGCAATCCGGTGATGCAGAGCGAGGTCGTCTCTCAGATCAATTCGATGATCAACACCGGTACCATTGCCCCGGCCCAGGCGATGGTCGACATCGGCGCCGCCGTCGCCATCAATCTGAGTGGCGCGGATCAGGCCGTCAACTTGTTGACCCGCCTCGCGGCGACGAGCGCGGTCGCGACGCAGACGGCCGCCGTCGGAGAGATCGCGACCTTGATCTCTTCGGGCACGATCACGTCGGCACAGGTGGTGACGGACGTCCGGGCCGCGATCTCCGCCGGCAATTGTACGGTCGATCAGGCGACGACCCTGTTCACGCTCCTCGGCGCGACGAGCTCGCCCGCGGTGCAGGCGGCTGCAGGCGGTGCGATCGCAGGGCTGATCACGGGCGGTGGCATCACTGCCGCGCAGGCGATAATCGACGTCGCCCGGACGGTGTCCAACCGGATCATCAGTGCCGACCAGGCAATTGGTGTCCTCACGAGCATCGCAGCCGCCGGTACCGCGGCGGTCCAGGCCGCTGTCGGCGGCCAGATCGCGAGCTTCGTCGGCTCCAACGTGATCGACGCCGGCCGGGCCATGGCCGACATCGGCGCCGCCGTCGCGGCGAACGCGTTGACCGGCGATCAGGCCGTGACGGTGCTCGCCAAGATGATTGCGGCCGGACAGCCTTGGGTGGGTTCGGCGGCGGCTGGCGAGATCGGGGCCTTGATCTCCGCCGGCGCAGTCACGGCCGCCCAAGCGGCGGCCGACATAGGGACGGCCGTGACCAACAAGGTGATCACCGGCGATCAGGCGGTCACTGCCTTGGCGGTGATGAGCACGGTTGCCAGTCCGGGCTTGCAGGCTGCGGTCGCGACCCAACTCGTGACGCTGGTCTCGGCCGGTACCGTCACCGCAGCGAAAGCCATGACCGACATCGGCGCGGCCGTCTCCGGGTACTCTCTCTCCGCAGATCAGGCGATCACCTTCCTCGCCGGAGTATCGGCAGCAGCGACAGGTGCGATCGAGGCGGCCGTCGGCCGAGAGATCGTCGCGCTGGTCACGTCCGGCGCGATTTCCGCAGCGCAGGCGTCTGCCGACATCCAGGCCGCCGTGTCAACCAAGGCGGTCTCGGCCGATCAGGCTGTCGGCTTGCTCGTCTGCCTGCTGGCCGGGGGCAACGCTGCGGTCCAGACCGCTGCCGTCGCGACGATCGGCGCGCTCGTCGATGCCGGTGCCGTCACGGCCGACCAGGCGATCAAGGACGTCTGCTCCGTCGTTCTGACCTCGGCGATCGCCGGCAATCAGGTCGGTTCGATACTGAAGGCCCTGAGCGCCAGCGGCAACGTCGCCTTACAGGCCGCGGAGGCGTCGGGCCAGTTGGCAGCCCTGGTCGCATCGGGCGGCATGACCGCCGACCAGGCGGTCGCGGCGCTGACCACCTTGAGCAGTGCGGGCACGGTTCCGGCGCAAACGGCCGCTGCGGCGCAGATCGTCGCGCTCGTCAACGCCGGCCTCGCCACGCCGGCTCAGGCGATGACGGACATCGGTGCCGCAGCGGGGGCAAAGGCAATTTCGCTCGATCAGGCCATCGCCCTTCTGGCCAGGATCTCCGGCGTCGGCTCGCCGGCGATCCAGACAGCTGCCGCCACCGAGGTCGTCGCGCTCGTCAATTCCGGCGCGATCGCGACCGGCACCGCCATGACCGACATCGGCGCGGCCATCAGCACGGAACTCGTCAGTGCCGATCAGGCCGTGACCCTGCTCGCGCAGATCGCCGCGACGGGGACGGCCTGGTTCCAGGTCGCCGCTGCCAACGAAGTGCTGGCGATCATCGGAGCGGGCCAGATCACCGCGGCGCAGGCCGCAGGGGACATTGTGCCGGTGTCTTCGGCGACGGGTTTGACCGCCGATCAGGCCGTCCAGGTTTTGGCGGTTTTGGGCGCAAGTCCGGATCCGACGATCCAAGTGGCCGCAGCGGGCCGGATCGTCGACCTGATCGGCGCCGGGGCCATCGGCGCAACGCAGGCGATGACCGATATCCATGCAGCCGTTCAGAACGGTGCCGTCTGGACGCAGGACGCATCGAACCTGTTGGCGCGGATCTGGGTGGTGGCCCCGGCGGACGTGCAACTCGCGGCCGCCAAGGAACTCGCCGCTCAGGTCGTCTACGCGGCCGGGTCCGGCAATGCCGTGTACCTCCTCAGCCACATGGACGCTGTGGCGAACCATGCGGTCCCGGGCGATCAGGCGGTCGGCTTGATCGCGACTGCCATGGCGGCCGGCGATCCGTCGGCGCGGCCGTTTCTGGCTCGCGCGATGACCACGCTGGTCACGAACGGCTCGGTGACCGATGCGCAGGTCATGGCGGACGTGCAGGCGCTCGCCGCCTCGAAACTGATCACGATCGATCAGGCCGTGAGCGTGGTCGCCGTGCTCTCGACCAGTGGTGATGCCGACATGCGCAATGCCGGCACGCAAGAGCTGCTGTCGCTCATGAAGGGTGGCGTTTCGCCCAATACCGTCGCCAACGATGTGGCCTCTGTCCTGTCTGTTTCGGACGCGGTCGTGCTGATGGCGGACGCCGCCGGCGCGGGCGGTGCGACGCCGGCTCTGCAGGCCACGATCGGCGCCGCGCTGTCGACCTTGGTCAAGGACGCGTCGGGCGTCGCCCAGATCGCACGTGAACTCGGCGCCTCGGACGAGATCGCCGTGCTGAGCGGTCTCGCCGCGACGACTCCCTCGGGCACGGTTGGTCAGGCCGCCGTCGCCCAGATCGCGCAGGCCATCGCGGCGGCGGACCCGACGCATGGCAACAGCCTGTTCTTCGGCGCAGCCGGCGCGACCATGCTCAATGCCCTGAAGCAGTTCGGGCTCGATCGGGCGCTTTCGGTCGTCGACGGTGCGCTCGCGGCCGGTTCGGACGGCACGGGCGCGGTCGATCATCTGATGGGGCCGCTCAATCGGCTCGTCGCCGCCGATGTGGTGAAGGTCTCCTTCGGCGCGATGACGGGAGATGCGGCGGCGCTCGATCTGCAAAAGGCCGCGACACAGAACAACGTCCCGTTCGATTGCGCGCTCACCCGCCTCTCGTCGCTCGCCTCCGACAACAAGGCGATCCAGGACCTGCAGACCGCACGCGTCGCGACCTATCAAGCTCCGTTCGAGCTTTTCAACCAGGTGCGTGCGGGACGGCTCGCGGCGGCCGATGCGGCGGCGATCCTCGCTACCGAAGCGCAGTTTTCGACTGTCCAGGGTCTCACTGCTGCGACGGCCCGCCTGAACGACATCGGCGCGCTCGTTGGCTTGTCGACCGGGGCAAACGGCGCGCCTTCGTCTGCCGCAAACATTGCGCAGGCCGTGATCAGCCATTTCCAGGCGGAGCAGGCGGCCTTCCCGGGCCACGCGCCGCTGACCTCGTCGGCGGTCCCGATCGATCTCGCCGCGGAGCGCTGGGTGTTCGGTTCGGACCCCGCCGCGACGAACGCGGGCTGCGCCGCTGCGCTCTCGCTGCTCTCGGTGACGGGTGCGATCACGGGCCACAGCGCCGCGGATGTCGCGCATGCCGCCATCGACATGGCGCAGTTCTCATTCCCGAAGGTGTCGACGCTCGAAGTGCTCCTGACCGTCGCCGACAAGACGGGCAACGATCACGGCGTGCTCGATCTGGTGCACGATCTGATCGACGGCAAGAAGCTCGCTTGCACCGTGCACGATCAGACCGGCAAGACAGCCGACAAGGCCGGAACGATCGGCATCGGTGACGTTCTGATGAACTGGGCGTCGAATCCGAAGCAACCCAGTCTCATCGGTGCAGCCGCCGGCGCCGATGGTCTCCTCTCGGAGATCAATGATGCCGTCATGCGCCTGCAGGGCAACCGCGGTTCGCTCGCGACGCCGCTGCTTCCGGGGATTTTCCAAGCCGAAGTCACCTTGGGTCATCTCGACAAGACGATCTCGGACCTGATCGTCGACAACACGGTCCTGCAGATCCAGGGCCACGGCGATCCGGCGACCCAGGCGAAGCTCGACGTCCTAGCTGCCCTGGACCAGAAGCTGCTCGACGATTTCGGCATCGCGGTCAGCGCCGGACGATCGATGCTGCCGTTGGTCGATGCGGCGGGCGCCATGGTGGCGTCGAAGGCCTTCGATGTCGGCCAACTCGCCGCATCGACTGCCAATGCGCAGGACCCCGACGCGCAGGCGGCCTTGATCACCGATCTCATGGCGTCGGCCAAGGCCGCCCATGTCCCCGTCGACGCTGCGCTGGCGCTCGCCGCCTTCGGGGCGGCCGGTCACAGCACGGTCCTGAACATGACCATGACGGCTCGGCTGATGGGCGGCGCCGCGCAGCAGGACGTGATGGACCTCGTCTACAGCGGTTCGTTGACCGGTACACAGGCCGCGGCGATCCTGTCGACAGCGGTACAGGCGCTCGCCGCCTCGAATGCGCCGGACGCCAACCACTCCGGCACCGCTCTCGGGTTCGAAGAGGCAACGGCGCGCGGTCTGGTGCTGGCGCAGTTGAGCTGCGCGCTCTCGAGCGCCGTGGACGCCGAGACGAAACTGGCCTCGGCTCCGTCGTCGTCCACGGACGTCGGCAGCGCGGCCGCTGCGGCCGTCGCCGCCACGGCGCACTCGGCCGAAGCGAACATCCTCAAAAACGCGCTGGCGGAGATCCAGACGACCCACGGCTCCGACCTCATCCGGGGTCTCGGTGTCATGACGGGTCTCATGGCCGGCCAGCCGAGCGTCGCACCGGCCGATGCCGCCACGGCGACCGCGATGCAGGCGAGCCTCAGCAAGGTGCTCGCCAGCACGATGGAGGCGCAGACTCAGCAGGACGTGAAGGTCGACACGCTGACGACAGGCAAGCTCAGCGACTCCGCGAAGACGCTGAAGTTCACCAAGGACCACACCCAGGACTTCCAGGACGCCTATCAGGCCGGCGCGATGATGGGCGCGCTGGTGCAGACCTACGCGATGGTGAAGGTCCAGGGACCCATGCCCGAAGGGCAGAAGGGCGATCTGGGATCGCTGTGGACCAATACGACGGACATGCAGAAATCCTTCAAGGATCGCATCGACGTCTCGATGATCGACAGCAACGACTTCCTCAAAGGCACCAAGACCGGAGTCGGGGCGACGGCTCTGGTGCAGGCGTCGCTCGGGGGCGTCACCTTCACGGCCGCGGCCGGCGCATCCGCCGAGACCGGGGCCGGCGTGTCGAAGCTCGGCGCTGCGGCCTATGCACAGGCCGGCGCCTTCGCCTCGCTGAACATGCATGTCGGACCGGTCGATCTCACGGCCTTCGTCGAGGCCTCGGCGGAGTCGCGTGTGTCGGTCGGACTGAAGGGCATCTCGATCAAGGCGAGTGTCGGCGCCGTCGCCGGTGTCGAAATCGCCGAGCATCAGACCCTGGACATGAACGGGATCGAGGCCACGCGTTCAACGAAGCTCGCGGCCGTCGCCGGCGCCACGGCCAAGGCCACCGCTTCCGTTGGTCTGATGAACCAGGCCAAGTTCGGCGCCTTCGCCGGCGCCTATGTCTCCGTCACCGAGGATCTGACCTTCGGAGCGGGTCCGCTCGAGGCGACGTCGAGCGCGACTTTGATGTCGCCGGGCAACGCGGGCGCATCGGCAAATATCAAGGTCGGCCTGGAAGGCTCGAAGATCACCTTCGATCTGAGCGCGGCGCTCGGCTTCGAACTGGCCGGTGTCGGGCTCGGGTTCAAGGGCTCGGTCGACACGAGCCAGGCGGTCGACTTCGTCAAGGACGACATCAGTCGCGCCGTCGAGTTGAGCATCGCCACTTACAAGGACAAGGGGGAGAGCATCGTCAATGCGGCCGGGTCGTCGATCGTCGGCGCGGGCTCGGCCTTCGAGAGCGGCGCCTCGGCGGCGCTCCACGCCGTGGACGATGCGTTCAGCCGCGGCTTCTCCACCGTCCAGGACGCCCTGAACAACGGGCTCAACCAAGCCGCCGACGGGGCCAAATGGTTCTTCAACCCCGGACGCGTCATCTGCACGCACTTCTATCGGAAGGGCATGCTCGATCGCGACACCTGGCGCGCCGACCTCGAGTTCACCTATGCCCGGCTCTCGCCGATCACGGTCAGGGGCTACCAGGCCTGGGCCATTCCCTATGTCCGCCTGATGCGTCGATCGCCGCTTGCGGAACGGCTCATGTATCCGCTCATGCGGTGGCGGGCCGAGGAACTCGCCTACCAGATGGGCCGGCGCCCGAAAGGCTCGCTGGCGGGCAAGATCGTGCGCACGACGCTCGAGCCGGTCTGCTGGATGATCGGTCTGTTCGTCGGCGAGCAGGATTGGCGGAGCCTGTGGCGCGGTACGGAACTCGACGACCGTCGAGGAGCGCGGACCTGACGGAAACGGAAATTCGATCCACCGCACGGATCGGGGCGACCCGTGCGGTGGGGTCGGGGCCGCTCGAGATGCGCGGCGACCATTGCAGGACGGACGGGGGCGATGAGCAATCCGAGTATTTTCCGAGAAGCGGCGCTCGAACGGCTGTCGACGCCGGAGCGGCTCGATGCCGGCCTGACGGTCGTAGGCTCCGCGGGCTGGGCCCTGATCTGGGGCTTCGTGATCCTGATCGGTGGCGGGCTGATCTGGTCGGCGCTGCTCGTCGTGCCGGTCACGGTGCGCGGCGAGGGCATTCTGCTCAATCCGGGCGGCGTGCTCGAGGTGACGAGCGGCAGCCAGGGGCGGGTGCACAAGTTCCACGTCGAGATCGGTGATCAAGTCCGCGCCGGCGATGTCGTCGCGGAGATCGATCAGCCGATGCTGCGCCACGAGCTCGAAGGCGTGCGCGGCGAACTCGCCGACGCGCTCGACCTGAAGACCCGCACCGTCGACTTCCAGCGCAGGCGCATCGAGGCCCGCGATGTCACCACACGCGAGCGGCGCAAGGCGCTGGTCCAGAGCATCGCGCTCCTGACGGCGAACAACGCACTGGTCGCCGAGCGGGTGGAAGCGCTCAACGCGCTGATGGCCAAGGGCATCACACCCCGCGACAAGTATCTGGAATCACGCCTCGAATCCGGTCGCCAACAAGAGGAGCTGTCGCGCAATCAGGTGAGCCTGACCCAGCTCGACGACGAAGACGTCAAGATGCGGACGGAAGACGAGCGCGAGCTGTTGCAGGTCGACCAACGCGTCGCGGCGGTGAAGCGCAAGGTCGCGGAGCTGGAGGCGCGGCTCGAGGGCGAGACGCAAGTGAAGAGCCCGTACGACGGGCGCGTCGCCGAGATCAAGGTCAATGCGGGCGAGGTGGTCGAACGCGGCATGGCGCTGTTCACCGTGCTGTCCGGCAAGCCGGACGACCCGGCGGCGGAGGGTGCCGGCGCGGTGCCGGCGCGTTCGGACGGCGCGGAGTTCGGCGCACTCGTCGCCGTCGTCTACGTGCCGCCGTCCTTCGGCAAGCAGGTCAAGCCCGGCGATGCCGTCGAGGTCGCGGTTTCGACGGCGCGTCGCGAGGAGTTCGGCTTCGTCATGGGCCGCGTCCGCCGCGTGGCCGGCATTCCGTCGACGGCCGAAGGCATGCAGCGGGTTCTCAAGAACCGGCAGCTCGTCCAGTCGCTGTCCAACAACGCGGCACCGTTCCAGGTCGTGGTCGACCTCTATGCCGATCCGGCGACGCCGTCGGGCTATCGCTGGTCGTCGTCGCGCGGTCCGGACATCACTCTGAACGGCGGTACGCTGGTCAGTGCCGATGTCGAAGTGCGATCCGTCCGACTTCTCGCGCTCGCAGTGCCGCAAGTGCGTCAGTTGCTCGATCGCTTCGTGCTGCCGGCGTGGGCGCAGTCGGCTGTCGCGAGGTGGCTATGAGCGGCCGCCTCGCTTCGATTCGGCGTCGGGCGACGCCCACGGTACTCCAGCACGAGGTGAGCGAGTGCGGGGCGGCCTGCCTCGCGATGATCCTCGGCTATCATCGCCGCTGGATCTCGCTCGAACACATCCGCGCGGTCGCGGGCGTCAGCCGCGACGGTGCGAAGGCCAGTAGCATCGTGAAAGCGGCCCGCCATTTCGGGCTCGAGAGCAAGGGCCTCAGCTGCGAGCCCGACGCGCTGTCGACGCTCCCGATGCCGGCGATCGTGTTCTGGAACTTCAACCACTATGTCGTGCTGGAGGGGCGGCGCGGCGATCGGGTCTGGATCAACGATCCAGCCACCGGCCCGCGTGTCGTCACGGTGAACGAATTCGAGCAGGCCTTCACGGGCGTCGTGCTGACCTTCGTTCCCGGCGCCGACTTCAAGGCGGGTGGTAAGCGGCCCGGCTTCTTCACGGGTCTCGCCGATCGGCTTCGCTCGTTCCGTGCCGCCCTGTTCGCGACATTGATCGTCGGGTTCCTGCTGCTCGTGCCGGGCCTCGCGATACCGGGGCTCCAGCGCGCCTTCACGGATTACTATCTGATCGCGGGTCTCCACGACTGGCTCTGGTGGCTCATCGCCGGGCTCGTTGGTGCGGCGGCGCTCCGTATGCTGCTCACATGGCTGCAACGGTCCATCCTTTCCCGCCTCAACGTGCGGATGGGCCTGCAATCGAACGGCCGGCTGCTCTGGCACTTGCTGCATCTGCCGATCGGCTTCTTCTCTCAGCGCAGCGTAGCGGAACTCGCCAATCGCTCGGGTCTCGGTGATCGTCTCAATTCGCTGATGGCGAATGCGCTGATCATGGCCGTTGTCAATCTGCTGGCCATTTCGATCTACGGCCTGGTCATGGCCGGCTACGACTACGCGCTGACCGGTGTTGCAGTGGCCTTCGCGGTCCTCAATCTCTGGCTCCTGGCGGTCATGACCAAGCGGATGTCGGATGCCCACCGGCGCATGCTGCAGGAGGAGGGGCAGCTGCAGGCACTGCTGTTCCAGGGCTTCTCGAGTCTCGAGAGCTTTCGAGCGAGCGGGACGGAAGACCTGTTCTTCCGGCGCTGGGCCGGCGCCCATGCCAAGGTGCTCACGGCCGAGCAGCGCATGACCCGTTCCCGCCGCCTGCTCACCGGGCTGGCTGCGATGCTGACGTCGATCACCGGGATCGCCATCGTCCTGATCGGAGGCATCCGGGTCATGGACGGTCTCGTCACCGTGGGCGTGCTCGCAGCGTTCCAGACGCTCGCCGCCAATTTCAACGGACCGGTCGCCAGCTTCGTGGGCCTGTCTGCTCAGCTCCAGGACAGCCACGGCTATGTCGAGCGGCTCGACGACGTCCTATTGCAGCCGGTTGATCCGATGTTCGACGCCGAGCGAGGCTCGCAAACGCCGGAGAGCATTCGCGGCGCCGTCGAGGTCGAGGCACTCACCTTCAGCCATGCCGAAATCATCGCGCCGCTGTTCCGCGACCTCTCGCTCAGCGTGAAGCCCGGTCATCGCATCGGGATCGTCGGTTCGTCGGGCAGCGGCAAGTCGACGTTCGGCCGGCTCGTCGTCGGATTGGCGAAGGCCCGGCAGGGCGACGTCCGCATCGACGGGGTCTCGACGCGCGTTCTCGACCCCGGACTGCTGCGTTCCATGGTCGCCTATGTCGAACAGCAAGTGGTGCTGTTCCCGGGTACGGTCCGGGACAACATCACAGTCTGGGACCCGGTCAGCACCGACGAGATGGTCGTGCGCGCGGCCAAGGACGCGATGATCCATTCCGTGATCGCCGCGCGACCGAATGCCTATGACTCGGTCGTCGAGGAGGATGGGCGCAATTTCAGCGGCGGCGAGTGCCAACGCATGGCAATCGCACGCGCCTTGGCGACGGACCCCGCGGTCGTGGTGCTCGACGAGGCCACGAGCGCGCTCGACGCCCTGGTCGAGCGCGACATCGTCGACAATATCCGCCGACGCGGTTGCACCTGCATCATCATATCCCATCGCCTGAGCGCGATCCGCGACTGTGACGAGATCGTCGTGCTCGACAATGGCGGGATCGTCGAGCGCGGTCGGCATGCCGACCTCATCGCTCGCGGCGGCCACTATGCTCGGTTGGTGAAAGCATGAACGTGACCCAAGCGATCACGACGTCCGAGCCGGGCCTGGCCCTGGATATCGGCGACGTCAAGACATTCGACGACAGCGAGGTCGGCTACGTCGTCCGGTCGGGCGTCGTTGAAATCTACGCCGTGGCGATGGAACGCGGCGAACCGGCATCCGGACGACACTTCCTGTTCGAGGCCGCGGAGGGCGATCTCGTTCCGCCGATCATGGTCTCGAGGTCGAACCTCGCGCTGATCGCCGCGGCCACGGAACCGACCGCGCTCGCAGAGGTTCGTCTCGACGAACTGCGCTCGATGGCGGCTGCGCCCGAGGGAGGTCAGACCGTCGCGACCCAGTTCGATCGCTGGATCCAGGCGCTTTCGGCGAAGCTCGCCGAAACGCTGGACGCCGGAACTGTCGATCCCCGCGCGGAAATGCCCGGCGCGGTCATGGCACTTGGCGAGGGGCGCGCGATCACGGCCCGCGGCGGAGCCTGTTGGTTTCAGAGCACCGACGCCGATCTGCGCGACGCCGGCGGCCGGCCTGTCCCGTCTCATGCCGGGCGCCAAGTCATGCCGCTCGGTCCGGGTCTCTGGCTCACGGCAGGTCGCGCCGGCACCGTGGCGACGCTCGCCACGCGGGATGCTCTGGCGAAACCGGACTGGTCGGCCGCACTAGCCGCCTTCCATGAACGGGCGATCGACTGGATCATCGAAGCGATCGGCGGCCGCGACGCGGGCCAGCGCGAGCGCGCCCAGACACGCGACGAACGCACGGAGAGAAACCTCGGCCGGACGCTCGGCCGGTTCGAGGGCGTTCTCGATCAGGCCCCGGCCTGGACCGGAGCGGCCGGACAGGATGAACGCCTCCTGGCGCCGTTCGTGATGGTCTGCGACACGATCGGCATCGATCTCAATCAGCGATCACGGGAGAAGATCCGCCGGGCGACGACGGTCGAGGAGGCGGCCCGCATCGCGCGCGTCCGCACACGCCAGATCGCTCTGCGCGGCGACTGGTTCCGCGAGGATTTCGGCCCCTTCATCGGCTTTCTCGACGACGACCGTCGGCCGGTGGCGATCCGCCCGGCCGGTCCCGGCCGGTGGCGTATGGTCGATCCCGATCACGGCAAGGAAGTTCCGGTCACGCGCGCGCTCGCCGATCGCCTGCAGCCCATGGGCTATATGCTCTATCGGGCGCTCCCCGCCAAACCGGTCGGCTTCGGCGATGTGATCGCCCTCGGCTGGAAGGCGAACCGCAGTGATCTCCAGACCGCCGTCATCGCGTCGATCGCCATCGGTACGCTGGGTCTCGCGACGCCGATGGCAATGCAGCTCGCCTTCGACCGCTTCATTCCCGCACATCAGAAGCTGCAATTGGGCGAGCTCGCGATCGGCCTCGTGCTGGCCGCCGTCGTGTCCGCGGCCTTCCGCCTCGCCTACGACATGGCGTTTCTGAGGGTCGACGGCCGAATGGCGGCTCAGACCCAGGCCGCGATGGTGGATCGCGTGCTGCGCCTGCCTGCGGCCGTGCTGCGCTTCTCCTCGACGGATCTCGCCCAGCGCGCCATGGCGGTGGACAGCGTCCGCAGGACTGTCGTCGGCTTCGCGCTGGGCTCGCTGCCGGCGTTGTTCTCCTGGGTCTGCAACGTCGCACTGATGGCCTGGTACGCGCCGATCGCGACCATCGTCGCCGTCTTGGCCTTCCTCGTGCTGCTCGCCGCGGCCTATGCTGCCGCGGTGAGACAGCTCGATGCGACCAAGCGCGGAGAGGAGATCCTCTCCGACATTGGCTCGCTCGTCTTCCATCTGATCCGCGGTATCGGCGTGCTGCGCACTTCGGGAGCGGAAGCGCGCGCCTTCACCCGATGGGGGCATGATTTCGCCGAAATGCGCGCCCGATCCTATCGATCGCAGCGCGTGTCCTCGCTCCTCGAGACATTCTTCTCGGGCTTCGACGTGCTCACGATGGCGGCAGTCTTCGTCGTGCTCGGAACGCTCCCGGTCCGCGAGTTCTCGACCGGCTCGTTCATGTCCTTCATCACCGCCTACGGGATCTTCGTCGGCTCGTCGATCCAGCTCGCGCGCGGGGTCGCGGCGCTCGTCGGTGCAAAGCCGGCGTGGGATCGAGCCGCGCCGCTGCTCAAGAACGTCCCCGAGGGCGGCGCAACCAAGCGCGATCCTGGCGTGCTGTCGGGCGCGGTCGAACTGACGAACGTCGCCTTCCGCTACTCGTCCGAGACTCCGATGGTCTTCTCGGGCCTCTCTTTCAAGGCGAATGCCGGCGAGTTCGTCGCCGTGGTCGGCGCATCGGGCGCCGGCAAGTCCACCTTCGTGCGCCTGATGCTCGGCAATCTCGCGCCGCTCGCCGGCACGATCCAATACGACAGTATGGATCTGCAGCATCTCGACGTGCAGCTCGTCCGTCGACAGATCGGGGTGGTGCTGCAGAACGGCAAGCTGATGCCGGGCTCGATCTACGAAAACATCATGGGCTCCCATGTCGGAACGCTCGACGATGCCTGGGAGGCGGCGCGGGCGGCGGGGATCGAGGCCGAGATCCGGGCCCTGCCCATGACCATGCACACTATCCTGACCGACGCCGCGGCGGCCTTCTCCGGTGGACAGCTACAACGCATGCTGCTCGCTCGCGCGCTCGTCGGTCGGCCGAGACTGCTGATCCTGGACGAGGCAACGAGCGCGCTCGACAACGTGACGCAGGCAGCCGTCACCGAGGCGCTGTCGCGCCTGTCGGTGACGCGCATTGTCATCGCCCATCGACTGACCACGGTGCGCAACGCCGATCGGATCTGCGTGATCGACGGCGGCCGGATCGTGCAGACCGGCACCTATGACGAACTGATCAAGGCCAAGGGCGTGTTCGCGGAACTCGCCGGCCGACAATTGACCTGAGAGACGACGAGATGCGCAAGGTTCTCTATATTTTGAGCCGGTTGACCGACACGGACGTCGAATGGCTCGCGGCGGTCGGACAGCGCCGTCAGGTGTCTGCCGGTACCGTGCTGATCGAGGAGGGCGCCGAGTCGACCGCCCTGATCTTCGTGCTCGACGGCGAAGTCTCTGTCAGCACCGCGGCCGTCGGCCACGTCACGCAACTCGGCGTCGGCGAGATCCTCGGAGAGATCTCCTTCGTCGACAAGAGCCCGACCTCCGCGACCGTGACGGCGACCGTGACGAGCCAGATCCTGGCCGTGGACCGAGCCCTCATGATGGCCCGTCTCGCCGAGGATCCCGGGTTCGCGGCGCGGTTCTATCAAGCGGTCGCGATGTTCCTGGCCGTACGTCTCCGCGCGACGACCCGAAGACTGGGCGGCGCGGCACCGGAGCCCTACGACGATCTCAATCTCGAGATGCTCGACACGGTACATGTCGCAGGCGCGCATTTCGATCGGCTCATCAAGCGGCTACTCGGCGTTTGAACCGGGCGGGGGAGGCTGGATGAACCGACCGCTGCGGATGCCGGCGCGCCGAGCCAATCGGCCGATCTCGTCGCTCGAGGCATTCGAACTGTTCGAGGGGATCGAGGAAGCTGACCGTCTCGCCTTCGAGCGCGATTGCGTTTGGCGCGATTGGAAGAAGGGAAGCACGATCATCGGCCGGGATTCGCTCGGCGGTCTGGTCTATTTCGTCGTCGCCGGCCGATGCCGCGTCACGTTGCGCGCCGGCCGACGTGACGTTGTTCTCGACGAGATCGGCCCGGGTGAGATGGTGGGTGAGATTTCCGCGATCGATGGCGAGCGCCGCTCGGCTGCGGTGACGGCGAGCACGGCGACCCGGACTGCGGAAGTCGGCGCTGATCGCTTCATGGCGTTTCTGCTCAGACATCCGCCGGCCGCGCTGATCGTGATGCGTCGGCTTGCCCAAGTGATCCGACAGGCAGATGCGGCGATCCTCGAACTGAGCGGTCTCAACGCTCCGGCGCGAATTTGCGTCGAGCTGATGCGCCGTGCGCGGGTCGGCGGTGGATTGCCGCCGAATGCTGCACAGATCTCGCCTCTGCCGAAGCACGCGGATATCGCAATGCGGGCAGCGACAACGCGCGAGACGGTGGTGCGAACGTTGAGCGACCTCGTGCAGCGCGGCCTTTTGCGACGCGACACCGACCGTTTCGTACTTCCCGACGTAGAGGCGCTGATCCGACTGACGACGACGGCCGACGAGCCGAGCCCGGGTGGTACGATCGACGACGGGAAATAGCAGCGCGATGGTGTCGGCCGGGGCTTTCGAGCCTCGTTTAGAAGCCGACTTGACGGGGGCAGACATGTTCGACTCTTACCGGCTTGCGTCCGTGCCGGGACTGGAAACCGGTGCGCAGGGGACGGGCGGTACGGCGACGAGACCACGCTCCAGCCTGGCGGTCAGCCTCATCCTCCTGGTGCTCGTCCTCGCTGGACTGCCGGTCGCGGTCTGGTTGGATCTCCGCGACATTTCGGAGACGACGCTGCGCAGTCAGGTCGATGCGCTCTCGGCCGTCATCGACGACGTTCGCGGCTACTACGCGCAGAACGTCGTGGCCCGGGTGTCCGCGCACCACGGGCAGGTCACGGTTTCGGCGAATTATCAGCAGACCCCGGGCGCGATCCCTCTGCCGGCAACGCTTTCGCTCGAACTCGGGTCGGCTCTGCATGGGCTCGGCGCGACGCGCAACATGGGCTACCGGTTCTTCTCCGATCTGCCCTTCGCCAATCGCGCGCCGCATGTCTTCGACGATTTCGAGCGTGCGGCACTTGAAACCTTGCGGGCCAAACGGGAGGGCACCGTTTACGACATCTCCGGGTCGATATTGGACCGACGCATGCGATTGATCACGCCCGTCATCATGAGCGCCGGATGTGTGGAGTGTCACAACAGCGATCCCGCGAGCCCGAAGCGCGACTGGAAGATCGGCGATGTCAGAGGAATCGAGGAATTCACGGTTGGTCAGCACCTCGGTGCGAACATCTTTGCCTTCAAATACCTGATGTTATATTTCGTATTTGCGACGATCGTCGGCGTCTCGTTTGTCGGGTTTCTACGGCATCAGGCAACGATCATCTCGCGTACGAACGCATTTCTGGCCGGAGTTGCTGGCAAGCTGTCGAAATACCTGTCTCCGCAGCACTTCCGTTCGATCTTCAGCGGCGAAAAGGACGCGGTGGTCTCGACCGAGCGCAAGAAGCTCACGATCTTCTTCTCCGACGTGGTCAACTTCACCGCGGCGACAGAGCGCATGCAACCGGAAGAGCTTACGGCGCTGCTCAACGAATATCTGACCGAAATGGCGCAGGTCGCGGCCGAATATGGTGGCACGGTCAATAAGTTCATCGGCGACGCCATGCTCGTATTCTTCGGAGATCCACACTCCAAAGGCACGGTGGAAGACGCGCGGGCCTGCGTTCGGATGGCCTTCGCCATGCAAAACCGGCTGTCTACGCTCAACGTGTCTTGGCGTGGACGCGGTATCGAGGAGCCATTCCGTTGCCGGATCGGCATAAATACAGGGTATTGCAACGTCGGTAACTTCGGCAGTGACGAACGCATGGACTATACAATTATCGGCGCAGAGGCCAATTTGGCCGCTCGGCTACAATCAATTGCGAAGCCGGGCGGTATCGTCATGAGCTACGAGACCTTCGCCCACGTCAGCGATCTCGTGCATGCACGTGCGCTCGAGCCGATGACCCTCAAAGGCATCCCGAGACCCGTAGTCCCCTACGAAATCGACGGACCGAACGAGGCCCATTCGCCGAATGAAACATCAGTCGTGTCGCTCCACGTTCCCGGTGTCGATCTGTTCCTCGATACCGGCGCCGTCGACGCTATGAACGCTGCTCAAGCCATCGATTCCTTGGAGGCTGCGCTGGCACGACTCCGGAAGGCGCGAACGGACCGTTCGATCGCGACCTAGAGGCACCGCGTTGACCAGACCTACGATTGACGCTCGAGAGTGCAATCTTGCCTGTCCCCTTCCCTTGATTGGCAGCCGACGTTTGGTTTCGGCGCAAACCGGTCAATTCAGGTCGCAAGCGCTACGCACACGGGCGAGGGCCACGGGGACCGCATCGGAGGGCTCGTCGCCTTCAGCCCCACGCGACAGCTCGGACGAAGCCGAGCTTCGCTGTTAGCCGGCGGAGACGACTTGCGATGCTGCAAGATCGGGATGCGGACACCTCGAACGCGCGTTCGCGTCAACTCAGCGGTCTTCCCTGGACCATCGAACTCTGACCGGATCAGCTCCGGCGGACGGGCGGTGGAGGCAACGGACGAGGGAGCGGGGTCAACGACGATGCGCTTCTGAGCCGATGCGCAGCGTTCGGCGCCGACAGGCGCTCTGCCACGACTGCCGAACTGTCGCGATTTGGGGGACGAAAGTCTGTAGGGCTCGCCAGCTGCCGGAGTGGTTTCTCTCCGATAACCTCGGTATTGTCGAGTTCGACCGCATCGACATGGGAAACGGTAGCGCTCACGGTTGAAACGGGCGATGACGAACTGCTTTCCTCGCCCATGTCTGTGACGGCCTCGGTGCGGTCAGCGGGGAGAACCGGAGGGAGCTCGGGAACGACCACACACGAACCGCGCGCTTCCATAGCCACCGCACCGACCTCGTCAGGGTCGCCGCGCCCCCTGAACTCGATGTGTTGCTGAGTAACCCGTCCCTTGCCGAGGCCGAGGCGCGCGAGCGCCATCCGCTGCTCCTCTGTCGCCGTGCGGGGAAACTTGACGATCAGATCTTTCGTATTCTCGGAATCATCTTGCCGTTCAAATGCGTATTCCTTCAGTAGCGTCGCTCCCCGTTGCCTGAGTTCATCGACGTATCGTTTGTCGCCTGCGAGGGACAGGGCTCCGACGACCAGCTCCAGCTCTGCCAAGCATATTTGGTTGTGGACGACTTCGAATGCCAGCTTCAGATTGGCGCGCCCTATCCGCTTCCTGGTTTCACGTTGTTCGCGTGCCGCTTTGACCATCCGATTTACGTTGTTTGGACGGCTATTCGACAGATCCTGTGCATGTTCTATCGTGTCCGGCATTGTTGGCCTCCTATGCGATGTGCGTAGGATGATCGCAAAGCTCGTTATGGCAAGATCACACTGCTGTATCGCGATGCTTTAAAATCGATGCTGGGTGTTGATGCTGGGAGGAGGCAAGAAATCTTCTCCAAAAGAGAGTCGGGCCCCAGGAGCCCATCTACGCCCCTCTGGGGCGCGAAATTATCGCAGCATCACAAGGCTGTTCGAAATCGCTTTCTGATCACCGAAATGTGAACAGATGTTCATTGAACACTAGCAGGAATATCAGGGTGGGGCTGACCCTATGACCGTTTTTCGGACTGCCGAGAACTTGAAGGCTCTGGTTCCGGATGGACCATGTTTCGCGTCGGACCTCGCGGCCTAGAAACCGTGGCGCTTTCCGTTGCCGCTGGACCACGATCTCTGAACGGCTATTCTGGACCGTCGATCGGATACCGCCGACTAACGGTTGCCGCTGGACCACGATCTCTGAACGGCTATTCTGAAGGTGACTCGACGTGAGGCGCGTTAAGCGTTGCCGCTGGACCACGATCTCTGAACGGCTATTCTTCCGGCCGACCGCAGCGCCAGGACACGACGGTTGCCGCTGGACCACGATCTCTGAACGGCTATTCTTTGCGCCCCGAAGACATCACCATCGGGCCAGTTGCCGCTGGACCACGATCTCTGAACGGCTATTCTGTATTGATTGAACGGATCGTCCTTCCCAACGTTGCCGCTGGACCACGATCTCTGAACGGCTATTCTCGACCTTGAACTCGGGTTCGAACCGCTCTCGTTGCCGCTGGACCACGATCTCTGAACGGCTATTCTGCGGAAACAGCGTCTACGTCAAAGGCCTGTGTTGCCGCTGGACCACGATCTCTGAACGGCTATTCTAAGCGGGTGCGTCGGGCGGAGGGCTCGTCCGTTGCCGCTGGACCACGATCTCTGAACGGCTATTCTCGGCCGCGGCGGTCCATCGACGCCTGCACCGTTGCCGCTGGACCACGATCTCTGAACGGCTATTCTATCGGTAATGTTGGGTTCGACGTGGTCGTCGTTGCCGCTGGACCACGATCTCTGAACGGCTATTCTACCGCCCGTCGACGCACCCGAGCCGGATGCGTTGCCGCTGGACCACGATCTCTGAACGGCTATTCTGCAAATGGGAGTGGAGCGACTTGCCGGCCGTTGCCGCTGGACCACGATCTCTGAACGGCTATTCTCGAAGACGCCATCTCCTCAATCGCCTGCAAGTTGCCGCTGGACCACGATCTCTGAACGGCTATTCTTTCGTCGCTCATGGTGTCCTCTGCGGTTACGTTGCCGCTGGACCACGATCTCTGAACGGCTATTCTGGAGGCGGTTTCCAGCGGCTTTGGCCTGAGTTGCCGCTGGACCACGATCTCTGAACGGCTATTCTTCCGCCGTTGGCGGCGGAAAGGGTGGGAAGGTTGCCGCTGGACCACGATCTCTGAACGGCTATTCTGCCGATCATCGCGTCGATCTTCCGACGCTAGTTGCCGCTGGACCACGATCTCTGAACGGCTATTCTGCTATCGGTGTCGGCATGGCGCTCCTGACGGTTGCCGCTGGACCACGATCTCTGAACGGCTATTCTCGTCGGTCCGCACGGCACCTATGTCGTCAAGTTGCCGCTGGACCACGATCTCTGAACGGCTATTCTTGCGCGCGGTCAGGGTTCCGCACGCGCGCGGTTGCCGCTGGACCACGATCTCTGAACGGCTATTCTCCCCCGCGACCGCGGGTGGATCACTTCGCCGTTGCCGCTGGACCACGATCTCTGAACGGCTATTCTCGCTGTCCGATCTCGACCGCGTTCGGTTCTGTTGCCGCTGGACCACGATCTCTGAACGGCTATTCTCGCGGTCTCCAAGGGCGGCGGGCTGATGCCGTTGCCGCTGGACCACGATCTCTGAACGGCTATTCTCGTGGCCGCTGGCGACGATAGCCGCATCACGTTGCCGCTGGACCACGATCTCTGAACGGCTATTCTCTGGTCGGCACCCGGCGACCGCGTCGAGAAGTTGCCGCTGGACCACGATCTCTGAACGGCTATTCTCGCTGGATGCCAAAGCTCCGCTTGCTTCTCGTTGCCGCTGGACCACGATCTCTGAACGGCTATTCTAGCGACGGCTATGCGTGGGTGAACGAGCAGGTTGCCGCTGGACCACGATCTCTGAACGGCTATTCTAAAACACGCGATCGGATAAACCGCGACGCAGTTGCCGCTGGACCACGATCTCTGAACGGCTATTCTTGCCGCCGCCTCCTCGCGCGAGAGCCCGCGGTTGCCGCTGGACCACGATCTCTGAACGGCTATTCTAGCGCTGGGCAACATCGCTGACATTCAATCGTTGCCGCTGGACCACGATCTCTGAACGGCTATTCTCCCACGGGATGGACGCCAAGGGCAAGCCCAGTTGCCGCTGGACCACGATCTCTGAACGGCTATTCTACGCCGGCGTCACCGGTCGTGTAGAGGTGCGTTGCCGCTGGACCACGATCTCTGAACGGCTATTCTCACGCTCGCGATCTCCCAGATGGCGGGCAAGTTGCCGCTGGACCACGATCTCTGAACGGCTATTCTCGTGGTCTGGGACCTCTCGACCGGCTCCGTGTTGCCGCTGGACCACGATCTCTGAACGGCTATTCTGTTGGCGGACAACGGTCCGCCGCCGGACGAGTTGCCGCTGGACCACGATCTCTGAACGGCTATTCTCCGAGACCGTATCTTCCATCGATCAGCGGAGTTGCCGCTGGACCACGATCTCTGAACGGCTATTCTGCGGCGTAACTTGCCAACGCGGACGCGTCGGTTGCCGCTGGACCACGATCTCTGAACGGCTATTCTGTTCAAAAGATCATGGACGTGGATGCACCAGTTGCCGCTGGACCACGATCTCTGAACGGCTATTCTGGCGGACGTCGAGCATCTGCCGCGCACCTGGTTGCCGCTGGACCACGATCTCTGAACGGCTATTCTTTGCGAGACGATCGCTTCGCCGGCGGCGACGTTGCCGCTGGACCACGATCTCTGAACGGCTATTCTCGGCCCCTTGAACTCGACGCGCGTGTCTTTGTTGCCGCTGGACCACGATCTCTGAACGGCTATTCTCCTACGGCTACAGTATATCGCCTTGCGTTTGTTGCCGCTGGACCACGATCTCTGAACGGCTATTCTGGATGGTGGCGTAAACCGCTGTGAATGCAGCGATTTCGCACCATCCGGGATAGACCGAAACGCCCGGTTCGGTCAGAAAAGTGCCAGTTGGTCCGGGTTTTTCTTCGGGCGACGTTTTCGTTGGCCCGAGAAGCGGATGATGTTTTCATATTGGCGATCCGTGAAGCTCAGGATATGGACCTCGCCCTTCTCGGGAAGGTTCGCCTCGACACGGCGAATGTAGGTTTCGAATTGTTCTTTGCCGTTGCAGAAACGAGCATAGACCGAGAACTGACTCTTCTCGAAGCCCTGATCGAGCAGAAACTCGCGAAATTTCGTGGCTTGTTTTTGATGGGCCTTGGTATCGACCGGAAGGTCGAACATGACGAAGATCCACATGAGCCGATATCCGCTGAGTTGGGTCGCCGTCATGGGATCAGGGCATCCAGACCCGCGAGTTCGAGAGGAGAAGGTGGTCGCGGCAGGAAGAGGTCTGCCGCGCGTCCGCTTTCGAATGCATCGGCGAGTGTCTGCGCCATGCGTCCGGCAGCGACGGTGACGGTGGTCGTCCCGGTGTCGGCCGGAAGGTCGAGCGAGATAAGTCCGGCGAAAGCGCGCTTGGCGTCCGGGCCCACCGTGTCGTGACCCTTGTCGATCAGGCGTAGCGTGAGTGAATCGACCAGCGGGCGGAAAGGCTCGACCAGATCGTCGGCCAGCGCAAAAGCATTACCGCGGTTGGCGTGATGCACCCCTATGGAGGGATGCAGGCCGGCCGCCACCGCCGCGCGCGCGGTAAGCGACCGGAGCACGGTATAGCCGTAGTTGAGCAGTCCGTTGACGCCGCCGGCGTCGCGATCGCGCCGGAAATCCTCGCCCATCAGCAGCGGCCAGTAACGTCGCGCCGCCTGCGCCTCGACGTTCTCCGGATCGCCCGATCCGACCCGCCGCGCGATCAGATCGAAGGCGGAGGCGTCGCGGCCGTGGGCGGTCAGGACCGCGGCCTGCCAAGTGATCTTGCTAACCACGATCCGGCGCCAGAGCTGCTTGACGAGCGGCCGACCGGCCTGCCATTGCGCGCGATAGTGGGCGTTCTGGGCATGATGGCCCTCGAGCGGCAGGCAGACGGCGACCGGGGCGTGGTTCGCCGCGCAGAGCACCATCAGCGCGCCGCGCTCGGCGAGCGCGACGGCGAGGTTCGTGGTCCAGGTCACGCCATGGGCGTGCACCACGACGGCGGCGACATCGTCGAGCGGGATGCGGCCGATCTCCTGCCGCTCGGCCGAGACGATCATGAAGCCGCGATGGGCGGAGAGGTGCCGGCCATCGGTTGCGATGTCGACGATCCGCTCCATCGCCGCGACCTCATTTCGCCTTGGTCCGCCGACGCGTCTTGCGCGCCGGGAAGCCCGGATCGAACACCCGGCCGAGTTCGTCGATCCGGACCTGACGAGCCTTCATCTGCTTCAGGGCACTGGCGGCTCTGGCGGTGTACTTGAATGGGTCCTGTTCGTTGGGGGTCTCGTCGCGCCGCTTGAGATCGCCGGCCTCTTGAGGGTCGGCGAGCGTGATCTGGCCGTTCTGGCGGAATTTTACGACCCGCATCAGGCGGCGGTTGCCGTCCTGCTCGACGGCGATGACGTCGTTCTGGCGCAGGCTCAGAACTTTGCGGGCGGTCGGGCAGCCGGCACGGATGGGTGAGACTCGGTCCTGCTGATGGGCGTCGAACATCGAGACCACGTCGGCGCGCCAATCGCCGTTCGGCAGCTCCCAGACGTCGTAGCGATAGTTGCTGTCGCCCTTGTAGCCCTTGTAGGCGCGGCCAGCGTCATCCTTGACCGGAATGACGCTGAGGGGCTCGACGACGCGGACCCGGCGGATGCCGCGATAGTCGAGCGGCCCGAGTTCCGAGAAGCGGCGTAACGCGGCTTCGAAGTCCTTCGGGCCGGCATTTTGCGTGAAACGGCGCAGCGCGGCCCTGAGCACGGGATCGCGCACGCCCCGGGCCGGGCTGTCGCCGAGGTGGCTCGGATCGAGTCCGGTCAGCGGGATCCGGTGCACGACGATCGTGTTGCCGCGGGCGTCGATCTCGCCGGTTAGACCGTAAGCCGTGTCGTTGTGCAGACGGCCGGCGGTCTGGTCGCGGCCTTTCTTCAAACCGGCTTTCGCGGCCGTGCCGTGATCGGGCCGATGGCTGACGACGATCGCGTTCACCGCCTTCCTCAGTTCGTCGCGGAAACCCGGCCACGGGTCGGGGACGATGACGCGCTCGCGCCCTTCGTAGCCGTCGCGGGCACTGTCGCGCGCGATCCGGTTCAGGAGCCCTCGGTCGGTGATGCCGATGACGAAGGCATCGAGCGCGTGATGGCGGTGATCGAGCCGGTTCTTGGGCTGATCGGCGCCGGCGCCGAAATTGTGGTCCGGCAACAATTCGTTGAGGCCGAGCTTGCGACGGATGAGCTCGGTCAGCCGCCCCGGCGAGACCCAGACATGGCCCGACCCTTCGCCCTTGTCGGGATAGAGTGTGCGCAGGTATTCGGCGGCGAGCCGGGCGAGATATTGCGTGTCGATGAGTTGCCGGGCCTCGAAGCCGCCCTGGGCGTCGAAATGCGCCAGCGCATCCGGCTCGAAACGCCAACGCTTGCCGCGCGGCAGCTTTGCCGCGCGGGCGGCGATCTGATCCCAGGAGGCGTCGGGGCCGAAGGTGGCCTCGAAATCGAGCCGGGCTTCGTGCGGCGTGCGCCGGCGCTTGAGCCGGTTCGCCTCGCGCAGCGCGAGGATGCGGTTGTCGTTGCCGTCGTCGAGGGTGAGCGCGAAGGGCAGGATGTGGTCGACCTCGACCGAACCGTCGAACAGCATTGTCGCCGAGATCTGGCGTCCCGAGTAGACGCAGCGCCGATCGAGGACATTGTCGGGGCCTAGCTCCTCCCAGAGCTTCAGGAGTGCGCGATTGGCGCCGGTGTCCGGCTGGCGGAGTTCGTCGCGCAGTTTCTGGGAACGCTGCTCGGCCGCGCGCCGGTTGCGCGCGTTCTCGGCCGCGATCTCGCTCTTGCGATCCTCGCTGAGCTTCAGTTCGCGGGCGAGCTCGACGACGATCTCCTTGGGCACGCCGAAGCGGCGGATCAGCGCGTTCACGACCCGGCGCAACTGGTTCAATCCGATGTGAACCGTCGGATTGGTGATGCGGCCGACCCGAAGTTCTTCCGGATCGGTCGGCTCGGCGGTGCCCGGCATGATGTGGCGTTCGAGCGCCACGCCATAATAGGGCAGGGCCGGGCGCCCCTTCGGATCGGTGAAGATCTCGCCGGTGCGATAGTCGCTGTGGTGGCCGAGGCCGGCGCGCGCGACAGCCTCGCTGTAGACGATCACGTCGGCGGCGAGTTGTTCGATCAGCATCTCGGTCGCGGTCGGCCCGAAGCGGCCATAGCCTTCCGGCAGGCGCGCCGAGGCGACGGCCTTGGCTTGGTCGGAGGTCAGGCCGCATTCGGCTTCGAGCCAGCCGAGCAGCTTGCCGATGTCCTCTTCATCGCGCAGCTGCTCGATGATCCGCCACTGCGCGGTGGGCGTGAGATGGACCCAGCGGTTGCCGAACCGCTTCTTGTCGCTGAACTGCGCGCGGATCTCGTCGCCGATCAGGTCCTTGCGGTTGGTGCTCTCCTTGTTGAAGCGCGCGGCCGGATCGAGCCGCAGCAGCTTGCGCAAGGTCTCGAACGAGACCTTCTGCTTGTCCTGCAGCTTTGCGACCAGCAGATCGCGCTCGGCCTTCTGGAGCTTCCGTGCGGGGGCGCCCGGCACGACGATTTCGAGTGCGTTGACCTCCTCGAGCAGGCGGCGGCGCTGGAACAGAGGATGCGCCTTGGGCAGCCGCTCCTCGGTCGGGATCAGCGTGCATTTGCCGATCTTGGGTTCCTTCAGCGGACGCTGGAAGAAGACGATCTCGTGCAGCTTGGCGTGCACCTCGGGCGTCAGCAGCGTCGGATGGAATCCGGCCTGCCGTTCGAACACCTGTTCGAACTCGTCCTCGATCAGGGCGCGGCTCGGATAGAACTCGTATTCGATCCCGCGCGCGCCTTCGCCGGTGGCGGGGCGCTGGCGGATGCGAATGCTCGGGATGGCGACGTGTTTCTCGATCCGGCCCGGATCGGGCGGCGTCTGACGACGTCGATGGAGGAATTCGCCCAGCGTGCGCGCGCCGCTGTCGCGCATGGCTTCGACCAGCCGATCGACACCGACGGCGATCTTGCCGCTCTCGTCGTCGTCGCTGCGGTCGGTCTTGCGGTTCGACTTGAAGCCGCGCCGCTGGTTCAGATGAAAGAACAGTCGGCCGAGGTGGTGAGGGGCGAGCGGCTCGTCGAGCGCTTTGGCGCGGAGCTCATAGGGATCGAGCCTTTCGAGCGCCTTGCGCGCCACAGGATCGGCCGGGAAGAGGCCGGCTTCGGTCAAGGATCGCAGCAGGGCGTCCCGGCGGCGCAGGAAGCGGTCCCGACGTCGACGCATGGCGCGGGCGGCACGGCGGGCGATGGCGAGCGAGGCCTTCGATTTCGGCTCGCGGCCGTCCGAGAAGATCCGCGATCCCATCGCGACGATGCCGCGGGGCGCGCCATGGTCGTCGAGGTGCAGGACGCACCAGCCGAGCGAGGTCGAGCCGAGGTCGATGGCGAAGCGGACGTCGAGGCCGTTTGGTAGCATGGTGCATCCTCTCGATCAGAGGATGCTATCCGCTTGGTGGCTTGGCGGCAATATCTGCGTGCTTCGCGCCTGAGGACAGCCTTTTGGTGTGGTCTGCTGCTGCGAATGCTTGACCTGATCCGGGCGTGGGGTATGATCTTACCATCAGAGATCGTGGTCTTGCGGTTAACAAGCGCTCGATCGCACCAGATAAGGGCGACGCTCCGGCGTCGCCTTTTTTGTTGGATCCGGTGATGCCGCGACTGACGACGTCCCGACCGAGACAGGGCCGGTATCTGGCGGCTCGTGCCACGGCAAGGCTTCCTGTTGAGGCCTCGGCCGCCCTCACCCGGAGCGCGACACGCAGCGCGGGGGCCCGGCCTGGCGCCATAGAGGTCGGACCGACGTTCATGTGGCGCGCCGCCGCCAGGCACGACTGAACCGCGCCGGGTTCGTCGGAGGCTCCCACTCTTGAGAGGGATGGAGCCGTGACGAGCAAGACGGCGAACAAGTTTGCCGCCGAAGTGCGTAGCCGCGCGGTCCGGATGGCGTTCGAGCACGAGTACGATCACGTCTTCCGTTGGGCCGGCACGACACCGCGTTCCGCTGCGCCCCGATCATCGCGATCGCTCGGGCTCATCTGTCCGGCCGCGCGGGGCCTGAAACCGCGCCTTGGTTTCGAACCGGCTCAACCATGCTTTCCATTTCGCGGAACCCGCCTGTGCCGGTTCGCGGGCATGATCGCGGTCACTCGCAATCGAGGAGGGAGCGATGGACGAGGTTTTCGGCCGCAAGGACATGATCACGCCGACGGAGTTGCGCGATCTCTCGGCGAAGTCCGACCTGCGCGGGTTCGCGCAGCTCGCCAGCCATTTCGGCGCGATCGCCGCCACGGGCATATTGCTGAGCCTGACCTGGGGTAGCTGGCTCGCCGCGCCGGTGTTCCTGATCCACGGCGTGCTGATCAACTTCCTCTACGCCGGCCAGCACGAGATGAGCCACTGGACCGTCTTCAAGACGCGCAAGCTCAACGAGATCTTCGGCCGGCTGTTCGGCTTCGTGCTGATCTATCCGCGCGACTTCGACCAGATCCAGCACTTCGCCCACCATCGCTATACCAATCTCTGGGAGAAGGACGGCGAGCTCGAACGTCCGCCGTATTCGCTCGCGTCATATCTCCTGTGGGTGTTCGGGCCGACCTACTGGTATTCGCGCATCCGCCGCGTCGTGCGGTTTTCGTTCGGCGTCGTCACCGAACGCTACATCCCTGACGCGCGCAAGCCGGACGTGATCCGCGAGGCGCGGTTCCATCTCGCCGGCTATGCCCTGATCGCCGTCGCCTCGGTCGCGACCGGCAGCTGGCTCGCGGTCACGCATTGGCTCGCCCCGATGATGGTGACCAAGGTCGTGCACCAGCTTCAAAACACGATCGAGCACCTCGGCCTGCCGCACGTCGACGACATCGCGCTCAACACGCGCTCGACCCGCACCAACGCCTTCATGCGCTGGATGTGCTGGAACATGCAGTACCACACCGCCCACCACGCCTTCCCGGGCGTGCCGTTCCACAAGCTTCCCGACCTGCACCGGACCATCTTCGTCGCGAAGAACCGCAAGCCACAGGAGATGAGCTATCTCGGCTTCCAGGCGGCGCTGATCCGGGCATTCTGGGGCGGGCGCACCGAGGCCGATTATCCGAACGACAGGATCTGGATCTCCGACGAAACCGACCTGTCGCCCTCGGCGCCGGCCGCGCCTGACGATCCGACCGGCCTCAAGATGGAGGCGTGAGCGGCACGATGCGGGAGATCCGGTTCTATCAGAGCCTCTGGGCGACGGAGCTCCGTCGCCCCGGGGTTCCCGAGCGGCCCGTCGCGGAGCGCTTCGACGAGGTCGCAGCCGACGGCTACGACGGCATGGCGATCGACCTCGGCGCGCTGAGCCTGGAGCAGGCGCGCGCCACGGTGCCGGAGTTCGCGCGCACCGGCCTGCGCGGGCTCCTGACCGCCTTTCCGAAGTCGATCGAGGATCTGACCCCGGCGCTGCACCTCGCCAAGGACATCGGCGCGCCGTTCGTGGTCGTGGTCGGGCAGGTGATGCCGCTGACGGTCGAGGGCATGATACCGGTCGTGCGCGAGTGGCTCGCGGTCTCACGCCGCGAGGGCGTGCCGATCCAGTTCGAGACCCACCGCGACTGCATCACCAACGACCTCTTTTCGACCGTGCAGCTTCTCGACGCCATCCCGGAGATGCGGATGGCGGCCGACCTGTCGCACTACGTCGTCGACCGCGAGATGCTGCATCCGATCAGGCCCGAGTATCAGGCGCTGGTGGCGCGCGTGCTCGCCCGCTCCGACAGTTTTCAGGGCCGGGTCGCCTCGCGCAGCCAGATCCAGATCCCGATCGGCTTCCCGCAGCATGCGAAGTGGGTCGCGACCTTCCTCGACTGGTGGACCGAGGGTTTGGGCGGCTTCCGGCGCCGGACGCCGGCCGATGAGCCGGCGGTGTTCCTGTGCGAGCTCGGGCCGCCGGAATACGCGATCACCGACGCGAACGGCGCGGAACTCTCCGATCGCCGCGCTGAGGCGCTGGCGATCCGCGCCATGGTGCGCGAGCGCTGGGACGCGATGGTCGACTGACGCGCGGCGATGCGGCATCGACCGGCTGGCGTCAGGCGCCGCGGTCGCCCGGGATGCCGCTGACGCGCGAGGATCTGAACGCCTGCAGGATGCTCTTGGTCATCTGCTGGGCCGCGGCGGTCGGCCGCGCCGACTTCTTCATCAGCAGATGGAACGTGTTCACGCTCGAGAACGCGTCGGGCCTGATCTCGCGCAACTGACCGCGGTCGACCCAGGTCTGCGCGTAGTGCGGCGGCAGGAAGCCGAGGTGCAGGCCGCTCAGGATCAGGAGGATGCGCGTATCGAGGCTGCCCGCCTGCGCCGAGATCGGGAACTGGCCGAGCAGCGCCGCGAAGGCCGGGTCGTCGGTCGTGCTCGGCTCGATCAGGGCGTGGCGGACGACGTCCTCCTCGGCCGGATCGGCGACGCCGAAAAGCGGGTGGCGGTCGCCGCAATAGAGGCGGACCTCCTCGCGGAACAGCGGGATCATCTCGAGCGTCGCGACCGGACGCGGCACGACGGAGATGCCGATCTCGGCGTCGCCTTCGAGGATGCCGCGTTCGAGCCCGGAGGCCGAGATCGACTCGACCCGGATCTCGACGCGCGGATGCGCCCGCCCGAAGGCGGCGAAGGCCTCGGCGAGCGGCTTCTCGGCGACCGAGACGATGTTGTCGAGCAAGAGCAGCGTGACCTTGCCGGTCAGACGGCGCATGCCGGTGCTGACGCGGTCCTTGAACTTGTCGAGGTCGTTGAAGAGCTGCAGCGCGGCCAGATAGACGATCTGGCCCTCGTCGGTCAGGGCGAAGCCGGAGCGGCCACGCTGGCAGAGCTTGGCGCCGAGCCGCTGTTCGAGGTTCGAGATGTCCAGGCTGATCGCCGACTTCGACTTGTTGAGCGTGACCTCGGCCGCGGAGAAGCCACCGTGGTCGACCACGGTCCGGAACACGCGCAGGAGCCTCAGATCGGAGTCCGAGAGGCTGCCGCGGAACGGTCGTCGCGCGAAGGGCAGATCGACGCTCAGTTCAGTCTCCGCTCAAGTGAACATTGGAAATCCGCGATCTCCGCGAGGCCCGATCGAGGCATAGCCTCCATATCAGGGGTTCCACGGATGGCGCAACTCGGGTGGCGAGGGCGGAGGGGCGGAACCCGGAGCTCATCGAAGCGGGGGGTGACGAGCATGCCGACCGACGCGTTTCTGAACGACAATCTCGACCGGGCGCTCGACGCGACCAAGCGGGGCGCGATGGACCGTCGCGACTTCCTCGGCCTGCTCGCGACCGTCGCCGCCGGGGCGCTGGTCGGCTCGGGCCGCGCGGCCGAGGCGGCCTCGAAGGCGCTGACCGTCGCCAACTTCGGCGGCGACGCGGTCAAGGCGTTCGAGGCGGCGTGGACGGGCCCCTTCGCCGCGACCTCCGGCGCGACCGTCACGATCGACGGCGCGGGGCCGCTGCCGGGCAACATCAAGAAGATGGTCGACGAGAAGAACGTCGTCTGGGACGTCTCCGACGGCGACGGCTTCTACGCGCTGCAGCTCGGCGCGCAGAACCTAGTCGAGAAGATCGACTATTCGGTCGTCAAGAAGGACCAGCTCTACGACTGGAACGCCTACGAGCACGGCGTCGGCAACTACGTCTATTCCTACGTGCTCGCCTACCGCAAGAGCAAGTATCCGACGCCGCCGAAGAGCTGGGCCGACTTCCTCGACGTGAAGAAGTTCCCCGGCAAGCGCACGCTCTGGAAGTGGTTCATGGGCATGCCCGAGCCCCTGCTGCTCGGTAGCGGCGTGCCGAAGGACAAGCTCTATCCGATCGATATGGACAAGGTCGTCAAGGCCGTGAAGTCGCTCGGCGACAACCTCGTGCTCTGGGATTCCGGCGGGTCGAGCCAGCAGGTCTTCCTCGACAAGGAGGTCGACATGGGCGTGATCTGGCACACCCGCGCCACCGTGCTCGAGAAGGACACCGGCGGCGACGTGACCTGGACCTGGGCCGACCATATCCTGACGCCGGGCGCCTGGGTGGTGCCGAAGGGCGGCAAGGACACCAAACTCGCCATGGAGTTCATCGCCTCGACGCAGGACCCGGCCAAGCAGGTCAAGCTGCTCGACATGCTCGGCAACGGCCCGGCCAACCCGAAGACGGTCGCGCTGCTCACCGACGAGCAGAAGCGCAAGAACCCGACCTCGCATCTCGACACCGCGGTGATCCGCGACGAGAAGTGGTACGCCGAGAAGTACGACGACGCCGTCGGCGTCTGGCTCGACGCCATCGCGAAATGACCGCTCCCGCGGCGGCGTCCGGTCGGTGGCGATGGTTCGCCGCCGATCCGAACGCGGGCTACGGCGGCTTCGCCGTGCCCGCGGCTTGCGTGATCGTCGGGCTCTACGTCCTGCCGCTCGCCTCGGTGCTGGCGCTCGGCTTCACCGATCCGCAGCCGGGGTTCGGCAACTACGAGCGCTTGTTCACGGCCGAAGGTCCGCTGCGCGTGCTGGCGACGACGGCGCGCATCTGCGTGATCTCGACGGTGCTGTCGGTCGTCCTCGGCTACGTCGTCGCCTACGCGACCGTCTCGTCCTCGACCGGTTGGCGCACGGTGCTGCTCGTCGCGATCCTGGTGCCGTTCTGGGTGTCGGTGCTGATCCGCGCCTTCTCGTGGCTGGTGCTGTTGCGCGACAACGGCCTCGTCAATCAGGCGCTGATGGGCACCGGCCTCGTGGACGCGCCGGTCAGGCTCGCGCGCAACGAGGCGGGCGTGCTGATCGGCATGGTCCATTATCTCGTGCCCTACGCGGCGCTGCCGCTGATCGCGACGATCCGGCAGATCGACATGCGGGTGATCGCGGCCGCCAAGAGCCTCGGCGCCTCGGACGCGCGGACGTTCTGGCGCATCCTGCTGCCGATGACCATGCCCGGCGTCTTCGCGGCGACGATCATCGTGTTCGTCTTCTCGCTCGGCTTCTTCGTGACGCCGGCGATCCTCGGCGGCGGGCGGGTCATCATGGTGTCCGAATACGTCAGCGTGAACGTGCTCCAGACGCTCCGATGGGGTTTCGCCGCCGCGCAGGCGACGGTGCTGCTCGTCGTGACGCTGATCGCGGTGGGCGTGCTCGCGCGGACGGTCGGCTTCCGGAGGGCGCTCGGATGAGGGCCGACGGCGTCGTCCATCCGTTCCGCCGACCGTTCGCGGTCCTCGCGGCGGTCCTGGCGCTGTTCCTCGTCGCGCCGCTCGTGGTCACCGCGCCGGTGTCGGTGACGACGACCCGCTACGTCTCGATGCCGACCGCCGGCGTCTCGTTCGGCCATTACGTGCGCGTGTTCACCGATCCGGCCTGGCTCGCCGCGCTGCGCGACAGCCTCGTCGTCGCCCTCGGCGCGACGGCGCTCGCGACCGCGCTCGGCGCCGGCGGCGCGATCGGCGTCTGGCGCCGGTCGGGGCCGATCGCCGGCGCGCTCCGGGCGGTCGTGCTGATGCCGCTGATCGTGCCGCCGGTCGTGACCGCGCTGGCGCTGTCGCGCGCCTGGGTGAAGCTCGGCCTGTTCGACACGCTCGCCGGCGTGATCCTCGCGCACGCCATCGTCGCGATGCCCTTCGTGTTCCTGACCGTCTCGGCCGCGCTCGAGGGGCTCGATCCGCGCATCGAGCCGGCCGCGCGCAGCCTCGGAGCCGGCCCGTTCACGACGGTGCGCCGCATCCTCCTGCCCAACGTGCTGCCCGGGCTCGGGGCAGGGGCCCTGTTCGCGTTCGTCATCTCCTGGGACGAGGTCACCGTGACGTTGTTCGTATCCTCGCGTGCGGTCTTCACGCTGCCGCGCAAGATCTGGTCGGAGATCCGCGACAACATCGACCCGGCGGTCGCCGTCGTCTCGGTGTTCACGGTCGCGGTCGCCCTGGCGATCGGCCTCGCCGTCGTCGCGCGCCCCTCCCGGGCCGGGGGGCGTCGTGACCGAGGCGGCTCCGGCCCTTCCGGGCCATCGGCTGAAGCTCTACGGCCTCAGCAAACGATACGGCCCGCACCGTGCGCTGCACGACGTGACGCTTGAGGTCGCGCCGGGCGAGTTCCTGACGCTGCTCGGGCCGTCCGGCTCGGGCAAGACGACGGTTTTGATGGCGCTCGCCGGCTTCGTCGAGCCGAGCGACGGCGAGATCTATCTCGACGGCCGGCCGATCTCGGCGTTGCCGCCCGACAGGCGCGACTTCGGCGTCGTGTTCCAGGGCTACGCGCTGTTTCCGCATCTGAGCGTCGCCGCCAACGTCGCGTTCCCGCTCGAGGTCCGCGGTCTCGGACGCGCCGACATCCGCGCCAAGGTCGCCGCCGCACTCGATCTCGTCCGGCTCGGCGCCTTCGCCGACCGCAAGCCGCGCGCGCTCTCCGGCGGCCAGCAACAGCGCGTGGCGCTCGCCCGGGCACTGGTGTTCGAACCGAAATTGCTGCTGCTCGACGAGCCGATGGGCGCGCTCGACCGGCAGCTCAAGAGCGAGTTGCAAGGCGAATTGCGCCGGCTGCACCGCCGGCTCGGCACGACCTTCGTCAACGTCACGCACGACCAAGAGGAGGCGATGGCGCTGTCCGACCGGATCGCGGTGATGCGCGGCGGCGAGATCGTCGAGGTCGGCACGCCGGCCGAACTCTATGCCCGGCCGCGGACGCGGTTCGTCGCGAGCTTCCTCGGCCGCAGCAACTTTCTTGAGGGCGTCGTCGGCGCCGTCCGGGGCGGCGTCGCGAATGTCGAGGTCGGCGGGCGGACGATCCGCCACGCGACGCCCGAGCCGGTCGCGCCGGGGGCGTGCGTGACGCTGGCGCTCAGACCAGAGCGGATCGAACTCGGCCCCCGCGACGGCCTCGACAACGTCCTGACCGGCCGTCTCCTCGACGCGGTCCAGACCGGCCCCGGCCTCGATCTCGCCGTCGAAGTCGGCCTGCCCGAGCCGCTTGAGGTCCGGATCCCGCCCACGGCGTCGCCGTGCCGCCCGAGGGGCGGAGATCGCGCTCGGCTGGGCCGCCGGCGCGACCGTCGCGGTCACCGAGGGCGGCAGAGGCTAGCCCCGAGGACCTGAACAAAGCCGAGCCGCAGCCGGCTCGAGGAGCCGACCACGCCCGCTTGGTGCGTCTGCTTCGCGCCGAAGGATGCCTCACGCCGGACCTCGCCAACGGCCAGATCCTGGCGGCCATGGCGCGGGTCGGGGTGTTCCGGCTCGGCGGCACGGTGGTCGGTACGCAGGCGTTCCGGCACTACGACGGCGTGCTCGGCATCTGCTTCTCCGCCGACCAAGCGGCGCAGACGCAAGATGTCGATGTCGCAAGCTTCGAACGCCTCTCCGTCGCCCTGCAGGATCGGGTCGAGGAGCGCCTCGCAGATGTATTCGGCGCCCTGAAGTTCGAACCCGTTCCTTCGGCCGACCCCGGCCGCGCCTGGCGGTGGCGTCAGACCGAGCAGGAGACACTCGTCGAATTCCTGACGCCGTCCTTCGACGAGAGCGAGGGGCTCAAGGAGTTGCCAGCACTCGGTGTCGCCGCGCAGTCGCTGCATTTCCTGAACTATCTGATCGCGCGGCCGATCAAGGTCCCGCTGCTCTACCGCTCCGGCGTGCTGATCCAGGTTCCGCGGGCGGAGCGCTATGCGATCCACAAGCTCATCGTCGCAGACCGGCGCCTCCATGGGCCCGAAGCGGCCAAGGCGCGCAAGGATCGGGCACAATCCGCCTTCCTGATCCGCTTCCTCGCCGAAGAGCAGCCCGATTTGATCGCCGATGCTTATGCGACGGCGCTCGGCAACGGTCCTTCGTGGCGCGCCGCCATCGCGCGCAGCCTCGCCCGCATGCCCGAGACCAAAATGCCGCTCGACGCGCTACCCGCCTAGGGCGATCGGATCGCGTCAGTCCCGTCGAGCGTTTCCGTTCCTTGGCGTGCACCTCCGGGGCGATCGATGTTCTCGGCCTCGATGAGATCGGAGCCACGGAAACGGGCGTTCCGAGGCCGGGCTACGCGGCTAGTCTGATCGGGCCGCGGTGCCGATGAAATCGGTTGAACGTCCGCCGGCCCTCGCTCCTTGACTTTGGCCACCGAAAGGGTCCACTAAAGCTGCTGGCCACTTGATAAAATCATTCATGTCAATGGCTTGCTGGACATTGTCCGTGTTGCTCAGAATCCAGGTCCCCCAGCCAATCTTCGCCCAAGTCTCTGAAATGCTTAGATATTCCGAGCGCGTCCATGCGCGTCGGGATCGGGTTGAGGGATTGGGTCCACACGTGGTCCACACGTGTGGCCGAGCGCACATCGAAAATGGGCCGTGAACGAGGATGGCGCGCTGCGCCCCCCTCGGTGACCTGGCCGGCCCTCGCGGCGCGGCGACGATGATGGCGTTCGGGTCCGTCTGCGGGAACTGGCGGCGATCCGTCGTCGCTTCGGCTATCCCTTGGCCGGCAGGCAATTGCTCGCAATTGCCGTGAGGCGAAGGCTGCACATCCTGCTGAAGCGGGAGGGCGTCGTCGTGAGCCACACCGAACGACCCCACACGAACCCGGACGGGCTCACCCCGAACGAGTTTGCAGCACGGTTCCGAGAGGACCAAAACCCGAACAGATTCTGTTTATGAACGGGGTAATCCGGGGGCAAGGTCACTTGGCGTCGACCATGTGCGGCCTCCCAGGGGGCGCTCTGCGGCGGCTCTTCCGACGCGCGCGGTCGCCCGGACGCGAATTTGATCGATTGAGCTCCGAACATCCGGTCCGGCCCGGCGATCCCTCGTAAATCCTGGTCTGCCGAAGCGGAAGCGGTCGGACATGGGATCTGCGGGCGACTGTCACACAGGTGATAGAGCCCCCATAGAAGCTCACCCGAGGGGACGTGGACTCGAACAGAGTTGCCGCGGCGGCATCGCGATCGCGGCCGAGATACCCGGCGGCGGACGGAGTGGGACATCGTTATGTCGAACCGTGAGACGGTTGAGGCCTGCCTCAGAGAGCTCGGTGGAGTGCGCGGGATCGACCTGTCGCTCGACGCCGACGGTCTCGTGGCGATGTCGTTCGAGTCCGGCCACCGGCTGACCCTCGAAGTGCCGGAGACCGGCGATCGCTTGTTCGGTCATATCGGGGTCAAGCACCTCGACCTCCACGACGGAGCCATCGAGATGCGCCGTGCGCTCGAGCTCAATCTGTTCGGGCTGGCTACGCCGGCCGCCTGGGTCGCGGTCGATCCGGAGACGACGCTGGTGACGCTCTGCGCGGTCCGAGAGACCACGGGGCTCGACGGCGAAGCACTCGGCGACTGGATCGCCGCCCTGCTCGACGACGTGGCGACCGTCGCCGCCGTCGTCGGGGGGTGGGAGCCCGCGGCGGCCAATGACGCCGAAGCGGCCGAGCCGGCCTTCGCCGACGACATGTTCATCATCCGCGGCTGACGCCGTAATCGGGACGGAGAGGGCGGACCATCGGTTCGTCGGGAAGGCGGGGCTGTGTCATGTCGTCTATTTCATCGAAGGCCGGCCTCACCACACCGTTCTTCCAGAAGAGCATCGACTTCGGTCGGCTCAAGAACAAGATCGCCGACGCGATTGCCGGGCGGTCCCGGCCCGACCGGCCGAAAATCTCCGAGAACCGCGATCGCGGCAAGCTGATCGCCAAGAGCAAGACGGCGGGCCGGACCAATCTCGGCGGCATGCAGCGCGCGGCCGCGCAGAAGCTCGCGAAGAAGAAGGAGGCAGAGAAGAAGGCGGGCACCAACACGGGCGACACGGCCCGTGTGCATCCGACGCCGAAGCGCAAGGCCCAGGTGCTGGCGCCGACCCGGCAGAAGCCGTCCGGCCCGCCGAAGAAGGACGTGCCGCTGAACCCCAAGCAGAAGTTCGACAAGGCTCAGACCCACGTCGCGACGCTGCGCGGGCACCTCGCCGAACTCGGCCGCGCCCAGGAGAAGGCCCGCTCCGACGTCGGCCTCGGCCTGACATCGGGCGGCCGGGAGGGCGACCTCATAGGCAAGCGCGACGAGGTCGCCAAGGAGGTCAAGACCCTGCTCGACCAGGTCTCGGCCCAGATCAAGGACCCCGCTACCGACGGCGAGACGAAGAAGGGCCTGATGACGCTGCGTTCACAGCTGCTCTCGGCCATGGTCTCGGTTGAGTTTCCCCAGGTGCTCGAACATGTGGCGAAGCCCTTCGACGCGCCGGTGCCCAAGGGTGTCGAGCATCTGCCGAGCCGGGTGCCGAGCGATATCCCGACCCAGGACCAGGTCAGGCGTCTCGACAAGGACGCCAAGGAGATGATGGCGAAGTTCGACGACTTCGGCTGTCTGCGTCCGGGCGAGAGCCTCGCCGGCCGGACGAGTGCGGATCTCGACCAGGCGATCAAGTCGCTGGAATTCGAAGGAGAGACCTCGAACCGCCGCGACCTGACCCCGGAGCAGCAGCAGGTCCTCGGCCATCTGAAGGATCTGAAAACGGCGCTCGACTTCCGCGCCGAGATGCACGCGATCGTCGGGTCGGCGGACAAGCTCCAGAGCTGGATCGAGGCGGACAAGACGCGTCCCAACCCGGGCCTGTCGCGCCTGTTCCGCGAATTCACCCAGTATGGTTCCGTGTTCCACGACGCCTCGTCGTCGAAGCCGTCCGACCGGCTCAACGCGCTGCAGACGGTCGGAAGCTTGATCGAGCTCTTCGCCGACAAGAACGTGCCTGCGCTGTTCCGCACCGAACATCCGGGCGTCAAGTCGCTGATGACCTCGCTGAGGACGGCGCATCTGGAGGAGCAGGCGGTCCGAACCTTCCTCGACAAGCTGCCGAAGGGCCAGGACCCCGTTCGTGTTTTCCTGAGCGACGTCGACAAGCACGTGAACAGCGGCAAGCCGCTCACGATCGCGGAGCTCCAGAAGATCGCGCCGAAGTCGATCGACGACATGCTGACCAACCTCAAGGCGGACGTCGCCAAGGCGGTCCAACTCCACGAGAGCTACGACGACCAGTTCCGGCGCGTCGAACGCATCCTCGGTCACGACAAGGCCGGCCTCTATCGCGGCGCCGTCTTCCTGCAAATGGGTCAGCCGACGGGCGGCCATGTGCAAACCGATCGGAACGGGCCGTCCAACCCTGTTCCGAGCAACCGGAGGCCGGTCGACAGCGTCGTTTTCGAATCGCGTGCGATCAAGGATCTGAAGAAGCTCGGTGAGGAGAACCCGGAAGCGGCCTTCATGGTCGCGGGCCTCGCATTCCTCGAACATCAGCTCGCGACGGTCGAGAAGAACGTCATCGGTCGCAAGGAATATGACAACATCCAGATCGAGACCTACGATCACGCGCGGGTCATGGCCTTCGCCGGTGTGACGCCCGAACGCATGGAGAAACTCGGCTACGCCCCCGACGTCGCCGCCTCGCTGCCGGAGCGCATGTACAAGCTGAGCAAGGCCGGCTGCCGCACCGCCGAGGAACTCGACAAGAGCATCCAAGAGCTGATGGACGACGCCTCGAAGATTTTCACCGATCGCTCGGTGCAGTCGATCATGTCGTCGTTCAAAGAGGATTCCGCCGCCGCGATCGGCCGCGAAATCCGACTGGAGACCTTCACCGAGGTGCACGGCATCGGCGGTGGTGTCGTTCAAAACGGCGGCCGCGTCGATGCGTCCCTGACCCACGAGAGCCTCGCCGTCGTCGAGGGCTACAACAGGATCGCCAAGAGCATAAACAACAGCCTGCGCACGGGCGGCGACATTCCGATCGAGACGACCACGGCCGGGCAGGTCTTCCGGGAGGTCGACCGTCAGCTTGAGGACACGCTGCTCGAGCGCGACAAGATCGACAACCGCGAGACCCAGGCCCGCAAGGACCTCGCTGAGGCGTCCAAGGAGGGTTCGACGCTCGGCATCGACGTCAATCCGGACCGCCCGGCCGGCCTGCGCAGCGCCAAGGTGGTCCAGGAGGTGCTGAGGCTCGACGGCGAACGCAAGGCACTGGAGCGCATCGGCGTCACCAAGGGCTCCACGGTCGACAAGCTCGACAAGGCCATCGACACTCTCCTCGAGAAGTTGCGCGGCTACGACACCACGACCATGCGACGGCCGTGGCACGCGAAGCTCTTCCCGCTGCTCAAGGACAAACCGGACATCGATAAGCTGCGCGGACTCTCCGGCGTGGCCGACAAGATCGTCTTCGTGCGCGAAGGCGCCGACGCCGAGCGCAAGAAGATCGACGAACGTCTGCCGGCGCTGACCGAGCTGCGTGGCGAACTCGCCGCCCAGCGGCGCACGACCGACCCGACCGCCTTCGGCACCGCCGAGCAGATGATCCGCTCGGCGATCCTCGCCCATTGGCCGGGCAGCAACGTCACGGAATCGGTCGGCTCCGGCCGTATCGTCGACGGCTACGAGCCGATGCTCCACCGCGACGCCATCGAGAAGACCCTGAAGAGCTGGGGCCTCGACACCGAGGTCTTCGGCCCCGAGATCAGCATGGCGCTGGGCGGCACCCTGACCCGGCACGACCTCAAGGCTTGGGCGGAGGAGCGCCGCCCGATCGACCCGAACACCCTGCTGATCTCCGGCCCCGACACGCGCAGCATTCCGAAGAAGCTCGCGGAATCCTTCGTGTCCTTCCTGCGCGAGACCTTCTCCAAGCAGGGCGTGAAGGATGCCGTCGGCTGGCTCGTCAACAAGAAGGAGATGGACGCCGACTTCCAGCGCGACATCCTCGCGCAGATGACGACGCTGAAGGACGGCGACAAGTACGACCTCAAGGCCGGCTTCAAAGTGTCGGGAACCACGGGCAAGATCCCTGTCGAACCCTCGGCGACACTCGGAATCCGCGGCAAGCTCGCCGGGTCCAAGATCTCCAACCTTGTAATCGAACGCGGTGGTGACGGCTGGAAGATCACGGGCCGCTCGGGATTCCAGGTCCAGGGCGGTGTCGATGTGGTCGCCGACCACAAGCTCACCGACAATCTCGCGCTCGGCGGCAGCCTCGGCGTCGAGGGCACCTACGGCTATCTCGGCGGCAGCGCCTTCACCTTCCCCGATACGGTGGCAGGCCGCGACGCCTTCGCCAGGCTCCTGACCGCTCTCGTCAACGGCGAACGCCCGAGCCCGGAGATCTTCGAGCACACGAACGACGCCGCACGTCAGAAGGAACACGCCCGCAAGGGTGGTGTGGTCGGCAAGGGCTATTTCAAGGCCGAGTTGACGACGAGCCCGTTCGGAACCGACGGCGACATGTTCCACGACAACGACGTCAAGGGGAAGAAGTCGGGCGCCTCGAACAAGGTCGGTATCGGTTTCACCGCCGGCCTCGACGCCACCGCCTTCCTCTCGGGCAAGGGTAAGACGACCAAGAGCTTCAACAAGATCACCCGCGAGACCGAAACCGAACTGTCCGGATCGCTCGGCGCCAGCGCCCAATTCTACGCCAAGGTCCCGACCGGTCTCGGCGCGCTCAGCAACGCGATCGCGACCAGCACCGGCCTCCAGAAGGAAGTCGACCAGTCCTTCAACGAGACGGACGCGAAGGGCAACCAGAAGGGCCTCTACGACGTCGGCTCGGGCACGGCCAACGAAAACCTGCTGAACTGGGAATTGAGCACCTCGCTCGTGCGCACCAAGAAGACCAAGCAGGAGTTCTCCCGCGCCAACAGCGAGGGCGGCGAGGAGCGTCTGACCAAGTCCGAGATCGTGCAGCGCACCAGCCTGACGCTCGGCGCCGACATCGCCACCATCGGCGTCGGCAGCAAGGACCTCGCTGATCGACTGGCCACCGACACGGACTTCCGCCGCGACTACGAGGCGCTGAAGAAGTTCATGGGCGTGAACGACTCGCTCCAGCTCACCTATTCGGTCAAGCCGGAGATCATGGAGCGGTTCAACGACATGATGCAGGTCGCCCACGAGGAGGCCGCCCCGCTCGCATCGATCATGATCCGGCGTGCAGCAGCCAAGCTCCTCGACGACATGGACAATTACGAGGTTTCGAAGGTCACGGTCTGGAGCAAGGACGTCCAGAAGGACTCGGTGAACCGCGGCAATGCGATGCTCATGAAGCTCGACTTCATCGCCGAGGTCGGCCACGAGGAATCGCAGGTCGTCTGGAAGGTGCCGCCGCGCAAGAAGTGACCGCGGCGTCGGGGGTGCACGTCAACTTCGAGCTTCGCCGCCGAGCCGGCTCCTTCGACAAATCCGTCGGTCGGCGTGTTCAGGCTCGGCGGCACGGTGGTCGGCACGCAGGTGTTCCGCCATTGCGACGGCGTGCTCGGCATCCGCTTCTCCGCCGACCAGGCGACGCAGATGCAGGATGTCGATGGCGCGAGCTTCGAACGCCTCTCCGTCGTGCTGCAGGATCAGGTCGAGGAACGCCTCGCCGGTGTATTCGGCGCCCCGAAGTTCGAACCCGTCCCTTCGGTCGACCCCGGCCGCGTCTGGCTCCAGACCGAGCAGGAGACGCTCGTCGAATTCCTGACCCCGTCCTTCGACGAGAGCGAGGGCCTCAAGGACTTGCCCGCACTCGGCACGGAGTCGGCGGAGCGTGGAGCACGTCAGGTCGCCGTCGCTGTCGATGCGTTCTTCTCGCGCGCGATGCGTGACATGAGCCCGACCGGTTCCGATCTGTCCCCAGTCTCGTCTAACGGGCAGGGGTTTGAGCTGTCGGGCCCTTAACCTGAAGGTCGTCAGCTCAAATCTAGCCCCCGCAACCAAGCCAAAAGCCCGCCAGGTCAACGACCTGGCGGGCTTCGGCGTTTAAAGTCCATAAACACTCGAGCAACGTCCGGCGACACGTCCGCCGCAAGTGGAGGCGGCGATCACCGGTCGTGCCAATTGGCGTCGGGGAGCGAGTCCCGCAGTGGCGGCGGCTGCCGCGGCGATGGTTCGCCGCTCTGGCGGAAGCGCCGACAAACGAGACCTAGCTCTCGAAATGGCGCTCGAAGCCACCGGTCCGGTCGGCCAGATACTGTGCGAAATCGAAATTCGGCCGTTCGAGATGGCTGAGGTGGCCGGGCGCGGCCGCTTGGGATGACAGGCCCCGGAAAACCTTCTCCGTGCAGCCGCGATCCTCGACGTTCACCTTGTCGAGCAACGTCTTGGTCTGCATGAAGTGCGCCTGCGCGTCCGGAGAGTTGGCGAAATCGGGCGACAGACCACCGCCGAACAGGATGTTCACCTGGCCCGGACCATGCGGGTGAAGCGACAGGTACCAGAAGTAGCCGGGCGTCAGCGTGATCAGAAGGCTCGGGTAGACCGCGAGCAGGAAGGTCGTGCGGCGGCGATCGCCCTGGAGCCGCGTGTTGTCGGGGTGGGCGATGGCGATCTTGAGCGTGTCGTCCTTCAGAATCGTATGATAGTTGAAAGCCTTGCGTCCCGGCGGGCAGATCATCTCATTGAGCTTCGACAGCCCGCCGATGGTCCCGGAATGGCAGACCGGCAGGTGATAGCTCTCCATGAAATTCTCGGCGAGGATCTTCCAGTTGGTGTCCCAGACGTGGGTTTCCCGGAACAGCTCGACGTAGTCCTGCATCTGGAAGTCGTCGATCAGACTTTCGACCTCGGCGAGTTCATCCTTGATGTCGGGCGCGTCCGGGTTGAGCGTCACCATGATCCAGCCGAGCCACTCGACGCAGCGGATCTGCGGCAGCTTGTAGTCGGCGGCGCAGAAATCCGTGTTGCGATCCATCGCCGGAGCACCGCGCAAGGATCCGTCGAGATTGTAGGTCCAGCCGTGATACGGGCAGACGATGGAGCGCTTGTTCCCGCAGCCTTCGAGCATCGTCGACATGCGATGGCGACAGACATTCGACATCGCCCGCAACTGGCCGGACGTGTCGCGCAGGACGATGATCGGCTCGCCCGCGAGTTCATAGGTCAGGTAATCGCCCGGCTTGCCGAGCGCGCTCGCGCGGCCGACGCAGACCCAGTCGCGCGAGAAAACGGTCTCGAGCTCGCTCTTCAGGAACTCCTCGCTCGTGTAGACGCGTGGAGGCATGGCCCGCGCCGCCTCGAAGGGGACGCTGACGTTGGCGAGAAGCTCCCGTACGGATGGATTGATCGTCATTTCGGCCTCCGGTCGGTTCGACATCATCGGTGTGAGGGCGAGAACCGCGCGACAAGTTCGTGCAGTTCGCCCGGATAGGTCAGCTGGACATAGGTGATCGGCGCCTCGCCGCTCCAGGTGCGCCGTTGGATGGTCAGGCAGCAGGCGCCGAGCGCGATGTCGAGCAGCGCCGCCGGTCGAACGCCTGCCGGTCGCGCCGCGATCCGGTGCTCGGCGCTCGTCCACGGCGCGCGCGCCAGAAGCCAGGATCCCGGCGGTGTGTCAGCGAAGGGCTCGTCGACCGCTTCGGGCGTTGCCGTCAGATTGATCAGCCGCTCCTCGATGCAGAACGGCCTGTCGCCGGCCCAATGGCGGCAGGTCAGATCGAGAAGAGGTCCGTCGCCGATCCCCTCGAGCCGGCCGGCATCCATGCGCCCAGCGCGCCGCCGCCGCCGCGTCAGGATCTCGAACCGGTAGGCGGCACCGAGCTCCTCCACCTCGGCCCGCACGTCGGAGATCTCGAGCGCCGCGGTGCGCGAGGGCGCACGCATCACAAAACTGCCGGCCTTGCGCCGCCGCTCGATCAGGCCGGAACGAGCAAGTTCCGAGAGCGCCTTGTTGACCGTCATGCGCGAACAGTCGTAGTCGCCGCAGAGGTCGTGCTCGGATGGGATCCGCGTTCCGGGTGGCCATTTGCCCGACAGGATATTGCGCTCGATATCACCGATGATGCGGTCATGCAGCGACAGGACCGCTGTCTTCGACACCGGCTCCAGGACGTCGCTCTCGTTGGGCTCGCCGGTGATCATATCAGCATCGCCGCTCCGCGATCGAGATAGGTATCGAGGAACTGGTCCATGCGCGCGTGACGCGGCTTGCCGAACACGGTCTGCGGCGAACCGTCGATCAGCACGCGACCCTTGTCGAGGAATACGACCTTCTTGCCGATGGAGGCGGCGAAGCCGATCTCATGCGTGACGATGACCATCGTCATGCCGTCGCTCGCGAGCTGACGCATGACGTTCAGCACTTCGCCGGTCAGTTCCGGATCGAGCGAGGCGGTGGCCTCGTCGAACAGCATGATCTTCGGCTCGAGCGCGAGCGCCCGGGCGATGGCCACGCGCTGTTGCTGGCCGCCGGACAGCTGCGAGGGATAGTGATCGGCACGGTTGGCCAGTCCGATGCGCGACAATTGCGCCATCCCGCGGTCCTCGGCCTCGCGCTTCGTGAGGCCGCGCACCGTCTTCAGCGCCTCGCTGACATTGCCGAGCGCGGTCATGTGCGGCCAGAGATTGAACTGCTGGAACACCATGCCGATGCCGGCCCGGACCGCGCGGATGCGCTGGGCGGGGAGGCGGGTGCGCTTGCCGGCGCCGTCTTCGGTGAAGCCGAGCGGCTCGCCGAAGACGTCGATCGTGCCGTGGGTCGGCTCGTCCAGGAACGCCATGCAACGCAGCAGCGTCGACTTGCCCGATCCGGACGGACCGATGATGCAGGTAGCCGCCCCGGCTGCGATCTCGAGGTCGATGTCGTGCAGCACTTCGACCGGGCCGAAGCTCTTGCTGAGACGGCGGACGGCGATCGCGGGATTGATCATTGGCTGGAGAACCTGAAGCGGGACAAACGACGCTCGCACCATTGGCCGATCCAGCCGCAGAGCTCGACCAGCGCCCAGTAGAACAGCGCCAAAAGGAACAGGGATTCGACGAAGGCGTAGAGCTGCGATCCGATCGCGCTGATCGTCATGGTGAGTTCGGGCACCGTGATGATCGACATCACGGCCGTTTCCTTCAGCATGACGATCGCGGTGTTGATCGAGGCCGGAAGGACGAGAAGCGTCATCTCGGGCAGCAGGATCCGGCGGATGATCTGCAGGCGCGTCAGGCCGAGGCATTCGCCGGCCTCGACATGTCCAGGCGGTACGGCCTCGAAGCCGGTGCGGAACACCTCGCTGAAGTAGGCGGCCGCATAGACCGACAGGGCGAGAACGCCTGCCGGTACCGCATCGAGCGACAGGCCCGCATAGGGGCCGCCGTAGTAGAGCAGGAACAGCTGCACGAGGAAGGGCGTGCCGCGGAAGAGCTCGACATAGCCGACGAGCAGCCAATTCAGCCAACGAGGACCATAGCGCCGCGCGACGGCAACCAGAAGTCCGAGGATGACGCCGATGACCAGCGACACCGCCCAGACCGACAGCGTCACGCCGAGCGCGCCGAAAATGGCGGGCAGTTGAGACGCGATGAGCGCGAAATCGAGCTTCATGCCTCAGTCCTCATGTGCGCCCCCATGCGAGCCGCCGCTCGGCATAGGTGCCGAGGAGAGCCACCAGCCTGTTGATGATGAAATAGAGCAGTCCGGCGGCCGCATAGAGCGGGATGGGTCGGTAGAGGCTCGAGTCGAGATCCTGCGCCATGCGCGTCAGCTCGACCACCCCGACGACGGAGATCAGCGACGACGCCTTCAGGATCAGGATCGCCTCGTTGACGATGGCCGGCAGCGTCAGCCGGAAGGCGATCGGGGCACGGATGCGGACGAGCTGCTGAAACGGCGTCATGCCGGTCATGTCGGCGGCCTCGATCAGGCCGCGCGGCACGCTCATGAAGCCGCCGCGCAGGTTTTCGGCCTGATAGGCGGCGGTGCAGAGCGACATGCCGACGATCGCGGCGACGATGCTCGGCACATTGATGCCGACGGCGGGCAGGAGATTGTAGATCAGCAGCAATTGCACGATCAGCGGCACGCCACGGAAAAAACTGACATAGGCGCGCCCGAGGATCGCGAGCCAACGGCGCGGCGACAGAAGAGCGGCGGATACGCAGATGCCGATGAAGAAGCCGATGACGATCGAGACCGCGCTGATCGCAACGGTATAGCCGGCCGCCTGGACGAGCAGCATCCAGATTTTCAGGGACATGCGCAGGTCTCGACTCGAGGGTGGGAACGGGCGAATATCGCCCGTTCCTGGCTGTCGACGATCAGAAGTTCGGCGTCGGCACGACGTCCGGCGTGTCGAACGTCGTGGCGAACCACTTTTCCTGGATCTTCGCCATCCGGCCATCCTTCTTGATCTTCAGGATGGCCGCGCCGATCGCGTCATCGAGCGCGGCATAGTCGGCATCCTTGCGGCCGATGAAGCCGAAGTAGCTCTTGGCGCCGAAGGGCGGCAGGACCAGCGCGAAGGTGTCGGGGCGCTGCTTGGCCACGAAGGCGATGTTCGGCAGCGAATTGGCGACCGCGACGATGCGGCCGGCCGCCAGATCGGCATAGGCCGAGTTGTAGCCGACGTATTCCTTGGTGGTGACCTTGGTCGGCAGCGTTGCGCTGTAGGCCTCGAGCTGGGCGAGCTGCGCGGTCGCCTTGCCGCCGCCGACGGCCTTGCCGGCGATGTCTTCCGGCTTGTTGATCGACGTGTCGCCCTTGCGCTTCAGCAGCGCGACCGAGGCTTCGGCGATCGGCGGCAGGAAGCGATAGCGCTCCATGCGGGCCTTGGTGATCGTCGCCGGTCCGGCGACCACGTCGAACTTGCCGGCTTCGAGACCGGGCAGCACGCCATCCCACGGCAGCGCGACCCACTCGATCTTGACGCCCATCTCCTTGCCGATTTCGGCGAAGAGATCGACGTTCAGTCCGACATGCTCGCCGGCGTCGATGAAGTCGAAGGGCGCGAATTCGGTCTCCGTGCCGACTTTGAGCACGCCGGCGGCCTTCACGCGCGCCAGAGCATCCTCGGCATGAGCGGCACCGCCCAGGAACGCGGTGAGCAGCCCTGCGGCGATGAACTTGCAAATGTCACGCTTCTTCATGCTCAACTCCATCTCGATCCCCGCGCGTTCGACGTCGGCGATTGTGGTTCCGGATGATCCGGTGCTCATACCGGCCCGTTGCGCGTGATGGCATCGTGCCAACGACGGCAAGGTCGTGCAAAGATTAGATTGCTCTAGTCCCTTGCTATTGTCTATACATATACAAAACCCCTCCCACGCACTGTCAAGGGGAATTGCCGAGCAGACGACGCGGTGTCTGCCGAGAATTTCGGCTTCTCCGGGCCTCGCCGAACCTCGATCGACCGGTGTCGGCGACACCGTTTAGCGGGGCACCGAGCCGGAACAGCTTTCAGTCAGGGGCCGCAAGCGCGGACAGCAGCGGAAATCCGATATGACGATCATCAAGCAATCAGAGACACATAGCGCGCCCGTCGCCGATGGAGGAGCCGTCGAAGCGGCGATCGCCGAGATCCGCGCGGGCCTTGGCGACGCGGTGATCCGGTCGGGTGATGCATTCTTGGGCATGGATCCGGGCTGGCACCCTGCAAATCTCGGCGCCGGCGTGATCGTCAGCCCTCGGTCCACCGCCGAGGTCGCCGATGTCGTCCGCGTCGCCGCGCGGCATGGCGTTCCGATCGTTCCGCATGGCGGCCGCACGGGCCTCGTCGGCGGCGGCATTTCGCGCCCCGGCGAGATCATTCTCTCGAGCGCGCGGCTCAATCGCGTCGAACGGCTCGACGCCGTCGAGCGCGTCGCCGTCGTCGAAGCCGGTGTGACCCTGGAGGCATTGCAGGTGGCGGCGGCCGAACGCGGGCTCGAACCCGGCATCGATCTCGCGGCGCGCGGCACCGCCACGATCGGCGGCATGACCTCGACCAACGCCGGCGGCATCATGGCCTTCCGCAATGGCGTGATGCGGCATCGCATTCTCGGCCTGGAAGCCGTGATGGCCGACGGTTCGATCTACAGCGATCTCACGCGCGTCGTGAAGAACGCCGCCGGCTATGATCTGAAGCATCTCTTCATCGGGGCGGAGGGCACGCTCGGCATTGTGACGCGCGTCGCGATCAAGCTCGATCCTCTGCCGAAGGCGACCGCGACGGCGCTTCTGGGCCTGCCCTCGATCGCCGCCTTGCAGGCCGCGATCGATCTGGCGCTGAGGTCCGATGTCGGCCAGTTGCGCGCCGCCGAGGCGCTCTGGCAGGGCTATCTGCATCTGACATCGAAGGCGCTCGGCTGGTCGGAGGCGGGTGTCGATCTCGCGCAGCCGGTGTTCCTCCTGCTCGGCCTCTCCGGCAGCGACACCTCGGCGTTGCAGGCGGCGCTCGAGCGGATTTTCGAAGAGCTGGCCGAGGCGTTTCCCGACATCACCGGGATCATCGCGACCAGCGTGGCGCAAGAGCGCATGTTGTGGCGGCTGCGCGAAGATACCGACATCATCTATCGCGCCTATCCGGCTGCGCCCTCCTACGACGTCTCGGTGCCGCTCTCGGAGATCGAAGCCTATGTCGATCGCGTCACGCGCGAGCTCGCGGCCATCGATCCTGGGCTGAAACCCTTCGTCTTCGGCCATCTCGCCGATGGCAATCTGCATCTGGTCTTCAATCATGCCGGGCCATTCGCCGAAGGGATCGCGGCGAAGGTCGAGGCGGCCCTCTATCACGGGCTCGGTCAATGTGGCGGATCGTTCTCGGCCGAACACGGTGTCGGCTCGAAGCGCATCCATTCGCTCGTTCAGACCGCCGATCCGGTGAAACTCGCGAGCATGCGCGCGATCAAAGAGCTTCTCGACCCGGCGAATCTCTTCAATCCCGGCAAACTGTTCAGCTGACAACCCGGCCAAGGTGACGGCTCGTTGCCGCTGGACCACGATCTCTGAACGGCTATTCTCCGTTCCTCGTCGCCGATCAGGTCCTTGCGGTTGGTGCTCTCCTTGTTGAAGCGCGCGCGACCAGCAGATCGCGCTCCGCCTTCTGGAGCTTGCGTGCCGCGGCGCCCGGCACGACGATCTCGAGCGCGTTGACCTCCTCGAGCAGGCGGCGGCGCTGCAACAGCGGATGCGCCTTGGGCAGCCGCTCCTCGGTCGGGATCAGCGTGCATTTGCCGATCTCGGGTTCCTTCAGCGGGCGTTGGAAAAAGACGATCTCGTGCAGCTCCGCCGAACGCCTGCTGCTCGGCGTGAAGGGAGCCGCCATCTCTAGAGGCTGATCTGAGCTTCTATTCCCGCCTTATCGATCACGGAAAACACCTCGGCGATCTTGCCGGCGGCCAGCGTATAGAAGGCGTGCTCATGGAAGACGACGCGCCTTCCATTGACCGGCAGACCAAGAAATTCGCCCCTGGGTGTGCAATCGAAGCGTATCCTGGATGCGATATGAGCCTCATCAGCCATAACAAGATCGAGCTTGAATTGCAGATCGGGAATATCGCGGCAGTTCTCTTCGAGCATTGCCCGATAGCCATCCACTCCGAGAGGCCGCCCGTTATGAATTGCGCCGGCCGCGACGAATTCGCCCAGCCTTTTCCAGTCTCGGGCATTCAGGCAAGCGATGTAACGGTCGTAGAAGATGATTGCATGGTTCGCCATGGCGGACGAAACGCGCGACGAGGCTGGAGGTTCCGGTTGCACGACGCCGCAAGTCGCTCGATGCGGCCGACTTTCAAGACCGAAGTCCACCATGGAAGATCGATCGCCACCAAAAAAGTCGCCTTCGCGGCGCGCACCGAACGACTTTGCCGCCCCCTGATCCGTGTGCTCGCCGAGGAACCGACGGACTTGCTCGCCGAAGCCGACGAGACCGCGCTCGGCAAAGGCCGTCCCGGCGCGCCGCCGTCGCGCATCGCTTGGGCCGCCTGCGCGAGACCAAGGCGCTGCAAGACGCTTTGCCGGGCTCGGCCGATCCATGGGGGTGCGTCGTCGCCGGATTGGGCGGAGCTATGCCTGGGGATTCCCCTCGGTTCTTGGCCCCCCGCCCAGCCATCGCGTCGAGATGAGAGCCTCGCCGGGTGTTGTCTCGTTCGAGACAGCGCCGCCGGACCGAAGTGATAGTCAGGACCGACGACGAAGCGCCGCTCGCGAGCCTCGGGGTGCGCGTTCCGGTCGGAGAACGGGAGCCAGGGCAGTGACGAACGTCGGCTCGATCTTTTCAGCCTTCACCACTGCGGTCGGTCGGACATCGACCGGTGCGACCAAGACCGATGCGAGCGCGACCAGCGCCTCGACCAATACCGACACGCCGGCCGCGCCGGGCAGTTCGGTCAAGGATTGGGTCGACGTGTTCGGATCCCTGCCCGCCGCCAAGTCCGGCGAGGTGCGCAACCAGTATCTCGGCAGTCTGCAGGTGCCGACGACCCAGCTCGATCTCTACACCGAAGACGACGATTGAGAGCGCTGATCGTCCGTGCAGCCGCGTGACGGTCGGCAGACCTGCCGGTCGAACATGATGACGTCGCCGACCTTGATGTCGGCGACGTTTTTGTTTGCGGTTTGCTGCCGGTCGCTCGGCGCGATGTGGCGTCAGTTCTGGCTCAGCGTCCAGTTGACGCTCGAGCCGAACACTTCGACCGAGTAGCCGTTCTGCTCGCGCAACACGATGCCGAGTTCGCCGATCATGGCGATCCGCGCCCGCGGCGTGGTCAGCATGCCTTCGCGACGCTTGAACCCGTCCTTGAGCTGGACGTAGCGGTCGCCGACCAGATTGACCCCGACGATCTCGAGATCCGCGACCGGCAGGTCGCGCACGAGGAACCGGATGATCTCCGGATTGCGGGCGGCTTCCGCGAAGTAGAACGAACCGGCCTGGCGCGTTCGGGCGCCTTCGGCCTGTTGCTCCAGGCAGGCGGCGGTCCGGCGGGGGTTGGTTGCGGCTTCGAGCAGGAAGCGCTGCTGCTCGAGCGAGAACTGCTTCAGCGACAGGGAGTCGCTGAGGCTCAGCATGTCGAGCCAGAACGCCGCCACGGGCACGGATTTCACCGACAACCGCGACCCCGGCCAGCACATGCGCTCCGGCCCCGCGTCGGCGCGGATCTCGCTGCCGAGCAGCGGCAGGTAGGCCAGTCGGCTCTCCTGTTCCTCGACAGGGGCATTGCCCGAGCGGTCGAGACCCGCGCGGGCGACCGCGACGGCGTCGAGCGTCTTGGCGACCACGTCGTCCTTGCCGGCCTTCGGATCCTGGCTCTGCATCCAGCGCGCGATCAGGCGATCGGCCGCGCCGCCGAGCGCGCCGACAATGTCGGAGACCCCGGTCGAAGCCGCGGCCCGTGTCGCAGTCTGGGGGCGACCGTCGTTCTTGACTCGGACGTGGTCGCGCCCGCTGCCGCCGAGCCCGAGGTCGCCGACCCCGAGGCCTCGGCGCCGGACGTCGTTGCCGGGCTCGATCCTGCCGAGGCCGAGGCCGATGTCGTTGCCGGCGTCGGGGGTGTCGCATCCGACGCGGCTTCGGTGCCGACAGCTGCGACAGCGGCTGGTCCTGGCTGCGTCGTCGGCTCGATCACGCCGGAACCGGCCATGCCCGCAGCGCCGGCCGACGGCGTCGGGGTGACGCCCGCGGCTGCGGGATTGGCGTCGGCGATGGAGGCAGCCGCCGGCTGCGCCCCGGGGAGCGGCAGGAGCGCTGACGGCGGGCGCCGCCGGGCGCAGCGCGTCCGCCCACGCCGACGGTGTCGCCGACGAGGAGGAAGCGGCCGCGGGTGCCGGGAACGTCGGGAGACGATCCGAGGAAGCCGCGCCCTGCGTGGGGGCGGCGATCGCTTCGATCTCGCGCAGGATCGCTCCTGCGGCAGCGGGCGCCGTGACGGTCGGAGGCGATACCGGTCCGGCCGCCGGCTGGGAGGGCGAAGCGGATTGGGGCGTCGCGGCCGCCTCGGCTGCGGCGACCGGTCCGGGCCCCTGCGCCTTCTTCCTCGACCCGACGAACAGGTCGGAGACCTCGTAGAGCCCGCGCTTGAGCCGATCGATGTCGAGCGTCACGTCGCCGGTCTGAGTGCCGGCCGTTGGCCCGAGCGAGATCGCCGGCGTGTCGAGCGTCGGCGCGGGCGCCGGCGCCGCGCCGGAGGCCGGCTGCAGCTGGACGAAGGAACGAAGCCCGATCTCGCTCGCGAACTGCTTCGAATAGGCCTGCAGGAAGCCGACCCAGGTATCGACCTTGTCGGCGGGCAGCAGGCCGGTGATCTCGACGTGGTTGCCCTCGAGGCGGAGCACCACATAGGGGCCGATCAAGGCCTTCTTCGCCAGCTTCTCGATCTCGGTCAGCAGGGTCTTCGCCGTGCGGACGCCGCTCTCGACCGCCGTCACGCCGGCCACGTCGCCGCCGATCCGCTCCGCCAGCTGGGCGACCAGCTTGTCGTCGAGCACGCGGCCGGTCAGCGTCACCGTGCCGGTCGGCGCGAGGCTGAAGTCGATCGGCAGGCGCGACGACTGGATCAGCGTCGCGATCTCCGAGCGCATCGACTGCAACGTATAGACCCTGAGCTTGACCGGCAGGCCGAGCTTCTCGGCCGCGACCGTGATCGCCCGCCGCTCGACCGGTGTCTCCACATATCCGCTGGCGTAGATGCCGCCGTCGGGCTCCTCGCGCAGGGTGATGGCAGGACCGAACGGGAAGGCGGCAAGCGCCGCGCGCAACTGGTCGACCGTCGCCGGCTGCGCCCGCAGTGCGGCGATCGGCTGGCTGCCGAGTGCAAGGAAGGTGACGCCGCCCGCGACGATGAGCGCCACGATCGAGGCCGCGATCGCGCCGAGATGCGGAATGCGGGCAGGCAGGGCCATGCGGGGCGCCGGCGTCTCGACCGGCTCCTTGGGCGGCTGGAACCGGATGCCCTGGGGCACTTCGGCGAGCGAGGTCCAGTTGGCCGATCGCGGGCCGATCGCGAACTGCGTCGTGCCGGCGACGACGACTTCGAGCGGCTCGAGTTCGGTCCAGCTGTCGGCATCCGCCTCGATCACGCGCCCGTTGGTGGTCACGAACCGACCGGCGCGGCCCTGGATCTCGACCTTGGTCGGGCCGAGGCGCAGGCGGCCGTGGCCGGCGCTGAGACTGACATCGGTGATCTGGATATCGTCGTCGGCGCCCGACCCGATGGTGTACTCGCCGGGGTCCAGGAACACTTCCGCGCCGGTTTGAATCCCGCTGAGAAGCTTCAGGACGATCCGTTCCGAAGATGTACTCGTGACCATGGTTCGAAACGCTCGTCGTCTCCGACGTCCTCAAGTCCGGCAATTCGCGGCCCGCGCACCGATCGGGATCCGCGCGGGCGGCCCCAAGCCCCCGAGGGGCCAACGCTTGCCGATCGTCAAATCCGCGTCGGTTCTACCCGCCCCCGCAAAATCACGCAGTCATGATCGATACAGCCATATGGCTAAGACGGGCATTCGCCTTGGGGGATAATCTGAAATTGTAGCCATGGACGTGCGCGACGGGCGCGCGGGGGCAAGGCGCAGGGGCGCAGGCACCCTCGGCGCGAGACGAAGTCGAACGATCCCGCAGAGATCGCGGTGGTGGTCCGCCGATGCGCGGAGGTCGATCACCACGTCGTGAAGGGTTCCGCGCTCGCGCGAAGTGATTGAAAGTATCGGCCGTTGCCCGACAACATGAGGACGTTGCGAGAGGACCTCGCGATTACGAAAGCCGACCTCTGTCACGTTTGGCACCGGGAAATGCGCCGAGTCAAATAGACATAAGCTGCGATACCAGCCGCGCCGAGATTTTCAACGACGTGTCACCGGACTGGGCCGAGCGGGCGGCCTCAAGTCCAGCGCCAATCGAGAATGACGAATTTAACGCTCAACATCAAAAATTTGACGCCAGCGGCGCACACTGCGCTGATGGAGAATTCATTTCGAAAAACATACTCTCATAATGAATATGTCTATCTTCAGGATGACGAGGTCATTGGTCTCCATGTGGTCGCGTCCGGCCACATCCGTCTTTCGTATTTGATGGAAGATGGTACGGCAGTCATCTATCGGATATTGCCGAAGGGGGAATGTTTCGGCGAACTGGCGGTCTTCGACCGCGGCAACCAGTGCGACATGGCGACGTCGCTCGGCGAGAGCGTGGTGCTGACCGTTCCCATCCGCACATTTCGCGATCTCGCCAAACGCTATCCCGAGATCGAGGCGGCGCTGGGGCATCTCGTCGCAGATCGCTACCGCGACTACGTCGAGCTGACCCGGATTCTGAGTTTGTCGTCGCTCTCGGCGCGCCTGTCACAATCGATACTCCGGCTCGTCGACAAGCTCGGTACAACCGCGGTCGTGAAGGGGCGAAAGGTTCCGGCGATCGGCTCGATCGTGACGCAGTCCGACCTCGGACTGATGGCGCGAGGGGCACGGGGCAATGTGAACCGGACGCTCAAGGAATGGGAGCAGCGGGGATGGGTCGCGGTCCGGGATCGCGAAATTCTGATCCTCGACCGCGAGAAGCTGAATGCGGTTTCGTTCAACGACGAGCCCTAGTGGTTCGATCGAGGCGGATGATCCCATCCGTCTCGTGAATCCGAACCACTAACTTATTGACGTTGTGGTCAAATCAATCTGATGCTTGCAGGATGCAAGCGTCGGATTTTGACCACTAGCGCATCCGGGAGGTGACCTTGGATATTTCGATGTCCGATCTCGCTGATCGGTTGCAGTCCCAGGACGGGGCGGAGGTCCGGGCCGAAGTCGAACGTCGCTTGGCGGCGCTCAAGCGGTCCGTTGCCAGTGAATTGCGCGGCGGTCGCTCGCTCGACGAGTTCGACCGCCTCCGGGCGTTCGAGGCCGGCGTCGATGCGGCGATGTCGGTCGTGACGTCCATGACATCGAAATCACCGCTCGCGACGCGGACCAAGGTCAATCGAGACAGGAGTTAGTCCCATGGCATTACCGACAGTCGGCACCGGCACCGGCAGCATCATCGGCACCAATCCGAACGGCACGCCGACCAACCCGACCGGCGCGAACTACGACACGACCGCGGCCGGCTTCGACCTCATCTACATGCAGTCGCTGCTCCAGCAGCAGATGCTGTCGGTGCAGGGCAACATCCAGGCGATCGAGCAGAACGCGAACCTCTCGGACACCGAGAAGATGTTCTCGATGCAGATGGCCATGAACACCTGGTCGGCGATCGCCAACCTGCGCACCAACATGCTCAAGACCGTGTCCGACTCGCTGAAGTCGGTCGCTCGTAACGTGAGCTGATCGGCGCGGCCGAGGTCTCCGCTGCCGGCCCGCGGTGGTCGGTGTGCCGGAGTTCTCGGCCCGAGCGACGAGCGGCGGGGCGGCCTTGTCCGCCCCGCGCGTGACCCGGCCCGAGCGACGCCGGGTTCGATGGATCTTTGAGCGGAAACCGGAAGATGGCGGCCTCGCTGGAGTCGATCCGATCGACCGTGACTGCGCAGACCGTGACCTCGCCCGTCGGCGCGGAGGTCATGGCCAACCGGCGCGGAACCTATCGGGGCGAAGGTGTGCGCGGATCCAACGAAAACTCGAAGCTCAACGCTCCGTCGCCCGCGACAGAATCGCGTGTCACCAACGCCAATCGTCTGGACGCCCGGTCGCTTCAGATCAGGCAGGCGCGTCAGGGACAGGCGGCGCATTCGAGCGGACTGTCGCGCATCGCCGAATATCTCGACAAGTTGCCCGACATGCCGTCGGCCGAACGCCTGCAATCGCTCGCGCAGGAGTTCGAGCGCGAGATGATCGACGGTCCGCCGCTGCATCTGACCGAGCATGTCGGCAAGCACGTTGCGGAACGGATCGTCGAACGAGAAGTCGCCACGCGGGACACGGGCGCCGAAGAGCGAACCGGGCGGGAAGACGCGCTGGGCGGCGACCCGGCCGGCGGCGACAAGCCGGGCCAGGAGGGGCGCGGCGGATCGGGCAACGCCTTGTCGCGTCCCGAGTGGATGCGCGAGATGAGCGGCCGCTTCCTGCAGCAGCTGCAGCGGTTCGACGGCGATGTCACCCATCAGTTCGCGGCGCTTGAACTGCTGACCGACCATTTCGAGCAGATCGGTGCGGGCGAGGATTTTCTCCAGGCCCTCGGCGAGGCGCGTCAGCAGTTCGAGCAGGGTGACGTCGCCCGCGACGTCCGGGCCGGCTTCGCCGCAGCCAAAGTCGCGCACGAGGCAGCCGCGACGCTTGAGACCGATCCGGCCACGGTGCGCAACGGCTACCGCGCCCTTCTGCGGGAACAGACCAACCTCGGCGGCCTGTTCGAGAAGCTCGCCACCTTCGATCTGGCCAACAAGTACGAGACGGTCATCGAGACCTTCCTGACCGCGGCCGGTCGCGACCTCGCGACCACCGACGGCCAGACCGACAAGATCCTGCTGAACGGATTGCTGCAGGAACTGTCCAAGCTCAAGACGATGCAGACCGTGCTCGAGCAGAGCAAGTCGCTGGTCGGCACCGCGCTGCGCTACCTCGAGCGCCGGGAGCACCATTGCCTCGATGCGGTTCGCCTCACCGGCGACATGCTGCATTTCGCCGCCAAGACGACGCCGACCCCGAAGGATGTGCGGCAATTGCTCGGCCCCTGCGACCTCGATCCGGAGGTGCAGGTTCTGGTCGGCAACGGGCTCCGCGCGCTGCACGGGCAGCTGCCGGACATGATCATCCCCGGATCGCAGGCCCGCATCCTCCAGGCGGCTGCGATCATGGGATTGCTCGGGCAGCTCGTCGAACTGGAGGAGGCCGCCCATGCCGCGCGATCGGGCTAGTCGGACGGCAGGCAGGCCGAAGATCGCAATATCGGTGGTCGCTGTCGGTCCTGGGCCGATGATCGAGGCGAGGGACGGATGGGGATGCTGACGGCGGCGCAGTTGAGCGAGATCGAGCGTTTCGCGGAAACGCTCGGCACGAACGTGCAGGAGGCACCCGACGGCAGCGTCAACTTCGTGTTCGACCGGCTCGGGACTCTCTCGGTTGTCGGCCTCGAGCGCGAGGACCGCGTGGTGATCGGCCTGTCGCGCATGCCCGAGGCGCCGCCGCCCGATGTCGAGGCGCGGCTGCTCGGGGAGGCCGGGCTCGATCCGGCGGACGGGCGTCTCATCCACGCGGCCCGGTGCGAGGATGGCGCGCTGCTGTTGGCGCTGGAAATACCCGCATCGTTGCTGTCCGCGACGGCGCTCGACGGGGCGCTGTCGCGGTTGACCGAGCACTTCGATCGGGTGATTTCTCGGTAGCAGCGCAGAACACCGAGCGACGAGCGACGCGAGACACATGTGGAGTCGAAGATCTCGATTCCCTATGACGAGGCTGTCATCGCATGCTCACGACTGTTGCGCATTTGCAATCAGGCTGCTCGCGCCGACTGACCTGATCGAAACGTGCCGTTCTTGTACGGGTTAAAAGCTGGTAAACATAACTAAGCGGTGATTCGCGACCTGTCTGGCAATGACTGTCAGAGTCATCGACGTAAGATGGCGGGTCGCTATGCCCGTTGCAGGCCGTCCTGCGGAACGGCCGATCTCACGGGGTTTCCTGTTCCGCGTCGGGTTCTGTTGTGGGGCCGGCCGGCTGCCGTGCGCCGCCGCTGGATTTGTGTCCAGTTGCGGGTGATGTGAGTAAGTGTCGAGTATCGGACGCGTTTGCCATGGGTCGAATTTCGATCCGTGGTTATTCTTGTATGGAGAATCGTATATTCGAAGTCCGTAGTATGTCAGCTCGATGTCGTCTGTCGTTGATCTTTAACATGGAAATTGCTGTTAACCTTTTGTTTACGATTTCAATACGCTAGGGACCACGCATCTACGCGTTAAATAGTTCTCGATGACTGGGTTTTTTGCTATCACTCAGTTCAGTTGGCGATTCGGTGGTGCCGGCTGATTCGCGGCTTCGCATCTCGACCGGAGCGTTGGTCTGGCTGCCGGTCGGGGTGAAACGGCGTTGGCCGTGCCCGCCGAAGTGAGGCTTTCGGGCTCGCCTTGATCTGGTGATCGGTATGAAGACTTCGTCGTTCGGACATTCGGCAGAGCTTGGCCCTTCGGCCTTGTATGCAATGCCTGCCGTTGGCCCGACCTTGCCGGTCTCGGCAGTCGCCCGGTCGAGCGGAGGTCCGGCGGCGCGGTCGAGCGCCCGGATGTCGCTGGTTGCCGCCACGGCCCTCGCGGGGGCGCTCGCGCTGGGTGCCTGCAGCTCGACGATGCAGGGCGACGCCTGCTCCGACATCGGCAACATGTCGCCGGAAATGCGCAGCCAGCGGAATTGCGGCACTGGTCCGACCAGCCAGAGCGGCCTGCGCAACGCCACCTACGAAGGCACGGATTCGCCGCTGCTGTGGAGCGGCAAGGGGCCCGCGGAGAATGGTTTTCTGCAGACGGGCTCGATCAACCAGCCGGTCCCGACGCCGGGGGGGCGTCCCTTCGTCGGCTATGTCGGAACGCTGCGCGTCGATTACGCGCCCGACCCGAAGAAGACCGCCGACGACGTCAAGGATCTCAGGGTCCTGCGTGGCGAACGTTTCGACCCCAACGAGACGACCAGCCTCAAGTTCGACAAGGTCGACCTCGCCGTCTTTCTGAAGCAGACGCTCGGCGGCATCCTGAGCGTGAACTATACCGTGCCCGAAGATCTCGCCGGCAAGGTCAGCTTCTACACCGAGCAGCCGATCCCGAAGGCCGATGTCCTGCATCTCGTGCGCGATATCCTGGCGCGCAACGGCTACCAGATGGTGCTGCTCGACGGCGTCTATCACATCGGCAAACCCGACACGATCACGTCGATGGTGCAGATGCGGACCGCGGGACGCTCGGGTGAGCAGTCGACCCGCCTGGTCAAGATCTCCAAGGGCAATTCGACGGAGATCGCCGCCTTCGTTCGCCAGATCGTCGGACCGGATGTCTCGATCGGACCGGCGAACGGTGGTGATTCCGTCGTGGTCAGTGCCCCGACCGCCCAGATGGATCAGGTCGCATCGCTCGTCCAGTCGCTGGCCGATGGCGGGATCGGCGAGGATCGCATCGCGATCGTGCCGATCCAGCGCTCGTCGCCGGGCCGCATCGCCGAGGAATTGTCGCAGTTCTACCGTGAACGGTTCTCCGGCTCGCCGAGCAAGCAGGACGGCATCAGCCTGACCGCGCTCACCAGCCAGAAGGCGATCCTGGTCGCGACGCGCGATCCGCGCCTGATGGCGGGCGCGCGGCGCATGATCGACGAACTCGATCGGGCCGCGGGCGAGGAATCGAGCCTCCGCGTCGTCCAGCTCGTCAATGCCAAGGCCGAGGACGCGGTCGATCGGCTGAAGGTCGTGTTCGGCGGCGAGGCGGCGCAGGGACCGGCCGACACGCCGCGCCGTGATCAGACAGGCGGCAAGGACGAGGGCGACGCCGAGACCGCGCCCGCGGACGGCAATCGCAATACCTCGCGCAATCGCAACAACAATTCACAGAACAATAGCGGGCAGAACAACGGCGGGCAGGGTGATACCAGCGCCGCGACAGCGAAGGAGCGGTTCGCCGCCGCCGCGCGACTGGCCGCAAAGGGCATGGACTCCGTGAATACCGGCTCGATCCCGAGCGGTCTGCGGTTTTCCTCCGATCCGCGCAACAACGCGGTGCTGATCTATTCGGACTATTCGTCGTTCCTGAAGATCCGCGACTTCCTGAAGACGATCGACGTCGCCGATGCCCAGGTCGTGATCGAGGCGACGATCGCCGAGGTCAGCATCACCGATGATCTGCAATACGGCGTGCAGGCCTACCTGCGCGCCCACGGCATCGCCGTCGGCAGCGGCACCAGCACGCCGAACATCGCGACGCCCCCGTCCGGCGGTTTCCTCGCCGGCTCCGGCACGACGGGCCAGCTCACCTGGGGCGCGGTGCTCAACGCCCTTCAGGGTGTGACGACCGTGAAGGTGATCTCATCGCCCTATCTGACCGTGGTCAATGGCAAGACCGCGCGTCTGGTGGTTGGCGACCAGATCCCCTTCGCCAATCGAACCGTCAATTCCAATTCCAGCGGCCAGACCACGGTCACGCAGGAAGTCGAGACCAAGGATACCGGTATCGTCCTCGAGGTGACGCCGCGGATCCAGGCCAACAACGTCGTGTCGCTCAACGTCGACCAGCAGGTCTCCAAGGCGCAGGACAACGTGCTCAGCGGCAACCTGACGCCGGTCATCTCGAACCGGCAGGTCAAGTCGGAGATCACGGTGATGTCCGGCAACACGGTGCTGCTCGGCGGCCTGCTGCAGGACCGCATAGACAAGACGGACAATGGTGTGCCGGGCCTCAGCAAGCTGCCCGTCGTCGGCGACCTGTTCAGCCAGCGCACCGACAAGACGACCCGCGTCGAACTCGTGATCATGATCACGCCGCGGGTCGTGCGCTCCAATACGGAGATCGACACGGTCACTCGCGTGATCCGGAGCCAATCGCGGATTCGCTGACACCGGGGTCTATTGGTCCCGGCCCTGTCTCACCGATCGACTGTGGCGGCGCACAAGACCGCTGCGGCTCGATCGGCCTCGGCCGGCAGTCGCTCCATTCCATCGCCCCAACAGCGAACGCGTAAAACGAAAGCGCCCCGTCGTGCCGGACGGGGCGCTTTCGTTTGTGTGCCAGAGGAACGGCGCTGGGGAACGGCTTGTGCGCGCTCAGTTCTTGGCGCGGACCACGCCACCGATCTCGTAGGGCGGGATCACCGCGGCCGCCTGTTCGTCCTGGAAGAACTCGTAGTGGTCGAGCCCTTCGCAACGGTTCGCCTGCAGCAGGGCGACGAGACGGAGTCGGATCGGATCGTTGCGGACCATCGCCGGCATCGGCCCCGGAAAACCCGTCGCCGCGGTCGGGTAGGGGCGGCCGTCGGCGTTGAGCGTCGCGCGCCAGGCCCGGCGGTCGAAGGCGGTCAGGTCGTTGTAGAGCGTCTTGCAGACCAGGATGCGACGTTCACCGGGCTCAGCGAAGCCGGTCGTGGTCGAAGCGGCGAGGCAGAGGCCCGCCAGGAGGATCCGGAGCGCTCCGGCGCCGTGGTTCTTGTACACGCTTCGGCCTCTTCGTTTGCTGGACGCCGCCGGCATGAAAGCCGCGTCGTCCTTTCGGCTATGGAGCGCGGCCGAATCGGCGTCGCTCCATTCTGTCTCGCGTCCAACCATTGAACGAGCGAAGACATTGATCTTTTCTTAACCGTCCCGCGCAGGGCCGCGTGATGCGCTCAGATGGTCGATGACGTCCTTGTCTGCTTGTAGACGCTGGAGTTCTCGATGTCCTGCGCGGGGTCGAACTCCGTCGACCGGTTCTGCTGCTGCGTCTGCACGGCCAGGATGGCCGACTGGTTGAGGTAGTCCTGGAACTGGTCGTCGCTCGTGTTCGAGTTGGCCTCGGCGGTCCGAGCGTTCTGCACGGCGGTGTCCTGGGTGCTGCCGTAGGGCAGGGGATCACGCGTGCTGGCGTTGGTCTGATAGGGCGGCAGCGGTATGGAACTGCTCGACTGGATCGGATCGGGCATGTCGGCCTCGTCGGCTCGGCGTGAAAACAGCGCGAATCACTTTCGCGATCGTCACCGATTGTTCAGGACGAGCCTGTCACGTTTTGCACAGATCGACGACGTCGGCCGCGCCATGCCGCGCCGGTCTCGATCGCGGCGACGATGCAGAGCGGCAACACGATCAGCGTCAGGATCGGCGCGCGCCACGTCGTCTCGGACGCGGCGGGCACCACGAGATCGCTGGGCCGGGGCGCCGCGACGGACCGGGTGGCACCGGCCGCCAGCAGCGCCGCGAGCTCGGCGCGGAAGGCGGCACGATCGAGATCGCGTCCTTCGAGCGCCAGGAAGCCCGGTGTCCAGTCCTCGTTGACGACGCAATCGGCCGCGCCTCCGGCGTGTCGGGGCGCGGTCGCCGCGCAGCCGCGGAGCGCGGCCGGTACGGAGAGGTCGAGGTAGGCGTGGCCGGAGAGCCCCGCCTCGACCGCGGCAATCGGGCCGGGCGCGAAGACGAGCACGATCGTCGGCTCCGGGGTGCTCTCGCGTCTAATCGCCGCCCCAAGGCCGGCGACCGCGGTGCGGATCTCGGCGTAGGGCGCCGGTCCGCTCGCGACGTCGGTCGAACCGCTCGGGTGGATCAGCCGGATACCGGCACTGCGCACCTCGATCACGACGCCGGGCCCGCGGCGCTGCCGGCTGTGCAGGGCTTCGACGATCCGTTCGGACGACGCCGGCGGGCGCCGGTGCATGAGCGTTGCGGAGGTTTCGGTACCGGACTGGCCGGATGCGGCCACGGCGGCGAGCACCGCGATCAGCAGCAGGAAGAACACCGTGAAGACGTTCGCGGCGAAGTCGGTCATCGGCACGAGCGGCGGGCCGCCGGCGTCGGCGAATGCGGGCCGGGATCGGCTCTGGCCGGGCGATCGACGGGCGTTCGAGACCCGCGCGGCCGCGGACCACCTCAGGCTCCGGGGCCGCTCATCGCCGGGCCCCCGACAGGCGAGCCCCGAAGCAACGCGTCAGCGCCTGCGCCGGGGTCGAGGCGCTGCAGCTCCGGTCGAGCCGCGCGACCGCCAACTCGGTGATCCCCGCGCGCGCGATCACCGGCTCGGCCACGAAAGCCGCCTCGCCGCCGTCGGCGCCGACGATCAGCTCGACCGACGCGCCGGCGGCGCGGTGCTCCGCCAGCCAGGCGGCGAAACCCGGATCGTCGAGGATGCCGTCGAGCGGCGCGCGGATCAGCGCCGCGCCATAGGTCACGCCGCCGGCGTCGGCATAGATGCGGTTGTCGAAGGCCGCGGCGTCCGCCGACCGGCGTGCGGTGCTCGCCGGTTCGGCGGGGCGGCCGACCGCGGGCATGATCAGGATCAGCGCGAGAATGAGCAAGCTCGCGGCGCCGAACAGCACGTCGGCCATCGGATCGAACAGCGGCGCCTCGTCGTCCTCGCTGCCGGTCATGGCCCGGCCCGACCGCGCGCTGTCGGCGCGGCGGTCACGCGCCCGACGATCTGGAGCACGCCCGCTGCGGTCTCGGCCTCGAGCCGCTCGAGCAGGCTCAGCACGGCGCCGAGCACCGCGCTGCCGACCAGCCCGAGGAAGGTCGTCTCGAACTTCACCGCGAGGCCTCGCAGACTGGCGCCGAGGTCGCCGCTCTGGACGCCGCCGGTGCCGAACGGCAGATCGGCGACCGCCGCCGACAGGCCGACGACCGTACCGAGAAAGCCGAGCAGCGGCAGCAGCGTCAGGCTGCGCCGGATGAACAGCCGAGACGCTTCGCGAAACTGCTGGTGCGCGGCCCAGTCGTCGGCGCCGTCGCGGCCGAGTTCGGTCTTGAACAGGAGACCGATCCGGGTGTTCGGCAACCGGTCGACGGCCGCGTCGATCCGCGCGCGGTCGCCCTGCGCCATGCGGATGCCGCGGCGCGCCAGCACGAGTGTGCGCCAGTCGGCCGCGAGCAGCGCGAAGCCGTCGGCGACGAGCGTCGCGACCACGCAGGCCGCATAGACGATCAGCACATGGATCACGGTCGTACCACGCAAGGCGGCGACCAGGATCCCTTGCGGACGGTCGGATCCGGCGCCGTCGATCGGGACCAGCGCCAGGAGCGCGATGGTGAGGGCGAAGCCGAACGCCAGCGCCGCACCGAGCGACTGTTCGGCGACGGCGACCGGCGCGCGGACCGGATCGTCCCAGCGCGCGAGGTAGTTCGACCGTGTCGACAGCGCCAGCACGCGGCTGCCGAACACCGCCATCAGGCAGATCGGCCACAGCGTCAGGCCGTGGACGACCTCCGCCGCCGGGCGCACCGATGTCGCGATCGGAAGGATGGCGCGATCGAGGCCGAGCGGCAGCAGGGCGGTCCAGACCGCGAGACCGGTCGGAAGCCGCAGCGCCGTCGTCACGCGGATCAGCGTCGCCGCGACGCCGATCGCGCCGAGCAGGGCGACGATCGAGATCCCCTGCACCGGATGCAGCAGCAGGTCGCAGAACAGCGCGCCGGCAAAGGCGATGCCGTAAGCGGTCAGGCGCCACGACGGCCGGTTCGGCATGGCGCTCCCTCAGGCCCGGGCGAGCTGGGCGTTGAGCCGGATGCGTTCCAGCGGCTGCACGTTCGCGGTCGCGGTGAGCTCCTGATAGGAGAGGACGGCGAGATTGGGGAAGTCGCGCTCGCAGATCTTGCGCATGAACCGGCGAATATCCATCGGCGCGAGCAGGACGGGGGCGGGCGCGCTGGTGATCTCCCGGCCGATCGCGGCCTTCATGGCATCGACGATCTGGCGATGCACGTCGGGCGACAGGGCGAGATAGGACGCGCCGCTGGTCTGGCGCACCGCGCCGCGCACGGCGTCCTCGATCTCCTTGGCGATCAGATAGGCCGGGATGATGTTCTGCCCGCCCGAGAAGCGGTGCGTGATGTAGCGGGCGAGCGCGCTGCGTACATGCTCGACCAGCACGATCGGGTCCTTCTCGCGCTGGCCCCATTCGACGAGCGCCTCGAGCACGGTGCGCATGTCGCGGATCGAGATCTCCTCGCCGACCAGACGCTGCAGCACGTCGGTGATGGTGATGATCGGCAGCGCGCGCGTCGCCTCGCGCACCAGCTCCCCGAAGTTCTTCTGCATCTGGTTCATCAGATACATCGTTTCCTGGATGCCGATGAACTCCGAAGCGTGCCGCTTCATCACATGCGCCAGATGGTAGGTCAGCATGCTCGATAGCGTCATCACCTGCAGCCCGGCGCGCTCGACGAGCGGCAGATGCTTGGTCTGGACCCACAGGCTCGGCGTGTTCGGCAGGAAGTCGTCGCCCCGCTCGAACGGGATCTCGAACATCTTCAGGTTGGCTTCGGTCTCGCGAACGATGAAATAGCCCGGACGGGCGGCACCCGACGCGACCGGGATCTCGTTGACCAGGATCCGGTATTCGCCGTCGCGCAGATTGTCGTTGAGCCTGAGGTGGATGCCGGGGAAGGGCACGCCGAGGTCGAAATAAAGGGCGCGGCGGACCTTCGCGACCTCGCGATCGAGCCGCTCCGGCCGGATGCTGTCGCGGACGCTCGAGGCGATGTCGACGATCAGCGGCACGGTCAGCGCGAAGGTGACGGCCTCGATCGGCTCGTTGTCCTCGATGTCGCCCTTCGGCAGCGACGGGGCCGGTCCGCGCGAGGCGAGCGCCGGAGCGAGGGAGGGCATCTCTCCGGCGCGCGAGGTCTGCTTCGACCGCGCTCGGACCTTGGTCATGTGGTAGCTGGCGAAGCCGCAGCCCGCGGCGAGCGTCACGAACACCAGCGTCGGAAAACCGGGCACGACGGCGAAAATGCCGAGGATCACGGCCGTGATCATCAGCGCCTTCGGCTCGTTCATGATCTGGCCGACGATGTCGGAGCCGAGATCCTTGTTCTCTTCCGAGGAGACGCGGGTGACGATGAAGCCGGCGGTGATCGAGATGAACAGCGCCGGGATCTGCGACACGAGGCCGTCGCCGATCGTCAGCAGCGAATAGCGCTCCAGCGCCTCGCCGACCGGCATGCCGCGCTGCAGGGTGCCGATCGCGATGCCGCCGACCATGTTGATGGCGATGATGATCAGGCCCGCGATCGCGTCGCCCTTCACGAACTTCATCGCGCCGTCCATGGCGCCGTAGAGCTGGCTCTCCTTCTCGAGCAGGTTGCGGCGGCGCTTGGCCTCGTCGAGCTCGATCTGGCCGGCGCGCATGTCGCTGTCGATCGACATCTGCTTGCCGGGCATGGAATCGAGCGAGAAGCGCGCCGACACCTCGGCGACGCGTTCCGAGCCCTTGGTGATCACCATGAAGTTGACCACGGTCAGGATCAGGAACACCACGAGACCGACGACGAGATTGCCCGCGACGACGAATTGGCCGAACGTTTCGACGATATGGCCGGCATCCGCCTGGATCAGGATCAGGCGTGTGGTCGAGATCGCCAGCGCGAGCCGGAACAGCGTGGTCAGGAGCAGGATCGACGGGAACGACGACAGCTCGACCACGCTCTGCAGATAGACGGACGCCATCAGCAAGAGCGCCGCCAGCGCCAGATTGACGCCGATCAGCGCATCGATCGCCTGCGTCGGCAGCGGCAGGATCATCATGAAGACGATGCAGACCAGCAGGCAGGCGAGCAGGAGATCGTTCCGCTTGGAGACGACTTGCAGGAAGCGTGTCAGCATGCCGCGGCGAACCTCCGGCGGACGAGAGCGATGGACGGGCCGGCGACTTGGGCGATCATGCCGGGACCCTCACCCGCGAGCCGCGGCCGCCGAGCGTCTCGGTCGTATCGGGCCGGCCGCTCTCGGCGCTGAACTGCTGCAGCGTGAACAGGACGTCGACGATACCCTTTGCGACGCTCGCCGCCGTGTTGACAGTCGCGTTCTCCAGCATCTCCTGAATGCGCTGCGCGAGAGCCGCCCCGCTGTTGGTCTCGACAATCGAATTCTGCACGTCCCGCTGATTGGACGCGAGCCGGTCGCGTTCCTCGCGGTCGCGGTTGTCCTGGGACTGGTTCTCCAGCCGTGTATCCTTGTCGTCGCCGGTGTCGATCCTGGGGGCGATGCCGAGCGCTGCGGAGAGTGCCGTGAGCGCATCGGCAAGGACCGCGGCATTGTCCTTCTGCGCGGCGGCGGCCATGCCGAGCAGGGAACGCGGAGAGCTGACGTCTCCGATGGCGATGTTGCGCGCGGTCAGCGTATTGAGCGGATTGAGCAGCGCCGTCACCTGGCCGGTCGAATTCATCGTTGGCAGAGGCAGGCCGGTGAAGTCGAACGTGTAGGTCTTGTTCGTCGATGACGGATCGGTGAAAGTCAGAATCGATCCGTTCGAGGATTTGTAGTCGAGATAAGGTGCGAGATCGCGCGCGGTGGCGAGCATGCTCGACGTCTTGCTGTTCACGTCCGACTGCTTCGCGTTGATCGTGGCCTGATAGCCGTTGTTCGGGTCGGAAGTCTTGGAATTGATCGTGTCGATCTTGCCCTTGTACGTGCTCAATTGCTGCGAGGCGGATCCGCTACCCGACGTCGACAGCAAATTGACCGCAGTCGACATGTTGCCGATCGGGTTCGCGTTGATCACGTTGTTCTGCAGGCTGTTGAGCAGCGGGACCATGTTCGTGGTCCAGTAGGCCGCCTTTCCGGCCGTCGCTGTGCTCTGGTAGGCGGCCAGCGTCGTCGCGATCTGGCCGGTGTTGCCGGTGCCGAGCGCATTGGTGACGGTCTGCTGGTCGGTTGCCGTCGCTGTGCCGTTGCCGATCTTCACGAGCGCATTGTAGAGGCCCGACAGGGTCGGGTTCAGCGTGTTCGTCTTGTAGTCGGACGCGTCCTTCTGGTCCGCGGCCTGCTGGTTCTGCGCCGTGCCCAGCGCCGTCTGGGCGTCGGCGAGGCTCTGCGAGGCACTGTTGTAGTTCGAGAGCTTGGCGAGATAGGTGCCGTAAACGCCGTGCGATCCGCTCGCATCGGGCGGGACGTTGCTGACGCTCGTGGCGTTCGGGTCGCCGGTGAGCTGCTGATAGAGCGAGGTGATCTGGCCTGCGTTGGTCTGCTTCTCGGCCGTCAGATCCTTGATCGCGAGCTTGGCATTGTCCATCAGCTGCGACGCGATCACGTATTTGGCGATGCCCGCCTGGATGTTGCTCAGCAATCCGAGAGTGCGCTGCGCCTCGGTCAGGGTCTGATTGTTGCGCGACTGTCCGACGGCTTCCTGGATCTTGCTCAGGATCAGCGCGATCAGGGCCTCGGAGTCCCCCGGCGCGCTCGGCGAGGGCAGGCCGGCGGTCGACTGCGCGTAGGGTACGCCGAGATCGGTGATCGTCGGCGCTACCGTCGTCGTCTGCGTGGTCGTCGTCGTGACCCCGCCGACCGTCACGATCTGGGTCAGCGTGTTCGGTGACGAGACGCCGGTGATGGAGGACATGGACCTCGGCTCCTTCCGCACTGATCCTGGATCCCGGCCGCGGGGGCGTAGATCGAGCATGCGGCCGCAACTCTAGGCGGGATCGGCACTCCGCCTTGTGCCGAAAGATACTTTACGGGCGCAGCGGCTGCGCACGACCCCGGTGCAAGGCCCCGGAACGCGTGGCCTGCGCCGCTATTTGACGTAGACCCGCCCGGCCGACGGGCTGCCGCCGTGCGGCGGGATCGTGTCGTCGGCGCGCCGGGCCCGATCCTCGGCGAGGTCGCCGAGCTCATCGGCGATCGCTTCGACGATCGCCGCCAGCAGCGCGGCGGCGAGCCCGATGCGGGCGAGCGCCTTTCTCAGCCGCGAGGTCTTGCGATCGGCGCGGGCGCGGTGGCGCGCGACTTCGTCCGCATCGATGCCCAAGGCCGCGAGCTGCTCGAGCAACGGATCGTCCACTGCGCTCGACGGGCGGGGCGGGGCTGTGCCGTTGGCGAGCGGCGCCGGACCGGGCGCCCGCGGCGGCGGCCAGCCGGGGATCATGGCGGCGTTCAGGATGCCGGAGTGCGGTCCCTTGGCTCCGCCCGTGGCATTGTCGGCGTCCGGGCGGACGACCAGATCCGCCAGCGCCACGGACGGCTCGGGACGGTCGGCCACGGTCGACGCGCCGCGAACCATCCGCGCCTCGGCCTCCGCCCTTGGCGCATTCGGATCGGCCGCGCCACGGTCGGCGCTCCCGGTCTCGGTCGTGCTGCGCGGCGCCTCGATCGGCGCCGGTCTGGCCGCCGGTCGATCGAGCGCAGGCCGGTCCTGTGTGGGGGCCGTCCCCTCGGTCCGACCGACCGGATCGTTCGGCCGGATCGGCTCCCTGATCGCTTCGGCCGGCCGTGCCTTGCTCGTGGCGTCGGATGCGGGATCCGAGGCCACGACTTCGGAGCTCTTGAGGGTGCCGTCGACCATCGTCGTCTGAACGAGGCCGACACCCGGACGCATTTCCGTGGTCACGACCGCATCCCGGCGCGGGGCCGCCTCCGGCCCCTTATCGCGCGTGCGCGGCGCGGGCGACGCCGGATCGCTGCCCGGATCGACAGTACGTGTCGGGCGCCAGTCGAGGCGCGGCAGATCCGGACGGTCGATCGCCCCGCGCGGTGGCGGCAGCCCCGCGACGGTCAGCGCCGTCGCGCTCCGCTCGGGCGACGGCCCGTGGAACGATGTCTCGCCGGCGTCATCGTGCTCATGCGCGTCCGCGACCGGCGCAGCCTCCGAGGCCGCCAGCAGATCCGCCGCCGGCAGCGTTGCGAGGCGCGACAGGAGACGCTCGATGATCACGTCCGCTCCTTTGCCTCGCCGTTCGACGGCCGTGCCGTCAGCAGCGCGCGCAGCCGCTCGACCTCCCGTAGCGCTGCCGGCGCGAGGTCCGACCGGTCGGACTTGTCGAAGCGCCGCAAAGCCTCCGCCGCTTCGTCCCACCGACCGGCGCGCTGATGGAAGGCCAACTCGTGAAAGGCGAGGGCGCCCCAGTCCGGCCGGCTGGCCCTGAGCTGATCGAAGGTGGCGCGCGCGACCTCGGCCTTGCCGCTCGCACCGGCCGCGATGCCTAGGCCGAGCCAGTATTCCGACTTGCCCGGGCAGAGCAGGCACAGGGCGCGAAACAGCGGCTCGGCGCGATCGAACCGCTCGAGCGCCAGCCAGCCGAAGCCGCGCTGATAGAGGAGATCGAGCGCCGCGCGTGGCAGTCCGAGCGCTTCGTAGAGCGGCTGCCCGGCGGCCAGCCGCCCAAAAGTCCGCCCGGCATTGATCCCGAGATGGTCCGTCAGTTTGACGAAGATCTGCTCCACCTCGGCGCGATCGCCGGGATCGATCCCGGCGAACAGGTCCGCGAAGGTCTCGGGCAGGTCGGTCGCTCGCGCTGCTTCCATGGATCGGCTCCCTGATCCGGTGCGACGCACCGCTCACCCGAACGCGGGCCGGTCAGGCGTCGATGGCGTCATTGCCGACCTGCGAAAACGCGGCGATGAGGCGGCGCGCTTCGGCCGCGGCCTCGTCGTGGCCCACGCGTTCGGCGCAGTCGAGCGCGAGTTTCGCTTCCGAGACTGCCTCGGGCATGGCCTTCAGCGCCGCGCTGGCGCGGGCCGACAGCAGGTAGCCGCGTGGATCCTCCGGCGCGACGCCGATCGAGATCGCCGCGCTCTGCAGTGCCAGTTCGGGATGACCGACGACCAGGCAGCAATTGGCGAAGGCGACCTGCAGGTCGACGTCGCTCGGATTGCACAGCACCAGCGTCCGGTAGGTCGAGAACGCCTCCGCATAGTCGCCGCGCTGCATGTGATTGCGTCCGACCAGCAGCCCGACCTTGAGCATCTCCGGCTGCAGGCCGAGATGCTTCATCAGCGCGCCGTTGAACAGTTCCACCGTGGAGGTGAACGCCTTGTCGTCGGTTTCGAGTCCGGTCGTCATGCCGGTCAGTCTCCAATGAACGCGTGGAGGGAGCGGGGGCCGTGACCATGCGGCCGGCCGCTCAGGGCTGGAAGATCAATGCGTTTTCGAACAGCGCGGCCTCATAGGCGGACGCGGATGGCTTCGGGACGTCGAAGAGGTCCTTGTGCAGCCGGGCGACCGTGCCGACATCCTCGACCAGCCGGATCAGCTGATCGACCGGCCGGTGGTATTCGATGGTCGCGGTGACGACGACATCGCTGCCGTTGCCGCGATCGAGCGCGGCGCCGAGGCCGTAGCGCATGATGCAGCCGAGGTTGAGGTCGAGCACCGCGCGCAGGAGCTCGCGGCGGCGCTCCGGCGTCGCGGCGAGCGAGCCTGCGAGCGCGGCGACCACGACATGACGCCCGAGCGGGTCGTCCGTCACGCGGATGTCGAGATCATCCCAGCCGAGCACGAGGCCGTCCTCGGCGTCGAGCGTCGTCGCCGGCAAGCCCAGCCGCTGCAGCATCGCCGTGACCATCGATCGATAGTCGTTCGCCATTCCGCCCCACCCTTGGCCCCGCCCGGGCCCCCACTGGACGCCCGTCTTCGCGCGGACGACGGCAGCCCCCGCCGTCGTCCGGATGTCCGATCCGCCCCGATCAGACCCGCGTCATGGTCTGCATCATCGCGACCGTGGTCTGCTGGATCTCAGCCAGGAGCTGCGCGATCTGGTCCGCGAGCTTCTGCAGGTCGTCGGCGAGTTTCTGCGAGATGTCGTGGCGCGCGTTGGTGCGCTGCGCCTCGGCCGCCCACTGCGCGCCGTCGGCCTCGATGTTCTTGACCTGGGCCTGCATGACCTGGTTGACAAACGTACCGATCGCGCCGACGAGCTGGGCGATGGCCTGCGTCCTATCGCCGGCGGCCTGAGCCAGATTGATCGCCTTCATCTCGCCGGCGCCCGTCGGGGCGTCGTTGAGCTGGCCGATCTTCGTGGTCGCCCCAGCGATCGAGATCACCGACGACGCGACCGTCATGCCGAGCTGCACGGCAGCGCCGATGATCATCATCGTCGCCGCTTCGCGCATGGTCGCGGCCTGCTGCATGAGCTGCGCCGCTGCGAGATCGGACTCGGAGACCGCGTCCTGCAACTGCTGCCGGCTCTTGTTGCCGGCCGTCTCGACGATCAGCGCCGCGAGCTTGTCGCCGACCTCGAGCGGCTTCGCCCACAGTTCCTTGATCAGATCGACGATCTTCTGCTTCTCGGTCGCGGCCGTGTCCTTGCCGAACACGTTATCGAGAATGTTCTTGACGTCCTGGATGAAGTTTTCGGAGAAGCTGCGCCCGCTCGGCATCGTATAGAGATCGGACTTCGGCGTGCCGCTCTCCGGCGTGCCGACCAGCTTCGGGGTGTTGTTCGTGACGCCGCCGCCGACGACCGGGTCGGGCGTGCCCGTGGTCTGCCCCGGGCCCGACGCCGCGCCATAGTTGTTGAGCGGATTGTAGTTGTAGGGCTGAGGAATCTGGATCCCGGACATGGTCTGCTCCGTTCGATCTGAAAAGCGTGAATGAAGAGTGCGAGGCGGGTCAGGCGGTCAGAGACGCGCGCGACAGGTGGTCGCCGCGGTCCCGCATCGCGTCCATGGTGCCCTGCAACATCTTGGCCCAGCGGTCGCCGTTGTTCGCCAGCCGCTTGATGGCGAGGTCGAGCATTTCGTCGATCCGCTTGAGAAGCGCGGCCATCTCCTTGGCGCGCGCCTGGTCTTTCTTGGCTTCCGCCTGGGTTTCGCTCGCGATGAACTGGCCGGGGGCGGCGGCGAGGTTTCCGACGGCGTCCATGACGGTCGGAATGTCGCGCGCCCAGCTCATGATTTTCTGGGGGTCGGTGAGCAGGTTCATCAGCTTCTCCAACTGGCTCAGCGTCTCCGTGGCCTTGGCGATCTCGGCGCCTTCCGTAACCGCCGTGGTGACGCCTTCGGACACCGCCACCGTCGATTCGCTCAGTGTCGTTCCGGCTTCGGCCAGCTGGCCGGCGAGCGCGGGCATTTCCGCCTCGCCGACACCGATCGCCATCATCGCGATGGTGGCGATCACCATGGCGCCCATCAGCGCCATGCCGAAGCCCATGTCGGCCTTGGCCCAGGACGCCTTGTCGTTGGGGTTGATCAGCTTGTCGATGTTGCCCGCGATGCCGAGGCCGGTGAACTGCTTGGTCGCGTCGTTGATCGCCTGCAGGTTCATCGGGTTGGCGAAGAACGCCGGGGCGAGCGCCCCCCCCGTCATGACCACCGCCAGAACCTGGAAGGCCAGCAGGATCATTTCGAAGGCGAGCTTGATCAGCGCGCCGATGTCGCCCGACTTGCGCGCGTCGATGATCTCCTGCAGCTTCTTCTGGGCGTCGTCGAGCTTCTTCTTCTGCTCTTCGGCCTGCCGTTGCCGAGCCTCGGACTTGTTTTCGACCTCGTTGTTGTCGGTCTTGTTGACGAGCTCGCGGAGCTTGCTCTGGACCTCCGCAAGGAAGACCTCCGCGTCCTCGTCGCTCATCTTGGGGATGAACTCGTGCAGGCTCTCGGCGATGGCGACGGTGATGAGCGTGACGCCGACGATCGCGGCGAGCGTCGTGTTCGGGATCTGGCCGACCTGACCGGCCACGCCGACCGAAGCCGTGGAGCCCGTGCCGACCGACCCCTTGGACGGATCGGTATCGTTGACCTGGGTCTGCTCGATCGTCCCCGGTCCGAACCCGGACCTGTTCGCAACGTTCTGCACTGACGACACGGCTCGCCCCCCAAACCTTCGCCGGATCGCTCTCGGCGGTCCGGCGACTTCGTCCTTCGAGAAACAGTCTTAACGGGTGCGGCGAAACCGACTTGTCATTTACGATACTCGCCGCTTCGGAAGCCGGAGGTCATTTCGACTGTGCAGGGAGGGCGGCGAGCATGCGCTCGGCGTGCTCGCGCGCCTTGTCGGTGCCGTGACCCTTGCCGCAGAGATGGCCGGCCATTTCGAAACAGCCGCGCGCCTGATCGGGCTCGGCATTGGCGAGGAAACACTCGCCGAGCCGCAGATAGCCCTCCGGATTGGTCGCGTCGAGCGCGAGGAAGCGGATGTACATCTGTGCGGCAAGTCCGTACTCGCCGCTCGTCTGGCAGGCGACGCCGAGCAGATAGAGTGCGCGCTGCTCGAGCGGGTCGAGGGTGCAGACCAGGCTCAGCCACTCCTTGGCCTGCTCGATCTGGCCGACCTGCAGATACTTGCCGCCGAGCGCCAGCAGGGCATCGATTTCCTTTCGATCGAGCCCGATCACCATCGCCGGCGTCTGGCCCTCGACCATCGCCTTGCAGGCGGCCTCGAACCGCGGCGGCAGATCCGGGTGGCGCTCGAACAGGCGCGCCAGCAGCCCGGCGGTCGCCATGCTGCTGCGCTGGACGTCCGCGAGCGACGTCGGCATTCCATCGAGCAGTCCCATACTGTCTCCCTTCAGTCTCTCGTCGCGCCGACATGGGGCGCGGCCGCTCAATCGGTCTCCGCGCCGGCCTCGCCGTGGCGCAGATAGCTGTCGACGACCTCTTTGGCGCCGGCATCGTCGCCGAGTTCCTTCAGGCAGCGCGCTTTCAGATAGCGGCGCATGCGCTGCGCATCGGTCATCTGGTAGTCGCCGAAACGCTCGATCGGCGCGATCCGGTCGATCTCCTCGAGCACCGCGAGCGCCGAGGCCCAGTCGCCGGCCAGGAAGCGCAGCACGGCACGCGCGACCTGGACATGCACCGAGCCGTCGCCGAGCGCGTGCAGCGCCTCGGCCAGAATGCCAGCCTTTTCGATATAGCCGTGCTGCGCCAGCACGAAGATGTTGAGGAGCAGGAAGTCGCGCTGCCGGTCGCTCAGACGCTCACCGCCATCGTCCGATCCCGCGGGACGCATCGGGCTTCGATTGCCGAGATCGCTGGTTTCCATCTGTCCTCGCTGCCTCGCCTCGCGTTCCGTGCGCCCATCACCGTCGAACGTGCCGTTCACCCGCGCAGGAGCACCGACAGGGAGCGGCGGATCTCGTCGTCCAGTTCCCGGCTCTCGTCGAGGTGTTCGGCCGCCAGTTCGAAGATGCGGCGCAGACGGCCCGAGCGCCGGCGCGCGGCGACGACGAACAGGTCGCGCATGGCGTCGCGCGTGTCGGTGAGGACGCGCGGCTCGAGCAGATCCGGATCGAGAAAATCCGGCTGCAGCAGACCCGGCAGCCGCTCGTCGAGCGAGGGCCGGTGCAGGATCGCGTCGAGGTGCTGCTGCAGCGGCAGGAACTGCGGCTTCAGCGCACCGTCGTCGGGAAGATGCGTCTCGTCGGCCCGGCGCCACAACGTGATCGCCTCGAGGCCGACGTTGAGATTGCGAACCCGCACGTGACGTTCCCCCAGCAGTCGCCGCCCGATCGCCGGCCGGCATGATCCCCGTCCGATCCGATCGCCGCCCTCGTCAGGCGACGTTGCGGCCGATCGAAGCCATCAGCTCGTTCAACTTGGTCAGACAATTGTTGGCCAGATCGAAGTGCTGGTTCTTTTCTTTGTCCAGCGTGTTGATGTTGTTCATCATGATCTGGGTCTGCTGGTTGATCTGCGTCACCGCGCTCGACAGCTCGGTGCCGAAGGAGTTCCAGGCCGTCGAGGTGTAGCCGCAGGTGTGGGTCGTTCCGCCCGTGCCGTTCGTTCCGAGATCGATGAGCTGCTTCACCGGTCTCGTGATGTTGAACAGCTTCTCGATCGGGTTGCGCATCGTCTTGTTCCCGTCCGTCGGGTCGGCCGTCTTGGCGAGCGCCCCGACGCTGTCGAACATGCTGAGGATATTCAGCGTTGCTTGTGAGAGCGGTGCTTGGGTGGTCTTGTCGACCACGTCGCCGATATACGTGTCCGTCGTATTGTCGTTTCCCGTGACCTTGTTGCCGAACAGATCGCGCTCTTCCGTCTGTTCCTTGGCGTCGAAATTCGACTGGGCCGCGTTGACCAGGTTCTGCATCTGCGAATAGGCGTTCAGCAACTGGTTCTGCTGGTTGACCATTTCGGTCGCGGCGTTGACCTGCTGTTCCTTGATCAGGTTCGTGTAGAACTGCATGAAGAAGATCAGGGACGGCAGGTCGAGCGACTTGTCGACGCCGGCTGTACCGGTCGAGATCGACTGCGACTTGGCGACCTGGTCCATCTGGTTCTGCAACGAAAGCGACGTGCGTTCGGCCGAGATCAGCTTGTTGTAGCCGCTGGCGATGCTCGACTGGTTGGTGCCGTCGAGGCCGGTCTTGTTGGTCTTGATGGTCGGCAGGTCGACCTTCATGATCGGCGGATGGCTGGGATCGCCTGCCCAGACGTAGCCGAGGTTGTTGTTGGCGGGCTCGCCCCAGCTCGGGATGTAGTTCGCGTTGTCCATAGGATAGCGGCCGGTCTGCAGGCCGACGAGCGGGACCTTGGTCACGGTGGTCTTGGAGACCGGCGGCTGGTCGTTGTTGCCGTCCAGGACGGTCTGTCCGTCGGAGCCCGGACCACCGGCGTAGTGGTAGCCGGGGTAGTTGCCGTCGATGGCGACCCCGCCGCTGGTATAGACCGGGCCGATGATGCGACCTTCACCGTCGGTTTGCACGACGACGCCTGCCTTCAACCAGACCTGCTGGCCGTTCCCGTCCTTGACGTAGAACCGCTTGCCGTCGTCGGTCGTGGTGAACCACGAGGCGTTGCCCTTCCAGTAATTGTCCCAGTCATCCGGTGTAATGAACGAGTCAGCGGGAATGCGGTTCTTGTCCTTGGCGTCATGCGCCTGCAGGGTGTGGTAATAAACGGTGGTGGTCGTCTGCGTCACGTTGACGGGTGTGGTCGCGGTTCCGACGTCCATCGACACGACATTCTTGGTGATCTTCGACGTGTTGTTGATGTTGCCGTTCGGCTCTTTGTATCCGAAGCTGACGTCGGCGGCCGAAACCTGGTTCGGAATCGATCCGAACGCCGACACCTGCTTGTAGCGGTTGAAGATGTCGGCGACTTTGGTCTCGATCGAGTCGTCGGACAGGATCGCCATGTTGGCGACCTGAGCCTTCAGCGCATTGATCTCGTCGAGAAAGATCTTGACGTCGTTATAGTTGAGCAGGCGGCCGTCCATGTTCTTGTTTTCGGTCTCTTGACCGGAGACGCCGTTGAACTTGCCGAAGTTGGCGCTGTTCGGATCCGAGTCGATGTAGACTCCGAGGGCCGCCGCGTCGCCGATGATCGCCTGTGTGACCGCTGTGATGCTGCGCTTGTTCGCGGGGTCGAGGATCGCTGATTTCACCGCCGTGGCCGCGGTGGTCAGGATCGCGCCGTTGACCTTCATCGCCAACTGCGTCGACAGGACATTCTGGAAATAGTCGGTACCGGCGACGAGCGTCTGTTCGGCGAGCGTCATCGTCGCGAACTTGGTCTTCGTCAGGTTCTCGACGACGATGACCTTGACCTGGTTTTCGGGGATCTGCTTGCCGTTCGCGTCGAGCGAGGGGCTGATCACGACATGGACGGCGTTGCTGCTGTTGCCGCCGATCGGAACGGGCAGCGCGATGCCGCTCTTCAGTCGCGCCAGATCGGCTGCTGTCGGGATTCCCGTCGCCTTGAAACCGGGCGACAGCAGGCCGGCCGCGAAAAGCTCGTCGTAAATAAATTCCTTCTGGTAGCCGGTCGTCCACGACTGGAACTTCGCCGGGTCGACTTGCGCCGCGCGATAGGGTGCGCCGGTGTTCGGGTCGATGAACCCGTCCGGGTAGACCGGCGCCGACGCGCCCGCGAGCTTCTGCGCCATGACGGAGGCGCGGCCGTCGCCCTGGTAGGTGCCGCCCACAGACAGGCCGTCGAGCGGCTGGTAGATCGCGTTCGCGGCGGCGGCCGAATTGGTCGGGTCGGGTCCGTTCACGCCGGCGAGGTAGCTGGTCGGCGACTTTCCGAGCTTGGTCAGGTCTGCGGCGGTCAGGCCGAGACCGGTCAGGTTGTTGTTGACCGGATTGCCGTTGGCGTCGATCTGGCTCGGATCGAGCGAGGTATAGCCCTGGCCCAGGTTCCTGAACAGGTTCTGAAACGAAACCGACGACATCGACACGTCCCTCCGGGCGCCGAGCCGGTTCGGGACCGGAGTGCGAAAGCATCCGACCCCGTCCGGCGGTCCACAATCTCGGGCCACTCTGCACGGAAGAAACCGCGTCCGGCGTGCCAAATGTGACGCTGATGCGTGGTCCGCGCAGGGTAGTGATCCCCCAGGCGCGTCGGGTGCGGGTGAATCCGCCGCCGGCGTCGCCGGTCGGGGATGAGGCCCGCTCTGGTCCGTCAGAGCCGCAGACGGCTGCGACCACCGCCCGGGATCGGTTCGGAGCCGGTCACGAAGCGGGACGCGGCCGCCCGGCGTGTGCCGAACCCCGACATCAGCTTCTCGGCTTCGCCCGCATCGACGCCGCGCTCGACCAGCAGCACCGCGACGCGGGCGCCGAGCGTGTCGACCAGGGCGGTGAATTCGGGCATGTCGCGCGCGGTCGCCATCGTCGCGAGGATGGTCGCGCACTCGGCGTCGCCGGCGATGAGCGGATGGGCCGTGAGTGCCGACAGCCGCTCGTAAAGCTTGCCGAGGACGTCGAGCCAGTCGCGTCCCGTCCGCGCGGCAACCTCGCGCGCGATAGACCGCGCGAGGTCGATCCCGTGTTGCTCCGCCATGCCGACACTCCATCCGCGACCGTCGAGGGAAGAACTCGCCGTAATGTTAAATACCGATCGGGAAACGCATATTTTGGACGTGTATACAACGCGGCCAAATCACGGTTTGACCATGCCCTGTCTAGTTCCGTGCCGATCGACGCTCTGTGATGAACATGACATATTGAGGGGCGTCCAGTCGCTAACCTAAATATAGCGAGGGAACGAATCCAAGGGTATGAAGTCAACATGTCGCCGTTCCCTCGACGCCCGGGCGAGATCGATCTGGTTTGCGAGGCTGACCTCATGAACGTTCGCGCGCTTGCGCAGACTGCCATCGCGGCTCGCGAAGCTCTGGAGAGCTCCGCGAAGCACGGCGACGACGTCGCCGGCGCGATCCTTCGTCTGGATCCGGATTGGGCGATCTACGACCATGCGCAGGACTGGCTGCCCGGCCTCGCCGATACGGTTTGGAATTCGGTCGAGCAGACGGCCCGCAGCGAAATGGCGGTAGGGCACGCAGATCGGGCGATCTCGCTGCTCGTGCCCTTCGTGGCGGACGAGACGACGCGCGGTGCGGCGTTGCGGCGCCTGGCGCAGACTTCCGCCGAGATGGCGCGCTATGAGGAAGCCCTGATCATCGTCCGGCGCTGCCTCGAGGACGATCCCAACGATCCGCAGATGCTGTGTCTCGCCGGGCTGTGCCGGTACAAGCTCGGCGACAACGACGGCGCGCAGGTTCTGCTGGCGAAGTCGGCGCGGATCGCGCGCAAGTTCCCCGAATATGCCGAGAGCCTGCGCGCCGCGCAGCGCCTGCTCTTGCAGATCCACTTCGGCTGAGCGCAGCTCGACCCCCCCCCCCGAGCAACCCGCGGTCGCGGGCTTGACGGAACCTCGGCGATTGCCTTGATTGGGCGCCGTTTGGATGCCGCCGCCACCCGAAACGCCGCCACCCACGGAGCATTGCATGGACGTCGAGGCCGAAGACCTGCGCCTGTTGACCGAGATCGGCTTCATCGCGCTCGGTGCCGGCCTGAACGGGCAGGCCGGGCTCGTGTTCGAGGGCGTCGCCGCGGTGCGGCCCGAGGCCGAGGCCGGGTTCATCGGTCGCGCGCTGGTCCGCCTTGCCCTCGGGGACGCCGCGGGCGCCGTCGAGATCCTGCGCAAGGCGCCGCCGTCGGACGCGGTCACGACCTATCTCGGCATGGCCTATGCGCGCTGGGGTGCCAAGGACGAGGCGCGCGCGTGCCTGGCCTCCGTGGCCAATTCGGTCGCCCCTCCGACCACCAGCCGCTCGCCCGTTCGCTGCTCGAGGCGCTCGACGCCCCGCTCTGAGGCCGCCATCCGCCCCGGCCCGCGGCTCCCGGGGGGAGCCCATCGGCGGCGCGCCGCTTAACGTTACCTTTCGATCGAGGCTGCCGGTGCGGGATCCGCGCCGGCTCAGTCACTTTCGTGACATTGCCCGCGGGCCCCTGCCGCTAATGACTTCCGAACAATTGTAATCAAACCGGAGCGATCCGCTCCGTGGGATCCGTCAGCGCGACGGCGTTCGACGCGCGCGGTCGGACCGTTGTTTGAACATCAGGGGGTTGACCATGGCGGCCATCGGCGGAACCGGTCTCGACGTTCTCGCGAAGCAGGCGCTGTCCGAGGCCGGCCCGATGCAGCGGGGCGGGGCGGGGCTTTCGCAGACCGCCCTGTTCGATGCGGCGATGGCGCGGTCCAACGCCGCCATGCCCAATGCGGCCATGCCGCAGGTCCAGCGGATCGCCGACGTGCGGCCGGCCACCGACGCCAAGACCGTCTCGGACCCGGCCAAGCCCAATGCCGAAGTCGGTACCGCCGGCCGCCGCGACCCGGCTGCCGCCGCGCCGGCATCGACGACCGACGCAGCCGATCGCGCCCGCCGCGCCCTCGATCTCGCGCCGGTCGAGAAGGCGCAGACCGCGTCCGAACCCGGCGATCGTATCCTCGACGGCCTGAACCGGGTCCGCGGCGTGTTCGACAATCAGAACGCCCGGCTCGGCGCCCTGGTCAGCCAGCCGATGTCCGACGCCGACCGGATGATCGGGCTGCAGGTCGAGGTGATCAATTTCTCGCTTCTGGTCGAAGTCGCGTCGAAGCTGACGGGCAAGTCGACGGCCGCCCTCGAAACGCTGATGAAGGGCTGAGCCGCGTGTTCACGGCATTGCGTCAGATCGTTCGTGCCGCCGGTGCCCTCCTGTCGCGCCGCAATCGCCTGAGCGTCTTCGTGCTGCTCGGTGCTCTCGCCCTGGCGGGCTGCGACAGCGAGTTGCATACCAACCTGTCCGAGAGCGAGGCCAACCAGATGTTGGCCGAGCTGATCAGCCACGGCGTCCAGGCGACCAAGACCGCCAAGGGCAAGGATGGCTTCTCGATCTCGGTCGATTCCTCGGAGATGCTGAAGGCGCTGGCGATCCTGAAGGACGCCGGCCTGCCGCGCGCCAGTCGCGAGTCGATCGGCAAGGTGTTCCAGAAGTCCGGCATCATGTCGTCGCCGTTCGAGGAGCGCGTGCGCTACATCTACGCGCTCGGCGAGGACCTCTCCAACACGATCGCCAACATCGACGGCGTCATTGCCGCCCGCGTGCACATCGTGTTGCCGGAGGCGCCGCAGCTCGGCCAGCCGGTCAAGCCGTCCTCGGCGGCCGTCTTCATCAAGTACCAGCCCGGGGTCGACATCGAGTACTTCGTGCCGCAGATCCGGCGTCTGGTCTCGAGCTCGATCGAGGGGCTCGACTATGCCGCGGTCACCGTCGTGCTGAGCGAGGCGATGCCGGCCAAGGCCGCGCCGACGTCGGGCAAGACCGGCCCGGCCGCCGACGCCACCGTCGAGGTTCTGCCGGGGCTCTCGGTCAAGCAGGGCGAACAGGGCACCGTGTGGCGGCTCATCTATGCCGCCGCGGGGATCGTCGGCCTGTTGCTCATCGGTGTGATCGCGCTCGGGGTTCTGCTGTGGCGGAGCCGCAAGACCAAGTCGGGGGCAGCGGTCACCACCGTTGAGCCGGCATGATGGCGGCGCCCTCGGATCTTCTTCGGGACCAACCGGCCGCTGACGGTCGTGCCGCCGAGGATCTGCGTGCGCTGCTCGATGTCGCCCAATTCCTGTCCCGTCCGTCCGTCTTCGTCGATCCGAGCCGGCTGGCGGTCGGCCCATTCGGCGCCACGGCAGTCGCGGCGATGCGCGCCGACCCGGCGTTCCGGGTCGCGGTCGACCGGACGCTCGCCGAAACCTTGTTCGCGCCGGCATCCGGTGCCGCGAGCTGGGACGGCTTCGGCGCCGAACCGGCACACCGCGTCGTCGCCGCCATGCTGGTGACCCCGATCGATCGGCTGGTCCGCGTTGCGCGGTTGCTCGGTGCGGCGGCGCTGTCCCGGCGGATCACCGCGCTCCTGCTGCTCACCGACCGGCGGGCCGTGCGCGCCGCGCTCGAGGACGAGGCCTTCCGCTTCGCGACCGAAGAGGCGCCGCTGATGTTCAACGGCCTGACGCGGCTCGCGACCGATGCCGCCACCGGCCGCGATCTCGTCGCGACGATTACCGATCGTGCGGAGATCCGGGCGTTCTGCGTGTCGGTGCTCGCCGGTTTCGTCGCCCATACGGCGCCCGCCGCGGCGCCGCTCCTGATGCTGCGCCTGCCGCCTCAGCCGACGGCCGCGATCTCGTTCGACGCCACGACCTTTCCGCAGGCACTGCGACTGATCAACCGCAAGGAGCCCCGATGGTCGGGATCTATCGCCTAGACGGGCTCGGCTTCACGGTCGCCTCCGGCACGCATGTCGTGCCGGCGAGCCGGTTTGCGGCGGTCGAAGAGGCCGATGCGATCGTGCGCGCGGCCGAAGCGCGAGCCGCGAAGATCCTGGCCGATGCCGAAGCGGTCCATAAATCCGAGCGCGAGCGCGGTTTCGCCGAGGGTAGCGCCGAGGCGCGCACCCAGGTCATGGGGCTCCTGCTCCAGGAGGTCGCCGAGCTCGACCGCGGTCTCGACGCGGTGACCTCGGACCTGTCGAAGGTCGCCGCCGACGCCGTGCGCAAGCTGATCGCCGGTCTCGCGGCCGAGGAGCGCATCGAGGCGCTGGTGCGCGGTGCGCTGCACCAGATGCGGCGCGAGCGCCGTGCCGAACTGCGCGTGCCATCGGCCTGGCTCGCGCATGTCGGCGGCCGGATCGCGGCGATCACGGCCGAATTTCCCGACGTCGAACTGGTCGAGGTGGTCGAGGATCAGAGCCTCGTCGGCGATCACGTCGTGCTCGAGACCAGCGTCGGTCGTGTCGACGCGCATCTGGGCGACCGGCTCGCCGAACTCGAGGCGGTGATCCGCGGCGCCCATGCGCGCGCCACCGCCGACCGGCTGGACACAATCACGGCGGGGCGCGGCCATGGCGGGGATTGAACCGGCGCTGGCCGCCCTGGCCGAGGCGCGTCGCGAACGTATCCGGCGCCAGCTCCCCGAGCACGTCGCCGAGATCGGCCGTCAGCTGCGCGGTTTCGAGGCGCTGTCGCGCACCGGCCGCGTCCGCAAGGTCGTCGGCACGATCATCCATGCCGCGGTACCGGACATCCAGGTCGGCGAACTGGTCGAACTGGTGACGCGCTCAACGGCACGCGCCTGATGGGCGAGTGCGTCGGCTTCCTCGATCAGGAGGCGCTGCTGTCGCCGATCGGCGAGACGCAGGGCGTGTCGCCGCAGACCGAGGTCCGCCGCACCGGCCGCGTCCAGGCCGTGCCGGTCGGATCAGGCCTGTGCGGCCGCGTGCTCGACGGCCTCGGCAATTTCATCGATGGCAAAACCGACAGTTTCGAGCCGGAGACCTGGTACCCGGTCTACAAGGATCCGCCCGATCCGATGAAGCGCCGCGTCATCGACCGGCCGCTGCCGATGGGCGTGCGCGCGCTCGACGGCATGCTGACAGTCGGCGAGGGCCAGCGCCTCGGCATCTTCGCGGCCGCCGGCGGCGGCAAGTCGACGCTTCTGTCCATGCTGGTCAAAGGTGCCGCGGTCGACATCACCGTGATGGCGCTGATCGGCGAACGCGGCCGCGAGGTGCGCGAGTTCATCGAGCACGACCTCGGGCCCGAGGGCATGGCGAAGTCGGTCATCGTGGTGGCGACCTCCGACCGCAGTTCGATGGAACGCGCCAAGGCGGCCTACATGGCGACGGCGATCGCGGAATATTTCCGCGACCAGGGCAAGCGCGTCCTGTTCCTGATGGACTCGGTCACCCGCTTCGCCCGCGCCCAGCGCGAGATCGGCCTCGCCGCCGGCGAGCCGCCGACCCGCCGCGGCTTCCCGCCTTCGGTGTTCGCGACGCTGCCGAAGCTGATGGAGCGCGTCGGCATGAACGACCGCGGCTCGATCACCGCCTTCTACACCGTGCTCGTCGAAGGCGACGACATGAATGAACCGGTCGCCGACGAGACGCGCTCGATCCTCGACGGCCACATCATCCTGTCGCGCAAGCTGGCGGCGCAGGGCCATTACCCGGCCATCGACGTGCTGACGTCGAAGAGCCGCGTCATGTCCAACGTTGCGGCCCGCGACCACTTGGGCATGGCGCGCAAGGTCAACTTCTGGCTCGCGACCTATGCCGACGTCGAACTGCTGATCAAGGTCGGCGAATACAAGAAGGGCGCGGATGCCGACGCCGACGTCGCGATCGAGAAATACAAGAAGATCAACGCCTTCCTGCAGCAGCGCACCAACGAGTTCGACAGCTTCGACACGATGCTGAACAAGCTGACGGAGCTGACCCGATGATCGGCAAGGTCAAGACGCTGCTGCGCGTCAAGCAGCTCAAGGAGGATCAGGCCTACCGCGCCCTGACCGCCAAGCAGGCGCAGGTGCGGCAGGCCGAGGAGGACCTCGCCGCAGCCCAGCGCGCCATCGCCGAGAGCAAGGCGTCGCTGCCGGCGCGCGAGGCGGCGATCTGGACGCGCGTGATCGGCAAGGTCGTCGAACTCGGCGACGTCGACGAGGTCAAGGCCGAGGTCAAGGCCCTCGAGGACGCCCACGGGCGGCTGGTCGACGCCGGCGAACGCGCCGCCCACATCCTGGCGCGGCTCAAGACCGAGCTCGCGGCCTGCGTCGAGGCGCACCGTCAGGCGACGCGCAACAAGGACAAGTACGTCGTGCTTCGCGACGAGATGGTGGCGGAGTGGCAGGCCGAGGTCGACGCCAAGGAAGAGAACGAGGTCGAGGACCTGTTCGCGACGAGACGGAGGAAGGTCGGATGAGGGATATCGGCGGCTACGGCCCCGGCCGGAACGGCGACCGATCCGACACGCTGTCCGGGCGGTTCGGCCGCGATGCGAGCGAAGGGGCGTCGGTCGGTGATCGCGGCGACCAGCCGACCGATCGCGAGCGGGCCTTCGCGTCGCCGGAACTGGTCGATCGCTTCGCCGCGCTGATGCACGACCGCCCCGGCGATCATGGCGGCCGCGGCGGCTCCGACGACGAGCGGTCCGACCGCCGCGCCGGCCCGCTCGAGCCCGGCGACCGGCTGCTCGCCACCGTGGAAGGCGGCACGACGCCCTGGCCGCTCGCTCCCAACCGGCCGGTTCCCGTCGATGCCGTGATCGGCCCGCGCGAGACCGGACGCGCCGAGCGGATCGCCCGTCATGTCGACATGGCGATCAAGGCCGAGCTGCGCCCGCATGCCAACGCGCCGGTCCGCATCAACCTCGCGGTCGAGGATGTGCCCGGGCTGAGCGGCATCGTGCTGTCGATGACCGCGGCCGAGATCGACCTCGTGCTGGTGCGCCCGGCGACCGCCGCGGCGGCGCTCGACACCGCGGCCGGCGATCTCGCCGATCGCCTGCGCAACCGGTTCGGCAAGAAGGTGGTCCGGGTCTACGAGCGGACCGCGGAAACGGCCACGGCCGGCGCCGTCACCGCCGCGACCGAGGCCGACGGGGCGTCCGGAGGGCCGCGGCGATGACCGAACTCTGGCGACCCCGGACCATCCTGTCCGGCATCGGCGACATCGAACTCTGGAACGCGATCGTCTCCTGGGCAGGGCAGCCGTTGCCGCTCGCCGGCGAGACATCGCTGGTCATCCGGCCGACCCCGGCGCCTGAGCCGACCTTGCGCGCCCATCGGCTGGGGCTTGCCGGCGGGGCCTCTGTCGTCGTGGTGCCGATTTCCTTCCCCTTCGAGGCCATGTTCGGCACGGCGGTCGATGTCGATGACATCGGCCTTCTGCCCGAGCCGCTGCGCGCGCGCATCGAGCGGGCGATGTTCGCCTCGCTGCTCGGCGCGATCGGGCATCGCGCCGCCGGCGGACCGAAGATGGAGGCGAGCGGGTCGCTGTCCGATATCGGCGGCGGCGAAGCGGCGGAGCGCCAACGACGCTGGCTGGAGCTCAGCTTCATCGGCCTCGCGAACGGCGGCCGGGCCACCATGATCGTCGGCGGTGCGATCGGCGAGGTCGTGCCGCGGCTGATCGGGGGTTCCGTGCTCGCCCGGCCGGCGGCGAACGGCATCGCCGATCGGATCGGAACCCGGCTGACCCGCCGGATCGGATCGCTCCGCATCGCCGCGCCGGGATTGGCCGGGCTCGGCGCGGGCGACGTCGTCGTGCTCGCGGACGACGAGGCGCGCCGTGTCGTTCTCGCCGGCGCGTCGTCGCTCTGGCACTTCGTCCCGGCGGACGGCGGCCATCGCCTCGTCTCGATCGAGCCACGGCGCTCATTCATTCCCCAGCACAAGGACACGGCCATGTCGGAACGCCCGGCGACCGGACCGGAAGACCTCGCGGTCGAGGTCGACTTCGCCATCGGACAGATGACAGTGCCGCTCGGCACGCTGGCCGGCTGGGCGCCGGGGACGATCGTGCCGCTCGAGCCGCCGCAGGCGGCGGCCGGCGTGCGCGTGGCCTTGAGTGTCGGCGGTCGCGAGATCGGCTATGGCGATCTCGTCGAGATCGACCAGCGCCTCGCCGTGCGGCTGACCCATCTGTTCGACCGGGCGACGGGACAGACGCCGTGACCGATCCGCTCAATCTGATCCTGATCGTCGCGGTGGCGGCGCTGATGCCGTTCCTGGCCGTGGTCGCGACCAGCTACATCAAGCTCGCGGTCGTGTTCCAGCTCGTCCGCAACGCGCTCGGCGTGCAGCAGGTGCCGCCGAACATGGCATTGAATTCGCTCGCGATCATCCTGTCCGCCTACATCATGGCGCCGGTGATCGTCGACATCTACAATGCCATGAGCGGCATCACGGTCGACTTCGCCACCAAGGAGGGCCTGAAACAGGCCTACACGCTCGGCAGCGAGCCGCTCGTGAAGTTTCTGAAGGCGCATGCCGCCGAGCGCGAGCGCATGTTCTTTCTCGAGGCGACGCGCCAGCTCTGGCCGGAGAACCTGTCGCGCGACGTCACGATCGACAATCTCGTGATCGTGCTGCCGGCCTTCACGGTCAGCCAGCTGCGCGAAGCCTTCGAGATCGGCTTTCTGCTCTATCTGCCGTTCATCGCCATCGATCTGATCGTCTCGAACATCCTGCTCGCCATGGGCATGATGATGGTCAGTCCGCTGACCATCTCGCTGCCGTTCAAGCTGTTCCTGTTCGTGATGGTCGACGGCTGGTCGCGCCTGATCCTGGGTCTGGTCAAGACCTTCATTCCGCACTGAGATCGCCGCCCGCGCCGAGGGGCGCGGGCGGGCGGATCGCGACGAGACCGCGCACAACGCCCCTGGGGGAACCGACGATGTCGCCGAACGAGGCCCTGCATCAGATGAGCGAAGCGATGATGCTCGTCATGTTCCTGTCGATGCCGCCGATCGTGGTCGCCTCGGTGGTCGGCATCGTGATCAGCCTGTTGCAGGCGCTGACCCAGATCCAGGAGCAGACGCTGTCGTTCGCGATCAAGCTCGTCGCGGTCGCGATCACCATCGCGGCCATGGCCGGCCTGCTCGGGTCGCAGATCCTCTACTTCACGCTGAAGCTCTTCAACGACTTCCCCAACATGACCTGAGCCGGACCGGGCGATGGAGAGCCTTGTCGAGATATCGCGCAGTTACGATGTGGAAATCATTGGATTTCTGCTGACGCTGCCGCGCATCTACGCCTGCCTGGTCGCCTCGCAGATGCTGAACACCAACGCCGTGCCGCAGATGGCGCGCACCGCCTCGGTGCTGTCGCTCGCGATCATCGTGGTTCCGGTCAACATCGAACTCGCGCGCACCTTCGATCGCTCGGCGGCGAGCTTCCTTGCCCACGTCGTCAAGGAAGTCGCGATCGGCTTCGCCATCGGCTACCTGATCGGCTGGGTGCAATGGGCCGTGCAGGCCGCCGGCGGCCTGATCGACAACCAGCGTGGCGCCGCCATCGCGTCGTCGATCGATCCGCTGCAGGGCGAGGAGGCCTCGCCGCTCGGCCAGATGTTCAGTCAGGTCTATCTGACCTACATTTTCGCGACCGGCGCGTTCCTGCAGGTCGTCGGCCTGATCTACAATTCCTATGTGCTCTGGCCGGCGACCCGTGGTCTGCCGGTGCTCGACGAGAAGTTCGGCGAGATCATCCTGCGCATGTTCGACTATGCGATGATGACCGCGATCCTGCTCGCGGCGCCGATCATCGCAATCATGTTCGTCGCCGAATTCGCGCTCGCCATGGTCAGTCGCTTCGCGCCGCAGATCCAGGTGTTCGTGATCGCCATGCCGATCAAGAGCGCGCTCGCGATCTTCGTGATGGTCTTCTACTTCCAGACCGCGATCCCCTTCGCCCAGAAGCAGCTGTTCGGCGCTTTCCCGAAGGTCGACTGGTTCTACGAGGCCCTGCGGACGGCCGCGGCCCGCAACCCGCCGCCGCAACAGCAGCAGGCGCCGGCACCCGAACAGGGGAGGCCGCAGTGAGCGAGTCGGGCGAGAAGACCGAACCGCCGTCCCCAAAGAAGATCCGCGACGCGCGCGCCAAGGGGCAGGTGGCCAAGAGCCAGGAGGTCGTGACGGCGGTGACGCTGCTCGCGGTCATCATCGTCGTCTGGGTCCGGTTTCCCGAGATCGTGGCGGCGTTCCTGCGCATGATCGACATCGTGACGATGCTTTCCGGCGGCGACTTCCGCGAGAACGCCATCAAGGCGGTGATCCTGGTCTCGATCGAGATCGCCAAGACGCTGCTGCCGGTCCTCGGCGTGACCGTCGTCACCGCGATCGCCGCCAACTACTTCCAGGTCGGCACCATCTTTGCGCTCGAAGGCATCATGCCGTCGCTCGACAAGATCAGTCCGGCGTCCGGCATGAAGAAGATCTTCTCGATGAAGCAGCTCATCGAGACGCTGAAATCGGTGCTGAAGATCGTCGTGCTGTCGATCCTGCTCTACTTCGTCGTGCGGGATTCGATCGGCGCCTTCGTCGGCTCGCTCGAGTGCGGCATGAGCTGCCAGGGCGGCGTGATGGTCGGCGTGCTGCGGCAGATCCTGTCCTACACGGCGCTGGTGTTCATCGTCGTCGCCGGCGCGGACTTCATGTACCAGCGCCACAGCTACACCAAGAGCCTGATGATGACCAAGGAGGAGGTCAAACGGGAATTCAAGGAGAGCGAAGGCGACCCCCACATCAAGGGCCACCGCAAGCAGCTCGCCCACGAACTGCTGATGAGCGACGGCGCGCATCAGGCGAGCAAGGGGTCGGCCGTGGTGGTCAACCCGACCCATTTCGCCGTGGTCATCCGCTACGACCCCGAGACCACGCCGCTGCCGATGGTGACGGCGAAGGGGCGCAACAATCATGCGCATCTGCTGCGCACCTCGGCCGAGCGCGCCGGCGTGCCGGTGTTCCGCAACGTGACGCTCGCGCGTGCACTCTACGCCACCACCGAGGTCGATCAGTTCGTGCCGCAGGATCTGTTCGAGGCGGTGGCCGAGATCCTGACCTGGGTCAACCGGAACCGGGACCTGCTCTACAAGGGGCCGCTCGGTCACGGCCTGATCGACATGGACGAGGGCGACCATATGAAGGGCGCGGCGAACGACTGATCACCGCGGCGCCTCAGCTTCACGGCAGCGGCCCGCGCCGGTCTCAGCAGCGGCGGGCGCCTGCCAACGAGACGCTGCGCGCGGAAACCCCACCGATCGTGGCACACCCGGCCGCCCGACTGGGGTGGCTCACTCTCCGGCGAAACGATCCCCGTCGAGCGGGGCCTGCGCCACTCCGGCCGGTCCCTTCGCCGTCGCTTTGCCGAACAGCAGATCGGCGATCTCCTTGCCGAAGTCCATCTCGAAGGTTTGCACGAGATCGCGACCGCCGGCGCGGTCGTTCATGAACCGGCCGATCGAGGGATCGCTACGGAAGGCGCGCAGGAACGATGGCGAGACGTCCGCGGAGTTCGATACCATCAGCGCCGACATCTTCGGACCGCCGCCGGTGCCGACAGCGTCGGACGAGGGCAGGCGCGGCTGATCGGGAGAGCTTGTGATCTTCATGGAATGGGTCTCGGTGACCTTGAGCGCTGTTGTTGTTCTCGGTCAGGCCCGGATTACCGAGCCACTCGCCAATTCCATGAAATCGGGTCGCCGCAACACGTCGGGACTCCAGCTTCCATCCACGATCTTCTTCCAGCCTCCGGCCTTCCGACGAAACGTCGCAAGCAGGTCGGCCAGCGAGGTCCGGTCGAGGGTCGCGACCGACGACTCGCACCACAGCCAGACCGGCCCCGCCGCCGAGGCGAGCGAAAGGTACGTGCCATATTGCGCGGCCGGGCCGTGATTGTAACGCAGGAACAACTCGTAGATCCGGCCCTGCTCGGGCTGGCTCACGGTCCCGACATCGCACGACAGCATGAGCACGCCGCGCTTCTCGTCGATTTCCGCGAACACGAGCGTGTCTCGATCGAGTGCGAGATGCCAGAAGTGCTCGTCCGGATACTCGTCCATGACGAGTATGTCGACGATACGCCCGGCTTCGTCGAGCAACTCGTTGAAGCGTTCATCGAATTTCATACGTGCCGCCCGCCCTTACGTCAGCCGCGACCAGATTATGTTTGATGATTTGTTAACGCAATAGAGCGGCCGAATCGTCGCAAGTTAACGTAAAGACAGGCTCCATGTCGTGTCGAGTGCGTGATTCTGAAATTTCGGATCACACGGCATGGTGATCTCTTTGTTTGACCTTCAAGTCTTGGCTGCAATGACGCTGCGGTCGACGAGACGAGATGCCGGCGCGCCGGATCTCGTCTCATCCTGCGACCCGACGTGTCAGTTCGCCCGGTTGCCGATATCCAGTCGCTCGAGCTGTTGCAGCAGTCGCTGTTCGGTGGGCTCGAGCTTTTCGCCATTCAAGACCCTCTGGCGCAGCTCGACGAGCAGGGCGTTGTTCTCGCTGGCCGTGGTCTCCTCGTGTTCCAGGTCTTCTTCGATGTCGTCGCCCTCGACGGTGGGCTCCACGACCGTCTTGCGCCGGACATCCCCGACGTCCCTCTGCTCGACAGGGACGTTCGACGAGACCTGGGGATTGGCGTTGCCGCCTTGCTCGTTGTTGTCGATCTGCCCCTCGACCTCATAGTCGCCCTCGGGATGGACCTCGGGATTGTCGATCGACCTCAGGAGGGCGTCCAGTTCGTCGGTGTGCAGGTTGACGTCGCCGACGTTGTTCGGCTGGTCGCCGCCCTGCCTCAGGATCGCGCCGAGCTTTTCGGCCGTTTCGATCGCATCGGCCTGCTCGAATTGTTCGGTCTTGGGAATGCCGAGATCGTCGTAGAGCTTGAGCAGCCGCCCGGGAATATCCGTCGTCGTCAGCGCCGTCTGGAGCTCCGGAAACTGGCTCAACGAGTTGGACGTCATCGGGTCCAGTTCGTTGAACAGGATCGTCAGATCCTTGATCGCGTTGGTAACGACCTTGCTCCCGACCGGGTCGAAGTCGGACGATTCCGGATTGTTGCCATACGCCGCAGTGACCTGGGGGGAGATGCCCCTCAGGAAGATGACGTTCTGATAGTATTTGCGAACGACGATGTCGGCGAATTCGTTCGAGAAGCCCTGCTCCTTGGCCAGACGCATGATCTGTCTGCCGGTCTCCTGCAATTGAGCTTTGCCGTCCTCGCCGAGCCGCTCGATGACCTTCTCGCCGTTCTTGCCGATAGCCGCATCCAGAATCTGGATGTCGAGGTCGACGCGCGCCTCCGCTTGCTGCTCCTTGGTCAGCGGCGTCGTGGCGTCGGTATTGTCGCCGATGGACCGATGCGCCTTCTGAAGGTTCTTCGTCATGTCCAACACCGCATGCACGTCCTTTTTGACGTCATCCAGTCCGGCGTAGAGGCCTTCACCACCGACACGTGCGGTCAGCACCGATATTGTGGCGTTCGCCCGCATGAAGGTCTTCTCGAAGGCGCTTTCATCCGCGGCCGCGCCGTTTCCGGCCATGCGCACGAAATCGGTCTCGAGACGTTCGGCGAGAAACTCCTTGAGCGACGGTCCATCCGCGAGCAAGCTCGAAACCTTGTTGAAAACGGTCAGCAACGACTTGAGCGAGTCCGGCGTCGATTTTGTGTGGGCGCCGACGATCATCGAGGTGAATTCGGAGATCTGCTTCCGCGCGGCATCGATCGTCTGGCCGCCACCCGGATTTTGCGACAACGCCGGGGCCAGCACGTTGGCCGTCAGCTTGTCGATGATCTGCTTGTCTTGCTCGTTGTCCGGGTCGAGCGGACCATCGCCGACCCGGTCCTTGCAGGCCGCGGTCAAGAGGCCTTCGGCCAAGACGCGGACACCCGCCGACCCATGGGGCTTCACCGCGTCCAGGACCGAATCAAAAGTGCTGGACTCGGCCGACTTGACGATCTTCGCGCCTTCGGGCGACGTCTTCAGGAGCTCGGTCTTGTTCTCCAGCCGGCGCTCCTTCACGTCGGCGACGAAGGACAGGATCTTCGACTCGACCTTTCCGAGCGCCTTGCCGATGAAGCTGTCGGCGATCGCGTGGTGGATGGTCTTGATGCCGGCCTTGAACTTCTCGCCGATCGAGCTCGACTTGGTGGGCGCCGTCGAACTGTCCATGGACGAGAAGCGGAAGTCGTCGTAATGGCCGGTCTTGTCCGCGTTGTTCGTCTGGCCCACGTTCTCGGTCGTGTCGAGGAAGCTGAGCCGAATGCTGTCGCGGTTCACTCCGATGCTGCCCATGGTCGATCTCCGTCGCAAATGGTGTCGTTGAAAGCCCGGCGCCTCAGGCGCGCAGGATGCCTTCGTCGAAATTGATCTTCGGGGGCGTCACGAGATACTGGTCGACCTCGCCGCTCGCCCAGAACGTCGCATGCGCCAGAAAGGCGTCGATCGCCTGTTGCAGGCCGGCTTCGTCGAGCTGCCCGATCGCAAGGCGCTGGCTCAGGATGATCTCGTGGTTCTCGATGCCGACGCGCGCGGCGCCCGTTCCGTCGCCGAGATGGTTCGCGATCAGCAGGACCCGCAGGGAATGGCGCTCGCGAACGTCGATGCTCAGCGGCAGCGCGCAGACCAGATCGATGGCGTCGTCCGGCACCGGCCGGATCTCGAGCAGGCCGATCCCGTCGATCGGGATTTCGACCGCCCCGCCGTCCGTGCGGTGCAGGTCCGCGATCCCGGTCAGCGCCGACAAGGTCGCGACGACTTCGGTGAAGTTCTTCATGGTCCCCTCCCGCATCGCGTGCGGTCAAATTCGGATGAGCGTCGGCGCCGGCTCGGCGTCCACGGTGGCGTCGAAATCGTCGTCGTCGGCTTCCGAGACGACCGGCGGGGCGTCGATCGCCTCGGCCGCTGCGATCACCTTGGCGACCGTCTCCGGCGCATCCCACGCGGTCGCACGGCGCAGGTAGCGCGTCAGGCGATCGAGCAGACCGGCGAGTTCGACGTCGCGCACGTCGAACCGCTCCTCGTAGAAAATGCCGCCGCTGGTCGGATCCATAGCCAGACGCCCGCTGCCGACGTCGGTCCCCGGGACGTTGGTCTGCAGCAGCGTGTAGAGCAGCGAGGCCGACGCCTCCGTCCCGAACCGGACCAGAGGCGTGACCGCCTCGATCTCGTGATCGCCGACCTTTATCAGGTAGACAGGAAGATGATCGTTGACACGAAACGCGGTATTGCCGTTCGAATCGAGCGACAACTTGCCAAGACCGATGGCATCGCCAAGTCGAGCGACCGCATCCTCCACATCGTGCATCGAAAACTCCGCCAAATCTTCGGGCCGATTGCTCGGCGATCTAACGTGAGTACGATATGGGAAGCCGCAGCCTGTGTTTGTGCTTTAAGTGACAAGAATCCGCCTTGAATCCCCGCGCGTCCCGCCGGGCATGCAAGGCGGGGGCGGCAGCGGGCAACGGGCGCCCGCTCCAGAGTGGATGGCGTCGGGGAGGGTGCGCGAGACGCCGGCTCTCGCTCGGCCGTCGGCGCCTCAGAGCCGGCAGCGTGCCGAGTCCGGATCGTAGGGCACCTCGGCGATGACCTGCGCCTTGCGCATCTCGCCGAGAATGGGCACCGCGAGCTCGGTCCCCGGCACACCGAGTGCGGACAGCAGCAGCGCGAAGGCGACGTCGTGGCCGAGCGTGTAGCAGTAGCTGCCGGACGTGACGCGGCCGACGAGCGCTCCCTCGCGATAGACGCCCTCATGCGCGATTACGCTCGCGTCATCCGTCTCGATGGCGATCGGGACGAGACGCTGGCGGACGCCCGCCTGCTGCTGCCGCACGAGCGCGTCCCGGCCGATGAAGTCGCCCTTGTCGAGCGCGATGAAGCGATCGAGGCCGCTCTCCCAGGCGGTCAGTTCCGGGTTCATGTCGCGGTACATCGCGCGGTAGGACTTTTCGAGCCGCAACGATTCGAGCGCCTGCATGCCGATCAGGCGCAAGCCATGCGCCTCGCCCGCCGTCAGCAGGGCCTCCAACAGGTGCCGCTGATAGGCGATCGGATGATAGAGCTCCCAGCCGAGCTCGCCCTCGTAGTTGACGCGCAGCAGCCGCACGTCGCTCGCAAGCCCGACCGTGCCCGAGCGCACGCCGAACCAGGGAAACGCCGCGTTGGAGAGGTCGATCTCGGTCAGCCCCTGCAGCAGATCGCGCGCCCTTGGGCCGACGATCGTGAAGCAGCCGCGTTCGTTGGTGGCATTGCGCAGCTGGACGCTGCCGTCCTTGGGCAGGAGCTTCGAGAGATCGTCGAAGTTCCAACGCTCGGCGCGCGGCGTCGAGATCAGGTAGAAGGCGTCGTCCGCGAGCCGGGCGACGACATACTCCGCCTGGACGCCGCCGGTCCGGGTCAGGTGATGGCCGAGCGCGACGCGGCCGGTCTTCGGCAGGCGGTTGGCGAGAATGCCGTCCAGCCAGTCGGCCGCGCCCGGACCCGAGACCTCGAACTTGGTCATGCAGGTCATCTCGACGAGGCCGACGGCGTTGCGCACCGCATGGACCTCCTCGCCGACGTAGCGGCCCTTTGCCGTCCAGCGCCAGCTCAGCTGGTCCTTCGCCTCGATCCCTTCGGGGGCGTACCAGTTCGGCACTTCCCAGCCGTTCAGCACGCCCCAGACCGCGCCCTTGCGGTTCAGGATGTCGTAGCAGGGCGCGGTCTTCTGGCCGCGCGCCGCCTCGAGGCTCTCGCCGGGATAGTGCTGCTCGGCATGGGTGCCCCAGGCCTCGCGCACGGTGGCGCGGGTCCATTCCTTGTTGGCGTAGTCGCCGAAGCGGCGTGGATCGAGCTCGGACATGTCGAGGCTGTTGGCGCCCTCGACGATCCGCTCCGAGAGGTAGTAGCCGATCGCTCCGCCCCACAGGATGCCGCCCGGAACGCCTTCGGCGAGCCAGACATTGTCGAGCCCCCAGGCCGCGCCGACCAGCGGCAGCTCGTCGGCGGTCATCTGGAACGGCCCGCGCACATTGGCCTTGATCCCGACACGGCTGAGCGCCGGCACGAGATCGAGCGCGCGCTCCCAGTTCCACGATACCGCGTCGAAGTCCTCGGGCAGCAGGTCGGCGCCGAACCAGGCGGGCACGCCGTTCTCGGCGAAGAGCTTCAGTTCGGCGGTCTTCTCGTAGGGGCCGAACATCAGGCCGTCGCCTTCCTCGCGCAGATAGCCCTCGAAGCCTTCGTCGCGCAGGATCGGCATCTCCGGCAGGCCCTGGCGCTTGCGCTCGATCACCTCCGGCACCGCATCGGTGATCCAGTACTGATGCACGATCGGGATCGCGGGAATGTCGAGGCCGAGCATGGCGCCGGTCTGACGGGCATAGTTGCCGGTCGCCGAGATGACGTGCTCGCAGACGATGTCGCCCTTGCTGGTGATGACTTTCCATTCGCCCGACGCCAGCCGCTCGAAGCCCTTGACCTCGGTGTTGAGCTCGACCTTCGCGCCGCGGTCGCGCGCGCCCTTGGCCATCGCCTGCGTGACGTCGGCGGGCGCGATATGGCCGTCGTCGGAATGGTGGAGGGCGGCGAGCATGTCGCGGTTGTCGAGCAGCGGCCAGAGCTGGCGGGCCTCCGCGGGCGTCAGCAGATGCGCGCGCGTGCCCTGCGCCTCCGCGACGCTCATGTAGCTCTTGTATTCATCGAGCCGGTCGCGCGAATTGGCGATGCGCAGCTGGCCGCACTTGTGCCAGCCGACGGGCTGGCCGGTTTCGGCCTCGAGGCCCTCGTAGATCTCGATCGTCTTGGCGATCATGCGGGCGATGTTGCGGCTGCGCGCATAGGACGGGATCAGTCCGGCCGCATGCCAGGTCGACCCGGCCGTCAGTTGCGTGCGTTCGAGGAGCACCACGTCGCTCCAGCCGCGCTTGGCGAGGCCATAGAGAATGGCCGCCCCGACGCAGCCGCCGCCGATGACCACGGCTCGCGCATGACTTTGCATCCTGGATCCCCCCTCAGGTCACGTCGGCGAAGTCTAGTCGCGGGGATCCGGGCTGTGATCTTGCAAAAGAAGTCGAGCCTGCATAACCTGAAGTTATGCACCGTCTGCGCTCGCTGGTTTCCTCGGCCAACTCGCTCTTCGTCTTCGAAGCCGCCGCGCGGCGGCGCAGCTTCACGGCAGCGGCCGAGGAGCTGAACATCAGCCAACCGGCCGTCAGCAAGACGATCAAGCGGCTCGAGGAAGCCTCCGAGCTGAAGCTGTTCCGCCGCGAGCACACGCGGCTGGAACTGACCGCGGAGGGGGCTCGGCTCTACAAGGAGGTGCAGCAGGCCTTCGACCATCTACACCAGGTCATGACCTCGCTCCGGACGAAGCACTCGCACGATACGGTGCGGGTGTCGTTCTCGGCCTCCTTCGTGCAGCTCTGGCTGCTGCCGCGGCTCGGCGATTTCAAGGCCAGCCACCCCGACGTCTCGCTGCGCATCGCGGAGAGCAGTCGCGACGATCTCGACCTGAACGAGGAGGATATCGACATTTCCGCCCGGCTCGGACGCGGCCGATGGCCGGGCGTCGAGACATGGCACTTGGTGACCGAGGAGATCATCCCGGTCTGCAGCCCGGCGTACCTGAAGGCACACGGGCCGATCGCCGCGCCCGCCGATCTGCTCGGTCACCCGCTCCTGCATTTCGAGGAGCGGCATCGCGATCGTCTGAGCTGGCGCGGCTGGCTGACGAGCCATGGCGTGTCGCTGCCGCGAGCCCGGCACGATCTCGTCTTCACCGACGCGCTCGGCTCGATCGAGGCCGCCGCTCTCGGCCAGGGCGTCGCGCTCGGCTGGAAACACCTCGTCCACGACCATGTGCGCGCCGGCAAGCTCGTCTATCCGCTGCCGACGATCCATCGCAGCGGCGAGGCGATCCATCTGGTCATGGCGGCGGGGCGGCCGCCGAAGCCGGGCGCGGTGCTGTTTCGGGACTGGATGCTGGCGCAGGGCGCGGATGCGCCGGTCGCTCTCACTGTCGGTTGAGCCTCAGGCCAGCCACCGCCGGGCGATGCCCTTGATCGCTTCCAGCAGGACCACCGCGCCGACGCCGCTGGCGACCGTGACGGCGAGATCGTCGGCATGCAGCGGCCCGAACCGGAACAGCGCCCGCGCGTCCGGCCAGACGAGCGACAGTCCGAGCACCAGCGTCATCGCCAGCATGACGATGGCGAGCGCCGGATTGGGCCGGCGGATCAGGCCGAAGCCGTGGGTGCCGAAGGTGCGACCGACGAAGACGAAGCTGATCACCACGCAGACCAGCGAGAAGAAGCTGAGCGCGCGGACCTCGTCGATCGGCATGCCGCGCCAGATCGCCCAAAACTCGACCGCCGCGACCAGCACGAGGCCGATCACGCCCTGCACCGCGCCCCAGGCGATGAGCCGGGTCGACAGAAGCGGCGTCTGCGGATCCCGCGGCGGCCGCGCCATCACGTCCTCCTCTTCCGGTTCGGCCTCGAACACGATCGAGCAGACCGGATCGATGACCATTTCCAGGAGCGCGATGTGAATCGGTCCGAACAGGATCGGCAGGTCGAACAGGAAGGGCAGCAGGGCCAGACCGGCGATCGGGATATGGACGGCGACCACGAAGGCCATCGCCTTCTTGAGATTGTCCCAGATCCGGCGGCCGAGCCGGATCGCGGCGACGATGGCGCCGAAGTCGTCGTCGAGCAGCACCAGCGCCGCCGCCTCGCGCGCGACATCGGTGCCGCGCTTGCCCATGGCGATGCCGATATGCGCCGCCTTCAGCGACGGTGCGTCGTTGACGCCGTCGCCGGTCATCGCGACGACCTCGCCGCGCGCGGCATAGGCGCGGACGATCCGCAGCTTCTGCTCGGGCCGCACGCGCGCGAACACCCGGATGCCCGCGAGGCGGGCGCCGAGCGCCTCGTCGCTCATCTGCTCGAGTGCGGCGCCGGTCACGACCTCGCCGTCGCCGAGACCGGCGCCGGTCGCGATCGCGCGCGCGGTCGCCGGATGGTCGCCGGTGATCATGACCACCTCGACCCCGGCCTTGCGGCAGGCGGCGACGGCGGCGGGCACGCTCGCCCGGAGCGGATCGGCGAGGCCGACGAGGCCGAGCAGGCGGAAAGCGAGATCGGTCGGCCGCGCGGGCAGGGCGCCCGGCGCCGCCTCGGCCTCCGCGATGGCCAGCACGCGCAGTCCGGCCTCGGCCATCGCCGCGACCGCGTCGCCGAGGGCCGCGCGCGCGGCGTCGTCGGCGCGGCAGAGCATGGCGATCGCCTCGGGGGCACCCTTGGCGGCGACGAGACGGCTGCCGTCCGGCCGCCGCCAGACGCGCGTGACCGCCAGGAGCCCGGCATCGAGGCCCCATTCGTGTTCCAGCGCCAAGGCGGAAGCCGGTTCGAGCCCCCAGGCATCGGCGAGATCGTGGAAGGCGAGTTCCATCGGATCGTGCGGATGACGCGCCGAGGCGAGCACGCCCGCGGCGAGAACGCTGCGAAGCTCGGCTGTGGCCGGACCAGCCGGCACCGTCACCCCGAACGCCCGACCGTCCGGCAGGTGCAGCGCCGCGATCGACATGCGGTTCTCGGTCAGGGTGCCGGTCTTGTCGGTGCACAGCACGGTGGTCGCGCCGAGCGCTTCGACCGCGTCGCCGCGGCGGGCGAGCACGCGCACGCGCGAGATCCGCCACGCCCCCATCGCGACGAACACGGTCAGCACCAGCGGGAATTCCTCCGGCAGCATCGCCATGCCGAGCGCGATGCCCGAGAGCAGCGCTTCGAGCCAGCCGCCGCGCAGGAGCCCGAACAGCAGCACCGCGGCCACGGACACCGCCCCGCCGCCAAGCGCGAACAGCAGCACGACCTGCCGGGTCTCGGCGCGCAACCGCGGCGCCTCCGGTTCGAGCAGGGCGAGGCTCCGGCCGATCTGCCCGACTTCGCTGCGTGCTCCGGTCGCCGTGACGACGCCTTGGCCGGAGCCGCGCACCACCAGCGTGCCGGCGCGCGCGCTGGTCGGGTCGCCGTCGGTGGCCGCGGCCGCGGTGGTCAGCGTCTTGGCCACGGGCACCGACTCGCCGGTCAGCAGCGACTCGTCGATCGCGAGATCACGCGCGCCGACGAGCCGCAAATCGGCCGGCACGCGGTCGCCCTCGCCGAGGAACACGACGTCGCCGCGCACCAGCTCCCGCGCCGGCAGGCGGCGTCGCTGGCCGTCGCGCAACGCGAGAGCGGTCGGCGCCGTCAGATCGCGCAGGCGATCGAGGATGTGCTCGGTCCGCGCCTCCTGCACGACGGTGATGACGATCGAGAACGTCGTGAACAGGAACAGGACGATCGCCTCGGTCGTGTCGCCGAGCAGGAAGTAGAGGATGCTGCCGGCGACGAGCAGCGCCGACATCGGCTCGGTGAGCGCGCTCAGGGCGATCTGGTAGAGCGCGTGGCGCTCGGGATCGCCGAGCTCGTTCGGCCCCTCGGCGGCGAGGCGCCGCCGGGCTTCAGCCTCGCTCAGTCCCGGCGTCTCGGCGTTCTGCCCATCCATGGTCGGTGCTCCAGACCGAGACGCAAGACGCCGTGGCCCCTCGCCCTGACGATCGCTCTTCTGGGGGCGAGCTTCCCGGTTTTCGCTGCCGACCGCGAGTCCGGGCCTCTCTGGATTGCAATTCCAGGAATGAACGCCATCGGCCGCTCCGTCGGGCGGACCGCCTCCGGCTTTTGCGCTATTCCGCTGCCGCGGGTCGCGCCTCGGCCCGGGCGCGGCTCGGCGAGATGCCGAAGAGCTTCTTGAAGCCGTGCGAGAACGACGAGGGATGACAGAAGCCGGTCGAGAGCGCGATGTCGGTCAGCGGGCGATCGGTGTCGACAACCAGCTTGCGCGCCATGTCGAGGCGGATGCGCTTGTAGGCGTCGGCCGGCGTCGCGCCCAGTTCGGCGGTGAAGATCCGTTCGAGATTGCGGACCGAGACGTTGCAGGTCCGGGCCAGTTCCTCGATCCGCAGGGGCTCGGAGATGTTCTGCTCCATGAGGAGCAGTGCCCGCTTGAGCCGCGCATTCTGCACATTGATCTCGACCGGCGTGCGCGGCTGGGGATCGGAGGCCGGCCGCGCCTTCTCGATCTGCAGCACCTGCAGCGCCTTCTGCTTAATCTTCGGCCCGAGCCGCTCTTCGACGATATAGGCCGCGACGTCCGCCGCGCCGGATCCGCCGCAGCAGGTGATGCGGTCGCGGTCGACAACGAACATCCGGTCGGCGCGCACGTCGATGTTCGGGAATTCGTCCTTGAACTGCTGATAGTGGAGCCAGCTCACGCAGGCCTGCCTGCGGTCCATCAGGCCGTGCCGCGCCAGGATGAAGGCGCCGGTGCAGATCCCGACGATCGGAACCCTGGCGACATCGGCCCGCTTCAGGAAGGCGACGCATTCGGCGTCGAGCGGCTCGGGATCGCGCAGCAGGCCGCCGACCACCACGATGTAGCAATAGCGGGTCGGATCGCCGAGCCGGGCGGTCGGCGCCACCTGCACGCCGGTGCTCGACCGGATCAGGTGGCCGCCGCTGCTCAGCACGTTCCAGTCGCAGCGAACCTTGCCGCTGCGGTCGCCTTCGTCGGCGGCGAGGCGGATCGTGTCGATGAACAGCGCGAAGGCCGACATGGTGAAGTCCTTGGCGAGGACGAAACCGATGGTCAGCCGCTGCGGTGCTTGGCGGGCGGACGTCATGAGCGCGAGCCGATCAGCGTTGATGCCTTTCTCTGAGATCTCGTCGGTGCACGGACAAGTCAAGCCGGAGCCCGTGAGGGGGACGCCGACGGACCGGACCGGCGACGACGGTCATGCCGCGGTGAAGCGCATGGCGATCGGGTCGAAATCGCCGATCGCGCCTTCGACCGTGTCGCCCGCCTCGACCGGATGGGCGCCGCCAAAGGCGCCGGTGGTCACGATCTGGCCGGCCGCGAGCGGCCGGCCGGCGGCGACCAGCGCGTTGGCGAGCCAGGGCAGCGCATGGGCGGGATCGCCAGACGGGTGCCCGCCGACGCTGTCGACCACGGTGCGGCCGGCGATGGTCAGCCGCACGGTGAGATCGGAACGGACCTGCGTCCGCCAGTCGGAGATCTCGGTGCCGAGCGCCAGGCCCCAATTGCTCATCGAATCGGCGCGGCCGATCAGTCCCGACAGACCGGCGGGCAGGCGCGACTCGACGATCTCGAACACCGGGAGCGCGCTCGCGATCGCCTCGGCGACCTCGTTGCGGCCGTAAGGGTGGCCGTCGGCACGGCCGGGGAGATCGCGCCCGATCCGGAACGCCAGCTCGAGCTCGATCCGGATCCGCGACGACGGCAGCGCCAGCGAGCAGGGCGCGGTCAGCACGTGGCGCGCGGGGATCGGCCCGAGACTGCCGGCGGCATCGCCGACCTGCATCACCTTGAAGGCGCCGATCGCACCGAGACTGTCGACGACCGCGAACTGGCAGGCGTCCGCCTCGGCCGCATCGCGGGGCATGAGGTCGTCCGGCACGGACGCCAGCGCCTCGCCGGAGGCGCGGGCGTCACGCAGGAGACTGGCCAGGCGGTCGGCTCTGGTGGCGTCGGACGAGTGATCGGGCAAGGGGCTTTCCTTCTCTCGGCAGGGGCGCGCCAGAGTAAGGCCCCGTTGCCGGCAAAGGCCAGAGGCTCGATCGCCCTGCCGGGCAACCGGGCCTCTGCACCCGTTCTCGCGGCGCTGTCTCTTAGCCAGCCCGCCGCAACGGCTCGGTCGTCGCTTCGCCTTCGGATGCCCAGCGCAGGTCGCCGGCATAGCGCCACGCCATCCGGCCCGCGTCGTCGAGCGCGAAAAGGTGGAGCCAGCGGTTGTCGAACAGCGCCCGGACCTGCGGATGCCGGGCGAGGATCTCGGTCATGGCCTCGCGCGGCGCCTCGATCAGCACCGACAGCCGCAGCGGTTCGTGCATATAGCGCTCGCCGTCATGCACCGACTGCCAGGGCAGGCCGACGCGCAGCGGTCCGCCGTTACCCTCGACCACGCCGATGCCGCCAACCACGTTGTGCAGGAGCTTGTTGCCGCCGCCGAACACCTCCGGCGACACGGTCGAGCCGTAGTATTGCAGGCTGATCCAGCTCGCGACCACGACCGGCGCGGTCAGGATCAGCTCCAGCACGCCGAAGTCCTTGTCCTGCCGCCAGTCGTAATCGTACAGGAAGGCGCGGCCTTCCAGGCTCTTGCCCGCGGTGCGCGAGCGCGGCGCGGCGATGAAGGCCTTGCAACCCGCCAGCCCCCATTCCGGCCGTGTCTCGGCCCAGTCGCGGCTGCGGACCGCGATATCGCCCGGACCGCCCGCGCGCGGCAGCCGCAACGCGCGTTCGGTCCGCGCCAGCGCGCCCGCCGCTGCCAGCCAGCGCCGAACGCGCGCGAGATCGGCCGCATGCGCGGCGCTCGGATGATCCTCGGCAAAGAGCGTCACGGCGTCCGTCGTGGTGTCGTGCAGCGCCGCCACGAACAGCGTGTCGGCCGGGATCACGATACCGGCATCGGCGAGGCCGTGCCGGACCTGGGTGTCGTTGAGCAGGCCCGCCAGCAGCCGCGCATTGACCTCGCCCGAATAGCCGCCGCACGCGCCGCAATGCAGCGCGCTGGCATGCGGATTGTTGGTCACATGCGCGCCATGGCCGGCGAGCAGCACCACGCGGGCGAAGCCGCCGGTCAGCGACATGGCCCTGAGCACGGTCGAGGCGATCCGGGTCCTGGTGGCGAGATCGAGCGCGGGATCGAGCCGCGGCGCCGGCTCGGCCGCCGTGGCCGTACCCGCGAGGCCGAGCGCGTCCTTGACGAGCTTGCCGGCATAGATCGGCCCGGTCGCCTCGACGAAGGCGAAGGACGACACGGCAGCGAGCTTGAACCGCCCCCAGGCCCGCTTCGCCCGCGCCTTGAACCGCGCGGCCTTGTCCGCGGCCACGGTCTCCGGCCCGCCGGAACAGGTGAAGACGCCCGGATTGAGCAGGACCGGCAGCCGCCGCTCCTCGACATCCGAGGCGAAGCGCCGATGCGCGGCGCCGAGGCCGAAGAAGCCGGCGAAGCCGAGGGTCCGGATGCCGGGGTCGCAGCTTTCGAGCGCGCGCCGGAATACCTCCGAGCGCACGTCGATGCAGAAGGCGGCCTGCAGCGTCGGCCGGTCGACCGGTCTCGCGGCCGGGATCGACCGGAGGTCCGCGCCGAGAACCCGGGCGAGCGCCCGCTGCGCCGCCCGTTCCGCCGCTTCCTGCAGGATCGTGTCGACGACGAGATCCGGCGTCGGCACGATCGGCGTGGCATGTGCGGCCCGAACGTCCGCCCAGGCGGCCGCGATCCGGTCGCGATAGCGCAGGAACAGCGCCTCCTCCCAGATCAGCCGGATCGCCAGCACGTCGACGACGGTGTCGTCCGTGCCGCCGGCGAGCTCGGCCTGCCAGAGCTGGTAGCGCGCGCATTGGGCCCAGCCGCCGAGCGACATCAGCAGGCGGTGGAATGAGGTCTCGGCCTCCGGCTCCGCGAGCCCGAGCGTCGCCGCGGCGCGCGCGATCGCGGCCGCGGCCGTGTCGGGCGCTTCCCACACGTGCCGGGCGAAGCCGGAGAGGCCGGCGATCTCGGGCGTCAGGTCATGGGTCGCGACCGCCCGCCAAGCCGCATAGGCGCCGCGCCCGCGCGGCGCGGCCCACAGCGCCTGCCCCTCGTCGAAATGCCCGGCCGCCCAGGCGCCGAACCGCTCGGCGACGATGCCCGGCCAGTCGAGCCCGGACACATCGGCCGCGAGATCGGCGACCGTCGGCAACGGGGTCGGCGCCGGCGCGGGGCTCGCCGCCGCCTGCTTCAGGCTCGCGAGGTCCGCCGGCCGCAGCGCCGCCGGCGCGGCCGCCCAGGCGGCGATCAGGTCTGCGTCCGTGATTTCGCCGGCGGCGATCTTCGCCTGATACCAGGCGCGCGGCATGGTGACGGCCGCGCCGGCGACGCGCGCCAGTCGGGCGCCGGCCATCCCCAGGGGCTCGCCGATCTGGCCGAGATAGGGATTGACCGCGACGGTCGCCGCGAGCGGCCAGGCCGGCGGGATCGCCCGGACGGCGCGATCGATCGCGGCGTGCCAGTCGGTGCTGAAAGGCGCGGAAGGCCGATCGGGCGGGGACGACGGATGATCGATGAACATGGCGGAGCCCTCCTTAGCCGATCAGGACGAATGCCGGATGGTCCAACCGCCGAGCCAACGGTCGGCGATCGCGTTGATGTAGAGGCCGTTCGACAGGTGGACCCGCAGGCCCGCGGCGGCCGGGTGATAGGCCCAGAGTGGGAACATGGCCTGCACGATCGCCACGGCGCCGAAGCTCGTCACCGTCAGCCCGATCAGCCACCATTCGAGCGCGCTCGGCGCCGGCGGCGCGGGCAGGATCCCGGCCGTCGCCCATGTTGCGGCGGTCTGAAGTGCGAAGTAGCCGAGCGAGGTCGCGACCGCGTAGAGGGCGGTCTGCCGCGTCAGCGCGCGGCGCGGCATCGGCGAAGCCCTGCGCCAGCATGTAGGCGACGCCGAAGATCAGGATCGCGCCGAGCGCGATCGCCTGCGGCGACTTGTGCCCGATCCCGAAGGCGAGACCGGCGAGCCCGTAGATGACGAGCGCGGCGAGGAAGGCGCGCCCGACCGCCGCGGCGCGCGGGATCGCGACCGGTCCGGGCCGCCGGATCGCCGCGACCCGTTCGACGGCGCCGCCCGAGGCGAGGAAGGAATGCGCCTTGTAGAGCGAGTGCGCCACGATGTGCAGCAGAGCGAGCGGGAACAGCGCCAGCCCGCATTCGAGGATCATGAAGCCCATCTGCGCGACCGTCGACCAGGCGAGCGAGGTCTTCACCGCCGGCTGCGTCAGCATCACGAGACTGCCGAACAGCGCCGTGAAGCCGCCGATCACCACCAGCGCCGCCAGCACGTCGGGCGCGAGCAGCATGACGTCCGCGAAGCGCACGAGCAGGAAGCCGCCGGCATTGATCACGCCGGCATGCAGCAGCGCCGAGACCGGCGTCGGCGTCTCCATGACCTCGGCGAGCCAGCCATGGGTCGGGAATTGCGCCGACTTCAGTATCGCCGCGAGCGCGAGACATCCGGCCGCCCAGGCCGCTGCCGCGCCGCCCTCGCCAGTGCGCGCGGCGTCGAGGATCGCGCCGACATCGGCTGTGCCGTAAGCGGCGACCATGAGCCCGGCCGCCGCGATGAGAGCGCCGTCGCCGAGCCGTGCGGTGATGAACTTCTTGCGCGCCGAGCGCCGAGCGGCGATCCGCTCCGGGTAGAACAGCAAGAGCCGATGCAGGAACAGGCTCGTCGCGATCCAGGCCGCGACCAGCTGGACGAGATTACCGGCGCCGGCGAGCAGCAGCACGGCGGCGAGCGTCAGGCAGAGCCACCCGGTAAAGGCGCCCTGCCGGGCCTCGCCGTCGAGGTAGGTCCGCGCATAGCGCAGCACGACCCAGCCGATGAAGGTCACGAGCAGCAGCATCGTCGCCGAGACGACGTCGAGCCGGAACGCGAGGCCGTAGCCCACGAGGCCAAGGACGGGCGTTTCGCGGGGGCCGTGTGCGATCAGTTCGGCGGTCGCGGCGACGGTGACCAGCAGGGCGAGGGCCGCGGCGGCCTCCGCGAGCAGGGTGATCCGGCGTGGACGCGGCCCCCGGCTCGCGAAGCCGGCGAGGCCGGCGGCGACGAGCAGGGCGGGCGCTGCGAGCGGCGCGAAATCCCGTACGAGATCGAGTGTCATGGGGGCACCTCCGGGCGAAGACGGTTCGGAGGCGAGGAGTAGCGGGACGGCGATCTCAGATAAAATTCATTGTCTGCGCGTTATCGTTCGTTTTAATAGAACGATGCGGGATCTGAACTACAACCACCTGCGCTATTTCTGGGCCGTCGCCCACGAGGGCAGCCTGACCCGGGCGGCCGAGCGCATGCACCTGTCGCAATCGGCGCTTTCGGTTCAGATTCAGAAGCTCGAGCACCAGATGGGCCATCCGCTGTTCGAGCGGGTTGGCAAGAGATTGGTGCTGACGGAGGCCGGCAAGATCGCGCTCGACTATGCCGATACGGTGTTCGAGGCCGGCGAGGAGCTGATGAGCACCCTGCGCGGCCGGCCGGTGGCGAGCCGGCAGGTGCTCCGGGTCGGCGCGCTGACGACGCTGTCGCGCAACTTCCAGCTCGAGTTCCTGCGGCCGCTGATCGGCCGCTCCGACGTCGAGCTGATCGTCCGTTCCGGCAACATGCGCGACCTCATCGCACAGTTGGAGGCGCACGCGATCGATGTCGTGCTGGCGAACAGCGCCGCCGAGCGCGACGCGCGCTCCTCGCTGCGCAACCATCTGCTCGACGAGCAGCCGGTCAGCCTGGTGGGACGCCCGCGGCGGACCGCAGGCCCTAGCGCCGGGGCACCCGAGAACGGCGCTTTCGACAAGGGATGGGCTTTCCGCTTTCCCGATGACCTCGCCACCGAACCGCTGTTGCTGCCGAGCCTCGACAGCGCCATCCGCGTCGCCTTCGACCGGGTGCTCGAACGCCACGGCATCCGGCCGATCATCCTCGCCGAGGTCGACGACATGGCCATGCTGCGCCTGCTCGCGCGCGAGCGCGACGGCGCGACCCTGGTGCCGCCGATCGTCGTTCGCGACGAACTCGAAAGCGGCGTCCTGGTCGAATTCTGCCGCATCCCGGAGGTGTCGGAGACCTTCTACGCCATCGTCCAGAACCGCCGCTTCCCGAACCGGCTGCTCGACGACCTGATCCCGAAGATCCATGGAGCGGGGGCTCGCTGAGGGCGGGCGGGACGCAAAACGGACTGCATTCGATGACGGCCGGTCCTGGCACTTCGGGGGCGAGCGTGTCAGCGGGCGCCGGGCTTACGGCTCTTCGCGCCGCCGATGCGCTGTGAGGCGTCATTGTTTCCGGGCGACCGTCTGCCCGATTGCGACCGCAGCGCCGCCTTCTCGGCGGCGAGCGCCTGGGTCAGGCCGATGTGGCGATCGAGACTGTAGGTCCAGTGACCCGCACGGCCGCGGGCGCGTTCGGCGCGCAGCGCCCGCTCGAGCGTCGCCACGATGCGCGCGCCGTTCTCGGCCGACCGATCGCCGAGCATGTCCGGCGTCGCCGGAACCAGACGCGGCAGGATGCGGTGGCGATCGTAATGGGCGACCCCGCGCGCGACGATGCGCCGGGCCCGGCCGCGCCGCGCCCGCAAACCGTGGAACACCGCCGACAGGTCCGGCAGTCCGGATGGCCCGGCGCGCTCGGCCCCGGCGGACTGCTGCTGTCGGCCGTTGCGATCAAGGGGGAAGTGGACGTCGAAGTCATGGCGAAGTCTCCGTTGCGGCACGGGTGGGGGGGCCATGGGGACGCGACGGGGTGGCCCACCGGGCGCGGTCGTCCCGCCGCATCGATCCCATTGTCACCCGGATTTTCGGAGCGGGGATAAGATCGGCCAGAATTCACCATTTGGGGTTGTCGATTCACTATATAAACACAGAAGTTATCCCCGCTCCGCGGCGACAGCTCAGAATTGATAGGACCATGGTCCTAAAATTCGCGCAGGAGATGTCCATGTGTTTTGTTGCAGTCAATGATGGGGTCGCTTCCGACGCCACGCCGCGACGCGTCCGCCGGTCGCGTTGCCCGCTCGGGCGGCCGCGCCGCAGGCATCCGATCGAGCATCTGATCCACATCGAAGTGGTCGTATCGGCCGCTTTCGGCTTCGCGCCCGGCGAATTGTTCGCCTCGAGTCGCGGTCACGCCAACGTCGCGCTGGCCCGGCAGATCGCCATGTATCTCGCGCATGTCTGGGGCGGGCTGACGCTGACCGCGGTCGGCCGTCACTTCGGCCGCGATCGCACCACGGTGGCCCATGCCTGCCGGGTGATCGAGGATCGCCGCGACGATCCGGGGCTCGACCGGATCATCGCCGCGATGGAGACGGCGACCACATTGTGGAGCAGCATCGGTGTCGAGGACGCCGTGCCCGGCTGGGGCGCCGCGCCGCCGGCCGCGCGACCCGGATCCCGTTCGAGTTCGCGTTCGTCACCCCGCGCGGACCCACGGTTCGGGACGCGACCCGAACCGCGATCCGGGCGCCGGAATTCGGAGGTGCGGCGATGAGTGGCGACAAGACCCTGCGCGCCGATCCGGCGGATCGGCTGCTCGGCGCGATCGCCGCCGGCGACGCCCGCATCGATCGCAGCGGCGACAAGCCGGTCCTGGTCGTCGTCACCGCCGCGGGCCTGCGCCGGTCCGGTCTCGACGAGGCTCTGCTCGGCGCCCTGGTGCGGGCGGATCTCGTCCGCCTCGACGGCGAGCGCCTGACGCCGACCGCCGCCGGAAGGGCGCGCCTCGCCCGCAACCGACGGCCGCATCTCGGCTTCCGCGCGCAGCATGGCGATGTGGTCGCGGTCGGTCCCGACGCGGTCGATCGTGCCGCCGAGGAGGTGGATGCGTCGCGGGTCCCTGGCGACGCCGAAGCGCTCGGCGCTCGGGCGTCGGGCCTCGGCGCCGGCCGGCGCAGTCGCGTCGCAGCCCGGCAGCGGCGTGCCGAGGATCCGGCCCGCGCCATGTCGGCCACGATCGCTCATATCGATCTCGCCGAGAGCCCGCTCGGCTGGCTCGCCCGGCGCGGCCATCTCGCTGCGGCCGAGATCCAGGCCGGCGAGCGCCTGCGCGGCGATTTCACCCGCGCCCGCATGATGCCGACGGTCACCTCGAACTGGTCGGATGGCCGGGTCGCCGGCGGCAAGGGCGGGGCGGGGGGATCGCCGATCTGACCGACGCCGCGCTCGCCGCCCGCGACCGGGTCGCGCGTGCGATCGAGGCGGTCGGCCCGGATCTCGGCGACGCGCTGGTCGACGTCTGCTGCCACCTGAAGGGGCTCGAGACGGTCGAGAAGGAACGCGGCTGGCCGCCGCGCTGCGCCAAGGTCATCGTCCGCATGGCGCTGACCCGGCTCGCGGCGCATTACGGGCTCGGCGAGGCGGCGCAAGGCCGGCCGCGCGCCGGCATGCGCGCCTGGGGACGCCGGATTTCCGGCCGCGCATCGGCGGCGATCCGGGCGCGTGACCGGGCTCCGGCCGGATCGGGCGAGTTCGGGTGCGGAGGGGGCTGGCGCGCCGGAAACGGCGCGTCAGGCCGCGGCCAGCGCAGCGCGGGCATCGCGGCGGATGCGTTCGACCATCGAGTTGACGCCGTTGGAGCGTTGGGGCGTCAGGTGCTCGCGCAGGCCGAGCGAGGCGAACAGCGCTTCCGGGTCGAGTGCGAGGATCTCCTCGGCCGTCCGGCCGGAGAAGATCGCGATGACGATCGCGACCAGGCCCTTGACGATATGGGCGTCGGAATCGCCGCGAAAACTCAGCCGCGGCGGCGGACCGGCATCGACATGCGTCTCCAGCCAGACCTGGCTGGCGCAGCCGCGCACCTTGTTGTCGTCGTTGTGGGCGGCCTCGGGCAACGGTACGAGCGTGCGGCCGAGCTCGATCACGTAGCGATACCGCTCCTCCCAGTCGTCGATGACTTCGAAGTCGGCGATGATGTCGTCGATGGCGCTCAAGGGAGGATCCGCCCGGATGATGTCGTCACCCGCATATAGGCCGGGGCGGCCGGATTGGGAACCCGCGCCTATGGATACCGAAAGATCGGAAAGCGCCGTTCAGGTGGCGTGGCCGTCGGTCTCTCGCGGCACCGGCGGCTTCGCCGGCGGCGGGAACGGCAGGCCATTGCGGCCGCGGAAAACGGTGCCGGTGGTGCGCGGGCCGGCGGTCGGGTCGAGATAATCGTAGATCATGCGCGCGGCGGTGCGCGCCTTGGCGGAATAGGTGTCGCCGAAGGCATGGCCGACCTCGCAGGCCGCCGGCTGACGCTCGCAGAAGCCCTTGGCATCGTCGAGCGCCTGACTGGCCGCGACGATCATGTCGGTCGAGGAGATCAGCCGTCCGCCGGTCTTGACCTCGGTCTGATCCGCCGGAACCAGCAGGATCACCAACCCGAGAAAGAAGGCCAGGCGCAGGAGAAAGAACATCGTCCGCCCCATCTGGACCGCGCCGGCATCGCTCGTGCCGGCCGAGGTCTTCGAACACCATGGGCACCTTAGCGCAGGCGATTGAAAGTCGGGTTCAAGCGCTCCCGCGAATTCGTTTCAATTCCGAACGTCTTGATTGATGATTTTTTTACGAGTTTCGGATGCGCGCCGCGGTCGAATCGAAGTCGTCGCGCCGACGGCCGCGCGTGCCGTTTAGCCGTTCCTTAAGCCCGCCGTGCAAAAGTTCTCGGGCCGGTGAAACCGGCGTCCGAGTGTCGTGCCGCGAGTTCGTCAGTTGAGTGTTGTGTCCAGCCTCGGCGTCCTGGCCGTCCTGCGTCGATACGTCGACGGCCTGGTGCATGCCTCCGTCGCCGGCGACCCGTTGGAGGCGCCGCGTCACCGCGCGTTCATCGCGGTGAGCCTCGCGGGCGGGCTGATCGCGCTCGGTCTCATGCCGCTCTATCTGCTCGTCGCCGGCGGCACCGGCCTGGTCGAGGCCGTGGCGCTGATCGCGCTCGCCGCGCCCGCGCCGATCGCGCTCTATGTCTCGCACACCGGCCGGCTGGAGACGGGCCATGTTCTTTCGGCCTTGTCGACCTGCGCGCTGATCGTCTGGCTCGCGACCTTCACCGGCGGCCGCTCGTCCTATCTGCTCATGGGCCTCGCGGTGTTGCCGCTCGAGGCCGCGATCTCCGGCCAGCGCCGGCTCGTCGGCATGGCGCTGGTCATGGCGCTCGCCGCTGCCCTCGGTGTGCTGGCGATGAGCCACGCCGGCTTGATGCCGGCCTCGAAGTTGTCGCCCGAGCGTGCCGACGCGCTGGCGAACTTCATCCCCGTGGTGGCGATCTTCTATACCGGCCTGCTCGCGCTCCGCATCGAGGCGATCCATCGCGCCTCGACGGCGGCGACGCGCAGCCGCGGGTGCATTTCCGGCTGGTCGCCGAGAACATCGGCGACATTGTCACCAGCCACGCCGCCAACGGCGACGTACTGTTCGCGACCGCCGCGGTCGAGCGCGTGCTCGGCATGCCGGTCTCGGCCGCGCTCGGCGAGGGCCTGTTCCACCGCATCCATGTCGCCGATCGCCCGGCCTATCTGACCGCGATCTCCGATGCCGTCGTGCGCGGCGTCGCGAGCGCGGTCGAGTTCCGCGTGCGCGTCGACAGCGCCGCCTCGCCGCATGGCCGGCATCTGTGGCTGGAGATGCGCTGCCGCCCGCTCGGCGAGCGCGATCCGATCTGCGAAGGCGCCAAGGTCGTGTGCGTGACCCGCGACGTCACCGAGCGCAAGCAGCAGGAAGCCGAGATCCTGCAGGCGCGCGAACAGGCCGAGCTCGCGTCGCGGGCCAAGACCCGCTTCCTCGCGAGCGTCAGCCACGAACTGCGCACGCCGCTCAACGCCATCATCGGGTTCTCGGAGATGCTGACGGCCGAGACCTTCGGGCCGCTCGCCAACGAGCGGCAGGGCGAGTATGTCCGGCTGATCCACGAATCCGGTACGCATCTGCTGCAGGTCGTCAACGACATCCTCGACATGTCGAAGATCGAATCCGGTGCCTTCGACGTCGTGCCCGAGCCGTTCGATGCGGCGGCTCTGGTCGAGAGCACCCGGCAGATGATGAGCCATCAGGCGATCGAGCGCGGTCTGAAGCTTGCGAGCCAGACCGGCGCCGGCCTGCCGGAGATCGTCGCCGATCGCCGTGCCTGCAAGCAGATCCTGATCAACCTCCTGTCCAACGCGCTGAAGTTCACCGATCGCGGCGGCAGCGTCATGCTCGGCGCGCGTCGTGAGGACGAGATGGTCGCGTTTTTCGTGCGCGATACCGGGATCGGCATCCGCGAAGCTGATATCCGCCGCCTCGGCACGCCCTTCGTCCAGGCCGATTCGGGCTACGATCGCCGCCATGAAGGCGCCGGCCTCGGCTTGTCGGTGGTGAAGGGCCTCGCGGCCCTGCACGGCGGGAGCATGTCGATCGAGAGCCGCGTCGGCGAGGGCACCTGCGTGACCGTGCGCCTGCCGATCGCCGGTGCCAAGGCGGCGGCCGACGGCACCGTCGTGCGTCTGACGCCGCCGGTGGAGGGCGTCGAAGTCCGGCAGAAGCGCGCATGAGCAGGGTCCGCTATCCCGACGAGGCGCCGAGGCGCGGCGCGTCGGCGGCGGCCTCCCGCGCCCGCGCGCGCGATGCCGCCATCGACGACAGCCGCGACCGGGGCAACGACCGCGGCGCCGAACGGGCCCGCGCGAAATCCGCACAGAAAGCCGGCGGCCTGCCGCTCCGGCTCGCCCATTGGGCGCTGCGCAATCCGGCGGCGAGCGGCGGGGCGCTGGTCTCGACCGTGATGCTGGTCATCATCGTCGCCAACGCCTTCGCCAATCAGGCCTCCAAGCATCCGTCGCCGTTCTTCGCCACGCGGGATCGCGTCGCCGAGGCCGCGCGCGCCTCGGCCGCCAGCCGGTCCGCCGATCCGGCCAGCGGCGAGGCGCAGACCCTGCCGCGCCCGAAGCCGAACCCGGCCGAGATCGCGCTGGTGCAGAACCTGCAGCAGGCGCTCAAGGATAGCGGGCTCTATCAGGGCGCCGTCGACGGCATCGCCGGCCCGGCGACCCAGGATGCGATTCGCGCCTTCGAAAAGCAGGTCGGACTGGTGCCGACCGGCGAACCGAGCGAACGCCTGCTCGCGGCGCTGAAGGCGCTCGCGGCACGAACCCGGCAATCGGCGCTCGCGCCCGGCACGCAAGGCGCGAGCGGATCGGAGGCCGACGGCGCGCCGGGTCAGCCGGTCCAGCAGATTGCGGCCCAGTCCGCGGGGGCGTGCCCCAGGCTGCCCAGCCGGTGGCCCGCGCGCCCGGACAAGCGGCTGCTCATCCTCCGGCCGTCGCTCATTCCCAGGCGGCGGCGACCAAGCCGGCAGCGCAGGCTCCGGCTCCTGCGCCGGCGACCACCGGCAGCATCAAGCCGCCGTCGGAGCCGCTGGCCGCCGACGGCGACGATCGCGTGCAGAAGATCCAGCGCGCGCTGATCGCCACGGGCTATGGGCCGCTCAAGGCCGATGGCCGCATGGACGCGCGTACCAAGGAACAGATCCGCCGCTACGAGGTCGCGCACGGCTGGCCGGCGACCGGCCAGATCTCGGATCGGCTGATCCTCGACCTTCTCGTCACCGCCGTGACGCGCTAGAGCAGGGCTCGGCCCGCGCCGGTGCGGCCTCGGCCGGCTGCGGCCAAGCCACCTCCAATCGGAACGGGATCCTCGCGATGCGTCTGAAGTCGGCCATCTTCGCCGCGGCGCTGGTCCGGCAGGCCTTCGCGCAAGGCGCCATGGCCGCGATCGCCCGCAAGGGCGCGGAGGAGGCTGGCGCGGTCTTCGTCAAGGTCGCCCGGCTCGATCGCACGGCCGATCTCTACGGCCCGGCGCCGCAGAGCCTGTTCGATGAAGGCGGTTCGGCCGCGGAGCGGCGCTTCGAGACGCGCATGCTCGGCGCGCCGGAATTCGAGGTCGACGAGGCGATCGGGCGCGAGGCGCGGTTCGATCCGGACCTGTGGGTCGTCGAGATCGAGGATCGGCACGGCCGGCATTTCCTCGATCCGGAGCCGTCGCCGCTCGAGCCGAAATAGGCAGCGAGACAAACAGGCCGCTGGGTTTGCCGGATCCGGCGGTGTCAGGCCCGCTTGGTGCCGAACACCCGCGCTCCGTCCATGTGCAGCGATACGCGCGCGATGGCGTCGTCGAGCGACCGGTCGCGCGGCGGCGTATCGGCGGCGCGGCGCGGCTCGGGCGCCGGCCGGTTGCGCCAGCCGGCGATGATCTGCGCGGCGGCGCGGCGGTCGACGCCGATCAGGAGCGAGATCAGGCTGCGGATCTGCCACAGCGATGCCGACAGGCCGAAGGCCAGGATGAACAAGCTGGTCGCCTGCTTTTCCGGCACCTCGAGCGCGGCGAGCGCCAGCGTCAGCGGCTCGCCGGCGCGGTCGTCGATGATGGCGGTGGCGGTGCGCTGGTCGAGCGCCAGTTCGAGCACGAGCGCATCGGCGAGCGCCTTGCGCCCGCTGCCGGCCATCGCGGCGAACAGCCGGTCGCCGACTGCAGCGCCGTCGTTGCTCCGGCGCGGCTCGCGGCCGCCGACGGCGACCTCACGCTCGACGCTGAGCATGTAGCGGTGGCGGGCATCGGAATCGAGGGCCAGGAAGCTGGCGAGATCCCCGCGCGGCCGGGCTTCCGCCGCCGGAGTGTTCTGGACAGGAACTGGAGCAGGCTCGGAGGCCTCGGAAGCGACCACCGGCTCGCGCGCGACCTCTTCGACGATCTCGTCGCGGGCCCGGATCGCCGGCAGGGTCGGCATTGGAGCGACGTCGATCGTGACGGGCTCCGGCGCTGCCGGCTCGCTCGCCGGGGCGGGCGTGATGCTGAGCGCGCCGAGCGCGCGCGCGACTGTCGCCGGCAGCGACGGTCGCTCGGCGACCGCCATCGCCAGATCGCGGTCGAACCGGCCGAGGATCGCCATCAGGTCGGCGGCATCGAGCGCCTGGGACGTGGCGACGAAAGGACCGGCGATATGGATGTCGTCGTTGACGATCAGCCGCGCGATCGGCTTCGGCAGATCGGCGCAGCCGGCCAGGAGCCGCGCCGCGTAGGCGCGGTCGGCGGCCGGGGCGGTGCCATAGAGTCCGAGCGCCAGATCCTCGAACAGGGCGAGGTCCTGGGCGGTATGCTCGCGCGCGGCGACGAACAGTTCGCTGATCGAGCGCATCAGCGACGACGCGGCGTCGTCCTCGCGCGTCTGCGCGTGGGCGGCGGCTCGCTCTGCTGCGGTCTCGGCCATGGATCCTCGCAAAAAAGGCGGGCGATCGCACCGGATGGCGCATCGGCGCAACGCTGTCTCACGGAACCGAGCATCGGGGACAAACTTTAACGCGTCGTTAACCCCCTGTGCCGCGTCATGACAATGCTGTCAGACGACTCCGGTCTGAAGCGCATTTTCGGGTCCGATTCCCGTCGCCAGAAGGCGAGGGGAGGGCCCCGGACGGACGGATCTTCGAGGGTTCGCGAGGTGAACCGATGGGTGTCGTCGTCCCCTTCAGCGCCGAGAGGCGCGATCCGAGCACCAAGCGCCCGCGCCAGGATGAATGCGGTCGCGTGCTCCTCTTCGATGGCGTTCGCATCGAGCGCACGCCCGACACGCTGGATCTCGCCGCGCGGCGACCGGCCCTCGAGCCTGCCGGGCCGGGAGCGTACCCGACCCGCAACTGAGTGCGTACCCGACCCGTTACTGACGCCGTGCCACTGCAATCCCGCGGTCCGAGCCGTCGCGACGTGCGCCGCGGCTGACGGCGCACCGCGAATCCGCTACCCATGCGGGGTGGCGGCGCCCATGGCGCCGTGCCGCACCTGTCCGCATTACGGGGTTCGAGAGCCCCGATCGGAGAACTCTGTTGAAAGCCGCCGGCCCGTCGCTCCTGGTCCTGCTCGCGCTCACCGCCTGCGGCCGCCCGACCGGCGATTTCGATCGCGCGGCCCCGTCGGTCCTGCACGACAATCTGCTGCCGGCGGTCGGCGACATCGTCGCCAAGAACGGCCGCGAGGAACTCGTTTCCGGCTTCAATCGCACCGACAACGAGGTCACTCTGCGCGATCGCGCCTGGGCGCTGGTCCAGGTCGCTCACGCGCGCGACTGGTTCGGGCTCAGCCTGACCGAGGGCCAGCGCACGCGCATCCTGCCCGAGATCGACCAGCGCTTCGATCCGAACGGCTATTACAACTTCCTGCGCAAGGACAAATTCCGCTCGAGCGAGGCGCGCTGGAACCGGCTGCTCGCCGACATTCGCGCCGACACGGGCCTGATCGGCCCGTTCTGGGCCGAGGTGCGCAAGGTCAAGGCCGACGACGACCAGCGCATCGCCGCCCTCAACGCCCGCCGCGACCTGAGCCCGACCGAACTCTACGACGCCTACGCGCGCGTCGACGAGAACGCGCGCGTCGTCGACTGGGTCTGGCGCGCCATGCGCTTCCGGGTGAAGGCCTATCGGATCGCGATCGATCGCATGCAGATCGAGACGCCGACCGAGCGGCTCTACGAGATCAATTCGGCCTGGGGCGACCTGCAGGCCGCGATCGCCGAAGCCGAGCTCGCCTCCGGCGCCGCCTTTGCCAATCGCGGCGGACCGCCGGAGCGGCACTCGCGCTATTCGACCGGCGCCGGCATCCAGGAGAAGGTGCCGCAGAAGTAGCGGCGCCGGATCGCCGAGCCTGCCGCTTCCAGCCACGCGCGGATCAAGGCGCGATCGGCGCCGCCTGGCAGCTCGCCGTGCCGAGCGCGGCCTCGATCTCCGGCCGCAGCGAAGGCGTCGGCACGAAGGCCTTCAGCATGGCGAAGCCGTCGCGATCGGGCCAATCGACGATGACGATGTTCTCGAAGTCCTCGGGCGGGTTCTCGCGCAGCTGGGCGATCTGCTCGGCGGTGGCGATCAGCACGTCGATCGGCTTCTGCTCCGCTGCACGGTCGTTGAGGCTGTAGACCACTAGTCCGGCGCGATCATAGAGCGCGATCGACCAGTAATTGTCCGGCAGCTCGGCCTTGATGCGCACCGGCGCCTTGGCGAGCGAGAACCGGCAGACCGCGTGGGCCATCGCCGGATCGATGCCCGGCAGCGGCTTCACGCCCGGCGCGACGCGCGGGATCGCGTTGAACCGGCCGTCCGGTCCGAAGGCCGCGACGCGCGCCCAGGCGTCGCGTTCGGCGAAATGCGGCACGCCGAGCACGGTGACGACATGGATGATGCCGCCGAGCGCCAGGCCGCCGAGGAGATAGAGCACGAAGCGGATCATCGGCAGGTTCCCCGCACGATCCGGGGCATCACCAGCCCGCCGGTGCCGCTGGAGAGCGCCAGCGGCGTGTCGTAGAGTCGGAGCACGACCTGTAGCGGCCCGGCTGCCGGGGTCGGCATCCAGTTGCCGGCGCGGGCGAAGGGCGACAGCTTGATCTCGAAGCGACCGTCGGGGGCACGCAGCAGTTCGCGGCTGTGAAAGCCGGTGCGGCCGGCGGGATTGGGTGCGAGATCGCCGGTCTTGTCGAGCACGGTCAAGGTCCAGAGCCGCGCGGCGGCGGTCTCGCCGGAGAGCTCGTAGTCGCAGGTGCCGACGAGTGGCCGGCCGACCGAATCGCGTGTCGCCGTGAAGGCCATGCCCTCGCCGGCGCCGAGCGGGATCTCGCCGGTGCGCGCCGCCCAGGCGCGCGCATAGGGGTCGGCGTCGGCGGCGCTGCCGGCGAGCGGCCATGCCGCCCACTCGCCCACTTTGACCGCCCCGAACGGCCGCTCCTCGCCGACGAGAACCCACGCCGATCCAAGGCCGGTGCCGACGGCGACCGCAATCGCGAAGAGGAGGAAGAGAACTAGTCGCACGGGTCGGGTCTCGGGCGCCGCAAGGCTCGGCAACGAAGGCTCTGGAATCGGGCTCGGACGTTGGAGACGCCCGACCAGACAGCGCGTAGCCGCGCGCCCGGATTCGCGGTCGGGCCGGCGGCCGCGCCGAACTTAGAGCGAAAAGGCTTCCGATTGAATCGAATTTCGTTCTGTCGTTCAGGGCGGTCGGTAGCCTTCGTCGGTGCGTCGCTCTGGAGCGCGCCGGCGCAAGAAGCCGCGGGCCCGACCAGCGACACCTCAGCGCATCTCCACCAGCCCACGCCCGGCCGGCCGCTCGCCCGCGACGACCCGTAAGGCCGAGGTCGCGGGAGTGACCGGCCTGATCGAGCCCGTGGCTCCGGCCGGCGTCACCGCGCTGGTCTGCTGGGCCTTGAGCGGCGGGGCGCTGCGCATGGTCGTCTCGATGTCGGAGAGCACGCCGACCGCCTTCGACGACAGCTGATGCGGCCGCTCGGCCTCCGGCGGGGCGACGGCCGCGGCCGCCGCCTTGGCGGCCTCGGCGGCGGCCTTGCCCTTCGGCGTGTTGGCGGCGACGAGCGCGCCGCCGTCCTTGCCGCGCGGCGCGGGGAAGCCGATCGCCTGCTTCAGGTCGACGTTCTGATGGGCATAGGCCATCACCTCGTGCCAGATCGGCGCCGGCACCATGCCGCCGGTGACGCGGTTCATCGGGTGATAGTCGTCGTTGCCGACCCATACCACGCCGACATAATTGCCGGTGAAGCCGCAGAACCAGGCGTCGCGCGAGGACTGCGTCGTGCCGGTCTTGCCGCCGGCGGGAATGCCGTCGAGCTTGGCGCGCTGGCCCGTGCCGGCCTCGACGGCATGGTTCAGCATGCTGTTGAGCTCGGCGATCTTCTCCGCCGGCACGATCCGCTTCGGCGCCGGCGCATCGCGGCGATGGTCGTAGATGAGCTTGCCCGAGGTGGTCGTGATCTGGTCGATCGCATAGGGCTCGACCTTGTAGCCGCCGTTGGCGAACACGGCGAAGCCGGCCGCCTGATCGATCACATGCACTTCCGTCGCGCCGATCACGAAGGGCCATTCCGGCTTCTCCGGGATCGGCAGGCCGAACGAACGGGCGAGGGCCGCGACCTTCTCGCGGCCGATCTGCTGGGCGAGCTGCACCGGCACGGAATTGAGCGATCGTGCGATCGCCTCCGACAGCGTCACGCGGCCGTAGTAGCCGCCGCCATAGTTCTTCGGGCACCAGTTGCCGATGCAGAACGGCTGGTCGGTGATGAGCGAGTTCGGCGTTCGGCCGGCGAGCAGCGCGGTCAGATAGACGTAAGGTTTGAACGACGAGCCGGGCTGGCGCAGCGCGTCGGTGGCGCGGTTGAACTGGCTCGCGCCATATTCGCGGCCGCCGACCATCGCGCGCACCGCGCCGTCCGGCTCTATGATCACCGAAGCCGCCTGCGAGATGTCGTATTCCTCGCCGTACTGCCGCAGCGCCGCCTCGACCGATTCCTCGGCCTTCTTCTGGATGCCGGTGTCGAGCGTCGTCTTGACGACGAGCGTATGATCCTTCGGCGCGAGGTTCTCGATCTCGCCGAAGGCGTAGTCGAGATAATAGTCCGGCGTGTAGTCGCGCTTGCGGTCGATGGGCTTCGCCGGATGCCGCCGCGCGCCGAGCACCTGGCCCTCGGTCATGAACCCGGCCGCGACCAGGTTCGACAGCACGTCGTTGGCGCGCGCCCGCGCCGCCGGCAGGTTGGCATGCGGGGCGTATTTGGTCGGCGCCTTGAACAGGCCGGCCAGCATCGCGGCCTCGGCGAGGTTGATGTCGCGCACCGACTTGCCGAAATAGAATTCGCTCGCCGCCGCGACGCCGAACGTGCCGCCGCCCATGTAGGCGCGGTCGAGATAGAGCTTCAGGATCTCGCGCTTCGACAGATTGGCTTCGAGCCAGAGCGCCAGGAACGCCTCCTTGATCTTGCGCTCGATCGAGCGCTCGTTGGTCAGGAACAGGTTCTTGGCGAGCTGCTGGGTCAGTGACGAACCGCCCTGAACGACCGTCTTGCGCCGCATGTTGGCGACGACGGCGCGCATCGTGCCGATCACGTCGATGCCGAAATGATCGAAGAAGCGGCGATCCTCGGTCGCCATCACCGCCTTGATCAGATGATCGGGGAATTCGGCGAGCGGCACCGAATCATTGAGCAGGATGCCGCGCCGGCCGATCTCGTTGCCGTTGCGGTCGAGGAAGGTCACCGCATAGTCGACGTCGCGGCGCCAGTCCTTGCGCGTCTCCTGGAACGCCGGCAGGGCCAGCGCCAGCATCAGGATCGTGCCGAGCGTGCCGAAAGTCGCGGCGTCGTCGAGGAGTTCGACGACGAGCTTCTTCCAGCCCGACAGGCGGAACCGGCGCATGAAGATCGACAGCCGCTCGTAGGCCGACAGGGTGCCCGTGCCGGCGCGCCAGACCGCGTTGTCGATCCAGGCGTCGATCTCGATCAGGCCGAAGAGCTTGAGCTTCTTCGGCTTCGCGGGATCGGGCGCGGCGCCCGCGGCATCGTGCCGGGGCTCGTCGGGCGTGCCGTTCGGGGACGGCTCGGGCGGGTTCTTCAAGCGGTGCGATCCGTTCTGGGACAGCCCGGTGCCGGGTCGGCACGGCTGTCTCGCTTAACGAAGAGTTTAAGCAAGCCGCGCGCCTCGGTCGAGAGCGTCGCGCCATTCGGCCGGGATCGTGATCGGACGCATGCGGATCAAAATCCGGATCCGGGGCTTTCTCGCCGGTTCCGGAGGTGCGAGAAGACGCGCTTTCGGCGATGAATGACGCGCGATCGGGCGAGGGACGGGAGACGGCATTGGGCGAGGCAGCATTCTGGAAGACGAAGCGGCTCGACGAGATGACCGATGCGGAGTGGGAGGCGCTCTGCGACGGCTGCGGTCGCTGCTGCCTCAACAAGCTCGAGGAGGAGGAGACCGGCGACATCTACTGGACCAACGTCGCCTGCAAGCTGCTCGACCATGTCAGCTGCCGCTGCAAGTCCTATCCCGACCGCCACGACTATGTACCGGACTGTGTGAAGCTCGATGTCGAGGAGGTCGTCGGCCAGACCTACACGTGGCTGCCGCCGACCTGCGCCTATCGGCTGCTCGCACAGGGGCGCGAGCTCTACTGGTGGCATCCGCTGGTCTCCGGCGATCCGGATACGGTGCATCTGGCCGGAGTTTCGATCCGTCGACGGGTGATATCGGAGGAGGATATCCCCGAAAACGCACTGGAGGATCACATCGTCGACTGGCCGGGAGAAGATCCGACCTTCGAGTGAACGGATGGTCGATTGCGCATATGGGCGATAGTGCTTTGAAATATCGTGATGATGACGTGGTCGATTGCATTTTATACTCTTATTTTTCGAAATTTCGTGTAAAACGTGTTGACAGCGTCCGGCTGTTCGGCTAGGTTTTAGTCATGATCCCGAAGGTGTCGGCGGCGACAGGCGATTGCCCCGTCAGGGACTAATGGCTTCTCCCCGAATTGGCGGCCTTGCGGCCTTGCGGCCTTGCGGCCTTGCGGCCTTGCGGCCTTGCGGCCTTGCGGCCTTGCGGCCTTGCGGCCTTGCGGCCTTGCGGCCTTGCGGCCTTGCGGCCTTGCGGCCTTGCGGCCTTGCGGCCTTGCGGCCTTGCGGCCTTGCGGCCTTGCAGGATCGATCGTCGGTCACTGGCGGGACGTCGAGGTGGCCCTCCCACGTCTTGACGTTCGATCGGAGCGAAGAGCCCGCGCCTTCGTTCCGGCTGGGTGCACCTGCGATGCTTCCGCCTTCTGCATTTTGCGAAGGTCACTCGAAATGGCGTGGCCGGATGGGTGTGTTCGTGGCGGCCTTGCGGGGCCGATCGCTGGCCGCTCTCGGGCTTCGCGAAGGTCTTCTCCCTTGATGGTGGCTTGAGCCTCGCGGAGAGCGCCTGCGCGTCTCCGCTCTGGCTGGGCCACTTCGGTGCCTCCGGCTTTTGTCCCGGTGCGGGGGACTTCGAAAACCCCGAGATCGGACGGACGCGCGCGCTGACCCGGGGGCCCGCGAGGGCCGGCGTGCTCCGACATGGCCTGCACGGCGCGGGCGATTGCCGGATGCGCGTAATTTCGCCTGCACGTTTGGAATGGTGGTCCTTCAAGACGATGCGCAGCGCCGACATGCCCCTTGCGTGTCGCGCGAAGACGCCAGCCGGCCTATCGACGGCCCCACCCACCGCGACCGTCCGCGATCGCCGCCGACCGATGGCCATGTGTCCGACGCTCCGATCGCCTGCCGCTTTGCAGTCGGATCGAAGTGTCGTGCTTCGAAGGAGGTGTGTCTTGGCTGCTCCCGACGGCAAGTCCGTTCCGTCTGCCACGGCGTCCGCCGACGCCCTTTCGGCGGGTCGGCCGATCCCGGCCGGCCCTGGGACGGAGGCGGCTGATCCATCGATGGCCCACGGGGTGGCCGACACGGCGTCCGATCCGTCGGCCGCCGCGGCCGCAGGGCGCTCGCCCGAACGTCGCCCGCCCGCCGGGCAGTCTACCGGATGTCGCCCGAACGCGCGGCTCCTCCGGGACTGGAGCGAGATCCGCCGTGCCTATGAGGAGACCGACCTCAGTGCCGCGGCGATCGCGGCGATGTTCGGGGTGACGCCGCAGGCGGTCTACCAAAAGGCCTTCCGAGCGGGCTGGTCGAGCCGGCGCGGTAGCGGCCGGCGTCCCGGCGATTTGCCGCCGGTCGACCGCACCGCGCTGGTGCGGCGGCTGTTCCTCGCGGTCGAGAAGCAGATCGTCGAGATCGAGCGCCGCTTCGGCGACGGCAGCGGCGCGATTCCCGACGAGAAGGACGCCCGCACGCTCGCCGCGCTTGCGCGCACGCTGGAACTGCTCATCGGACTGCAGACGACGGTTGAACCTGCCGCAGCCGAGCCGGAGGTCGATATCGATGAGTTCCGCCTCGATCTTGCGCGCCGCATTGAGGGCCTCCGACGCACGGAGTGAGCTCGCCGAAATCACCGCTCTGCTCAGCGACGCCGACTGGGCGCGTCTGCGTGACGACTGGCTGGTCTGGGCGCGGGCCGACCAGCTGCCGCCCGAGAGCGATTGGACCACTTGGCTCGTGCTCGGCGGCCGTGGCGCCGGCAAGACGCGCGCCGGCGCGGAATGGGTGAAGGGTCTGGCGCTCGGCCGGCCGCCCTTCGCCGCCGCCCCCGCCGGCCGCATCGCGCTGGTCGGCGAAACGCTGGCCGATGTCCGTGATGTCATGATCGAGGGCGTCTCCGGCCTGCTGCGCATCCATCGCAAGGCGGAGCGCCCGAGCTGGCGCCCGTCGCTGCGCCGTCTGGAATGGCCGAACGGCGCGGTCGCGCAGGTGTTCTCGTCGGAAGATCCGGAAAGCCTGCGCGGGCCGCAGTTCGAGGCCGCCTGGGCCGACGAAGTGGCCAAGTGGCGCCATGCGGAGGCGGTCTGGGACATGTTGCAATTCGGCTTGCGGCTCGGCGATCGCCCGCGCCAGGTCGCGACCACGACGCCGCGGCCGGTGCCGCTCCTGAAACGGTTGATCGCCGATCCCGGCACCGCCGTGACGCGCGCCTCGACCGGGGCCAACGCCTTCAATCTGGCGCCGCGCTTTCTCGATGCGATCGTCGGCCGCTATCAGGGCACGCGGCTCGGCCGCCAGGAACTGGACGGCGAGCTGATCGAGGATCGCGAGGACGCACTCTGGCGGCGCGAGGAGATCGAACGGCTGCGCATCGAACGCGCGCCGGTCCTGAAGCGGATCGTGGTCGCGGTCGACCCGCCGGCATCCTCCGGTGCCAAGGCCGATGCCTGCGGCATCGTCGCGGCGGGTCGGGACGAGAATGGTATGGCCTATGTACTGGCCGATCAGAGCTTTCGCTCCGGCCGCCCGACCGACTGGGCGGCGCGCGCGATCGGTCTCTATCACGCACTGGAGGCCGACGCGCTGGTCGCGGAGGTCAATCAGGGCGGCGACATGGTCGCCGCCGTGGTGCGTGAGGTCGATGCCTCGGTGCCCGTGCGCCCCGTTCGGGCCACGCGCGGCAAATGGCTGCGCGCCGAGCCGGTCGCCGCGCTCTATGCGCAGGGCAGGGTGCGTCACGCCGGCACGTTCCCGGCGCTCGAGGACGAACTCTGTGACTTCGGCCCCGAGGGTCTGGCCGGTGGCCGGTCGCCCGATCGGCTGGACGCGCTGGTCTGGGCATTGACGGTGCTGATGCTCGAGAGCAGAGGTCGTCCGAAGGTCAGGCATGTGTGATGCATGCATTATGATCGATCGCCTGATCAAACTGTGCGACCATCGAGTGCCGGAGTGCCGGAGTGCCGGAGTGCCTTTTCGCACTTCCGATTTAGTCGGATCGCACCTTCGCTCCGCCGCGGCCGTCCTCTCCGCGTCGAGCCGAGGCTGTTCTCGCCAGGGGAGCGGAACGTAGGGTTCACCCCTGACATCCTGTTCCCGAGCGCCGGGGCAGGGCGCGCCTCGGTTGGTTGGCACATTCATCGTCTTGGGGCGACACAGCCAAAGCGACTCCGTACGCCGGCGTCCTCTTTGACCGGTATGCCGCACTCCGCATCGGACCTTCCAGCGAACCAGTGCCTCGCTTGCACACCGACGGACCGGCGCGCACGAGGAATGTAGCCGAGTGCACCAGAATCCGGTTCAAAACGCATCGAAGTGCCTTCCCGGCATCGATGAACTGAAAACAAGTTCAAATCAGGCGAGGCCCTCTCATGGCATCGATCCTCGACACCTTGCGCCGGGTCGCTGGCGGACCGGCGCGCCCGGCCGTGGCGGTCCAGGCGGAGCAAAAATCCTCCCGCGTCGGGCCGCTGATTGCGCTGCAGGGACAGGGCCGGCCGCTCTGGAGCCCGCGCGACTATGCCGGCCTCGCCCGCGAGGGCTATGCCCGCAATCCGATCGTGTTCCGCGCCGTGCGCATGGTCTGCGAGGCGGCGGCCTCGGTGCCCCTGCTGCTCTACGAGGACGATCGCGAGCTGACCGTCCATCCGCTGCTCGATCTCATCGCCCGGCCGAACCCGCACGAATGCGGCCGGGATCTCATCGAGGGCGTGCTCGGCCATCTCCTGGTCTCCGGCAACGCCTATGTCGAGCGCGTCGACATCGACGGGGTGCCGCGCGAGCTCTACCGCCTCCGGCCCGATCGTATGAAGCTCGTGCCGGGCCCGGACGGCTGGCCCGAGGCCTACGAGTATTCGGTCAACGGCCGCAGCGTGCGCTTCGCGGTCGACGGCGAGGCGCCGTCGCCGATCCTGCACCTGAAGCAGTTTCATCCGCTCGACGACCAGTATGGCTTCGCGCCGATCGAGGCCGCGCAGGTGAGCCTCGATGTGCACAATCAGGCCTCGGCCTGGGCCAAGGCGCTGCTCGACAACTCCGCGCGGCCCTCCGGCGCGCTGGTCTACCAGGCCAAGGACGGCGGCAATCTTTCCGACGAGCAGTTCTCGCGGCTGAAGAAGGAGCTGGAAGACGGCTTCCAGGGCGCGAGCAACGCCGGCCGGCCGCTGCTTCTCGAAGGCGGTCTCGACTGGAAGGCCATGGGTTACAGCCCGAAGGACATGGACTTCATCGAGGCCAAGCGCGAGGCGGCGCGCGAGATCGCGCTCGCCTTCGGTGTGCCGCCGATGCTGCTCGGCATCCCCGGCGACAACACCTACTCGAACTATGCCGAGGCCAACCGCGCCTTCTGGCGCCTGACCGTGCTGCCGCTGGTCGCCCGCACCACCGAGGCGCTGACCGGCTGGCTCGGCCCGGCCTTCGGCGCCCGGCTCCGGCTCGGCTGGGATGTCGACGCCATCGAGGCGCTCGCCGACGAGCGCTCCGCCCTCTGGAAGCGGCTCGGCGAAGCGACCTTCCTCGACGAGGACGAGAAGCGCCTCGCGGTCGGCTACAGCCCGCGCGGGGCGTCGGCCGGGCGCATTCCGACCGACGCGGTCCCTTAGGAGCCGATCCGATGAACGACCTCGGGCACATCGGCGATGTCGCGCGCGTGTTCGGCGAGAAGGGCGATCTCGCCCATCGCGCGCTGTTCCTCTGGGCTTCCGGCGCCAGCGCCCTGTTGGTCTGGAGCCTCAAGGAACTCGCCGCATCCAACAAGCGGTTCAACGACTTCGTCCAGGAAGTCGCGCGGCTGACGCGTCTCTTCGACGACGACGCCTGAGCCCGTTTCGATCCCGTACCGAACACCGGCCCCGATCACGGGTACGCCGGTCCGAACGGAGTTTCGCCATGACCCCGAAATCCCTGCCGCGCCGGTCCTCCGGCGTGAACGTCGACCCGTGTGTGCGGACCGAAGCGGGCCGCGCGGCGCCGGATCATCTCGCGGTGTTCCGCCGCTTCGTCGCCTGCCTGTCGCGGCGCGTGCTCGGACCCGAGCCGGCACGCGACGATCTGGGCCGGGAGGGCGCGCGATGAGGCCGTTTCTCGTCTGCCCGCCCGAGATGAAACGCGCCGGGACCGGCCCGATCCGCGTCGATGCCGAGGGGCGCTTCGAAGGCTATGCCAGCCTGTTCGGTGTCGAGGATCTCGGCCGCGACATCGTCGAGCGCGGCGCCTTCACCGCCTCGCTCGCCCGTCGCGGCGCGAGCGGCGTGAAAATGCTCTGGCAGCACGATCCGGCCGAGCCGATCGGCCGCTGGCTGGAGATCCGCGAGGACGGTCGCGGCCTGGCGGTGCGTGGCCAGATCCTGATCGGCTTGTCGAAGGGGCGCGAGGTGCTGGCGCTCCTCGACGCCGGCGTGCTCGACGGCCTGTCGATCGGCTTCAAGACCGTGCGCGGCCGCCGCGATCCGCGCAGCGGCATCCGGCGGCTGCACGAGGTCGATCTCTGGGAGATCTCGCTGGTGACCTTCCCGATGCAGCCCGAGGCGCGTGTCGGCCCGCTCTCAACCCGCGGCGTCTCCGCCCTCGCGCTGGAAGCCGAGGCGCATGTCGCCCGCATGCGCGCCATCGCCCGGGATCTGGCACAGGCCGCCGCGGCCGAGCGGCGGCGCAGCTTCTGACGCCGTCGCGGCGATCCCAATCCCGGCGATTTCGCATCGCCGCGCGATCCCGGCCGTGCCGGCGAGCCATCGCCGGAGCGGTCGCGTGTCGACCACACCGAACCACACCCCGAACCGAGGTGATCTCATGACCATCGCATCCGTTCCCGTCCCGGCACCCGCGCCGGAGCAGAAGTCCGTCTCCGACGCGGCCGCTTCGACCGGCTCGTTCATGGGCGCGTTCGAGTCCTACAAGGAGACCAACGACCGCCGGCTCGCCGAGATCGAGAAGCGCGGCGCCGAGGATCCGCTGACCACCGACAAGCTCGCCCGCATCGACCGCGTGCTCGACGATCTGACCCGCAAGTACGATGGCATCGCGCTGCGCGAGGCGCGGCCGGGGCTCGGTGTCGAGCGCCCGAACCTGTCGCCGCGCGGCGCCGAGCACAAGCAGGCCTTTGAGGCCTATGTGCGCTCCGGCGCCGAGCAGGACCTGCGCCGGCTCGAGGAGAAGGCGCTGTCGGTCGGCTCCAATCCGGACGGCGGCTACCTGGTGCCGCCGGAGCTCGAGCGCGAGGTGATGCGGCGCATGACGCAGATCTCGCCGATCCGTGCCATCGCCGGCAATCGCCAGATCTCGGCCATGACCTACAACAAGCCGTTCTCGGCGACCGGCCCGGCTGTCGGCTGGGTCGCGGAGACCGGCGCGCGTACCGAGACGGCGAGCCCGCCCCTGTCGCTGATGTCGTTCCCGACTATGGAGCTCTACGCCATGCCGTCGGCCAGCGGCGCGCTGCTCGATGATGCCGCCATCGACATCGGCACCTGGCTCGCCGAGGAGATCGACACCGCCTTCGCCGAGCAGGAAGGCGCCGCCTTCGTCACCGGCGACGGGGTCAACAAGCCGAAGGGCTTTCTCGCCTATGACCAGGTCGCGGCCGCGTCCTGGAGCTGGGGCAACCTCGGCTATGTCGCGACCGGCGCGGCCGGCGCCTTCCCGTCGTCGAACCCGTCCGACAAGCTCATCGACTTCGTCTACACGCTGAAGGCCGGCTACCGGCAGAACGCGTCCTGGGTCATGAGCCGCAAGACGCAGTCCGAGATCCGCAAGTTCAAGGACACGACCGGCGCCTATCTCTGGTCGCCGCCTGCGACCCCCGGCGCGCCGGCCACGCTGATGAACTTCCCCGTGGTCGAGGCCGAGGACATGCCGGCGATCGCCGCCGACAGCTACGCGATCGCCTTCGGCGACTTCCGGCGCGGCTATCTCGTCGTGGACCGGATCGGCATGCGCATGCTGCGCGATCCCTACAGCGCCAAGCCCTACACGCTGTTCTACACGACCAAGCGCGTCGGCGGCGGCGTCCAGGACTTCGACGCCATCAAGCTCATGAAGTTCGGCACGTCCTGATCGATCCCCTCCCGCGATCGGACCCGCCGACCGGCGGTCCGCCTCCCGTCCGCCTCGCCCCACGGGCGCGGGGCGGACCGCCACTGGTCGGCCCTTTCCCTCCTTTCAATCGAGCGGTGGACCCCATGACCGCGATCCTCGTCACCCCACCGGCGATCGAGCCGCTGACGCTCGCCGAGGTGAAGGCGCATCTGCGCCTCACCACGAGCGACGACGACACCCTGCTCGCCGCGCTGATCACGACCGCGCGTCTGCAGGTCGAACAGGCCACCCGCCGGGTCCTGATCGAGCAGGCCTGGCGCATCTGCCTCGACGACTGGCCGAAAGGCGGGGTCTTCGCCCTGCCCATCACGCCGGTCGTGCAGGTGACGGCGATCACCGTCTACAACGCGAGCGGCGTGCCGACGACCTTGCCGACGATCGCCTATGAGGTCGACAGCGCGGGAACCCCGCCGCGCGTCGCCATCAAGGCCGGCGCCGGCATCCGGCAGCGGCGCCGGCTGAACGGCATCGAGATCGATCTCGTCGCCGGCTACGGCCCCTCGGGCCTCGCCGTGCCGCACCCGTTGCGTCAGGCGATCCTCGTTCTGGTGGCGCGCTGGTACGAGAACCGCGACGGTGCCGCCTATGGCATCGTGCCGGCGGCGCTCGCCGACACTTTCGAGAGCCTGATCGCGCCCTATCGCTCCGTGAGGCTCGCATGAGCGGCCCGACCGGAACGCTCGCCGGCGCAATCGTGGCGCGGCTCAGGGCGGATGCGGCGGTGGTCGCTGCGCTGCATGGGGCCCGCGTCCACGATCGCCTGCCGCGCGACCTCGCCCCGCCCTGGGTCGCGCTCGACGAGATCCGCTCGACCGACGCGAGCGGGCTCGACGCACCGCTGACCCGGCATCGGCTGACCCTGCGCGCCCAGACCCGCGCCGAGCCGCGCGACACGCTCGCGGCGCTCGCCGACGCGGTCGCCGCGGCGCTCGACAATGCGTCGCTCGCCCTCGACGGCCGGCGGCTCGTGCTGCTGCGCGTCACCGATGTGGAGACGCGCGTGCTCAAGGACCGCGTCACGGCGGAGGCCGTGCTGCGGCTCGCCGCGATCACCGAACCGGCCGCCTGAGCGGCGCCACTCATCCGATCCGTCCCACACTCGCGAGGACCCCATGGCCACCCAGCGCGGCACCGACCTCCTGTTGAAGCTCGACGAGCAGGCGAACGGCACTTTCGTGACCGTCGCCGGGCTCCGCTCGCGCAAGCTGAAGCTCTCGACCGACACGGTCGACGTCACCGATGCCGACAGCCCCGGCCGCTGGCGCGAACTGCTTGCCGGCGCCGGCGTGCGCCGCGCCTCGATCTCCGGCGCCGGCGTCTTTCGCGACTCGGCCTCCGATGCGGCGGTGAACCGGGTGTTCTTCGCCGGCGCGATCCGGCCCTGGCGCATCGTGATCCCGGACTTCGCCAACCTCGACGGGCTGTTCCAGGTCGCGGCGCTCGAATTCTCCGGTGATCACGACGGCGAGGTCACCTTCGACATCGCGCTCGAATCGGCCGGCGCGGTCAGCTTCACCGCGCTCTGAGGGAGGCGACCATGGCCAATGCCCGCCGCGGCGAGATCGAGGCCGTCATCGACGGCCGGTCGCGTCGCCTGGTCCTGACGCTCGGCGCGCTCGCCGAGCTCGAACATGCTTTCGGCGTCGATGATCTGGTCGCGCTCGCCGAGCGCTTCGGCTCCGGCCGGCTCTCGGCGCTCGACCTGATCCGCGTCGTCGGCGCCGGCCTGCGCGGTGCCGGCGAGGCGGTCGACGACGAGACCGTGGCCGCCATGACGGCCGAAGGCGGTGCGGCGGGCTTCGCCGACATCGCCGCCCGACTGATCGTCGCGACCTTCGGCGCGCCGTCCGAGGCTCCGGAAGGAGCCGCCGAGGCGAAAGCAGGGGCTGGAGCGAAGCCAGGGGAGGGAGCCTGCTCGCCCGCCCTCGCCGGGTCCCGGGGCGCCCCGGCCGTTCCCCTGGGACGCGGTGATCAGGACGGCCGTCGCGGGCTGGGGGCTCACCCCGGCCGCGTTGTGGGCGATGACCCCGCGCGAATTCGCCGCCGCGCTCGCGCCGCCCGTCCGCGGGCCGCTCGACCGCGCCGGTTTTGAAACACTGTTCGCCCGCTATCCGGACCGCGAGGCGGCGGACGGCGGACCGACCGAACCGTGAGACGAGAGAGGAGGCGGCCATGGCCGAATTCGACACGAAGGATCTGACCGCCGCCGACGAGACGGCGGCGTCGCTGGCGAAGTCGCTCGAGGCGCTGAACACCTCGTCGCTCGCCTTCGGCCGCTCGATCACCGGCGCGTTGAAGGGGGCGGTCGAACAGGGCCGGAGCTTCGATACGGTGTTGCGAGGCATCGGTCTGAGGCTGGTCGACCGCGCGTTGACCAATGCGCTGGCGCCGCTGACCAAGCTGATAGACACGACCGCGAGCTCGGCCTTGTCGGGCATCGGCTCGGCGCTCGGCTTCGCCAAGGGCGGGGCGTTCCAGGGCGGGCGCGTGGTGCCCTTCGCCTCGGGCGGCGTGGTCGCGAGCCCGAGCTATTTCCCGCTCGCCGACGGGCGCACCGGCCTCATGGGCGAGGCCGGGCCCGAAGCGGTCATGCCGCTCACGCGCGGGCCGGATGGCCGGCTCGGCGTGGCGACACAAGGGCAGGCTGCGGTCAACGTGGCGGTGACGATCAACACGCCGGACGTCGAGGGCTTCCGCAGATCGGAGGCGCAGCTCCAGACAATGTTGGCCCGCGCCGTCGGACGGGGACGGCGCGGGCTCTGACACCGGACCCAACGAGGAGGGGCTCAGGCTCCGGTGTTTTCCGTTTCGGCCAGTACCGCGCGGCACTGGTCGAGAAGAAGAAGACGTTGTTTCTTGAGGGCTTCGACGTGTTCGTCGGACGCATGCTCGATTTCCGAGGCGATCCGATGAATTTCGCGATTGACCTCGTGGTAGCTCTCTGCCAGACGCGCGAAATGCTGATTTGTCGACTTCAGGCTGTGGATGCGTTCCGCGTATTCCGGCAGCTCGGCGACGAGTTCGTGAGGCGTGTGGCTCATTTGATCTCCGAAAGACTTGTCGGGAATAGAGCTATCCGAACGGAATCGCGGCCGCGTTGAGCAAGATCAAATCAGCGAGGAGAAATGCCAGTGTCGACAGATCCCTCGTTCCACGAGGTGTCGTTTCCGCTCGCCGTGGCGCTGAAGGCGTCCGGCGGTCCGGAGCGGCGCACCGAGATCGTCGCGCTCGGCTCGGGCCGGGAGCTGCGCAACGCGCGCTGGGCGGATTCGCGCCGGCGCTACGATGCCGGATCCGGCCTGCGCTCGCTCGACGACTGCCAGGCGGTGGTCGCCTTCTTCGAGGCGCGGCGCGGTCGGCTCCACGGCTTCCGCTTCCGCGACGCCATCGACGATCGCTCCTGCGCGCCGAGCGCCGTGCCGGGTCCGTTGGACCAGGCGCTCGGCGTCGGCGACGGGGTGACGACCACCTTCCAGCTCGTCAAGCGCTACGGCACCGGCTCGGGCGCATGGACGCGCACGATCGCGAAGCCTGTCTCCGCCAGCGTGCGCGTCGCCGTCGGGGTCGCCGAGAAGATCGCCGGCACCGACTTCGACGTCGATACGACGACCGGCGCCGTGACCTTTCGGGCCGGGGCGATCCCGGCCGCCGGCGCGACGGTCACGGCCGGATTCCGGTTCGAGGTGCCGGTGCGCTTCGACACCGACGAGATCCGCATCGACCTCGCCGCCTTCGCCGCCGGCGAGATCCCGTCGATCCCGCTGATCGAGGTGAAGACATGAAGACGCTCTCGCCCGACTTCGCCGCGCGCCTCGACGGCCCGGCGACGACGCTCGCGACCTGTTTCCGGCTGACCCGCGCCGACGGTACGGTGATGGGCTTCACCGACCACGACCGGCCGCTCGTCTTTGCGGGGACGACCTATGACGCGGCGACCGGCCTCGCGACTTCCGAGGCTGTCGCCAATGCCGGCTTTGCGGTCGGCGGCCTCGAGGTCAGCGGCGCACTGTCCTCGGCCGCGATCAACGAGGCGGACGTCGAGGCGGGGCTCTACGACGGGGCGCGGCTGGAGGTATTCCTGGTCGACTGGACCGATCCGGAGACCTTTCATCTCGCGCTCTCGACCGGCACGATCGGCGAGGTGATCCGCACCGACGGAGGCTTTCGAGCCGAGGTGCGGGCGCTCTCGGCCGTGCTCGGCGAAGCCTCCGGCCGGCTCTACCAGCATCGCTGCGATGCTGATCTCGGCGATGCGCGCTGCCGGATCGATCTCACCCAGCCGTCGCGGCGCGGCACCGGGACGGTGACCGCAGAGCGTGGCGACCGCAGCCTGACGGTCTCGGGTCTCGACGGCTTTGCGAGCGGGACCTTCGACGGCGGCCGGCTCGTCTGGGCGAGCGGCGCCAACGCCGGCCGAGCCACCGAAGTGAAGCGGCATGCGATAGCGGGCGGCGCGGTCGCCGTCGACCTGTGGCAGGCGGCCGCCGGCCCGGTCGCGGCCGGCGACACGTTCACCGTCACGGCCGGCTGCGACAAGCGGTTCGAGACCTGCCGCGACCGCTTCGCCAACACGGCGAACTTCCGCGGCTTCCCGCATATTCCGGGCACCGACTTCCTGGTCGCGAGCGCGGCCGCGGCCGGCCAGCTCACCGACGGCGCGGCGCTGATCGCATGAGCGCGCCGGAGCCTCTCGAACCGCCGGCGGCGGTCGCCGACGAGCGACCGGGACCGACCCGCGCCGCGATTCTCGCCGAGGCGCGAACCTGGATCGGCACGCCCTATCGCCATCAGGCCTCGCTGAAGGGCGTCGGCTGCGACTGCCTGGGGCTCGTGCGCGGCGTCTGGCGCGCCGTGCTCGGCCCGGAGCCCGAGGCCGCCGGCGTCTACACCGCCGACTGGGCCGAAGCGACCCGCGAGGAACGCCTCGCCGGCGCCGGACGGCGCCACATGACCGAGATCGAGGTCTTGGGCCTGCGCCCCGGCGACCTCGTGCTGTTCCGGTTCCGGCCGCACCTGCCGATGAAACACATCGGCATTCTATCGGCCGATGACCGCTTCATCCACGCCTATGACGGCGCCGCGGTGGTCGAAAGCCCGCTCGGCCCCTGGTGGCGTCGGCGGCTCGCCGCCGCGTTCCGGTTTCCTAGCGTGATCGATTGATACGGGAGTATAACATGCTAGTTCATTTTTCTGATTGCTGCCAGAATCAGGCGGACAGCCCTGAAAATCTACGGTGCGACTGTGGCGGGCTAGATCTCGAAAACGATGACATTGAATCCCTTGTCACCTTTTTTGTACCCCTCACGGGGCGCTTCGGATGCTTCGTCAAGAATATTCATGGGACCTGCTTCGTCGAAGCGGAGCATCTTCCAGCCCGCTGTCTCGCCGCTCTGGCTGCCGCCGCGGACTTGCCAAACGCGCATGCCCTCGTTTCCCGCCGTGGTGGTTCCAACAGTATGGACCTCGACGACCCGCACAAAGCCATTGTAGCTGATCTGAAGGCGCTTGCTGTCGCGGGCTGCTTGAATTGCAATTCTGGATTGCATTATCCTAAACCCCTAGATTGAATTACATGTTATTTATTATCAAAAATTGAAGTTGTCAAATAGCTAAAATTCTAACCCTCGATCGCGACACCCCCTCCCGGAGGCTCCCATGGCCACGATCGCTCTCTCCGCGCTCGGACGCGCGGCGGGCACGCTGCTGCTCGGCCCGCTCGGCGCCGTCATCGGTCAGGCCGCCGGCGGTCTCCTCGGCGCCGCCGTCGACAGCACGCTGATCCGCTCCGGCCAGGGGACGCGCGGGCCGCGGCTCTCCGATCTCGACGTGCAGACCTCCACCGAGGGCAAGGCGATCCCGCGCATCTATGGCCGCGCGCGCATCGCCGGGCAGGTGATCTGGGCGACCCGCTACGAGGAGGAGACCGTAACCTCGGGCGGCAAGGGCGGGCCGAAGGCCGAGAACTACAAGTATTACGGCAACTTCGCCGTCGGGCTCTGCGAAGGACCGATCGATCGGATCGGCCGCGTCTGGGCCGATGGGACGTTGCTCGACCTCGAGACCGTGACCATGCGGGTCCATCTCGGCACCGAGGATCAGGCGCCGGACAGCCTGATCCTCGCCCGCCAGGGCACGGACGTCCCGGCCTATCGCGGCCTCGCCTATGTCGTGTTCGAGCGCCTGCCGCTCGACGACTTCGGTAATCGCCTGCCGCAGCTGACCTTCGAGGTCATTCGCGTCGTCGACACGCTCGAGCGCAAGATCCGCGGCGTGACGCTGATCCCCGGCTCGACCGAATTCGGCTATGCGACCACGGCGGTCACACGCACGAGCGCGACCGCGGTCTCTGCCTCCGACAATCGTCATGCACTGACGGCCCCGACCGACCTCGTTGCCGCGCTCGACGAGCTGCAGGCCGTGGCGCCGAACCTCAGGCGGATCTCGCTCGTCTGCGCCTGGTTCGGCGACGACCTGCGTGTCGGCTCCTGCACGGTGAAGCCGAAGGTCGACGTCGCCCAGAAGACCACCACGCCGGTCGCGTGGTCGGTCGGCGGGCTGACGCGCACCGAGGCGGAGACCGTGTCGCTGGTCGCCGGCGTCCCGGCCTATGGCGGCACGCCGGCCGACGCGACCGTGGTCGAGGCGATCCAGGAAATCCGCCGGCGCGGCCTTGAGGTGATGCTCGCGCCCTTCATCATGATGGACGTGCCGGCCGGCAACGGCCGGCCGGATCCCTATGGGGCCGCCGAGCAGGCCGCCTTTCCCTGGCGCGGGCGTATCACGACGCCGATCGCTCCGGGCCGGGTGGGCACCGAGGACAAGACCGCCGCTGCGGGAAGCGCGATCGCGCATTTCGTCGGCACGGCGACATCGGCGCAGTTCTCGGTCGCGGGCAGCGCGGTCGCCTATTCCGGTCCGCCCGAATGGACCTATCGCCGCCTGATCCATCACTACGCCGCGCTGGCGCAGGCGGCCGGCGGCGTCGATGCGTTCCTGATCGGCTCGGAGCTGGTCGGCCTGACCACGCTGCGCTCCGACGCCTCGACCTACCCGTTCGTGACCGCGTTGGTCGCGCTCGCCGGCGAGGTCAAGGCACGGCTCGGCACCGGGACGAAGATCACCTACGCGGCCGACTGGACCGAATGGCGCGGCCACCAGCCGGCCGACGGCACCGGCGACGTCCACTTCCACCTCGATCCGCTCTGGTCGAGCCCGTCGATCGACGTGATCGGCATCGACATGTACGCCCCGCTCGCCGACTGGCGACCGGGCGACCATCTCGACCGCGCTCGCGCGGAAACGCCTTACGACCTCGACTACCTCGCCGACGGCATCGCCGGCGGCGAGGGCTTCGACTGGTACTATGCCTCCGAGGCCGACCGGCGCACGCAGGTGCGGACGCCGATCACCGACGGCGCCTATGGCGAACCGTGGGTCTACCGGGTCAAGGATCTGGTCGCCTGGTGGTCGAACCGGCACTACGACCGGCCCGGCGGCGTGCGCGCCTCGAGCCCGACGGACTGGACGCCGGGCGCCAAGCCGATCTGGTTCTGCGAACTCGGCTGTCCGGCCGTCGACAACGGCGCCAACCAGCCGAACGTGTTCCCGGACCCGAAGTCGGCCGAGAACGCGATCCCGCATTTCTCCTCCGGCGCCCGCGACGACCTCGCGCAGCGCCGCACGTTGGAGGCCGTGCTCCGGGCCTACGATCCGGCCGACACGCGGTTCCGGCCGGCGCTGAACCCGGTCTCGACCGTCTACGGCGGCCGCATGCTCGATCCGGCCGGCATCCACCTGTGGACCTGGGACGCGCGGCCCTATCCGGCGTTTCCGGCGCAGAATTCGATCTGGGCCGATGCGACGAACTGGGCGACCGGGCACTGGCTCAACGGCCGGCTCGGCGGCACGAGCCTGGAGGCGCTGATCCGCGCGATCCTCGCCGATCACGGCTTCTCGGCGGTCGCCTTCGACGCCGTCGCCGGCCACCTCGACGGCTATGTGATCGACGATCGGCTCTCGGCGCGCGATGCGCTCGAACCGCTCTGCGCGGCCTTCCTGGTCGATGCGGTCGATGCCGGCACGGTGCTGCGCTTCGCCGGCCGGCGGCGCAAGCCGAGCGCGACGCTGACCGAGGCCGACTGCCTGGACGAACCGAACAAGAGCGTCGTCGAGGTGCGCCGCACCGCCGATGCCGAGCTGCCGCGCGAGGTCGCGGTCACCTTCTCCGATGCGCTGCTCGACTTCCGTCGCACGACCCTGTCGTCGCGCCGGCTCGAGGGGCTGCGACGCGGACGGCGACTGCGGATCTGGCGCTGATCGCCCCGGTCGGCCCGATGTCGACGCTCGCCAATGCCTGGCTGCGCGATGTATGGGCGGCGCGCGAGACGCTGAGCTTCGCGCTCGGGCCGGATCGCATCGGGCTCGAGCCGGGCGACATTGTCGACATCGAGAGCCGCGGCCGGACCCGGCGCGTGCTGATCGAGAAGATCGAGACCGGGCTCGCCCGCCGTATCGAGGCGCATACGGTCGATCCGGATCTCGGCCTGGCCGCGCCGGCGAGCGGCCGGACCACGACCACCGCCGCGCCGGCGGTCTGGGGCGCGCCGCTCGTGCGTGTCCTCGACATTCCGCATGCCGATGCCGATGGCGACGCGTTCAAGCCGTATCTGGCCGCCTTCGCCGAACCGTGGCCGGGGTCGCTCGCGATCTGGCGCGATCGCGGCGATACCGTCGCGAGCCTCGGCACGGTCGAGCGCCGCGCCACCATGGGCGTCACGGCGTCGGCCTTCGCACCCGGTCCGGTCGCGCGCTGGGACACGGTGACGACGCTCGACGTGACACTCTATGGCTCGGGCACGCTCGCGGGCCTCACTGACGCGCTGGTGCTCGGCGGCGGCAATCGTGCGGCGGTGCGGTTCCCGAACGGCCGCTGGGAGCTGTTCCAGTTCGCGCGCGCCGAACTCGTCGCGGCCGCGACCTGGCGGCTGTCGCGGCTCCTGCGCGCACAGGCCGGCTCCGAGGATGCCTGGGACGCCGAAGCGGCCTCCGCGCCGGCCGGCGCCGATTTCGTACTCCTGGACAGTGCCGTCACGCCCGTCGGCATAGGGCGCGACGATCTCGGTCTGCCGGTGACCTTGCGGGTCGGGCCGGCGCAGGAGGACTACACCCGGCCGAGCTTCACCACCCTGTCGCTGACGCCGAGCGGTCGCGGTCTGCTGCCGCCGAGCCCGACCGCCATCCGAGGTCGGCGCGATCCGGCGAGCGGCGCGGCGCTGTTCTCCTGGATCCGCCGCAGCCGGTCCGCCGGCGCGGATTCCTGGGCGGCGGTCGACGCGCCGCTCGGCGAGGAGGCCGAAGCCTACCGCGTCGACATCCTCGATGCGGCCGGCGTTGTGGTCCGCTCCATGACGACATCGGCCCCTTCGGCGACCTACCCGGCTGCCGACGAGATTGCCGATTTCGGCGCGGTGCGGGACGTGCAGTCGATCCGCGTCGCGCAGCTCAGCGTGACCGCCGGTGCCGGCATCGCCCGCACCGCGATAGTCAGGCTCTGAGCCGCGCGCCGGCCGATCTTCCCCGAAACGAGCCGTACCGGAGACCGCCATGGCCGAGACGCCGAGGCTGACGCTGCCCTATATCGAGGCCGCGCAGGCGCAGAAGCACGTCACCCACAACGAGGCGCTCGGGCTCCTCGATCAACTCGTCCAGGCCGCCGTCCTCGACCGCGACCTGAACACGCCGCCTTCGGCACCGATGGAGGGCGACTGCTACATCCCCGCCGCCGGCGCCACCGGCGCCTGGGCCGGCAAGGCCGGCAGCCTCGCCTACCGGCGCGACGGCGTCTGGCTGTTTGCGACACCCAGGGTCGGCTGGATGGTCTGGGTGGTCGACGAGGTGCAGCCGATCGCCTTCGACGGCACCGACTGGCAGCCGGCCTTCGCGTTGGTCGCGCGCACCAACGGTTTCGCCGCGCTCGGCGTCAACGCTTCGGCCGATACGACCAACCGATTAGCGATACGCGCCCCGGCCGCGCTGTTCTCGGCGGAACCCTCCACCAGCGGCGGCTCCGGCAGCCATCGGCTGATTCTGAACAAGGAAGCGGTCGACAAGACCGCGTCGCTTCTGCTCCAGGACGGCTTTTCCGGCCGGGTCGAACTCGGTCTGACCGGCGACGACGACCTTCATGTGAAGGTCTCGGCCGCCGGATCGTCCTGGACCGAGGCGATGCGCATCGCCGCCGCGACCGGCGCGACGACCTTGCTCCGTCTCGCGCTCACCAACGCGCTGGCCATCGCCGACGGCGGCACCGGCGCGACGACGGCCGCGGCCGCGCGGACCAACCTCGGTCTCGATGGCTACGGCTTCCGCAATCGGCTGCGCAACGCCGCCTTCGCCGTCAATCAGCGCGCGGTCGCCGGCACGGTGACGCTCAGTGCCGGCCAGTACGGCCACGACGGCGTCAAGGGCGGCGCTGCGGGCGCGACCTACACGCTCTCGACCTCGGGCCTCGATACCACGCTGACGATCACGGCCGGCTCGCTGATCCTGCCGATCGAGGCCGGTCTGGTGGAGGCGGGCGCCTATACGGTCAGCCACGCGGGCACGGCCGCGGTGCGGGTCTGGCAGGGCACCGGATCGAGCGGATCGGGGTCTTACGCATCGGCGCCGGTCCACACCGGCACGCTCAGCGCGGCGACCCAGACCAACGTGGAGTTCTCGACCGGCACCGTACTGAGACCGCAGTTCGAGCCCGGCAGCGAGGCGACCGCCTTCGACCGCCGGCCCTATCCCGCCGAGCTCGCGCTCTGCCAGCGCTACTTCGCGACCTCCTACAACGACGGCGTCGCGCCCGGATCGAACACCGGCAACAGTCCCTACGAACTGGTCATGCCCGCCACGATCGGAGCGAACGGCTACCTGCTCGTGCCGATCCTGTTTGCCGCCAAGATGCGCGCGTCGCCGACCGTCGTTCTCTACGACATGGCCGGCGGCGCCGGTCAGGTCCAGGTCGCCGGCGTCTCGCGCGCCGCGGGGGTCGCGTCGATCTATCAGGCGGGCTTCGGCGCCATGCAGAACACCTCCGGGGCCACGTGGTCGGCCGGCAACGACCTGAAGTTCAACTGGACCGCCAGCGCGGAGCTCTGACCATGTACCGAGCGACCTCGACCGAAGCCGTATTCCGCGCCGACGGTGCGATCATCCCGGCCGACCCGGACAATCGCGACTGGCAGGCCTACCTGGCCTGGCTCGCGGACGGCAACGCGCCCGAACCCGCCGCCGCTCCGGAGCCGACGCCGGCCGCCGTGTCCGCGCGGCGGGCCGAGGCGCTGGCGGCGCTCGCGGCGAGCGACATCGTCGTGCTGCGCCGCGCCGAACTCGGGCTCGCACTTCCCGAGGACTGGCGCACCTACCGGATCGCCCTGCGCGCGGTCGTCTCCGGCGCCGTCGACACGCTGCCGGAACGCCCGCCCTGGCCCCCGACCGCCTAGCGCGTCGCCCGTCCCCTCGACGTTCGCTCACACCTCCGCGGCACCCGCCCCGCCGCCCGGTGGGTGCACGCGTCCAGAACGCCGGGCGGCGAGGAGACCACGATGAAAGGCTATCGCACCCTGGCGCTCAATCTCTCCGCCGCCGCGCTCGGCGTCCTGATGTCGACCGACTGGGCCGGCGTGACCGACCCGAAGACCGCCGGCCTGATCGTCACCGGGCTCGGCATCGGCAACACGATCCTGCGCTGCTTCACCGATACGCCGGTCGGCCGCACCGGCTGACCGGCATGCCGTAGCGAAACCGGTGGACATCGGCCGGCCGGCGGCCGGTGTTCATCGACGGTTCAGCGCCGGCTCGCTAGCGTTTCCTTCATGCTGCGTAAGCTCGCCCTGGTCGTGCCTCTGATGGTCGTGTCGCTTGCCTTCGGTGCGCCTGCGCCGGAGGCTGCGCTCGCGCAGACCAACGAGTGCCTGGGCGTCGACGCGATGAACGCCGCGCTGCTCGACGGCCGGGCCCGCCGTCTGGCCGAGATCCGCCGTCTGCTCGAAGGCGACATCGTCAAGGCGGACCTGTGCATGGATGCCGGCAAGCTCGCCTACCGGGTGACGCTGCTCACGCGCGACGGCGTGGTGAAGCGGGTCGTGCTCGATGCGAGCTCCGGCCAGTTCATGACGGAACAGAAAAAGTAGGCTATCGAAGGGCATCACCCATTCGGTGTCCGGGGGAAACGAACGTGCGCCTGCTCGTCGTCGAAGACGATCCGAACCTGAACCAGCAGCTTGTCGACGCGCTGAAGGAAGCCGGTTACGCGGTCGACACCGCGAGCGACGGCGAGGAAGGTCACTTCCTCGGCGATACCGAGCCCTATGACGCGGTCGTGCTCGATATCGGCCTGCCCAAGATGGACGGGCTGACCGTGATCGAGACCTGGCGCAAGGACGGCCGCAAGATGCCGGTCCTGCTGCTGACCGCACGCGATCGCTGGAGCGACAAGGTCGCCGGCATCGACGCGGGCGCGGACGACTACGTCGCCAAGCCCTTCCACATGGAGGAAGTGCTCGCCCGCATCCGCGCGCTGGTGCGCCGCGCCTCCGGCCATGCGTCGAACGAGATGGAATGCGGGCCCGTGCGGCTCGACACCCGCGCCGGCCGCGTCACCGTCGACGGTCATCTGGTCAAGCTGACCTCGCACGAATACCGCCTGCTCGCCTACCTGATGCTGCATCAGGGCAAGGTCGTGTCGCGGACCGAATTGGTCGAGCATCTCTACGATCAGGATTTCGATCGCGATTCGAACACGATCGAGGTCTTCGTCGGCCGGCTGCGCAAGAAGCTCGGCGTCGACGTGATCCAGACGATCCGCGGTCTCGGCTACACCGTGGGCATGACGGGCGATGCGGGGTAGTTCGCTTGCCCTTCGCCTGTTCGTTCTTGCTGCGATCTGGAGCGCCCTGTCGCTCGCCGCCGCCGGCTTCGTGCTGATCGCGGTCTATCGCGGCTCGGTCGAACGGGCGTTCGACGAGCGGCTCGGCGTCTATCTGAAGACGCTGGTCGGCGCGATGGCCGCGCAGTCCGCCGACGGCGGCGGTACGTTCAAGGAGCCCGGAAACGTCGGCGAGCCGCGTTTCGAGCTGCCGCTGTCGGGCTGGTATTGGGTCGTCCGGCGCGCCGGCGACGGCAAGGTGCTGATGACCTCGCCGTCGCTGGTCGGCGAGGTGCTGGCGCTGCCGAGCGATTCGGGCGTGGTCCCGGGCGACGACCGGATCGCCAAGGCCTATATCGTCGGACCCGACCGGCAGGATCTGCGCGTGCTCGAACGCGAGATCAGTTTCGACGAGACCGCCGAACACGCCTATCGCATCGCGGTCGCCGGCGATGCGGGCGGATTGCGCGACGACGTCACCGCCTTCTCGACCCGGACAGCGCTGATTCTGTTTCTCGTCGGCCTCGGTCTCGTCGTGACGACCTCGTTCCAGGTCCGGCTCGGCCTGAGCCCGATCGAGCGCATGCGCCAGGCGCTGTTCCGGATCCGCGCCGGCGATGCCGAGCGGCTCGACGGCTCGTTCCCCTCCGAGATCGTGCCGCTCGCTCAGGAGCTCAACGCGCTGATCGAGGCCAATCGCGAGACGATGGAGCGAGCGCGGACCCATGTCGGCAATCTCGCCCACGCGCTGAAGACGCCGCTGTCGGTGATCACCAACGAGGCGCGCTCGTCGCAGGCCCCGATCGCGCCGCGCATCGTCGAGCAGGCGGCGCTGATGAAGGAGCATATCGACCACCATCTGGAGCGCGCGCGCATGGCCGCGCAACGCCGGGTGATCGGCGCCGTGACGGACGTCGGTCCGATCGTGGAGCGGCTCGCCCGCGCGATGCGCAAGATCCACGAACAGAAGGGCGTGGTGGTCGAGGTGGAACTGGCCGAGCCGGTCAGGTTCCGCGGCGAGAAGCAGGATCTCGAGGAAGCGCTTGGCAACCTGATGGACAACGCCTGCAAATGGTGCCGCGGCCATGTCGTCGTGACGGTCACGGTCGAGGCGGCGGCGCGCTCCGGCGATCGGCGGTTCCTGACCGTGACGGTCGACGACGACGGCCCCGGTCTTTCCCCCGAGAAGCGGGCGGAAGCGCTGAAGCGTGGCCGCCGGCTCGACGAGACCGTGCCAGGCACCGGCCTCGGTCTCAACATCGTCACGGAACTCGCGGCACTCTATGGTGGCCGCTTCGCGCTCGCCGATGCGCCGCTCGGCGGTCTGCGCTGCGAACTGGTGCTGCCGGCCCTCTGAGACGATCCTGCTCGGCAAGCCTTGTGGCAATGGGCGAATCGACCCATTTCGGCCATGATCGAATGGCCTTAGGAGGCCGAAACATCGTCGCGGCGGATTGGCCGCAGCCGCCTATACGGAGCCGAGCGCTTCGTGAGGCCGGGAACGCGTCGTTCGAGGGGACCGTTGCTCATGAAGTCGAATTTCGCCGTCGTCATCGGTTTCGCGGCGGTTCTCGCCGGTTGCGCCGACGCCGGGCCGAAGCAGAGCCTCGGTACCGTCACCGGCGCGCTCGCCGGCGGCCTGATCGGCAGCCAGTTCGGGGGCGGTTCGGGCAAGGTCCTGGCCGCCGGCGCCGGTGCGGCGCTCGGCGCCCTTCTCGGCGGCGACATCGGTCGCAACCTCGATGATCGGGATCGCGAACTGGCCGCTCAGGCCGAATACGATGCGCTCGAGGCCGGCCCGGCCGGCAGCGCGCGGCAGTGGCGCGGTCCGTCGGGCCACACCGGCTCGATCACGCCGGGCCCGGCCTACGCGGTGAACCAGTACACCTGCCGCGACTATACGCACACGATCTACATCGACGGCAAGCCGCAGACTGCGCGGGGCACGGCCTGCCGCCAGCCGGACGGCACCTGGCGGCCGCTTTCCTGAGCGGGCCGGACGATACGGCTGTGATCCCGTCGGGCCGCAGCCGTATCAAGCCCATGCGCCGTCAGGCTTCCGTTACGCGATGCTCATGAAATTTTAAAAGAATTTGAGTGATCCTCTTCGGGTTTCGCACACCGTCGTGCCCGGAGTTCGCGATGCCCCCGGAGGGCCTGGTATCCGAGAAGGTCAAAGCTTATCTGGCGTCGCTGTCGCCTCAGGCGCGCGCGATGCTGGTGCGCACGGCGCGCAGCTCGGTCGATCGCGGCGAAAACAGCATCCAGAACTCCGTCATTCTCGCGGCGGCCGATCAAGAGGCACAGCCGCAGGCCGCGACCGCACAGCCCCGGCCTCAACCACAGGAAGCGCCTGTTTCTCCGCCCGGCGCGACCGCGCCGCAGGCGCCGGTCTCGGCCACGCCTGCGCCTGCCTCGGTTCCGGGTTTCGGCGCCGCTCCGGGCCGCGCCGCCGCGCTCGCCGCGTCGCTGTCGACCGACCCGGGCCTGCGCCCGTTTGCCACCAAGACGCAGGCGGAGCAGCGCGACGCAGGCCGGCAGTCGCGCGCCTCCTGGGCGCAGCGGATCGAAGCGGCGTTCTTCGCGCCGCTCAGACCTTTCGTGATCGGCAACGAACTGTCGTTGAAGCAGCAGGGCCGCATCTACGAGCGACACCTCGGCGCGATCTGGACCTGGATCATCCGCGACGTCGCGCCGATCGACTACGAACAGGCGCTCGGTGCCGACCCCTATGACGTTGACGCCGATGCGGCGCCGATCGCGCGCAAGCTGCGCCGCGATGTCGCGTCGCGCATGCTCGAGCACCTGCGCCTGGTCGAGGACGATCAGAAGGCGCGGCAGAAGCTCGCCGCCCAGGTCGGCGGCGAAGCTGCCTTCCGCGACCTGCGCGACGTGCTCTACGTGTTCCAGCGCGAGTCCGCGTTCGCGAGCCTGCTCGGGCAATGGCCGGCGACGCTGACTGCCTATGACGTCACGGACCAGTCGCGCGTGGTCGACTCGATCGGTGTGGCGCTCGACGAGCTGCGCCTCGCGGTCCCGTTCGTCGGCGTTGCCATGTTGTCGCGGACAGCGAACGCGATCTTGCCGGTGCTCGCGGCCGTCAAGCTCGCCGGCTCGAGCGATCCGCGCGTGATCGCCGGCAGCCGCTATGCCGGTTTCGTCGAGGTGACGCTCTCGGAGATCGAGCGCGACGTCGCCGACGCCGAGACCGGCGTGCGCGATAGGCTCGGCCGCGGCAAGCTGTTCGGCGACCTGCGTGCCTATCACGAGACCATGCGCAACCTGCGCTTCGCGCTCGATATCGACAGCGTGCCGCATTGGCTGAAGCGGGCGGGAGCGAGCCGCACGCGGATCTCGGAGCTGGTCGCCCGCGAGATCGAGCAGGCGCCGGGCCTGGTGCGCCGGGCACTGCGGGTGGAATCGCTGGCCGGCGAATACGGTGCCCGCTTCGACACCGCAGCTTTCGAGGACGCGGAATTCGCGGTGCGTCTGCTCGTCGAGGCCCGGATCGCCGCCGACAGCCTCGCCGTCAACGATCTCGTCTCGCGCACGCGCAAGCAGGTCGAGCAGACGCTCGAGGTCGTGACCAACAAGCTGATGGCCGATCTCAAGGGCAATCAGGTGATCGACCGCCAGAGCCTGCTCGATGCGCTCGACGGCGCGGTCAAGCTCTCCGCGCTGGTGTTCGGCGACGACTACGCCTCGATCGTCCGCAAGGGCCGCGACAACATCGTCGCCCGCCCGTCGACCCGCCAAACCGGCTGAACGCGTCGCCCCCGCTCTGAACACCGGGCGCCTCTCCACCGTCAAAGTGCTTGATCACGATCAACACATGCGGTCCGCCGTCGCGATACGGCTTCTACCCATTGCCGAAGCGCGGTTGCGACGATACCTGAGAGGCGTCGGACACCGGGGCGCGTAGCCCTGAAGGCAGGACGGTCGCGCGCACCCGAGGGGCGGGGCGCGCCACGGCGGACGAGGGCGCGGGAAAGCATCGCGATGGAGATTTGGGTCGTGTTCGCGGCGATGACCGCGGCCGCTGCATTCGTGGTGCTGGCACCGCTCGCCCGCCGTTCGCGTGGGGACGCAGCCGAGACGGGTACCAAGACCGGTGCCAAGACGGGGGCAGGCGCCGCCGGCCACGACATCTCCGTCTACAAGGACCAGCTCGCCGAGGTGGATCGCGATCTCGAGCGTGGCGTCATTGCCGCGCCGGAGGCCGAAGCCGCGCGGACCGAGATCGCCCGCCGCCTGCTCAAGGCCGCACGCGAGGCGGAAGAGGCCCCCCGGCCGTTGATCGCGGGGCGACCCTGCGTCGTCGCGCGGCCGCGGTGATGGCCGTGGTGGTGTTGCCCGTCGTCGCGCTCGGGCTCTACGGCAGGCTCGGCCAGCCGGATATGCCCGATGCGCCGCTCGCGCCCCGCCAGGAGGCCAAGCTCGAGAGCCAGTCGATCGACCAGCTCGTCGCCAAGGTCGAGGCGCATCTGGCCAAGAATCCCGAGGACGGTCAGGGCTGGGATCTGATCGCGCCAGTCTATATGCGCATGGGCCGCGCGAGCGACGCCGCGCAGGCGTTCCGCAATGCGATCCGCATTGCCGGTTCGACGCCGAAGCGCGAGGTGCAGCTCGGCGAGGCGCTGATGAACCTCGCCGGCGGTGTCGTCACCGCCGAGGCGCGCGCGAGCTTCGAGAAGGCCAAGGCCGATGCCGGCGACGCCGGCGTGCTCGCCCGCATGTATCTGGCGCTGGCGCTGTCGCAGGACGGCAAGCTCGCCGAATCCGCCGCCGCCTGGAAGGCGCTGCTCGCGACCTCCAAGGGCGGCGAGCGCTGGCGGCCGATCGCGGAGAAGGAACTGGCCGCCGTCGAGGCCAAGCTCGGGGGCGCGCCCGCTCCGGCCAATGCGCCGGACGCCGCGGCTGGGCCGGCGCAGGGCGCGGCCGCGCCGCCGACCGCAACGCCCGGGCCGACGGCCGGTGACGTCGCGAGTGCGGCGGCCATGGCGCCTGCCGATCGCCAGAAGATGATCGAAGGCATGGTGCAGCGTCTCGCCGAGCGTCTCGACGCCTCGGGCGGTTCGGTCGAGGAGTGGACTCGGCTCATTCGCGCGCTGTCCGTGCTCGGTCGAACCGACGAGGCCAAGGCCGCGGCCGACAAGGCGCGCGCCGCCATGAAGAACGACGAGGCCGGGCGCGGCCGCATCGACGCGCTCGCCAAGGAACTCGGGATCGCGTCCTGACATCGGCGGATGTTGGCGCGATCACCGCAAAATGAAGTCCGGCCGGACCACGGCCGTGCCACCGATGGGACGAAACGGTCCGCACTCCCGTGATCCGGGAGGGGAGGGCCACCGGGCGCAGGTTCGCCCGCAGGATCGAGGACGGCGAGAGGCATGACCCGCAAGCAGAGACGTCTCACCCTGATCGGCATCGCGGGCCTCGTGATCGCGGTCGCGGCCGGCCTCGTCCTCTACGCGCTCAACGATCGGATCACCTTCTTCTCGTCGCCCTCGGACGTGGCGGCGCAGAAGACGCCGCCCGGCGGCCGCATCCGGCTCGGCGGGCTGGTGAAGGAAGGCAGTGTCGTCAAGAACGGCACGACCGTCCGCTTCGAGGTGACCGACATGGCCGCTTCGGTGCCGGTGACCTACACGGGCCTGCTGCCGGACCTGTTCCGTGAGGGGCAGGGCGTCGTCACCGAGGGCAAGATCGGCGCCGATGGCCTGTTCCATGCCGACAGCGTGCTCGCTAAGCACGATGAGAAATACATGCCGAAGGAAGTCGCCGACTCGCTCAAGCAGAGCGGCCACTGGAAGGAGGGCGAGGCCGGCGGCCCGCCCGCGCCGACGCAGCAGGCGCCTGCCGCGCCCAAGACCGTGACGAACTGAGGGACGGGCGATGATCGTCGAGATCGGACATTACGCGCTGGTGCTGGCCTTCGCCCTGTCGCTGATCCAGTCGGTGGTGCCGATCTGGGGTGCGGCGGCGCGCGACGACAGCCTGATGGGGACGGCCGTCCCGGCGGCGCTCGGACAGTTCGTCTTCGTCGCGATCTCCTTCGCGGCGCTGACGACGGCGCATGTGGTCTCCGATTTCTCGGTCGCTAACGTCTATCAGAACTCCCATTCGCTGAAGCCGCTGATCTACAAGATCTCCGGCGTGTGGGGGAACCACGAGGGCTCGATGCTCCTGTGGGTGCTGATCCTGGCGGTGTTCGGCGGTCTCGTCGCGCTGTTCGGCCGCAATCTGCCGCGCACGCTGCGCGCCAACGTGCTCGGCGTGCAGGCCTGGATCGCGGCGGCCTTCTACCTGTTCATCCTGACGACCTCGAACCCGTTCGCGCGCCTGTCGCCCGCGCCGATCGAGGGCCAGGATCTGAACCCGATCCTGCAGGACTTCGGTCTCGCGGTGCATCCGCCGCTGCTCTATCTCGGCTATGTCGGTTTCTCGATCTCGTTCTCCTTCGCCGTCGCCGCGCTGATCGAAGGCCGTATCGACGCGGCCTGGGCGCGTTGGGTCCGGCCCTGGACGCTCGCCGCCTGGGTCGCGCTGACGCTCGGCATCGCGATGGGCTCTTACTGGGCCTATTACGAGCTCGGCTGGGGCGGCTGGTGGTTCTGGGATCCGGTCGAGAACGCGAGCTTCATGCCCTGGCTCGCCGGCACCGCGCTCCTGCATTCCGCGATCGTGATGGAGAAGCGCAACGCGCTGAAGATCTGGACCGTGCTGCTCGCGATCCTGACCTTCTCGCTGTCGCTGCTCGGCACCTTCCTGGTCCGCTCCGGTGTGCTGACCTCGGTGCACGCCTTCGCGACCGATCCGGCGCGCGGCGTGTTCATTCTGGCGATCCTCTGTCTGTTCATCGGCGGTTCGCTGTCGCTGTTCGCCTGGCGGGCCTCGTCACTGACGCAGGGCGGCCTGTTCGCCCCGATCAGCCGCGAGGGCGCGCTGGTCTTCAACAACCTCTTCCTGACCGCGGCAGCCGCCGCCGTACTGACCGGCACGCTCTACCCGCTGGTGCTCGAATCCGTGACCGGCGAGAAGATCTCGGTCGGCGCGCCGTTCTTCGACCTGACCTTCGGCCCGCTGATCGTGCCGGTGCTGATCGCGCTGCCGTTCGGCCCGCTGCTCGCCTGGAAGCGCGGCGACCTGCTCGGTGCCGCCGAGCGGCTCGCCGCGGCGCTGGCGCTGGCGCTCGTCGCCACCGTGGTGTCCTGGTGGCTGACCCGCGGTGGGCCTGTCATCGCCGATGTCGGCATCGGGCTGTCGATCTGGATCATCGCCGGCGCGCTTCTCGAAGTGGCGCAGCGCATCAAGCTGTTCGCCGGTCCTACGACTGCCTGGAACCGCGCCAAGGGCTTGCCGCTGTCGGCCTGGGGCACGATGCTCGCCCATGTCGGCGTCGGCGTCACGCTGTTCGGCATCGTCGCCGAGAGCGCGTGGAAGCTTGAGCGCGTGCTCGTCATGAAGCTGAACGACACGGTTCAGGTTGCCGACTTCGATCTGACCTTCCTCGGCACCGTGCCGCGCCAGGGGCCGAACTTCCAGGAGCAGGCGGCGCAGTTCAGCGTCCGGCGAGGCGGGGTCATCGTCGCACGCATGGAGCCGGCCAAGCGCTTCTATCCGGCCCGCCAGATGCCGACGACCGAGTCGTCCATCGAGACCTTCGGCTTCTCGCAGCTCTACCTCTCGCTTGGCGAGGCCCAAGCCGATGGCGGCGTGGCGATGCGGATCTATTGGAAACCGCAGGTCACGCTGATCTGGCTCGGCTGTCTGGTCATGGCGCTCGGCGGCACCGCCTCGCTCGCCGACCGGCGCCTGCGCATCGGTGCACCGAAGCCGGCGCGGGTGGCCGCGGCCGCGGTTCCGGCGGAGTGACGGGCATGGCCATCCGCTCCAACCCGCTCCGTCGAACCGCCGGACTGGTCCTCGCCGTCGCGCTCGGCTTCGCGTCGGTCGCGCCCGCTCTGGCGGTGCGCCCCGACGAGATCCTGCCCGACGCCGCCATGGAGAAGCGCGCCCGCGAGATCTCGGCGGAGCTGCGCTGCATGGTCTGCCAGAACCAGTCGATCGACGACTCCGATGCGCCGCTCGCCCGCGATCTGCGCATCCTGGTCCGCGATCGGCTGAAGAGCGGCGATACCGACGAACAGGTGAAGGACTTTCTCGTCGATCGCTATGGCCAGTTCGTGCTGTTGAAGCCGCGCTTCGAATGGGAAACGGCGATCCTCTGGATCGGTCCCTTCGCGGTTCTGGCGCTCGGGGCGGTGGGCGTTTTCGCCGCCGCTCGCCGCCGCCGGGCCGCGCCGGCCGGCGAGGCGGTCGCGCTGAGTGCCGAGGAGAAGGCGAAGCTGGATCGCATCCTCGCCGACGAGGCCTGACGCCGTCTGTTGTCGTGGAACGAGACTGTCTTCAGGCGGGCCGGTCGCGATCGCGACTGGCCCGCCCTCATTGCAGGGAGTGACGTCCGACAGCTCCGCAACGGACGCCCGGCGGAAGAAACGTCGCCCCAGCTTCTTAATTGTCCCGGGCAGGAGGTCAGTCGATCCGGATGTCCGGTAAATGAATGAAATATCAGTTTTTTCTCTGTTAGAATTGTCAGGATTTAAAGCCAATTTAACTCCGCTGTTCCAGGCTGCTTACCAAAATGGAGCGTCTTTGGGCGATCGGAGCGATCTTGAAGGTCTGCGGCGTCCAAGCAATGACGAGAGTGGATGCACGCGTCGCCGGCGCATCTTTTCGTTGTCGGAGGCAAACGATGAGCCGACTACTGTCCGTGTCCGGCCGTCTCTACGGTGGCTTCGCCGCTATCCTGATCATTTTTGCGGTCACGATCGGACTCGGCAAGTTCTTCAACGATCGGAGTGACAAGCTCGCCACCGAAGCGTTGCGCGGCAACGCGCTGATCGTCAAGTTGAAGGACAGTCTCCTGAGCGTGCGGCAGGGTCGGGTGTTCGTTTGGGCTTATGCGGCGACCGGCGACGTCGGCAATATCGCTTCCCGCGATGCCGCCTTCGCTCAGTTCGACAAGGACTATCAGGCTGCGCTCGGCGTGGTGCGTCGGCCGGAGATCCGTCAGTTGGTCGATGCCTTTCGCGAAACGGTCGACGCCTTTCGCCGCGAAGGCACCAAGGTCAACGACATGAAGCGGCAAGGGGTCGCGCCGACCGCTCCGGAATATGTCGCCGCGTTGAACGGTCTCGATGCCGCGGCCAAGGCCTACGCGGCCGCCAATGATGCGGTCGCCGCCGCCGCGGCGAAGAATGCAAGCGTCGCCGCGGATGCGGCGAGCGAGGCCTCGTCGCTGGCGGACACGGTGATCACCGTTGGTGGTCTGCTGAGCATCGCGCTCGGGGCCCTGATCGCCTGGCGGATCGCGCGCAGCGTCGTCGGCCCGGTTCATGCGCTGACCGGTACGATGGGCGTACTCGCCACCGGAGACCTGTCGGTCCAGGTGCCTGGCGTCGAGCGCAAGGATGAGATCGGCGAGATGGCCAAGGCGGTCGAGAGTTTCCGCCGCTCGCTGCTCGCCGCGGAGGATCTGCGGGCCGAGCAGGAACGCGCCAAGGCTGCCGAGGCGGCGTCCACCGCCAGACGTGCCCGCTTGGCCACGGCCTTCGTCGAGCGTATGCGCCAGCTGTCGGGCTCGTTCGCGCAGGCCTCCGGCGAGGTCTCCGGCTCGGCCCGGAGCCTTTCGATGACGGCGGAGGAGGCGGCGCAGCAGTCCCAGGCCGTTTCGGCTGCGGCCGAGCAGGCCTCCGCGAACGTCCAGACCGTCGCCGCCTCGGCCGAGGAGATGGCGACCTCCGTGCGCGAGATCACCGGCCAGGTGAATCAGGCGGCCCGCGTCGCAGACGAGGCCTTCCAGGAGGCCGAAGCCTCGAATGCCCGCATCGCGGATCTGTCGACGGCCGCCGCTTCGATCGGTGATGTCGTCAACCTGATCAAGGGCATCGCCGACCAGACGAACCTGCTCGCGCTCAACGCGACCATCGAGGCGGCGCGCGCCGGCGAAGCCGGCAAGGGCTTCGCAGTGGTCGCCTCGGAGGTAAAGCAGCTCGCCACCCAGACGAGCCGCGCGACCGAGGACATTGCAGCCAAGGTCTCCGAGATCCAGCTCTCCACGGACGGCACCGTGCGCTCGATGGACGCGATCGTTCGCGTGATCTCGAACATGAAGACGATCGCGGCCGCAATCAGCGCCGCGGTCGAGGAACAGGGCGCCGCAACGGTCGAGATCGCGCGCAACTGTCAGCAGGCGGCGACCGGCGCGAGCCAGGTCACCAACAATATCGGCAGCGTCAGCCAGGCGGCCGAGATGACCGGAGCCGCCTCGACGCAGCTCACCGCGCTGTCCGGCGGGCTCTCGACCCAGGCCGAAGAACTGAAGGTCGCGGTCGAGACCTTCGTCCGCGATCTCGACGCGGCCTGATCCCTTCGAACAGGCTGCATTGCCGACCAAGAACCGCCGCCCGGGCCTGATCCGGGCGGCGGTTTTTTGTTTCGAGCGAACCGACGCTGGCCGCGCGGATCACGCGGCAGCCGCCTGCTACCTTACGAAGTTTTAATCCCCGCGCCATGGGACCGTAAGGCGCCGGGCGTCATTGATAGGACCCAAGGACGGCGGTCGCGGACAAAAGTCTTCCTCCCCCACCCGACGCGACCGGGACCGCCGTCCAGACCCTTTCACGCTCCGAAGAATGCGGGAGTTCAAAAACATGGCACAGATCGATCCCGTCTCCCCGGCCAAGGCTGCCGCCGCCAAGCGGCGCAAGGCGCTGCTCGCGGGTTTCGTGACGCTCGGCCTCGTCGGCAGCTTCGCGGCCGAGGCGCTGGTCGCGCATGTCGCGCCGGCCAACGCGCAGACGACGGCGCCGGCCGTCGGCCCGAACATCGCGAACTTCTCCTTCGCCGGCATCGTCGACAAGGTCCGCCCGGCGGTGGTCTCGATCCGCGTCAAGGCCGAGGCGCAGGCGTCCGGCGAGTCCATGATGGACGCTTTCCCGGATGTGCCTGAGGGCAGCCCGCTCGAGAAGTTCTTCCGTGAGTTCGGCGCCCCGAACGGCCCCGGCGGCCCGGGCATGCGCGGCATGCGCCCGCCCCGTGGCGGCGGCGCCGCGCCGGTCATGTCGCAGGGCTCCGGCTTCATCATCTCGCCGGACGGCAAGGTCGTGACCAACTTCCACGTCGTGAAGGGCGCGACCGAGGTCACCGTCCTGATGGACGACGGCAACGAGTACAAGGCCAAGGTGCTTGGCTCGGACGAGAAGACCGACATCGCACTGGTGCAGATCCAGGGCGACAAGAAGGACTTCCCCACGGTTCCGTTCTCGAACGGCGACATCAAGGTCGGCGACTGGGTGCTGGCGGTCGGCAATCCGTTCGGCCTCGGCGGCTCGGTCACGGCCGGCATTCTCTCGGCCCGCGGCCGCGAGATCGGCGCCGGTCCCTATGACGACTTCCTGCAGATCGACGCGCCGATCAACCGCGGCAACTCGGGCGGCCCGACCTTCAACCTCGCCGGCGAGGTGGTCGGCGTGAACACCGCGATCTACTCGCCTTCGGGCGGCTCGGTCGGCATCGGCTTCGCGATCCCGTCGGACACGGTCCAGAAGGTGATCGCCCAGCTCGAGAAGAACGGCACGGTGGTGCGCGGCTGGCTCGGCGTGCAGATCCAGCCGGTGAACCGCGACGTCGCCGACAGCCTCGGCCTCAAGGAGGCGCGCGGTGCGCTGGTCGCTGAAGCGCAAGCCGACAGCCCGGCGCTGAAGGCCGGCCTCAAGAACGGTGACGCGATCCTCGCGGTCGAGGGCAAGCCGATCAAGGGACCGCGCGAGCTCGCCCGCACAATCGCGGGTTACGAGCCCGGCTCGACGGTGAAGATCACCATCGTCCGCGCCGGCCGGGAACAGGTCGTGCCGGTCGCGCTCGGCAAGATGCCGGGTGAGATGAAGCAGGCGAAAGCCGGCGGCGCCGAGCAGGAGGAAAAGCACCAGACCTCGCTCGCCGACCTCGGCATGTACGTCGCTCCCGCCAGCGACGTCGGTGAAGGCGATCGCGGCGTGGTCGTCGTCCGCATCGATCCGCGCGGCGCTGCGGCGAGCCGCGGCATCCAGCAGGGCGACGTGATCCTCGAGGCGCAGGGCAAGCAGGTCTCGACCGCGAGCGACGTGACCTCGGCGATCCGCGAAGCGAAGTCGGAAGGCCGCAAGGCCGTCCTGCTCCGCGTCAAGAGCGGCGAGACCTCGCGTTACGTGCCGCTGCCGCTGGCCGCATCGTAAGGCCGGTTCGAACACGGATCTCGGCCGGGCATCCCCGCTTGGCCAGGGTTCGGCCCCGGGTGAGACGACCTCACCCCCGCCCCCCTTCGAGAGGCGGCTCATTCGGGGTCTGAACGGGCGGCGAACCGGCAGAACCGGTTCGCCGCTCCTTTTTTGTCCGATCGACGCAAGCGGCTACTGTGCCGGAACGCCGTCCTTCCACGCGTCCCAATGCTGAACGATATGATCGACCACGCGCGATCCGACCCGCTCGATATTCTGGACGGTTTCCGCGAAGCCGCCGGCGGTCTCGCCGGGCTTCGGGTCGAGATGCTGCAGCGTGGTTTCGTTCGGGTTGCCCTGGTCGAAATTGACCGCGCCGCGCAGCGCCAGCACGCGATCGGTCCCGTGCGTGCGCTTGATCACCAGTGCGATCGCCGCGCCTTCCATTTCCGTGATGCGATAGTCGTCGGCGCCGTAGAGCTTGGCGATGTACTGGGCTTCCTTCGACAGGCCGGGCCCATGGAAGAACGTGTCGCCGCTCATGTGCGTGCCGGTCGCGACAGCGGGCGCGCGCCGCGCGGCCTCGTCTGGATAGCGTTGCCGGTAGCGCTGCGCGGTCTCGGAATCGGCGAGCGGGGTATCGGCGCTGAGCTTCATTGCCCAATCGACGAGCAGCGGATTGAGCTTGAAGCGGCGGTAGTCCTCGTAGCCCTTGCGGGGCATGAAGGTCGGCGCGCCGGCCGTGTTCTCCTCCGGCGCCCAGCGATGGCCGAGGTCGTAGTCGAGCACCCACGTCGCCCAGATCACATCGGCGATCGTGCCGCGCTGCGGCGGCGTGCCGGCGACGCCCGAGAGGATGTAGTAGGCCTTGGAGAAGTCGAAGCGCGGATTGAGCAGGATCGCCTGCATCGACGCAGACGAATTGACCTTGCCCATGCCGAGCACGGCGCCGCAGACGCCGTCGTCGTTGCAGTAGACAGGCGCGATCGCACCCGTTACCTCGATCGGCTTGGCGTTCATCCAGTACCGTTCGTACCAGTGCTGGAACTCGCCGGCGCGATCGCCGGTGTTCTTGCCGATCTCGAACATCGCGCCGACGAACACCTTCACCGGGATCGGTGCCTCGGTGGCATGGGCGAGCGTCGGGACGAGCGCGAGCACGGCGGCGGCACAGACGGCGCGCGCCGTCTGATGAAGGCGGAAGGCTCGCGCGATCATCGTCGGGCGTTTCAATGCGGGGGAACGGGACATGACCCTCTCTTGATGCTCGGTTGTTGCGCCTCGACGGGAGCAATCGACATGCCACGGGCCCGCCCGCATTCGCGGCCCATGGGCGCGCTCGAAGGGGGCCGCCCGCGACAGCCGGACACAACACTATTGCCGGCCGGGACCGGCCGCGCTACCCACCGCCAACGGTTACGCTGAGGGACGTCGATGCGGATACTCATCGTCGAGGACGATCGTGAGGCGGCCGCCTATCTGGTCAAGGCGCTGAAGGAGGCCGGTCACGTCGCCGAACACGCCGACGACGGCGAGACAGGTGCCGCGCTCGCCTTCGATGGCGGCTACGACGTCGTCGTGCTCGATCGCATGCTGCCGAAGCGTGACGGCCTGTCGATCGTCGAGGAGATGCGCCGCAAGAGTGACGACACGCCGGTGCTGATCCTGTCCGCGCTCGGTCAGGTCGACGACCGTGTCAAAGGTCTGCGCGCCGGCGGCGACGACTATCTCGCCAAGCCCTATGCCTTCACCGAACTGCTCGCCCGCGTCGAGGCCCTCGCGCGTCGCCGCAAGCCCGGCGAGGTCGAGACCAGCTACCGCGTCGCCGATCTCGTGCTCGATCGGCTGGCGCATACCGTGACGCGCGGCGGCCAGGACGTGCCGCTGCAGCCGCGCGAGTTCCGGCTGCTCGAATACTTGATGAAGCACGCCGGCCAGGTCGTGACCCGCACGATGCTGCTCGAGAACGTCTGGGACTATCACTTCGATCCGCAGACCAACGTCATCGATGTGCATATGTCGCGGCTCAGGTCGAAGATCGATCGCGGCCAGGACCGACCGCTGCTGCACACGGTGCGCGGCGCCGGCTACATGATCCGCGATCGGGGCGAGTGAGCGCGCATGCGGCTCGCGCTCCCCAACATGGCCGGGCTCGGCCGCTTCTTCCGGACGACGGCGGTCAAGCTGTCGCTGACCTATCTGGTCGCCTTCACGATCTTCGTGCTGTTCCTGGTCGGCTACATCAGCCACGCCACCTCGAACCTCTTGACCGAGCAGCTCCGCGAGGCGGTCGACGCGGAGGTGCGCGGCCTGCGAAACCAGTACGACGTCGGCGGCATGCAGCGCGTCGCCTTCGCGATCGACAGCCTGAGCCGTCGTCCCGGCGCCGGTCTCTACGTGCTGGCGGATGCGAGCGGCAACCTGCTGGTCGGCAATGTCTCCGACATCCCGACCTGGGTGCTCGATGCCGCCAACGAGCAGCTTCGCCCGGTCGATTACACGCGGGCCGACGATGAAGGCGTGCGCACCCACCACGTTGCGCTGGTGCGCGTGTTCACGCTCGACAACGGCTTTCGGGTGCTGGTCGGCCGCGACGTCGGCGAGCGCGAGCGCTTCCGCGGCATCATCCGGCAGGCGTTCCGCGCCATCATTATCGTGATGATCCTGCTCGGCGGCATCACCTGGTGGTTCGTGTCCCGTCGGGTGCTGAAGCGCATCGATCAGGTGACAGCGACGTCGCAGCGCATCGTCGCCGGCGACCTCTCCGGGCGTCTGCCGGTCGCGGGCACCGGCGACGAGTTCGACCGGCTCGCCGAGAGCCTGAACGGCATGCTGACGCGGATCGACGAACTGATGCGCGGCCTCAAGGAGGTCTCCGACAACATCGCCCATGATCTGAAGACACCGCTGACGCGCATGCGAAACCGTGTCGAGGGCGCGCTGGCCGGGGCCTCGGACGTCGACGCCTATCGCGGTGCGCTGGAGCGGACGATCGACGAGTGCGACGGGCTGATCAAGACCTTCGACGCGCTTCTGACCATCGCACGGGTCGAATCGGGCAATCGGCCGGTCACGATGGAGCGGCTCGACGCGGCCGGCATCGCCGCCGAGGTGGCCGAGCTCTATGAGCCGGTCGCCGAGGAGGAGGGCGTCGCGCTCAGCCTTCAGACCGAGCCGGCGGAGATCGTCGGCAGCCGCGAGCTCCTCGCCCAGGCGCTCGCCAATCTCGTCGACAACGCGTTGAAATACGGTCGCGCCGCCGATCGCCCGGCCGAGATCCGTCTCTCCGTCCGGCGAATCGGCACCGAAGTCGCGCTCTCGGTCGCCGACAACGGCCCCGGCATTCCCGCGGCCGACCGCGAGCGTGTGCTCGGTCGCTTCGTTCGGCTCGAGGCGAGCCGATCGGCGCCCGGATCCGGTCTCGGCCTCGCGCTGGTGGCCGCGATCGCCCATCAGTACGGCGCTCACCTACACCTCGACGATGCAGCGCCAGGTCTTATGGTTACGCTTTCCTTGCCATCGGCCTGAGATTTCTTCGTAAGCTCTTCGTCAGCTTTGACAGGCATTCGCACATGGATTTATCTCCTGTTACGGCCGCCGCGTCGTCGCGTGCGCCGGATGGGGGATCTATTTCCATGTGCATCGATTGCAACGCCGGACTGAACCGGCGCCGCTTCCTTTCGCTCGCCGGCTTCACCGCGGCTGCCGCCGCGACCGGCCTCTCCATGTCCCCGGCGCGCGCCGCCGCCGGCACGAGCCTCACGCCTGATCAGGCGCTCGAGAAGCTCAAGGCCGGCAATGCGCGCTACACCGCCGATGCGCAGGTCTGCGCGGCCGATCTGTCGGGCCAGCGCAAGAACGTCTCGGCCGGCCAGGCGCCGTGGGCGACGGTGCTCTCCTGCGCCGACAGCCGCGTACCGCCGGAGCTGCTGTTCGGCGGCCTCGGTCTCGGTGAGCTGTTCGTGTGCCGCAACGCCGGCAACATGATCGACACCGACGTCCTCGGCACGATGGAATACGGCGCCGAGCATCTCGGCTCGCCGCTGATCGTGGTCATGGGCCATCAGCGTTGCGGCGCGGTCGGCGCCGCCGTCGAGGTCGCGACCAAGAAGGTCAAGCTGCCTGGTTCGATCGGCCCGATGGTCGCCCCGATCGTGCCGTCGGTCGTCGCCGCCAAGAAGACGAACCCGACGGATCTCGTCGACGCCTCGGTCCGCGCCAACGCCAAGGCCAACGCCGCCAAGATCACCAAGGTCAGCAAGATCATCGACCACCTCGTCCACGAGGGTAAGGTCAAGATCGTGTCGGCCTACTACTCGCTCGAAACCGGCAAGGTCGAATTCATCGGCTGATCCGGCCTCGGCAACATCCTCGAGAGCCCGCCCGGCCGTGCGCCGGGCGGGCTTTTTGCGTTCTCAGGGCCGCGCAGGCTCGTCAAGGCGTGAACCGGCGGCTTTCCCGCTCTTGACCGCCGTCCCGCCGCGCCGTCATCTCGCGGTCCGAACGAGAGCGAACGGCGGCGGGAGAGAGCGTGATGGCGGTGGATCGGCTGAGCGGGAGCACGGCGACGGCCGCGCTGGTCGATCGACTGCAACGGACCATCACCCCGAAGGACCGCAAGGCCGCCCGTGCCGCCTTCGAGCGCGTCGCCGAGCGCGCGACCGGCGACGCGGCCGGGCCATGGAAGGCGCTCATCGACGGCGATGAGCGCGTGCGCCCGTTCCTCGAAGGCGTGTTCGGCTCCTCGCCCTATCTGACCAGCCTCGCGGCGGCCGATCCGCTGCGCGTCGTGCGCCTGCTCGGCGAGGATCCGGCCGCGACGCTGGACCGGCTGGTCGCCGCGCCCAAGACCTGGGCTCCCGACATCGACGAGCGCGACCTCATGCGCCGGCTGCGGCTTCTGAAGCAGGAGGCCGCGCTCGCCATCGCCTTCGCGGATATCGGCCGCGTCTGGACCACGCTCGACGTCACCGATGCGCTGACGAGGATCGGCGACGCGACGCTCGGCGCCGCTGTCGACTTCGCGCTGCGCGAGGCGGCCGGGCGCGGCAAGCTCGAACTCGCCGATCCGGCCGAGCCGTCGAAGGCGAGCGGCTACATCCTGCTCGCGATGGGCAAGTACGGCGCCCACGAGCTCAACTACTCCTCCGACATCGACCTGATCGTGCTGTTCGACCGCGACACCGCGCGGCTCGCCGATCCGGACGAGGCGACCGACCTGTTCGTGAAGATCACCAAGCGCATGGTGCGGATCATGAACGAGCGCACGGCGGAGGGTTACGTCTTCCGCGTCGACCTACGCCTGCGCCCCGATCCCGGCGCGACGCCGATCGCCATGTCGCTCGCCGCCGCGCTGCAATATTACGAGAGCATGGGCCAGAACTGGGAGCGCGCCGCGCTGATCAAGGCGCGACCCGCGGCCGGTGATCTCGAGGCCGGCTGGTCGTTCATCCGCGAGATCGCGCCCTTCATCTGGCGGAAGTACTTCGACTTCGCCGCGATCCAGGACGTCCACTCGATCAAGCGCCAGATCCATGCCCACAAGGGCCATGGCGAGATCGCCATCGACGGCCACAACGTCAAGCTCGGCCGCGGCGGCATCCGCGAGGTCGAATTCTTCGTCCAGACCCAGCAGCTGATCGCCGGTGGCCGCAACCCGGCGCTGCGCGGCCGCGCGACGCTGGCCATGCTCGACGAGCTGGTCGCGCATCACTGGATCGAGCCGCAGGTGCGCGACGACCTCGCCGAGGCCTATGTCTTCCTGCGCGACGTCGAACACCGCATCCAGATGGTCGCCGACGAGCAGACCCATGTGCTGCCCGACGACCACGACGGCGTCGAGCGCATCGGCCGCATGATGGGCTTCAAGAGCTACAAGGACTTCGCCGCCGCGCTGCGCCAGCGCTTCGAGACCGTGCAGTCGCATTACGCGCGCCTGTTCGAGAACGCGCCCGAGCTCTCCTCCGGTACCGGCAATCTGGTCTTCACCGGCGACGACGACGATCCTGACACGATCGAGACGCTGGTCCGGCTCGGCTTCAAGAACCCGTCCGCCGTGACCGCCGCGATCCGCGCCTGGCACTTCGGCCGCTATCCGGCGACCCGCTCGACGGTCGCGCGCGAGCGGCTGACCGAGCTGACGCCGATCCTGCTCGAGGCGCTCGCCGCGACCGACAATGCCGACGCCGCCTTCCTCGGCTTCGATCGGCTCGTGTCGCGGCTGCCGACCGGCATCCAGCTGTTCTCGATCCTCGCCACCAACCGGCCGATGCTGAACCTGATCGCGGCGATCCTCGGCGCCGCGCCGAAGCTCGCCGATACGATCTCGCGCCGGCCGCGCGTCATCGACGCGCTGCTCGATCCGGCGTTCTTCGATCATCTGCCGTCGGAGGCCGAACTCGACGCGCGGCTGAAGCTGTCGCTCGGCGAGGCGCGCGGCTACGAGGATCTGCTCGACCGCGCCCGTATCTTCGGCCAGGAGCAGATGGTGCTGATCGGCGTGCGCATCCTGACCGGCACGGTGTCGGTCGCGCAAGGTGGCCTCGCCTATGCGACGCTCGCCGGCGTGCTGGTGCGCAACATCCTCGCCGCGGTCGAGGCCGAGATCGCGCGCGTGCACGGCCGCATGCCGAGCGGCCGTGCGGTGGTCGTCGCCATGGGCAAGCTCGGCGGGCGCGAGATGACCGCTGCCTCCGATCTCGACCTGATGCTGCTCTACGACTTTGAAGACCCGGAAGAGATGTCCGACGGCGACAAGCCGCTGATGGGCGCGCAGTACTACGCAAGGCTGACCCAGCGCCTGATCGCCGCTCTGTCGGCGCCGACGGCGGAGGGCATCGTCTATTCGGTCGATTTCCGTCTGCGCCCCTCCGGCAACAAAGGCCCGGTCGCGACGCGGCTTTCGAGTTTTGAAGCCTACCAGACCACGGAGGCCTGGACCTGGGAACACATGGCGCTGACCCGCGCGCGCGTGATCGCCGGACCGGCCGATTTCGCCGCGCGGGTCGAGACGGCGATCCGCGATGTGCTGGTGCGCCCGCGCGACCGGGACAAGCTGCGCGCCGACGTTGTCGAGATGCGCCGCATGATCGAAGCCGAGAAGGGCACCAAGGATCCCTGGGACATCAAGCAGGTCGCGGGCGGTCTGGTCGACGTGGAGTTCATCGCCCAGTACCTGATGCTGCGCCACGGCGCCGAGGCCCCGGCGACCCTCTCCACCAATACCGCACAGGCGCTCAACCGCCTTGCCGATGCGGGGCTCCTCGATCGGGCCGATGCCGAGATCCTGCTGCCGGCGGTGCGGCTCTATCACGGCCTGACCCAGGCGCTGCGGCTCGCCTTCGATGGCGCCTTCGCGCCGAAGCAGGCGCCGCGCGGCCTGGTCGACCTGCTGATCCGCGTCGGTGAGATGCCGGATCTGAACCGTCTGGAAGCAGAGCTGCGCGAGACGGAACACGCGGTTCGCGCTGTCTTCGAGCGGGTCGTCGGGCGCGTGGGGCGCGCGCGCTGAATGGAGAATTGTTTCTGATGGAAATCGTCGTATATAAAATGAAACGGTCGAAGCGAATCTGTTGTTCAATCGTGTCTGAATTTGGATTTATTGTTGGCGACGCGCTGAGGGTATTTGCGTACGATCATGGATAATGAAGGTGGGTCGAATTTAAACTTGAACATTACCGGGATTTAATGTGCCGGCGATGCGCCGGTAAGGTTCCGGACGCTAGCTTGTCTCTCGAGGGGCGAGGCCCTGGCATCCGGCGCGGATCGGCATGCCGAGGCCCCAGAATTGCCGCCTCAGGGAGATTGTTCATGAATACTCGTATGAAGGCCGTCCTGCTCGCCGGCGTGCTCGCCGTCTCCGCGGGCGGTTATGCTGTCGCTCAGGAGGCCGCGCATTGGCGGCATGGCCCCGGACAGGGCCCGGGCCGCGGTCCGGAACAGGGCCCCGCGCGCATGGAGATGCGGATCGACCGGCTGTTCGATCGTCTCGACGCCAACCACGACGGCACCGTCACGGTCGACGAGGTGGTCGCCGCGGTCGATGCGCGGTTCGACAAGATCGATGCCAACCATGACGGTGTGATCGATCGCACCGAGCTCGAGAACTGGATCGGCCGCCGCGCCGGCCCGCAACGAGTCGATGCCGTCATGCGCCGGTTCGATCTGAACGGCGACGGCAAGATCACCAAGGCCGAGGCCGAGGCGCCGGCGAAGAAGCTGTTCGCGCTGTTCGACCGCAAGGACCAGGGCAAGGTCACCAAGGAGGACGTCCATCTGGCGCTGCCGAACGCCGGCATGCTGATGGGCTTCCTGGCGCCGCATCACCACCGCCATGGCCCGCACGGCGGTCCGGGCGGGATGCCGGGTGAGGGCGGTCCGGGCCGGATGCCCGGCGAGGGCGGTCCCGCCGATGCGCCCGGCGCCAACGGCGACCCGGCCAAGCTCTGACGCTCTCGAAACCGGCGTGACAGGTTCGCCCCCGTGCATGTCCGCCGTCGACGACCGCCCGCCGCTCGCCCCGCGGCGGGCGGCTCTTCTTGCAGAGGGAGTAAAAAATGGCGGGTGTCAGGCGACCTGACGTGAACGGTCCGCCGCCGTCTTCGGCAGCCGGACCGACACGATCGTGCCGACGCCGGGGGTCGAGAAGATCTTCATCGCCCCGCCATGCAACTCCACCAGCGATCGTGCGATGGCGAGGCCGAGGCCCGAGCCCTTGTGGGTCTTGGTGAACTGGTTCTCCACCTGCACGAAGGGCTGACCGAGGCTCGCGATGTGTTCCTTCGGGATGCCGATACCGGTGTCCTCGATCGAGATCGTCACGGCGTCCGAGACCGCCCGGGCGCGGATCGTCACCTTGCCGCCCGAGGGTGTGAACTTCACCGCGTTCGAGAGTAGGTTCAGCAGCACCTGCTTGATCGCGCGCCGGTCGCCCACGAACGAGAGCCGCGGCTCGACGTCGGCGTGGAAGGCGATGTGCTTCTCCTCGGCCTGCTGGCTGACCAGACGCGTCGTCTCGGTCAGGATCTCGTCGAGCTCGACCGGCTCGCTCGCCAGATCCAGGCGGCCGGATTCGATCTTCGACATGTCGAGGATGTCGTTGATCACGTTGAGCAGGAAGTTGCCGCTCGTATTGATGTCGCGCGCATACTCGATGTACTTCTCCGGCCCGAGCGCACCGATCACGCCGCGGCCCATGATGTCGGAGAAGCCGATGATCGCGTTGAGCGGCGTCCTGAGCTCGTGCGAGATATTGGCCAGGAAGTCCGACTTGATCTTGTTGGCTTCCTCTGCGCGCGATTTCTCTTCGGCATACTTCTCGGCCAGCTCGACGAGCTGCTGCGCCTGGATTTCCAGCTTCTGTCGCGAGGAGCGCAGGTCCATGACCGTGCCCATCAGCCGCTTCTCGCTCTCCAGGAGCTTTTCTTCATGGCGCTTCAGCTGCGTGATGTCGGTGCCGACCGATACGAAGCCGCCGTCCTTGGTGCGGCGCTCGTTGATCTGCAACCAGCGGCCGTCCTCGATCTGCGCCTCATAGGTGCGCGCGCCGGCGACCTCGCCGCCCTCGGCCGGGATCGGCGTCAGCACCAGCGGCTGGCGCGCCGATTTCATCAGGTCCTGATACGGCGCGCCGGAGACGGTGATCGCCTCCGGCAGCCCGTGCAGTTCGAGGTATTTCGAGTTGCACATGACGAGGCGGTTATCGGCGTCCCAGAGCACGAAGGCCTCCGAGATCGTCTCGATCGCGTCGCGCAGGCGCAGGTCCGCGGTCGCGGTCCGCTCGGCGAGGTGCTTGTGCTCGGTGATGTCGGCCGCGATGCCGACCAGATGCCGCGAGCCGGTCTCCGGCCGGTCGACCACCTCGGCGCGGACGCGGAACCACAGCCATTGCCCGTCGGCGCGGCGCATGCGGAAGGCGCGATCGAGCGTGACGATCTCGCCCTCGGCGAGCTGGTTGGCCAGCTGCACGAGGTCGACGTCGTCCTTGTGCATGAGCTCGGTCACCTGACCGAAGCCGATCAGCCCACCGTCGACGCCGAGGCCGAGCATCTCGAACATCGAGCTCGACCAGAAGAACTTGCCGCGCGCCAGATCCCAGTCCCAGAAGCCGCAGCGGCCGCGATTGAACGCCGTCTCGGCGCGCGCGGTGGTGTCGGCATAGAGCAGGTCGGCGGCGGCGGCGCGCGAGGCCTGTGCGAAATAGGCGTAAGTGAGCAGGAGCAGGATCACGGCGGTGAACACGAACATGCTGATGTTCGTGCGCATGTTCTTGCGCCACTCCGAGAAGATCGCCTTCTGGCGATGCACGACCGCGACCGAACCGAGCTTGCCTTCGAGGTGCTGCACCATGGCGTAGGCGAGCTGGCCGTCGGTGAGGCGGATCTCCATGACGCCGGCCCGCGCGCCGAAGGTCGTCAGCGGCTGCGCGAAGCCGAGCAGGTCCGTCAGCGGGCGGCCTTCCCATCCGGTCGGGTTCGGGGCGCCGGCGACAACCGTGCCGGTCGGGTCGGTGACCAGGATGATACGCCCCTCGGCCGGCGCGCGCGGCGGGATCGCCTCGGCGAGGACGCCGCGCAGCGCCGCCTCGTAGCCGACCTCCGGGAGCTTGGTATCGGCCCGCGACAGCGTCGCGGCGACAGCGGCGGCGATTAGCGCGGTCTCGTCGCGGGCGTTGTCGTCGAGCGTCTGGTACTCCTCCAGGATCCCGACGGCGCGGGTCAACGCCAGGATCGCGATGAAGGTGATGATCAGGACCGGGATCGACCGGCGCAGGATCGGCTCGGCATTGACGAAGCGGCGATAGGCGGGGCTCGACAGGAGGCGCACGTGTCCCGGCAGGCCCGGCAGGCGCAGGGCGTTGCGGAGACGGGCGCGAATCAGCATCGCGGCATGGGCAGCCATTGCCCGCGCCATGGGAGGCCTCGTGTCTTCGGGAGGGAAAAGGAGTCCGAAGGGGGAACGATACACACGCCTTCGAATCACTGTTTCATTTGAATCGGAACGCCCCGACTTGTCTAGAGTCGGGGCGTGGACTTCTCACCGGAGATGAATCCAAGCGGAATCGGCGGCGTGTGAGCGTCTATTCTGCAACGCCCCCTGACCGAAGTGTCGGCTTCCGCTCCGGTATGCTGCGACGAGCTCCAGAAACGCTCGCGATGTCCGTAAGTCTCCGGACGGTAAAAAACTAATATTCTAGCCCAGTGATCGATTGGCGATGTCGGCGACGTCGCGTGAGAGTCCGGGCTTGTCGAGCACGCGCTTCAGCTCCGCTTCGGCATAGGCGCGTCGGCGCGGTTCGAGCGCCCGCCACGACCGGAACGCCGAAAGCAGACGGGCCGCGACCTGCGGGTTGATCTCGTCGAGCGTCAGGACATGGTCGGCGACGAAAGCGTAGCCGGCGCCGTCCGGCCGGTTGAACTGCGTCTGGTTGCCGGTCGCGAAGGCGGTGACCAGCGAGCGGAACCGGTTCGGGTTGGTGAGCGAGAAGGCAGGATGTTCGGTCAGCGCGCGGACGCGGTCGAGCGTCGCGGCGAGCGGCGCGGTCGCCTGCACGGTGAACCACTTGTCGATGACGAGCCCGTCGCCGTCGAAGCGGCTGTAGAAATCGATCAGCGCCGCTTCCGCTTCCGGCAGGCCGAGGCCGACGACGAGGCCGAGCGCGGCAAGCCGGTCGGTCATGTTGTCGGCGGTCCGGTAGCGTTCCATGACGGAATCGGTCTCGCCGGCATGGGCGAGATAGTCGAGCGCGCTGTTGCGCAGCGCACGACGGCCGGCCGAGGCTGCATCCGGGCTGTAGGCCTCGGCCGAGGCGAGGCTCTCGTAAAGGTGGCGGAACGCGGTGCGGCCGCCGGTGGCGATTGCCTTCTTCAGCGCATCGCGACCGGCGAAGATCGCGTCGGGATCGACATCCGAGCCGATCTCGCGCGCGATGTCGGCCTCGGCGGGAAGGGCGAGCGTCAGTGCGCGGAAGGCCGGATCGACTTTGTCGTCGACCGCGACGCGCGCGAAGGCGTCGACCAGCTTCGGGTCGATGCTCGGCACTGCGCCGGCGCGCACCGCCCGCGTCGCCTCGATCAGCGCCGTGGTCGCCAGTGTCTGCGCCGCCTGCCAGCGGTTGAACGGGTCGTTGTCCGAGGCGAGCAGGAACAGGCTCGCCTCGGCCGAGAGCTCGAGTGCCAGCCGCACCGGCGCGGAGAAGCCGCGCAGGAGCGACGGCACCGGCGGCGCGGAGACGCCCTCGAACACGACCTCGTGCTTCGGCTCGGTCACGACGATGACGTCGCCCGCGACCTCGGCGCCGGACACGGCCTCGAAGGCGAGATCGGCGCCGTTCGGCCCGACCAGGCCGAAGCGCACGGGGATGGTCATCGGCAGCTTGGTCGGCTGGCCGGGTGTGGGCGGACAGCTCTGTTCGATGGTCAGCGTGTAGCGCTTGGCGCTTGCGTCATAGCCTTGCGCGACGCGCAGTTCCGGTGTGCCGGACTGCTTGTACCAGAGCATGAACTGCGACAGATCCCGGCCGCTCGCCTCGGCGAAACAGGCGACGAAGTCCTCGATCGTCGCCGCATCGCCGTCGTGGCGGGCGAAATAGAGATCCATGCCGGCCCGGAACGTCTCGGCGCCGAGCAGGGTCTTCAGCATGCGCACGACCTCCGAGCCCTTCTCGTAGACCGTCGCCGTGTAGAAGTTGTTGATCTCGTGGTAGGTTTCCGGTCGGACCGGGTGGGCGAGGGGACCGGCGTCCTCCGGGAACTGGTGGCTCTTCAAGAGCCGGACGTCGGAGATGCGCTTGACCGGCCGCGAGCGCTGGTCGGACGAGAACTCCTGATCGCGGAACACGGTCAGGCCTTCCTTGAGGCAGAGCTGGAACCAGTCGCGGCATGTGATGCGGTTGCCGGTCCAGTTGTGGAAGTACTCGTGCGCGATCACGCCCTCGATGTTGGCGTAGTCCTGGTCGGTCGCGGTATCCGGCTTGGCCAGCACGTACTTGTCGTTGAAGACGTTGAGGCCCTTGTTCTCCATCGCGCCCATGTTGAAGTCGCTGACGGCGACGATCATGAAAATGTCGAGGTCGTACTCGCGGCCGAAGGCCTCCTCGTCCCACTTCATCGAGCGCTTCAGCGAATCCATCGCATAGGCGCCGCGGTCCTCGCGGCCGTGCTCGACATAGATCTCGAGCGTCACGTCGCGACCGGACATGGTCCGGAACGTATCGGAGATGCGCGCGAAATCGCCGCCGACGAGCGCGAACAGATAGGCCGGCTTCGGGAACGGGTCGTGCCAGACCGCGAAGTGGCGATCGGTGCCGGCGATATCGCCGCGCTCGATGAGATTGCCGTTCGAGAGCAGGTAGGGCGCCTCGGCCTTCCTCGCCTCGATGCGGGTCGTATAGACGGCAAGCACGTCGGGGCGATCGTAGAAATAGGTGATGCGCCGGAAGCCTTCGGCCTCGCACTGCGTGCAGTAGTTCGAGGCAGTCCGATAGAGGCCCATCAGCTTGGTGTTCTTGGCCGGCGCGATGCGCGTGCCGACCTCGAGTGTGAAGGCGCCGGCCGGCGGGGCGAAGATCTCCAGCCGCTTATCGGTCGCTTCATAGTCCGCGGTGCCGAGCGCGCGGCCGTCGATCGCGACCGAGGTCAGGATCAGTTCGTCGCCGTCGAGCACCAGCGGGGTGCCGGGTGCCGTGCCTTCGCGCGGCTCGATCCGCGAGCGCGCCGTGACCGTCGTGTTCTCCGGATCGAGCCGCACGTCGAGGTCGATGGTGCGGATCGCATAGGGCGTCGGACGGTAGTCCTTGAGCCGCACGGGGTCGGTCCGGTTGGTCTGGGCGCTCGCTTCCATGGGATCCTCTTCAGGTCGCGCGCATCCCGCGCGCGGCCCTCTCACGGCTGCCGGTCGGTGTCGACCGTGTCTCCTTATAGACATAGGGCGCGTCGAACCGATCCGGTCGTTTTAGGCGCGCGCTGCGGCTTCGCCAAGCCGGAATGCTGAAGATGGCCCGCCGGTTCACCGATCAGGCGATCCGCCGGTTGCCATCGCGATCCCTCACTCGAACGCCCCGCCCGATTGACAAGCGTCCGCCGGTCGGGCCCGATGATAAAAACGAACGTTCGTAAGAATGGGAGCGGGACATGCGCATCGAGGCGGGAATGGCGGCGGTGGTGACGGGCGGTGCGTCGGGGCTCGGCGAGGCGACCGCGCGGATGCTGGCGGCGGCCGGCGCCAAGGTCGCGCTGTTCGACCTCGATGGAACGCGTGGAGCGGCCGTCGCTGCCGAGATCGGCGGGCTCCATGTCGCGGTCGACGTGACCGACGAGGCAAGCGTCGTGGCCGGCTTTTCGGCGGCGCGCGCGGCGCACGGCCAGGAACGGATCCTGGTCGCCTGTGCCGGCATCGCACCGGCCGCCAAGACCACCTCGAAAGGTCTGCCGCATCCGATGGCGCTGTTCGAGAAGGTCGTTTCGGTCAATCTGATCGGCACGTTCCGGGCGATCGCCCACGCCGCGGCCGGTATGGCCGGGCTCGACCCGGTCGGCCCGGACGGCGAGCGCGGTGTGCTGGTCGCAACCGCCTCGGTCGCGGCCTACGACGGCCAGGTCGGCCAGGCGGCCTACGCGGCATCGAAGGCCGGCATCGCCGGTCTGGCATTGCCCGTCGCCCGCGATCTCGCGCCGCTCGGCATCCGCATGGTGACGATCGCGCCCGGTCTGTTCGAGACGCCGCTCCTGAAAGGCATGCCGCAGGAGGTCCAGGACAGCCTCGGTCGCCAGACGCCGTTCCCCTCGCGCCTCGGCCGGCCGCAGGAATATGCCCGACTGGTCGCCGCCATCGTCGATAACCCGATGCTGAACGGCGAGGTCATCCGCCTCGACGGCGCGATCCGGCTCGCGCCGCGCTGAGCGGCCGGCCTTGAACGGCAAGTCTCCGGCGCCTTGCTTCGATCGGACAGGGCGCGGGGCAGCGCGATTTCGAAATTCCGCCCGCAACGGCGTTCAAAAAATGGTCCGCGTCACCCCTTGATTCCGCAGCGCACGCGCCTGGACGAGCCAACCGCCGTCAGAAATCGGCGCTGAAACCCGCAGGCATCCCCCATTTTTCCCCACGGCCCTGCGCCCGTGCCGTGTAACGCGCGTTTCGGCTAGAGCGCAATTGCATTGCTGCACTGCCGCGAAATGCGGAACCGGCCCGTAACGGCCCAAGCCGTCGTGAACGCACGATGTGCGAAAGTGCAGGAAAATCGAACAAAGCACCGCGCCCTCGTCACGGCCCGGTCACAGCTTGCTCACTCACTCGTGATCATTGAACAGTGGTCGTCACGAAAATGCGATTGTTCAACGACGGATCACAAATTTGTTCACACTTCTTGGACTTCATCCGGGCGGGATCGACCCCTATCTCCAGGTCGTCGCCGCAACCAACCCGGCGAGCCGAATGGAGATTTGATCATGAAGACCCTCACTTACGCTCTCGTCGCCGTTGCGCTCGGCGCCTCCACGACCGCCGCCTTCGCCGATCCGGAGTCGAGCGCCGATCGCAACGCCTTCTACGCCAACCTGGCTGGCCAGCCGACCAACACCGCTCTCGTCGAAGGCCGTCAGGCGTCGGTCGCCACGCCGGTTCATTCGAGCCTGAACGAGGCCGATGCGCTCCGTCTGAAGATCGCTCTCGAGCGCGACTACGACAACCACTGACCTTTGCGCAGGACGGGCGGGCCGGTTCGCCGGCCCACCCCGTCTCCGGCGCGAACGGTCGGATTTCGATCGGGCGACACGCAGGCTGAAGATGCGTCGCCCGAGCTAAGCCCGAAGCGAATTCCTCTCCCCGACCGAGCGCCTGCTCGGCCTTCGGTGCGCCCCTCTGCGCCGTCTCGCGACGGCCTGCGGCGGGGCTCCAGTCAACCAACTCGCATTCTGTCTGAGACAACAGGAGACCTACCATGAAGACCCTTTCTTACGCTCTCGCCGTCGTCGCCCTCGGCATTTCCGCGACCGCCGCTCTGGCCGAGCCGGACTCCAACAGCTTCCGCGGCTCGTTCGTCCGCAACACGGCGCCGGGCGCGACCGTGGTCGAAGGCCGCCAGTCGGTGCGCGTCGAGACGACCCGTCCGAACCTGACCGAAGCCGACGCGCTGCGCCTCAAGGTCGCCGTCGAGCGCGACGCCAACAGCCGTCGCTGAGCCCGTCGCCCGTGATCGCCGTGCCGCACGCCTCGACACGGCCCCGTGATCGGAAGTGACCGCGTGCGGGCGATCACAGGCACCAACACAACCGTTCCCCCACACCGGACGCGTTCCGGTCCACAAAGGGAAGCCGGCTCACGGATCCGGTCGCCGCGGCAGCCGCCGAAGCGTCCGATCCGTGTCTGCCGCCCCCGGCCCCGGCTCGCCGGGGCCCGAGCTTCTCATTCCAACCAAGGACTGATCCCATGAAGACCATCCGTTTCGCTCTCGCCGCCCTCGCCATCGGCGCTTCGGCCACCGCTGCCTTCGCCGACTCCGACACCAACGGCTTCAACAGCTCGTTCGTCCGCGAGGCCGCCCCGGTCTCCGCGACCGCCACCGTCATCGAGGGTCGTCAGGCCGCGACGATCGAAGGGCGTCAGACTGCGCGCCAGTCGAGCCTGGACGCAGCCGACGCGATCCGCCTGCAGCGCGCGCTCGACTCCGACCGTTCGGCCGACAACCACGACTGATCGCTCGCTCGATTGCCGTCCCCAAGCCTCTGATCGGCCGACGGCCGATCCTTCAGACGGCGCCCCTCGCGGGCGCCGTTCTGCGTTTTGCGCTCCCGGTCGCAGGCGCTGCCGTTGCGGCAATTTTTCGTTAGGCAAGGCGCGAGGCCGTCAGCGGTCGTCGTTGACGGTCGAGTTGCGATGAGTTATGAGTGATGAAAATAAAAAATCGTCAGTCACCAATCGTCGCAACGAACGATATGCGCCGCCGCAGGATGGCGCGCTCGATCGCCGAGCGAAGGGACGGACCGGAACAGCCGATGATGACCGCGCACACGATCGAAGAGACCAGGGCCGACACGAGGACCCGCATTCTGGATACGGCCGATCGGCTGTTCCGGCATTACGGCTACTCGAAGACCACGATGGCCGACATCGCGCGCGAGCTCGAGATGTCGCCCGCGAACGTCTACCGCTTCTTCTCGTCGAAGTCGGAGCTGGTCCAGGCGATCTGCGACCGGATGCTGACCGATCGCGATCGCCGCAATGCCGCGATCCTCGCGGAGCCGGGCACTGCGACCGAGCGACTGAAGCGGTTGTTGGTGCAGAATCACCACATGACGGTCGAAGCCCTGATCGTCGAGACCAAGGTTCATGAGATCGTGCTGGTCGCCATGGAGGAGCAGTGGTCGATCATCCAGGCTCACATCTCGCGGTTCACCGACACGATCGAAGCGCTCGTTCACGAAGGCATCGCGGCGGGCGAGTTCAAGGCCGATGATCCGCGGAAGGCCGCGCGCTGCGTCCACCAGTCCTATGTGTCGATGATCCATCCGCAGGTTGTCGCCTCCTGCATGCAGAACGCAGAGCGGGTTCCGCCAGAAGATCTGGCCGATTTCATCCTTCGGGCCATCAAGGCCTGATCCGAGGCATTGCAGCGCACGCGACCGTCTCCCGCCATCACGATGGCGAGCCTTAGGCAGGTCGGTCGCTGACGAGTGAGGAAATTCGAACGATGTCAAGGATCAACCGTTCCACCGGCTTGGCGCCGCTGCGTTTCGCGGCTCTCGCGCTCGTCGTCGCTCCTGCGCTTCTGCTCGGCGCCTGCAAGGACGAAGCCGCCAAGGCGGCCGGCGGCGAGCCGGTCCGCCCGGTCAAGGTCGTCAAGGTCGCCGCCGGCAACACGACCCGCGCGATCAGCTATTCAGGCGTCGTCCACGCACGGGTCGAGGCGCCGCTGTCGTTCCGCGTCGGCGGCAAGATCGTCGACCGGTTCGTCGATATCGGCCAGCGCGTCGAGGCTGGCGCTCGCATCGCGAGCCTCGATCCGGCCGATCTGAAGCTCGCGCTGCGCTCGACTGAGGCCAGCGTGACCGCGGCCGATGCCCGCCGCTCGGTCGCGCAGGACGCGCTCGCCCGCGCCAAGACGCTGTTTGAAAAGGGCTTTGCCACCAAGGCGCAGCTCGACAGCGCGACGCTCGAACTCGACCAGGCCAACGCCGCCTACGACAGCGCGGTCTCGGCGCGCAATCAGGCCAAGAACCAGGAAGCCTATACCGAACTCCTCGCCGACGGCCCGGGCATCATCACCGACGTCCGCTCCGATCGCGGTCAGGTGGTTGCCGCCGGCACCCCGGTCGTGGTGCTCGCCCGTGACGGCGAGCGCGAGGTAGCGGTCGCCGTGCCGGAACAGGATGTCCGCCATTTCGCCAAGGACGAGGTCGTCGAGGTCGCCTTCTGGGCCGAGCCCGGCCTGACCGTCGCCGGCAAGGTCCGCGAGATCGCCGGCAGCGCCGATGCGAACTCGCGCACCTTCGCGATCCGGGTGGCGATCCCGGCCGACCCGCGCGTGCGGCTCGGCATGACCGCCTCGGTCATTGCCGAGGTGCCGGTCGCTGCCGCCGGCCCGGCGGTGCCGCTGACCGCGCTTGCCGAACAAGGAGGCCAGCCGATCGTCTGGGTCGTCGATCGCGGCACCGAGACGGTTTCCGCCCGCAAGGTCCGCGTCGCCACGACCACGGCCGACGGTGTCCGGATCGGCGAAGGCCTGGCGCCCGGCGATATCGTCGTCACCGCCGGAACGCAGTTCCTCTCCGAGGGCAAGAAGGTTCGCGTGCCCGAGAAGATCGCCGAGACCGCCTCACTCGAGCGCTGAGGCCGGCGCGCTCGGCCACAGTCCACCCGCGCGGGCGCGCCAGCGCCCCGCCAACAAAGACCCCATCGGTGGTCTCGACCCTCGGACCGGACGTTCGCGTCCTCTCTGATCGGAACCACCAGGCGACCGGCGCGACACCCCCCACGCCCCCGCGCGCGCCGGTCGCCCAATTCCTTCTCCACGGACGGATCTCTCCGCCCGCGACCATGATCCGCTCGACCCCGGCCCGGCAGGCGCGATGCGTCAGGGGGCCCTGATCAGGAGCCGTCCCGCATGTCCGCCTCCGAAACCCCCGCCGCCGGGACACCCGCGAAGTCCGTCGGGTCGGGCTTCAATTTGTCGAGCTGGGCGCTCCGTCACCGCGGTCTGACGCGCTTCTTCGCGGTCTTGATCGTGCTCGCCGGCGTCTTCTCGGTCCTGAAGATGGGCCAGAAGGAGGATCCGGACTTCACCTTCCGCGTGATGGTGGTCCAGGCCGTCTGGCCGGGCTCGTCGCTCGACGAGATGCAGGATCAGGTCGTCGACAAGCTGGAGCGCAAGCTCCAGGAAGTCCCGGGCATCGAGTTCCTCAAGACCTATGTCCGCGCCGGCAGCGCGGTCATCATGGTCAACATCCGGGGCGACGTGTTCGGCCGCCAGGTCACCGACGCGTTCTATCAGGCACGCAAGAAGATCGGCGACATCGCCAACACCTTGCCCGCCGGCGTGCTCGGCCCGTACTTCAACGACGAGTTCGGCGACACCTACATCGCGCTCTACGCCTTTACCGGCAAGGATTTCTCCCTGCCGGAGCTGAAGGATCACGCCAAGGCGGCGCGCGACGTCGTCCTGACCGTGCCCGGCATCGAGAAGGCCGACATCCTCGGTGCGCCGGACCAGAAGGTCTATATCGACGTCGCCTCCAAGGTGCTCGCCGAGCGCGGCTTGACCGCGCTCGACATCAAGAACGCGCTGACCGGCCAGAACGCGATCGATCCGGCCGGCACGATCGAGACCTCGGCGCGGTCGGTTCGCCTGACCGTCGAGGGCACCGTCGACCGCGTCGCCGATATCAAGGCGCTGCGCATCCGCGCCGGCCAGCAGGTGATCCGTCTCGACGATATCGCGACCGTCACGCGCGGCCTCGAGGATCCGGGGGTGCATGCCTACCGCTTCGGCGGCAAGGACACGGTCATGCTCGGCGTCACCATGGCGCGCGGCTACAACGTGACGGCGGTGGGCGATGCGCTGCATGCGGCGCTGAAGCAGTTCGAGGCACAGCTGCCCTATGGCGTCGAGGTCGGGCAGGTCTCCGACCAGCCGGAGGTCGTGCGGCATTCGATCGACGAGTTCACCGAGGCGCTGGTCGAGGCACTCGGCATCGTGCTGGTCGTGTCGTTCCTGTCGATCGGCTGGCGCGCCGGTCTGGTCGTCGCGATCACGATCCCGCTCGTGCTCGCCGGTACTTTCGCGATCATGCTCAACATGGGCATCGACCTGCAGCGCATCTCGCTCGGCGCGCTGATCATCGCGCTCGGCCTCCTGGTCGACGATGCGATGATCGCGGTCGAGATGATGGAGCGCAAGCTCGAGGAGGGGCTGAACAAGTTCGATGCCGCGAGCTTCGCCTACACCTCGACCGCCTTCCCGATGCTGACCGGCACGCTGGTGACGACCGCCGGCTTCATCCCGGTCGGCTTCGCGTCCTCGACCGCGGGCGAATACGTCAATTCGCTGTTCTGGGTCGTCGGCATCGCGCTGATCACGTCGTGGATCGCCGCGGTCTATTTCACGCCCTGGATCGGCTACATGCTGCTCAAGGAGCGCAAGCACGCCGGCACCCACCACGACGCCTACGACACGCGCTTCTACCGCGCGCTGCGCGGGACGGTCGGCTGGGCGGTGAACCACCGTGTCATCGTCATCGCCGCGACGCTCGGCGTCTTCGCGCTCGGCATGTTCGGCTTCTCCAAGGTGCCGCAGCAGTTCTTCCCGGCCTCCACGCGCCTGGAACTGCTCGTCGACCTCTGGCTGCCGGAAGGCACCTCGTTCCAGGAGACCCGCCGCCAGGCCGAGGCTGTCGAGCGCCGCCTGCTCGCGAGCCCCGACCAGGCGACCGTCACGACCTTCATCGGCGAGGGAGCGCCGCGCTTCTACCTGCCGCTCGACCAGCAGCTGCGCAATCCGAACTACGCCCAGATCGTCATGGTGGCGAAGGATACGCCGGCGCGCGAGCGGCTGCTCGCCGAGGCCCGGCGCATTCTCGGCGAGGATTTCCCCTCGATCCGCTACAAGGTCGAGCCGCTGTTCAACGGTCCGCCGGTCGGATGGGCGGTGCAGATGCGCGTCCAGGGCCCCGACCGCGCCGAGGTCCGGCGCATCGCCGACAAGGTCAAGGACGCATTCCGCGCCGATCCGATGCTGTCGACCGTGCACGACGACTGGCTGGAGCCGGTCCCGGGCCTGAAGCTGGTCGTCGACCAGGATCGCGCTCGCGCGCTCGGCATCGACAGCCAGACGCTACGCCGCACGCTCGCGGCCAGTGTGACCGGCGCGCCGATCGGCGAGTTCCGCGAAGGCGAGGAGACGATCTCGATCGTCCTGCGCGAGCCGGCCGATGCGCGCGGCGGCCTCGATGCGCTGGACCGCGTCTATGTGCCGACCAACACCGGCAAGTCCGTGCCGCTGTCGCAGGTCGCCAAGGTGGTGCCGATCCTCGAGCCAGGCATCGAATGGCGCCGCAATCGCCTGCCGACCATCACCGTGCGCGGCCTGATCCCGGACGGCGTGCAGTCGAACGACATCACCAAGCGCATCTACGACAAGCTCGCGCCGCTCCGCGCGTCGCTCGCGCCCGGCTATCACGTCGAGATGCAGGGCGCGGTCGAGGAATCGGCCAAGTCGCAGGGCTCGATCGCCGCCAAGGCGCCGATCATGATCCTGGTCATGATGGTGCTGCTGATGCTGCAGCTGCAGCACTTCGGCAAGGCGATGCTGGTGTTCGTCACCGGTCCGCTCGGCCTGATCGGCGCCTCGGCGGCGTTGTTGTCGACCGGCTCGCCCTTCGGCTTCGTCGCGATCCTCGGCGTCATCGCGCTGTTCGGCATCATCATGCGCAACTCGGTCATCCTGATCGACCAGATCGATCAGGATATCGCGAGCGGGCATGATGCCTGGCATGCGACGGTCGAGGCGGCCGTGCGCCGGTTCCGGCCGATCATGCTGACCGCCGCCGCCGCCGTGCTGGCGCTGATCCCGATCGCCCAGTCGGCGTTCTGGGGCCCGATGGCCTACGCGATGATGGGCGGCATCCTCGCCGCGACCGTGCTGACCATCCTGGTGCTGCCGGCCGCCTACGCGCTGTTCTTCCGGGTCAAGCGCCCGGTCGCGACGGCCGGCGACGCGGGCGCCGCCCCCCGGCACCGCCGGTCGAGACGGCATCGGCCTCCGACGCCGAGAACGTGATCCGCATGAAGCACGCTGCCGAATGACGCGTTCCGTCGCCGGCCCGAGCGGCTGGCGGCGGGACCGCACAGGGATGTCCGGCGGGGGACGCTCCGACGTGACGATAGAGCCCGGATCGCGGCCCCCCACGCCGCGATCCGGGCTCGACCCTTTCAGGCGCTGATTGGCTGGCTCAGTGGCGCGGCGGGCCGTCGGAGCCGCGCACCAGCAGCTCGACCGGCCAGTCCGTGCGTCCTTTCGCGCCGATTCCGTCGCGCAGGCCGACCAGAATGTCGACGGCCGCGTGTGCCATCTCCTTGAGCGGCGCCCGCACGACGGTCAGTGCCGGGACGACGTAGTCGGCGAGCCGGCTGTCGCCGAAGGCGACCACCGAGACATCGCTGCCGACCTCGAGACCGTGGTCGGCCAGTGCCCGTACAGCCCCGATTGCCATGCGGTCGTTCACACCGATCACCGCGCTCGGCGTCTCGCCGGCGCCGATGAGTTCGGTCAGAACCTGTCGGCCGCCGGCCTCGGACAGCGCGCCGATGCGGACCTTGGGCTTGAGCCCCAGGCGGGCGCATTCGGTTTCGAAAGCGGCCGTTCGCGCCTGCACGAATCGATAGCCGTCGTCATTGCCGAGCAGGACGATGTCCCGATGACCGAGGCCCACGAGCCGCTCGACGAGCAGGCGGATCGCCGCGACCGGGTCGAAATGCACGTACGGCACGTCGCCGACGCCCGGCGCAGCGGCATCGAGGGTCACGAACGGGAACTGGATCGAGCGCAGGTACTCGACCCTGGGATCGCTCTCCCGGACCCGCGTGAGGATCAGCCCGTCGACCCGGCGCCCTTCGGCCAGCCGGCGATAGATGCGCTCCTCCTGCTGGCCGGGAAGGGTCGGCAGGACGACCAGATCCAGATTGAACTCGGCCAGCCGCGTCCAAACGCCGGAGATGAGATCGAGACAGCAGGGGTCCTCGAGAACCGCCGGCCCGCCGGGAAGCACCAGGCCGATCGCATCGGATCGTCCTTTCTGGAGCCGGCGCGCCACTTCGTTCGGCACGTAGCCGATTCGATCGGCTTCGCGGCGAACCCGCTCCCGGGTGGCTTCGGAGACGTCGGAATATCCGGCGAGGGCTCGGGAAACCGTGGTGACGCTGAGACCGAGCGACACCGCGATACTTTTCAGGGACATCGATCTTATTTCCGCAGAGGAATTTGGGCTGGAATATAACTTGTGGCGGGAAAATACAGAAATATTAGGAGCAGTAAACCCGAGAATATGGTTAATTATGACGCATACTGCAACCAGAGCATTTAAAACCGCAGATTTTCTCTGCAGCTATTACGTCATGGTGGCTAAATTGAATACGCATTCAATGAACTCTATTATTTCAGTTAACCAGCTATTTACTCCATTTTTCCTGTATGCCGTTGCGACACGGCGTCGCGACGGCTGAACGGCCGCTGCGGCAGGTCTCCAATGGTGAGATCAGCTGTCCTTGCGCCGCACTTCGGCGATCACCGCGCGCCGCGCCGCCTCGTCCCAGCGCTCGGCCGCATCGGCGGCGAGGCTGCCGTGTGCTTTCAGCCGCACGATCAGCGCGCGTCGGGTCGCGTCCGTGAAGCCGGACATGTCGCCGGACAGGGCATCGACGGTGTTGGGCTCGTCGGCCGCGAAGGCCGCGAGCAGAAGATCGGCCGCGCGCGGCGCATCGGCTTCGGCACGGCTCTGGTCGATCAGCACGGCGGCGTTCCAGGCAGCGGCGGCCGATCCGCGGCTCGCGGCCTGCTCCAGCCAGCGCCGGGCCTCGGCGACCCGGCCCGAGTCGCCGCGATCGCGGGCGAGCAGCAGGCCGAGTCGAAGCGCGGCGTCGACATCCCCGGCCTCGGCCGCCTTGCGATACCAGTCCGCGGCGGCGGCGAGATCCGGCGCGCGGCCGATGCCGACCTCCGCCATCAGGCCGAGCCGCACCATGGCGACCGGCAGGCCGGCGGCTGCGGCGACCTGATAGTTGCGCAGTGCCGCCACCCGGTCGGCGTCCTGGCCGAGCCCGGCCTCGGCCATCACGCCCAGCCCGTAGTGCGACAAGGGGTCCCCGCCTTGGTTCCGGCCACGAACCAGAGGCGGGCGCGGGCGAAGTCCGGGCTCGCGCCCGTTCCTGGACCGATGCCTGCGAGCGCGACGAAGCCGAGCCGGCCCATCGCCTCGGGCAGGCCGAGCGCGGCGGCGCGCTCGAACCACTGCACCGCGATCGCCTCGCTCTTCGGCCGGCCGCGGCCGTCGAGCGCCTGCAGGCCGAGCTCGTACATCGCGGCGGGTTCGCCGAGCGCGGCCGCCTTCTCGAACAGAGCGCCGGCCGCGTGTGCGTCCGCGGGCCGGCCGCGGCCCTCGGCGAGCATGAGCCCGGCCGCGACCATGCTCTCCGGCCGGCCGGTGTCGGCGGCGCGCCGATACCAGTCGAGCGCTTCCGTGGCATCGGCAGAGCCGCCGAGACCCTTGTCGAGCATGCGGCCGAGCGCATGCATGGCGAAGGGCGAACCGCCGCGCGCCGCCCGCGCATAGAGGTCGCGCGCCTTCGCCGGATCGGCCGGACCGGCGGCGCCGATCTCGGTCAGACGGGCGAGCGCGGTCAGGGCGTCGAGGTCGCCGCGGGCGGCGGCGCGGCCATAGAGATCGGCGGCGCGCGCGCGATCGACCGGCACGCCGAGGCCCTGTTCGACCAGTCCGGCGAGCACGGTCATGCCGAGCGGATCGCCGGCGTCCGCCGCGCGGGCGGCGAGCATCGCCGCCGCCTTCGGATCCGCCGGCCCGTCGAGCCCGTCGCGCTTGAGGGCCGCGAGCCGTGCTGTCGCCGTCGGATCGTCGGCCGCGCTCGCGCTCGCCAGCAGCGTTGCAGCCGCCTTGGCGTCGCCCTGCTTCAACTTCACCGTTGCCAGCGCCGTCGCGAAACGCCGGACGTCCGGCGCCGCCGCGAGGGCCGCCTCGCAGGCCGGCAGGGCGGCTGCGACATCGATCGCATCGAGCGCGACGCCGGCAACGCCTTGCGGCCGATCCGGATGGCTCGGCGGCAGCGCCAGCCGGTCGCAATCCGTCGCCGCGACATCGGTGCGGCCGCCGATCGCCGTGCTGGCGATCGTGAATCCGGCGGGCGGCGCGGCGGCGAGGCCGCGCAGCGCCGGAATATCGTCGAGCGCCTTCACCTTGCCGGTCACGCTGATCGCCGCATCACGCAGCGAGATCTCGGCCTGTGTCAGCCGCCCGGCGATGCCGACGCCCCAGGCGACGGCGGCTGGGAATCCTTCCGGCGCGCCGGCGGCGACCGTCGTGCCGTCGGTGACGCGGCCGGGGAAGGTCTTGCCGGTGTTGGCGAGGATCTCGGCGCGGGCCGCCTCGGACGGCATGTAGCCGGCGAGCGTCATCTCGCCGCCCTCGACCTTGATCGCCGAGAGATAGGGCGAGGCCACCGGCGGCTCGAGCTTGGCGTCGGAGGTGCTGTAGCCGGCCGGCAGTCCGGCAAGCGACCGCCCGATCGCGGCATAGGCCTCCGGGGTGCGCGCCGTGCCCTCGATGGTGAAAGCGCGATCGACCAGCGAGACGCGACCGCGCGCCAGGGCCGCGAGATCGCCGAGCGCGATCCCGGCCGCGGCGGCAAAGCCGGGCGCCGCGCCGTCGGCAACGACGGTGCGGTCGTCGATCCGCCGATCCGGCCAGAGATGGGCCGCGGTCGCCGCCAGCCCCTGCTTGGCCGCGGCGTTCGGAATATGCCCGGTGATCACGATCGCGGTGTCGTCGATCTGGGCCGCCCAGTCGAACGGTGATACCGGCGGCGCCGTGACGGTAAATTCGGCCACCCCGCCGCCGGGCAGGCCATCGGCGACCACGGTCGACAGCCGCGCTTGCACCTCCGGCGAGGGCGCGAGCCCGCTGATGCGCCAGCGGCGGCCGTCGAGCTGCGCGCTCGCACCCTCGGCGAGCTCCGAGACGACCGGCAGCAGCGCCGCGGCCTGATCGGCGAAGCCGGGCGGCGCGCCCGCCGCCGGCAGCAGATCGGCATCGACGGTGCCCCCGGCGCGGCCTTGCGGGCGGCCGCGACCAGTCGGGTCCGTGTCGCCGGGTCGGGCACGTAGCCGGTCAGGCGCAGCCGGTCACGGCCGCGCTCGACCGTGAAGCGATAGGGCGAGGCGACCGCCGGCGACAGCGCGAGCTCGACCTGCAGGCCCTCGGCGCTCGGCGTGTCGAAGGCGCGCCGCATCGCGGCTTCGGCCTCCGGCGTGATCGGCGTGCCCTCGATCCGGGCGCGATTGTCCGACAGCTCGACCCGGCCCTTTGAAAGGTCGCCGAGCCGGATCAGCACGGTCTTCGCCATCTCGGCGAACCGCGTCGGCGCGCCGGCCCCGACGGCGAGCCGGTCGTCGAGTGCGAGGCCCTGGATGCCGCGCCCGGCGACATCGACGAGCATGGCGCGGTCGGCCTCGCTCGGCACATGGCCCGAAAGCGTGACCTTGTTGCCGTCGATGCTCGCCGCGAGCACGAAGGGTGACACCACCTGCGACGATGCCCCGCCGAGCAAGCCGCGGATCTGCGGCGCAGCGACGAAGCCGCCGCCGAGGAGCGCGATCACCGCCGCGGCGGTCGCGAGCCTGCCGATCGGGAGGCGCCGCGGGGCAGGGGCCTCGGCGAGCAGGCCGGGAGCAGCGGTCGGCGCGGCCGTCGAGCGCGCGACGGGAGAACCGGCGGGAGAGGGCGCCTGGACGCCCGAGACCTGCTCTCGGGCTCCGGTCCGGCTCGGATCCGTCCGGCTGGGGCCCGTCGCGGTCCGGCCACCGCCCGCCGCCGAAACGAACGGCGAGACCATCGGCGCCGGCGCGCCGCTCGGATCGGCCGGGCCGCCGGCAAGGCTCGTCGGCTCGTCGCCGGGACCGACGAAGCGCGTGCCGTCGTCCTGCGCCATCAGGACCGTGTGGTCGTCGGCGCGGGGCGGCATCATCACGGTGACGTCGGCGTGGTCGTCCGCCTCCGCATCCTCGGCCCAGCCGAGCGCGCGCCGGAACTCGGCGATGCTCTGCGGCCGGTCGCGTTCGTCGATCTGCAGCGCGGCATCGATGCCGTCGAGGAAGCGCGGGCTGTACTTCGACGGATCGAGCACGGCCTCGCGCGCCGGCACATGTGGATCGATGCCGCCGGAATCGCGGCGTCCGAGCCGGGCGACGCGTGTCATCGGCGCGGTCGGCGCCCGCCCGGTCACGGCTCGATAGAGCACGCCGCCGAGCGAGAAGATGTCCGTGTAGCGGCCGTGGATGCCCGAGCCGTCCTCGTCGATCTGCTCAGGCGGCGCATAGCGCATCTGCGCGACCATGCGCGACGACCGGTCGCGATCGATGCCGTGGCCGGCGGCGCCGAAGTCGATCAGCACCGGTTCGCCGTTGGTGCGGATCATGATGTTCCGGGGCGTCAGATCCCGGTGCATCGTGTTGCGGCTGTGGACGTAGTCGACGGCCTCGAACACCTTCTCGAACAGGCGCCGGAGCTGCGCCTCCGACGGCGGCTCGCCGCGCGCGGTCAGCCACTCCTCGAGGTTCAGGCCCTCGACATATTCCATGATCAGGTAGGAGGTGTTGTTCTGTTTGACGAAGTTCTCGCCCCGGATCACGTAGGGGTGCTGGAAGCGCGTCACCACGACCTGCGCTTCCTCCTGGAACTTCTTCAGCGCGAAATCATAGGTGCCGGCGCTGATCTCGGTATCGACCAGCACGGTCGCGCCCGTGCGGCTCGAAATGTCGCGGATGTAGAATTCCTTGATCGCGACCGTCTTCTGCGTGACGTCGTTGGTCGCCCGGTAGGTGATGCCGAATCCGCCCGCGCCGAGAACCGCCTCGATCCGGTAGCCACCGATCTCCGAGCCGATTTCGAGCGCATATGGGTAGCGCGGATCCTTCATCGAAACCGAATCTGTCCTCGGGCTGGAGCGGCGTGCGGGAAACGCGCCCGCGTCGCGGCACTATGGACCAGCCGGGCCCGCCCGGTCCATGCACTGCGGCAATCGATTAGGCGGGCGTGGCTGAATTGTGGCTGAACGGCGACGGCACGTCGAAGCGCCGTACTGCCGCGATCAGCGCAGCGGCGGCAAGGTCGATCTCCGCCTCGGTGGTGAATCGGCCTAGGCCGATGCGCACTGAGGCGAGGGCCTGGGCCTCGTTGAGGCCGATCGCAAGCAGGGTCGCCGATGGCGCGAGCGTCGCCGAGGCGCAGGCCGAGCCTGCGGAGATCGCGATATCGTCCTTCAGAAGCTGCAGCAGGTCGATCGCGGCAATCTCACCGAACCGGATGTCGAGATTCTGCGGCAGGCGTCGGTCGAGGCTGCCGTTGATCGCGAAGGCAAGGCCGCTCGCGGTCAGTCGCGCGACGAGGCGGTCGCGCAAGCCGCCAAGCCGCGCGGCCTCGGTGTCGCGCTCGGCCCGCGCGATCGCCGCCGCCGCGCCGAAGCCGACCACCAGCGGGGTGGGCAGCGTGCCCGAGCGCAGGCCCTTCTCCTGGCCGCCGCCGAGGATCAGCGGCGCGATGGAGAAGCCCGGCCGGCGCCGGACATAGAGCGCGCCGATGCCCTTCGGGCCGTAGAGCTTGTGCGCGGAGAGCGAGACCAGATCGAGCCCGGCGGCCTCGACGTCGAGCGGCACCTTGCCGGCCGCCTGCGCCGCGTCGGTGTGGAACACGATGCCGCGCGGCCGGGTCAGTGCGCCGATCGCCTCGAGCGGCTGCACGGTGCCGATCTCGTGATTGGCGGCGATGAGGCTGACGAGCCCGGTCTCGGGCCGCAGCGCCGCCTCGACCCGCGCCGGATCGATGACGCCGTTCGGTTCGGGCCGCACGCGCGTCACCGCAAAACCCTGCGCCTCCAGATGCTCGGTGACCGCGACCACGCAAGGATGCTCGATCGCGCTGGTGACGATATGGCGCCGGCCCTCCGGCAGCTCCGCCGCCGCGCCGCGCAGGGCGAGATTGTTCGATTCCGTCGCGCCGGAGGTGAACACGATCTCCGCCGGCCGCGCGCCGGTCAGGGCGGCGACGGCCCGTCGCGCCTGCTCGACGGCGCGCTCCGCCTCCCAGCCATAGGCGTGGTCGGCCGAATGCGGATTGCCGTAGGCCTGGAGAAAGTATGGGCGCATCGCCTCGAAGACGCGCGGGTCGACAGGCGTCGTCGAGTGATGATCGAGGAAGACGGGACGTCGGTTCGGCCGGTCGGTCATGCCGGGAAATATCGGGTGCGGCGGCGCGGTCGTAAAGCGTGGCCCGCGCCGGCAATGGTCTGAGGTGAATTGAAATGTCAATTCGAAGGTCAGGTGAGCTACTTCATCCTCCGGGCGAAGGGCCTCGCTCGACCACTTGAAGAGGGGTTTGAAGTGCCAACGAAATCAAAGGCCTGATCAGATCTTCGGAATCAAGCTGGAGGACCGTTCGCGCAGCTTGTGCGGGCCTTGAATCGAAACTGGAATGTCAGAATCCGGAAAAGCTCCCGTTCGTGTATCGCTCGCGAAAGCGAGCGGCGGGGGCGGCGAATGCGGCGGCGGGCCGCACGAGGCGGCCCGCCGGGCATGTCACCGATCAGACGGTCAGAGCTTGTCGACGCCCTTCTTCACGGCGTCCTTGACGTTGCCGGCCGCCTTCTGGACGTCGCCCTTGGTCTCCTGGGCGGCGCCCTCGACACGCATGCGATCGTTGCCGACCGCCTTGCCGATGCCCTGCTTGGCCTCGCCGATGACCTGATTGGCGGTGCCCTTGATCTTGTCGCTCGTGCTGCTCATGACATCTCTCCTTTTGTGTTCGATCTCGGACCGATCGGCGGTCGATCTCCGCAGACGCCGGCGGGGGAAGTCCGGCGTGCAAAAACCCACGTCGAGCGACGTGCAAACCGCGACTGACCTGTCCTTGGCTTTTGAAACGGGGCACGCCACGCGCATCCCGCGATACCGGTTCGACCGTCGGCCCGACCGGTCGGCGATCACCCGACCCTGTCGTCTTCCGGTCGCCGGAAGCAGGAATAGAACGCAGCGCCGACGCTGAAGTTCCCGAGCGTTCCCTTTCACAACGAGCGAAGCCTTGGGGCCAAGGCTCCGCGGCACGGCACCGGGCAGAGGTGCAAGGGCTGAGATCGGCCTTGGCCGCAGCGTGGGATCGGCCGGGCTTGTCGGGCTCGGCGGCATCGTTATGGTACGGCCACCATGTCCGAGTTCTCCGACGATTGCTTCGCCCACGGCGGGGCGTTGCTCTCGATCGACGAGGCGCTCGCCCGGTTCCGGACGCGCGTCGCGCCGGTCGCCGAGACCGAGACGCTCGCCCTCTTCGCCGCCGACGGTCGCGTGCTCGCCGAGCCGGTCGTCGCCGCTGTCGCGATCCCGCCCTTCACCAATGCCGCCGTCGACGGCTATGCGCTGCGCCATGCCGATCTGGCGCTCGCGACGGCCGACGGCCTTCGCGTCGTCGACCGGGTGCAGGCCGGCGAGGCGCCCGGGCGCGCCGTCGGGCCGGGCGAGGCGGTGCGCCTCTTCACGGGCGCGCCGCTGCCCGCGGGCGCCGATACGGTCTGCATGCAGGAGGATGTCGTCGTCGACGGCGATCGGATCCGCCTGTCCTCGCACCTGCGCCCCGGCGCGAACTGCCGCCCCGTCGGCGAGGAGCGGCAACTGGGCGCGATCGTGCTGCCGGCCGGCCGCCGCCTGCGGCCGCAGGATCTCGCGCTCGCCGCCGCGGCCGGCGCGGGTCATGTGGTCGCGCGCCGGCGCCTGCGCGTCGCGGTGTTCTCGACCGGCGACGAACTGGTCGAGCCCGGACGGCCGCTCGCGGCGGCCCGGCTCTACGACGCCAACCGCGTCATGATCCTCGCCTGGGCCGCCCGGCTCGGCGCCCAAGTCGACGACCTCGGCATCCTGCCCGACGACCCCGAAGTGCTTGCGGCCGCGCTCGCCGCCGCGGTCGACCACGATCTGATCGTGACCTCCGGCGGCGTCTCGGCCGGCGATGCCGACCATGTGAAGGCTGCGGTCGCGCGCGTCGGCCGGATCGACTTCTGGCGCTTCGCGATCAAGCCCGGCAAGCCGCTGGCGCTCGGCACGATCGGCACGGCCGCCTTCGTCGGTCTACCGGGCAATCCGGTCGCGGTCTTCGTCACGCTGACCCGGATCGCGCGCGGCCTCTTCGCCGCCCGTGCCGGCGAGACGTGGGCGCCGCCCATCCCGCTGCCGGTCGTTGCCGACTTTACGATGAGCCGCAAGCCGGGCCGGACGGAGTTTCTGCGTGTGAGCCTGACCGGCGACGGGGAGGGACTGCCGATCGCCCGCCGCTACGCGGTCGACGGCGCCGGCATCGTCTCGTCTCTGACGGAGACGGACGGGCTCGTCGAACTCGGCCCCGATCTGACCGCCGTCGCCCCCGGCGACCGGCTCGCCTTCGTGCCCTTCGCCGCCCTGCTCGGTTGACATCGCTTCACCCGGTTCCCTGCCGAGCCATGCTCGATGCGCATGGATGGCCGGCTGAAGCGTTGCTGGCCGGGCTGCTGGTCGGACCTATTCTCTTTCGCATCCGCGAAATCGCGTCGGTGGGGCGCCCGAACCGGAGAAGGAACCTCGACATGACCAAGCGCAACGCCGTCGTCACCGGATCGACCAGTGGCATCGGCCTCGCCGTCGCCCGCGCCCTCGCGGCCGCCGGCTCCAATGTGATGATCAACGGCTTCGGCGATGCCGCCGAGATCGAGACGATCCGCAAGGCGATCGAGACGGACTTCGGCGTCCGCTGTCTCTATTCGGGTGCCGACATGTCGAAGCCGGCCGAGATCGAGGCGATGATCCGCGACGCCGAGCGCGACTTCGGCTCGGTCGATATCCTGGTCAACAACGCCGGCGTCCAGTTCGTCGCTCCGGTCGAAGACTTCCCGCCCGAACAGTGGGACCGCATCGTCGCGATCAACCTGTCGGCGGCCTTCCATGCGATCCGCGCCGTGGTGCCGGGCATGAAGGCGCGCGGCTGGGGTCGCATCATCCAGACCGCCTCGGCGCATTCGCTTGTCGCCTCGCCGTTCAAGTCGGCCTATGTCTCCGCCAAGCACGGCATCGCCGGCCTGACCAAGACCGTCGCGCTCGAACTCGCCACCTTCGGCGTCACGGTGAACTGCATCTCGCCGGGCTACGTCTGGACGCCGCTGGTCGAAAAGCAGATCCCGGCCACGATGGAAGCGCGCAAGCTGACGCGCGAGCAGGTGATCCAGGACGTCATGCTCGAAGCCCAGCCGACCAAGAAGTTCGTCACGGTCGAGGAAGTCGCCGCACTCGCCGTGTTCCTGACCGGCGACCTCGCAAGCTCGATCACCGGCGCCGATATCCCGATCGACGGCGGCTGGACGGCGCAGTAGTCCCGCGTCGCCGCGGACATTGACGGTTCGGGCCGAGGGCGTATATCGCGCGGGGAGAAGGAACCAGCCTATCCCCGCTTGCCCGCGCGATCGACGCGCGCCCCGACCGTCAGGAGCCGAGCCTCATGTCCGTTACTCGCGAAAACGTCCTGGAGCGGCTTGCGCGCATCCCCGGCCCGGATGGCCGCACGCCGCTCGCCGCGAGCGGCGTCCTGTCCGAGATCGTCGTCCACGGTTCGAAGGTCTATTTCTCGATCGCCGTCGATCCGGCCCGCGCCGGCGCTCTGGAGCCGCTGCGCAAGGCGGCCGAGGACGCGGTCAAGGCGATCCCCGGCGTCGAGGGCGCGGTCGTCTCGCTGACGGCCGACGCCAAGGGCGGCGCTGCGGCTCCGGCTGCTGCGCCGGCGGCTCGCCCCGCGCCCGGTCCGCAGCAGACTGCCAAGCCCGGACTGCCGGGCGTGAAGCACATCATCGCGGTCGCCTCGGGCAAGGGTGGCGTCGGCAAGTCGACGACGGCGTCCAATCTGGCGCTCGGCCTGCAGGCGCTCGGCCTCAAGGTCGGCGTGCTCGACGCCGACATCTACGGCCCGTCGATGCCGAAGCTGTTCTCGCTGAAGGGCAAGCCGAAGCTGAAGTCCGGCCGCATCCTCGAGCCGCTCGACGGCTACGGGGTCGCGGTCATGTCGATCGGCTTCCTCGTCGACGAGGAGACGCCGATGATCTGGCGTGGGCCGATGGTGATGAGCGCCATCACCCAGATGCTGCGCGAGGTCGATTGGGGCACGCTCGACGTACTCGTCGTCGACATGCCGCCCGGCACCGGCGACGCGCAACTGACCATGGCCCAGCAGGTGCCGCTCGCCGGCGCGGTGATCGTCTCGACGCCGCAGGATCTCGCGCTCATCGACGCCCGTCGCGGTGTCGGCATGTTCGAGAAGGTCGGTGTGCCGATCCTCGGCGTGATCGAGAACATGAGCTATTTCGTCTGCCCGAACTGCGGCACGCGCCATGACATCTTCGCCCATGGCGGCGCCCGCGACGAGGCGGTGAAGCTCGGCGTGCCGTTCCTCGGCGAGGTGCCGCTCGCCATGCCGATCCGCGAGCGCGCCGACGCCGGCCTGCCGATCGTCGTGACCGAACCGGACGGCGTCCATGCCCGGCTCTATCGCGAGATCGCCGACAAGGTCTGGCGCCAGCTCGACAGCGGCACGGTCGGCCGCCCGGCGCCGCGCATCGTCATCGAGTGAGCCCCCCGAAACCGGTCCCGTGCCCGGGGGCCGGACGCGGGCTCACTGCGCGACGCGCAACTGGGTGATCTGGTTGCCGATCGCCTGGAAGGCGGCGACCAGAGCGGCATTGTTGTCGGCCTTGAAGAAGTAGCTCGAGCCGCTCGCGCAGGTCTCGAGCATCTGGATCGTGTCGGCCGCAGTGACGGTGAAGCCCACCGTATAGACCGTGATGCCGCCCTCGCCCTTGGCGTTGCTGCAGGCCTCGGCGGTCAGCGCGTCCTGCCTGGCCTTGATCGTCGAACTGCTGTTCGACGTCGTGCCGAGCCGGCCCTTGGCGACATAGCCGTAGGCGGCGTAGGTCGAGGCGTTGAAGGTCGTGTCGGTGTTGTAGGTGTTCTCGCCGTCGGTCATGACGATCATGATCCGCCGCACCGGGCGCAGCTTCGTGCCGGTGCGGCCCTCCGTGAACGGCGCCTCCGGCGACAGTGCCCGCCAGCCCCACATCACGCCTTCGTGGATGTTGGTGTTGCCGGCCGCAACCAGGCTGTTGATGGTGTTGTAGAGCGTGGATTTGTCACGGGTCATCGCCAGGATCGGCTTCGAGGTGCAGGAGTAGTTCGGCCCGAAGCCGCCGTCGAAGGTCGATCCGTAGAGGCGGGTATTCTGCTTGTATTTGCAGGTGCGACCCTGCGCCGATTGAATGCCGCCGACCGTCGAATAGGAGACGTTACCGGAGCATTGGCTGCCGTTGTCGCTGAGATAAGTGTTGTCGAAATACTGACTGCTGTAGTTCCACCAGTAGCTGTAATAGTTCGCCTCGTCCGGCGCGAACATCGGCACGAACCAGGACTTCGGATCGCCATTCGTCGCCGGTGTGTCGTGAACGCTGTGCGGATAGGGGCGCGACTCCACGCATCCGGCCCAGCTCAGCTGTGCCGCCTTGGACGGATTGGCGGCGGCAAGCGCCGCGAACAGATCGAAGCGGTTGTCCGTGAGGCCGCTGCTCCAGTTTTCGGTATGGATCGGCGACTGGGTGTTGACGTCGAGCCAGCCCGCGCCGGTTCCCTTCGACGTGCGCGTCGTGCCGGCATAGACCGGCCCGAACTGCGGCCCGACGTTGACCGCGGCGGCGAACGGCACGATCCCGACCTGCACGCGGTCGGTGACGCTCGTCTTCGTGTTCATGCCGAGCAGCACGTCGACCAGGTCCTTGGCCGCCGATTGCAGCGTGGAGAGCTTGGAGCCCTGCATCGATCCGGTCGTGTCGAGCACCAGAACGACATCGAGATCGGCGGAGCCGACCACCACTTCGGAGGCGAGGCTCGAGACCAGTTCGGGGATCGACGCGATGGCGAGGAACGCGGTCTTGGTGGTGATGTCGCCTGCTGCGCTGACCTTGCCCGATGCGTCGTCGATGGTGATCTGGGTCACAGACGCGGTGGTGCCGTTCGGCGGCTGGTAGAAGTCCGCGAAGTAGCGGCGCAGGTTCGTCTCGATTACCGCATGGGACACGAGCCCGAGGTCTTTGCCGGCCGCGAGCGCCGCTCGGTCGAGCGCCTGCTGCGCTCGATCATGCTGCGCCGACGCCGCGCTATAGTCGACGGTCGCGCCGGCCGCCATCACCAGCGGAACCACCGCCAGGGCGAAGGTGATCCCGACATTGCCCGCCTTATTCTTAATGAACGCGCGGAGCATGGTCCCGCCTCAGGTATCCGTGGAAACGTGATGCGCTTGATCTATGGGATCGGAAGCCGTCGTTGTGAAGCGGCTCTCGATTAACGACGTGAATCGCCAGTTAATGCCCCCGAGTGCACCGATTTAACGATGAGTAAATCCTGTGGATGCTGGCAGAAAATTGATCGACGCTCTGTTGTTTTCGATAGCGCAGGCCGCTCGCTCGCATCGATTGCATACCTGCAACGGTCCGGTATGGAGCGGCTGACGGGCCAGGCATTCCGGGCTAAACTCGCGCAAGCCCGGAGGGGTGAGCGGTATCCCCTTCGAGAAACGGCAAGAACGGGAAGCGTCATGTCCGGGTCCGCCCCTATTCAAGTCACGTTCCAAGCTGCGCCCCAGGTTGTGAGCCGAGCCCCTTCCGTGGCTGATCCGGCCCAGAGCGCCGCCTCCTGCTCCTTGGCGGTCGCCGCACGGCGGATCACCGCGGGCGGCGCCGAGACGCGCGAGGAGATCGTCGCGCGCGAGGAGCCGATCGCGCTGGTCTACAACGGCCTCTCCTACGCGGTGATGATGGCCTCGCCGGCCGATCTGGAGGACTTTGCGCTCGGTTTCTCGCTGACCGAGGGGCTGCTCACGACCGCCGACGAGCTCTACGACGTCGAAGTCGAGGCGCTGCCGACCGGCTTCGAGTTGCGGCTCAGTGTGGCGGCCGAGCGCTTCGCGGCGCTGCGCGCGCGCCAGCGCAATCTCGCCGGCCGCACCGGCTGCGGCCTGTGCGGCGTCGACAGCATCGCCGAGGCGCTGCGTCCGATCGCGCGCGTCGGCGGATCGGCCTGCTTCGCGGCGGAGGCCGTGTTCCGCGCCATGCGGATCCTGCCGGAGCGGCAGATCCTGAACGGCGAGGTCGGCGCCGTCCATGCCGCGGGCTTCGCCTCGGCGGAGGGCGAGATCCTGCTCGTGCGCGAGGACGTGGGCCGTCACAACGCGCTCGACAAGCTCGCCGGCGCGATCGCGCGGGCCGGGATCGATGCCGGTGCAGGCTTCGTCGTGGTGTCGAGCCGCTGCTCCTACGAGATGGTGCACAAGACCGCCGCGCTCGGCGCGCCGCTGATCGCCTCGGTCTCCGCGCCGACGGCGCTGGCGATCCGCTTCGCCGAGGAGGCCGGCGTCGGCCTCGCCGCCTTCGCGCGCGAGGGCCGCTTCACGCTCTACGCCAACCCGGATCGCATCGCGTGACCCGCGTCTGTTCGCTGCCGCCGGGCGCCCACCTGCCTGTCTCGGACCGCTCGGCATGACGGCGCAAAACCGCCTGTTCGGTGTCATCGGCTGGAAGAACGCCGGCAAGACCACACTGGTCGAGCGTCTGGTCGCCGAACTGACCCGCCGCGGCCGGCGGATCTCGACCATCAAGCACGCCCACCACGACGTCGATATCGACGAGCCCGGCCGCGACAGCCATCGGCATCGCGAGGCCGGCGCGGTCGAGGTCGCGCTGGTCGGCGGCCGGCGCTGGGCGGTGATGCGCGAGCTGCGCGGCGATGCGCCCCGCCGCTCGGCGACATCGCCGCCAGGCTCGCGACCGTCGACCTGGTTATCGTCGAGGGCTACAAGACCGAACCCTTCCCGAAGCTCGAAGTGCGTCGCGCCGGCGCCTCACGCGACGCCGCGCTCGCCCCCGGCGACCCGACGATCCTCGCGATCGCCTGCGACACAGCCGAGCCCGGCCACGTCGGCACCGACGCGAGCGGTCTGCCGCTGTTTCACCTCGACGATATTCAAACGATTGCCGATTTTGTCGAACAGACCATGCTGGTCGGCCCCTTGCCGGACGCGGCTTCGAGGATCGAGACCGGAACGGCCGACGCCGATCCGGGTTGATCCGCTCTTCGTTCGGCATCGCCTCGGAGGTGCTCTTGCGTGTCCTGATCGTGGTCGCCCATCCCCTCGACGACAGCTTCGCCAAGGCGGCGCTGAGCCGCGTGCGCGCGGTGCTCGAGCGCCGCAAGGACGAGGTCGACGTGATCGACCTCTACCGCGACGGCTTCGACCCGCGCCTGACCGCGGCCGAGCGGCGCGCGTACTTTGCGCAGCCCTATCAGCCGGGCGCGGACGTGACCGGCTATGTCGAGCGCCTGCGCGCGGCCGAAAAGCTGGTGCTGATTTTTCCGCAATGGTGGTTCGCCATGCCGGCGATCATGAAGGGCTTTTTCGATCGCGTCTTCGCCCCTGGTGTCGCCTTCGAGCACGACCGCGCGGGCGGCCGGCTGATCCCCAAGCTCGATCACATCGGCGCGCTGTGGGTCGTCTCCTCGACCGGCTCGCCCTGGTGGGTGGCGCGGCTCTGGATGGGCGATCCGGTGCGCAAGCTCCTGAAGCGCGGCATCATGAACTTCGTCGCCCGCGGCGCCTCGTTCCGGATGATGACCCTGCACGACATGGACCGGATGACCGACGACAAGGCCAAGGCCTTCCTCGCCCGGCTCGAAGCCGCCTTCGCGCGCTTCTGAGCCGGGGCGATCGGTGCGGGCGGCCCGGCCTCAGCCTTCGCGCACGCGAATGCCGCGGCCGGGCAGGGCGCCACGATCGTGGGGCGCGCCGAAGTCGAGTGCCGGGCCCTTCGGCACGATCATGGTCGGGTTGATGTGCCGGAGCGAATAGTATCCGGTCTTGATGTGGTCGATGTTCACGGTCTCGGCGATGCCCGGATACTGGTAGAGCTCGCGCAGATAGTTCGACAGCGCCGGATAGTCGACGATCCGGCGCAGATTGCACTTGAAGGCGCCGTGATAGGCGGCGTCGAAGCGGATCAGCGTCACGAACAGCCGGAAATCCGCCTCGGTCAGCCACTCGCCGGCGATGTAGCGATGCGTGGCGAGATGCGCCTCCAGATCGTCGAGCGCGGCGAACAGCCGGTCGAAGGCGGCCTCATAGGCGGCTTGCGTCTTGGCGAAGCCGGCCTTGTAGACGCCGTTGTTGACGTCGTCGTAGATGCGCGCGTTCCAGGCGTCGATGGTCGGCGCCAGATCGGCCGGATAGAGGTCGAGCCGGTTGCCGGTGAGGCCGTCGAAGGCCGAATTGAGCATCCGGATGATCTCGGAGGACTCGTTGTTGACGATGCGCTCCTCGCGCGCGTCCCAGAGTACCGGCACCGAGACTTTGCCAGTGTAGGTCGGTGCCGCGCGCGTGTAGATCTGCCAGAGGAAGTTCGCGCCGTAGAGCGGTTCGCGCGACGTGCCGTCCGGCTCCAGGAAGGTCCAGCCGTCGTCGCCGAGGATCGGATTGACGACCGTGATCGGTATCACGTCGTCGAGCCCCTTCAGCGCCCGCCAGATCAGCGTCCGGCTCGCCCACGGGCAGATATAGGCGACATAGAGCCGATACCGCCCGGCCTCCGCCGGCAGCCCCGGCTGTCCGTCCGGCCCGGGACGCCCGTCGGCGGTGATCCACGACCGGAACTTGGTCGCCTCGCGATGAAACGCCCCGCCCTTCATCTCCGAGGCGGCGACGTCGGACGTCTCCCACTTTCCATCGACGAGTTGCGGCATGACGGCGGCTCCGGCTGCGTTGATCCTCGTGTGGATCTAACGCCGCAGCGGCCGTTTCGGTAGCGTTCGCTCGGGTGACGGATCGTTCGACGGATCGCGCCGCTCGACCCGAAGTCCCTCACAACCCCTTATAATCCGGCACGATCAGCCGATACGCCTCGGCCTCCTCTTCCACGCTCGGGAAGCGGCTGACCGGTTCGAGGAAGTAGTTGTCGGTCTCGTCGTCGTTGACGGTCGACACCTCGCCGATCAGGCAGTCGCCGTCCTTGCCCCAGAAGGCGTGCGCCTGGCCGGGTTCGAGCGTGATGCTCTCGCCGGGCTCCAGCACCACGGTGCCGCCGGGGGCGACCGTGCGGGCGAGGCCGTCGCACATCACCGTCACAGGGCGTTCGCGGTCGATCGAGACGCCGTCGGCGGCGACATTGTAGAGCTTCACCTCGAGCGGCGCGCCGCCGCGGACGATGATGTCCTCGGTCTTCATCTTGTGCCAATGCATCGGCGTCAGCTGATTGGCGCGGCTGATCATGATCTTCTCGGCGTAGACCATGCCGGTGCCGCGCTTGAGGTTGTCCAGCGTGCCGTTGCGCACGGTGAACAGCAGGAGCCCCTTCTTGGTGAAGCTGCCGAAACCGTAGTCGGTGATGTCCCAGCCGAGCCGCGGGCCGATGATCGCGCCGGCGCGGTCCTTGTTGGCGCGCCAGTCGGCCGGCGACCAGGCCGCGAACGGCGGCATCTTGAAGCCGAACGAGGCGATGAAGTCTTCGCCGGCGCGGATGATCTCGTTGAGTTCGGAACGCAGCATGGCCAGGTGATCCCGGTTCGGAGAGCGGCCGCGCAGCATTGCCACGGCCGGCGTCGGAAGGCGAGGGCGCGACCCGCGCCGATCGGTCACGGCCGATGTCCGTGGGCGGCGTGGGCGCGAAGCGGGGACGGTCAGGTGTTGGTCCAGCCGCCGTCGATGACGTGGGCGTGGCCCGTGGTCAGCGAGGATTCGTCGCTGGCGAGGTAGACGACCAGCATGGCGACCTCCTCCGGCCGTCCGAGCCGCCCCATCGGCTGGCGCGCCAGGAACATCTTGCGCGCCTCGTCATAATCGCCGAGCGCGCGCATGCGGTCCTCCAGCGACGGGCTCTCGATCGTGCCGGGGCAGATCGCGTTGCAGCGGATGCCCTTGGCGACGAAATCGGCCGCGATCGACTTGGTCAAGCCGATCACCGCGGCCTTGGTCGTGCCGTAGATGAAGCGGTTCGGCGCGCCGATGATCGACGAGGCGACCGAGGCCATGTTGATGATCGAGCCGCCGCCGCGCGCGATCATCGCCGGCAGCAGCGCCCTGGTCAGCCGGTACATCGAGCGGACGTTGAGCGAAACGGCGAAGTCGAACTCGTCCTCGGTGCAGTCGAGGATCGTGCCGTTGTGGACGAAGCCCGCGCAGTTGAACAGCACGTTGACGTCCGGATGCGCGGCCGCGAAGGCGGCGATCGCGGCCGGATCGGTGACGTCGAGCCGCTCGGTCTCGATGCCCGGCACGCCGGCGAGATCGGCCATCTTGTCGAGCGCGATGTCGGTCGCGATCACCCGCGCGCCCTCGACCGCGAAGGCGAGCGCCGCCGCCCGGCCCATGCCCTGCGCCGCGGCCGTGATCACCGCCGTCTTGCCCTTGAGCCGGCTGCCCGTCGTCATGTTCTTCTCCTGCCTCGCGTTTCCTGGCGCGGCGCTCGTGCCGAAGCGGCGCCGTTCGGGCGCGGATCATGGCGGGGAGAGGGAGGGCATGCAAGCATGTTACGCCGATTGTCTTCGGATGCACGGCAATCAAAGGGGACCCGGTGCAAGCAATTTTGAAAAGCGCCTTGCACCCTTGACCCCTTTTCCCATCCCCGGACTCGGGCCATATTCCGTTCATGGCCCGTACTCCGAAGACCCCTGGCTCCGCGTCGCGTCGGCGCGGTCCGCTCACCGCCCATCTCGACGCCTCCGCAGCCGCCGAACCGGCGTCCGACGCCGATCTCGGTGGCGAGGCGCCGTGGGAGACCCCGCGCGCACCGGTCTGACCGACAGCGGTGCCGATCCGCATCCGCCGGGCTTCGGCGAGGCGCCGCAAGCCGGCTACGATGTCGGCGCGGTGCCGCTCTCCGGCTCGATCGGCGACTGGGCGCGCGAGATCTCGGTCGAGGCCATGGCCGAGAAGCCGGCGAAGGCAGCCAAGGCGGCCAAGGCCGAGAAGCCGGCCGACAAGGCGCGCCCCGCGGGCCGCGGTCGCGGCGCCGACGGCGCCGCCTCGCCGAAGGAGCGGGTGCGCAGCGGCCTCAATCCGATCGCCGGCCTGGACCTGACGCTCGAAGAGGCGCAGGCCATGCCCAAGGGCGGCGCCACAGCGACCGTCGAGGCGCTGAAGGCGCTGATCGAGAGCGGCAATCCGCTGTTCAAGGACGGCAAGCTCTGGACCCCGCATCGGCCCGAACGGCCGCAGAAGTCCGAAGGCGGCATCCGCTTCGAGCTCGTGTCCGAGTACGAGCCGCGCGGCGACCAGCCGACCGCCATCGCCGAACTGGTCGAGGGCGTCGAGCGCGACGAGCGCATGCAGGTGCTGCTCGGCGTCACCGGCTCCGGCAAGACCTTCACCATGGCGCAGGTGATCGCGCGCACCCAGCGCCCGGCGCTGGTGCTCGCGCCGAACAAGACGCTGGCCGCCCAGCTCTATGGCGAGTTCAAGAGCTTCTTCCCGAACAACGCGGTCGAGTATTTCGTCTCCTACTACGACTATTACCAGCCGGAGGCCTACGTCCCGCGTTCGGATACCTACATCGAGAAGGAATCTTCCATTAACGAGCAGATCGACCGCATGCGCCACGCCGCGACGCGTGCCCTGCTCGAACGCGACGACGTCATCATCGTCGCCTCGGTGTCCTGCATCTACGGTATCGGCTCGGTCGAGACCTACACCGCCATGACCTTCGGCATCGAGGTCGGCGAGCGGCTGGACCAGCGCCAGCTGCTCGCCGACCTCGTCGCGCTGCAATACAAGCGCAACGACGCGGCGTTCCAGCGCGGCAACTTTCGCGTCCGCGGCGATACGGTCGAAATCTTTCCGGCCCACTTGGAGGATCGCGCCTGGCGGATCAGCCTGTTCGGCGACGAGGTCGAGTCGATCGTCGAGTTCGACCCGCTGACCGGCCAGAAGACCCAGAACCTGAAGTTCGTGAAGGTCTACGCCAACTCGCACTATGTGACGCCCAAGCCGACGCTGCAGCAGGCGATCCAGTCGATCAAGTCCGAGCTCAAGCATCGGCTGGTCGAGCTCGAGCAGGCCGGCCGCCTGCTCGAGATGCAGCGGCTCGACCAGCGCACGACCTTCGATCTCGAAATGCTCGAGGCGACCGGTTCCTGCGCCGGCATCGAGAACTACTCGCGCTATCTGACCGGCCGCCGGCCCGGCGAACCGCCGCCGACGCTGTTCGAATACCTGCCCGACAACGCGCTGGTCTTCGCCGACGAGAGCCACGTCACCATCCCGCAGATCGGCGGCATGTATCGCGGCGACTTCCGCCGCAAGGCGACGCTGGCCGAATACGGCTTCCGCCTGCCGTCCTGCATGGACAACCGGCCGCTGCGCTTCGAGGAATGGAACGCCATGCGGCCGCAGACCATCGCGGTCTCGGCGACGCCGAGTTCATGGGAGATGGAGGAGGCCGGCGGCGTCTTCGCCGAGCAGGTGATCCGCCCGACCGGCCTGATCGATCCCGAGATCGAGATCCGCCCGGCCACCAAGCAGGTCGAAGACCTGCTCGACGAGGTGCGCCAGGTCGCGGCGCGCGGCTATCGCTCGCTGGTCACCACCCTGACCAAGCGCATGGCCGAGGACCTGACCGAATACCTGCACGAGCACGGCGTGCGTGTACGCTACATGCATTCCGACGTCGAGACGCTCGAGCGCATCGAGATCATCCGCGACCTGCGCCTCGGCGCCTTCGACGTGCTGATCGGCATCAACCTGCTGCGCGAGGGCCTCGACATTCCGGAATGCGCGCTGGTCGCGATCCTCGATGCCGACAAGGAGGGCTTTCTCCGCTCGGAGACCTCGCTGATTCAGACCATCGGCCGCGCGGCGCGCAACGTCGACGGCCGCGTGATCCTCTATGCCGACGGCATGACCGGCTCGATGGAGCGCGCCATCGCCGAGACCAACCGGCGCCGCGAGAAGCAGCAGGCCTACAACAAGGAACACGGCATCACGCCGGAGACGATCAAGCGCCAGATCTCCGACATTCTCGGCTCGGTCTACGAGCAGGACCACGTCACGGTCGACGCCGGCTTCGCCGAGGACGGCCATCTGGTCGGCCACAATCTGGCGGCCCACATCGCCGACCTCGAAAAGCGCATGCGCGACGCGGCCGCCAACCTCGAATTCGAGACCGCCGCGCGCCTGCGCGACGAGGTGAAGCGTCTGCGCGAGACCGACCTGCTCGTCTCCGACGACCCGATCACCCGCCAGAGCGCCCTCGACGACGCCACCGGCGGCTTCGGCGGCGAACGCAAATACGGCGCCGCGGCGAACCTGCCGCCGAGCCGGGCCCGCAAGAATTCGCTCGACGAGATGACGGTCGGCCGGACGGAAGTGCCGATGGGCACGGGCGACCTGCCGAAGCGCCCGCCGCCGAGCACGGCGGCGGGGACGGCGGGGAGCCGAGGGAAAGGGAAGCGACGGGGGCGGTGATCCGTATCGATCAACTATAGCGTACTAGTTCGTACTGAATTGCTATTACCAAGCCGTCGAGAACTGCTTGTTGTAGGCGAAAGTACGGATCGTCTATCCTGTCGATGGATCTTTCGTCTAAGTCCTCCTGAATGAAAGCTTGGTATAGGTGTTGCGCGGAGTTGTTCATATCCGAGTGGACAGCATTGTTCCTGTATATTTTTATCCGTGCTAGCGCGCGCCATAGATCTGGATACGCTTTCTTAAATGTTGACCAGAAGTATTGCGGATCATGGGACTTTTTCCCGAAGTTATCAATCGGCTCGACGAGCGATCTATTTGCCGAGTTTATGAAGGTAAAAAATTCCGCTTCATCAGTTACAAGTTTGCAATTGCAAAATTTTTCCGCCTCTGGATACGAGTGAGGCCCATATATATGTGGCAAATTCGCATTTTCGCGGACTTTTTCCAGTGTACGCATTTCCTGAGTAATGCTTTTCAGTCGACCTTGAAGCCATTCCTCTCTGCGTTTGGTTTGAACGACGTATTTTCCAGATGAGGCTCCACGTTCGCGAGCTGTCTCGCTTAAGATGTACTTGCTAACTACAGGAATTTTAAGTGATGGCCTCAATCTGTTCGAAAACTCTAGGAGTCCATAGCCTCGGAGATGGCGCGTATATTCAGGCTCCTGAGCTAAATACAGGAAGTCTACAAGGTTTCCGGACGAAAGCATTTCCAGCATTTCATATTCAATAGGATAAAATTGCTTCAATTCTGATACAATATGTTTACAATAAAACACAATCTCTTCATCCCGCTCGTTCTCCGAGAGACGTAGCTGTTCCTGATTTATTGTAATTGGCCGTTCCGATTTAATTGAGAGAAGATGATTGTTGTAATGGGAGCAGGCCATGCGCGTTAGGAGTGGATGTCCGCCGTACCTAGTAAACAAATAACGAACACTATTCTCATCAAATTTTAGCCCCATTCGTTTTCCAAAATAAAGCAACATAGATCGTAGTTCGGATTCCTTGAATCCGATTAGATATTGTGTTTTCACGATTCCAAACATTGGGTTTTGAACGCCATCTAGCGTATCTATTTCGGCACAGCTTGGATTTACACCGGCGATTATAAATGAAAGTTGGCGATGCTCGCTCTGGGTCGCCCACAGTGTTTGCCAGAAGGGAATGAAGTCAGTCTTCCAGTGTGTATCAAGGGTCGAGAGTGGTGATATATATTCAATCTCGTCAAATATGAGGCAAAGTTTCTTTTGCTTTGATGCTATCTTGACCGAATATGTGAAATCATCCGAGGGGTGGGTGCTCTTTTTATTGGGGGGTATTCGAAATTGTTCATTTATATCTTTCACAATTTTTGACAAAAGTTCGCTCCATTTGAGATTTCGAATAGATGGGGCCTTGCAATCGTAGTAGAAGGTGGAAATTGCGTCGCGCTCGCTTAATCTCTTTATTTTAAATAATATCGAGGTCTTGCCGGTTTTTCGTAGCCCAAATAGGCCGCGATTTTGAGATTGTTTAGTGGCGTCGATAAATTCAGCTACTACGGCGTCTCGTCCAAAGAAAAACAAATCGGAGTCGATTGGAAGTTTGTAGTCGAATAAGTCTCTGGCGAATAGCTGGGCGGCAAGCTTGTTTCGTAAGTACCAGCTATCGCTTGCATCTGATACCTCGTCCCACTGTAAGGCGATTGGGATTCGGGATTGTGGGTTTTTAGATCTGTACTCGGTAATCCATGCTACGCCATCGGGATCATTTGTAATAATAAAGAATAGCCATTGATCAACACGCCCCTTTGCCGGGCTGCTGTCGATAGCTGAGTCGATGGCTTGAATGGAACGTGGTTGGATTGATTTATAGTGAGAAATAGCAAGAATAATCTCTTGGTCAAATCCAAATTGTTCCTTAATAAATCGTTCTGGGCTTAAAAAGTATATCGATAGATCGGTGTTGTATGCTCTATGTTGTTTTGCCCAGGTTATATCGAAGCAAGTCAGAAATGGACGCAACAGTCGACGCTCTTGCGGGAATTGTAAAAGGTGGCCGGATTCGACTTCAGGTTTTATCTGTCCCATGGCGTGCTGCCTTGAGTTGGTATTTAATTGGCATTCTATCGTAGGGGGCGCTCGCGTCAACGAGATGCCGTCCGGTGCACATATCGCCATTGTAGTTGGAGCTGGGACGATTTTTGAGCAAGGGAGGGTCGGTGCTGCTGCGGCTGTGCGTCGGAATCTGCCATTGCAAGTTGATACCTCGGACCTACCCCGCCACCCCGCACCTGATCTCCCGCGCTTCCAAATAAAGTGTCACCGTCACGATCCGGTTCTTCCGGAGATCGAACCGGCACAAGGCGTAGACTTGGCCGTCGCGTATGAAGTCGATGCGCATCGCGCCGGTCTTCTGGCGGACGACCGTGGTTGCGGCGGGGCCGGCGGTGGCGATGCCGGGGATGTCTTCGCCGTTGAGGCGGAAGACGCCCGTGGGCGGTGGGGCGAACTGGCGTTTGACTTCGACGAAGCCGGTCTCGTCGGTGAGCTGGCAGCCGCCGAGCGCGATGGCGAGCGCCGCCGCGAGCGCCGGCGCCGCGGCCCGCGCGCGGGCGCCGCGCCCGGGGGACAGTACCGGGGGCGACCGTACCGGGGACGATCATGCCGCGATCGGATCGCGTCCGTGAGGGGCTCGGCCGTCATTCCGTCATCCGCCAAGTTCACATCCGTGCTCTAGCCCGAGACGCGCCGACGCGAAAGCGCGCCGGAACCTTCGGCCGCGCCGGCGCTCCGGCCATGGTCCGCCCGCGCCGCGCGGACCCCGCCCTCGGCCGAACCGGCATCGCGGCCGCGACATCGGCCGCCGGAAGCCGCCGCCGGTGCGCCGGCCCCGGACCCGCGGCGCGCAAATCGCCTCACGTCCCCGGCTCGGGCGGCGTGACGGCCTGAATAAAACCCTTGAGCGCCGAGGAGGCGTTGCGGATGTCGTCGGCGAGGCGGCGGATCACCTGCAGCATCTGCTCGGCGTTGTTGAGCGCCTGCAGTTCTTCGATGTAGTCGCTGCGCGTCTGCACGGTCTTCAGGAGTTTCGTGAATTCGCCGCGTGCATTGGTGAGATCGTCGGTCGCCTTCTTGGCTTCGGTGCCGATCCGGTTCCATTCGCCGAGCAGATATTGCCGCTCCTCGGCCGAGAAGCGCGTCTCGGCCTCGATCTGGCGCTGCTTGGCGCGCGAATAGTCGATCACCTTCTGACCCAGCGTGGCGACCGCGCCATTGTCCGACACGGCGCCGAGCGCCTCGGCGATCAGCGCCTGCAGCTCGGCCAGATCCTTCTTGGCGGCGTCGGGCGCGGTCTGCTTCTCGATCTCGCGCGTCGACTGCTCGATCCGGCCGGTCAGCGAACCGAGGTTGCGCTTCACGTCGCCGAGCGTGCGGTTGAAGTCTTCAACGGGGTTGGCGACCTGCGGCGCACCCTGGCCGTTCGCACCCTGGCCATTCGCGCCCTGGCCGGCCGGTGTCTCGGCGGCGAAGGCGGGCGGCGCGATCGGTACGAGCGCCAGTGTCGCGGCGATGGCGAGGGCAAAACACGGGCGCGGCGGCGATCGTCGAAGGATCGGCGCGAGAGACGGACGCGGCGTCGGCGAACGCATGGGGATCTCCTCCGGCCGTCCGCGCGCGGGGCCGGACGCGCGACGGGCACGGTCAACTTGGGCAGCGTCCTTGTCTATTTTGCGACGTCCCCGACCTGCGCCGCGCGCGCCTGCATGCCGGCCGGTCCCGCTGCGGCGGCCCGTCTCGCGCCGGGGCGCGCGATGTGGTAGTCACCGAAAAGACATTTCACGAGTGCGCGAGAATCATGGCCCGTAACCGCCGCGACGACGAGATCATCCTTCAGATCGCGCGCATGCGTTACGACCAGCGCCTGCCCCAGAACGAGATCGCCCGCGTGCTCGGCATCTCGGAATCGACCGTGTCGCGCGCGCTCAAGGCGGCGATGGACTTAGGCTTCGTCGAAATCCAGATCACACCCTATGGCCTGCGCGATTTCGAGACCGAGCGCCGCCTGGTCCGCCGCTTCGATCTCGACACCGCCATCGTCGTGCAGCCGCGCGGGCCGGAAGAAAGTCCCTACGACCTGCTCGGCAAGGCCGTCGCCCGCGCGATCGAGGAGCGGATCGCGCCCGGCGCGGTGATCGGCGTGTCGGACGGCGACACGGTCGCGGCGGTCGCGGCCGCCATGCGCCGTGCGCGGTCGTCGGATGTCGACGTCGTGTCGCTGATCGGCGGCGTCGGCGCGCCGCAGATCCCGAGCCATTCGAGCGAAGTCTGTCGCGCGCTGGCGGCGGGGCTCGGCGGGCGTGCCTGGCAGCTGCCGGTGCCGGCGATCGTCGAGGACGACGTCTCGGCGCAGCACCTGCGCGAGACGAGCGCGGTGAAGACCGTGTTCGACCTGATGAAGCGCATGTCGATCGCGCTGGTCGGCATCGGCACGCTGTCGCCGCGCGCGACCGTGTTCCGCCATGGCGTCATCGATCCGAGCTTTATCGACCGCATCCGCGCCCGCGGTGCCATCGGCACGGTCTGTGGCCGGTTCTTCGATGCCGAAGGCAAGGTCGTCTCGACCGAGTTCGACCGCCGCACACTGTCGATCGGCCTCGACGGCCTGGCGCGCGCGCCGCTGCGCTTCGCGGTCGCGACCGGTCCGGACAAGGCCTCGGCGCTGCGCGCGGCCTGTTCCGGCAGGATCGTCAACGCGCTCGGCGTCGATTCCGAGACCGCGCGCGCCATGCTCGAGATGCTCTGAAGCGCCCGGCTTGCTGCAAAATTGCAGCCGTTTGTCGTCTTATTTGATGTTTCTCAACGACATCGCGGGTCGGCCCGTGCCTTTTCTCTGACAAGGAGGGACGGGACATGTCGCATCACGATTCGACGCTGAATTCTGTGGCGGAACGGGTGGTCGAGTGGTGGCGCGAGCGACGACAGGTGCTGGCGTCGCTCGACGAGCTCGCCGCCGTCGATCCGGTCGAACTCGCCCATATGGCGCGCGACCTGAGCCTCACCGGCCCCGATCTCGTCGAGCTCGCCGGTCACGGCCCCGGCGGGTTACGGCTCATGGAGCGCATGGCCGAGGTCAAGGGGCTGGACCTCGATCTCATCGCCGAGCGGCTCCCGGGGGTGCTGCGCGACATGCAGGCGGCATGCACGCGCTGCCAGGCGAAAGCCAATTGCATGCACGACTTCGACGAAGGCACCGCGCTCGAGAAGAGCGAGGCCTACTGCCCGAATCACCACACCATGACGGCACTGACCCGCGGCTTCCGCCGCGACTGAGAGTGCCAGGCACCACGTTGGTCGCGGGAACACATGTATGGGCTGTTATGCGAAAGAAATGCCGAAAATGGCGTTTCTTTCTGAAATGGGGACTCGTCGGTTCCGTCGAGGTGGGTTAGACAACGTCCGTCCGTTTCCGGAGTAGACCTTGCCATGACCTCCTTGCCCACCACCTCCAAGCTCGATCTCCTGCGTTCCATGACCACGGTGGTCGCCGATACCGGCGACGTGGACGCGATCCGCACCTTCAAGCCGGTCGATTGCACGACCAACCCGACGCTGGTGCTCAAGGCCGTGGCCTTGCCGGCCTATGAGCCGATGGTCGAGGAGGCGGTCGCCTGGGGGCGCAAGGCGTCGGGCTCGGCGGAAGCGGTGCGTCGCGCCGTCTGCGACCGGCTGGCGGTCAGCGTCGGCGCCGAGCTGACCAAGCTGGTGCCCGGCCGCGTCTCGACCGAGGTCGATGCCGATCTCTCTTTCGATACCGGTGCGACGGTCGAGAAGGCGCGTGCGGTGATCGCGGCCTATGAGGCGCGCGGCATCGGCCGCGAGCGCATCCTGGTCAAGATCGCCTCGACCTGGGAAGGCATCCGCGCCGCCGAGATCCTGCAGCGCGAGGGCATCGACTGCAATCTGACGCTGCTGTTCTCGCTCGCCCAGGCGGTCGCCTGCGCGGATGCGGGCGTGTTCCTGATCTCGCCTTTTGTCGGCCGCATCCTGGACTGGCACGTCAAGGCCGAGGGCCGCACCTTCACGCCGGATGAAGATCCGGGCGTCCTGTCGGTGCGCGGCATCTACGACTACTACAAGGCGCACGACATCCAGACCGTTGTCATGGCCGCCTCGTTCCGGTCCACCGGCGAGGTGCTGGCGCTCGCCGGTTGCGACCGGATGACCGTGTCGCCGGCGCTTCTCGAGGCGCTGGACAAGGAGACCGGCCCGGTCGAGCGCCGTCTCGCCCCCGATGCGGCCCGCGCGACGCCGGCGAAACTCGTCATGGACGAGAAGGCGTTCCGCTGGATGATGAACGAGGACGCCATGGCGACCGAGAAGCTCGCCGAGGGCATCCGCCTGTTCGCCAAGGACCTCGCCAAGCTGTCGCAGATGGTGGCCGAGCGCCTCGCGGCGTGAGATCGTCGCCGGCCTGCAGATCGCGAAAGGGCGCCCGACCGGCGCCCTTTTTGTTTGCCGAAATGCGTCGCCCCCGCTCGCGGTATCCACGCGGATCCGCCGGGCCGGGGAGGGGCGAGCCACCGACCCGACGGACCGGTGCAACTCCGAACTTGAAACATTTGTCTCTGTGTCATAGACAATGTTCACAATCGCCGCGCCGGACGAACCGGGATAGAACCCGCTCCACGACCCGCGCGAAGCCGGTGAGGAACACGAGGAGAAAATCCGATGTCGCATCTTGTCGCCGAACTCCTGGAACGGGCCGAGAAGCACGGGCCGATCACCGTCGGTCTCGCCGGCGCGGGTCAGATGGGCACGGATATCGTCGTGCAGGTTGCGCTGATGCCGGGCATCCGCATCGGCGCGATCTCCGAGATCCGCACCGAAGCGGCCCGCGACGCGGCGCTGCTCGCCGGCCACGCGAGCGACGACATCGTCAACGCCTCGTCCGCGAGCGCCATCGACAAGGCGATCGAGGCGGGCAAGCTCGCCATCACCGACGATCTCAACGCGCTCGCCGCCGCCGGCCGCATCGACGTCGTGATCGACGCCACCGGCAACCCGAACATCGGCACGCTGTTCGCGCTCGAGGCGATGAAGAACGGCAAGCACGTCGTCATGCTCAACGTCGAGGCCGACATCACCATCGGCCGCTTCCTCAAGGAAGAGGCCAAGAAGGCCGGCGTGGTCTACACCGGCGCCGCCGGCGACGAGCCGGCCTGCACGCTGGAACTGATCGCCTTCGCCAAGTCGCTCGGCATGGACATCGTCGCCGCCGGCAAGGGCAAGAACAACCCGCTGAAGTTCGACGCCATGCCGGCCGAATACGAGGCCGAGGCGCTCGCCCGCAACATGAACCCGCGCATGCTGGTCGAGTTCGTCGATGGCTCGAAGACCATGATCGAGATGGTCGCGATCGCCAACGCGACCGGCCTCAAGATCGACGTCCCCGGCATGCACGGCCCGGCCGCGACCCGCGAGGAGCTGGCTCACGTCCTGATCCCGAAGGCCGACGGCGGCGTGCTGAACAACAAGGGCGTCGTCGATTATTCGATCGGCAAGGGCGTCGCGCCGGGCGTGTTCATCGTGGTCGAGACGCGCCACCCGCGCGTGCTCGAGCGCATGATCGACCTCAAGGTCGGCAAGGGCCCGTATTTCTCGCTGCTGCGCCCGTATCACCTGACCAGCCTCGAGGTGCCGCTGTCGGCCGCCCGCGCCGTGCTCTACAAGCGCCCGGACATGGAGCCGGTCGACTATCCGGTTGCCGAGGCGATCGCGGTCGCCAAGCAGGATCTGAGCGCCGGCGCGAGCCTCGGCAAGATCGGCGAGACCGACTATCGCGGCTTCGCGATGAACTGGTCGGAAGCGCGCGCCGCCGGCGCCCTGCCGCTCGGCCTCGCCGAGAAGGCCAAGGTGCTGAAGCCGATCAAGGCCGGCGAATACCTCACCTACGAGAACTGCGTGCCGGACGACTCCATGGTCGTGACCCAGATCCGCCGCCGTCTCGACCAGACCGACGGCCGCTTCGTCCCCGGCGCCGCCGCCTGATCGAACACGCACCGTCAGGAAACGCCGAAAGCCCGGAGCGATCCGGGCTTTCGCATGTGTGTGGGCCGGTCTTGCCGCGAAAGGCGGCCGCTCTCCCGTATGTGCCCTCAGCGGCCGGCTTCGGCGACGGCGCGGGTGTCGTCGCCGCGCCCCTGGCCGAGTGCGTCACGCGCCTGTTCGAGCTGCCGGCGCATCGCGTCGAGCATCTCCTGGCTCGCGACCGGGCGCGGCCGGGCCCGGCGGGCGCCTCGGTCTCGGCCGGGCGCTGCGGGCGCTCGTCGAGCCGCGGCATGATCTCCATGACGCGCGACTTCGGCATGGTGAAGGTCACCTCGGTGCCTTCGCGCAGCTTGCTCTTGAGGTCGAAGCTGCCGCCGTGCATCTGCACGAGCGCCTGCACGATGTTGAGGCCGAGGCCGGTGCCCTGTTCGGCCGACTTGATCGCGATCGAGCCCTGGCCGAAGGCGGACAGCACGACCGGGATCTCCTCTTCCGGGATGCCCGGTCCGTTGTCGCGGATCGAGACATACTGGCCGCCGCCCGCCGTCCAGCCGACCTTGACGGCGATCGTGCCGCCCTGCGGCGTGAACTTCACGGCGTTGGACAGGATGTTGAGCACGATCTGGCGCACGGCGCGCTCGTCGGCCCAGATCTTCGGCAGGCTCTCCTCGTAGTGCTCGACGATGGTCAGGCCCTTGGCGCGGGCCCGGAGCGCGATCATGTGCGCGCAGTCCTCGACCACATAGGGCAGCGTGACCGCCTCTTCGTTGAGCTCGTAGCGGCCGGCTTCGATGCGCGACAGGTCGAGAATCTCGTTGATCAGCCCGAGCAGGTGCCGGCCGGAATTGTGGATGTCGTCGATGTAGCCCTTGTAGATCTCGTTGCCGATCGGCCCGAGCATCTCGGTCTGCATCACCTCCGAGAAGCCGAGAATGGCGTTGAGCGGCGTCCGGAGCTCGTGGCTCATCGTGGCGAGGAAGCGGCTCTTGGCGTAGTTCGCCTCCTCCGCCTTGCGCCGGCTCTCGTCGGAGATGGCATTGGCCTGCTCGAGCTCGGCGATCAGCGCGTCCTTCTCCTCCCGCGCCTGGATGGCACCGAGCGAGGCGTGGAACAGCCGGTAGCCGAGCAGGATGAAGAAGCCCTGCGCCACCACCGCCATCACCGAGATGATGAAGGGATAGGAGATGCCGTGGTCCGACTCGGCAAGCCCGCGCATCAGGAAGCTCGCCCCCGTCGTCGCCGTGACCGGCATCGACACGGCGAGCATCGCCGCCGGCACGTTGGCGGCCAGCATCGCCGTCACCGCCACCACGATCAGCATGGTGGAGAACTGGAAGACGTCGGTCGCGATGGTCGGCGTCGCGGGCAGCAGATAGAGCAGCGCGAAGGTGAGACCGAACAGCGCGTCGGCGGCCGCGAACCGGCCGCGCCAGCCGGCGAGCCGTACCGCGTGCCGCTCCAGGCTGAGGAACCGGCGCGCGAACATGACCGCGACCAGATGCGCCGACAGGACCAGCGCCACCCAGCTGCCGATCAGCATCTTGTCGGTCCACATGCTCCCGACGAGCGCGATCACCAGCACGAGGCCGATGATCCAGAACGCGGCCTGCACCCGATGGGTCGCATGCGCGACCATCAGTTCGTAGTCGAATTGCGGCTTGACGCCCTCGCTCTCGGCGAGTTTCTCGCGGAGATCGCGAACCGTGCGCGCGACCTGCCGCCGCCGCTCGGCGCGGCGGGCGTTGATCGCGGTCTTGTCCGCGCCGGGGCTGACGGCGACTTCCGTCACGCTCGAGATCCCTCGTCCCTCGTCTCCGGCCGTCTGAACGCCGGATGTCCCCACCAGTGGTTCGGTCGAACCACCCGTCTGCGATGCTGGCGATCCATGCCGGACACGCGCCGGCCGGAATTCGCTCTAGAGTGTGCTTCGGCGGCCGATTCAGCCTGGGATCTGAACCGCACCAGCCGTGCCTTTCGGAGCCGTCCCGCTCCGGAAGGCACCATAGCCATGGAACGCTTAATGTCCGGCTCAGGAATTCGGTTAAATTTTCGACGCCGGACTGTCCCGTCGGGGACATCCGGCATCGGCCGGCGCCGCTTCGGCGTCGGCGGATCGCGCTTTGCCTGGGCGCTGATCGGTCTGGTGGCGACCGGCCTCTACGTCGTCACGCATCATCGCGCGCGGCTGCCCGGCCTCGATGTGTTTCGCCCGGAAACCCGCATCGACGGCCGTGTCCATGTCTCCGATGGCGACAGCCTCCTCATCGACGGCGAGCGGATCCGGCTCCTCGGCATCGATGCGCCTGAGCTCGATCAGACCTGCGTGCAGGCGAACGCGCCATACCCCTGTGGTGCCGAGGCCAAGCGCCATCTCGCGGGCCTGATCGGAGATCGGCCGGTCGCTTGTGCGAGTCGCAAGCGCGACAAGTACCACCGTCTGCTCGCCGTCTGCCGTGCCGGCGCGGTCGAGCTCAACGCCGCCATGGTCCGCGACGGCTGGGCCGTCGCCTACGGCGGCTACACGGCGGAGGAAGCCGAGGCGCATGCCGCGCGCCGCGGCCTGTGGGCCGGCGGCTTCGACTGGCCGCAGGATTTCCGAAAGGCCAAGCGCGGCGATGTCGATCCGGAGTTTGCGTGGTGACGCCGTTGTCCGTCCCACCCGCATCGTCCGAGGCCGAGGATCTCGCCGCATTGGTCGCCGCGGCCGGCGCCTGCCGGATCTGCGTCGAGCATCCGCGCGGCAGACCGCTGCCGCATGAGCCGCGGCCGGTGCTGCGCGCCTCGACGACCGCGCGGCTGCTGATCGCCGGGCAGGCCCCCGGCACCCGCGTGCATGCCTCGGGCACGCCCTTCACCGATCCGTCCGGCGATCGCCTGCGCGCGTGGCTCGGGGTCACCGACGACGAGTTCTACGACGTGGGCCGGATCGCCATCGTGCCGATGGGCTTCTGCTTTCCCGGCCTCGACGCCCATGGCGGCGATCTGCCGCCGCGCAAGGAATGCGCGCCGGCCTGGCGCGCGCGGGTGCTGGCGGCGATGCCGCGGGTCGAGCTGGTGCTGGCGATCGGGGCCCATGCCCAGCGCTGGCACCTCGGTGCGGTCGGTGCGGTCTCCGATGTCGTCGCCGACTGGCGTGCGATCCTCGGCCGGGATGCCAGTCCGGCCGTGCTGCCGATGCCGCATCCGTCCTGGCGCAACTCCGGCTGGCTCAAACGGAATCCCTGGTTCGAGGTCGAACTCGTACCGGCTTTGCGCGCAAGGGTGCGGGAACTGATCTCCGTTGGCGCGGATGGCGGGGGCTGAGGGAAAATCGTTCTTATATCAGCGCAGACGCTTGACCTTGAGCGAAATCAGACGCACCACTTGAGCCTGAAATCGGGAAAATAATGCCCCGAGAGCTTCAAGATCCGCCTTCGGGCCGAGGTGCCGCATGATCGACCGTATCGACCGCAAGATCCTCCAGATCCTCCAGGAGGACTGCACCGTGCCCGTCGCCGAGATCGGCCGGCGGGTCGGTCTGTCGACGACCCCGTGCTGGCGCCGCATCCAGAAGCTCGAGGAGGACGGCGTGATCCAGCGCCGGGTCGCGGTGCTCGACCCCAAGCAGGTCAACGCCAAGGTGACCGCCTTCGTGGCGATCACCACCAACCAGCACTCGGACGACTGGCTGAAGCGCTTCGCCGAGGTGGTCAGCCAGATGCCGGAGGTGGCCGAGTTCTACCGCATGGCCGGCCAGGTCGACTACCTGCTGCGCGTGGTCGTGCCCGACATCGAGGCCTATGACGCCTTCTACAAGAAGCTGATCGCCAAGATCGAGATCGCCGACGTCTCGTCGTCCTTCGCGATGGAGCAGATCAAGTACACGACGGCGCTGCCGCTGCAGTTCGTGCCGGTCGAGAAGCCCCAGCCCGAGAAGGGCGGCTGAGGCAGAGATCGGGGCGGCGTGGCGCACGGGAAGCCCCGCGCCGCGACACCGATCCGCCGGTAGAAGCCTCGGGCGTCCTCAGCTGTCGCTGTCTTCGCGGTCGAGACCGCGGTCCTTGGCGAGCTGGCGCACCTTCTTGCGATCCCCGGCTGCACTGCCGACGTAGCCGGGCAGGTCCTGCGCCTCGTCGAGCGCGGCGACCTTGGTCGCCAGCTCGACGGCCGCATCCCAGGCGAGCCCGATCAGCCGCTCGCTCATGAAGGTGCGGAAATAGTCGCCCCACATGAACTCCTGGAACGGCGTATCCTCGTCGGTGAAGGCGACGTCGCGCACCTCGCGCGCGAGGTCGCGCCAGACGTTGTTGGTCATGTCCTCGAAGCGACGCGGGATCGCGGCATAGGGGCGAAGATTGCCGTGCTCGTCGATCGGCCAGCAGAAGCCGTCGGCGCGCATCTTCGGCCAGAAGCCGTCCTTGGCCACATCCGAATAGTCGCGCACCTCGCCGATCCGAACCGACTTCTGTCCGGCCTTGATCAGCGCGCAGCACAGGTGATGGTGGTCGGTGAGGTAATACTCATGATCCGGTCCCTTGACGACCGGCACGGCCTTCTTGTCGAGATAGGCCTCGAGCTTGTCCGGGCTCATCGCCTTGATCTTGGCGACGCGCTTGTCGACCTCGATGTATCCGACGCTGAGCTGGGTCGGACGTAGGTCGTCGATGGCGATCTGGCGCTGGCTGTCCTGCGGCACGGCGTGACCCTCCCTTGCGAGCAGGCCATCTTTCCGCAGATCGCGCGGCGGCGCAATTCTGAATGGTGAGAAGGGGGATTACTGCAATCCAGGGCGTATCAGGCCGACATCGCTCGCGCGGCGGGCGGGGCCTCGGTTCGCGCTCCGGCGTTCGCGCGGGCGAGCTCTAGGAAGGCGTCATGCGGCAGCGGCGGCGAGAAAAGGTAGCCCTGGCCATATTCCATACCGAGCTCCACGCTGCGATCGAATTCCGCGGCCTGCTCGATGCCTTCGGCGACGAGGCCGAGGCCGAGCTCTCGGCCGAGCGTGACCGAGGTCGTCACGAGTGCGCGGACACGGGCCGCCTCGTGGGAATCCTCGGTCAGCCGGCGGGTGAACGACCGGTCGATCTTGATGATGTCGACGGGGAAGCGGTTCACATAGTTGAGCGACGAGAAGCCGGTGCCGAAATCGTCGAGCGCGAAGCGGATGCCGAGCGCGGAGACGCGCGACAGGATGCGGTTGACCTTCTCGGCGTCGTCGAGCAGCGCGGTTTCCATGATCTCGAGCACGAGCTGCGAGGCCGGCACGCCGTTCTCGGTCAACAGCTGCTCGAGATATTCCGGCAGCGTGTCCGTAACTTGGCTACCTGACAGATTGACCGACAGGTAGAAACTGCCGCCGTTCGCCGCCGCGAGCGCCGGGATCTTGCGCACCGCTTCGCTGAGGATCAGGCGTCCGAGCGGCCGGATCAGTCCGGTCTCTTCGGCCGCCGGGATGAACTCGCCCGGCGAGATCAAGCCCTTTTCCGGGTGCCTGAGCCGCACCAGCGCCTCGCCACCGACGATTCTGCCGTCGGCGAGCCGGACGATCGGTTGGATGAACAATTCGAACCAGCCGTGTGCAATGCCCTGGCGCACGTCGGTCTCCCGCGCGCGCCGCTGCGCGACCTCGGCGGCGAGGCCATGGTCGAAGGTGTAGGCGCGGTCGCGGCCGTCGTTCTTCGCCCGGTAGAGCGCGATGTCGGCGGCGAGCAGCAGATCCTCCGCCGACCGTCCGTCGACCGGGTAGCGCGCGACGCCGATGCTGCCCGAGGGCTCGATCGTGATCGAATCGATCTCGACCGGCGCCCGGATGCCGTCGAGCGCCCGACCGACCACGGTGCAGATGTCCGCCTCGAGCGTCGCGGCCGGTACGAAGGCGGCGAATTCGTCGCCGCCGAGCCGGCCGACAAGGGCCTGAGCGCCGAAGGTCGTCTTGAGCCGCGTGCCGATCGCCCTGAGCAACTGGTCGCCGGCCGCATGTCCAAACGTGTCGTTGACCCGCTTGAACCGATCGAGGTCGAGATAGAAGACCAGCGCCTCTTCCGTGCGCTCCTGCAGCGCGGCGATCTGGTCGTCGACCGCATCGAGGAAGCCGCGGCGATTGTAGAGATCGCTGACCGGATCGATCCAGGCGATCCGGTGCAGTTCGCGCTCCGCCGCCTTGATCTCCGAGATGTCGGTCATCACCGACAGCGACAATGCGCCCTCGGGGGCGGCCTCGTCGACGATCTCGGCGAGCAGCACGTCCTTGACCGCACCCGACCGGCAGACGAGCCGCAACGGCTCGTCGTCGGTGATCCCGGTTTCCAGGAACCGCGGCAGGATGCGCCGATGATAGGCGAGCGCGCTCTCGGCGGTCAGGAATTCGTCGAGCGGACGCCCGATCACCTCTTCGCGGGCGTAGCCCGTCTCGATCAGCCAATATTCCGATACGTGCACCAGCACGCCGTAGCGGTCGACCGAATGCAGCAGCGCCGGCGTGCCGTTGTAGAGACGGTCGAGGCGCGCGTTCGTCTCCTGCCGGCGCCGCTCGGCTTCCTCCAGCCGGCGCTGCATGTTGTTGAAGGCCGCGATGGTGCGGCCGACCTCGTCGTCGGACGACCACGCGACCAGATGCTTCGTGCCGTCCGCCTCGCTCTCGGCCATGGCCTTTTCGAGCTTGGACAGCGGTTTCACAACCTTGGCGCGGTTCAGGTAGATGATCGCTGCGATGAAAATGAACGCTATCGAGAGGCGCAGGCCCGACATTTCGATGGTGCGATAGAGGATCTGGTCGTTCGAGCGCCGGTGGGAGAAGGCGTATTCGATCGTGCCGACCGACCGGCTGACATTGCCGTTCTCGTACCCGATGGGATCGACGATCCGCTCGACGTTTTCGAACTGTGCGGGGCCTTTGATCGACGCGACCTCGGCACCGCTGTCGTCGCGCACCGTGATCGAGATGACGTCCGGATCCATGGCATAGCGGCCGAGCGCCATCTCGACACGGTCGTAGCGGAACGACCACATCGGTTCGCCGATCTGGCCGGGCAGCGTGTTGCGATAGGCCTGAACCTTGCCGACGATCTCCTCGTCGATGATGCCGTGGAGCTTGTAGCCCGTCACGAAGGCGGAGGCGACGTTCAGGGCCACCAGCACTGGCAGCGTCACGGCCATGAAAAAGGTCTGATACGAGCGTTTCCACTGGAACGGGAACCGCGGCTGGCGCTTCAGCGCCTCGAGCCTCTGCATGGCCGATGCGAACACGCCCATCAGAGCCCCCCGCCGGACTTCAGGCTCGAGAACACCGTCGCCACGTCGAAGGCGTAGGACGAGCCCGCACCGTCGTTGCGTCGGAACCGGTTGAAATCGACATTGTCGAACTGGTCTCGCGGAAAGGCCGCCTCGTAGCGGCGCACGCTTTCGGCGTCGAGCGGCGCCATGGCGCATTGGACGATGCGGCTCGGCGCGGGCGCGCGCGAGCCGTCGTAATGGTCGCGCACCATGACGATCGCGAAGCCTCCCAGAAAGAAGTGGCCGCCGTCGGTCATCACCATCCGGCCGGTCTTGATGCTCTCGATCGCCAGCCGGGACCAGTTCAGGCCGGCGACGACGCAGTCCTTGCCGCCGATGCGGCCGGTCTCTTCCAGTGCGGCGAGGGCGCCGAGCGCCATCGGGTCGTTGGCGGCCCAGATCGCCCCCGGTCGGGTGCCGGCACGGCGGCTCCATTCGAGATAGCCGCGGGTGATCGCCTCCGCCTGCGCGCCGTTCCATTCGGCATTGACGATCCGGTCCAGCGTCACGTCCGGCGTGCCGGCGAGGGCGCGACGAAGGCCCGTGAGACGCTGCACGCTCGCCGGCGTCACGTCATTGCCGCCGATCGCGAGCATGTGGATGCGGCCGTCGCGGTCGGCGAGGCCGAGCCGGCGCGCCGCGGCCACCAGCGCCGCGCCCATTCGGGCGCCGGCGCCGGCGTGATCGGGCAGCAGGCTGCCGATCCTGTAGCTGGTCGGATCGGCCGATGCCGAACCGGTGCGGGACACCTCCGCTTCCTGCTCGGGCGTCAGCGGGTTCGAGACGACCAGCGTGGCGACGCCATGGCGTTCCGCTGCGATCACGATGTCGGTCGCAGCGAGATCCTCGTTGACGACGATCAGGTAGTCGGGACGCGTCGCCCGCGATGCCGCCGCGACGCCTAGGTCGCGCATGCGGATCCGGTCGCGCTCGGCGGTCAGGATTTCGAGGTCGATGTCGAGCTGTGCGGCGGCTGCGCGCATGGTCGCCGAGACCATGTCCCAGAACACTTCACCAGTCTTGCCGGGGTTGACGAAGGTCACGGCCGGACGTTCTGCGGCGCGCGCTGCCCGGAACGGGCGCGCGGCGAACGCAGCGACTGCAGCGCCAAGCAAGGCACGTCTCGAAACACCGGACATGATCCAACCTCCATGGCGACAATCGCGGGACAACGGATAAATTTGATCGAACAAACAAAGGAAATTTCGCGTAAAATTTTCGAAATTGGTCCGGCCTCTCGACGCCATCGCGGAAGGCCGCCGGGGGCTGGCGACGGCCGTGCTCGCAAGCCGGCGGAGACGGGTGTCGGCCGGCGAAACGTGCTATCGCAGACGGCATTGGCCGCCTGTCGCCTGTAGCCTGTCGTTAAACGCCGTCCTTCGTCGATCTCCGGGGAGAGCATCGTCCCATGCCGCGCCTTCTCGCCGCCCTCGCCCTGCTCGTCGCCGCCGTCGTCGGCGTGGCGGTCGCGCCGGTGCCGGCCGACGCCCGCGAGTGGAAGAAGATCCGCTTCGCTGCGGCCGGCGACTACCCGCCGTTCAACGGTCTCGGCGACGATCGCGCCTTGCAGGGCTTCGACATCGATGTCGCCCGCGCGCTCTGCGATCGCATGAAGGCCGAGTGCGAGTTCGTGGTGCTCGACTGGGACGCGCTGATCCCGGCGCTGCTGGCCAAGAAGATCGATGCGATCGCCGCCTCGATGGCGATCACCGACGAGCGCAGGCGCACGGTCGATTTCACGGCCAAGTACTACGACAAGCCCGTGGTCCTGCTCGCGGGCAAGGACGCTGCCACGGGCTCCGACCCCGCGCTCTGGAAGGGCCGCAGCATCGGTGTCCAGGCGAACACGACCTATGCGATCTATCTGCGCGACCAGTTCGCTCCGAAAGGCGCCACGGTGAAGACCTACCCGACCGAAGCCGCGGCGGCGGCGGACCTCGCCGCCGGCCGTCTCGACGGCGTTCTCGGCGACAGCGTCACGCTCTACGATTGGCTCGAGCGCGGCGCGACGGCCGACTGCTGCCGGTTCGTGCTGCCGGAGATCAAGGACGCGCGCTACTTCGGCGAGGGCGTCGGCATCGCCCTCCGTAAGGAGGACAAGGATCTCAAAGCGCAGCTCGACAAGGCGATCTCCGATATCGTCCGTGATGGGACGCATGAGCGGATCACGCGGAAATATTTCGCGTTTTCACTCTACTGACGGAGGCGGTCCTGCGCGGCGCATTCGTTGGCGTGGTGCTCGCCGGCGGCCTCGCCCGGCGCATGGGCGGCGGCGACAAGCCGCTGCTGCCGATCGCCGGCCGGCCGATGCTCGATCATGTGATCGAGCGGCTGGCGCCGCAGGTCGGCGCGCTGGTGCTCAATGCCAACGGCGCGCCCGAGCGGTTCGCGGACTACGGCCTGCCCGTCGTGGCCGATACGGTTGCCGGTCATCCGGGGCCGCTCGCCGGCGTCCTCGCCGGTCTCGCCTGGGCCCGGGACAATCGGCCGACCGCGCGCTGGGTCGTCTCGGCGGCGGGGGATACGCCGTTCCTGCCGCGCGATCTCGTGTCCCGCTTTGCCGCCGCACTCGCCGATGCGGCTCCGGGCACCATCGCCGTCGCCGCCCATGCGGGCGCGACCCATCAGGCCGTGGCGGCCTATCCGGTCGAACTCGCCGATGGGCTCGACCGCGACCTCCGCGCCGGCGCAGCGCGGGCGCTGCTCGCCTGGATCGCACGTCATCGCCATGTCTTCGTGCCCTTCGAGGCGGCGGAAGGCGTCGACCCGTTCTTCAACGTCAACACGCCCGAGGATCTCGCGGCCGCCGAGCGCGCCATCGGAACGTTGGGGAAAGCGGACCCGGGCCGAACCGGTGCGGCCTGACGCCGGCCTGACCGCACTGTAGCGGCCAAGTCACGGGGAATGTCTTGGATCCGTGAAAAATGCATGCTAGATATGCGTATATCGCGTTACTCGGCGGCGTCGCTGCTCAGGTTATGCGCTTGCCGGGACACGGCAATTCTTGTCTATAAATGGTCAGGGCGTCGTCCTTGCGAAACGGCGGGGACGGCGACAAGAAGCCCACCGGAGGAGATGTCCCATGAAACGTCGTCAGTTCATGAAATCCGCCGGAGCGGTCGGCGCGGTCGCCACTGCTTCGACGCTCGCCACCCCGGCGATCGCCCAGTCGAACCCGAAGGTGAACTGGCGCCTGACCTCGAGCTTCCCGAAGTCGCTCGACACCATCTACGGCGGCGCCGAGGCGCTGTCGAAGGCGGTCGCCGAAGCGACCGAGGGCAATTTCCAGATCCAGGTCTTCGCGGCCGGCGAACTGGTCCCGGGCCTGCAGGCGGCCGACGCGGTGACCAGCGGCACGCTCGAGATGTGCCACACCTGCTCCTACTATTACGTCGGCAAGGATCCGGCGTTCTGCTGGGGCACCGCGGCGCCGTTCGGCCTCAACGGCCGCCAGCTCAATGCCTGGTTCTATTATGGCGGCGGCAACGACCTGCTGAACGCGTTCTATGCCAAGTACGGCTTCGTCGGCCTACCGGGCGGCAACACCGGCACGCAGATGGGCGGCTGGTTCCGCAAGGAGATCAAGTCGGTCGCCGACATCCAGGGCCTGAAGATGCGCATCGGCGGCATCGGCGGCCGTGTGCTGGCCAAGCTCGGCGCCGTGCCGCAGCAGATCGCCGGCGGCGACATCTATCCGGCGCTCGAGAAGGGCACGATCGACGCGGCCGAGTGGGTCGGACCGTATGACGACGAGAAGCTCGGCTTCTACAAGGTCGCGCCGCACTACTATTATCCGGGCTGGTGGGAGGGCGGCGCCGCGCTGCACTTCTTCATCAACCAGGCCAAGTTCAACGAACTGCCGAAGCACTATCAGAGCATTCTGAAGACCGCGGCGGCCTACGCCAACGTCGACATGCAGGCCAAGTACGACGCGGTCAACCCGCCGGCGATCAAGCGTCTGGTGCAGTCGGGCGCCCAGCTGCATCCGTTCCCGCAGGACGTGATGGAGGCCTCGCTCAAGGCCGCCAACGAGCTCTACGCGGAGATCTCCAAGGAGAACGCCGAGTTCAAGAAGCTCCACGACGCGGTCATCGCCTTCCGCAACGACGAGTATCTGTGGTGGCAGATCGCCGAGTTCGGCTACGACCGCTTCATGATCGCGTCGCGCCGCGGCTGATCCGAGCGACACGCAAGAACGAGAAAGGCCCGGCGGAGACGCCGGGCCTTTTTGTTTGGGCCGTGGTGGGCGGGACGGCGACGCCCCGCCGTCCGCATCAGTTGAACTTCGGCGGCGCCAGGTCGAGCTGCATGTTGTCGAGGCCGGGGATGTTGTTGAACTGCTCGAGCGCCTTCTTCTGGTCCTCGACGTTGACGACCGGCTTCGGTGACATGACGAGGCCCGGCAGCGCCATCACCAGCGCCACCATGATGAGCTGGATGATCACGAAGGGCACGGCACCCCAGTAGATCTGTCCGGTGCGGACTGGCTCCATCGTGCGGCCCGTGACCTTGTCCTTGTAGGGCGCCTTCGGGGCGACCGAACGCAGGTAGAACAGTGCGAAGCCGAACGGCGGGTGCATGAACGAGGTCTGCATGTTCACGCCGAGCATGATGCCGAACCAGATGATCATGGTCTTGGCGATATCCTCGGGCGTGTTGAGCCCGAAAGAATGCGCGATTGCCAACGCCTGCGGATCCATCATGAAGATCTTTTCCGCCGCCGGTTTGAGGAGCGGGATCACGATGAAGGCGAGCTCGAAGAAATCGAGGAAGAACGCGAGCAGGAACACCGCGAGGTTGACGACGATCAGGAAGCCGTAGAGGCCGCCGGGCAGCGCACGCAAGTATTCCTCGACCCAGACGTGGCCGTTCACCCCGTAGAAGGTCAGCGAGAATATGCGCGCGCCGACCAGGATGAACACCACGAAGGCGGAGAGCTTGGCGGTCGACTCGGCCGCCTGCCGAACGATGGTGAAATTGAACCGGCTCGGGTCTCGGTCGATCATCCGCTTGGCGAAAGCGAGCAGCATGGCGCCCGACGCGCCCATGGCGCCGCCTTCGGTCGGAGTCGCGATGCCGATGAAGATCGTGCCGAGCACGAGGAAGATCAGCGCCAACGGCGGCACCATGACGAAGGTGACCTGCTGGGCGAGCAGCGACAGGAAGCGGAAGCCGGTGAGCCGGTTGGACAGCCAGTTGATGCAGGCGACGACGAAGGAGAACGTCACGCCGACCGACATGGACAGGATCACGAAGTCCGCGCCGTCCTTGATGCCGGCACGCTGGACCACAGCGACGCCGACCACACCGGCGACGACCACGAGCGTCATCAGCGACAGGAGGCCGCGACGATCGTCGCCGGTCGCCAGCACGCGGATGAAGATCGACAGGAGCCGAAGCGCGAAGATCACGACCAGCACTTCCAGGCCCGCCGAAACATAGCCGCCCGCCGTCCCCATGGTGAAGCCGTCGTGAATGCTCTTCCAGATCGCCGGACCGTACCAGCCGACGAAGGCGACGAGGCCGGCGATCAGCAGGATCGCGTTGATGCGGCCGAGCTTGGAGGCGAAGGCCGGGTTCGGTTCCTGGAAGCCGATCGCCTCCGGCGGCAGGCCGGGGACGGCCTTGGGCGCGAAGATCGTGGTCAGGAACACGAAGAAGGCATAGAGGCCGGAGAGCACGAGGCCCGGCACGAAGGCGCCCTCGTACATGGCGCCGACGTCGGCGCCGAGCTGGTCGGCCATGACGATCAGCACCAGCGACGGCGGAATGATCTGCGCGAGCGTGCCGGAGGCCGCGATGACGCCCGAGGCGACCCGGCGGTCGTAGCCGTAGCGCAGCATGATCGGCAGCGAGATCAGGCCCATCGAGATGACCGACGCGGCGACGACGCCCGTGGTCGCGGCGAGCAGCGCGCCTACGAAGATCACCGCATAGGCGAGGCCGCCGCGCACGCCGCCGAACAGCTGGCCGATCGTGTCGAGCAGATCCTCGGCCATGCCCGATCGTTCGAGCACGAGCCCCATGAAGGTGAAGAACGGGATCGCCAGCAGCACGTCATTGTTCATGACGCCGTAGATGCGTTCGGGCAGCGTCTGCAGGAGCGGCCAGCTCAGGTTGATCGAGCCGGCCGACAGCGGCGCCAGCTCGACGCCGACGATGAAATAGAACAGACCGCAAGCCGCCAGCGAGAAGGCCACCGGGTATCCGAGAAGCAGGAACACCACCAGCGACGCGAACATGATCGGCGCGATGTTGTGGGCGATGAAGACGGCCATGGCAAAGGATCCGGACGCTCGGAGAAGAACGAGGGGCCCCGCCGGGCGGGGCGCCGTGAAATCGGAAGCGGGATCGCGTCAGCGACGCTCGGCTTCGGCCTTCGCAACCGCCAGCAGGCGCTCGGCCTCGGCTTCGGCCGAGGCGTGATGGCCGCCGCCGCCGTGGGTGTCCTCGAGATCGCCGGTCATGATCGCGACACGCTTGACGATCTCGGACAGGGCCTGGACCGTCAGCACCGCGAAGCCGAGCAGGATCAGGAACTTCGCCGGCCACTGCGGCAGGCCGCCCGCGGAGAAGGACTGCTCGTTCGCGGCATAGGAGCGGCTGAAGAAATTGATCGACGTGTAGGTCATCACCAGCGCCATCGGCAGCAGGAACAGCACGTGGCCGATCAGGTCGATCCAGTTGCGCGTGGCGCGCGGCAGAAGCTGGTTCACGATGTCGATGCGGATGTGTTCGTTCTGGATCAGGGTCCAGGGCGAGCAGAGCAGGAACACGGCGCCGAACAGCACCCATTGCAGCTCGAGCCAGGAGTTCGACGACGCGTCGAAGAGCTTGCGGATGATCGCGTTGGTGGTCGACACCAGCACGGCGACCACGATCAGCCAGCTGAGCCATTGTCCGACGCGCGTGTTGATCTGGTCGACCGCGCGCGAAAATGTGAGGAGAGCCTTCACTCCCGTGTCCTCCCTTGGGCGACCGCCACCCCCTCTTGTCGTTCGAAGGGTTTGGCCGTCACGCTTATCCGCTTCCTATAGCAAGGGTTTTTCAACCTTCCTAGAGGCATGCGCGGCGCGCGGAGGAGACCCGCGCCCAAATTTTGACCGCTCAGCCCGCGCCCGGCAGTGACGCCGCGGCGCGCGCGGCCGCGAGGCGCCGGACCCTTTCGCGATGGACGGTATAGAGGCCCGAGCCGACGACGATCGCCGCGCCGATCATGGTCGCGGCGTCCGGACGATCGCCGAACAGCGTGATGCCGTAGACGAAGGACCAGACCAGCAGCATGTAGCGGAACGGCGCGATCACCGACATCTCGCCCCAGCGCATGGCGAAGATCAGCGTGACATAGCCGACGAGCAGGAACACGCCCGCGCCGATCAACACCGCGAGCAGCCGGAGGTCGAGCGGGCGCCAATCGGAGATCGCCGAGAAGGTCGCTTCGAACGGAAACAGCGCCGCCCCGGTGAGCGTGACGATCAGGGCCGTGATGCCGGTGACGAGCGAGGTCGGCACAGCGGCGGGGATCCGGGAGGTCGCCAGGTCGCGGACCACCACACAGACGACCGCGGCGAGGATCAGCATGGCGTAGGCGTTGAACCCCTCCATGCCCGGCCGCACGATGATCAACACGCCGCCGAACCCGGCGGCAATCGCCGCCCAGCGTCGCCAGCCGACCGGCTCCTTGAACACGAGCGCCGCGCCGGCGGTCATGGCGAGCGGTGTCGCCTGGAAGATCGCCGAGACATTGCCGATCGGCATATGGGCAAGCGCGGTCAGGTAGAACAGCGTCGCGCCGATCTCGCCGACGAGGCGCAGGCCCATCAGCGGATGGATCAGCCGCCGCCACCGGCCCCACGCGCCCGCCGCGGTCGCGAAGCCGAGCAGGATCGTGGTGGCTACGATACCGCGCACGAACATGATCTCGCCGAGCGGCAGCGCCTCCATGGCGATCTTCACGCAGGTGTCGTTGCTGATGAAGCCGAACATGGCGACGTTCATCGCCAGGATGCCGCGGGTATTGTCGGAAGAGGCGTGCGTCGGCGCGGTCATGGCTCGGATCCGGATGCCCGGGAGCCGTCATCGTCCGTGCTCGCCCGCGCGGCGCGGACCCTAGCCGCTCGCCTCCGGCCCCGCAATCCGCCCGCGCCGCAACGAGCCCATGCGCCATTGGATCGATTGAATGGAGGCGCAAGCGCGATGCGGACCTGAAGCCGCCACACTATTCAGGTGCGGTTCGAGGCTTGGATGGGTAGATTGGCGGGAAGGTGCCCGCGGTCGCGGGCCGTCGCAGGCGAGGCCGGGAGCGGAATGGTGGTTGCGGTGCGCGCAGGGAACGGCAGCCGGCGAGGACGCCGGGCGACGGCGCTCGTCGCCGCGGTGCTGGCGCTCGCCTGTGTTCGGCCGGCGCAGGCCGCGTCTGATCTGCCCGGCGCGGAAGTCGCCCTGCCGGCCGCGCTGCTCGAGCCGCCGGCGCTGCCGACGGGACCGGTCTGTCGCGCGGACCGCGAGCGGATCGGCCGCGCCGCCGAGCGCTATGTCGCCGAAGCCGCCCAGCGGGTCGATGCGGTGGTCGCCCGGCTCGACGAGGCGCGGCGGGATGCCAAGACGCCGAAGGCGCGCCTCGATGCGCTCGTCGCCGAGCGGGTTGCTGCCGACGCCCGTCGCAAGGACGGCGAAGCCTATCGCGAGGCGGTCGGCCGTCTGCCGCTCGCCGATTGCCCGCTCGGCGCCGTCGTGGCGCCCGACCTGCCCAAGCCGAGCCTGCCGCTGCCCGCGCCGACGGCGCTGACCGCGGCGGCCGATCCGGTGCTCGACCTGCGCTTGGTGCCGGTCGAGACCTGTCGGGCCGAGACCCGGTGTGGCATCCGTTTGGAGACGACGCTGCGCCGGTCGAGCACGGACCCGCGCCGCGCGGTGGTGCGCATCGAGGCGGCCGGCGCGCGCTTCGGCGCGGCGAACGGCCCGTGGACCTGCGTGGGGCTGGCCGGCGGCGCGCTCTGCTCGATCGATTTCGCCAGCCTCGAAGGCGGCTCGGCCAATCCGCAGACCCTGAGCCTGACGTTTCCGCGGACTCAAGGTCCGGCCCGGCTCTGCGCCGCGAGCCCCGCGTTCGATCCCGGCCTCCTGCCGAGCCGCGATCCGGAGCGGGTCCGGCTCGTGCAGGCGCTGATCGCCGGCGATCGCCCGGCCGAGTTGGACGGCCGCTTCAAGGAACCGATGCGGGCGTCGATGATCGCGGCGCTGGCAGGAAGGGCTCGATCGCGCCGAGGCGGACGACGACACGCTGGTGCGGCTCTATCTCGCGACGAGCCTCGCCACCGGGGCCACCGGCGCCCAGACCTGCATCTCGGTGCCGGTCGAACAGACCATCGCCAGAGTGCCGCCGACGGCGATCCCGGACGGCGGCAAGGGCGAGGCGAACCGGACCGAGCCGGTGAGGGCGGACACCGCGCGCGCGGATGACGGTCGCACCGATCCGGTCCGCACCGTGCAGAAACGCCGCATCATCCCGGTCGAGGAACCGCCGGCCCGCCGGCACGACCTTCAGCTCCCGAACGTCGGCAAGCTGCTGTTCGGGCGGCGCGGCGCCATCCCCTTCGGGTTCTGACCGCCGCGGCGCCGGCCGTGGTTGCGGCGGGACGTCTGCCGCGTCAGTAGCCGGCCGGCTTCATCGGGCTCGTCGAGCACCAGCGCACCCACGGATACTGATAGCGCAGATTGCCGTAGCCGGTGCGCCAATAGCTGTCGCCGAAACCGGCGCGGTAGGCGCGGTGGTGGTGCCAGGCGTGGTGATGCCGGCCATGGTGATGCCGGACGTGCCGGTAGCCGGCGGTGTGGTGCACGCAGCACGGCTCGGCCGCCGAGGCCGGGGCCGCCTCGAAGGCGCCGCTGGCGAAGAGCGCCACGACGGCGGCTGCGAGAAGACGAAGACGCGGGAAGACGCGAGACGGCATGGGCAGGTCCTTCATGAGACCCGGCGGGAGCGGCGCCGGGCGGCAGACGAGCAGACAACGCCGGACATGAAGATCCGGTTTCGCACGGCGGCGCTTCCGCCGTGCCGTCCGCCGGAGCGCCGGGTTCGGACGCGGTTTCAGCGTCTGCCGTCGAGCCTCTCAGCCGCCCGTAACGCTCATGTGTCGTGCGACGGCGGGGCGCGCCGTGCGGCGGTCGATGATGAAGTCATGCCCCTTCGGCTTGCGCGAGATCGCCTCCTCGATGGCGGCATTGAGCGCCTCGTCGCTCTCGGAGGCGCGCAGCGGCTTGCGCAGGTCGGCGGCGTCGTCCTGGCCGAGGCACATGTAGAGCGTGCCGGTGCAGGTCACGCGCACCCGGTTGCAGCTCTCGCAGAAATTATGCGTCATCGGCGTGATGAAGCCGAGCCGGCCGCCGGTCTCCGCGACGCGGACATAGCGCGCCGGGCCGCCGGTCTTGTGTGCGTCGTCGGTCATCGTGAACCGGTCCATCAGCCGGGCGCGGACGACGGACAACGGCAGGTACTGGTCGGTGCGGTCGCCGTCGATGTCGCCGAGCGGCATGGTCTCGATCAGCGTGATGTCCATGCCGCGCCCGTGGGCGAAGCGGATCATCGTCTCGATCTCGTCCTCGTTGACGCCCTTCAGTGCCACTGCGTTGAGCTTCACATGGATGCCGGCGGCCTGAGCCGCGTCGATGCCGGCCATCACTTTGTTGAAATCGCCCCAGCGCGTGATCGCCTTGAACCGGTCGGGATCGAGCGTATCGAGCGACACGTTGATGCGCTCGACACCGGCGTCCTTCAGCTCGGCGGCGTAGCGGGCGAGCTGGGAGCCGTTGGTGGTCAGCGTCAGTTCGTCGAGCGCGCCGGTCTGAAGATGGCGCGACAGCGAGCGCACCAGCGTCATGATGTCCTTGCGCACCAGGGGCTCGCCGCCGGTCAGCCGGAGCCGCCGCGTGCCGCGCGCGATGAAGGCCGAGCAGAGCCGGTCGAGTTCCTCGAGGCTGAGCACGTCCCGCTTCGGCAGGAACGTCATGTCCTCGGCCATGCAATAGACGCAGCGGAAGTCGCACCGATCGGTGACCGAGACGCGCAGATACGAGATCGCGCGGCCGAACGGATCGACGAGCGGCGCCGCGGCGGTCTCGCGTGCCCCGCCGAAGCCGGGGCCCCGATCGTTCGGACTGTCGAATGCCATGCTCGCCACTCTCGCGTTTCCTCGGGCGCCTGTCCCGAACGGATTCTGGTCGTCCGCCTCATATGGTCCCGCGCCGCGCGCCTGCCAGAGGCGCCGTCGCGTGACATGTCGGCGAAGATGGGAGAAGCCCGCCCTCCCGTCAAGGAACCGTCATGGCGGCCGAGCGGCGCAGCCGCTCCCTATGTGCGGCGTACCTGCGCGCGGCGTGGGGCGAGGCGGCGCTTTGCGCTTCCGGCGCGGGTGCCCTATGTCATCTGCACAGTTCGCGAGCGGCGTCCGGATGCCGTCTCGTCTGTCCCGCCAACGCAAGGCATTTCTGATCGGAGCGCTTCACTCCGTTCGGGCCTTGTTCCAGAGAGCCGATCATGACCGCCACGCCCTGGCCGACCGAAATCCGCCTGACCAAGGACCGCCGCACGCTGGTCGTGACCTTCGAGGACGGCGAGAGCCACGAGCTCGCGGCCGAGTACCTGCGCGTGGAAAGCCCCTCGGCCGAGGTCCAGGGCCATTCGCCGGCCGAGCGCAAGACCGTGCCCGGCAAGCGCGACGTGACCATCGTCGCGGTCGAGCCGGTCGGCAATTACGCCGTGCGCCTGACCTTCGACGATCTGCACTCCTCGGGCATCTTCGGCTGGGGCTATCTGCAGAAGCTCGGCCGCGAGCGCGAGACGATCTGGGGCGAGTATCTCGCCGCGCTCGAGGCGAAGGGTCTTTCTCGCGACGCGCGGCGCTGAGCGGGCATCGCGTGCATCGGAAGCACGGGGAAGGGTCGATGAAGCTCGCCTATCGCACCGTCGACGTCTTCACCGACACGCGCTTCTGCGGCAACCCGCTCGCCGTCGTGCTCGGTGCCGACGGGCTGTCGGACGAGGCGATGCAGCGCATCGCCCGCGAGTTCAATTATTCCGAGACAAGCTTCGTCCTCTCGCCCGCGTGTCCGGACCACACGGCGCGGGTGCGGATCTTCACGCCGGCCCTGGAGGTGCCCTTTGCCGGCCATCCGAACATCGGCACCGCGCATGTGCTCGCCGCGATGCCGGATTACGCGGACGCCGATGAACTGGTCTTCGAGGAGAAGGCCGGTCTCGTCCGGATCGGCGTCGACCGCGATGTGGATGGGACGGTGCTCCGGACCGAACTGACCGCGCCCGAGCCGCTGACCACGCCGGCGATCTGGTCCGTCGACGAGATCGCCGCCTGTCTCGGCCTCGACCCGGCCGACGTCGCGACCACGGTGCACCCGCCCATGGTCGCCTCGGTCGGTCTGCCCTTCGTGGTCGCCGAACTCGCCTCCCGCGCGGCGCTGGCGCGCGCCAAGCCGGTGCTCGACGCGATCACGCGCAGCCTGCCGCGCGACGGCGCCGACTCGATCTATGTCTACACAAGGGATTGCGGCGCGGCCGACGGTGGCGCCGATGTTTCCGCGCGGATGTTCGCCCCCTTCGACGGTTTGCCAGAGGATCCGGCGACGGGCAGTGCAACCGGCGCCATCTCGGCGTTGCTCGCGAGCCGCGCTGGAATCATCGACGGCGAGTGGCGCGCGACCTTCGCACAGGGCGTCGACATGGGGCGGCCATGCCGCATCGAGGCGCGCGTGGCGCTCCGGGCCGGTCGGCCCGACACGGTCCGCATCGGCGGCCGCTCGGTCGACGTGATGGAAGGCACGATCCGGATCTGAGACAGCGCGCTCCCGCGCTCACCGTGCCCGCTGCTTCTTCTCGATCAGCTTCAGGATCAGCGGCGTCAGGATCAGCTGCATGGCGAGGTCGAGCTTCGCGCCCGGGATCACGATCGAGTTGGCGCGGCTCATGAAACTGTCGTGCAGCATCGAGATCAGATACGGGAAGTCGATACCGCGCGGGTTCTTGAACCGGATCACGACCATGCTCTCGTCCGGCGTCGGGATCCAGCGCGCGATGAACGGGTTCGAGGTGTCGACGGTCGGTACGCGCTGGAAGTTGATGTCGGTCTCGGTGAATTGCGGGCAGATGTAATGCACGTAGTCCGGCATGCGCCGGAGGATCGTGTCCATCACCGCCTCGGTCGAATAGCCGCGCACCGAGCGGTCGCGGTGGATCTTCTGGATCCACTCGAGATTGAGCACCGGCACGACGCCGATCTTGAGATCGGCATGGCGGGCGATGTTGACGCGGTCGGTGACCGCGCAGCCGTGCAGGCCCTCGTAGAACAACAGGTCCGAACCGGCCGGGAACGCTTCCCAGTCGGTGAAGGTGCCGACCGGCCGGCCGTGCAGCGCGGCCTCGCGCTCGTCGTGGACGTAGCGGCGCGTGCGGCCCGAGCCGTCGCGGCCGTAGTCGCGGAACACCGTCTCGAGCTCGTCGAGCAGGTTCGCCTCCGGGCCGAAATGGCTGAAGTTCATGTTGCCGCGCGCCGCCTCGTCGGCCATGACGCGCCGCATCGTCGCCCGGTCGTAGCGGTGGAACGCGTCGCCCTCGATGTAGACGGCGGCGATTTCCTCGCGGCCGAAAATATACTCGAACGTGTGCCGGACCGAGGTGGTCCCGGCCCCTGACGAGCCCGTCACCGAGATGATCGGATGCTTGGCCGACATGCGGCGCCCCCAATAGAACCTGCGGCGGGCGCCGGACCGCCGTCTGTCGCCGCGCCGGCCGCCTGGCCTGCGCGCCGGCCATCTTCCTCACGCGAGGCGTGGCCGCCTCGCTTATCCCGGAGCCGGCGGTCCCGTCACCGCCGGCTTCAGGCGAACCTCACTCGCGGAACAGGCCGCGCTTGCCGAACAGCGGCGCCTCGCCGGCCGTCGGCTCGGCATAGTGGCGCTCGATCCGCTCGATCTCGGTCGTCGAGCCGAAGATCAGCGGGATGCGCTGGTGCAGCGCAGTCGGCTGAATGTCGAGGATGCGCTCGCGGCCGGTGATCGCGCGGCCGCCGGCCTGCTCGACCACCATGGCGATCGGATTGGCCTCGTACATGAGCCGGAGCCGGCCCTCGGTATAGCCCTTGCGCTTGTCGGCCGGATAGAGGAACACGCCGCCGCGCACCAGGATGCGATGGCAGTCGGCGACGAGGCTGCCGACCCAGCGCATGTTGGTGTCCTCGCCGCGCGGGCCGTCCGTGCCTGCGAGGCACTCGCCGATGTAGGAGCGGATCTCGTCGTCCCACTGGCGCTGGTTGGAGGCGTTGATCGCCCACTCCTTGGTCTTCTCCTTGATCGCCACCTGCTTGGCGGTCAGGAAGAAGGTGCCGGAGCGCCGGTCGAGCGTGAAGCCGACCGTGCCGGCACCGACCGTCAGGATCAGCGAGGTCTGCGGGCCGTAGAGCACGTAGCCGGCCGCGAGCTGGCGGTGGCCGGGGATCAGGAAGGCGTCGTGGGTCGCCGGGTTCTTGCCCGTGATATGCGGCATGATCGAGAAGATCGTGCCGATCGAGACGTTGGTGTCGATGTTCGACGAGCCGTCGAGCGGATCGAGCGCGACCAGGAGCCCGGCGGAAGGATCGACCACATACGGGTGGTCGAGTTCCTCGGAGGCGAGGGCCGCGATCGGCGCCTGCTTCAGCGCGGCCATCAGGCTGTCGTTGGAGTGCTTGTCGAGGTGCTTCTGAACCTCGCCCTGGACATTGTTGGTGACCGCCGCGGCGAGATCGCCGGCCAGCGGCCCTTCGGCGACGAGATAGGCGATCTCGCGGCCGGCCTCGGCAATGGCGCCGATCGTGCGGGCCACCGCGATCCTGCCGGCATCCGCGCCGGCCCATGCGCCGAGGTAGGCGTCCAGGCTCTTCGTAGTCATGTTCTCGACCTCCAGACAAACCGGATGCGATGCCTACACGTCTTCGCTCACATCGTGAAGACGCGGCTTGCCCGGATGTCGGAAGCCTCGATAGTCTGCAACTGCTCACGGTCGACGAGACCGGGGCTCTCGAACAGCCGCATCGCCTGCCGGAGCCGCACCCGGTCGATCGCGTTGCGGATCGATCGGCCGTTGGCGAAATTCGGCTGCGTCTTGCGCCGGACGATGTAGGCGCGCAGCGCCTCGTCGGCCTCCGGGCTGAACCGATAGCCCTCGGTGCCGGCGAGCCGGTGGGCAATGTCGAACAGCTCGTCGTCGGAATAGTCGGGGAAGTCGATGTGGTGGGCGACGCGCGAGCGGAAGCCCGGATTGGCGGCGAAGAAGGTATCCATGCGCGAGCCGTAGCCGGCGAGGATGACGACGAGGTCGTCGCGCTGGTTCTCCATGACCTGCAGCAGGATCTCGATCGCCTCCTGGCCGTAGTCCTTCTCGTTCTCCGGCCGGTAGAGGTAGTACGCCTCGTCGATGAACAGGACGCCGCCCATCGCGCGCTTCAGGACCTCGCGCGTCTTCGGCGCGGTATGGCCGATGTACTGCCCGACCAGATCATCACGCGTGACCGAGACCAGGTGGCCGCGGCGGATGAAGCCGAGCCGGTGCAGGATGCCCGCCATCCGGAGCGCGACGGTGGTCTTGCCGGTGCCGGGATTGCCCGAAAAGCACATGTGCAGCGTCGGCGGCTGTACCGCGAGGCCCATCTGCTCGCGCGCCCTGGCGACGAGCAGAAAGGCGACCAGCTCGCGGATGCGCCGCTTGACCGGTTCCAGCCCGACGAGCTCGGCATCGAGCTCGGCGAGGATCCGGTCGACATCACTGTCGCGATAGAGCGCCTTGAGGTCGAGGGCGGTCGGGGCGGGAACCGGCGGAGCGGTGTCTGTCGTTCTCGACAGGGCCGGTTCGGCCAGAGGAACGGCGACCGGTCGGGGCGGATCCTGTGGCAGGTCGCGGACGATGGCCGCCCGCGGCGCCGGCCGCGGCTCTGGCGCAGCTCTGCCGCTCGCTCCTGCCGGGAAGCCGTCGTCGTCGGCGAAGACGTCCTCGCCGAGATCGAGGATCGGATACTCGGGCGGCGCCTTGGGTCCGGCGGTCGGCATGCCCCCTCCCGGGCGCACGTGCGACGTGCAGCCCACTGCTTCGTTTGGGCACGAAGTGTGCCCTGCTTCGGCGGTCTTTCGAAGTGGCAAAATTGTCGCGTAGCGCCTGCCGCGGTTACCGGCGGGTAAACGGGATCCATGTCGAAGTCGATAAAATCTCGCGAAAAATGAAGTCTTAACTAGATATTTCCCGTAGCGACGCGACGTCCGCTTGGAAAAATCGTAGGATTTCCACATCAATATCTAGTGGCTATACTGGAACGGTGAGCGCGTAATGGTATTATGGTGGTCATGGGATGAGGGGTTATTCGGAGTTTTGACGAGTGTGGGCACTCGTAAACGTCGAGCAATAGGAGGCAACCCGTGGCACAGTTTCTGTTCCTCGTATTCTCGGCTGTCAGTGGCGTGTTCCTGTTCTGCTTCCTCAGCCTGCGTGTACTCGCGATCATGTCGCTGCTGATCGTCGTCGCGCTGCTGTTGATCTTGCGGCTGAACGACTATTCGCTCTGGGTCGGCTTCTGGCTGACGGTCGAGTTCCTGATCACATCGCAGATGTCTTATATGTTGTGCCTTGTGCTGCTCACCGTCCTTGCCCCTGATGACCTCGACGAAGCTGCCGTGGCGCCGATGAGGACGCGGCCGGTGTCGCGTGGACGTCGGGCCGTCGCGGTTCGCCGCGCCGGAGCGGCCCATCGGACGGCCGAGACCAAGGACGGGCCGGCGGAGGGCCGTCTCGATCTTCGGGCCGAGGCGCACGACTGCGCAGGGGATCGGCGGCACCGAAGCCGGGACAATCGGGCGCACCGCTCTTGATCTCGGGCCCGAGCCGCGTCAGCAAGGAGGATCTGAACGCCGCGCGATCCTCGCGCCGGCGGGCAACGATCGAAGGCCGATGACACCGAACGTCACGCTGAAACAGTTGCGCGCCTTCCTGGCCGTTCTCGACACCGGCTCCTTCGCCGGTGCTGCGGAGGCCACGGCGGTGACGCCGCCGGCGATCACCATCGCCATGCGCCAGCTCGAAGAGGCGATCGGCCTGCCGATCCTCGAGCGCGGCGCCGACGGCGTGCGCCCGACCGAGGCCGGCGAGGAACTCCGCACGGCGGCGATGGGCGTCGAGGCGGCGCTGGCGCGCTGCGCCGACCGTATCGAGGCGCTGAAGGGCGCCGCGCGCGGCCGGGCCACGGTCGGCGTCATCTCGACCGCCAAGTATTTCGCGCCCAAGGCGCTCGGCGCCTTCGCCAAGGCCTATCCGACCATCGAGCTGAAGCTCGTGGTCGGCAATCGCCGCGACATTCTCGAGGCGCTCGCCGGCAATGCCGTCGATCTCGCGATCATGGGCCGGCCGCCCGAGGACATCGACCTCGACCGCTTCGAACTCGGCGACAACCCGCATGTCGTGATCGCCGCGCCCGACCATCCGCTGGCGCGCACGGCCGCGATCGAGCCGAGCGAACTCTTGCGCGAACGCTTCCTCGTGCGCGAGCCCGGCTCCGGCACGCGCATCCTGATGGAGCGCTTCTTCGCCCAGAACGGCGTCGCCCCCGAGATCGCCATGGAGATCGGCTCGAACGAGACGCTGAAACAGGCGGTGATCGCCGGCCTCGGCATCTCGTTCATCTCGGCGCACACGATCGCGGCCGAGATCGGCGACGGCCGTCTGGTCGCCCTCGACGTCAAGGGCCTGCCGATCCGGCGCAAATGGTTCGTCGTCCACCGTGCCGACCGGCGTCTCCTGCCGGCGCCGCGCGCGCTGATCGACTTCCTGGCCGCGGAGGGCCGGCGCTTCCTGCCCGAACTGCCGCGCGCCTCCGGAGCCTGAGCCGTGGCCGCCCACGACGATCGCGACCTGCCGGCGCATGTGCGCAAGAAGCGGCTCGGCGCCAAACCGCTCGTCCACGAGACCGCCGTCGTGCGCGACAGCCGCTTCGGCAAGTTCGTCAAGATCGGCGCGCGCACGACCGTGATCGAGACCGATTTCGGCGACTATTCCTATGCCGTCAACGACGCCGAGATCGTCTATGCGACGATCGGCAAGTTCGTCTCGATCGCAGCGCTCGCCGGCATCAATCCAGGCAATCACCCGATGGAACGCGCCGCGCAGGCGCATTTCACCTATCGCTCCTGGCAGTATTTCGAGGACGTGCCCGACGAGATCGCGGTGTTCGATCGGCGTCGCGAGGACCGCGTCACCATCGGTCATGATGTGTGGATCGGCCGTGCCGCGATCGTGCTGCCCGGCCGCACGATCGGCACCGGCGCGGTGGTCGCGGCAGGCTCGGTCGTCACCAAGGATGTCGCGCCCTACCAGATCGTCGGCGGTAATCCGGCACGCCCGATCCGCGACCGTTTTCCGCCCGAGATCGCCGATCGTCTGCTCCGGCTCGGCTGGTGGGACTGGGAGCACCGCGACCTGCGCCGCGCGGTCCCGGATTTCCGCGCGCTGTCGGTCGAGGCGTTCCTCGACCGCTGGGAGGCGCTGAAGCCGCCGATCGAGGACGATCCTGAGCCGGCTCTCCCTTGATCCCGATCATGGGATCGCCATCCACGTCGTCTATCATGCACCGCAGCATGAGGCGGATCTCTGAGGGAGACGTGCGATGGTCAAGGTTCCCACGGGCGGCAGGACGGTCGGACGCGCCAAGGCGCAGGCCACCAAGGACGAAGCCGTGAAGGGGCAGGGCGCCGCATCGGCGTCCCGGACATCGTCCGAGCCCGAGATCGCCGCCCCGAGATCGCCGCCCCCGAGGCCGCGCCGGCCGTCGTGACCGCCCCGTTGGAGGGTGTCCCGGCGGCGACGGCTCCCGTGCCCCCGGCGGCCCCCGTGCCGGCGAAGCCCGCCATTGACGTGGCCGACACGATCGAGCCGACCGATCCGGGCGCCGCGCTGGTCCAGGTGTCGCCGCATGCGGTCCAGCCCGCAGTGCCGCATGCCCATGTGCCGCGCAGCGCCTCCCGGCGCTGCCGCTGCATCTGCTCATCCCGCGCCCGGAGAGCTACGCCGCCCATGCCGTCGCCGAGGTGGTCGATCGCGCGACCCATGCCGCCATCGCGCGCGTGACGCAGGGCCTGAGCCCGAGCGCGCTGACGCTCGCTTACCTGGACTGGGCCCTGCACTTGAGCGCCTCGCCCGGCAAGGCGGCGACGCTGGTCGAATCCGCGCTGCGCAAGAGCGCGGAATTCGCCCGCTACGCCACCGAGTGCTTCTCGGGCGTCAACGGCGAGACCTTCTGCCTGGAGCCCGCGCCCAACGACAGCCGCTTCCGGGCCGAGGACTGGCACAAGCCGCCGTTCAACGTGTTCGCGCAGGGCTTCCTGATGGCGGAACAGTGGTGGCGCGAGGCGACGACCGACGTGCGCGGCGTCACCGCCCATCATGAGCGCGTGGTCGAATTCGCCGCCCGCCAGCTCCTCGACATGCTGTCGCCGTCGAACTTCGCCCTCACCAATCCGGAGGTGATCCAGGCAACGGCGCAGCAGGGCGGCGCCAATCTGTTGCGCGGCGCGATCAACGCCGCCGCCGAGATCAGCCGTTCGCTCGCCAAGCAGCCGGCCGAAGGCGCCGAAGCCTTCGTGCCCGGCGAGACCGTCGCCGTTACCGAAGGCGAGGTGGTGTTCCGCAACCGGCTGATCGAGCTGATCCAGTATACCCCGAAGACCGGCAAGGTCCGGCCCGAGCCGGTGCTGATCGTGCCGGCCTGGATCATGAAGTACTACATTCTCGATCTGTCGCCGCAGAATTCGCTGGTCCGCCATCTGGTCGACCAGGGCTTCACTGTCTTCATGATCTCCTGGAAGAACCCGGACGAGAACGACCGCGATCTCGGGCTCGAGGACTATCGCAAGCTCGGCCCGGAGACCGCGCTACAGGTCATCGACGCGATCCTGCCGGGCCGGCCGGTCCACGCCGTCGGCTATTGCCTTGGCGGCACGCTGATGTCGATCGAGGCCGCCGCGCTCGCCCGCCGGGCGCCCGATCGCCTCGCCTCGCTGACGCTGCTCGCCGCGCAGACGGACTTCCACGAGGCCGGCGAGCTCATGCTGTTCATCGACGAGAGCCAGCTCACCTTCCTCGAAGACATGATGTGGGAGCGTGGCTACCTCGACACCAAGCAGATGGCCGGCGCCTTCCAGATGCTGCGGTCGCAGGATCTGGTCTGGTCGCGCATGGTCCGGGAGTTCCTGCTCGGCGAGAAGCAGAAGCTGAACGACCTGCTCGCCTGGAACGCCGATGCGACGCGCATGCCCTATCGCATGCACGCGGAATACCTGAAGGGCCTGTTCCTCGACAACGACCTCGCCGAGGGCCGCTACCGGGTCGACGGCGTCGCCGTGGCGATCGAGGACATCGCCTGTCCGATCTTCGCGGTCGGCACCGAGACCGACCATGTCGCGCCCTGGCGCTCGGTGCACAAGATCAACCTGATCGGCGACACGGAGGTGACCTTCGCGCTGACGACCGGCGGCCACAACGCCGGCATCGTCTCCGAGCCGGGACATCGCCATCGCAGCTACCGGCTGGCGACCAAGCGCGCGGCCGACCCCTATCTCGCGCCCGACGAGTGGCATGCCAAGGCGGCGGTTCAGGAGGGCTCGTGGTGGCTCGCCTGGTTCGACTGGCTCGGCGCGCGCTCCGGTGCGCCGGTCGCGCCGCCGGCGATGGGGGCCGCGGACAAGGGCCTGCATCCGCTCGGGCCGGCGCCCGGCGCTTACGTGCTCCAGCCGTAAGCTCCACGATCTCCCCGCAGCCCGGCAGCGCGGAAACCACCGTGGGATTCAACGTGCTGCCCCCTTTGCGGTCCTGTCCTTCTGTGACAGTCTCCAGCCGCGGCCCTGGGACCCGGCCCGTCGTCGAAGCGACGGCCGGAGCCTGATTGTTCGGGCGGTGGGGAAAGATCATGTTCGATTTCAAGAAGGCGTCCGTTGCGGTCGCCGCCGGCGCGGCAGCAATCGTGGCCTTGGCCACGCCGGCCGCGGCCCAGTTCGATCGGCCCGGCGGTGGCCGCTGGGTGCGGTGTGCGCAGGAGGACGGCTATTGCCGCGTCCCCTATCCGACCATCGTGCGCTACGGAGCCAACAACAATGTCGTCGAGCGTCGCGTGAACGGCGGCGGCATTGCGTGCAACAACCGGACCTTCGGCGATCCGGCCTACGGCATTCGCAAGATTTGCCTGTTCCTGGCCCGCGACGACGGCCCGCCGTCGCCGCCGCGCGGCGACTGGGCGCGCTGCGCGGTCGAGGGGGCTACTGCTCGGTGCCCTATCCGACGCGCGTCCGCTACGGCGCCGGCAGCAACTATTTCGAGCGCAATGTCGGTCCGCGCGGCATCGAATGCTCGAACCGCGCCTTCGGCGACCCCTTTGTCGGCATCGTGAAGAACTGTTCCTACATGCGACGCTACTGACCGGCCCCGAACTGACCGGCTCCGAACCGACCTGCTCCGACGGGCCGAACGGCAAAGCCCCGGCGATCGCTCGCCGGGGCTTTCGCGTTGTAACGAGCGCCGTCGGGTGCTCAGTGCGGTCCGCCGGGCGTCTTTGACGGCTTGGGCGTGGGCACATCCGCGCCGTTCGGCCAGCGCGTCGCAAAGCCGCTCATCGCCCGGCCGGCTTCTTCCGCGACACGGACGGCCTGTCGGTTGTAGTCGGCGATCAGCGTCTGGAGGAAGTCCATCTGGATCGTCATCAGGTCCGCCGGGCTCTTGGCCGCGGCGATCCGGCTCGCGATCGCCATGTCCTTCTGCATGCGGTCCTCGATGAAGGCGATCGTCTCGCGCGACATCTCGCGAAGCCGCTCGACCACTTCCTGATTGCCGCCCTCCGCGGCCGACTGCGCCGCCTTCTGCCAGAAGGCGGTCGCCTGGCGCAGGAAATCGCCACCGACGTTCATCGCGTCTTCGGCCTGCCGACGGCCGGCCGCCGCCGCTTCCGCTCCGATCTGCTCTGCCATCGCTGCTCTCCTCTGTATCTGATCCGGGCCGCAGGCTGATGGGGCGAGGTGCGTCGTGGCCCCGCATTGCGGATCCCGCGCTGCGGGAACCCTCGGCTGCGATCTTTCGCCCTGAATGAGGGACCGTCGGGACACGACATCTCCGGCGGTCTCAGCCGCAACGCCGATCCTGCGCGCTTCGTTCCGCTGTGCATTGATGCCGCGCAACCGGAATGTCAGGCCGATTCGCGGGAACGCTGCGGCAGGCATGAAGAAATTCGGAACGGATCCGGTACGCCCGATCCCCCATGCCGCGCATTCGTCGCAAGGACGGGTTGGCGCACCGGATGCTTCGCCGTAAAAGGGCGCCTGCAGCAAGGCCCGGTCGGCGGTCCCGCCGACCGGACGAGGCTTGCGAACCCGATAACGAAAGAGCGGCGTCCGCGATGATCGGCCGACGCTGCAAGTCGCCCGCCGCGCGCCACCCCGATCCGCGCCGGCCGCCATCCCGCGAGGACCCGAGCCATGACGATCCACGAGAGCCCGCCTTACGTCCACACGAGCCTGTTCCCGCTCGGCCACGACGCGACGCCCTGGCGCAAGCTCTCCGCCGACCATGTCTCGGTCGACCGCTTCCAGGGACAGGACGTGCTGATCGTCAAGCGCGAGGCGCTGCGGCTCCTCGCCGAGACGGCGATGGCCGACATCAACCATCTCCTGCGTCCGGGGCATCTCGCCCAGCTCGCCAAGATCCTCGACGACCCGGAGGCGACCGACAACGACAAGTTCGTCGCCTACGACCTCCTGAAGAACGCCAACATCTCCGCCGGCGGCATCCTGCCGATGTGCCAGGACACCGGCACCGCGATCGTCAGCGCCAAGAAGGGCCGCCTGGTCTGGACCGACGGCGACGACGAGCAGGCGATCGGGGAGGGCATCCGCGACGCGTATTTCAGGAAGAACCTGCGCTATTCGCAGCTCGCACCGCTGTCGATGTTCGAGGAGAAGAACACGCGCACCAACCTGCCGGCGCAGATCGACATCGCGGCCGAGGGTGAGAGCGCCTACAAGTTCCTGTTCATGGCCAAGGGCGGCGGCTCGGCCAACAAGACGTTCCTGTTCCAGGCGACGCCGTCGCTGCTGACCGAGGAGCGCATGATCGCGTTCCTGAAGGAGAAAATCCTGACGCTCGGCACCGCCGCGTGTCCGCCCTACCACCTCGCCATCGTGATCGGCGGCACCTCGGCCGAACAGAACCTCAAGACGGTCAAGCTCGCCTCGGCGCGCTACCTCGACGGTCTGCCGACCAAGGGTTCGGAACTCGGTCACGCGTTCCGCGACCTCGAGATGGAAGCCAAGATCCATCTGCTGACCCAGCAGCTCGGCGTCGGCGCGCAGTTCGGCGGCAAGTACTTCTGCCACGACGTCCGGGTCATCCGGCTGCCGCGCCACGGCGCCTCGCTGCCGATCGGCATGGGCGTCTCGTGCTCGGCCGACCGCCAGGCGCTCGGCAAGATCACCGCCGAAGGCGTGTTCGTCGAGGAGCTCGAGCACAATCCGGCGCGGTTCCTGCCCGAGGTCGACGAGGCGAGCCTGTCGACCGGCGTCGTCAAGGTCGACCTCGACCGTCCGATGCCCGAGATCCTCGCCGAACTGTCGCGCCATCCGATCAAGACGCGCCTGTCGCTGACCGGCTCGCTGATCGTCGCCCGCGACCTCGCCCACGCCAAGATCCGCGAGCGGCTCGAGGCCGGCGGCCCGATGCCGGACTATTTCAAGAACCACCCGATCTACTACGCCGGTCCGGCCAAGACCCCGGAGGGCTACGCCTCCGGTTCGTTCGGCCCGACCACCGCCGGCCGCATGGACAGTTACGTCGACCAGTTCCAGTCCTTCGGCGGCTCGATGGTGATGCTGGCCAAGGGCAACCGCTCGGCCGCGGTGCGCGACGCCTGCAAGAAGCACGGCGGTTTCTACCTCGGCTCGATCGGCGGCCCGGCCGCGCGTCTCGCCCAGGACTGCATCAAGAAGGTCGAAGTGGTCGAATTCCCCGAGCTCGGCATGGAAGCGGTGTGGAAGATCGACGTCGTCGATTTCCCGGCCTTCATCGTCGTCGACGACAAGGGCAACGACTTCTTCAAGGAACTGAACCTCGGCTGAGCGGCCGGATCGAAGCCTACGAAAACCGAGGGCCGGGCCGCGACAGCGCGCCCGGCCTTCGCATGTCGGGCGGGGGAGAGTTCAGGAGCGGGCGGGGGAACCGGTGCGACGCGCCTCAGCGCATGCCGGCGACCTTGCGATGCCGGAACTCGTCGAGGGTGGTCTTCGCCTTCTCTTCCTCGAGCTTGACGAAGTCCTCGCGCTCGAAGCGGATCTGCGTCTGCGACAGCTTGAGCCGGCGCGCGCGCAGCGCCACGACCTTGGCCCAGGTCTCGGCCGAGAGCCCGAGACCGCGGATCACCATCACGATGCCGGCCGCGTCGGCGCGCACCAGGACGCGCATCACCTGCATGTCGTCGAGCCCGGCGTGCTGGGCGATGAAGGCGGCGAGATCGTTGGTGCGGTCCTCCTCGGCCATGGTGGTGATCGCCTGATCGACTGTCATCTTGCCCGATGCAACGGCGGCCTGGAGCTCCTTGATCGACAGGCTGCGAACCTCCGGGGCGGGGGCCGCCTCGACAGGCTCCACCTTGGGTCGAAGGCCGGCCACCATGCGCGCCTTGACCAGCCGCGCCACCGACTGCACCAGCTTCTCGGCGAGGTCCGGCGGCACGTCCATGCGTTGGGCCAGCGCCTGACACAGCGCCTCGTCGCTGTCGGCGAGCGCGACCAGCTTGGCCATCATCGCCGCGGTGATCTTGGCGCCGTGGTTGCGGCCGACCGCGCGTTTGACGGGCAATCCGCCGAGCTCGACCAGCAGGCTGGTCACGCTCGCGGTCAAGGTCTCGCGCTGCGCGACGGCGAGGCGATAGTCGTCGGGATTGTTCTTGACGATGGCGACGAGCTCGTTCTCGCCGAGCTTCGGCGACAGCCGCAGGATGTCGCGTGCGACCTCGAGTTCGTCCTGCGCGAGCGACATGGCCAGATCGTGCGGCAGCACGTTGTGAGGCGCCACGCGGCGCGCGAAGTTGCTCTTGTCGTCGTCGCTCGCGACCTTCAGGAGCGTGCGGACGATATCGGCATAGGCGCTCTCGAGCTCGGGGCTGCCGAGCCCATGCCGGATCACGACGTCGGTAATCGCCAGCAGCAACTCGCCCCGCTTCTCGGGAGAGTGCTGTCGCGCGATCGCCTCCAGCTTGTCCAACATCCGCTTTCCTCGGCTCCCTGCGGGAATGTTTCCCTCTACAGCGCTCGGTCTGCAGACGTCCAGCATCGTATCCGCGGTCGGTAAGGCATTCATTAAGCCCGGTCGAGATTGCCGAATTCTACTGAAATGGCGACGTATCCGAATTTAAAACGTTATGGGTCGCTGCCGGATTTGTTATTGCTGCCGATAGGGAAGGTATGAACATTTGTTCATCGCGGCAATTGTCTGGCCACAGCTTTCGCGGGTGAAGCGCCACGCGGGGTGGCGTTGCGAAGTCACAACAGGGAAACAAAGACGACCGATGTTGGGCAAAGGAACGGCAGGTCGCGCTTGCCTCCTCTGAACCCGGCCAACAATATGGCGCGGGTGCCGGGCTTGAGACCGGCTGATCTGATTCGAAGCGATATCTGGAAAGGGCGCGGGTATGAAGAGGTCGATGCTGGCGGCGGCTGCGCTGGTGTCGGGTGTGATCGTTGCGTCGACCACGGCGCAGGCGTTCTACAATCCGGCGGTTATGGTTCGTTACGACGCCATGGGTAACGCCGTCGAGGGGCCGGGCGTGACGCCGCCCTCGTCGGGCGGGACGGTTCCCGGCCGCAACTACACGCCCATCCCGAAGGAAGTGGTCGAGTTCAAGGGCAAGTACTCGAAGGGCACGATCGTCATCAACACCGCCGAGCGTCGCCTCTATCTGGTGCTCGGCGACGGCACCGCGCTGCGCTACGGCATCGGCGTCGGCCGCCCGGGCTTCACCTGGCAGGGCGCCCACTCGGTGACCCGCAAGGCCGAGTGGCCGGGCTGGACCCCGCCGCCGCAGATGCGCGTCCGCCAGCCGGGCCTGCCGGCCTACATGCCGGGCGGCCCGGACAATCCGCTCGGCGCCCGCGCCATGTACATCGGCTCGACCTATTACCGCATCCACGGCTCCAACGAGCCCTGGACCATCGGTCAGGCCGTGTCGTCGGGCTGTTTCCGCATGACCAACGAGGACGTCGCCGATCTCTACGAGCGCGTTCAGGTCGGCGCCCGTGTCGTGGTCGTGAACTGATCCTCCGATCGGCTCCGACGATCCGATCCTCGAGATGAGAGAAGGCCGGCGGCTTCCGCCGGCCTTCTTGCGTTTGCGCGCCCTTGGTCGCCTTCTCGGGCGAGGCCTGTCGCCGCCCGGTCCGGGTGCGGGCATGCCGCGCGGGCCGACCGGCCGAGCGGAATTTTCGCTGGACATCCTTGGCCTGCCGTGGTCGGAGAATGCCGCGAAAAATCGAGGACCCGTGCGCGGACGGGCCGACCGGAGACGATAGGACGATGACCAAGCCCCTCTCGAACGACCTGACCTGGCCGGTCACGGCCGCGATCCGCGCGCTCGCCATGGATGCCGTCGAACAGGCGAAGTCGGGCCATCCCGGCGCGCCGATGGGCATGGCCGAGATTTCCGCGGTGCTGTGGCGCCAGTATCTGAAGCACAACCCGGCCGACCCGCGCTGGCCGGACCGCGACCGCTTCGTCATGTCGAACGGCCACGGCTCGATGCTGGTCTATGCGCTCCTGCATCTGACCGGCTACGACCTGCCGATCGAGGAACTGAAGCGCTTCCGGCAGCTCCATTCGAAGACCCCGGGCCACCCGGAGGTCGGCTATACGCCGGGTGTCGAGACCACCACCGGTCCGCTCGGCCAGGGCATCGCCAATGCCGTCGGCTTCGCCATTGCCGAGCGCACGCTCGCTGCGCAGTTCAATCGTCCGGGTCACACGATCGTCGACCACAAGACCTGGGTCTATGTCGGCGACGGCTGCCTGATGGAGGGCATCTCCCACGAGGTCGCCTCGCTCGCCGGCACGCTCGGCCTCGGCAAGCTCAACGTGATCTACGACGACAACGGCATCTCGATCGACGGCAAGGTCGGCGAGTGGTTCGCCGACGACACGCCGGCCCGCTTCGAGGCCTACGGCTGGCACGTGGTGCGCGGCGTCGACGGCCATGACATCGAGGCGCTCGACAAGGCGATGGCCGAGGCCGCCGCCGTCACCGACAAGCCGTCGCTGATCTGCGCCCGCACCGTGATCGGCAAGGGCGCGCCGACCAAGGCCGGTCACCAGGACGCCCACGGCGCGCCGCTGGGCGCCGACGAGATCGCCAAGACGCGCGAAATCCTGAACTGGACCCACGCGCCCTTCGAGGTTCCGGCCGACGTCTACGCCGCCTGGGACCAGAAGGCCCGTGGCGGCGCCGCGCAAGCCGCATGGGAGAAGACCTTCGCGGCCTACGCGGCCGAGTACCCGGAGCTCGCGGCCGAGTTCACCCGTCGCATGGCCGGCGACCTGCCGGCCGACTTCGACGCGACGCTCGCCGCCGCGCTCGCGGAGGTGCAGGAGAAGGGCGAGGCGATCGCGACCCGCAAGGCCAGCCAGAACGCGCTCAACATCCTGGCGCCGCTCCTGCCGGAATTCCTCGGCGGCTCGGCCGACCTGACGCATTCCAACCTGACCAACTTCAAGGGCACGCTGCCGATCTCGCGCGATCCGGCCGGCAACACCGTGCTCTACGGCGTGCGCGAGTTCGGCATGACCGCGATCGCCAACGGCATCGCGCTGCACGGCGGTTTCCTGCCCTTCGTCGCGACCTTCCTGGTCTTCTCCGACTACGCCCGCAACGCGGTGCGCATGTCGGCGCTGATGAAGCAGCGCGTCGTCAACGTCTACACGCACGACAGCATCGGCCTCGGCGAGGACGGCCCGACCCATCAGCCGATCGAGCATCATTGGGCGCTGCGCCTGATCCCGAACCTCGACTACTGGCGCCCCTGCGACGCGACCGAGACGCTGGTCGCCTGGACCTCGGCGGTGTCGCGCAAGGACGGCCCCTCGGCGCTGGCCCTGTCGCGCCAGGGCCTGCCGACGCAGGCTCGCGATGCGGCGAAGCTCGGCGAGATCGCCCGCGGCGGCTACGTGCTGGTCGAGCCGGCCGAGGCGCCGAAGGCGGCCGTGGTCGCGACCGGCTCGGAAGTGAAGATCGCGGTCGAGGCGGCCGCCGCGTTGACTGCTGCCGGCGTGCCGACCCGCGTCGTGTCGATGCCGTCGACCAACGTCTTCGACCGCCAGGACGCCGCCTGGCAGGACGCGGTCCTGCCGGCGTCGCTGCCGACCGTGGCGATCGAGGCCGGCGCGACCGGCGGCTGGTACAAGTACGTCGGCCGCACCGGCAAGGTGATCGGCATCGACAGCTTCGGTGAATCGGCGCCGGAAAAGGCGCTCTACCTGCACTTCGGCCTGACGGTCGACAAGGTCGTCGAGGCGGTGAAGGCGCTGGTGTGAGGCGGGCTTCGGCTCGAGAGCAACACGGGTTGGAACGCCGCGGACACTCTCCGCGGCGTTCGCGTTTCAGGAGGACTCTTCCTTCTGTCATGCAGATGCATTACATTGCGCGCAGAAGAGGAGTGATCCGCCATGGCGCACAATGCTCTGGTGCAGGTTCGGGTCGACCCGGAGATCAAGGAGCAGGCTGCGGCGGTTCTCGGCGGGATGGGGCTGACCGTCTCCGACGCGATCCGCATGTTGCTGACCCGCATCGCCGTGGACGAACGGATTCCCTTCGAGATCGGGCTGCCGCGGGAGGCGGCACGCGAGGCTGCCCCCGCCGGCTTGGAAGAGGCTGCTCCACCGGCATACTCGGTCAGTCCCGATATCACGACGTACATCGGGGCTGGTCGGGGCGTATTCAGAACGTCACAGGACGTTGACGATTATATCGAGACCGAGCGCAGGCAATGGGATTGAGATCCCGTCTTCGCGGCGCTCGCGTCTATTTCGATACGGTGGTGTTCATCTATCTTCTGGAAGGTTTCTCTGCTTATCGAACAGCGTTGTTTGACATAAGAGATGCCATCGTGGCGGGCGAAACTGAGATTGTAACGAGCGAGCTCACGCTTTGCGAGTTGCTGGTCCCGCTATTCAGGGAGGGACGCTCGGACCTTGTCTTGCTCTATCGGCAGTTTGTCGAGGAGAGCGGCGCTTTTCGGCTGTGCCCTACGACTCGCGAAACCTATGTGCGCGGTAGCCTTTACAGGGCCGAGTTCGGCTTGAAGACGCCTGACGCCGTCCACGTCGCGACCGCGGTCGAGGCGGGGTGCGATCTGCTGCTTTCGAACGATCGCACGATGCGGACCCCTAAGACGATCGAGATCGTACGCCTTTCGCAGTTTGCGACATAATCCGGGTGGCGCCATCTCTTTCGCGCCTGCAACATCTTCCACTCCATTGACGCTAAACACGAATTCGCCACGGAAAATCTGCCGCAGGGCACACGCTCGGTCTTGTTTTCGGGTGGGATGAAGCGTTAGAGCCTTGTCACACGTTCCGACTACTCCCTTTTGAAACCGACGACAGGAGACTGCCTGATGCCGCTCGTATCCATGCGCCAGTTGCTCGATCACGCCGCCGAGAACGGCTACGGCCTGCCGGCCTTCAACGTGAACAATCTGGAGCAGGTGCGGGCCATCATGGAGGCCGCGAACCAGACCAAGTCGCCGGTCATCCTGCAGGCCTCGGCCGGCGCCCGGAAGTACGCCGGCGACCACTTCCTGCGGCACATGATCCAGGGTGCGATCGAGACCTATCCGGACATCCCGATCGTCATGCACCTCGACCACGGCGCCGCCCCGCCGGTCTGCTTCTCGGCGATCGACAACGGCTTCACCTCGGTGATGATGGACGGCTCGCTCGAGGCCGACGGCAAGTCGGTCGCGAGCTACGAGTACAATGTCGACGTGACCCGCACCGTGGTCGAGAAGGCCCATGCGGCCGGCGTCTCGGTCGAGGGTGAGCTCGGCGTGCTCGGCAGCCTCGAGACCATGAAGGGCGACAAGGAGGACGGCCACGGCGCCGAGGGCACCATGACCCGCGAGCAGCTGCTGACCGACCCGCAGCAGGCCGCCGACTTCGTCAAGGCGACCCAGGTGGACGCGCTCGCGATCGCGATCGGCACCTCGCACGGCGCCTACAAGTTCACCAAGAAGCCCTCCGGCGACATCCTGGCGATCTCCCGCATCAAGGAGATCCACGCCCGCATCCCGAACACCCATCTGGTGATGCACGGCTCGTCGTCGGTGCCGCAGGAGCTGCTCGCCGAGATCCGCGAGTATGGCGGCGATCTCAAGGAGACCTACGGCGTGCCGGTCGAGGAGATCCAGGAGGGCATCAAGCACGGCGTGCGCAAGGTCAACATCGACACCGATCTGCGCCTCGCCATGACCGCCGCGATCCGCCGCGTCATGGCGACCAACCCGGCCGAGTTCGATCCGCGCAAGTATCTCTCCGAGGGCATCAAGGCGATGACCAAGGTCTGCGTCGCGCGCTTCGAGGCGTTCGGCACCGCCGGCCAGGCCGGCAAGATCAAGTCACTCGACCTCGGCGAGATGGCCAAGCGCTACAGCGACGGCTCGCTGAAGCAGATCGTGAACTGATCCACTCGCGGCGGCCGGTCCGGACGGCTTGTCCGGGACCGACCGCCGTGACACGGTGCGGCCGATCCTTGCCGGGAGAGCAGATCGGGAGCGGACGCATGCTGAAGCTGGATCGCACCAAGGAAGTGCTCGCCGTCACCAAGTCGGACCTGTCCGGCTCGCAGTTCGACGACGTCAACATCTCCGGCTGCACGTTCCACAACGTGAATCTGGCCGGCACGACGCTCGACGACGTGAACTGCGCCGGTTGGCGGATTTCGAACGCCAACATGTCCGGCTGGCGTGTCTCGGACGTGAACCTGGCCGGCACGGCCTTCTCCGGCGGCCGCTATGACGGCATGACCATCGACGGCGTCGCCGTCACCGACCTGCTCGCCCTCTGGCGGGCCCACCAACCGGCCGAGCCCGCGGATCCCGCAGCCGGCCCGCTGCCCGAGTGACACTGTCCATGTTCGATCCCGTTATCGCCCCCTCGATCCTGTCGGCCGATTTCGCGCGTCTGGGCGCCGAGGTGGAGGCCGTGATCGAGGCCGGCGCGGAGTGGATCCACTTCGACGTGATGGACAACCACTACGTCCCGAACCTCACCATCGGGCCGCTGGTCCTGAAGGCGATCCGGCCCGTCACCAAGGCGCCGATCGACGTGCATCTGATGGTGAAGCCGGTCGATGCCATGATCGAGGCCTTCGCCGATGCCGGGGCGGACCTGATCACCTTCCATCCCGAAGCCTCCGAGCACGTCGACCGCTCGCTCGACCTGATCGCCAAGAAGGGCTGCAAGGCCGGTCTCGTGCTCAATCCTGGCACGCCGCTCGGCGTCCTCGACTGGGTCATGGACCGGCTCGACATGATCCTGCTCATGTCGGTCAATCCGGGCTTCGGCGGCCAGGCCTTCATCCCGTCGGTGCTCGACAAGGCGAAGGCCGTGCGCCGCCTGATCGACGACAGTGGCCGGCCGATCCGGCTCGAGATCGATGGCGGCGTCAAGGTCGACAACATCGGCGCCATTGCGGCAGCCGGCGTCGACACCTTCGTGGCGGGCAGCGCCATTTATGGCGAGGCGGATTATGCCGCGGTGATCGGCCGGATGAAGGCCGAGATCGCCCGGGCGCGTGGCTTGGCGGTCTGACTGACATTGCCCATTTTTATCAATATCTTATGAGAAGAAATCCCGGCCCGCGGCCTTGACGCGGGCCGTGCCTCCGGCACTCTGTGGCCCGTCTGTCAGGTTCTGGTCATCTGGCAATAGGCCAACAAGGCGACGGTTCGATCGAACCGTCAGGAGGAACGCCGATGCGACTGTCCCACGCCCTCGCGACCCGCTGTGCCGCGCTCGCCCTCATGGCGCTCGCGCTGCCGATGGTCGGCGCCGCGCCCGCGCATGCCGCCGGCGATCTGATGAAGGGGCGCACCGCGCTCCCGGCGATCGAACTCGGCGACGGCAAGCAGAACGATTATGCCGTCTCGGGCCAGACGATCGAGTTGGAGACCGGCAAGGGCTACCGGCTGAACATCACCGCCAAGGGCGAGAAGGAATACAAGTTCATGGCGCCGGGCTTCTTCCGCTCGGTCTGGGTCGACCAGATCGTCGTGAACAAGCTCGAGATCCACATGGCCGGTCCGCCCGCCTGGCTCGAGTTCGACGATCAGGGCACGATCGAAGTCAACTTCACGCCCGTGAAGACCGGCACCTACGAGTGGTGGGTCGACGGGCTGAAGGACAAGGGCATGGTCGGCAAGTTCGTCGTGAAGTGAGACGTCCCGAGAGGAGGGTGGGCGTCACGCCCGCCCGATCTCGCGCTTCTCGAGCCCGGCGACCGCGTCCCACAGCGCGTCGAAATGGTCGATGACGACGTCCGGGCCGAGTTCGGCCATCGGCTTGTCGGTATAGCCGAAGCTGACGCCGACCACCGGCACGGCGGCGTTGCGCGCCGCCGCGACGTCGGCATGGGAGTCGCCGACCATGATCGCGCGCGCCGTGCCGGCGGTCTCGCCGCGGACCCGCGCGATCGTGCCGGTCAGATGCGCGGCATCGGGCTTGCGGACCGGGAAGGTGTCACCGCCGCAGACCGCGTCGAAGCGGCTGGTCAGCCCGAGCGCGTCGAGCAGCTTGAACGACAGCGCCTCGGGCTTGTTGGTGCAGATCGCGAAGCGCCAGCCGGCCGCCGCGAAGCGGTCGAGCGCCGCCTCGACGCCCGGATAGGGCCGGGTCGAGACGGCGATATTGTCGCCGTAGTGGACCAGGAAGTCGGCGAACAGCCGATCGACGCGCGCCGGCTCCGGCTCGACGCCGTTGGCGCGCAGGCCCCGCTCGATCAGTACCCGCGCCCCGAGCCCGACCATCCGCCCGACCGCTTCGACCGGCACCGGCAAGAGCCCTTCGCGCACCAGCAGCGCATTGAGCGTGCCCATCAAGTCGAGCGCGGAATCGACCAGCGTCCCGTCGAGATCGAAGACGAGCAGGGGGCGGACGGCGTCATGCGGCATCGGGCGGGCTCCATATCGGCGGGCTCCAGGGCGAAACAGGCCAAGTCCGGCCGGGAGAAAGCCGGTCGCGCCTGCTCTAGCCGTCCGATGTCATCCTCGCAACCGCGCCGCGCTCAGAGCCGGTACGCGGTGCGGAAGCCGCCCCAGTGCCGGCCGCCGAATGTCAGCGGCACGTCGATCTCGCGGACCATGACGATATTGCCGCCGCCGAGATCGCGCGGATAGCTCTGCACGACGAAGGGCCGGGTGTTGCGCGCCGCGATCAGGCCGGTGCGGTCGTCAAAGATCCGCTTGTTGCGCGCGTTGGCAGCGTTCCACGCCGTCTCGCCGGGGCGCTGCGGCTGCGAGTAGATGCGATTGTGCACCGGCAGATAGGCGTTGATGTCGACCGCCGCGGCGAAAGCCATGCGCGGATCCTCCGCGACCAGCGGCTCCTGGATCGGCGGCAGCAGACGCTCGAGCGCGGCGAGGCTGCGGGTCTCGTACTGCAGCGGATCGGTGCCCTCGATCGGCGTGTAGGTGCAGTCGAACAGGGCTTCGGCCGAGAGGCGGCCGCTCGCGAGCGCGGCCTCGATCGCCTCCCGGACCTGGGCGGCGCCGCGCTGGGCGCGTTCGATCAGCGGCCGATAGTCGGCCTCGGTCCGGGCGATCCGCTCGGCGACCCGGGCGACGGCCTCGGTTTGCCCGTCGCGGAAGGCGAGATGCAGGCCGAGCGGGCTCTTGGCGACGAGGCGGACGTCGATGCCGCCCATGCCGGAGAGGTCGACGCGTCCGGCCGCACCGATCGAGAGGCCCGGGTCGCGGTCGGCCTTGACCAGCACGCCGCCGAGCGACAGGTCGACGGTGCGGACCGGCACGCTCGTGCCGGCGACGGTGAGCGTGCCCGGCATTTCGACCGGCCACCGGTCGTGCCGGCGGCGGTCGGCCTGCGGCGCCTGGCGCAGGACGGTGACCAGCAGACGCGAGATCTCGGCGATGCTGCCGTTCATCGTGTCGGCGGCGGTCTCGACCGCGCCCGCGATCGACGAGGCCGACACGGTCGCCTGCGAGATCGCGCCGGCGCGCGCGGCGACCTCCTCGGCGAATCGCGAGGTCTCGCTGGCGCCCGAGGCGAGTTCGCGCGTTGCGGCGATCTGGCCGCCGACCGCGTCGGATACTTCCTGGAACACCGGTCGGATCCGCGCGACGACATCGACGATCTCGCCGACGGCGTCCGAGTTGGCGCGTGCGGTGGCGCGCAGGTCGCGCAGCGTCGCGGCGATTTCTTCGGTCGCCTTGCGGGTCTCTACCGACAAGGACTTGACCTCGGCGGCCACGACCGCGAAGCCGCGGCCGGCTTCGCCGGCGCGTGCCGCCTCGATCGTGGCGTTGAGCGCGAGCAGATTGGTCTGCCCGGCCACGTCCGAGATCATCGAGATCACGCGCTCGATCTGATCGACGGCGCGGGCGAGATCCTCCATCGAGCGGGTGGCGCGCTCGGCCATCTGGTCGGCACTGTCGACCAACGCACCCGACGCCTCGGCGCGCTCGCCGATCGCCTCGCTCGCGCGCGAAAGATCACCGAATCGGGCACTGAGCCGCGTGGTGTTGTCGAGCGCGGCACGGGTCTCGTCGACCAGCGTCGCGGTGTCGCGCTGGATGGTGGAGATCAGCGCAATGTTCTCCGCGACGCGCTCGTGCACGCCGTGCCCGATCGCTTCGAGGCGGTTCGAGGTGCGTTTCAGGTCGTTTTCGATCAGGTCGACGAGGCGGGCGAGATTGTCGGCGCCGCCGGTGTCCGCTTCCACATCGGATTTCGCGACGTCCGAGCCGGTCGCCAATGCCGCGCCGGCATCTTCGCCCAGGGCAGGCGAGGGTGATTTCTTGAACAGACCGAGCATCGAGTTGACCGCATGACCAATGGCGCCTCGTGAAGGGTTCTTTAAATTATTTAATGATTGGATAATCACCGATCGGAATGCGTTTTCAGCGGCTTATATATTTCTGGAATTCCAGAAAGATCATCCAGAATTTTACTGATCTCGGCCCAGGCCCCCGCCGTTCAAGGATTTGCACGCGCGGATTGGGCATTTGCACGCGCCCCGGACCGAGGTTTCCGCCGTGGTCGTGGCGCCGATGGGGACTGGCGCGGCCCCGATGCCATCATGTATGGAAAGCCGGCCGTTTCGGACGAGCGCGGCGCGGCTTCGCGACGCCGCCGTCCGGGTGTTTCGGATCGCGAGCGCGATCTGCATGGACAGGAGTTCGTCGCCGACATGAGCGTCGAGATGAAGCGTCGTTCCGCGGAAGCCGCGCTCGCCCATGTCGAGCCCGGCATGAAGCTCGGTCTCGGCACCGGGTCGACCGCCGATGAGTTCGTGAAGCTGCTCGGCGCCCGCGTGGCCGCCGGCCTCGATGTCGTCGGCGTCCCCACCTCCGAGCGGACCGCCGCGCTCGCCGGCTCGCTCGGCATTCGCCTGGAAACGCTCGACACGCTACCCGAGCTCGACCTGACCATCGACGGCGCCGACGAGATCGGCCCCGGCCTCGTGCTGGTCAAGGGCGGCGGTGGTGCGCTGCTGCGCGAGAAGATCGTCGCGGCGGCCTCCGCGCGCATGATCGTGATCGCCGACAAGTCGAAGGTGGTCGAGACCGTCGGCGCCTTCCCGCTGCCGATCGAGGTGGTTCCCTTCGGCCTCGGCTCGACCCGGCTCAAGATCGAGCGCATCGCCGCCGACCTCGGCCTCGCCGGTCCGCTGGCGCTGCGGCAGGGCCGCGACGGCGCCCCTTATCTGACCGACGGCGGCCACTATATTCTCGATGCATCATTTCGCCGGATTCCGGATCCAAAGGCACTGGCCGAAGCACTCGCCACCATTCCGGGTGTGGTCGAACACGGCCTGTTCATCGGTCTCGCGACCGCCGCCGTGGTCGCCGGCCTGGACCAGATCGAAACCCTCCATCCCTGACCGTTCATACGGGAGACTTCCGATGATCCGTTCGCTCGCCACCCGCCTCGCCGCCGCGAGCCTGCTCGCCGCGGTTTCGACCGGCGTGATGGCCCAGTCCGCGATGGCCCAGACCAAACCGGCGCAGACCCAGCCCGCTCAGGCTCCCGCCACCGGCGCCAATGCGCCGACGCCGGAGTTCACCAAGGAGCATCTGGCGGCTGCCCAGGCGGCGATCGCCGCGGCGAAGGTCAACGAGGGCTTCGACAACGTGCTGATCGACGTGGCGCTGCGCACCAAGCAGAACCTCGTCCGCACCAATCCGAGCCTGTCGAACCAGATCGAGGAAGTGGTCAACAAGATCGCCCTCGAGCTCGCCGCGCGCCGTCCCGAGCTCGACCGTCAGGTCCAGGAGATCTGGGCCGTGCGCTTCTCGAAGGCCGAGCTCGACGACATCGCCAAGTTCTACAATTCGCCGGTCGGCCAGAAGCTCAACAAGGAGACCCCCGGCATCGTGCGCTTCACGACCGCCGCGGTCGGCGTCTGGCAGAACGCCATCTCGCAGGACATGCTCAACCGCGTCCGCGAAGAGATGACCAAGCGCGGCTACAAGCTCTGAAGCTGAAGACCGGGCCGCGCAGGTCCCGGCGGCGCGAGAGCGGCATGGGTGAGACAGGGCGCGCTCCGGCACCGTCGGAGCGCGCGTTTGCGTCGAGAGGGACGTCATGAGCTTCGACTACGATCTCTTCGTCATCGGCGCCGGTTCGGGCGGCGTGCGTGCGGCGCGCATCGCGGCCGGCTACGGCGCCAAGGTCGCCATCGCCGAGGAATACCGCGTCGGCGGCACCTGCGTGATCCGCGGCTGCGTGCCGAAGAAGCTGTTCGTCTATGCCTCGCGCTTCGCCGACGACTTCGCCGACGCCGCCGGCTTCGGCTGGACGGTCGAGGGCAAGCATTTCGACTGGACGACGCTCATTGCCAACAAGGACAAGGAGATCGCCCGGCTCGAGGCCGCCTATGCGGCCAACCTGAACCGCGCCGGGGTCGAGATCCTGCGCACCCGCGCCGAGATCGAGGGCCCGAACGCGGTCCGCCTGATCGGTGAGGACCGGGTCGTCACGGCCGGCCGGATCCTGGTCGCGACCGGCGGCCGCCCCGAGATCGACCGCACGCTGCCCGGCATCGAGCACACGATCACCTCCAACGAGGTGTTCCACCTGGAGCGTCTGCCGCGGCGCATCGTCATCGGCGGGGGCGGCTACATCGCCGTCGAGTTCGCCTGCGTCTTCGCCCGCCTCGGCGTCGACACCACGCTCGTCTACCGCCGTCAGGAACAGATCCTGCGCGGTTTCGACAAGGATATCCGAACCCATCTCTCCGCCGAGATCGAGAAGGCCGGCGTCCGCATCGTGCTCGGCCAGAAGTTCACCAACGTCGAGAAGACTGCGGACGGGCTGAAGGTCTTGCTTTCGGGCGGCGAGACCGTCGCCGCCGATCAGGTCATGCTGGCGATCGGCCGCTCGCCGGCGACCGGCGGGCTCGGCCTCGACAAGGCCGGCGTGGCGCTGAACGCGCGCGGCGCGGTGATCGTCGATGCCTATTCGCAGACGAGCGTGCCGTCGATCTACGCGGTCGGTGACGTGACCGATCGCGTCAACCTGACCCCGGTCGCGATCCGCGAAGGCCATGCCTTCGCCGACACGGTGTTCGGCGGCAAGCCGGTCTCGGTCGATTACGAGCTGATCCCGACCGCGGTGTTCTCGACCCCCGAGGTCGGCACCGTCGGCGCCTCGGAGGACGATGTCGCGGCGACCGGCCGCGCCTACGACGTCTATCGGGCGAGCTTCCGGCCGATGCGAATGACCCTGGCCGGCCGCGACGAGCGCATGCTGATGAAGATCCTCGTCGATGCTGCGACCGACCGCGTGCTCGGCGTGCATGTCGTCGGTCCGGATGCCGCCGAAATGGTCCAGCTCGTTGCGATCGCGATGCGAATGGGCGCGACCAAGGCCGATTTCGACGCCACCATGGCCCTGCATCCGAGCGCGGCCGAGGAGCTCGTCACCATGCGGACGCCGACCGAGCGCGTGGCCGCGCGGGTCTGATCCGGCCGAACCGGAGCCGGTTTCCCCGTGCATCCGTTCCCCCGGATGCGGAGCCGCGCGGATTTGACCTCCAGGTGACGCGCGGCTAATTTGCGCGCCACTGAGGGGCTTTGAACGCCGGAGTTTCGGGCCGGCGAGGGGGATGGCTGACCCGTGGTGGACGGGCGACCGGATGGGGCGCGACGCCGCAGCCGAGATGCCGCAGCCGAGACATCGCAGCCGAGACATCGCACCGACCGAACCCGACCCGAACATTCAACGCTTAAGACCACCGAACGGAAGATGCCGGCCGAGAGGGCCGGCCCGGACGCCCGCGCCGGAGCGCACGACAGACATGGCCGATACCACCGACGATTTTCCGTTCGAGATCTCCGCCGACAAGGCCCAGCCCGCGCCGCCGCTGCCGGCTCCGGCCCCGACCCATGCCGGTTCGCACACCGGCGTGCTGGCCGCGCTCGGCATCGTGTTCGGCGACATCGGCACGAGCCCGATCTACACGCTCGACACCGCTTTCAAGACCGGGGTGGTCCGGCCGGTCGCCGCCGACGTGCTCGGCTTTCTGTCGCTGGTGACGTGGTCGCTCGTGATCGTCGTGGGTGTCTGGTACGCGATCTTCATCATGCGCGCCGACAACAAGGGCGAAGGCGGCATCTTTGCGCTGATGGCGTTGGCCTCCAAGTCGGCGCCGAAACTCGCTGGCCTCGTCGCCGTGCTCGGCATTGTCGGCGCCTCGCTGTTCTATGGCGACGCGGTGATCACGCCGGCGATCTCGGTGCTGTCGGCGGTCGAGGGCCTCTCGGTCGCCGCGCCCGGCCTGCACGGCGCCGTGCTGCCGCTGGCGCTCCTGATCCTGACCACGCTGTTCGCCGTGCAACGCGGCGGCGCTTCCAAGGTCGGCGGCTGGTTCGGACCGATCATGCTGGTCTGGTTCGGCCTGCTCGCCGTCCTCGGCGTCAAGGAGATCGTGCGCTATCCGGACGTGATCGCCGCGCTCGATCCGCGCTACGGCCTCGCCTATCTGCGCGAGGCAGGGCCGGGGCCCTTCGCGATCCTCGCGGTGGTGGTCCTGTCGGTGACCGGCGCCGAGGCGCTCTACGCCGACATGGGTCATGTCGGCCGCGACGCCGTGCGGCGTGCCTTCGCCTTCATCGTCGCGCCGGCGCTGATCCTGAACTATCTGGGGCAGGGCGCTCACGCGCTGCGCGACCCGGCGGTCGGTACGCGCGACAGCTTCTTCCACATGATCACGCCGGAGCTGCAGCCGGCGCTGGTCGTGCTCGCCATGGTCGCGACCGTCATCGCCAGTCAGGCGGTGATCTCGGGCGCCTTCGCGGTCACCCATCAGGCCGCCCACCTCGGCTTCTGGCCGCGCACCGAGACGCGCCACACCTCCGCCGAGGAACGCGGGCAGGTCTATGTGCCGTCGATCAACCTGCTCCTGTTCGTGGCGGTGATCACGGTCGTCCTGACCTTCCAGGCCTCCGAGAAGCTCGCCGAGGCCTATGGTTTCGCCGTCACCGGCACCATGGTCGTCACCTCGCTGCTCGCCTACATGGTCGCGCGCGGCGTCTGGAAATGGACGGTCTGGATGGCGATCCCGACGGTCGTGTTCTTCATGACCTTCGACGTGTCGTTCTTCCTGGCTTGCGTGACCAAGGTGGTGCACGGCGCCTGGCTGCCGCTGGTGATCGGTCTGCTGCTCGTCGTGGTGATGGCGTCCTGGCGCATGGGCCGCGTGCGGCTGGTCGCGCGCCGGCGCCACGAGGGCGTGCCGATCAAGATCGCGCTCTCCGCCCTGCGCAGCCCGCGCGTCGAGCACGTGCGCGGCACCGCGATCTACCTGATGGAAGACCCGACGCTCGCCCCGCGCGCCTTCCTGCACAATCTGAAGCACAACAAGTGCTGCCATCAGCAGATCGTGTTCCTCTATATCGAGACGGCCGACACGCCCTGGGTCGACGAGGCGAGCCGCATGACGCTCGACACGCTCGCCGACAATCAGGCTCTCGCCTTCGCGCGCGTGAAGTTCGGCTTCATGGAGACGCCGGACGTGCCGGCGGCCGTGAAGGCGCTCGCCGCGCGCGGCGTTCATATCGACAAGAAGGACTTGAGCTATTTCGTCAGTCGCGCCCATCTGGTCGAGGGCGAGGAGGGCGGCCTGTGGAGCTGGTTCCGCGGTCTGTTCATCTTCCTCTACCGCAACCAGGCCGACCCGGCGGAATACTACCAGATCCCGCCGGGCCGCGTGGTCGATCTCGGGGCGCAGATCACGATCTGAGGGGATCCGTCCGCCGATGCATGCGCCCGCAACCGCTCCGTCCACCGTCACCCGTCCCGTTGCCGAGGTCCGGCCCGACATCGTGGTCTTCGATCTCGGTAACGTGCTGATCCGCTGGGATCCGCGCTTTCTCTACCGCAAGCTCTTCGCCGACGAGGCGGAGATGGAGCGTTTCCTCGCCGAGGTCTGCCATCACGACTGGAACTGGCAGCAGGATCGTGGCCGCACCTGGGCCGAGGCCATCGCCGAGGCGATCGGCCGCCATCCGCGCTACGAGGCCGAGATCCGCGCCTATCGCGACCGCTGGGACGAAATGATTCCGGGCCTGATCGACGGCACGGTCGCGCTGCTCGAGGAGCTCGATGCGCGCGGCGTGCCGCTCTACGCGCTGACCAACTGGTCTGCGGAGACCTTCGTGCTGGCCCGGGAGAAATTCGGCTTTCTCGGCCGGTTCCGTGACATCGTCGTGTCGGGGGACGAGAAGCTCGCCAAGCCGGAGCCCGAAATCTACCAGGTGCTGATCGATCGGATCGGCGCCGCGCCGGAACGGCTGTTCTTCATCGACGATCGTCCCGACAACATCGAGGCAGCGCACCGTCTCGGCATCGCGGGCCATCTGTTCGTCGACCCGGAGCGCCTGCGCGCCGATCTTGTCGCGCGCGGCCTTCTGCCCGGCTGCGATTGAGCGGCAGGGCGGATCGGTCTTGCTCAAGGGCGGGACGCCAGATCTGCGGGGGAGAGATCTGGCGCCGGCGACTTTGCCAATGCGAGACCGCGCGGGGATCGGCTCTCCGCGCGGTCTTGTTTCTCAGTTCAGGAACAGTTCGGGACGTTCGTCCGCGAAGGCCTGGACCGCCTTCTGCATGGTCAGCCGATGCGCGTTCAGCTCGCGGGCGGCCGAGGCGCCGTCCGAGACCGAGAGCGCCTCGACGATGCGCGCATGCTCGCGATAGGCACGTTCGAACAGGCTCATGTCGTCGGGAATGACGCCGAGGCAGCGCCGACCGATGGCGAGGCCGATTTCGACCTGGGCCGCGACGGTGCCCATTTCGACACCGTGACCGATCACGCGATGGAACTCGATATCGAGCTCCCGGAACAGCGCCGTGTCGAGCGCGTCGAGAGCGGCGCGCTGTTCTGCGAGATTGCTGCGGAGCTGCTGAACGATGACCTCGGCATTCTTCTCGCTGACCTCGAAGGCGGCAGCCATTTCAAGGGCATAGCGAATGAAGACGGCCTCCTTCATCTGCGACAGCCGCAGACGGGCGACATAGGATCCGCGCTGCGGGAAGATCTCGACCAGTCCCTCCTGTTCGAGCCGGGTCACCGCCGCGGTGACCGGCTGCTTCGAGATCTGGAGCCGCTTGCAGATTTCGGTCTTGTCGATGAAGGCGCCGGGTTCCATCCGGAAGGAAAGAATTTCGTCCCGAAGCCAAAGATAGGCCGTGTCGGCCTTCTTCACGTAAGGTTGCCCGCCGGAGTCCTCCGACGTCGTCCGGTATGATAGCATGGTTCAACCCATTTTTTAGACGCGTCGACCCCAACGACGCGGCACCCCCGGCGATGTCTAATCATCAGGGGTGCTTCACTACATGGCTATATTGAGCAGTATTCGAACCGACGAGTCGGTAACGGTTCCGCGCAACACGTCATGCTTGAGCAGGATTGCTGATATTATGTTGGTTTTCAACGGGATTCGGTAAATTCGACTGTTATTTTAGTCCCGCAACGTTGTGAATTTACGTCGCACCCCGTGCTGTCGGTTGTGTCGTCTTGAGGGTGTAGTCCAAGGGGCGTGAGGCCGCGCTGGCGGTGGTCGCCTTCCGGAGTGGCATCGAACCACGCGCACGTGTATAACGCCCCCTTCGTTTGAGCGCGGCGCTGGTGCCGGGCTATTGGAGTGGAAGCGATGATCGAGAAGCTGGGCGCGAACGACCGGAGGAGCGAAGCGGGACGCCTCGAATCCTGGCGGCCGGACAGCTGGCGCGCCAAGCCGATCGTGCAGGTCCCCGAGTATCCGGACGCCGCGCGTCTCGCGGCCGTCGAGGAGGATCTGCGCACCTGGCCGCCGCTGGTGATTGCCGACGAGGTCCGCAAGCTCGAGCGCGCGCTCGGCGACGTGGCCGAGCGCCGGGCGTTTCTCCTGCAGGGCGGCGACTGCGCCGAGAGCTTCGCCGAGCACTCGGCCGACAACATTCGCGACTTCTTCAAGGTGTTCCTGTCGATGTCGGTGGCGCTGACCTATTCGGCGGCGCTGCCGGTGGTGAAGATCGGCCGCATCGCCGGCCAGTTCGCCAAGCCGCGCTCGTCGAACGTCGAGAAGCGGGGCGACGTCGAACTGCCGGCCTACCGCGGCGATATCATCAACGGCTTCGAGTTCACGCCCGAGAGCCGCATTCCGGACCCGAACCGCATGCGCATGGTCTACCGCCAGTCGGCGGCGACCCTGAACCTCTTGCGCGGCTTCGCGACCGGCGGCTACGCCAAGCTCGAACGCGTGCACCGTTGGATGGTGGATGCTCTCGCCGACAGCCCCGTCGCGGAGCATTACAAGGAGGTGGCCGAGCGCATCACCGAGGCGCTCGAGTTCATGGCGGCCTGCGGCATTTCCGCGGAGACCGCCCAGCAGCTCCAGGGCGTGCATTTCTACACGAGCCACGAGGCACTGCTGCTGCCTTACGAGGAGGCGCTGACCCGCGAGGACTCGGTGCAGGGCGGCTGGTACGACACCTCCGCGCATATGGTCTGGATCGGTGATCGCACGCGCCAGCTCGATCATGCCCATGTCGAGTACTTCCGCGGCATCCGGAACCCGATCGGCCTCAAGTGCGGCCCGTCGCTCGAGCCCGATGCGCTGCTGCGCCTGATCGACGTGCTGAACCCGGAGGACAAGGCCGGTCGGCTGACGCTGATCGCGCGCTTCGGCTCCGACAAGGTCGGCAAGCACCTGCCGGGGCTGATCCGCGCGGTCGAGCGCGAGGGCCGCAAGGTGATCTGGTCGTGCGACCCGATGCACGGCAACACGATCACCTCCTCGACCGGCCACAAGACCCGGCCGTTCAATCGGATCCTCGAGGAGGTGCAGACCTTCTTCGAGATCCACCGGGCCGAAGGCAGCTACGCCGGCGGCGTGCATCTGGAGATGACCGGCAAGAACGTCACCGAGTGCCTCGGCGGCGCGGTCGCCATCCAGGAGACCGACCTCGGCAACCAGTACGACACGCTCTGCGATCCGCGCCTCAACGCCCGTCAGGCGCTGGAGCTCGCTTTCCTGATCGCGACCGAGCTGAAGAAGGATCGCGCCTCGCGTCCGAGCGCGCTTCTCGCCGCGGCGGAGTGATCCGCCCGGCCGGTTCGGAACAACGGACAATCGATCGCGGCGGCCTCCGGGCCGCCGTTTTCGTTTCGGGTTCGGGCGCGGCGCGTTCGGGCGAGCACGGCCGGCGGCATGCCGCGTGATCCGAATGTGCGGTTCAGGGGGTGCTCCGGGCCGCGCGCCAGCGGATCAGCGCCAGCACGCCACCGCCTGCGACGAGACCCCAGAACGCGCCGCCGATGCCGAAGAACGACAGGCCAGAGGCCGTGACCAGGAACGTCACGACGGCCGCCTCGCGGTCCTTCACCTCCGTCACGGCCCCGAGCAGGGCCGATCCGAACGAGCCGAGCAGGGCGAGGCCGGCGACGGCCTCGATCAGGATCGGCGGCGTCGCGGCGACGAAGGCGGTCGCCGCGCCCGCCGCAAGGGCGAGCGGCAGATAGGTCACGCCGCTCGCGATCGTGGCCCAATAGCGGCGTTTCGGGTCCGGATGCGCATCGGGATTGGCGCAGAGCGCCGCCGTGATCGCTGCAAGGTTCATCGCATGGCCGCCGAACGGGGCGACCAGCACGGTCAGGAGCCCGGTCGACCAGAACAGCCGCCCTGGATCCGGCCGATAGCCGTGCACCGCCAGCACGGCGACGCCGGGGATGTTCTGCGAGGCCATCGTGACGATGAACAGCGGCAGCGCGATGCCGATCAGCGCCGGCAGGGTGAACTGCGGCGTGACCAACACCGGGGTCGGCCAGATCTGGTCGAAGGCGCCGGGGGCGATCTTCGCCGAGGCGACGATCAGCGCGAGTGTCACCAGCGCCGCAGCCGGCACCGCCCAGAGCCGCTTCCATTGGGCGACCGCGAGCCAGGTACCGACGATCGCGAGACCGAAGGCCGGGTTCTGCTGCACGGCCTTCACGGGCGCGAGGCAGAGATTGAGCAGGACCCCGGCCAGCATCGCATTGGCGAGCGAGGCGGGGATCGACGCCACGGCGCGGCCGAGCGGCCGCCACAGCCCCGCGATCACGATCAGCCCGCCGGCAACCAGGAACGCGCCGACCGCGGCGGCGAATCCGCCCTCGATCGCCGGCGTCGCCGCGAGCAGGGCCGCGCCGGGCGTCGACCACGCGGCGCTGATCGGCATGCGCGTCCAGAGCGACAGGCCGATGCAGCCGATCACCATGCCGATCGAGAGCGCCATCAATCCCGACGCCGCCTCGGCCGGCGTCGCGCCGATCGCGGTCAGTCCCTTGAGCACGACCGCGAAGGAACTGGCGAAGCCGACGAAGGCGGCGAGCACGCCGACCGCGATCGCCTGGGCCGAGATGTCGGATCGCACGGGAGAGCTCCGTCGGAGAGTTTGGAAGGACGCCGAGGGAACCACGGCCGGTTCGCTGCTGCAACGGCCTGTTCGGCAAGGCGGCCACCCGCGATCGTTCGGCCGCCGTGAACGCTGCGTGGCCGTCTTGCGGGATTGACCGGGTTCCGGCCCTGCAGTCTCTTGGCGCGGCCATGCCTTGCGCGGCCATGCCCCGCGCCGCGAGGGAGCCTTCGGAGCCGTTCGATGTCAATGCCAGCCCTGTTCGTCTCCCATGGCGCGCCGAACCTGATCATTCGCAATTCCCAAGCCCGCGATTTCCTCGCCGGCTATGGCGCGGCCCTCGGCAAGCCGCGTGCGATCGTGATCGCCTCGGCGCATTTCCCGTCCGGCCGACCGACCGTGATCGTCGATGAGCAGCCGGGCATGATCTACGACTTCGGTGGTTTCGAGCCGGAACTCTACGAAATCGTCTATCCGGCGCCCGGCGATCCGCTGGTCGCGGTCAAGGTGGCCGGGCTTCTCGACGCGGCCGGCATCGCCCCGGCGATCGCGCGCAACCGCGGTTACGACCACGGCACCTGGGTGCCGCTGAAGCTCCTCTATCCGGATGCCGATGTGCCGGTCGTGCAGCTCTCCATCCAGCCCAACCGCGATCCCGCGCATCACTATGCCGTCGGTCGGGCGCTGGCGACGCTCGGGATGGAGGACATCCTGGTAATCGGCTCGGGTTCGCTGACCCACAATCTGCGCGAGGTGTTCCGCGCCGGCGGCATGCGGCCTGAGAACGACCCCGTTCCGGTCTGGGTTTCGGCCTTTGCCGACTGGATGCATGAGCGGATCCTGGCCGGCGATCTCGAGGCTTTGCTGGACTATCGCGCCCGTGCCCCGGAGGCCGAGCGCAACCATCCGACCGACGAGCACCTGCTGCCGCTGTTCGTCGCGCTCGGCGCCGGCGGCCTCGGCGCGGTGGAGCGCGTGCATCACTCGCATCAGTACGGCGTGCTGGCGCTCGACGCCTACCGGTTCGGCTGAGCCCGGAGCCCGGAGCGGATCTGCTGCCGGATCATGACGTTGTCCGAGGTCCGAACTCGCGATAAACCGGTGCCATGACCGACCGTCTCGTCATCGCCCTCGCCCAAGTCGACGCGCTCGTCGGCGACGTCGCCGCCAACCTGAAGACGGCCCGCGCCGCCCGCGCCCGTGCGGCCGAGGCCGGCGCGGACCTGCTGCTCCTGCCCGAGCTGCACATCGCCGGCTACCCGCCGGAGGATCTCGTGCTGAAGCCGGCCTTCCAGGCCGCCTGCATGCGCGCGGTCGCGGAACTCGCGGCCGACACCGCCGATGGGGGGCCGGCCGTGCTGATCGGCACGCCCTGGCGCGACGGCGACAAGCTCTATAATGCCGTCGCGCTGCTCGACGGCGGCAAGGTCGAGACCGTCCGCTACAAGGTCGACCTGCCGAACTACGGCGTCTTCGACGAAAAGCGCGTGTTCACGCCCGGCCCGCTGCCGGGTCCGATCGCGTTTCGCGGCGTCCGGATCGGCGTGCCGATCTGCGAGGACATCTGGGGGCCGGAGCCGACCGAATGCATCCATGAGACCGGCGGCGAGTTCCTGCTGGTGCCGAACGGCTCGCCCTATCGGCGCGGCGTCATGGACGAGCGCTTCAATGTCTCGGTCGCGCGCGTGACCGAGACGGGCCTGCCGCTGATCTACCTGAACCGTGTCGGTGGTCAGGACGAACTGGTCTTCGACGGCGCCTCTTTCGCGCTCGATCCGAACGGCGCGCTGGCGCTGCAGATGCCGTCGTTCCGCGAGGACTTTTCGACGGTGACGCTGGAACGCGCGTCCGGCGGCTGGCGCATCGTGCCGGGTCCGCGTGCCTCGATCGTTGAGGGCGACGCGGCCGACTACGCCGCCTGCGTCCTGGGCCTGCGCGACTATGTGAACAAGAACCGGTTTCCGGGCGTGGTGTTCGGCCTGTCGGGCGGCGTCGATTCCGCGCTGGTCGCGGCGATGGCGGTCGACGCGCTCGGTCCCGAGCGCGTCCACGCCGTGATGCTGCCCTACCGCTACACCTCGACGGAGAGCCTGGAGGATGCGCGCGCCTGCGCCGAAGCGCTCGGCATCCGCTACGACGTGGTGCCGATCGCGCCGGCCGTCGAAGGCTTCAACGCGCTGCTCACGCCGGTCTTCGAGGGTCGCGCGCCGGACATCACGGAAGAAAACCTTCAGTCGCGTGCGCGCGGCACGATCCTGATGGCGATCTCCAACAAGTTCGGCCCGATGGTGCTGACCACCGGCAACAAGTCGGAGATGTCGGTCGGTTACGCCACGCTCTACGGCGACATGAATGGCGGCTTCAATCCGATCAAGGATCTCTACAAGGGCGAGGTCTACGCGCTCTGCCGCTGGCGCAACGCGCATGTGCCGCCGGACGCGCTCGGGACCGCCGGCGAGGTGATCCCCGATCGCATCCTGACCAAGGCGCCGAGCGCGGAACTGCGCGAGAACCAGACCGACCAGGATTCGCTGCCGCCCTACGATGCGCTCGACGCGATCCTCGAGGCGCTGGTCGAGGACGAGCGCAGCGTCGCCGAGATCGTCGCCGCCGGCTACGAGGAGGCGACGGTGCGCCGGATCGAGCGGCTGCTCTACATCGCCGAATACAAGCGTCGCCAGGCCGCACCGGGCGTCAAGCTGACCCGCCGCAACTTCGGCCGCGATCGCCGCTACCCGATCACCAACGGCTTTCGCGATCCGGGCACGCCGGTCGTGTTCGACACGCCTGCGGGGCAGAAGGCGCCGCGGCGGGATCTGGTCGATTTTTGAGGCCGGGGGCGCCGACGCCGGTCAGTCGCCGCGACCGCTCGAACGGCTATGCGCGGTTCGACACCGACATCTCGCGGGTTTGAATTTCGTCCGAAAGTTGCAACTCCGTAGCGTGCAGGTAGCATCGCTCGCGTGATCGGCAAAAGCAGCTTGCGCTCGCCAGGGGCGCATTCGGGGCGATGGGCCACCCCAACCGAGGCGACGGCCTCGCCGATCAACCGGAGGGAATGGCCATGCGGTGGAAACCGTTCGCCATCCTTATCGAGGTGAAGAGGACCCGGACGGCCTGGCAGCTGACTTTCCGGGTCCAATTCGCATCATAAGACGGAGGGGCGGGCGAGAGCCCGTCCCTCACTCCGGTAAGATAGCATCGCCGCGTCGCAATTCCAACGCGCACCGCGAGACGCCACCGGCTGCGGCGCCGAGGCGACATCGGCTTTTCGCTTCCCCGCCGCGCGGCCTGCGTTTAAAAGCCCGGCATGACCGTCAAAGTCCGTTTCGCTCCGTCGCCGACCGGCTATCTCCATATCGGCAATGCGCGCCCCGCGCTGCTCAACTGGCTGTTTGCCCTGAGCCATGGCGGCCAATTCGTGTTGCGCATCGACGATACCGATGTCGAACGCTGCCGCGACGAGTATCGGCTCGCGATCGGCGAGGACCTGGCCTGGCTCGGCATCACGCCGCACGAGCTGCACCGCCAGTCGGAACGGACGGCGCTCTATGATGCGGCGGTCGAGACGCTCAAGGCCAATGGCCGGCTCTACCCCTGCTACGAGACCGCCGACGAACTCGAACGCCGCCGCGCGCGTCAGCGCGCCCGCGGCCTGCCGCCGATCTACGATCGCGCCGCGCTGGCGCTGAGCGATGCCGAGCGGGCCGCGCTCGAAGCCGCCGGCCGCAAGCCGCACTGGCGCTTCAAGCTCGACGGCGCGCCCGTGTCCTGGACCGATCTGGTCCGCGGCGAGGAGCGCGTCGAGACGACCTCGCTCTCCGACCCGATCCTGGTCCGCGAGGACGGCACCTACCTCTATACGTTGCCCTCGGTCGTCGATGACATCGAGATGGGCATCACCCATGTGATCCGCGGCGAGGATCACGTCACCAACACCGGCGTCCAGATCGCGATCATTCAGGCGCTCGGCGGCGCCGTGCCGGTGTTCGCCCATGCGAACCTCTTGGCGACCACGGCGGGCGAGGCGTTCTCGAAGCGCAGCGGCGCGCTGTCCCTCCGCACGCTGCGTCGTGACGGCTATGAGGCAATGGCGGTGGCTTCGATCGCTGTGCTGACCGGCACCTCCGATGAGGTGCATGCCTATCGAAACCTCGACGAACTCGCCGCCCATGTCGATCTCGCGCATGTCTCGCGCTCGACCGCCAAATTCGATCCGCACGAGCTCGACGCGCTCAACGCCCGGCTCGTGCACAAGCTCGATCACGCCACCGTCGCCGATCGTCTCGCCGCGCTCGGTATCGGCGGCGGCGAGGCATTCTGGTTCGCGGTGCGCGACAATCTCGCCAAGGTCGTCGACGCGGCGCTGTGGTGGCGGGTGGTCGAAGGCCCGATCGAGCCGGTCGTCGCGGCCGAGGATGTCGACTTCCTGGGCGCTGCCAAGGCCTTATTGCCCGAGGAGCCGTGGGACGAGACGACCTGGGGCACCTGGACCAAGATCGTCGGTGCCGCGACCGGCCGAAAGGGCCGGGCGCTGTTCATGCCGCTCCGGCAGGCTTTGACCGGCCTCGATCACGGTCCGGAATTGAAGCGGCTGCTGCCGCTTATTGGCCGGCGAAATACTTTGGCCCGACTACCCTGACCTTACGCGGTCCAGAACCCGCACCAACGGACGCGTTCGCAGGAGCCGCGCCGCCCGCCTCGGGGTAGGGGCCTGGGGGAGCGGCCGCCTCGACCGGCGTCGGATCGATCGCGCGCGGCACGAAGCCGTTGGCGCGGTTCCATTCCGTATCCGGATCGTCGTCCGCGCGCGGCCGTGGGCGCGGCAACGGCAGCTCCGGACGCAGGTCGCCGACCTCGACGGAGCGCCGCTTCACGGTCGGGTCGCTGTCGATCGACGCCGGCAGCAGCGTCGGGTCGGCGCGCCCGCAGGCACAGCCGGACACGACCTCGCGGCGATAGCGCATGGCGTTCGGCAGCCGGGTGTAGGGGATACCCTCGCCATCGGCCGAGATCGCCTGTTCGCTGTCCTCGCCCGGATTGCGGTGGACGAACAGCCGCGTTTCGGTGCCGGGGCACATCGCTTGGCAGACGCGCGCGTCGGTCGCGAAGCGGGCGCGGCTGGTCGCGTAGGAGATCGGGAAATAGTAGCCGTCGCAGGTGCGGACGCAGAGCGTGCGATAGGCGCCGCCCTCGCTCGGCAGCTCGCCCTCGGGCATGTCGGTGCTCGGCTCGGCCAATGTGGCTTCGCTGCGCGTGGCGACGCCCGGCGGCGTTGCGTCGTTCGCGCTGCCGAACAAGGCGCCGAACAGCCCGGTCGGCTGGCTCGCCTGCGGCGCGGCGCTGGCAACCGCCGCGGGGCCGAGCGGGATCAGCCGGCCGTTGTCCTCGCGATAGAGCGTCGGACCGTTCGGACCCTGCAGCACGATGGTGCGCCCGTCGGACGTCCCGCCGGGCACCGCATATCGTCCGGCCGGCGCCGGTCGCGTGGTCGGGCCTCCCGCCGACAGTGGCGCACCGTTGTCGGCGCCCCAGCGCGCCGTGACGGTGCCGCGCGTGTCGGCGGCCTGCCGCTGGTCGACCGGCGCCTGCCGCGGATCGGTGCAGCCGTAGGCCTTCAGCGACGCGAGTACGTTCAGCCGCTCGGCGCGCGGGCCGGCCGCGCCCATCCGCTGATAGCGCTTTTCCAGCTGGGCGAGATTGCGCTGCATCTCGGCATTGCGCTGCGTGATCGCCGGGCAGCGCGGATCGGGGCCGCCGCCGAACAGCGACGGACTGCAATAGCGCTCGTACTGGGCGCGCCCGCGTTCGAACGCCTCGCGCTGCTTCTGGATCGCCTCGCCCCACTGCGAGGCTTCCGAGGTGCCGGCCTTGTCGAGCGCAGCCAACCGGCCGCGCAGCGCGTTGCAGGCCTCGGGTTCGATCGCCATCGCCGGAGCGGCGAGCGCGACGAGCAACGCCCCGGCGCGCACGACCGTGCAGCGGAGCGTTCGCCCCGCCGCTCGCGTGTCCGATCGTGCCGCGTTCGCTCGCATCGTCGTTCCGCACTCTCAATCGTCTTGGTCGCGTCTGGAATATAGGGCGGCTTCCCGCGCCTCAAGCCGCGCGTCGCGAGGGCCGCGACCTCGAGGGACCAGTGGCCCGCGCGACGTCTGTGGGCACCGCCCGGACGGGCTGACACCAGAGTGACAGCCAGCCCTTCGGAAATCGTTAAGCATGATTCGATGCGTCGCCGACCGCCGTTGGACGGGACTATACGCGGTCGTCGCCTCTCGCGCTGCAGCGCTCGGGCGCCTACATCGGAGCGGGGATCGTCCGCGCGCCCGTGTTCGGGTGAGGGGCGGTTGCGATCCGGGGAGACCGCTCGATGTCGAAACGCCACGCGATTCTCGCGTTCGCCGCCCTCGCGGGCATGCTCACCGCCGCGAGCCCGGCGGCGCGCGCCGAGGAGCCGGACCTGATCTTCAAGCGCTCGACCGTGTTCAAGCTGCTGACCCCCGATCACAAGCTCGCGGTCTACGGTATCGACGACCCGGAGGTCGAGGGCGTGGCCTGCCACTTCACCGTGCCGGAGAAGGGCGGCGTCGCCGGCATGTTCGGCGTTGCGGAGGAGGTCTCGGACATTTCGCTCGCCTGCCGGCAGATCGGTCCGATCAAGTTCAAGGCCAAGGTCGAGCAGGGCGGCGACATGTTCCGCCAGCGCCGGTCGCTGTTCTTCAAGAAGATGCAGATCGTCCGCGGCTGCGACGCCAAGCGCAACGTGCTCGTCTACATGGTCTATTCCGACAAGCTCGTCGAAGGCAGCCCCAAGAACTCAACGTCGAGCGTGCCGATCATGCCCTGGGGTGGCGACACGGCGACGGAGAAGTGCGGGGACTTCGTGAAGTGAGCGGGACGGCGCCGTCCATCGAATGGGCGCCGACGTCCTTGAAGCTGGCGTCGGCGCGGCCGGGCGTCCACGCAGGTGGCCATCGCCGGCCTTCGTCCTGCCCGCTGTCGCCCTAACCGCTTTCGCCCTTGACGCTGCCCTCGAAATCCATCACACCCGAAGCCATGACGACCGACACGATGACTTTTGCGATCCAGACGATCGCCATCATCATTTGCGGCTAGCTGAAACGCTGGCCCGGTCCCGTCTGCCCTCCCGAGAGACCAGATGAGCGAGCCCCGGCCAGCAGGCATGGGAGAATACGCACGTGGTTCTGAGGCTCTACAACACGCTCACTCGTGAGAAGGACGACTTCCGTCCGCTCGACCCGAAGAACGTGCGCCTCTACGTCTGCGGCCCGACGGTCTATGACTATGCCCACATCGGCAATGCCCGGCCGGTGATCGTGTTCGACGTGCTCTATCGCCTGCTGCGGCAGGTCTATGGCGCCGATCACGTCACCTATGTGCGCAACATCACCGACGTGGACGACAAGATCAACGCGCGCGCCGCCCGCGATTATCCCGGTGTGGCGCCGGTCGAGGCGATCCGCGACCTGACGGACAAGACCTATAAGCAGTTCGAGGCCGACGTCGCGGCGCTGAACTGCCTGCGTCCGACCGTGACGCCGCGCGCCACCGAGCACATTGCCGAGATGATCGCGATCATCGAGAAGCTGATCGCGGGCGGCTTTGCCTATGCGGCCGAGGGCCATGTGCTGTTCCACGTGCCGGCCGACAAGGACTACGGCAAGCTCGCCCGCCGCACGCTCGACGACATGGTCGCCGGCGCCCGCGTCGAGGTCGCGCCCTACAAGCGCGATCCGATGGACTTCGTGCTCTGGAAGCCGTCGTCGGACGCCGAGCCGGGCTGGGACAGCCCCTGGGGTCGCGGCCGGCCGGGCTGGCATATCGAGTGCTCGGCGATGAGCTGGAAGCACCTCGGCGAGACCTTCGACATTCATGGCGGCGGCATCGACCTCGTGTTCCCGCACCACGAGAACGAGATCGCGCAGTCCTGCTCGGCCTTCGGTCGCGAGATCATGGCGCAGGTCTGGATGCACAACGGCTTCCTGCAGGTCGAAGGCGAGAAGATGTCGAAGTCGACCGGCAACTTCGTCACCATCAACGAGTTGCTCGCCGACTGGCCGGGCGAGGTGCTGCGCTTCAACATGCTGCGCACGCACTATCGCCAGCCGATCGACTGGACGGTCAAGGGGCTGGAGGAGAGCCGCAAGACGCTCGACGACTGGTACTGGTTCGCGGCCGATGCCTCGGACTACAAGCCGTCGAGCCGGGTGGTCGAGGCGCTGTCCGACGACCTCAACACGCCGAAGGCGATCGCCGAGCTGCACGCGCTGCGCAACCAGGCGCAGCGCGCCGGCGGCGACGATGCGCGCGCGACCCTGGTCGGTTCGCTGCGCTTCCTCGGCTTCCTGTCGGAGACCGCAGACGCCTGGGCGGCGCGCAAGAAGGAAGCCGCCGGCGTCGATGCGGCCAAGGTCGACACGCTCGTCGCCGCCCGCCTCGCCGCCCGCAAGGCCCGCGACTTCGCCGAGAGCGACCGCATCCGCGACGAACTCGCGGCCATGGGCGTGGTGCTGAAGGACAGCAAGGATCCCGCGACCGGCGAGATCCGGACCACCTGGGAGGTCGGGTGATGATGACCCCGGCGGACCGCCAGCCGATCGTCGTCGCGGACGCCGGGCCATTGATCCGACTGGCGGCCGCCGGGCTGCTCGATACGCTGCGCGGTCTGAACCGGCGCATCGTGCTGGTCGACCGTGTCGTCGACGAAGTCTGCGGCGACGTCTCGAAGCCGTTTGCATCTGATGTTGCTGACTGGATCGTGCGCATGGGCGATGCGATCTGGCCGGCGCGCACGGCCATCGGCATCGGTGTCGAGACCTTGCGCGCGAAGCATCGGACAGCGGACGAGGACCTCGTCCTGAAGCAGGCTCTGCGCAATGCCGGCGAGCTCGCCGTCCGCGAGTTCATCGACGGCTGGATGCCAGCACATCCCGGCGCGGCTGTGGTCGTCTACGAGGATCGCAAGGTCGCCAGCCTGTTCATGGAGGCCGACTATCCGGTCACGCTCATGACGACACGGGCTTTCGCGCGTGTGATCGCCGAATGGGGCATCAATGTCGACGCGGTCGAGGCGCTGGAGGCCGTGGCTGCACGCTACGACCTGAAGCCTGCGATTGTCGCCGAGGTCGATCCTTCGATCCCGACCGATCTCCGCCAACAGCCGCAATCGAGCCAGGGAGACACGCGATGACCACCACCCGCATCACCGGCGGCTGCCAGTGCGGCGCCGTGCGTTTCGCCTGCACCTCGCTCGGCCGGGCGTCGATCTGCCATTGCCGCATGTGCCAGAAGGCGTTCGGCTCATTCTTCGGGCCGCTGGTATCGGCGTATGGCCTGACCTGGACACGCGGTGCGCCGAAGCGGTTCCGCTCCTCGAACAAGATCGAGCGTGGCTTTTGCGCCGATTGCGGCACGCCGCTCACCTATGAGGTCGATGGTCGCCGCGACGGCGGCATCGAGATCGCCATCGGTGCCTTCGACGATCCGGCCGCGATCCCGCCGACCATCCAGGTCGGTGTCGAGGCTCGCATGCCCTGGTTCCACGATCTTGCCGACCTGCCGGGCCGCCCGCCCGAGAACGAGGCGAAGTCGATGGCGTTCCAGGCGACGATCGTCTCCTACCAGCATCCGGACCACGACACCGATCGCGGTCCGGGTCAAACCACCCCGGACGAGAGGACGCACTGATGCGCGAAGCCTTTCCCCTTCGTCCCTTGCTGCCCGCCGATGTCGATCCCCTGCGCGAACTCGTCGCGCAATCGATCGAGGGGCTGACGCAGGACGATTACGACGAGGACCAGCGCCTCGCCTGGATCTCGCTGGTCGAGAACGCCGCCGCTTTCGCCAAGCGGTTGGCCAAGGCGACGACGCTGGTCGCGCTCGCCAAGGGCCGGCCGGCCGGCTTTGCCTCGCTGGTCGGCAACGAGACGCTCGACATGCTCTATGTTCATCCGGACTTCGCCGGCCGCGGCGCCGGCGCGACACTCGTCGATGCGCTGGAGCGGCTGGCCAAGGGCCGCGGCTCGGCGGCGATCACGGTCAAGGCGAGCGACACGGCCGAAGGGTTCTTTCGCGCGCGCGGATATGTGCCGCAGGAACGCAGCATGGTGCCGGTCGAGGGCCAGTGGCTCTCCAACACGACAATGAAGAAGGCGCTGGCCTGAACGAAGGTCGCGCAAGGCAACAGGCCGGTGAGCCGGGCAGGGCATGATGAGCAGTGACAAGCAGCGCGTCTATCTGTTCGACACCACGCTGCGCGACGGCGCGCAGACGAGCGGTGTCGACTTCACGCTCTCCGACAAGGTCACGATCGCCGGCCTGATCGACCGTCTCGGCATCGACTACGTCGAGGGCGGCTATCCGGGCGCCAACCCGACCGACACCGCCTTCTTCGCCGAGAAGCGGACGAGCCGAGCGAAGTTCACCGCCTTTGGCATGACCAAGCGGCCGGGCGTCTCGGTCTCGAACGATCCGGGCCTGGCGACGCTGCTCGCGGCGGAGGCGGACGCGATCTGCTTCGTCGCCAAGTCGTGGGACTATCACGTCACCTTCGCCCTCGGCACCACGCTCGAGGAGAACCTCGACGGCATCCGCCTGTCGGTCGAGGCGGCGGTCGCGCGCGGCCGCGAGGTGATGGTCGACTGCGAGCACTTCTTCGACGGCTTCAAGGCCAATCCGGACTACGCGCTCGCCTGCGCGCGGACCGCGCGGGCGGCCGGCGCGCGCTGGGTCGTGCTGTGCGACACCAATGGCGGGACGCTGCCGCACGAGATCGAGGCCATCGTCGCCCGTGTGACGGCGGTCGTTCCCGGCGACTTCCTCGGCATCCATGCCCATAACGACACCGAGCAGGCGGTCGCCAATTCGCTCGCCGCCGTGCGGGCCGGGGTACGCCAGATCCAGGGCACGCTCAACGGCATCGGCGAGCGCTGCGGCAACGCCAACCTCGTGTCGATCATCCCGACGCTGAAGCTGAAGCCGGAATTCGCCGATCGCTTCGAGATCGGCGTCTCGGAGGATGCGCTGCGCGACCTGACCCAGCTCTCGCATGCCTTCGACGAGCTGCTCAATCGCGCGCCGAACCGGCATGCGCCCTATGTCGGCACCTCGGCCTTCGCGACCAAGGCCGGCATCCATGCCTCGGCGCTGGTCAAGGACCCCAAGACCTACGAGCACATTGCGCCCGAGAGCGTCGGCAACCGCCGCCGCGTGCTGGTCTCCGACCAGGCCGGCAAGTCGAACCTGCTCGCCGAGCTCGCCCGCTTCGGCATCGAGGTGCGCAAGGACGATCCGCGGCTCGATACGCTACTGGCGGAAGTGAAGCGCCGCGAGGCGGAGGGCTTCTCCTATGAAGCGGCCGACGCCTCGCTCGAACTGCTCGCCCGCCGCACGCTCGGCGAGGTGCCGGAGTTCTTCAAGGTCAAGCGCTTCCGCGTCACGGTCGAGCGGCGCTACAACGCGCGCGGCGAGCTGATGACCGTCTCCGAGGCGACCGTGAAGCTCGCCGTCGGCGACGACGTGCTGCTTTCGGCGGCGGAGGGCAACGGTCCGGTCAACGCGCTCGACGCCGCGTTGCGCAAGGATCTGGGCCAGTATCAGCCGTTCATCGCCGACCTCGAACTGGTCGACTTCAAGGTCCGTATCCTCAACGGCGGCACGGGGGCGACCACCCGCGTGCTGATCGAATCGAAGGACGGCCAGGACAACAGGTGGTTCACGGTCGGCGTCTCGGAGAACATCATCGACGCCTCGTTCCAGGCGCTGATGGACTCGGTCGTCTACAAGCTCCTGAAGGCCGGCGCCCCGGTGCTCGGCATCACGACGGCGGCGGCCGCGGAGTAAATCGCTATTTCTGGCGCATGCGACCGCGTCGGCGGGAACCTGTCGCCTGTTTACAAATGTCCATATGTCCACTAGTCTCGACATATGGAAAATGAGGACGTCATCGAAGCGCTGTCTGCGCTGGCGCAGACCACCCGGCTGGAGGTCTACCGGCTGCTGGTGCGCTACGAACCGGAGGGCCTTCCCGCCGGTGAGATCGCGCGCCGGCTCGGCGTTCCGCACAACACGATGTCGAGCCATCTCGCGGTGCTCTCGCGGGCCGCGCTCGTGCGCAGCGAACGCTACAGCCGACAGATCGTCTACCGCGCCGACCGTGCTCGGGTCGCCGCTCTGACGGCGTTTCTCGACGAGGATTGCTGCGGAGGCGCCGCGCGCTGTGCGCCGGCCGAGCCGAAACCGGGAAGCAGAACGAGCAGCGAGGGCACAAGCATGGCGGACCGATACAACGTACTCTTCCTTTGCACGGGCAACTCCGCGCGCTCGATTCTCGCCGAGAGTCTGCTCACCAAGCTCGGCGAAGGGCGTTTCCAGGCTTTTTCGGCCGGAAGCCAGCCGAAGGGGACGGTCAACCCGATCGCGCTTCGGGTTCTCGAAAGTTACGACTTCCCGGTCGCGGGCATGCGCTCGAAGAGCTGGGAAGAATTCGCCGGCCCGGGCGCGCCGGTCATGGACTTCGTTTTCACGGTCTGTGATTCTGCGGCGGGAGAGACGTGCCCGGTCTGGCCGGGGCAGCCGATGACGGCCCATTGGGGCATCGAGGACCCTGCCGCGGTCGAGGGCACCGACATCCAGAAGGAGGCGGCGTTCGTGCAGGCGTTCCGGTATCTGCGCAATCGAATCTCGGCGTTCGTCGCGCTTCCGGTCGGCAGCCTCGATCGGATGACGCTTCGCAACCGCCTCGACGGTATCGGCCGGCTCGAAGGCGCCTCCGGGCTCGCCACGGAGGTGAGCCGGTGACCGCAATCACGATCTACCACAACCCCGCCTGCGGCACGTCGTCGAACGTCCTGGCGCTGCTGCGCCGCGCCGGTCCCGAGCCGCGCGTGATCGAGTATCTGACGACGCCGCCGAGCGGCGCCGAACTGGTCGACTTCGCGGCGCGCATGGGCCTGCCGCTCAAGGCGCTGCTGCGCGAGAAGGGCACGCCCTTCGAGGCGCTCGATCTCGGCCGAGCTGGCATCACGGACGCGGAGATCCTGGCGGCGATCGCCGAGCACCCGATCCTGATCAACCGGCCGATCGTCGTCGCCCCGGCCGGCGTCCGGCTGTGCCGTCCCTCCGACGTCGTGCTCGACCTGATCGACGCGCCGCGCGAGCGCCTGACCAAGGACGACGACGCGCCGTACCTGAAGGACGAGCCGGTCGGCGCGGCCGAAATCGCCGCGCCGCTGCAGGCCGCCGGCCTCCACATCGAAGACATCGCCGAGCCCGGCCGCAGTTTCTTCCGCTATCGAACCCTCGACGGCGCGACGGTAGGATGGGGCGGCTTCGAGATCCATGGCGCGGACGCGCTGCTGCGCTCGATCGTGGTCGAGCCGCCTGCGCGCGGCACCCGGATCGGCCGCAATCTGGTGGCGCTGTTGATGCGCCGCGCCTTCGATCGCGGCGCGACCCGCGCCTATCTCGCGACCCGCGACGCCGCGCCGTTCTTCGCCGCCTGCGGCTTCAAGCCGATCGCGCGCGAGGCGCTGCCGCCGGCGATCGCCGCGACGCGACAGCTCGCCGACCTCTGCCCGGCTTCGGCAACGGTCATGAGCCGGAGGATCACGCTGTGAGCGGGGCCATCAGCCGCAACGATACCGGGCTCGCCGCCCGTGTCTTGGTCGCCGAGGCGCTCGGCACGGCGCTGCTGGTCGCAGTCGTGGTCGGCTCGGGCATCATGGCCGAGCGGCTGGCCGGCGGAAACGTCGGGCTGGCGCTGCTCGCCAATGCGCTCGCAACCGGCGCCGGGCTCTATGTGCTGATCTCGGTGTTCGCGCCGATCTCCGGGGCCGAGTTCAATCCGGTCGTGACCATGGCCGGCTGGCTCCGCGGCACCCATGACGCGCGTGGGGCGCTCGCCCGCATCGCGGCGCAGGGCCTCGGCGGTATTGCCGGAACGGCGCTGGCCCATGCCATGTTCGGCTTGCCGCTGCTGGCGGCCTCGACCACGGCCCGCACCGGCGCTCCGCTGTGGATCGCCGAGGTCGTCGCGACCTTCGGGCTCCTGTTCACGATCCTCAGGCTCGTGCGCGCCCGCTCGTCGGCGATCCCGACCGCTGTCGCGCTCTACATCACCGCGGCCTACTGGTTCACCGCCTCGACCTCCTTCGCCAACCCGGCCGTGACGCTCGCGCGCGCCTTCACGCCGACCTTCGCCGGCATCGCGCCGGCGGATGTGCCGATGTTCGTCCTCGCGCAGATCGCCGGCGCGCTCGCCGCGCTGCTGCTCGACGGCTGGTTTGCCGAGCGCGAACCCGGCGTGGCGGTCGGTCCCTCGGCATGATCATCGCCCGCGCGACGACGCTCTCGGGCCGGAGGCTCGCCCTCGTGGTCGCTGCGCTCGGCGTGACCCAGATCATCGGCTACGGCACGCTCTACTATGCCTATGGGGTGCTCTCTGACACGATCGGCGCCGATCTCGGGCTGTCGCACGGCTGGATGTACGGCGCGTTCTCGGCCGGGCTGCTCGCCTGCGGCCTCTTTGCGCCCTGGTCAGGACGCGCGTCGGACCGGTTCGGGCCCGACCGCGTGCTGGTGGCGGGATCGTTCGCCGCCGCCCTGTCGCTCGCCGCGCTGGCCTCCGCGAGCGGACCGGTCGGCTTCGCCACGGCGCTGATCGCCACCCAGATCGCCTCGGGCTTCGTGCTCTACGAGACCGCTTTCGCTGCGCTGGTCGAACTCGCGGGCCCGACCGCGCGGCGCGCCATCACGCACCTGACCCTGATTGCCGGCTTCGCCTCGACGCTGTTCTGGCCGTTGACCGCCAAGCTCGCCGGCGCCTTCGATTGGCGCACGGTCTTGTTCGTCTATGCGGCGCTCAACGCGCTGGTCGCCGCGCCGCTGCACCTCGTCATCGTCGGCGCTCGCCGTCGCGCGCGGGTGGCCGAGACCGGGCCGATCGTCTCCTCGGCGCCGGCCGTTGCCACCGCGCCGCGACCCGATCCGGGCCCGAATGCGGAGGCGGAGACCCGCGAGCGGCGCCCGCTGGTGCTCATGCTGGTCATCGTCGGCTTCACGCTCGGCGGCTTCACGCTGACGGGCCTGCTCGCGCAATTGGTGCCGCTGCTCGGCAGCCTCGGCATCGCGCGCGAGGCGGCGGTGTCGGTCGGCATGATCTTCGGCCCGGCACAGGTCGCCTCGCGGCTGATCAACATGCTCGGCGGCAACAACCTGTCGCCGGTCACGCTCGGCACGCTGTCGAGCGCGATGGTGGTCGCAGGGCTCGCGATCCTGATCCTCGGCGGCGGCGATCCGATCGCGCTCGTCGCCTTCGCGGTGCTCTATGGCGCCGGATCGGGCATCGTCAGCATCGCGCGCGGCACGGTGCCGCTCGCGGTCTGGGGCCCGTTCGGCTACGCGAGCCGGCTCGGGGTGATCTCCTCGGTGCGCATCGTGGTCAGCGCGCTGGCGCCTTTCGCGGTGGCGGCGATCGCCGACGGGATCGGCGCGGCCGCCGCGATCGCGGTTCTGATCGGGCTCGGCGCCCTCGGCGTCCTCGCCTTCGTCTGGCTCGGCCGGCTGGTCTCGGAGCGGCCGATCGACCGCCTCGCCGCCTGAACGATCGACCGATCCTCAGCGGATCCGCTCGATCGCCCGCATCGACAGCGCCGCGACCACGCCGAATGCCGCGAGCAGCACGGCCGCGATGTAGAAGCCTTCCGCATAGCCGACACCGCGGATCACCTGACCCATCAGCGCCGGGCCGAGGCCGGTGCCGAGGAACAGCGAGCAGGCGAAGGTCGCCAGCGCCGAGCCGCGGGCCTCGGGCGCGATCTCGGTCGCGCGGGTCTGCAGGTTGGTGTGGATCAGATAGAAGGCGAAGCCGAGCAGGAACAGGAAGCCGGCGTAGGCGACGAGCGGCACGTCGAGCGGGATCAGCACCGCCGCGACAGCCGCGACGAAGCCGCCGGCCGCGATCATGCCGTAGCCGCCGAGCAGGCGCAGCAGAAGCGCCGTCGTCAGGCTGAACGCCGCGCCGCCGAGCCCGAACGAGGCCGTCACCGCGCCGATCGAGCTCGACGAGAATTTCCGGATCTCGGTCAGATACGGCGCCACGTAGGGCACGACGGAGAAGATGAACATGCCCTCGACGAACACGATCGTGAGCAGCACCTGCGCCTGCGGGCGCTTGAGGATCGTCGCATAGCGGGCGAGCGCGCCGCCGATCGTCAGCGGCTCGGCGGAGCGCGTGGTCGAACTCGGCACCAGGAACAGCACGACCGCGACACCGAGCCCGATCGCGCCGTAGCCGATCGCGATCCCGTGCCAGGGCACCACCTCGGCGACGAGGCCGGTGACGAAGCTGCCGGCGATCTGGCCCATCACGACCGCGAGCATGAAGCGCGAGATCGCGACCTGCCGCCGTTCGAGCGCGATCGTGTCGCCGATCGTGGCGAGGCCGAGCGGGATGATCGCGCCGCCGAAGGCGCCCGAGACGAAGCGCGTCGCGATCAGCACCGGGAAGCTCGGCGCCAGCGCATAGGCCATGATCAGGAGCGACAGCGCGATCAGCGCCGAGCGCACCACCAGCGTCTTGCCGAACCGGTCGCCGAGCGGCCCGAACACGAGCTGGAACAGCGCGTAAGGCACGGCATAGGCGGTGGTCAGCCACGCGACCTCCGACGGCAGCACGCCGAAGTCATGCGCGAGCTGCGGCACGAGCGGCTCCGGCATGCGGAGCACCATGGTCGACAGAAAGGCGGCCGCGGCGAGCGCGATGAGAGCGGGCATGGAGAAAAAACGCGGCAAGGAGGGCAGGGCCGGCGTGAACGCACGGCGGAGCGCGCACCATGGCCGTGGTGGCGCGCGCCGGTCAACCCGAGCCGGCCGCATGGCAGGGCGCCCGGCACCGGGACGGGCCGGTCACGCCCGCGACAGGACGGCGGGTCCATGGTCGCCTCATGCCGCCGGGGGCGAGGCCGCCGGACGAAGGGTGCGTCGCAGAAGGGAGGAAACCATGGTCCATGCCGCTGCAGCCGCGGGCTTTCAAGCCGCCGCCGATACCTATGCCGCGGCGCGTCCGGAATACCCGGCGGCCCTCGATGGCTGGCTGAAGCACACGCTCGGTCTCGGCCCGGACCGGCGCGCCGTCGATCTCGGCGCCGGCACCGGCAAGTTCACCGGCCGCCTGGTCGAGACCGGTGCCAGCGTGACCGCGATCGAGCCGGTCGCCGCCATGCGGGCGAAGCTCGCCGCGGCCCATCCGGGCGTCGAGGCGCTGGAGGGCACAGCCGAGGCGATGCCGCTCGCCGATGCCTCGGTCGATGCGGTCGTCTGCGCGCAGGCGTTCCACTGGTTCGCGACCGAAGCCGCGCTCGCCGAGATCCGCCGCGTGCTGAAGCCCGGCGGCGTGCTCGGCCTGGTCTGGAACGTCCGCGACGAGAGCGTCGCTTGGGTCGCGGCGCTGACCGCGGTGATCGACCGCTATCAGGGTGACGCGCCGCGCTATGCCTCGGGCGCGTGGCGCAAGGTGTTCCCGGCCGAGGGCTTCTCGGCGCTGGAGGAGGCCCGTTTCGACAATCCGCAGGTCGGGCCGGTCGAGACGGTCGTGGTCGATCGGCTCCGCTCGACGAGCTTCATCGCGGCCGCATCTCCTGAGGTTCAGGCCGAGATCATCGGCGCGATCCGCGCCATCGTCGATACCCATCCGGCGCTGGCAGGCAAGGAGGTGGTGGCATTCCCGTACCGGACCTCGGCCTTCCATTGCCGTAAGCTCGGGTGACGAGGGCCGGCGCTCCGCGTGAGGTCGCGGCGCCGCTCAGGCTGCCGCGGCCGGCTGGCGCAGAAAATCGATCATGACCCGGACCTTCTGCGGCAGGTAGCTCCGGCTCGGGTAGAGCAGCCAGGCGGCGGTGTCGAAGTTGCTGGCAGAGGCTTCGTAGTCCGGCAACAGGTCGACGAGCCGCCCGGCGGCGAGATCGGGCGCGGCCACCCAGTCGACCAGCAATGCGGGGCCGAGCCCGAGCTTCGCCGCCTCGTAGACCGACAGCGCGTTGGAAATCACCACGCTGCCCGAGATCGGCACCGACAGGATGCCGCCCGCGCCGTCGTGGCGCCGGAACAGCCAGCGCGACCGGAATTCCGGCAGCGAGAACAGCACGCAGTCGCGCGTCGCGAGCGCCTGCGGCCCGTCCAGCGATCCATGCCGCGCGAGGTATCCGGGGCTGGCGCAGACCCGGTAGCGCATCGGCATCAGCCGCGTGCAGACGACGTCCGCATCGATGCTCGGCGCCAGCCGGATCGCCAGATCGACCCGGTCGCGCACCATGTCGACACGCTCGTCGGTGATGATGAGGTCGAGCGTCACGCGCGGATAGGCCGCCCGGAACGCGGCGAGTCGCGGCAGCAGCCACTTCACGCCGAAGGCGACCGAGGCGGTCAGGCGCAGTTCGCCGGCCGGCTCGGCCGTGACCGCGCGGCCTTCCTCGGCCGCCGCCTCGAAGCGTCTCGATCGAGCCGGTCGCGCGTTCGAGGAACATCGTGCCGGCCTCGGTCGGCGACAGACGTCGCGTGGTGCGGTGGAACACCCGGAAGCCGAGCGCGCGCTCGACCTCGGCGACCGCCCGCGACACGGTCGAGGGCTCGGTGCCCCGGTCACGCGCCACCGCCGCGAAACTGCCGCGCCGCGCCACTTCGAGCAGGAGCTTCAGGCCGTCGAGATCCATTGCGTCCTCATTCGTGCGATTTGTGCACGAGTGTAGCACGAGCCTGGCCATTTTTTGCGTGACGGAAGCCGAATACCCAAGGCTCACCCCACGAACTGGAGGATGAAGCCATGCAGATCACCCAATCCGTCGCGCTGGTCACCGGCGCCAACCGCGGCATCGGTCGCGCCCTTGTCGAAGCGCTGGTCGCCGGTGGCGCCACGAAGGTCTATGCCGCCGGCCGCGACCGCACTGCACTCGATGCGCTCGCCGCCTCGGCGCCGGGCCGGATCGTGCCGCTCACGCTCGACGTCACCGATGCCGATGCGGTCGCGCGGCTCGCCTCGATCGCGCCTGACGTCAACCTGCTGATCAACAATGCCGGCGTGCTCGACTTCGGCTCGCCGCTCGACATGCCGATCGCGGCGATCGAGCGCAATTTCGCGGTGAATTTCTACGGCCCGATCCGCACCACCCGCGCGCTCGCGCCGGTGATCGCCGGCAACGGCGGCGGCGCGGTGGTCAACATCGCCTCGATCGTCTCGCTGGCGAGCATGCCGTCGCTGTCGGGCTATGCCGCCTCGAAGGCCGCGCTGTGGTCGTTCGGCCAGGCGCTGCGGGCCGAACTCGCGGCCAAGGCGATCGCCTTCCATTCGGTGTTCCCGGGCCCGGTCGATACCGACATGGCGGCCGAGATCCCAATGCAGAAGACGAGCCCGGCCGAGGTCGCCCGCGCGATCCTCGCCGGCGTCGTCGAGGGTCGCGAGGATATCTTCCCGGATCCGATGTCGGCCTCGGTCGGCGCGGCCTGGGCACAGGACCACAAGGCGGTCGAGAAGCAGTTCGCCGCCTGATCCTTGTGACGGATGCGGATCCCGTCCGGGCGGCTCAGAGCCGCTCGAGCGGGACCGCGTCGGTCTTGGGGCGGGCGTCCTCGAGCGCCTGGATCTGCGCGACCCGCTTGCGGATCTTCGGCAGGATCTGGTCGACCGAGGTCGCGACCCCGTAGGACAGTTCGAAGCCCGGCCGGATGAAGGCGCTCGCC